>NZ_WNJO01000022.1 GCF_009720675.1 Secundilactobacillus folii | reverse complement strand
GGCTTTGAGTGCTGCTAGTTCTGCAGCATCAAGTGCCGCTACGAGTTCAGCTAACCAAGCAGCGAGTGATGCTTCACAAGCTTCCACTTCGGCTTCTGATGCATCGACTGCTGCAAGTGTTGCTAGTTCTGCTGCCAGTGGTAATCCTAGTGATGCCACGATCAGTTCAGCTGCCAGCGTAGCATCCAGTGCTGCAAATGTTGCTTCAAGCGCTGCATCCACTGCAACCAGTGCTGCACACGCCGCATCAAGCGCCGCTCAAAATGGCAATTCAAGTGCTGCTTCGTCAGCTGCTTCGGTTGCTTCAAGCGCTGCTAATGTTGCATCCAGTGCTGCAAGTGTTGCTTCAAGCGCTGCATCAACTGCAACGATTGCATCCACTGCATCCAGTGCTGCTAACGTTGCATCCAGTGCAGCCTCTGCTGCTTCATCTGCTTCTTCTGAAGCTTCAAGTGCTGAAAGTGCTAACCCTGGTAATTCAGGCATTAGTTCAGCAGCCTCAACCGCATCCAGTGCAGCCTCAGTTGCAACCAGTGCAGCCTCAGTTGCTTCATCGGCTGCTAGTGCTGCATCTAGTGCTGCTTCGGCAGGGGATAATACAACTGCTTCATCAGATGCAAGCCTCGCTTCGAGTGCTGCTTCAACTGCATCAAGTGCTGCATCGGTTGCCTCAACTGCCGCATCTACAGCCTCAAGCGCTGCAAGTTCGGCCGCATCCAGTGCTGCTAGTTCAGCTGCAGCATCAGCTGGAGTTAAAGCTTCTCAAGCAGCTAGTTCAGCTTCTGAAGCTTCAAGCTCAGCAAATGTTGCTAGCTCAGCTGCCAGTGGTAATCCAAGTGATGCCACGATCAGCTCAGCTGCTAGCGTTGCTTCGAGTGCTGCAAACATTGCTTCGAGTGCCGCATCAACTGCATCCAGTGCCGCATCAGTTGCTTCGAGTGCTGCCTCAACAGGTAATTCTTCAGCTGCATCGAGTGCTGCAAACATTGCTTCGAGTGCTGCTTCGACCGCATCCAGTGCCGCAAATGTAGCCTCAAGTGCCGCATCTACAGCATCGAGTGCTGCCAGTTCAGCTGCCTCAAGTGCTGCTAGTTCAGCCGCAGCATCAGCTGGAGTTAAAGCTTCTCAAGCCTCGAGTTCCGCTTCCGAAGCCTCGAGTTCCGCAAGCGTAGCCAATTCAGTTGCCAGTGGTAACCCAAGTGATGCAACGATCAGTTCGGCTGCAAGTGTTGCATCAAGTGCCGCTTCAGTAGCCTCAACTGCTGCATCAACCGCTTCCAGCGCAGCTAGTGTTGCCTCCAGTGCTGCTCAAAATGGTAATTCAAATGCCGCTTCAAGCGCAGCCAACGTTGCCTCCAGTGCTGCGTCTGTTGCATCAAGTGCTGCCAGCGTTGCCACTAGCGCAGCTTCAACTGCCACGATTGCGTCAGCCGCTTCGAGTGCCGCATCAACAGCCTCCAGTGCTGCATCTGCTGCATCGTCTGCTGCTTCTGAAGCTTCGAGTGCTGAAAATTCAAATCCTGGTAACTCAGGCATAAGTTCTGCTGCTTCAACAGCCTCCAGCGCTGCAACAACTGCATCAAGTGCAGCTTCAGTCGCATCTTCCGCAGCTAGCACCGCATCAAGCGCTGCTTCAGCAGGGGACAACTCAACTGCATCATCCGCTGCAAGTCTTGCTTCAAGCGCTGCTTCGACCGCATCTAGTGCTGCATCTGCTGCATCAACTGCTGCTTCGACTGCATCGAGCGCTGCCAGTTCTGCTGCATCAAGTGCTGCTTCCTCTGCTGCATCATCAGCTGGAGCTAAGGCTTCTCAAGCATCAAGTTCAGCTTCTGAGGCTTCTAGTTCAGCTAATGTTGCCAGTTCAGCTGCTAGTGGTAATCCAAGTGATGCGACGATCAGTTCGGCCGCAAGTGTGGCATCAAGTGCTGCCAACGTTGCATCGAGTGCTGCATCAACCGCTTCGAGTGCTGCATCAGCGGCTTCAAGTGCTGCCTCAACTGGTAACTCTTCAGCTGCATCGAGTGCCGCCAACGTTGCTTCCAGTGCTGCTTCGACCGCATCAAGTGCCGCATCAGTAGCATCAAGTGCCGCATCAGAGGCATCAAGCGCTGCTAATTCTGACGCTTCAAGCGCTGCTAACAGTTCAGCTTCTGCTGCTTCAAGTTCGGCTTCAGAAGCATCAAGCTCTGCTAGCCTTGCTTCCAGTGCTGCGAGTCTTGCCAGTTCCGCTGAAAATGCAAATCCTGGGAACTCCGCAATTAGTTCCGCTGCAAACACTGCATCGAGTGCCGCAAGCGTTGCTTCCAGTGCTGCATCTGTAGCATCGAGTGCCGCTAGTGTTGCATCAAGTGCAGCGTCAACAGGGGATCGTTCAACTGCTTCCAGTGCTGCTTCGACTGCATCAAGCGCTGCTTCAACAGCATCGAGTGCTGCAACAGTTGCTTCAAATGCTGTTTCAACAGCTTCGAGTGCTGCATCATCGGCTGCTTCAGTAGCTTCTGATGCATCGTCTGCTGCTAGTGACGCTTCAAATGCTTCGTCATCAGCAAGTGAAGCAAGTTCCGCTGCGAGTGGTAATCCTGGTAATTCAGAGATTAGTTCTGCTGCCTCGACTGCCTCGAGTGCTGCATCAACTGCTTCGTCAGCTGCCTCGACCGCATCGAGTGCCGCTTCAACAGCCTCGAGTGCTGCTTCAACCGGTGATTCATCAGCTGCATCAAGTGCTGCATCAACTGCCTCGAGTGCTGCTAGTGTTGCATCAAGTGCTGCATCGACAGCATCAAGTGCAGCCTCGACAGCTTCCAGCGCTGCATCCTCAGCTGCATCAGTTGCCTCGAATGCCTCAGCTGCTTCTAGCTCTGCATCAGAAGCATCCAGTGCGGCAAGTGTTGCTAGTTCGGCTGCTAGTGCAACATCTGGTAACTCAGAAACCAGCTCCGAAGCCAGTGTGGCTTCCAGTGCTGCTTCAGTTGCCTCCTCAGCAGCTTCAACTGCTTCCAGTGCAGCAAGCGTTGCTTCGAGTGCTGCCTCAACCGGTGACTCATCAGCTGCATCAAGTGCTGCCAACGTTGTTTCAATTGCTGCTTCAACAGCGTCGTCAGCTGCCTCTGTAGCTTCGAGTGCTGCTTCAGCTGCATCAAGCGTGGCCAGTTCAGCTGCATCAAGCGCTGCCTCGAGTGCTGCATCCTCAGCTGCCTCTGCGGCAGGTAAAGATGCTTCAACGGCATCAAGTGCTGCTTCTGCTGCATCATCTTCAGCAAGTGAAGCAAGTTCAGAAGCCAGTGCAACTCCAGGCAACTCTGATACCAGTTCGGCTGCTAGCGTTGCTTCGAGTGCTGCCGCAACAGCGTCATCAGCTGCATCGGTAGCTTCTAGCGCTGCCTCAGCAGCTTCGAGTGCTGCTTCAGCAGGTGATGAGTCAACAGCATCGAGTGCTGCAAATACAGCATCGAGTGCTGCAAATACAGCATCGAGTGCCGCAAACGTTGCCTCTAGCGCTGCCTCAACGGCATCGAGTGCTGCTAGTGTAGCTAGTTCAGCAGCGTCCAGTGCTGCCTCAAGTTCTGCATCTGCTGCAGGTCATGACGCGTCACAAGCTTCTAGCGTTGCCTCAGCTGCTTCAAGCTCAGCTAATGTTGCCAGTTCGACTGCTAATGCAACACCAGGTAACTCTGCTGCTAGTTCAGCAGCTTCTATCGCATCAAGTGCTGCAAACACCGCATCGAGTGCTGCATCAGTAGCTTCGAGTGCTGCAAGTGTTGCATCGAGTGCCGCCTCAAATGGTGATCCATCAGGTGCATCAAGCGCTGCAAACGTAGCCTCAAGTGCTGCTTCAGTAGCATCGAGCGCTGCCTCACTTGCTTCTAGTGCTGCCTCTACCGCATCAAGTGCTGAGTCATCAGCTGCTTCAGTTGCCTCTGATGCTTCATCAGCTGCTAGTGACGCTTCGAATGCGTCATCATCAGCAAGTGAAGCTAGTTCCGCTGCGAGTGGCAATCCTGGTAACTCAGAGATCAGTTCTGCTGCTTCCACAGCATCTAGCGCCGCATCGACAGCTTCATCGGCTGCTTCCACGGCATCGAGTGCCGCTTCCACAGCATCCAGCGCCGCATCAACTGGTGATTCATCAGCTGCCTCAAGTGCTGCTTCAACTGCATCGAGTGCTGCATCAACTGCATCGAGTGCTGCTAGTGTTGCCTCAAGTGCTGCCTCGACAGCTTCCAGTGCAGCTTCATCGGCTGCTTCAGTTGCTTCAAATGCCTCAGCTGCTTCGAGCTCGGCATCAGAAGCTTCTAGCGCCGCAAGTGAAGCAAGCTCAGCTGCTAGTGCCACACCTGGTAACTCAGAAACCAGTTCAGAGGCTAGTGTTGCATCGAGTGCTGCATCGGTAGCTTCAAGTGCTGCTTCGACAGCATCATCAGCTGCTAGTGTTGCGTCGAGCGCTGCTTCAACGGGTGATTCATCGGCTGCATCCAGTGCTGCCAACGTGGTTTCGAGTGCTGCTTCCACAGCCTCGTCAGCTGCCTCAGTAGCCTCAAGTGCTGCGTCAGCCGCATCCAGTGCCGCAAGCTCAGCTGCCTCGAGCGCCGCATCATCAGCTGCATCTGCTGCAGGTAACGATGCATCGTCGGCATCAAGTGATGCTTCTGCTGCATCATCATCAGCCAGCCAAGCAAGTTCAGTTGCTGGTACGACACCTGGTAATTCAGCTACGAGTTCTGCTGCTAGTCTTGCTTCGAGTGCTGCCTCAACAGCTTCAAGTGCGGCTTCGGTAGCCTCGAGTGCGGCTTCGGTAGCCTCGAGTGCCGCTTCAACGGGTGATAATTCGACTGCATCGAGTGCCGCAAGCACTGCATCGAGTGCTGCTAACGTAGCCTCAAGTGCTGCTTCAACTGCCTCAAGCGCTGCTAACGCTGCAAGTTCAGCTGCCTCGAGTGCCGCTTCAAGTTCGGCCTCAGCTGCTGGCAATAAAGCATCGCAAGCTTCTAGCTCAGCATCAGCTGCTTCAAGCTCAGCCAGCGCCGCAAGTTCAGTTGCCAACAACACGCCGGGTAATTCAGCTGTTAGCTCAGCTGCTTCGACTGCCTCCGCTGCTGCTTCAACAGCTTCGAGTGCTGCTTTGGTAGCCTCGAGTGCCGCAACTGCTGCCTCAAGTGCTGCTTCAAACGGTGATCCATCAGGCGCATCTAGCGCCGCTAACGTGGCTTCAAGTGCTGCTTCGGTAGCCTCAAGTGCTGCTTCTATAGCATCGAGTGCCGCTTCAACAGCTGCTAGTGCTGCATCATCAGCTGCTTCAGTAGCCTCTGATGCCTCGAGTGCTGCTAGTGATGCTTCAAATGCGTCATCATCAGCTAGTGAAGCCAGTTCCGCTGCCAGTGGTAATCCTGGTAACTCCGAGATCAGTTCAGCTGCCTCGACTGCCTCGAGTGCTGCCTCGACAGCTTCATCTGCTGCTTCCACAGCCTCGAGTGCTGCTTCCACAGCTTCCAGTGCTGCATCGACAGGTGATTCCTCAGCTGCCTCGAGCGCTGCATCGACTGCATCTAGTGCAGCAAACACGGCATCGAGCGCTGCCTCAACCGCCTCGAGTGCCGCTTCAACCGCCTCAAGTGAAGCTAGTGCAGCTTCATCAGCTGCCTCAGTTGCTTCAAATGCATCAGCTGCTTCTAGCTCTGCATCAGAAGCATCATCAGCAGCCAGTGAAGCTAGTTCAGCTGCTAGTGCCACACCTGGTAATTCAGAAACTAGTTCCGAAGCTAGTGTTGCTTCGAGTGCCGCTTCGGTTGCATCTTCAGCAGCTTCTACAGCTTCAAGCGCTGCTAGTGTTGCATCAAGTGCCGCTTCAACAGGTGACTCTTCTGCAGCATCGAGTGCCGCAAATGAGGTATCCAGTGCTGCTTCAACAGCATCATCAGCTGCCTCAGTTGCTTCGAGTGCCGCTTCTGCTGCTTCAAGTGTAGCAAGTTCAGCTGCCTCGAGTGCTGCTTCAAGTGCCGCATCATCGGCCGCTTCGACTGCTGGTCATGACGCATCAAATGCTTCTTCAGAGGCATCGGCTGCATCATCATCTGCAAGTGAAGCTAGTTCAGCTGCTAGTTCAACTCCAGGTAATTCAGCTACGAGTTCTGCTGCCAGCGTAGCCTCAAGTGCTGCTTCAACTGCCTCCAGTGCTGCGTCAGTTGCTTCGAGTGCCGCATCAACGGCTTCGAGTGCTGCTTCAACCGGCGATGACTCAACGGCTTCGAGTGCTGCAAGTACCGCTTCCAGTGCTGCATCAGTTGCCTCGAGTGCTGCTTCAACAGCTTCCAGTGCTGCTAGTGCTGCCAGCTCAGCTGCCTCGAGTGCTGCCTCAAGTTCAGCATCTGCTGCAAGCAGTGAAGCTTCGCAGGCTTCAAGTTCAGCCTCGGCTGCTTCAAGTGCTGCTAGTGAAGCAAGTTCGGCTGCCAATAACACACCGGGTAATTCAGCTGCTAGTTCCGCGGCTTCAACGGCTTCTAGTGCAGCAAACACTGCCTCGAGTGCTGCTTCGGTGGCCTCAAGCGCCGCAAGTGCCGCATCCAGTGCCGCTTCAAATGGTGATCCATCGGGTGCATCAAGTGCTGCTAATGTGGCCTCGAGCGCTGCCAGTGTTGCCTCGAGTGCTGCTTCAGTAGCATCCAGTGCAGCCTCAACAGCATCCAGTGCCGCTTCCAGTGCTGCCTCAGTTGCTTCTGATGCGTCATCTGCTGCTAGTGAAGCTTCAAATGCTTCATCATCAGCAAGTGAAGCTAGTTCCGCTGCGAGTGGAAACCCTGGTAACTCTGAGATCAGTTCGGCTGCTTCGACCGCATCGAGTGCTGCCTCAACAGCTTCGTCAGCTGCTTCCACGGCATCCAGTGCCGCCTCGACTGCGTCCAGCGCTGCATCAACAGGTGATTCTTCAGCTGCGTCTAGCGCTGCTTCGACCGCCTCGAGTGCTGCAAGTACGGCTTCGAGTGCTGCCTCAACAGCATCCAGTGCCGCCTCAACCGCCTCGAGTGCAGCTAGTGCTGCATCATCAGCTGCTTCAGTTGCTTCAAATGCCTCAGCCGCATCAAGCTCGGCTTCGGAAGCCTCATCAGCAGCTAGTGTTGCAAGTTCTGCTGCGAGTGCAACTCCTGGTAACTCAGAAACCAGTTCCGCTGCAAGTGTTGCTTCAAGTGCCGCTTCAGTAGCCTCAAGTGCAGCTAATACTGCATCAAGCGCTGCCAGCGTTGCATCGAGTGCCGCTTCAGCAGGTGATTCCTCTGCTGCTTCCAGTGCTGCTAACGTGGTTTCGAGTGCTGCTTCGACTGCCTCGAGTGCCGCATCAGTTGCTTCTAGTGCTGCATCAGTTGGATCAAGTGTTGCTAGTTCAGCCGCCTCGAGTGCTGCATCGAGTGCCGCTTCATCAGCTGCTTCAACAGCCGGCAGTAAGGCTTCACAAGCTTCAAGTTCAGCTTCAGAAGCCTCATCTGCTGCTAGTGTTGCAAGTTCTGCTGCCAGTGGGACACCAGGAAACTCTGATGTTAGCTCAGCTGCTTCGACCGCATCCAGTGCCGCTTCGACTGCTTCAAGTGCTGCTTCAACAGCATCTAGTGCTGCTTCAGTAGCTTCAAGTGCAGCTTCAAACGGTGACGATTCAACGGCCTCGAGTGCCGCCTCAACGGCATCCAGTGCTGCATCGACTGCCTCAAGTGCGGCCTCGACCGCATCCAGTGCCGCCTCAACGGCCTCAAGCGCTGCAAGTTCAGTTGCATCATCAGCTGCTTCGGCTGCTTCGAGTTCAGCTTCGGCTGCTTCAAGCTCAGCGACAAAGGCATCCTCAGCTGCGAGTGAGGCAAGCTCCGCTGAAAATACAACACCAGGGAATTCGGCAGTTAGTTCTGCTGCCTCAACTGCATCGAGTGCCGCCCAAGTTGCCTCGAGTGCTGCCTCGGTTGCTTCTAGTGCAGCTAGTGCTGCATCCAGTGCCGCTTCAAATGGTGACACTTCTGCCGCCTCTAGTGATGCTAGCGTGGCATCCAGTGCAGCTTCAACCGCGTCGAGTGCCGCTTCAGTTGCCACAAGTGCTGGTTCAACCGCTTCATCAGCTGCAAGTTCAGCCGCATCCAGCGCCGCTTCAAGTGCTGCTTCTAGCGCCGCCAGTGCCGCATCCAGTGAAGCTTCCAGTGCTGCCTCAACCGCATCCAGCGCCGCATCAGATGCAAGTCAAGCAAGTTCAGCTGCTAGTTCGAATCCTGGTAACTCAGAAATCAGCTCGGCTGCCTCGACTGCTTCGAGTGCTGCTTCAACCGCTTCGAGCGCTGCTTCAACAGCATCTAGTGCTGCAAGTACTGCCTCCAATGCAGCTTCTTCAGGTGATAATTCGACTGCCTCAAGCGCTGCAAGTACCGCTTCTAGTGCTGCTTCAACCGCTTCAAGCGCTGCCTCGGTAGCTTCAAGTGCCGCTTCAGCAGCATCGAGCGCTGCAAGATCCGCTGCATCCGCAGCTGCCTCTGGTGCCTCGAGTTCGGCTTCCGCTGCTTCTAGTTCAGCTTTGGTTGCTTCTTCAGCTGCCAATGTAGCCAAGTCAACAGCTTTGGCTAACCCTGGAAACACGGCTATCAGTTCAGCTGCTAGTGTCGCATCAAGTGCTGCTTCGGTAGCTTCAGGTGCTGCATTAACTGCTTCAAGCGCTGCTTCGGTTGCTTCCAGTGCAGCGTTGACTGGTAACACGGTAGTTGCATCGAGTGCTGCATCTGCAGCATCGAGTGCCGCTAATGTTGCATCCAGTGCTGCCTCGGTTGCTATCAGTGCTGCTTCAACGGCATCATCAGTTGCTAAATCACTGGCATCGAGTGCCGCTTCCAGTGCTGCATCAACAGCATCCAGTGCTGCTTCGACTGCTAGTTCCGCTGCATCCACAGCATCCAGTGCTGCTTCAACGGCAAGCTCAGCTGAGAGCGGAGAACCGGGTAACTCCGATGTTAGTTCCGCTGCTTCAACGGCTTCTAGTGCTGCATCCACAGCATCCAGTGCTGCCTCAACGGCATCGAGTGCTGCAAGCACTGCTTCTAGTGCCGCTTCAGCCGGTAATTCATCAGCCGCATCGAGTGCAGCAAGCACCGCTTCAAGTGCCGCCTCAACAGCCTCCAGTGCTGCAAGTACCGCTTCAAGCGCAGCTTCAACGGCATCCAGTGCTGCCAGCTCTGCTGCAAGTGCAGGTTCAAGTTCAGCTTCAACGGCATCGAGTGCAGCTTCAGTTGCATCGAGTGCAGCTTCAACTGCTTCGTCTGCTGCTAGCGTTGCAAGTTCTGCTGAAAGTGGTAATCCGGGTAACTCAGAAGTTAGTTCCGCTGCCTCGACTGCCTCTAGCGCAGCTTCAACGGCATCGAGTGCTGCTTCAGTAGCATCGAGTGCTGCCAGTGTAGCTTCAAGTGCTGCTTCAACCGGTGATTCGTCTAAGGCGTCTAGTGCCGCTTCAACGGCTTCGAGCGCAGCCTCAACAGCATCGAGTGCTGCAAGCACCGCTTCTAGTGCCGCTTCAACAGCCTCCAGTGCCGGCAGTGTCGCACAATCTAGCGCTGCAACCAGTGCTGCTTCAGCCGCTTCAAACGCCGCAAGCACTGCTGAATCCGCTGCTAGAGTTGCTTCAAGTGCTGCTGCTTTGGCCAACTCGACAGCTAGTGAGTGGCCAGGTGATGCAACGATCAGTTCAGCTGCAAGCACTGCTTCAAGTGCTGCTGCAGTCGCAACGAGCGCTGCTTCGGTAGCCGCGGTTGCTTCAGAAGTTGCTGATATTGCTTCCGGTGCTGGTCAAGCTTCCATGGCTTCGGTTGCTGCTGAGCGTGCTTCAAGTGCTGCGGTAGTTGCTCAGAGCGCTGCTTCGGTTGCAACGAGTGCTGAGAACGCCGCTAGTGCCGCTGCATTTAACGACGCTACGAACGCCTTGATCTCTGAGGCTGGTTCGATTGCTTCCCTGGCAATTCAAGCTGCTGACGTGGCTAGTGAAGCCCAGGCAATTGCACCATCAGATCCAGTTGTTACTGCAGCTGGTAATGAGGCCTTCAGTGCTGCCGCGGTTGCTTCGAACTACGCGAGTCAGGCTGCTAACGATGCGACTGCAGGGAACCTGTCAGACGCATCAGATGAATTAGCCGTTGCTTCTAGTGCCGCCTCGGTTGCACAACGAGCTGCGGGCAGAGCACACGCTGCTGCACTGACTGCTAACCTTGGTTCATCAAGTGACTCGACCAATCCAACTGGTTCTACTTCGACGACTTCGTCAAGTGCTACTACTGCGGATGGGTCAACCACGACTGAATCATCGACTGATGCAGTGACGAGTGCTGAGACTTCGAATGCAAGTTCAAGTGCTGCTAACAATGCGCAAACTGGTTCATCGGCTGCACCAACAACTTCAACGACAACTTCAACTTTGACTGATACTGTAGTTCCGACGACCACGACTCAAGCAGACCGCACAAGTGCTGCTGAGACGACTGGTTCTGCTGAAACGACTGAATCAGGTAACGGTGAAGCTGCGAATAACAGTGCTACTGCTACTGATGTCAATAATGGTACAGTGACGCCAAACACGAAGAAAACTGTGAATAAGAAGTTGCCACAAACTTCTGAAGCGCACGATAACTTCGGTGCCTTAGGTATGTTGGCCGTCGTTGTTGGGCTGTTCGGCTTAGCCGGAACTCGTAAGCGTCGCGAAGATAAATAATTAACGTTAAATTGATTATTTAACTTCATTTTCTGCATTCACCAACTTAAGAATGTGCAAAGAGCACCTAGATCAATTAAATGGTCTAGGTGCTTTTTGGGTTTAAAATACAGTCTGTTCGATAATTTTGATTAACTCAGATTATAAGTAAAAAATTGGGAAAGCTGCATCACATTTCCCTTATTGTATTAAAAATGATTGCATTATGCCTTGTTTATCAAAATTAGCTAACTTATAATAGAAACTAATACAAGAGGGGGTATCTTGTGATGAAAAATAAACGGAAATACTTTGGAGTTGTTTTAACTGCTGGGGCAGCTGCTCTAGCATTAGGCATTAGTAGTGGGGCAATTACCCCAACGATTCATGCTGCAAGTGGACTAACCATTACGGCAAAGGCGGCAACATATAGTTCCCAAGGATATTGGGATGCGGTTTATCGCTTAGGTGATCAATCTAAGTTATGGCCAAACAATACATCAGACTACTATGGTGCTACTGTTGACTCTGGGAGTGGTTATAATCATGGAATATATTTCACTAGCTTAAGAAATGGGACGAACTTTGGTTTAACGATCCATCAGCCATATGCTTCAAAAGTTGGTTCGAATAACGTCTTCTCCTTCACCAGTGCTGGATCAGGCGCAACAACTGGCAGTGATGAAGCACCATCGGCCTTTAATCAGCAGTGGAATTCAATTGCTAATCAGGCAGCCTTTTTCAAGAATTGGAATGAAAGTATGAACAGTGCCGATTCTGGTGACAGTTCTTTAACCTCATTGCCAAATATTGAAATTCCACCATTAGTTATTAGTGGTGGGGTTCTTGATGTAGATGCTAACGGGAATGTTTTGAACACACCGGCAACAATCACACCATCTGCTGTGGAACCTTACCTGTTAGGCTGGACGGCTACTAGTAACTGGCCTGTTTCGATTTCTTCTGGCAGTAACGTAAACGGTGCTGCCATTGGATTTACAACGGACAGCAATGGCGACATGCATTTGTCATCAGCTAATGCGACTAAGTGGGTTCAAGTTTCGAGTGGGGCGCACTTCCTATTTGCTAAGGCGGATGCGAACGTCAAAACCAGCGCAAGTACCACTGCTAAGGAAACTTTCTACCTAGTTTACGCAATCAACCGGGATGCTACTTCTGACTTCACAGTTAGAAATTCGACGGTTGCCGAAGGTTCAACTTGGAATCCAGCTGACAACTTCGTTAGTGGGACTAACCAGTACGGCACTGCACTTAAATTTAGTGATTTGAAGACGACTGGCAGTGTTGATACTTCAACACCAGGCACTTACAACGTTACTTACACCTATCCAGCACCTGGCAAAGATGTGACGAAGACCGCTACGATCACCGTTACAGGAAACAATGGAGGCAGTACGACGACCGGTGGGAATAGTTCATCAAGTTCATCCAACTCATCAACTTCATCAACTACCAACAATAACACCAGCTCTGGCACTTCAACCGATGTCTCTACTGGGACTGCCGTTGCACCGAAGAACTCAGTGATCTACGCAACTAAGGGTATCTATCTGTATAGCAAACCAACGTTTACTAAGTCGGCACGCAAAGTTCACTATCCAAAGCAAACGCGTTCTAACCGGCCAATGTTCATTGTAAGGGGCACTGCACGTTCCAAGAATGGTGTACTGCGTTACTCCGTTAAGAACACTGAGACTGGTAAGACCGGTTACATCACCGCCAACAAGAATTACGTTCAAAACGTCTACTACAAGACGGTTCCAAAGGATAAGACGATCACTGTTTGGTATAAGGGTGGTCTGAACGCCTACAAGAAGTCGAACTTGACTGGTAAGGTACGTCACTACAAGAAGGGCGCACACGTTAAAGTTACCCGTTTAGTTAAGTATCATTTGACTACTCGGTACGTTCTTTCTAACGGGACCTACGTTTCATCCAACAAGCGTTTAGTCTATGCTGGTCGGCATTAATTGATTTGAAAATGCAGTTTGACGGTTCCAAATCGTTGAACTGATTACAAGCTACAAAACGGGTTCGCTATCCCAAGAATGGATAGCGAACCCGCTTTTGTCTGTCTTTATAACGAATTATTTGCGTGACCAATCGATTGTATCTTGTGCTTTCAGTATCTGATCAATTCTGGCTAGCTCCGCCTCTGTGAACTGAAGGTGATCCAATGCCTTAACATTATCCTCTAATTGCTGCGGGCGACTGGCGCCCACTAAGACACAGGCTAATTCCGGTTCTCGCAAGTTCCAAGCTAGAGCCATTTCAGCAAGGGTTTGATCCCGGTTCGCTGCGACTTCATTCAGTGCTTTGACCGTCTTTAAGGTCTGCTCCACCTGTTTTGGTTGCAGGAATGGACTGGTCGATTTGGCCGCTCTCGAGTCGGCTGGGATCCCGTGAAGGTATTTATCCGTCAACAGCCCCTGACATAGTGAGCTGAACCCCACGGCAGCCTTATGAGCCTTCTTTAAGACCGGGAAGAGGTCGGTTTCTACGCCGCGATTGAACATATTATAGCGTGGCTGATGGATCACAAACGGGGTCTTCAGATCCTCAAAGCACTTGATGATCGCTTGCGTTTGGGCACCGTTATAATTTGAAATCCCCACGTAAAGTGCTTTACCTTGGCGCACAAGGGAATCCAGTGCCTGAGCAGTTTCGGACACGTCGGTTTCGGGATCAGGCCGGTGGCTGTAGAAAATATCCACGTAATCGAGCCCCATTCGCTTTAGACTTTGATTGGCGCTGGCAATGATACTCTTACGTGAACCCCAGTTACCGTAAGGACCATCCCACATTTCGTAACCGGCTTTGCTGGCGATCACCATTTCGTCACGGTAGGGTTTCATGTCAGTTGCCATGATCCGGCCAAAATTGTTTTCTGCGCTGCCTGGAACTGGTCCGTAGTTATTGGCTAGGTCAAAGTAGGTAACGCCTAAATCGAAAGCTTTATGGATGATAGCACGTTGATTTTCAAATGGATCCACACTACCAAAGTTGTGCCAGAGACCTAAACCAATTGCTGACAATTTTAAGCCGCTGTTACCAAGCCGATTGTAGACCATAGTGTCATAACGATGAGAATCTGCTTTATACACTTTAAGATACCTCCTAATCAATTGAGTAATCGGTTTCATTATACGCATTATTAACCGTAAAATAAACGTGTGCTCACAAAGTCAAGCCATTGATAAACGTGTGTTGACACCGGTTTATTCAAACCGTATTATTGACCTATCCATTTAAATGAGAGGATGATGAGAATGACGGGTGATTTAGACGCCAAATCGGCGTTACGTGAGACGTTACCGACCGTATTTGGTTACATCGGTATCGCCGTTGCCTTTGGTATCACAGCCAAGGCAAACGGTTTAAGTATCATCGAAATTACGCTTTTATCTTTACTTACATATGCCGGTTCAGTTGAATTTGTTATCGTCAGTTTGCTAGCGATGCACGCAGGCATCTGGTCGATTCTGCTGTCCGTTTTTCTGGTGAATGCCAGAGTGATTCTTATGAGTACCGTGGTCGCACCCTATCTGTCGGATGAAACCATGGCTAAGAATATTTGGATTGGGACGCTGCTGACGGACGAAACGTTTGCCCTCAGTATGAATAAGCTGAATTATACTGGCCGTAAACTGAATTTTACCTGGTTCAACGTTTCCAATTTAGCTGCCTATGCGACTTGGGTGGTTTCCTCGGCCCTGGGAGGTATCCTGGGCAACCTGATCAATAATCCCGAGCGGTATGGCATTGGCTTTGCGCTGGTTGCCATGTTTATTGGGCTGCTTTATTTGCAGGTGATCGCTGATCGAACCATTAAGCTTAATTTGCAGTTAACAGTGATTGGAGCCGTTGTGATCATGATGTATCTGGGGATGACTGTTATTCCCAAAAATGGGTTACTGCTGATCGTGACCCTTTTAGGTTGCAGTATTGGGGTGGTGTTGAAGCATGGCATTAAATAGCTACGTTTTATTAGTGATCGTTTCGACGTGTCTAGTGACTTGGGCCTCTCGTGTCATTCCGTTTATCCTGCTGAAACGGTTCAAACTGTCAAAACTGGTGGTCAGCTTTTTGGGCTTCGTTCCCATCTGCATCATGACGGCCCTGTGGATGCAAAGCCTGTTTGTACAACATCTAGGACAGTTACCAGACTTAAACGTGCCCAACGTTTTAGCCAGTATCCCCACCTTACTGAGTGCGGTGTTAACTAAAAATTTGCTGGTGATCGTGATCGTTGGGGTAGTTTCCCTAGGCGTCCTTAACCTAATCCTTTAAGAATTAATTAAACTTTGAGTATAAGTACGGTTAGTTGATTAAGTTAATCAAGTTTTGGACTGCCTTAAATTGACACCCAATTGTGAATTTAGTACACTTTTACTGGGGTTATGCTAGGGGATTTAGCGCATTGCTACCAACGAGAGGAGAATTTACGATGGAAGAAACGATGGGTTCTAGGCGCAAGAAGATGAAGGCTGATGCCAGGGGGTTAATGGATAATCACTTTCGATTTTATTTGCTATTATTCTTGCCGATTTTTATTTTGATGCTCGCAACTGGGTTCGCTCAGTTTGTTGACACAACGAATGCGCCAGCACTGCAGTACCTGGATCTGTTAAGCTTATTGTCATCACTGTTAATGATTGGTGTGAGTTTCGTGCTCATTGATCTGCAACGTGGGGTCACTGATTACAGCAGTCCAGTTAGTAAGTCCTTTACCGTGTTCAACAAGGGCAGTTACTTCTTAGGCACGATTGCATTAGCCATTCTGATTTTTATCTTCACTTTTCTATGGTCCCTATTGTTGTTCGTACCAGGAATCATTAAGGGTTTAGCTTATTCACAGGCTTACTATATTTATCGTGATCACATTGACCAAGGCAACCCGATCGGCTTTTTAGAGGCCATCACACAGAGTCGCCAACTCATGGACGGTCATAAATGGGAATATTTTGTGTTGCAGTTGAGCTTTATTGGCTGGGCAATTGCCTGCGTTGTGATTATCCCGATTCTTTGGGTGTTGCCTTATCAGCATCAGACTTTCGCTAATTTTTACGTTCAGTTGTTAGCTGATCAAGCTAACGCACAGGATGGTGGCAATGATGAGGGGCCGGTCGTGGTCAATCCTGGTAACTCGCAAGCACCGGCAGCAAGTCAAGCCGCAGCGCCAAGTTCAGAGGCGTCAAGTGCACCATCGAGTTCTGACCAACCAACGGAGACTTTCCGGCCAGATTCAAGTACACCAAATGATTCGAACAAGCGGTAAAAAGCAGCAGCTAATCTTTGAGGCTGTCATAAAGCCACAAAGGTTAAAAAGGTGATTGTTGCTTTAATGGCGAATCAATCTTAATTTCCAATTATCGCAAAACCGTCATCTAAAAGACACGTGCACAATAACTCAGATTTCAGCATGGTAGCAGCCAAAAAGGAGATTTCCAAGTAGAGGGAATCTCCTTTTTGGGTGCTATCCTTTTGAATTTAAACGATCTTTTTATACTCTTCTTTTTTAAATTCTAGTGATAAAATGATTCTGTAACTTTAAATACATATTGAGGATGATTTGATGGTTAAACACACAAAAATGCCGCAGTGGCAACGGAATCTATATGCCCTGTGGGTAGGTAACTTTATTACTGGTGCGGGTGCCAGTATGAGCTTGCCTTTTTTACCATTGTTTATTAGTGAAATGGGCAATTTCCCTAAGTGGGAACTGACCCTCTATGCTGGGCTAGCATTTTCGGGAACCTTTTTGAGCCAGGCCATTGTTTCGCCATTTTGGGGGAAGCTAGCGGATAGGACTGGTCGAAAACCAATGCTGATGCGCGCAGCGGTTGGGATGACGATCACCGCCACATTAACCGGCTTTTCGCCTAACGTGTGGGTGTTGATCGCATTAAGGGTGATTCAAGGCGGCTTTTCTGGCTATGTTAATAACGCGTACGCACTGATTGCTAGTGAAGTACCCATGGAAAAGAGTGGTCAGACAATGGGCACTTTAACCACAGGTAACGTGACTGGTACGCTGATTGGTCCCATTATTGGCGGCTACATTGCGGGGATCTTTGGGTATCGGATCCCGTTCTTCATGTTCGGGGGATTAATGTTTCTCGCGTCAATTACCACCCTGTTCTTCGTCAAGGAAGACTTCAAGCCGTTAACGAATGCTAAAAGCGAACAACAAAGCCCGTTTGCTGGCATTAAGCACGTACGCGTGGTTTGGGCAATGATTCTTTCATCGATGCTGATTCAAGCGGCGACCACTTCAATCAACCCGATCATCAGTCTGTTCGTGAAGGAGCTGATGCATAATCGCGGCAACGTTGCCATGGCTAGTGGGGTGATTGCCGCTTTACCTGGGATTGCAACGCTATTAGCAGCACCGCAGTTAGGCGCATTAGGAGACCGAATCGGGCCACGCAAAGTGTTAATTGCGGGATTGATTTTCTGTGCGGCGATGTTTGTGCCCATGTTCTTTGTCACGTCCGTGGTCATGCTCGGCGTCTTCCGGTTTCTGGTTGGCATTTCAGACGCGGCTTTGCTGCCGATCACTCAAGCAGTCATGACGTTAGCCACGCCTCAAGAATCCATTAGTCGCATCTTTTCCTATAATCAGTCAGCTCAAGCAATCGGTTCAGTTGTGGGACCAATGTTGGCATCTGGCGTAGCCGGTATTTTAGACTACCGTTACGTATTTCTTATGACAACCGGTCTAGTCCTAATCAACCTGGCAATGGTGGTCTGGGCTTACAGGGCTGATTATAAAACGGTTAAGGTCGGTAAGAAATAAGCCAGATTACTTGATTATCGCAAATGGAATGAGTACAATTCTCTTAGAATTAAATTTATAATATTTGTAAATAAATGAGAGAATTGGAGTTTTAATTATGGGCAAAGCGCAAGAGAGAACCCGGCGCCAAATATTGAGTGCCTTTTTAGACCTGTTAGTGGCGAAGCCGTATGACATGATCAGCGTTTCGGAAATCTCTGAGGCCAGCTACATTACCCGGAGCACTTTCTACCGTTATTTTCCAGATAAGAAGACCCTTTTGATGGCTGAAATTGAAGACACAGTACAAAAAACCACTCCTGACAAACCGTTATTGACACAGTTTTCAGAGTACGTTGAGGCCTATTGGCCTCTGTTACGACACTTAGCACCGACGCGCCAAAGTCGGTCTGACCTACACGAGATCTTAAACCAGATGCTCTGGGAACTGATCCATCACCGCGTCGTCGAAGATGCCGAGGGTGACCCAGTCATCGATATGATTCGGCGCTCCAAGAACAAGGGCATCATGATCAGCGCCATTGAAGGGATGCTGATGGGTATCCTGGAGCACTTTATCGCCGAAAGAACCGAGAAGATCAATAAGCGTTCCTTTGAGAATACCATGAAAGAAATCAGCACGTTGTTTGATACTAAATAAACAGTATTTTAGGATCCGTATACTTTTGGGAGTATACGGATTTTTTGGTTGCAAAGTGGGATTCTTGATGATGAATTTATAAAATAATACATTTTTATTAAACTGTTTCGAGTTGAATTAATTAGAATTAAAATAATTAAGCACAAATTAAATAATGCACAATCTTTACCTAATTTCAGCAGATATATTTACGTTTGTTCACCACTATGATATGATGTAAACAGTTACAAATCCAAACTGAATTTCAACGACAAAGGAGTATTTACCATGAAACTAGCTAAGTATATTGACCATACCATTTTGAACGCAGACGCCACTGAGACGGACGTTGAAAAAGTTATCAACGAGGCCATCAAGTACGACTTTGCGTCGGTCTGCATTAACCCGTACTGGGTCAAGAAGACCCATGCGGCATTGAGGGACTCTGACGTCAACACCTGTACCGTGATTGGTTTTCCTCTGGGGGCCACTTCGACTGCCAGCAAGGTATTCGAAGCTCAACAGGCCATCAAAGACGGTGCTGACGAGCTTGATATGGTGATCAATGTTGGTGAGCTCAAAGCCAAGCATGATGACGCGGTCGTGGCAGACATTAAGGCGCTGGCGGATGCGATTCATGCGGAGGGTAAACTGCTTAAAGTCATCATTGAAACTTCGCTGTTAAATAATGAAGAAAAAGTTCGTGCCTGCGAGTTAGCTGAAAAAGCAGGGGCTGATTATGTGAAGACCTCAACTGGTTTTTCAACTGCTGGAGCCAAGGTTGAAGACGTTGCTCTGATGCGTAAGACGGTTGGTGACCGGCTCGGTGTGAAAGCTTCTGGCGGTGTGCATTCCAAAGCGGAAGCCGAGGCAATGATTGCAGCTGGGGCATCACGGATCGGCGCCAGTGCAAGCGTGAAGATCGTTACGGAATAGTCAGGAGGTAGATGAACATGGCTTTTAAGCGTGTATTTGGCATCGTCATCGACTCCGTTGGTATCGGTGAAGCGAGTGACGCGAATAAATTTGACGACGTTGGTGCTGACACCCTTGGACACATCGGTGAATTCTACAAGGGTAAGTTGAGTCTGCCCAACATGGAGAAATTGGGGCTCTCAAACATTCGGCCTGATAATCCGATCGAGGGCGTGGCGGTGGTTGATCAACCAATTGGCTACTTCGGTAAAATGCATGAAATTTCTGTCGGTAAAGATAGTATGGATGGTCACTGGGAAATGATGGGGCTGCCGGTAACGGAACCGCTGGGCTTCTTCCCGCACGGTTTTCCGGCTGAACTGATTGAGAAAATTGAACAGTTCAGTGGTCGGCACGTGATCGTCAATAAACCATACTCAGGAACAGACGTGATTCACGATTACGGCGAACACCAGATGGCAACTGGTGACTTGATCGTCTATACCTCTGGAGATTCCGTTTTGCAGATTGCGGCACATGAAGACGTTATCCCACTAGAAGAACTTTACAAGATCTGTGAGTATGCCCGCTCAATCACGATCGATAAGCCGTACAGAATTGGTCGGATTATTGCGCGGCCATACGTGGGTCCTGACAAGGATCATTTCACGCGGACTTCAAACCGGCATGATTTTGCTTTAGAGCCCACTGGTGAGACTGATTTAGACCGCTTGAAGGCGGCTGGTTTGGACGTATTAGCCGTGGGTAAGATCAACGATATCTTCTCGGGTCACGGTATTACTGAAGGGGTGCATACCACAAGCAATGAAGACGGTATGAACCATACGATTGCTAATGCTCAAAAGGATTTTAAAGGCTTCAGCTTTACGAATTTAGTTGATTTTGACGCCATGTACGGCCACCGGCGTAATCCGGAGGGCTATGGTCAAGCGTTAATGGCTTTTGACAAGCAACTGGGCGATTTATTGGCGATCCTGCAAGACGATGACCTGCTGATCATTACGGCAGACCACGGCAATGACCCCGGGTTCCGTGGTACGGACCACACCCGCGAATACGTGCCGTTGCTCGTTTATTCACCAAGCTTTGAAGTTGGCGAATCGTTGGGTATCCGGCGAACTTATGGTGATTTTGGTGCAACGGTCCTAGATAACTTTAACGTTAGTGGTAACACGGTCGGCACGTCGTTTTTGAGTGAGCTGAAATAGGAGGAAAAGCAATGAGTACACACATTGGCGCCAAAATGGGCGATATTGCAGAAACGGTTTTGATGCCTGGTGATCCACTGCGGGCAAAGTATGTTGCGGACAATTTTTTAGAAGATGTGGTGCAGTATAATAGTGTTCGAAATGCATTTGGCTACACCGGCACTTACAAGGGCCACCGGGTCTCCGTACAGGGTACGGGGATGGGGATCCCGTCGATTTCTATCTATACCAATGAACTGATTCGATTCTTTGGTGTGAAGCATCTGATGCGAATTGGTAGCATTGGGGGGTTCGGTGAGTCCGTAAAGATTCGAGATATTTTGATTGCATCGTCGGCAAGTACGGATTCGGCGATTATTCAAAATACGTTTAAGGCGGGAGTGATCTACGCGCCAACGGCAGATTTTGAGATGCTGATGAAGGCGTATCAGGCGGCGCAGGAGGCTGGCGTGTCGGTGAAGGTGGGTAACATCTTCAGTGCGGACCGGTTCTATAATGATGAAATTGATTATCAGCAATTAATTGATTATGGCGTGCTGGGAACGGAAATGGAGACGGCGGCATTGTATATGTTGGCGGCGAAGTATGGGGTACAGGCGTTGTCGATTAATACGGTGAGTGATAATTTAACGACGGGAGAGGCGTTATCGGCGGAGGAGCGGCAAAGTTCGTTCGCGGAGATGATGACGGTAGCCTTGGAAACGGCGGTTAAGTTATAGAGTGCGCAACAAGGCGGTTAAGGGGCGGCGTGGAAGGTCACTCTGGCAAAAATCCCGGGTTTGGATTTATGCCAGAGTGACCTTCCACATAGCCCCTTGCCTTGAGGAGCACGTTTCGGCAAGGCTGCCAGAGTGTGGAACAAGGCGGTTAAAAACCGGCGTATAAGGCGACTTTAACGGAAATTCCGGGTTTGGATTTCGGTTAAAGTTGACTTATACATAGATTTTTGCCTTGAGGAGCACGTTTCGACTAGGTTGCCACCCCAAGTCACACCTCTCAGCAATAAAAAATAAAACGAACCACAAAAGCAACACAATCACAACAAATTAAACTGGATTTAAAAAAGTTAGGGCTGAGCAAACATGGACAAATCCTCAAAGGACAAAAGAATTAGCGACAGTATCAGGGTCGCGCGGCTGTACTACGAATCGAAGTTGGGTCAAGCAGAAATTGCTAAGAAACTGTCGATTTCCAGGCCAACCGTGTCGCGCTTGCTGCAGTTTGCACAGGATGAGGGCTACGTTCAGATTAAAGTTATCGATCCGTTTGCTAGCGTGACAAACCTCGAAAAAGCCTTGCGTGACCGTTTCGGGCTGCAGGAGGCGCACGTGGTGTACACCAGTACCCACGACTATCAACAACTGATTGAATCGTTGGGTAAATACACGGCGGACTACCTGACAAACACGGTCAAGGATCATGACATCATTGGTGTTAGCTGGGGCAAAACGATGAACCAGGTGGCCGTTCACATGGGTGACCAAAAGGCGCAAGACGTGAAAATCGTTGAACTTAAGGGCAGTATGACCTATACGCCAACACCGGTTTTTGCCGAGGATATCTTAATGAAATTTGGTCAGGTATACCATACTTCGCCGAGTATCATGCCACTACCAGTGATTTTTGAAACGCAAACAACTCACGATATCGTAATGCAGGACCGCCACATTGAAAAACTGATTGACCTTGGTAAGCGGGCAAACATTGCTATCTATACCGTGGGAACAGTCCACGATGATGCTTTGTTGTTCCAAACTGGGTATTTTTCCAAAACCGAACAAGCTGAGATTCAAACTAAAGCGATTGGCGACATTTGCTCACGGTTTTACGACCGGCAGGGTAAAGTGGCCGTTCCCGCCATTAACGCGCGAACCGTGGGAATCCAGCTTGATGATCTAAAGAATAAACCCAAATCGATTTTAGTTGCAGGCGGCGAGCGCAAATTTGAAGCCATTCAGGGCGCCTTGTCAGGTGGCTACACCAATTGCCTGATCACTGATATCGATACCGCACACATGTTATTGGACGACCTATAGACACGTCAGGAGGAAAACACTATGCGAATGGTTGATATTATTGACCACAAACGAAATGGTAGCGCTTTATCCAACGAGGAGATCAAGTTCTTTGTGGATGGGGTGGTAGATGGCAGCATTCCAGATTACCAGACCAGCGCGCTGTTGATGGCGATTTATTTTAGAGGCATGGCAGATGGCGAGCAGGCCGAGCTGGCCATGCAGATGCTCAAGTCTGGGGACCAACTGGACCTGTCAGATATTCCCGGAATCAAAGTGGATAAGCATTCAACGGGTGGTGTCGGTGACAAGACGAGCTTGCCGTTAGCTCCCATGATTGCAGCTTTGGGAATTCCTATTCCAATGATTTCTGGCCGCGGTTTGGGCCATACTGGCGGGACTCTCGACAAGCTGGAAGCCATTCCAGGATTTAACGTTGAACTAACCGAAGAGCAGTTTAAGCAGCAGGTAAAAGACATCAAGTTGGCCATTGTCGGGGCTACGGGCAATATTGCTCCGGCTGACAAAAAAATCTACGCTTTGCGAGACGTCACCGATACCGTGGATTCAATTCCATTGATTGCGGGCTCAATCATGAGTAAAAAGATTGCTTCCGGCACGGATGCTTTGGTGCTGGATGTTAAGACCGGCTCCGGTGCATTTATGAAGACCGAAGACCAAGCTCGTGACTTAGCGAAGGCATTGGTATCAATTGGTAAAAGTGCCGGTATGAACTGCATGGCGTTGATCTCAGATATGAATCAACCACTGGGAAATATGATTGGTAATGCGCTAGAAATTCAAGAAACGATCGATATTTTGAAGGGGCAGGGGCCGGCCGACATCACTGACTTAGTCTTGACCCTGGGCAGCCAAATGGTTGTTCTGGCGGAAAGGGCCGATACTTTAAATGATGCGCGCAAAATGCTGGAAGGCGTTGTTGCTGATGGTTCTGCTCTGGAAAGTTTCCGTCAGATGATCATTGCGCAGGGCGGTAATGGTGACGTGGTGGATGATCCAACCATTATGCCACAGGCGAAATACAAGGTGGACTTGCCAGCTAAAACTAGCGGTGTGGTTGCCAAGATGGCTGCTGATGAAGTGGGCATCGCCAGCATGTTATTAGGCGGTGGCCGGCAGACAAAAGATGATCAGCTGGATTACGCGGTCGGAATTGAGTTGAAGAAAAAGGTCGGCGATGCTGTTAGTAAGGGTGAACCACTGCTGACGATCTACGCTAACCGCGAAGAAATCGATGACATCAAACAGTTACTGTACGATAATATTGAAGTTGCCGATTCTGCTGAGCCACTGACTTTGATTCATGAGATCGTGAAATAAGCAAATAAGAGACAAAAACGCGGTAAAGCTTTCGACTTTACCGTGTTTTTATATTGGATTAATACCAAGAAGGTTTATCACCATCGGTATTCGGCTGGTTAACACCCAGTGAATGGCCAACTGCCATTGAGGGATCATTAATCAGTTTGACAACTAGGTCAGCGATACTCTTTCGAGAAACCTCCGTACCTTTGAAAGGTTCGCCCTTTTCAGTGGTCTCGTAGCTGACGATATCCTTATTGGAAAGCCATGCTGGCCGCACGATGGTGTAGTCGAGGCCGGAAGCTTCAATGACCTTAGCGGCTGCCGTATAAGTCTCAAGGTAACCGCCATCCAACATTTGATGGTTGAATTGACCATATTTACCCGGGACTTCATCGTAGATACCAAGCGTTGAGATCCAAATCAGACGTTTTAAACCGGTTGCTTTCATAGCTGCCACTACCGTCTTCGCCTGTTTCTCGATGTCTTGATTACCCAGGTTGGCATAAACGACATCCTGGCCAGCCATGGCTTTTTCGAGTGCATCTTGGTCAGTTGCATCACCCTCGACGACTTGCTCGCGACTGACATCATTGACGTTTAGCCGTTTTGCGTTGCGCAAAAACAGGGTCAGTTGATGTTGCGTGTCAGACAATAGTTGTGTCTCAGCTAATTTAGCAATTTTGCCATTAGCACCTAATATTAATACTTTACTCATTGTTTCAGCTCCAATCTCATTACGGGTTCAATTATAGCGGGCTGAAAGAAGATGTGAACGGACAAATGCAGGGGGACTGTCCGTTACTTGTATTTGACCAGTAAAATAAGGTAGAATGATATTATTCTTTTTAGTTAATGGCATTATCTATTCGACAAATTTTTTTAAAAGAGGTATCAATTATGAGTGGCATTTTAGATGGTAAAAAAATCGTGATCATGGGCGTAGCTAATAAGCGTAGTTTAGCGTACGGCTGTTTCCAAGCGCTTGAAGCACAGGGCGCTGAAATTATTCTAACGTATCAAAACGACCGCCTGTTGAAAAGCTTGAACCGGTTCATTGACGAGGGTATTTTAAAAGTTAAATGTGACGTGAGCGACCCCGAAAATGTCCATCAGGCCTTCGATGAGATTCACGATAAAGTCGGCAACATCGATGGTATTATTCATGCGATTGCCTACGCTGATCCGGAAGATTTACAGGGTGAAACAACGGATGCTAGTTTGGAAAGTTTTAATAAGGCACAAAGTATCAGTGTTTATTCGTTGATTGCTGCTGCTAAGTATGGCCGAACAATCATGAACGAAGGTGGTTCAATCGTCACCTTAACGTACATGGGTTCTGTTCGTGCTATCCCTAACTACAATATTATGGGAATTGCTAAGGCCGGCTTGGAAGCGGCTGTTCGCTACCTTGCCCGCGACTTGGCTGCACAAAAAGTTCGCGTGAACGCAATTTCTGCCGGTGCTGTTAAGACCCTCGCTGTGACCGGGGTGAAGGATTACAGCAAGCTGATTAAGATGTCGAATGAACGGGCATTTGATGGCATTGGGATCACCACGCGTGAAGTGGGTAATACGGCTGCCTTTTTGCTAAGTGATTTGAGTACGGGAGTCGTTGGTGACACGATCTATGTTGATAAAGGGACCAATCTGATTTAGGTTGGGATTCGAATAAAGGGCAACGTAAATAACAGACACCTTTGAGTTCATGAAGATCTTGAGGGTGTCTGTTATTTTATAGGTCGTTAAGTTTGGCTAGGTATGAACGCTATTTAACCTTTGTTTGAGCTAATAGACAATCTACTGAAGGTGCTCAGCAAAGGTGCGAATGTTTTCTGCTAAAAAAGCCTTCATTGGCACTTGCAGTCTAGCCGTGGGATACGCGTAGGTAAACACCGCGTTACCAAAGTTAAGCAGGATGAAGTTGGTTGCCTCTTCGGTGACATTAGCGGTTGCCCTGATTTCGCCAGCTTCGACCATCTCATTAAAATTAGTCACTACTAAATTTTTAAAACGTTTAGGTAACTGTCTCAAGGCCTGGCCAATTTCAGGGAAGCGGTAGGATTCTCGTAAGCCCAGTAAGAAAACGACTTGATGATTCGCCACAAAATCATGGTAGATCGTCGCCACGCGCATCAGATCTTGAACGATGTCACCAGTGAATTCAAATGATTGACCGATTTGTTCGATATCTCGTGAATAAGTGTTCACAAGTTGTTCTAGAATGCTGTGCTTATCTTTGAAATGGCGGAAGATTGTGCTTTCATTGACACCCGCTTCACTCGCGATTCTTTTGGTGGTGGTGCCTTGATAACCAAGCTTTAAAACCAGTTTCGAAAAGGCCTTTATAATTTTCTCATCAGTTTGCTGTGTCGCCATTCAAGACACTCCCTTAGCTTAAGTCTTCAAAGTGTAACATTGGTTGCTGCTTACGGAATGTTACAACTACTAAGTTAATCAGAAAAATGACGCCAGTCAAGATAATTAAATCGATCCAGAGTGAATTTGTTCCAGCACCACCGTACATCACGTTAAAATCGGCAACGATACCGTAGTACATTGGCATCACACTGTGAATCCCTTTAAAGAAACTATTCATAGTCAATAATGGGATCATCCCGGCACCGGCGACCACTTGGAGCATAGTGATAAAGATGTTAACAGCAGTGCCCATCTGACCTAAAAGTAACACTAAGATCGAATTTAAGTTATAAGCTGCGAAAACGGCTAAGGCATGGGTGACAAAGAGTCCGGTAAATTTAGAACTACTCAGCCCCATCATCGCTAGAAATCCCCAGGTATCAATTGCACCACCAATCAGTGCCAGTAGTACCATGGCAAATTCCAAATTTATAAAGGCTTTAAAGCGGCCAATTTTAGGGGCAAACTTAGCAAAGGTACCATACAAGAGCAGTGTGCCAATCATTGTTCCTAGATACAAAGATAAATTGGCGATAAACGGTGCCAGACTATAATTAAGGCCAGATTTAACTTGGTTGACCCGATGAATTTTTGTTCGCACCGAATTGGCAACCCGTTTAGCCTGGTTTTCAGACTGTTTTACAATCTTCTGTTCTCGTTGTTTAGCTTGTTTGGTCGCCTTTGCACGGGTCTTGGAAACTTTAACTTGTAGCTGGCTGTTCAATTGTTTTTGTTGACTGGCTGGTGCTGCGGCAATCTGTTGCTGAGCTGTCGCTAACTGAGCCTTTTGCTTACTTTGAGCCCGTTGTAAGCTGGTTTTCAACCGCGTTAATTGTGGCTTAGCTAAGGCAACCGTATTTTTTTGTAAAACCACCCCCTGGTTAACTTGGGTGCCAATCGTTGCGGCAGCCGATTTCATTCCTGAGACCAATGAGGTTTGGTTTGATTCGTTAATGTAAAAGTTCAAATTCGTCGTGCGGTTGGCCTTAACATCAGCTGAAAATCCTTTGGGAATGTCTACGATCATATAAGTGTGCCGCTGATTCAACTGCGTCTTGGCGTTGGCCAGGTTACTACCAGTCTTGACGGTCTTAAAAGGTAAGGCCTGTTTGATCTGTTTCGACAAACTCGTGCTAGTATGTCCATCTTGGTTAATCACCGTCACCGGTATCTTATCCATATTTGCCGGCATGGCATGATATCCCGTGAAGTAGATCATAAAAATTAAGAGGCCGTAACCCAAGAGGATCACGAGGCCTAAAATTGGTCCTCGACTCTTTAAAAATTTTCCAAGTTGCATATTGCTCCCACCTTTTTAAAGTTCAGATTTAAACGATGTAAAGCGTAACACGAAGTTTTTATGCATGCAAGTACTTGCTTGCATTTATTTGAACCGTTTTGACTGCTGAGAAGTGGTTGTGCTACGGAATTCGCACTTTGAAGTCATTGGTACTAGCCGAAACTGGCACATTTAACTAGCTTTTTTTTGATGGTCATTATTAATGTTTGTAAAGTTAAAAATTCAGTTTTAGTCTTTGATTTTAGAAAATTTATAATGAGAAAACACCCACGAGTTTTTGCACTTGTGGGTGTTTTTAATTGGCCATATTTTTTATATTACTGAAACGTGCTCAACACGGCAGATAGCTGCATGTAAGGTCGCTCTGACATAATTTTTGGCAGGGAGCGCCTAAAATTCTGCCAGAGTGACCTTACACTCCGCTGTCTAACCGCCTTGTTTCGCACTCTACAAAAAATCCAGCAAAACGGAGAGATTTTGCCGGATGAGGAATCTACCTAATGGTAGTAGAGATTACGCGTGGGGAGGGAGTCACTGCACAACTTTTCAGTTGAAGGGTAGGGGGAGCAGTACCCCACACGCTCACTCTACTCAAATTATAATCTAATCAGCTTTATTTCAAAGAATTTGCACTCAGAAATGCCATTTTTTCAACAAACATGCCGGCATGCTTTATAATGAGGTTAACAGATTGGGGGATATTCATCATGACAGAAAAAAGTGTATTTCACGTAAATGGTTACCTTGGCCTCATCATCGCTATTTTACTTGCTCTTGGTGGTGCTTGGCTCATTTGGATGGCGACTGCCCTCACTATCACGTGTGGCATCATTCTGATTTTAATTGCATTGCTGGCTGCCAGTTCACTGACAATCATTGCGCCGAATGAAGCCAAAGCACTGACCTTCTTTGGTAAGTACATTGGGACGATTCGATCTGCTGGCCTCTTCATGACCGTACCACTAACTAACAAGCAAAGCGTGTCACTGCGGGTGCGAAACTTTAACAGTCAGTTACTGAAGGTCAACGATTTGCGTGGTAATCCGGTCGAGATTGCGGCCGTGATCGTTTTTAAAGTCGTTGATACCAGTAAAGCGCTTTTCGAAGTCGACGATTATGAACAATTCGTTGAAATTCAAAGTGAATCGGCAATCAGACACGTAGCTTCCGAATTCCCTTATGATTCCTTCAATGATACGGAAACGTTGACACTGCGCAGCAATCCAACGGAAGTTTCCGACAAGCTCACCGAAGAATTACAGTCTCGTTTAGAGATCGCGGGTGTTCAAGTTATGGAAACGCGGTTGACTCACTTGGCTTACGCAACCGAAATTGCCAGCGCAATGCTGCAACGTCAACAGTCAGCAGCAATTCTGTCAGCTCGAAAAATCATTGTCGAAGGTGCCGTCTCGATTACAGAAGACGCAATTGCAAAGCTTGAAAAGGATACTGATTTAAAGCTGTCTGACGACCGGAAACTGCAACTGATCAATAACGTCATGGTCACGATTATTTCCGAGCGTGGTACGCAGCCGGTGATCAACACGACGAAGACTGATTAATGGACATAATGCAGTCTTAAAATCTAGGTCGTGACAAACCCCTTGTCATGTTTGTATTGCGATACTCTGTGATTAAAATCAATTTCAACGAAGCTCAACCACTAAAGCACATCCAACGGCAGCTTTTTGGTTGGGGCTGGGAACGCTTTATCTAGCAGGGCTAAATCATCTTTAGTCAACGAAATATCTCCGGCGTGAATATTATCAGCGGCGTGTTTAGCGTTACTGGACTGCGGAATTGCTAAAATTTGTGGCTGCCGAATTACCCAAGCTAGTAAAATTTGATAGATGGAAGCTTGATGTCGTTTTGCGACGGTTTGAATCGTTTTATCCTCGTCAAGATGAGAATCTAAGGAGTCAGGGGCGCCAACGGGACTATAGGCAATAAAGGGCAAATCATGCGCTTTTTGCCAGCCCAGCAAACTATACTCCACACCGCGACTGCTTAAATTATACAGATCTTCATTTGCAGCAGCCTTTGAGCCATTCGGCAGTTGCCAGAGTTCCTTAAGGTCATCAATGTCAAAGTTCGAGATCCCCCAAGCCTTGGTTTTGCCGGCTTGCGTTAACCGTTGCAGTTCATCAACGGTTTCGGACAATGGTACACCACCTCGCCAATGATAAAGGTAGAGATCGACTTCATCTACTCCGAGGCGCTTCAAACTGGCGTCTAAACTCTGTTCCATTTTGGCTTTAGACGCGTTAGAAGGCAGTACTTTGGAAATCAAATAAACCTGGTCGCGAGCAATGTTCTTGATTGCCTTACCAACAAGTGTTTCGGCATTCCCTGAACCATACATTTCAGCGGTATCGATAACTTTTGCGCCAGCGTCTAAACCGGCGTGAATAGCATTAATTTCATCGTTTTCCTTTAATGGATCATCGCCCATATTCCAAGAACCCATTCCAATAGCAGGTACATGCTGCCCTGCAATAGTAACTGTTTGCATAAAATTATCTCCTTAGTTGAGACCTCATTTTTTTTGAACTGTATTTACGCTAACTCACATGCTACTAAAATTTGGTGAGAAAAATCTGTAATTGAGTCTGGGAATTGATTTAAGTCGAAAAAAGCGACCTTTTCAGTTTCGCCAATTTGCGGTACCAGTCCAGTGTCACGCGTAAATCCCTGATAGACCGCAATTACTGCGTCTATTTGGTCGCCATTAGGATATTTAAACTGCATTGAAGGGCCACTAAGAATTGTTTGGAACTTCATGCCCCGCGCGTGGACGCCAGTTTCCTCTAACACTTCTCTAACCGCGGTCTCTTCAAGAGATTCATTTAGTTCTTTTGAGCCCGACGGCAATCCCCACAAGTGGGTGTCACTGCGATAGACAAAAAGAAGCTGCGCGTTTGAGTTATAAATGAGGCCAGCAGCCCCAGTAGAAATGATTGGTGCATGGCCAACAGCGCCACGAAGATTTTGTATGTAACTCATGTTTTTTCTCCTT
>NZ_WNJO01000021.1 GCF_009720675.1 Secundilactobacillus folii | reverse complement strand
AACAAAAACGAGCCTCTTCAGAACGGTATAAGTAAATTTGCGGGTCTTGGATGCCAGATTATTTAAAAGCTGCCAATGTAGCTTGCATGCCCATCTGAAAAACTGTATACTAATTGTCGTGATTAGGTAAGGATATGCTCAAAGAACGGAAATTTCAGAAACGTTTTGGTTGCTGTGAAAAACGAATCCCAATTCGAGTGCTCCCTTACTGGTAAATTGAATAACCGTAGCTCAGCGCATTGAGCCTTAAGAGGTAAACGATCAACATCGTTGCAAGTAAAGTGGTACCGCGTCCATGGCGTCTTTACTAGCAACGGTGTTTTATTATTTTAAAGGAGAGAAAGCATGAAAAATTTAAGCAGCAGTCAAATTCGGCAGATGTACCTGGATTTCTTCCAGTCCAAGGGTCACACCATTATGCCAAGTGCTTCATTAGTGCCAGTTGATGATCCGACGTTACTTTGGATCAACTCCGGTGTTGCAACCATGAAAAACTATTTTAATGGTTCTGTGGTGCCGAAGAACCCGCGGATGACCAGTTCGCAAAAGAGTATTCGAACTAACGATATTGAAAACGTTGGTCGGACGGCTCGTCACCACACATTGTTTGAAATGTTGGGGAACTTCTCAGTCGGCGATTATTTCAAGGATGAGGCCATTGCTTGGGCTTGGGAATTACTGACTTCCGATAAATGGTTTGGCTGGGACCCGGATAAACTGTACATGACGGTCTATCCTGAAGACGACGCCGCAAAAAAGCGCTGGGCTGAAGTTGGTGTAGCTCCGGACCATATTATTGAGGCTGAAGATAACTTCTGGGATATTGGTGAAGGCCCTTCAGGCCCCGATAGCGAAATCTTTTACGACCGTGGCCAGTCGTTCAACAACTTAGATGAGGATGACCCGGAAAATTACCCCGGTGGGGAAAACGAACGTTACCTCGAAATCTGGAACATTGTGTTCTCGCAGTTTAACCACGAACCAGACGGCTCTTATAAACCGTTACCACGAAAAAACATTGATACCGGGATGGGTCTAGAACGGGTAGTTTCAGTTTTCCAAAATGCCAAAACCAACTTTGAAACCGACCTATTTCTGCCAATGATCAAGGCAACGGAAGCTTATAGTGATGGCAAAAAATACAATCAGGATCCTAAGTTAGACGTAGCTTTCAAAGTGATTGCCGACCATTCCCGTGCGATCACGTTTGCCATTGGCGACGGCGCTTTGCCTTCCAATGAAGGACGTGGCTACGTGATTCGACGGTTGATTCGACGAGCTGTTGTGAACGGTCAGCGGCTTGGCATTAACGGGGCCTTCTTGTATAAACTGGTGCCAGTTGTTGGGGAGGCAATGAAAGCCTATTATCCAGAAGTTTTGCAAAACAGTGATTACATCGCCCAAGTTGTCAAGTCGGAGGAAGACCGTTTTAACGAAACCCTGACTGACGGTCTAAACTTGTTAAATAATTTAATTGTGGCTACCAAGAAAAATAAGCAGTCTGAAATTGATGGTGCTGAAGCCTTTAAACTGTATGATACCTACGGCTTCCCCGTTGAATTGACCCGTGAATACGCTGCCGATCAAGGCATTCAAGTCGACGAAAAAGGCTTTGAGTCTGAAATGAAAAAGCAGCGTGAGCGGGCAAGAAAAGCACGGAATGCTGATAATTCGATGGGTGTGCAAACAGACGTCTTAATTGGTGTCAAAACCCCCAGTGAATACGTTGGGTACAGCCAATTAGAGGTCGAAGACGCTAAAATTACTGACATCCTGGCTAACGGTAAATTAACGGATGCAACGGAGGGTGAGTTAGCTCAAGTTATTTTTGACAAGACGCCCTTCTACGCCGAAATGGGTGGCCAAGTCGCTGATCAGGGCGATGTACTCGATGAAAACGGCAACTTGATTGCCACCGTTGAAGATGTTCAACACGCACCCAATGGCCAAAACCTACACACGTTAAAACTGCATCGCGGTATTAAAGTGGGTGATACGGTGACGTTGAAAGTGGACGCTCATTTTCACAGTAAAGTTGAAAAGAATCATACGGCGACCCACTTATTAGATCAAGCACTTCGCAATGTATTTGGCGAGCACACCCAGCAAGCCGGTTCATTAGTGGAACCAAACTACCTGCGTTTTGACTTCACCCATTTTGGCCAGGTGACTGACGAAGATTTAGCTAAAGTCGAGGCCATTGTCAACGAGAAGATCTTTGAAGAGTTGCCCGTGACAACTACGGTGACGGATCAAGCCACTGGAAAGAAAATGGGCGCCATTGCACTATTTAGTGATAAATACGGCGATCAGGTGCGGGTCGTTTCAATTGGCGACTTCTCGATTGAATTTTGCGGCGGCACCCACGTCAAGAACACCAACGAACTGGGTCTCTTCAAGATTACTTCTGAAACCGGGATCGGTGCTGGCACACGGCGAATTGAGGCCGTGACAGCTGGTGACGCCTTTAAGTATCTTAATGACCACGACCAGATTTTGACCAGCGCTGCTGCGACCCTTAAGTCTCAGCAGGTGACTGATGTTTTGACTAAGATCCAGCAACTTCAAGAGCAGGTTAAGGCCTTGAACACCAAGGCTGAAGGACTGGAAGCTAAATTGGCAAGTCAGCAGGCTGGGGCAATCTTTGATAACGTACAAGACGTTAACGGTAAGAAATTAATTACGGGTGTTGTTCAGGTATCGTCGATGGATCAACTTCGTCAATTAGCGGATACTTGGCGGCAAAAGCAGTTATCAGACGTGTTAGTGCTGGGTACTCAAATGGGTGAAAAGGCTAATCTAATCGTGGCTGTTAATGATGACACTATTAAAGCGGGGGTTAAGGCTGGCGATTTAATCAAGGCCATTTCACCGAAAATTAATGGTGGTGGCGGTGGCCGTCCCAACTTAGCACAGGCTGGCGGTAAGAATCCAGCAGGCCTGCAGGATGCTATGAAGCAAGCAGGTAAATGGCTGGCAAATTTAGCTTAACGTGGTAGACTAATCCTACTGGTTGAAATTACGTGGTGTTTTGAGGGAAATTATATTTCATTCCAATTACAACGCGTCATAACCGTTGTTGTTCACTGGTTTATCCGGTAGAATAGTAACAAATAGCATCGGTGGAGGTGTGATCATGAGTACGTTAGATAAAACCATGTATTTTGACTTTGGGGATAAAAAACCAAAGGATGTTCATGATACGTTGGTAACAGTGTATCAGGCGCTTGAAGAAAAGGGCTATAACCCAATCAACCAGATCGTGGGTTACTTGCTATCTGGAGATCCGGCTTACATTCCCCGTATTAACGACGCTCGAAACTTGATTCGTAAGCATGAACGCGATGAGATCATCGAGGAATTGGTTCGCTTCTACCTGAATGAGAATGGGACGTTTACTAAGCAATGAGATTAATGGGATTAGATGTCGGTTCAAGAACTGTGGGGGTTGCGATGAGCGATCTGCTTGGCTGGACGGCACAGGGTGTTGAAATTATCCGGATCAATGAAGATGACAAAGAATTTGGAATTGACCGGGTCAAAGAACTCGTGAAGCAGTACGAAGTGACAGGTTTTGTTCTGGGCTTGCCAAAGAACATGAATAATTCACTGGGGCCCCGTGCTAAAGCTTCTCAAGACTACGGCGAGCTGTTAAAACAAACCTTTGATTTGCCGGTGGACTTTGAGGACGAACGGTTAACGACCGTTGAGGCTGAACGGATGCTGGTCGAAGAAGCGGATACCTCGCGCAGGAAGCGAAAGCGGGTCATCGACAAGCTTGCAGCTAGCTTGATTCTTCAAAATTACTTGGATCGAAAGGGTCCTTTGACTAAATAAAAGTGAGGTAAACTAACATGAGTGAAAACAATGACCAACAAATTACAATCGTTGATGAGGATGGCAATGAAGAATTATACAACGTGCTCTTCACCTTTAAGTCACCGGACTTTGGTAAGTCATACATCTTACTGTATCCGGCAGGTAAAGAGGGCGACGAAGAAGTTGACATCCAAGCTTACCAATTAGCCGATGATGATGACCCTGCAGATCCTCAAGGTGGCGACTTATTGCCAATTGAATCTGATGAAGAATGGGATATGGTTGAATCAATGCTAAATACCTTTTTGAACGGTGGCGGTACTGATGCCTCAGATCAAGACTGGGGTGTACCCGATCCTAAATAAATGCTGATTGTTATTCATTTAGCCGCTGGTCCGAATGGGTCAGCGGCTAAATTGAGTTTAAAGATATTTTTGGAGGTGGCCCTATTGGATGATTCGAAGGACGAGCAACAACCATCCCGACGACGATTTAAAGCTGTGATCGACGGCAAGAGTTACACGATCGTGGGTAACCGTTCGGAAGCCCATATGCGGGCGGTAACCAGTTTGATGAATCAGCAACTTGCTCAATTGAAAAAACTGGCACCCGATATGTCAAAGGAAGAGACCGCTATTTTGCTGGCCTTTAACGCAATTTCAGATCAATTAGAAACGACCGCTCGATATGATCACGAAAGTAACGCCGATCAGCATGCAGAGTAGTGACAATTTCTCGATAAATATCAACTTAATTGTCATGAGAGCATAGAGTGATAGGAGTTAAAGATTTTATGAATAGCAAAATCTATCAAACGATGGCGTATGACCAAATCAAACAGCAGATTCGACAGTATATCGTTTCGGCTGCTGGCGACGCTGAGCTAAAACAATTGGTTCCAAGTAGTGATAACACTTGGGTCCAAGAACAAATCGACGAAACTAAGGATGGTGCTGACATTTACCGCCTTGAAAATGGAATTCCGATTCCCAAGTTAGCGGATGTCAGCCCCCACCTTAAGCGACTGTCGATCGATGGCACACTGAACGGAACTGAGTTAGCACAAATTAGTCAGGTGTTGAAGACCGTTCAAGCGGTGGTTAACTTTTTTGCCGAACTGGAAGATCGACCAGTTGAATTACGACGCTTATACGGCGTTGTGGGTCGTTTGATCCATTTACCGGATGTCAGTCGTCGGTTGACCACTTCGTTACAAGATGACGGTCGTTTAACGGATGAGGCCTCTCCTGAACTTCGTCGAATTCGACGGCAGATTACAAACTTTGAAGGTGCCATTCGAGACCAAATGGCAGGCTATACTCGTGGTAAGAACGCTAAATACCTGAGTGATACGCTGGTGACTATTCGTGATGACCGCTACGTTCTACCGGTTCGTGCAGAGTATAAACAGCGCTTTGGTGGTATTGTACACGACCAAAGTGCCAGTGGGCAGACGTTATACATTGAACCAGAGGCTGTTGTCAATAAAAATAATCAATTACGTGAAGCCCAAATTGATGAACGTCAAGAAGAGCGACGGATCTTACTAGAGCTTTCTGACCTGTTGCGACCCTATCAAGAAGATATTGCCGCCAATGCAACTATTCTGGGACATCTGGACTTCATTAACGCCAAAGCACGTTATGCCCATGCTTTGAAAGCGACTGAGCCGATTTTATCAACGGAAAATATTATTTCACTGCGTCAAGCACGGCACCCATTGATCGATGCTGCGAAAGTTGTTGCTAACGATATTGACCTTGGTAAGGACTATAAAGCAATCATCGTTACTGGCCCCAACACTGGTGGGAAAACGATTACTCTAAAAACCGTTGGCCTAACGCAACTGATGGCTCAGTCTGGTCTGTTCATTGCTGCTAATGAACATTCACAAGTTGGCCTCTTTGATGAAGTCTTTGCCGATATTGGTGATGAACAGTCGATCGAACAAAACTTGAGTACTTTTTCGTCTCACATTGAAAACATTGTCAAGATTTTAAACAGCGCAACAGATCATAGCTTGATTCTTGTTGATGAACTAGGTGCAGGCACTGATCCCCAGGAAGGTGCAGCGCTGGCGATGGCCATTCTGGACGAAATCGGCAGCATGGGTAGCGAGGTGATTGCGACTACTCACTATCCCGAACTAAAAGCCTATGGCTATAATCGTCCGGAAACAATCAATGCCAGCATGGAATTTGACAACGAAACACTGCAGCCAACGTACCGGTTAATGATTGGGATACCTGGTCGCAGTAACGCACTAGAGATTGCTACGCGTTTAGGAATTAAATCGTCAATTATTGATGAGGCCCGTAGTCTGACCAGTGATGACAGTCAGGACCTAAACAACATGATTGCGGATCTAACCGCTCAAAAACGTCAGGCCGATTTGGATGCTGAGGCAGCTGCCAAAACGTTAGCGGAAAGCCAGCAGTTGGAAGCGGACTTGAAAGCGAAGTTTAACGACTATCTCAAACAGAAAGATCACTTGATGGACCAGGCTAAGGATCAAGCTAATCAGTTGGTTGAAAAAACTAGGCTGCGAGCGGATGATATTATTCGAGATATCAGAAAAAAGCAGTTACAGGCGGGCAAGACCGTTGTCAAAGAAAATCAATTGATCGATGCAAAGGGTCAAATTAACGCTTTACAGCAGGATAAACGACTGAAGAAAAACCGCGTCTTGAACCGTGAAAAGAAGCGCCACGCCTTTAAAAAGGGTGATGAAGTTGTCGTTCGTTCTTACGGGCAACGCGGCGTGATCGTTGATAAAATTGATGATCATCATTTTGAAGTCCAAATGGGGATTCTTAAAATGAAAATCGAAGATGTTGATTTGGAACGTGCGGCTCCGGAAAAGGATGCCCCTAAACCACGGGCAAGTGTGAAACGAACACGCTCCAATGGGGTTTCACCAACCCTTGATCTTCGTGGCCATCGTTATGAAGAAGCCATGGCAGAGGTTGACCGATTTATTGATTCTGCTTTGCTGGCAGGATACCCTTCCGTGACTATTATTCACGGGAAGGGTACGGGTGCACTTCGAAAAGGGGTCACTGAATATCTGCGTTCAAACAAACGAATCAAGTCGTTTGGTTTTTCTCCTGCCAATGCTGGTGGTGATGGTTCAACCATCGTTAAACTATAGTTTTCTAGGTTCTTGACTTCAAAATACTTGTTATTTTTCTAAATTCTGATACACTTACTTTATGTAAACAAGAAGGAGGCATCGTTTTATGGCTGTTGTTGAGACAACGGATAAAACATTTGAAAATGATACATCAAAAGGCGTTACGTTAACTGATTTTTGGGCAACTTGGTGTGGTCCATGTCGGATGCAATCACCCGTAGTTGAACAATTATCTGGCGAAATGGCTGATAAAGTCACATTCAACAAGATGGATGTTGATGCTAACCCAGATACACCACAAAAGTTTGGTATCATGAGCATTCCAACCCTCCTGATCAAGAAGGACGGTCAAGTTGTGGATACTGTTGTTGGTTACCATACCAAAGATCAGCTCAAGCAATTACTGTCACAGTACGTTGAAGCTTAAGCAAAACATTAATATTAAGCACTTTCTTCATTTGCACAACTGCACTTGAACACAAAACGGCTCGATCATGTCTGATGACTGATCGAGCCGTTTTTGTCTTCTTAATCGTTGTTAATAATTGGCATTGGCTTTAATTCTTGCGGGTCTGAAACGGGATCTTTCGGATCTAAATGCACGACAAGACTAATGCCATTTGCCCGTTTGGGAGTTTCTCCCATTTCGGTTTCAGCGACCACGCCGATCATTTGCTGGGCGGTCTGAGCTAGGAAACCTGCCTCCAACGAAAAGGTTGCATCTGGCTGGATAGCAAGCCGACTTGTTACCGGTCCACCGCTTAACGTAAACTGCCATTCTCGAGCTGACTGTTTTTGTAACATCAGGTCACCAAGCTGAGCTTGTTGGAAGAAGCGAACAACGTCTTCAATACTGCCGAGGGAAAAACGTCGGGCCAACTGTTTGCCTTCCCAGTAAGAAATACTGCTGGCGTCGTCTCCAAGTAGATCATTTAGTACAACGTCTCTAAATAGGGCCTTACCAAAGAGTGGCGCAAGTTCAGGATTTGAAAGGTAATGACTGTAGATCTGGTTATCCATTTTTAGTTTCTCCATTCACTTTTCTGTTAAGTTAAGATTACACTGGAACTTGCTTTAATTGCAAGTTAATTAGGACACTTTAAGAAAATTTGAGATTCCTTGCTTCCCACGTCAAAAAGGGTAATAATGTAGTTTCAAGGATATTTCGAAAGGGAGATTGCTATGACATCTCAACCAATTGGTTTCTTTGATTCCGGCGTTGGTGGTCTTACAGTTGTTAAAGAGGCTCTCAAGCAATTGCCAAACGAATCAATTGTCTTCTTAGGCGACCAAGCACGTCTACCGTATGGACCGCGCCCAACCCAAGAAGTTGCACACTTTGGTCAACAAATTGCAGGTTTTTTGCTGGACCAGAATATTAAGGCATTGGTATTAGCTTGTAATACTGCCACGGCAGCAGCTTTGCCAATTCTACAAGCTCGGTTATCGATACCGGTCATTGGCGTGATCGATTCTGGTAGCCAAACAGCCGTCAAAGTCTCCGCGAACCAACATATTGGCGTGATTGCAACAGAAGGAACAATCAATAGTCACGCTTATCAGCAAGCAATTTCAAGCCGTTCACCACATGCTAAAATCGAAGGACTTGCTTGTCCTGAATTTGTGACCATGGTGGAAGCAGGTCAGTACCATGAGACACAGGCTGCGGCAAAAGTGGCTGAGCGGTTAAGTTACTTCCGTAAGCATCCGGTTGATACACTGATCTTAGGGTGCACTCATTTTCCGCTATTAAGACCCGCCATTGCCTCTGCGGTGGGCCCAGGCGTTACATTGGTCGACTCTGGTGTAGAGACGGTCACTGTCGCTAAGCGGCTCTTGGCGGATAAAGGGTTGCTGAATCATGATCAGATCCAGCCGGTCCATAAGTTTTATACCACTGGAAACGTCGCTAATTTCCGTAAAATTGCTGAAGATTGGCTGGAGTTATCAGGGCTGGATATTTCTCATCTCCCGGTTGATCAGCTGGTCGCTTATGGTGATTTGAACGTAAAGGAGCGGTCAATTGATGAAGCATGACACGTTGGTGATTGCCACCCGTAATCGAGGTAAGGCGCGTGAATTTACCGAAATGCTTACACCTAAGGGAATCACAATTAAGACTTTAGCCGATTATCCCGAGATTGGTGAAATTAAGGAAAATGGTAAAACTTTCGAGGAAAATGCAACTCTTAAAGCAGAGGCGATTGCTAGTCATACTCAATTGCCAGTGCTGGCTGATGATTCTGGACTGGAAGTGGCCGCGTTAAACGGCGATCCAGGAATCTATTCTGCCCGGTATGCCGGTGATCACGATGATGCGGCCAATAACGCTAAGCTGTTGAATAAATTAGCGGCTGTTCCTGCTGATCACCGACAGGCAGTCTTTCACACGACACTAGTTTTAGTGAAACCAAATGGTGATAAATTAGTGGTCGATGGTGAGGTTCAAGGTGTTATCTTAACGGCACCTCGAGGTGAAAACGGTTTTGGCTATGACCCGTTATTTTACATTCCTTCGAAGAAAAAGACGATGGCTGAAATGACGGACCATGAGAAAAACGCGATCAGCCACCGCGGTCGAGCTGCTGAAAAGATGATGGCGCAGTTTGATTCTTGGTGGGAGGCATAACTTTGAGAATTCTAGTTATTAGTGATAATCATGGTGATCGTGAAATTCTACAGACAATCTTTAGTCATTACCGGCCAGAAGTTGACGCCATTTTTCACTGCGGTGATTCTGAAATGACAATGGATGATCCATTGTTCAACGAGGTTTCTGTCGTGAAGGGCAATAATGATTTCGGTGCGGCATTTCCTGATGAAGTGGACAAGGTGGTGGCCGGCGAACACATTTTTATGACGCATGGCGACCTGTATGGTGTCAGTATGAGTATGACCCGGCTTGACTTGAAAGCCAGGGAAGTTGAGGCCAACATTGTTTTGTACGGCCATACTCACCGCCTAGCCGCCGAAATGGTACAGAAACGACTTTACGTCAATCCCGGTAGCATTTCATTGCCACGCGGAGAGTATGCTTCTTTAGGCGGTACCTATGCCATTATTGAAACGTTTGATGATAAAATTGCGGTCGACTTTTATGATCGGGGCTTAAATCGTGTCAGCAGTATTTCACAGCAGTTTACCCGTTAAAGTGAGGTTAAATGATGATTGACGAACCAATCAAAAAAATGATTTTAGCAGACCATGACAACCTGATCATTCCAGCTAATTTAGTGGCTAATGTGATGGTTTCAAACGACTGTTACCACGCTTTTTTGGTGCTGACCAAGGTTGGTTATTCTAAGGTGCCAGTCCTTGACCGTGACCAGCATCTTTGCGGACTGATCTCGTTATCAATGATTACGGAACACATGCTTGATCTGAATCACGTTGCCCCGGAAAATTTGCGGCGATTAAAGGTTCAAGACGTGATGCAGACTGATTTTCGGTCAATTGAAGACCCCACAGATTTAGAAGAGATCATGCACCTTTTGATTGATGAAAACTTTGTTCCAGTCGTATCTGATGAGCAAACCTTTACGGGTATCATTACCCGTCGTGAGCTGTTAAAGCGGGTCAATTATTTGGCGCATAACTTTAGCGAACAGTATGACGTGAGCGAAATTCGTGATTCAATCAATGAATCGTAAGCTGGGAGGGCACTGTTGGTCTTTAAACTTTAAAATACGCCTCAAGAAGCATCATTTCCAAAGCGGAAGTGATGCTTCCTGAGGCGTATATTGTCATCTCAGAGCCTATTAAACAGGCACCAAAAAGGTTTATTTATTGTCGCTGTGATAAACTGTCGGCAAGGGAATACCAGCCTCATTGATGGCTTTTAGGTACGCCGCCAATAGTTCGCGTTGGACAGTGAATTGTTCTCCTGGTTGGGTGAAAGCAACAACTTGAATTACAACCTGGCCATCTGTCAATGGTACGGTGCCTAAGTTGGTTGGTGATTGAGTAATAGTGGGAAACTGAGCTGAAACGGACTGGTTCACCTGTTCAATGATCTCGTCTATTTGATCGATCGGGGAATCTGGATAGATGGGAATTTGAACCATTGCCCGCATCTCATGCCGCGATTTATTGCTGACGATTGTGATGTTTCGATTGGGAATGTAGTTGAGCGTTCCGTCTGCGCTGATGACTTGCGTTGTTCGAATGCCAATGGCTGACACCGTTCCTTCCACGTCACCAATTTTAACGGCGTCACCAACGTTGATCTGTTCCTCCATCAAAATAAAGGCACCGGTGACAATGTCGGAAACAAAGCCCTGGGCACCAAGGCCAAGTGCTAGACTGAAGATGCCCGCACCGGCAATCAATGTGCCCACCGGGACCCCCAGAAACGACAGCAACGCATAGATCCAAAAGAAGAGCACCGTGTACTGGAAAATGTTAAGAACAAGTGTGTAGATGGTATCGACCCGGTTAGCAGAACCGTTTGTCAGACGAGTTTGGCGATATTTTTTAAAGAAGTGCCGAATGATTTTCTTGCCCAACCAGTTAACGATGAGCAGGCCGACAGTGACTAAAACAAGTTGGAAAATCGTAGTCGCAACCTGTTCGCCGATCTTTTGCCAATCAAAGTGCTGAATAAAACGTGATAAGTTACTCGATAATGTCATGATGTAAACTCCTTGAATTAGACTCATTCATTAGTGTAACAGATTCGCTTAAAAAAAAGCAGGCATTCCGATGTGTTTTATATTGCGTCGGCTTCACCGCAATGCTATTCTTATCCTAAGCAGTTAAAGTAAGGAGGGGTAGTGTGACAGTCGGACAAGTTGCCGGTTTGATTGCGGCAATCGCATTCTTGATCCTGGTAGTCTTCATCGGTGTTTTTCTCACCAAAATGGTTCGTACGCTGACTGAAGTCAACAAAAGCGTCCAGACGATGACGGACGACCTAGATGTGATCTCGAAACAAACAGAAGATATTCTCGCCAATGCCAACACCCTGTTAGATGATGTTAATCATAAGGTGGCGACCATTGACCCAGTCTTTAAAGCGGCAGGGGATCTTGGCACGAGTGTTTCAGATTTGAATTCGGCCACCCGTAACCTAACGGGTAAGGTTAAAAAAACGGCTAAAAAGACTGCTACAACGGGTATCGTTACCGGATTAGCAGAGTCATTAATGAATTTATATCGTGGTAGGAAAAATAAGAGTTGATCGTTGAAAGGAGTTTTGACTTATGGGAAAGAAGTTAGGCTTTGTTGTTGGATTACTTGCAGGTGCCGCGGCGGCTCACTTTGCCTATCATCGTTTAAGCGATGAAGAAAAAGCAGAATTGAAGGCTAACCTTCAAGAAAAGGCTGATATTGCGAAGGATCGCGCTGTTGACTATGCCTTTTACGCCAGCGATGCCTGGGACGATTTCAAAGAATCTTTCAGTGACCAGTCGCAGTCGGTAAGTGATAAGTTAAGAGAAACTGCCAAACATGGACTTCACCACTCAGATAGCGATGAAAGTGATGAATCGTTACGCTCCGAATTAGATGACGTAGCAACCGCTAGTGACGATGATTCAGACGACATCGTGTTGAACAGTGATGAGACTTTCGGTGGTGCAGATATCACTGGTGAAACGGAAACTCCAAACGAGTCGGATACGCCAGATAAGGATTCTGATGACAGCAGTGACGATTCAGAGTAAGTGTAAGTGACGCTGCTACGCATTCAGTATTATCAGGTCTTTAATTTAAAGAGGATTTAAAAAATGCAGGTGAGATTATCAGTTCACCTGCATTTTATATTGTTTATTCATTGATGTTCATATTTGGACTTTCAGCCCACATAAGTTAGTTCCTTTGAAGTTTGCGTAAACGGTTCACAGCCGTTCGCCGTAATGTGAACACAGTCTTCGATCCGGACGCCAGCGATGCCTGGGATGTAGATCCCAGGTTCAATTGAGAAACACATCCCTGGTTTGAGAATCATATCGTTTCCAGCCATAATAGAAGGGAATTCATGCTCGCTCATACCCATTCCATGACCGAGGCGGTGAATAAAATAGTCACCATAACCGGCCTGTTCGATAATATCGCGGGCAACTTTATCTAGTGCTGCGGCAGTAATGCCCGGTTTAGCCGCTCGCTGGGCCGTTAGCTGTGCTTCCAGACAGACTTTGTAAATCTCAAGTTGCTTTTCAGTCGGTTTGCCAAGGGCTACGGTCCGTGAAGCATCCGAAATGTAACCATCCCATACGGTTCCCAAATCAAACAGAATCAGTTCATTGTTTTCAAACTTTGTGGCGTTGGTCGCGCCATGCGGTTCAGCCGCATGTGGTCCAGCTTGAACTAACGTGTCAAAACTCATCTGCATGATCCCTTTTTTCATCAATGCATACTGCAATTCAGCAACAACTGACTGTTCAGTTCTGCCCGCTTTCACAGCTGCAAAGCCCTTTTCAAAAGCAAAGTCAGCCCATTTACCAGCGACTTTGAGTTTTTCAATTTCAGCTTCAGTTTTGATGAGTCTCAGATTGTTAATGAAAGGGGTTAAATCTGCCTCAAAGCTGGCACCACTGAAAACGTGCTGTAAGTGCTCTAAACGGGCCACAGAAAGCTGATCTTTCTCCAGGGCTATTTTGGTTGGTGCTGCGAGCCTTTCTTTGACGCGATCAGCAATCCTTTGCCAAGGATCTTCGTGATCCAGGTAACCGTATACGGGGAACGAAAAGCCAGTGTCTTTAATCGCCTCAACTTCGAGAGCCGGGGCAAACATGAATGGTTCCTGATCAGGGAAAATAATCAGTGCTAGCACGCGTTCAATGGGATCGCTGTAAAAACCCGTAAGATATTGAATTGTGCGCGGATCGCTGACATAAGAAAAGTCAACTTGATGTTGTGCTGTCCATTCCTGGACTTGTTGCAGTTTAGACAATGTCATCACCTCAATTTTTGATAACGATATTATAGCACGTTTATTTTCTGCTAAAATGAGCTTGTTAAAGTCGGAAGTTTGTTCACGGTTGTAAAATACATAAATATCGATAAAATTAATACTTACGGTAAAGACCGGTTGACTGGTATTGAATTGGTATATGTTGAGAGAAATTGAGGATTTTCTTTTTTTTAGACTTATAACGGAAAGTGTCTGAATTACTTTTCTTGTTTGAACTTGCTCATCGGCCTGTTTTACGGGCTTTTTCAGAAACTAGTTGAACAGTTCAACTAGTTTTTTCTTGTAAGTCGTTTTCATCAATTCTGTGTCAACTTAAGACGTGGTCTTGAAAAGTATTCTTGAATAGAGTATTATCGAGATGAAAACGTTTTCAGTTTGATTTCTGAAAATTTATCTGATATATTGTACAAGTTGTTGAAAATCATTGAAAACGATTTAAATCAATAAAGAAAGGGCTATCGCAATGGATAAACAGACTGTAACAATTTATGATGTCGCTCGTGAAGCCGACGTTTCGATGGCCACTGTTTCAAGAGTGGTTAACGGTAATCCCAATGTGAAACCGGCGACCCGTAAAAAAGTGTTAGACGTAATTGAAAGACTTGACTACCGGCCAAACGCTGTCGCTCGCGGTTTGGCAAGTAAAAAGACGACCACGGTTGGGGTCATAATCCCAGACGTGACCAACATCTACTTTTCGGCATTAGCACGGGGAATTGACGACATCGCCATGATGTATAAATACAACATCATTTTAACTAACTCTGACGAAAATGGTCGCAAGGAAGTCCAAGTGCTGAATACTTTAATGGCAAAACAAGTGGATGGCATTGTGTTCATGGGCAATGATATTAGTGAGGAATTACGCAAGGAATTTGACCGTGCTAAGACGCCAATCGTACTAGCTGGTTGTGTGGATGAACAAGGCGTTATGCCGAGTGTCAACATCGATTATGCAGCTGCAGTTGAAGAAGCTGTTAAGAACCTGATTGACCACGGTAATCAGCGGGTGGCTTTTATTTCTGGGAGTTTAGATTACCCAATCAATCGCGACTATCGACTGAAAGGCTACAAGCAGGCTTTGAAGAAGGCTGGTATTCGTTATGATGACAAGCTAGTATTTGAGACCGATTACTCCTATAAAGCTGGGCAATTATTGCAGCCAGCTTTGCAGTCAGTTAACGCGACAGCGGCAATTATCGGTGACGATGAGTTAGCTGCTGGTGTGATGAACGGGGTGACGGATGCTGGTCTGAAGGTGCCCGATGATTTTGAAATTATTACCAGCAACGATACGAAGCTGACTGAGATGGTGCGGCCTAAGATGTCGTCTATTACACAGCCACTCTACGATATCGGAGCGGTTGCCATGCGCTTACTGACGAAATTAATGAGTAGTGAAACGGTGGACGACAAGACGGTTTTGTTGCCATACGGCTTAATGAAGCGCGCGTCAACCCACTAACATACTCATATACTTATTTAGTAGGCGAGTCAGTGTGGATCACTCACTTGGCTCGCCTATTTTCACCAGGGATTGTGACAGTTTACAGTCTTAATTACTTTACAAGCGTTGTGCCAGTCAATATGATGGAATTGGTCTAGAAAATTATTTAATCCTAGTCCGGATAGGTTGTATTGCAATCCCCTGCGTGATATTATAATAAAGTCTGTGTACACGAATATTTTAAAGAAAAGAGGAGTCGTGAAATGTCAGGACATTCAAAATGGCATAACATCCAAGGACGTAAAAACGCCCAAGATGCTAAGCGTGGTAAAATTTTCCAAAAAATCTCACGTGACTTGTATCAAGCCGCTAAAGCAGGTGATCCTGATCCAGCAAACAACCCTCAACTTCGATTGGTGATGGATAAGGCTCGGGCTGCTAACATGCCAAAAGATAACGTTCAACGCGCTATTGATAAGGCTTCTGGTGTTGGTGGTGCCAAGTTCGAAGAGATCACTTATGAAGGCTACGGCCCAGGTGGGACCGCAATTATGGTGGCCGCTTTGACCGATAATAAGAACCGGACTGCTGCAGCTGTTCGTTCCGCCTTTACGCACCATGGCGGTTCGTTAGGTGCTGCTGGATCGGTTTCTTACATGTTCGATCGTAAGGGCTATATCGTTATCTTGCGTGACGGCTTAGATGCTGACGAAGATACGGTTTTGATGGACGCACTTGATGCTGGTGCTGATGATATGAAGACCAGTGATGATGAGTTTGAAATTTTCACAGATCCATCTAGCTTAACTTCAGCGCGTGACGCACTCCAACAAAAGTATAACTTGGATACTGCTGAAGTTCGGATGTTCCCAGAGAACACGACTGAAGTTCCAGAAGATAAGATTTCGCAATATCAAGGCTTGATTGAAGAGCTAGAAAATAATGACGATGTTTCGGATGTTTATGAAGCAGCGACGTTACCCGAAGGTGTTGAGTAATCAGCAACCATTAAAAACGGCTTCCCAAAGATGGGAAGTCGTTTTTTGGTGTGTTTAAAACTTCGAGCATCAAAGCCTCGTAGTTAGTATCAGGAGGTGAGGATGTGATCGAATCACTTGGACAAATGCTGTTGCAAGCTGCCATTGAAACCGGTAGTTCGGATTTGCACATTCAGCCCGATGGTGACCATTATCAGGTGTCACAACATCGGGCAATAGGGTTAGTTGCAGTGCAGCAGCTTTCATTTGAAGAGGGGCAACAGTTGATTGCTCATTTTAAATACCGTGCCAACATGGCGATTACCGAAACTAGGCGGCCACAACTGGGAGCAATGACACTGTCTGTGGATGGGCAAATCGTGCATTTACGCCTATCCAGCGTTGGTAATTTCTTAAATCAGGAATCTTTGGTGATGCGATTATTATTGCCACTGGATGTACAACAGCCCAAGTTCTTAGTCCCAGCGCAGTTCCAACAACTTCGGCAATGGAGTGGACTTAGAGGTTTGATTTTATTTGCTGGTCCTACTGGGTCAGGTAAAACCACCACGATCTATCAATTAGCACGGGAATTAAGTGCTTCACAGTCTGTGCTTTCGATTGAAGATCCAGTTGAGATTATTGCACCTGATTTTTTACAGCTCCAGGTTAATCCTGCAGCGGAAATGAGCTATCAGGCCTTGATCAAGGTTGCATTGCGCCACCGACCAGAAGTTCTGATTGTCGGTGAGATTCGTGATCACGAGACAGCGAAAGCGGCGGTTGATGCGGCTTTAAGTGGTCATTTAGTATTGAGTAGTGTGCATGCTCAAACCGCTCGTGGAACCGTTAACCGACTGTCACAGTTAGCGATTGATCAAATAGCAATTGAACAGGCAGTCATTGGTGTTGCCTATCAACGCCTACTTCCAACTCAAACAGGTGATTTAGCAGCCTACTTTGATTTGGTGGAAGGGCCGGTGACGGCTGACTGGTATCAACAAACGAACATGACTCAGCAATGGAAGGAGACGTTAGCGGATGCTAAGCAAAGGAGTCAAATCTCAAGCGCAACGTACCACCGCTTCGAAAACGGTTAAGCCATGGTCAATCAGCGTTCAGGCCAATATTTTCCGAGTTGTCAGTGATTTATTGGGTGTTGGTTTCTCGGTTCGCCACGCACTTCAGTTTTGTGAGGTTTTGTTCAAGCAGCAGACGAAAGATCTTAACTTGATCAACGCGCAATTACAAGCCGGTTTGTCCGTTAGTTCCGCTTTTGAACCATACGTTGATGATCAGATTGGACTGCAGTTGCAGTTAGCAGAGGAACACGGCCAGTTAACACAAAGTTTAGGTCAGATCAGTCGGCTGCTGCAAACCGCGCATCAGCGCCATCATAAAATCAAACGTTTGCTGCAGTATCCACTGATGCTAATGGTTATTTTAGGCTTTATTATGACTGGGATGAAACTAGTCATTATGCCTCAGATTCAAGCATTAGCTGACACCCCCAGCTCCCAGTCACATCACTGGTGGTGGCTTGTGATTATCGTGCCACTCTTATTGATTGGCACTTTTCTTTACCAGGGTATCAAACAGCAACCGATTTTGAACCGCGTGGAACAGACCACCCGGATTCCGATCCTTGGGCCAATCGTTAAGGCTTACTATGGTTACTATTTTTTGGCTGCGATCACAATTATGTTTGAAGGCGGATTAGGGATTCAAGAGATCTTGATGACGTTACGTCGTGCAAAATCGACGACCTTACTTTATCAGTTAGGCGGACAGTTAGAAACTGCACTAGCAGCTGGTCAACCATTACCTGATGTTTTGAGACAGTATCGGTTTATGCCTCGTGAGCTGCAGACGCTGTTTCAAAGCGGGAAATCGCAAACCGCGTTAGTTCAAGAATTGACGGCTCTCACAGAACTATATTATCAACGTTTGACCAATCGTTTAGAAACAATGATGACCTGGATCCAGCCATTATCATTCGTGGTGATCGGCAGTACGATCATCGCAGCTTACACCAGCTTATTTTTACCTTTATATCACACAATCGGAGGACTTTAAGATGCAGATCAGAGAATTAAATATTAGTTGTCAAAAAAGGCTACGTCACGGCTTTACACTTTTAGAAATGACGATCGTCCTGTTCATTATTGGTTTGCTGATACTCATAATTGCACCCAATATTGCGCATCAAAAAGATCGAGCCAATAGCGTTCACGCCGGTGCGATGACGACGGTTGTCCAGACCCAACTGGATACCTACCTTGATTCAACGGATAAAAAGACGGCCAGTCTTGGTGACCTTGAAAAGGCGGGTTATTTAACCGATAAACAGGTTAAGATCGCAGAAAAAGAGGGCATTAAAATCGATGGCAAGCAAGTTAAGACGGCGTCGTGAGGGGTTTACGATGATTGAAATGCTTATTACGCTCGTGGTAATCAGTTCATTGTTACTATTAGTCATGCTTGGCAGTCAGCGGATCAATCAGTCGTCACTGCGCACCGAACAAGCATTTTGGACCAGTTTTGATGGTTACTGGAAACAAGCGTTATCAGAAGCCGAATATCACAACCGATCGACAATGGTAAAAATTAAAACTGATCAGCCTGTGGTATTCAAGACAAACGGTCACGAAAATAAACTCAACCTACCTAAAAGCCTGCATCCAGACAAGAATGTATTGCTGGATATTCGTGCTAATTCATCGATCTCACCGCAGACCGTTACATTTCATTCAGATATTGATCACCGCATTTATCGGTTGGTCATTCAAATGGGCTGGGGGGTCTATCATGTGGATCGACAAGCAGCGTAAAACGGGGTTTATCCTCTCAGATGCCCTAATTGGTCTGATAATAATTTGTCTTGGTGTGGTGCTCTATGTTCAGACCCAGCAGGTGATGACTCACCAATTATCAATGCGACAGGTGCAAGTCCAAAAGCTCCGCCATACTTATGAATTTAATTTTCAACGTTTAGATACTCTTAAAAAGGCGAAAAAAGCCCACAGTAGTGAGCCAAAAAAGTCACAAAAGTCCTCACAGACAGAAACCAAAGAAGAATCTTCAGGTTTGGTAGACCATGCTTCTTCCGCAACTAAGGATTCAAATGCAACGTCGATTGAAGGGCTGCCCAAAAGTGCAAAGCAGGTGAACAAATGAAACGCGGTTTTACCCTGATTGAAACCCTGATTGCTTTAGTGGTAACCGCTATTGCTATTCTGACCTTCCAATTTGGCATTCAGGCGCTGACAGCTAAGTCGCAACAACGATATGATGAACAGTTGGCTTGGTATCATATGCTGGCAAAATTAGAGTCGGATGATTATGGTTTTTCACTTGCCAAAGTTGGGATGCAAGAAGCGCTACTAAATCCTCAGACGGACAAGGATCGTCAGTACGATATTTATCAATATCATGATAAGATCGTTATGACCACTGATAAAGGCGGTTACATGCCGCTTCTAACTGGGCTTCATTATGTTGGGATGGATAATGCCCATGGGTATTTAAAGATCAGTGTCATTACTCGAATGAACCAACATTTATCTGCGGTAACAACGATTGGAGATGTCCATGAATAAGCGAGGAGGATTTGTGACGATTTTAGCACTCTTCTTTTTAATGTTATTGAGTGCGGTATTAATTTTTCAAATGCAGGGATATCGCCGCCAAATTGAGACTTACGATACCTTAATTGAGCATTACCAACACAAAATTCAACACCAGAAAAGGTAACGGTTAGTTAAATTTCACATGTTTGCTTGAATTAAGGGGCGAAAATTTGTAAACTAGAAATTGTGTGGAGATTTAAATTGACAGGAGGTTGACGATACTGGCTATTAAGGAAACGGAAGCGCTTTTCAAAGTGTTCGATGAATCCACCGAGTTACTTAAAGAAGCGTTATCAACATCTTACTTAGATGCTTTTATTGAGTCGGGTGATAATCTGATTGATGGGCATGTCCAGGTTGAAGATGGTCAACCAAATGAAAAGGTTGTTCAGCAGTTGCAGGGCCTTTATGATTCTGTCGACCGCCAGCATCTTGATCGGGAAACTGTCCGCCAGGCAATTCAACTGTCGATGTTAAAAGCGATGAGGGAAGATGACATCCAGGGTAATCATCAAATGACACCGGATACCATTGGCATGGTGATGGGTTATTTAGTGATTCGACTGGTTGAAAAGCAGTCTCAACTGACACTGCTAGATCCCGCTGTTGGAACGGCAAATTTGCTGACTACAGTGATCAATCAGTTGACGGCTGCTACTCACGCTGAAATATCTGCAATCGGAATTGATAATGATGACTCGCTATTGTCAGTGGCTGACATTAACACCACCCTTCAGCAGGCAAACGTTACTTTAAGGCATCAAGATGCCCTGGGTGAGTTGCAATTGCCAGAAATTGATTTAGCGGTGTCAGACCTTCCGATTGGTTATTATCCACTTGATGAAAAGGTTACAACTTTTAAGACACATGCTCAGTCGGGTCATTCTTATGTTCATCATTTGATGATGGAACAAGCAATGCACTTTGTTAAGCCGGGTGGCTTTGGTATCTTTTTAGTGCCCAGCCAGCTTTTTTCAAGCCCTGAATCAAAGGGGCTGCTGGCTTGGCTTCAGGATACGGCTTACCTGCAGAGTTTGCTGGCGTTACCAAAGGATTTGTTCACTGCACAGCAATCTGAAAAATCAATTTTGCTGCTGCAACGACGTGGCGGGAATGCTAAACAGGCCGATCAGGTTATGATTGGAGAATTTCCATCATTCAAAGACCAAGCGGCCTTCTCAAAGTTTGTGGCAGAAGTGGTCGACTGGGAGCTCAATGATTTACTAAAGAAATAGTATAAGGAGAGTATGACATGGGAAAAACACTTGCCGTTAACGCAGGAAGTTCAACATTAAAGTTTAAGCTGTTCGAAGTACCTTCAGAAGAGGTTATCACGAGCGGTGTGATCGAAAGAATCGGCTTAAAGGATTCAATTGTCACAATCAAGTATGGTGACGGGAAAAAGTTCGAAAACACCCAGGATGTTAAAGATCACGAAGCGGCTATTCACCTAATGCTGGATAAGCTGCTGGAGCTTAAGATTCTCAAGAGCTATGATGAGATCACTGGTATCGGCCACAGAATCGTGGCTGGGGGTGAATTCTTTACTGATTCGGTCTTAGTTGATGATGATGCTTTGAAGAAAATTGAAGACTTGGCTGAGTATGCACCACTGCATAATCCAGCTGAAGCAATGGGTATTCGGGCGTTCAAGAAGATTTTGCCAGACGTACCAAACGTGGCTGTTTTCGATACTTCGTTCCATACGACGATGCCAAAGGTCAACTACATGTATGCGATTCCTTACGAATACTACGAAAAGTATGGTGCGCGGAAGTATGGTGCCCATGGTACTAGTCACCGGTACGTTGCCAGTCGAGCAGCTAAGATGCTAGGCAAGCCTTTGGAAGACTTGAAGTTGATCACAATGCATATCGGTGCTGGCGCATCGATCACCGCGATTAAGAACGGCAAATCATTTGATACTTCAATGGGCTTTACACCGTTAGCTGGTATTATGATGGCGACCCGATCCGGTGATATTGATGCTTCCTTGGTTACTTTCCTAATGGAAAAATTGAATATTAAAGATCCTAACGATATGATCAATATTTTAAATAAGAAGTCAGGTTTGGTTGGGGTTTCAGAATACTCTGCTGATATGCGAGATTTGGAAAAGGTTCAAGACCACAACGATAAGGCGCATCTTGCCCGTGATATGTACATTAACCGGATCGTGCGTTACGTTGGTCAATACGTCGCTGAAATGAACGGTGTCGATGCCATTGTCTTTAGCGCTGGTGTGGGTGAAAACGATATTCCAATTCGACAGGAAGTAGCTGATAAATTAAGTTACTTCGGTATCGCTGTAGATCCTGAAAAGAATAACATCCGCGGTGTTGAACGAGACCTTTCAACTGCTGATGCTAAGGTCAAGACACTGTTGATCCCAACGGATGAAGAGTTGATGATCGTGCGTGATGTTGAGCGCTTAGCTAAGAAATAATCAATCAATGTAAGAATTTAAATAAAAGCGATGAGGTTTAAACGATTTGAAACTCATCGCTTTTTGTTGTGGCTTAAACTGTGGCAATGATTCGGGTTGAGCCAATGGCTTCGGTTAACTTAATGCCATCTAAAAATGCGCAATAGCATTATTGTTTAGTAGCACTTATTTTGGTTGTGATTAAAAGGCTTAATTTAATTTTTTTCAATTTGAAATATTAACAGTGCATTTTATTCAACTAAAAGTGAACAATTCTCATGAAGCGTTCAGTACCTGTCACCGTGGTCATTTGCGCGTTTAGTTTATTTAATTTTCTCATTAATCTTTAACAAACTCTAATTTTGGTTGATTTGGCGTGTATAATTGATAACCATTAAGGAGTGAAAAAGATGAAAAGTGAAGAACCAACCGAACAAATGTCACGCGGTTTGAAGAACCGTCACGTCCAAATGATTGCGCTGGGTGGCACGATTGGAACGGGACTGTTCCTTGGGGCTGGTGAATCAATTCACCTTACTGGGCCATCGATTCTTTTGGCCTACTTGATTGCAGGAATTGCCTGTTTTCTACTGATGCGGGCGTTAGGCGAATTGCTGCTATCTGATCTGAGTGCGCATTCTTTCATTGACTTTATTAAAAAATACCTTGGTGAGCGGTGGGGATTTATTGCCGGCTGGACTTACTGGGTATGCTGGCTGAGCATCGCAATGGCTGATTTAACGGCCTCAGGGTTGTACATGAAATTTTGGTTTCCTAATTTACCGCAATGGGTTACGGGTCTGACCATTTTACTGATCTTGGTGCTGATCAATGCGGTGACAGTCTCGGCTTTTGGTGAGACAGAGTTCTGGTTTGCAATCGTCAAAGTGACTGCCATTATTGCCTTAATCGTCATTGGGGTAGTCATGGTGATCTTCCAGTTCAAGACACCAGTCGGCCACGCTTCAGTCAGCAACCTATTTGATGGTGGCATCTTTGCTCATGGTGCCAAAGGGTTCTTCCTTTCATTTCAAATGGTACTGTTTGGGTTTATCGGGATCGAAATGGTGGGAATGACAGCTTCTGAGACCAGTGATCCGAAGACGATTATTCCTAAAGCAATCAATGAAATTCCCATGCGGGTAATTTTGTTTTACCTCGGTTCCTTATTGGCGTTAATGTGCATCTATCCGTGGCACTTTATTTCACCCGACCAGAGTCCCTTTGTCCAAGTTTTTTCGGCAATTGGAATTAAAGCGGCAGCTGCAATCATCAACTTTGTTGTCCTGACTGCTGCGGCTTCAGCTTGCAATAGCTCGTTGTTCACTACGGCACGGATGCTATTTTCGCTAACGTATGATGGTAAAGGCAAGACCGCTAAGAAATTACGCAAACTGTCTCGGTCACAGGTTCCAGTCAACGCATTGTTCTTTTCGGCTGTCATCATTGCCATTGTTGTCTTATTGAACCTGTTTATTCCAGGTCGGGTATTCACTTTGATCTCAAGCATTGCCACCACGTGTTTCCTGTTTATTTGGGGGTCAATCGTGCTGGCACACATTAAATACCGGCGGTCGGTCAGTCATACGAAGGCTGACACTGTCACGTTCAAGATGCCCTTTGCGCCGTACTCAGATTACTTTGTTCTGGCTTTTTTGGCAATGGTCGGTATCGTTTTGTTCTTCAGGTTTGAAACCCTTGTTGCTCTGATTGGCTCGATACTGTGGTTATTTGGTCTCTGGCTGTTTAAGACTGTGATTGATCGTTCGGAGACCCGGTTGGCAGAAGTTGCAAAAGTGAAATCAAATTCGAAGTGACCTCGATGGCAACTTATTGTGTTAAATGGTAAATTCACCTCTTGAGATTTTAAGAATCTAATCGTTACGCATTAATCTCTAATGAGCAGTTTCATAATATCGGTTTTCGGAAAAAATTGACTGTTAAGATGCAGGTGGGTGTAAAAGCTTACCTGTATTTTTGTAGGGTCAAGTAGATAAATTAACCATCATTCCATGGGAATTTTAGCTTTTCGGCTGAAACATATGCATTTGTTTTAGCTTGTATGCTCTTGCTTTCCCTCTTCTAGACGGCATGTTAAACTGATATAGAAAGCACTGCAAACAAGAGAAACAATTTCAGAGAAGAAGGGGTACGCTTGCATCTTTATTTCACCGCAGACACACATTTTTTTCATAAAGATCTATTAGGGAATTCAGACTTTGCTCCGCGGCCGTTCAAATCAGTGGCAGAAATGAATCAAACCATTATTGACCACTGGAACGAGCGGGTAACTCCAGAAGATACCGTTTATCATCTTGGTGATATTGCGCTGTATTTTATACGCCCGCAACGTGCTGCTGAAGCGGCAGTTCTTGACGTGTTAAACCAATTGAATGGCCATTTGATTCTCATTAAGGGAAATCATGATAATCGGGCGTTATTCAAATACCTTGAAGCACATAATTACACGTATGGCGGCAAACCTAAATTTGAATTTCATGATGTGGGTGTCATTATTAAAGTTGATCATCGGCAGTACTACATGACTCACTATCCAATGATGATGGGGATCGTTAAGCAGATTATTAATCTCCACGGGCATATTCATCACTATGCGGTGAATGTGAAAGAAGACATCAACGTGGGCGTGGATACACCAGAAACGGATTATTTGGCTCATAAGCCGTCCTTTGGGACACCGCTTTCGATGGCTGAAGTTGAAGAGATGGTGGCTGGTAAATTCAAAGATTTTCAAAAGCGGCGTTAATTTGTGTTTAGGAGTGGCGTATGACTGAAAAAATAACAATTTTACACACCAATGATTTGCATTCGCACTTTGAAAATTGGCCTAAGATTCGTCGTTATCTGCGTGAGGAGCGACAGCGTTATGAAGCCGCTGGCAACACCGTGTTGACATTTGATATCGGCGATGCTATGGACCGTGCACATCCACTCACGGAAGCGACCGATGGCCAGAGTAACATTGAGTTGATGAATCAAATTGGTTACGATGGTGTGACTATCGGTAATAATGAAGGCCTAGGTAATTCCAAAGAGCAGTTGATTCATTTATATGACCACGCTAATTTTGATGTGATTCTCGGTAATTTGCTGAATTCACCGCAGACCACGCAGCCAAAGTGGGCACTTCCTGGCAAGGTTATTACAACTAAGTCCAAGACGCGCGTTTTGGTATTAGGTCTCACAGCTCCCTACACGCTGACTTATCCGTTGGTCGGTTGGCAGCCAATTTCAGTGGAGCGAATGCTGCCGTATTTATTGAAACAGTTCCAAGGCCAGTATGATTGCGTTGTCTTACTTTCGCACCTAGGCCTCGACGTTGACCGGTGGATCGCCAAACGTTTTCCAGAGGTCAACGTGATCTTGGGTGCACACACGCACCATCTATTACCCCATGGCGAACTGGATCAAACCACCATGCTGGGAGCAGCTGGCAAGTACGGTCAGTATATCGGGACGATTCAACTAACCGTTTCTGATGATCATCAAATTGAGGCAGCCAAAGCATCAGTGATAAAAACGGCTAATTTGCAGTCGGGGACCAACGATCGTGCCGAAATTGAAGGTTACCGTGAACGCGGAGAAGCTCTACTAAGTCAAGATAAGCTTGCTAACTTACCCGTTCCGATGGAGAAAAACTGGCAGGGACATTCACGCTTGATCAGTGAAGGACTAGCTGCCTTGGAAGACTTTGCTGGTACGGATGCCGCCATTTTGAATGGTGGCTTGTTTCTGCGTGATTTACCAGCAGGAATCGTTAGCCGCAATGAACTGCATCAGATGTTGCCACATGCAATGCACGTTATGAAAGTTACTTTGAGTGGTGATAATCTTTGGCGCTTGGTTATGGAAATGGAAAAGAACCGGCTATTTCTCAGCCATTTTCCAATCAAGGGAATGGGTTTTCGTGGCCAGATTTTTGGTGATTTAAACTACTCTGGTATTTCGTATAATCAGCATGAGGGCACCGTTTTATTTCGGGGCGAACCGCTGTCGCCTTTAAAGGCGTATACGGTGGCTATGCCTGACCATTATTTGTTTATACCATTCTTTCCGACGATTTCCATCGTTGGTCAAAATGAAATTTTATATGGTAAACTATTAAGAACGGTTTACGGCGACTATCTCGCTAAACAATATCCAATCAGAAAGGAGGGAGAAAATGGATAAAAAATCAATGCAAGAGCTTATCGATGACGCTCGTGCAAAGCGTGAGCCAGGCGGTATTATCGTTGTAGTAGATGACACCCATTATCAAATTAATGAACATCCCTATGAACTACTGGTGAACTACCATGATGCATTTGACCGAATCGAACTTAGTGACCGGTTTAACACTTATTTTTCTCGTTATGATTACCTCGTTGGCGACTGGGGTTTTGGTCAGTTACGGCTACGTGGCTTTTACGATGATAAGCGTAACGTTGCCGGTGAACTGAAAATCAGTGCGCTTCAGGACTATCTGAACGAAGTTTGCAATACTGGTTGCCCCTATTTTGTGATGCATAATGAAGAGGCTAAAGCGGTGACACCAAAGCGAAACCATCAACGAGAAAATAATCAGCGAGGACGAAATCAAGACGGGAATCGCAGATCTTCGAATTCTCGAAACCAGCGGCAAAATAGCTCAACGAGACAAACAAATGCGGCTAAACGAGGCAAAACGGTTAGCGGAAATCGGTCGAATAATAGGCACCAACAAAATAATGGCGAAAATCGGGCGCCTAATCAGCAGACCGGCTCGAGCACACGCCGGCGTTCGAATAATCAGCAGTCAAGTAATCAACATCGTCCAAATGCGTCTGGTAATACCCAAAATGACACTCGTCAGCGAAACAATGGCCGTGGGCACACTCAAAATGATCAGCAGTCAGGCAATTCACAGAGCAGTCGGGGGCGCGCAAAGCGGGTGCGAAATAATGGGCATCGCAACCGGCGGGCACACAGTCAGCAAAAAGCGTATACCGTTGAAAAAATCAAGCCTGTAAATTCAACGCCTGTTGCTGAGCGAAAGGGTACAGTGAAAACTGTAGGTCACAGTCAGCACCGTAAATTTACAATTCGAGAAAAAGAGGATTAGATTCAGATGCAAAAACACTACGATGGTTACTTTATTGATCTAGATGGCACGGTTTACGCCGGTAAACGGCGGATCCCGGCCGCAAAACGGTTTGTGGAACGGCTCCAGCATACAGGGACTGATTTTATGTTTGTGACCAATAACACGACTAAACTTCCAGTAGACGTCGTTGATAATTTGGCTAATAACCATGATATTCACGTGAAAGAAAGCAATGTCTATACTGCCGGTCTGGCTACAGCCGACTACGTAGCAGGAATCGCCAAGCCAGGACAGAATAAGGTTTATATCATCGGTGAGATTGGGTTGATTCAGGCCTTCTTGGATAAGGGATTTCAACTATCTGAACGTCAACCAGACTTTGTGATTGTGGGCTTGGATTCAGATGTGACTTACAATAAATTTGCAATTGCAACGTTAGCTATTCGCGGCGGTGCAACTTTCATTGGTACCAATCCTGATTCTAATATTCCAAATGAACGCGGAATGTTACCCGGTGCCGGGTCGTTAGTCGAGATGGTTGCTTATACGACGCAGCAACGGCCAATTTATATTGGTAAACCTGAAACCATTATTATGGCGAATGCTTTGAAACGGATGCGCTTAAAAAAATCGCAAGTTTTAATGGTGGGCGATAACTACAAAACAGATATTACAGCGGGGATTCGCTTCGGTATCGATACGTTATTAGTCTATACGGGTCTATCGACTCGCGAACAAGTGGCCAAGGAAGCCATTGCGCCGACTTACGAGATTGACAGTTTGGACGAATGGACATTGACGGATGAATAGATTATTAACAGCTCTAAAATGGATAGCTTTATTTTTAGCAATCATTTCGGCGGTTATTTTTTTGACGATCAACAGCGTGTGGCTGTATTGGTTGAACGTTAGATTAGGCCATTTATCAAAAGTCGTTGATCTTTCAACTGGCCACATTGTCGAGAACTATCAGCAACTATTGGGATACCTACAGTTTCCATGGATCAACCGGTTAGATATGCTGGATTTTCCCACCTCTCCAAGTGGCCTGCAGCATTTCATAGACGTCAAACATCTGTTTTTACTAAACAATGTGGTTCTAATCGTGACCATTTGGCCAGCCATTCGTTTTGTGCGACAGTTATCGATCAAGAAACAACTGTGGAAGTTGATCCGTCCTTTTCAAGTTGCCGCAGTGGTTCCAGTTCTCGCTGGACTATTGATGCTGGTGAACTTCAATCAGTTCTTTATTGATTTTCATAAAATTCTGTTTAGAAATTCTGATTGGCTGTTTGATCCACGTTTCGACCCAGTTATTTTGGTATTGCCAGAAAGTTTCTTTTCTCAGTGTTTTGTGTTAGCGTTTGGCTTGTTTGAGCTCGTCATGTTAATTGGTGTCTGGCGTGGCCGACGATCTTTTTTAAGGGGTTAGGATTCTTTTGAAGGATTAATCAGGTTATACAAAAACCGCTTAGTTTGATTATTCAAGCTAAGCGGTTTTTGTATTGAATAGTTATGGTTAGTCTTCTGTTGCCTGGCCACGACTCTTAAGCAAGCCAATAAATGCTGGTATCAACGAAACCACGATGATGCCGATCACAACTAGTGAGAAGTGGGCTTTGACAAAGGTAATGTTACCAAAGAAGAAGCCCCCACCACAGCAGAGCAGAACCCAGCAGACGGCAGCTGCAAAGTTGTAACGGATAAACGAGCTGTATTCATAATCTGAAGTGGCGGCTACAAATGGCGCAAAGGTTCGAATGATTGGCATGAAACGTGCTAAAAATATGGCAATCATGCCGTGCTTCTCGAAAAAGTCACGCGCGCTTCTTAAATTCTTTTCTTTAATGAAACGACCAAAGAATGGATGCCGGGTCAGTGCGATACCGACCCGCTTTCCAATCAAAAAATTAAGGGAATCTCCACCGACGGCAGCTAGAAGGAAGACCCCCATAAAGAGCCAAATGCTAAGGTGATAGTTGGCATTAGCAGCTAAGGCAGCGGCAGCAAATAAAAGCGAATCCCCAGGGAGAAACGGCAGAATCACAGCACCAGTTTCAACGAAGACAATTAGAAAAAGGATACCGTATGACCAGCCACCAAAAGTGTTGACGATGTTGACCATGTGACTATCAATATGGAGGACGAAATCAATCAACTGAGCCATAAGTTTAAATAGTTCCTTTCAAGGTTTAAGTTAATAGCATTGTATCAAAGAACCATAATCATACATAGTCTTTTGACAGGACTTAACAGAAATATAATTTTACGAAGCAACTCCAAATTTACGGGTTCCAAATAATCGTGAACGGTAAAAGTCCTTGATGTCTAAAATTGGGGCTTTTTCTGGAGAAAATTTCAACGGAAGTTAAGGTTGCTTTAGACTTGCTTTTAAATTTAAATCATGGATAATAGATATGAAAGAAATTTGGAGGTTATCAATTTGAATTACCCACAGCTACAACCGGATTCAGTAAATGGTCCCAGAGCAATCATCCACTCTTCAATGGGTGACATTGTGATTCAATTATTCCCTGAACAAGCGCCAAAAGCTGTTGAGAATTTTGTCACGTTAGCTAAGCAGAAGTATTATGAAGAAGTTATATTTCACCGTGTAATCAATGATTTTATGATTCAAGGTGGCGATCCGACTGGGACTGGTATGGGTGGCTCCAGTATTTGGGATGAGCCGTTTGAAGACGAGTTTTCTAAGGACTTATATAATTTGCGCGGTGCAGTATCAATGGCTAATAGTGGTCCGAACACCAATGGTAGTCAATTTTTTATCGTTCAAAATAAACATATGTCTGAACAGTTGACTGATCAAATGAAGGATGCTCATTTTCCGGAAGAAATCGTCAAAGCCTATCAAAAAGGCGGTACACCATGGCTGGACTTCAGACATACAGTTTTCGGTCAAGTTGTTGATGGAATGGACGTCGTAGATAAAATGGCCACGGTCAAAACTGACGGTGCCGACAAACCATTAGAAGATATCGTCATTGAATCCGTCTCGATAAAGGATTAGTTGAATGATCATCAAGCTTGGGTGAGTCGATGCCTAAGCTTTTTTGTTTGGCAGGTAAAATGGGTAATAAGAAGGGAGTGGCTAAATTATGCGCATTGGAGATCATGTTCACGGTACTGTTACGGGTATCCAACCGTATGGGGCCTTTGTGGATCTTGGTAGTGGCCGACAAGGTTTGATTCATATTTCTGAATGTCATTATGGTTACGTGAAGGACATTCACGATTATTTGCAAGTTGGCGATGAAATTGATGTGATCGTTTTAGATATTGATGAGTTTACCGGGAAAATTTCCTTATCGTTGAGGTGTCTAGCAGAAAAGCAGGTGCCTTTGCAGCCGGTGGTTTCGCAGCAGGAAAATTTTCACAAGCATTACTGGACGAATCGTAATGTTCATGAGGGGTTTAAGCCAATTCAGAAAAGACGTCATAGTTGGGAACAGGAAGCAATGAGTGAATTTGTTAAAAAATAATTTAATTAATTTTCTATTTGTTCTTGACCGAGTTGGGAATAGCTGGTATTATTTTATCTGTTGCCAACGAACACAATATTAATTACATGAATGAATATTCAGGACGGTTGATATTTGAATTGTTTGGTAAATACAGTGGTGGATTCGACTTAAAACGGATTTTACATTGATGAATAAAGATTCAAATTTGTCGTTGACATTGATTAAAATCTTGGTTATACTAATTAAGTCGAGTAATTTGTAGACCTTTGAGAACTGAACAAAGTTTCGTTTCACAAATGTGCAGGGCATATCGACTAGATCGA
>NZ_WNJO01000020.1 GCF_009720675.1 Secundilactobacillus folii | reverse complement strand
GACCATCACTGGTAGTCAGCGTGACACTAACACCAGGTGCGGTCGTTCCTGTAATCGTGTACGATCCATCTGGATTAACTGTAACTGTACTCGTAGTTGCAACCGTTCCCGCCGCCGGAACCGTAACTTTACCACTCTCAGCTCCAGCAGGTTTAATAGTTAGTGTATCACCTGGTTGAACAAGTCCACTCGGAATTGAAAGCTGAATGTTACCATTGCCATCAGTTGTGCCGGTTACTGGTGAACCATCAGCATTAGTTAACGGTTGTCCATTCGAACCGTCAACTGACACGGTAGTACTTGGTCGAGACTTACCAGTTACGTCGTAGCCACCAGTTGTATTAGGCGCGATGTTTAAAGCCCCCGTCGTAAATAGCGGAACTGTAACAGTCGTGGATCCGCCATTTTGTGGTGTCAAAGTCAATACATCACCTGGATTGACCGCACCAGAACCACTAGAAGGGACATGAATCTCAACGCTGCCATCAGCACCACTTGTGACCGAATTTCCGGTAATTGGGTTCCCATTGGCATCAACAAGAGCAATTGGATTGCCATGCGAGTCAGTAACTGCTACTGGTGTTGAAGCGGCCGTAGTCCCAGTAATCTTGTAGTTGTTATCTGGTTCAATCGAGATCGCAACGTTAGTGACCATTGCACCTACAGACAAGTTAATGTGGCGAACGACGTTATAATTTTCTTGAGTGTCTTGTGCAAAAGAGGTTGCGGTCGGATCATTTGCGTTAGCATTTGTAATTGTTGGGTTCGTTGTTGCTAATGTAGGCAACTCACCAACCGTGACTGCACCAGAAGTACCTAAGGCATCCGTCCACTGCGGTGTTACACCATGAATACCAACCATCGGAGTAACAGCAGTTTCCAAAGTTGAATTATTATAAGCGGCATTATACGTATTACCGTTATTCATCGGCTGCATTAGCGTGCTATCGTAGTCACTATTGCTCAACGCCGGTGCAACAACCGCACTATTATTAACTGACCCATCTTCGTTGGTAGTCCATGGAGTATAAATAACTGTGCCATTTTGACCAAGATATGCAGTCCGGTAAATTTTTACCGTGGCTGTTGAAACGATTTTGTCGTTTGGCAATGTGACCACATTTCCGTCAGCATCCTGCTGCGTTGTAGTGGTTGTAATGTTGGTACTATTCCCAACGGAAGAGACGTTACGGGTTCCAGCCTTACCATTAGCTAAACTGTAAGAAATGACTTCGTTTACTGTCCCCTGCAGGTATTTAGCCTGCGTACCTTGAATCGTACCAGGATTGTTTACTGTATAGGCAATCGGCTTAACGTTAATAACGTACTCTGTTGGCGTATTAGCACTAAGTGTCACATTAACTTTTTGACCGGCTGTGTAATTCGAATCATCTAGAACATAACCATTAGGTACACTAACTGTAAAGCTTGTTTGAGTACCGTCGAAGCCAATTAAAGTGTTGCCAGATGAAATTGGCAGATCAACTTTGTTAACATCATCATGATAAATAACTTTAGTAGAATATAGTTTTTGAGTAGCTGCATTTTGTTTCAAGTAGTTAAATGTTGACGCATAATCGGCTAAATCAATCGTATACGGTGCAACAGTACCAACGTCCGGGATGGTGTTCTTTGCATTATATGCATCACTATACCAATTCTTTCCATCGTCAACTTTTTCTGGATTATCCCATGTGAAAGTTCCAGCAGTTCCATTGGCAACTTCTTTCAAGTTGTTGGTATATGACCCATCAGCTTGAACCGTTTGAGTGATTGCATAACTCTTCATCGTGGTCGGGTCACTTGCATAATCCGCCTTAGCCTGGGCGACCGCCTTGTATTCAGCGTCATAAAGAGACTTGATTAAAGCGTTCGTCCCAGCTAGATCTGCGTCGCTGCCGTAGTTAAGGTAAGGCTTCTGATTCCAGCCATTAACAATGGTATCATTTCCCGTCTTTGAAGCGTTCAACAGGAATGGCGTTGGGTTTTCAGCCACGCCATTCATCGCGTCAGTTAAGGCCGCATTCTTAATTTGACCCAAATACTTATCAGCCATTCGGTAAGTACCATCGTGTGACAATTTCAGATTATTAGCCGCAGCAGTACCTGTAGAGTAAGTTGTAAAATCTAACTTACCATCTAAACTGACGTTACTACCGGAAGTATAATTATTACCAGTTTTAGTAATCGTCCCAGGTGCGCTTAAGTAATCACTTAAGAAGTTGTTGACGCCATCAACACCCGCAACGTAATCAACCCGTTCGATCGCACCACGAATACCCGTGTAAACTTTAGAAACATATTCAGAGAAAATTTCTTGTGGGAAGTTGATTGACCCTAAGTGTTCGCCAACAGCAACTTGAATAACTGCGTAGGTAAAGCCATAACTAAACCCATTCATAACACTAAACGTGATATCAGCAAATGTGATCCCATCATTTAAGAAGAGACTGTCAATACCATTTTGTCCTGATAATGAAACTGGGTTACTCAGAATAGAACGCTGTAAGTACGACTGAATCAAAGGCTGGAACAACGGAATATAGTAGTTCCAAACGTGTACAAGATCACCCAAGTTCGTCGTAATTGCCTTAATAGCGTTAGTATCTTGCGTATAGCTCTTTGAGGTTGGTTTCGTTAGATCTTGTTCAGCTTTAGTCGCTGCAGCCGTAAACAGGTTATATGCAGCTGGGTACTTCTTTTGCAAAGTCTTAGAAGTGGAATCACCACCAGTAAGAAGACCACCCTTACCATCATTAGTTCCAATTGGTAACGGGATTGTAGTACCGTCAGTCGCATAATTATAGGCAATTGAGTTTGCATACGAATCAGCCGCTGAACTCATACCGGAAGCTAGCTGACTATAAAAGTCGTCCGTAGCTGCAGCCCAAGTCTTAATAAAGGCTTGATAACCAGCTTGAAAATTAGGGTCCCCTTGGAGGTTAGTCTGATCGAAGCCTAAGATACCACCACTCTTCCCATCATTAGATGGATCGATCCACCAAGAACCAGGATCACTGATATCAATATTGTACGGATTAGTTGTTTTCGTAAATTTTGAAATATCAATGTTGGTTGCATTCCCACCATTGTCAGACCCTAGTTCTAGAGCACCTTGGTTTTGAACCTGCTTAATACCCTTTGGTACATAGTGGATATCTTGAGAAGTATCCGCACCATTAGCGATTCGACCAGCTTCGTAAACCATACCGAGGTGGTAGAGGTCACCTAACAGTTGGTAGTTAATGAAGACGTTACCTTCAGCATTACCAATATTAGAAAGTAACGCATAACCTTTATGCCCCTGTAGATCAGCAGCAGCAGCTTGATAACCTGCTTGGTAATTTGCATTGGTCGGATCACCGACGGGTAAATCAGAAATGACATTGATCGTCTGGGCGATGCCAGTCTTTTTGTACAATGAAACAGCCGCCGCTTTAGCATCATTCAACTGTTGATCAGTTGGATTTAACAAGTTGGTAACGTTTATTTTAGCCACACTGGGTGATGTAACGGCGCCATTAACATCCGTTACACTTGCCTTAAATGTCACTGCATTACCAGCTTTAGACGCAGTAGATTGACTAGCTGCTGCAAACTGGCTCAACGTGCCTTGAACCACCGTTACACCCTCAGTAGCATTATCCACTGTAGGAGCCTGTACAGAGGTTGTTGAATTCTTAGTAGCTGACGCCACATTCCCCGTAACAGATCCCGCTTTTTGACTGGTGTTAACATTAGCCTTTGAGGCATTCGTCACCGAGGTAGTTGTCGCTGCGTCAGTTTTCTTAGGTGTAGTGACTGCTGATTGCGATCCGGAGTTTTTGTTACCTGATCCAGTCGATTGGGCATTTGAAACCTTCGTGCTGTCAGCAGATAATTGCTTATTTGAATCTGAATTTGTGACAGCTTTCTGTGTACCAATACCATCACTCACTACGCTAGAACTAGTGTTAGATGATGCTGTATCATTTGAGACTGCACCATTTGTTGAGCTACTAGAAGCTGAAGCGATACCATTTTTGGCCATACCTGCTTGAGAAGACTTCAACACAACTGAACTTGTGCTCGATTCTGCAGCCTTAGAATTCCCAGAGTCGTCCTCAATCTTAGCATTTGCACCAACACTTTGTGTATCCGCTTTCGCAATTTGAGTCCCTAAAGCAGTGGACGTTAAAAGAAACATCCCGGCAAAAAGCCATAATTTCTTGGCCTTATACATAATTTCTTGGCCTTATACATTTTCATGCTGGACTGCTCTTTCTCAATTGACTTTAATCCATTATTTTTGGAGACTTTCCTAAAATCTTTTTCCATAATATTCCCCCCTGTCTGCCCGTACGATAGCGTAATATTTCCAAAATTTCAAGTTTAAAGACCGGGAAAAGCCTTTAATAGGCTAATTAGTTCGATAAATTTATATTATTTTTTAGTAAAAGACACTTTGCTTTAATTTGTCATTTATTTTATTGTTGATATATCAAGCATTTATTAGCCATATACTATTTTATCCAGGATTGTACTTTCTGAAATTTTACACTAGAAAAAATTATTAAAGAAATGGTTAAGCAATACTTGATTATTTAAAGCTTATCTAATTTAGAGACCTAATGAATAAATAGGGCACTCAAAATTTTACGCCTTGACCAAATATTTCACCGTATAAATGTTGAAGTTATGGTTATTCTATACAATACATTATCTTAATTCAGTATGATTTAATACAATAATTTCATAATGTTATTCACTTAATTTGATTATTTTATTCGTTTTTAATGTGGGACATCGATCCACTTTTCGTCTAAAAAATAAAAAGAGTGACTGGGCAAAAATTAATATTGGTTAGCATCGAACTGACATCTTAACGCAAAATTTTTAAAAAGACGACTCAGCCTCGAGACTTGACATGGTCCAAACGTGCGTCAAACCTCCGATCCCAGAATGCCAGCAAAGAGCACCGCAGATTCCAAACCAGGAATCCACGGCGCTCTTTGCTGGCATTCTTGGATCTAACCGAGTTTTGTCCAACTCTCTCAAAAACTTCTAAGCCAATCAATAGGTATCCTCAACACCAGTCAAGATATAGATAAGCTGGCATCCCTTGGCTAGAAGAAAACCCTTACGAACCCTTTTAATGCCAACCTGGCTCTAATTTTCCTTAACAGTTACTTGAGATGAAGTAAACCCGCTGCATTGTCATAAGCAATTTTTTGCTGATCAGCGGCGCTTAAGCCAGATTCCGTCAAGAACTTCTGCGCGCCTTCAGGATGATTATACGGATAGTCCAATGAGTACATCAGGTGGTCGGCGCCCACTTCGGTCATCGTCAACTGCAACTGAGCAGGGAAAAACATACCACTTGGTGTAATGTAGAAATTGTCGCGATACGTCTCACTAATGCTTCTATCCAGATCAATCGTTCGGCCTAGTGTTTGGTCCATTCGTTCCAAAAAGTTTGGTACCATTTCACCCCAGTGGCCGGTGATGATCTTCAACTTAGGATGACGGTCAAAGACACCGGCTAAAATTAGTCGAATCATTTGAACACCAAGGTCCTCATGCCATCCCCAGCCGGCGCCGGAAAAGGTAAAGGCAGTTAGTTCGCTCCAACCTTGCCCCTGATAATAATGTTCACTGATTTCTTGGGGGATAGCAGCCGGGTGAAAATACAAAGGAACGTCTAGTTCTTCAGCTTTGGTGAAAATCGGATCATAGATTGGGTCGTCAAAGAAACGTTGGTTGTAATAGCCATGAATCATGGCGCCTTGTAAGCCCTTCTCCTTAACGGCACGTTCCAATTCATCAGCCGCGGCTTCAGGATCACCTACCGGCAAAGTCGCCCAGCCACCAAGCCGATCCGGATGAGCCTTGACAGCGTCTGCCAAATCATTATTGGCCATCTGACACAACTCGATGGCAACCTTAGGATCTAGGTTTTGCGGGGTATCATCGCCGTAGCCCATGACCTGCATCTGGATCCCATTTTGATCCATGAATGCCAGTCGACTTTCACCCGCACTAGTCAGGTCACCCGTATCATGCTTTGATTTAGCAAGGTACTTTTCAATGCTGTGATCATCCGGATTCTTATGCGGATTAACGGGTGCTGGCATATAGGGCTTTGCGGCTTCATTAACTCGTTGAGATTCCCAGTGTTCTTCAAGCGTAATTAATTTCATTCTCATGGCCTCCAAGATTTAATGACCCCTATTTTAGTCGGTCGTAAAAGAAAAGAATACCCCTGTTTGTTGTCAAAGTAGGGTATTCTGTCACATTTAATTTTTGCTAATCATCGTGAAAGATCGACTCCGGAGCTGGCATGAGGCGCTGGTAAATACCAATGAAATCTTCACGATCAAGTTGCGGATTATCAAGCATCAGCCTGGCAAAGTCAATCAGCATGTGGGCGTATAGCCGAATGGCAGCCACTGTTACGGGTGAATTGGTTGAACGAATGGCATTGACTCGCCGCATATCCCGCACCAGATAGTCAATAACGGCCGTTTCTTCGTGGGCCCAAAAAACCATCGCAAATGACGTTTGGTGCTGCTCCATTAACTTAACCATCAGCCTTGGTGCATAGTGGGTGGAATCAACTTTCTGGTCGGTCTGTTTTAGAAAATCATTGATGATCCACGCCATATCTAACTCAATAATTTCACCGAGCGTTGAATAGTGGCGGTAAAAAGTCTGACGTGCCAGATGCGCAGACTTGCAGATTTCGGTAACTCGAACGGTATCGAACTGTTGCCCATCCCGAAAAGATTGGCGCATTGCTGCCATTAATTTATCCTGTGTCTGACGTAACCGTTTATCTGGTTGATGGTAATAGGCAGCCTGTAACTTGACCCGACTCATAGAATCACCTGATTTGCTGATTTTTCAAATTAACCTGTTTCTTTATATAACTAGATTCATTATACCGTAAAATTAGTAGCTTAGAATTCACCTACCTCACCAATTTTACCGATCCAAAATTCGCCTGTTAGAACACCGACGCTCAGCTAAACCAGTTTTTATAAATAAAAGGGTCTGAAGTTTTGTATTTGAGTACAAAAGCTACAGACCCCCAAAAGATAATTTTCACAAAATACAGGCTAAAGCGCCCACATCTTTATTCGAACGAGTTAAACAAGTTGCCAATGATACTCCAGCCAATGCCGACACCGACAATCGTGAAGACGACCAGTGCCACAACAAAGAGGATAATGCCACTAACTAAGAAGGCATAGACGCGGTCAAAATGATTGGTAGGCTTTGCCATGAAGATCAAGGCAACATACGCACATGATAATAGTGCATCATAGAAGAAAACGCATAGTGTCGCAAGGGCAATCGCGATCGTCCCTAAAATTGAAAAAATGAAGCCTGCCGCAAGGACAAATACCCCAAGGCTCATGATATGCTGAAAACGGGTTAAGTCAGCCATATAACCAACTGACTTGTCCCCTAAGAAGCCACGAACTACCAAATGCGCCATGCTGAATAACACAAACTCCCCGATGATCGACAATAATAGAACACCGAAGAAGGTACCAAATCCAGCCACTGACTGAGTATTAGTATTCAAAAGGCTATCAACGTTTCCCAATACTCCTCCGGCGGCGTGAATTTCGACCATCGTGAGGGTTAAAGCAATAAACAGGGAACTAATCAGCAAGGAGATCAAGCCAAAGTATTTATTGAATGGCTGAGCAAAATCAGCGGGCCGTTTGACGCCGTGAATCAGATATGACCAGTAATTTTTGGCATAGACCGAGGTCTGATCCATATCAATATTGATATTAATATTACTGCCAGAAGTCTGTTGATTCATATTCTGGTTCATATTTTGATTAAAGTTTCCTTGATTGGCATTAAACTGATTCTGCTGTCCCTGATTATTGGGGCCAAATTGAGGTTGACTATTTTGCGGTTGCGCACCAGTTGGGCCTGCTGTTGATACTTGAGGGATTTGAAAACCGCAGTACGTGCAAAATTTCGAATCAGCAGGAATTTCTCTTTGACAGTTTGGACATTTCATAGTGAGTACCCCTTTCATTGATGGCTGATCGCCGTTTGATTATAAGTTCGGGTACCGGATGTAGGTAAAATATCCTTACTGTGATCTGGGCCGACAAACTTGTAAGTGACAATATTGTAGTTAGCAGTCTTTTGTTTCAGTGTATACGTGTAATCATTTACATTGCCGTGGTAGGTTGCCAACATATCCTTGATATCTTGCTGAGTATTACTAGGCAACTTATTAAAACTACTGGCATTGGCTTGACGTTGAACGGTTACCTGCTTATTCAGTGCACTGACCGTATGTGCATGATAAGCAAAGCCACCGCCAATCACGACTAGGAGTACGACAACGATACCAGCAATAATGGCAATTCGCTTGTTACGCCGACTTCTAGCTCGCTTTTGAGACTGCTCATTAGCCAGCAGTCCTGGCAATTTCGTCTGTAGATCCGCCAGTTGCTGCTTAGCATCCTTATAATCGCCGAACTGGGCAAGATCATTCAGAGCCAACCGTAAATCAGCCGAACGCTGGGCGTGATTTGCGCGCGCCAAAGTCGTTTGGTAAGCTCGCTCGTAATTTTGGGCCTGAGCCTGTTGCTGACTCTGGGCAACTGCATTTTGAACCAGAGCCAATTTTTGCTTAGCATCTTGATAATCACCCAGTTGGGCAAACAGATTACCAGCAGTGTTCAGATCCCCCTTACCGAAGGCTGCCATGGCATTATTGTACTGTTGCGCCTGCTGAGCCTTCAAATTCTCACGGTCTTGAGCGTCCGCCAATTCACGGTTTGCCACTGCTTTTTCGTGTGCATCTTGATAATCGCCAAGCTGTTCAAATAAGATTGCTGCTTGCCGGGCGTTACCCTTATCGGCCATCTCGACAGCTTGCCGGTAAACAGCTTCTCGATTTGCTTGAGCTTACTTTTCTGCATTTGCCTGAACCTGCGCCTTAGCACTGGTTAAATCGGCTCCGCAATTCTTACAGAATTTTGCGGACATTGCGTTTTCGGCACCACAGTTAGGGCAGAATAATTTAGCATTGTTCATCTTCAATTCCCCCCTAATCTCCAACCAACGTAATGTCAGTCGTCTTCAAATGACCGCTCTTGGTGACGTAATCAACAGTAACGGTATCACCATCAGAATAGTCACTTGTGATCTGATCGATACTCTTTTCAGTACCGACTGTTTCGTCGTCGATTCGGCAAATAACATCGCCGACTTTCAGGTCACTGTCGCTGATTGAACTATCATCTTCAATACCAGTAATAACCATCCCAATTTCCTTATCGTTGTTACGCTCACGAATGCTGTAACCCCGAGCACCGAAATCAATGTCAGTATCCGCGTCACCACTTGGGTTAGCGAAGTCCTGCATGCTCCCAAGATTGACGTCGTTATGCGACATATTCAATTTAATACTATGCGTCGAACCATCCTTCATCTTAACCGTTGCTGTTGAGCCTAATTCGATCTCTTTCATGGCATTATCCATGCTGTCGTTACCGATAACAGAAGATTTAACTGGATACTGATTGATACCAACGATGACGTTGCTGTCATCCCAGCCGCCATCGTCAACGGTCTGCAGACCGGCTTTACTTGCCGGGCCATTATCCAGTTCATCAATCAAAATGACACCAGCACCATATGGTAAGTCCCCACGAAGGGCACCAAGTGATGGGTAATTACCATCCTGAGCAGCTTCAGCTAACTTATTAGCTTTAGCCGTCTTCTTTTGAATCAGCGTTGCCGTTTGCCCAGCCAAAGTCTGCAAGCCGGCCACCGAAATGTTCAGCCCGACAGAGTCCTTTGCCTGGTAATAAGACTGGCTTAGCTGAGTCAACGTATCGGCATCGGTCTTTGATTGATCTGGGAAGCTGGACTGATTTTTCAAACCATCAAGCTTCTTTTCAGTTTTTTGAGCTAACTGATTTTGCTTATCCAGCTGAGTCTGATTAGAACTTGCTAGTTGTGTCTTCGCCGATTTAATGAGTGATTCAAACTTAGCTCGACTCCACTTTTGCTTAATTTGTTTTTCCAACTGCGCATTGTTAGTTTTATCGCCTGTGCCCGGCAAAGCATCCTGTAACTGCTTAGCCGCCCCGGTTTTCACCAACGGATTATAAAGCACTAATCGCCGAGCCTGTTTGATATCACTGGCAAACGCTTTTTGAGTTTGCTGATGCTGATAAAATAGAAATCCACCGGCAATCACGACAATCACCACTAGAATTGAAATTCCCACCGTTAAAAATTTACCTTTGGTTTTTCTATGTCGATTCGATCGTTCTGACATCTTCCCACTTCCCCCTAAAAAATTGTTTTTAACTAATTTTGAACCATCCAATGCGTCACGTTAGCACCTAAACGGGCAATCGCTGCCACTTGACTCTCGGTCTGTTCCTCCGTGGCGTTGTGTGGTGTCTGACCATCACCATCCATCTCGATCAGCGCTGCAATCATGAACACATGACCTTGATACTTAATAATGCCCATGTCGTTTTCGACCCCGCGGTAGTTAGACTCGCCGCTCTTGTTCCAGCAAATTGCACCACTGGGTAGGTTGGCCGGTAATTTTGTTCGGTTCTCCGTCTTAAGCATCGGTGTCATCATAGCTTGATCAGCACTGGCATCAATCAAGTGACCACGATAAATGGCCCGTAGCGTTTGAACGGCTTCCCAGGCATTGATTCGGTTGGACCGACCATTATCGGGATCCGAAATGTCCATCATCTTGCGTTCAAGACTGGAGTAATGCTTAGGCCCAACCACCTGTGAAATGGTTTGGTCAACACCCTTAAAACTCCCAAGTTTGTTAATTAAGACGTTCGTGGCAATGTTGTCACTCTTCTCAATCATCAGTTTCACCAGTTGGCTCATGGTGTACTGAGTGCCAACCTTTTTATGCAGCAAGATCCCCGAACCCTCAACTTTATCCGCTTTTCGCAACGTGTAACGATCCGAGGCGTGGATCGTACCCTGCTTGAGTTCCTGGTAATAGCGAATCAAAATAAACAGCTTAATCGTGGATGCCGATGACTGCGCATGTCCTGGTGACCAATTTGTCATGTAGGCGTGCTGATCACCATCTAAAGAAGTGACAGCCACCGTCCATTTTGCGGGTCCATGAGCGCCGCTAACCAACCCTGTCATAGACCGGTTAATGACACTGACTAACCCAGTGGAACTGCCAGTGCCGACCCATTTGTCATTGCTAGCCTCCCTTAACGCTGGAACATGAATGTTTTGAGCATTAGCAGTTTTTGGCACTTGTTTTCTAATTGCTGTCACTGCATGGTTACTCGTAGTTGCATTCTCTGAACCAGTCTTGACCTTGGAACTACCATGGGCACCACATCCTGTCAGCAACAATGAACTGATGATGATGCTCTCTAATATGTAAAACTTAAATTTCATAAGCCTGTAACCCATCTCCCCCCACTAATTTCAACATGCTTCCCGTACCCAAAAAATCTTAAGGAATACTTAATTATTATACCATTATCTTATAGCCTTTTTAGCAGGAATTACGGTTTAAAGTGCCTCATCAGAGATTTTTTTCATATAACAAACGGATGAGTCGTTAGATAGAAAGTAAGCGATGTTAAAATCCAACTGAACTGGTTTTTAGAATTTCCCGATAGGCACCCATTCTCTGATAAATTCAGTCAATCAAAAAGAGGCTGTGACAAAAGTTAATATTGGTAAATATCAAATTGGTTTCTTAACGCTGAAGTAGTTAAACATGTTACTCAACCTCGAGACTGAACAAGGTCTAACCGAGTTTTGTCTCACTCTCAATCAAAAAAGCCCCACGCTAATCAAAGCGTGGAGCTCATAGATATTAAATTAACAACCAGCAATTAGGCCAGCAGTTCAACCAGCTGATCCTTCGGAATCCCCATGAAGTACTGACCGGTATCAACATCGGCCAAGGCCTTTTCAAGGTTTTCACGGTCGTAACGGACACCCTTCAGCTTATCAGCCAATTCGGAAACGTCTTTCGGACCGAAGAAATCACCATAGAACTTAATTGATGAAATTTTTCCTTGGTCAACTAGAATGCGAGCATCAATGGTACCTGAATCAAAGTGCTCACGCTTCTTAACGGTAAACTCTGGTGATGTGCCATAGACCCAGTCCCAGTTGTTGTAATACTGTTCGTAGATCTTATCGATTTCCTTTTGCTCGTCAGGCGTCACCACATATTCCTTATCCTTGATCTCATCAAGGCTCTTAACGTGGAACAGTTCCTTCAGCAAAATATCACGGAATTCTGGTACCGTAATGTTTTGGTACTCAGGGGCCAGATATGGTTTCAAGTTAGTAACCCGTGAACGGACTGACTTGATCCCCTTTGAAGCAATCTTGTCTTCTGGAACGTTCAGTGCATCAGCAATCACGTTTTGATCAACGTCTAGCATCAACGTACCGTGTGAGAACGTCTTGCCGTTCTTAGTGTACATCGCGTTACCAGAGAACTTCTTGCCGTCAACTAAGATGTCATTACGACCAGAGACTTCAACTGATTTAGCGCCCATGTCATGTAATGCATCAACAATCGGTTGAACAAAGGACTTAAAGTCACCAAACTGCTCAGAATTACTGTCCAAAACGAAACTAAAGCACAAGTTACCAAGGTCTTGGTAAACCGCACCACCACCAGAAAGCCGACGGGTCACGGTAATACCATGTTCCTCAACGTACTTCTGGTTGATTTCTTCCAACGTATTCTGGTTTCTACCAACGATGATACATGGTTTTTCATAGTAGAATAGCAGCAGGGGTTCCCCAAAGTCCTTGTTGTTCATCAGATATTGTTCAGTAGCTAAATTCCGGCCAATGTCGTGGGCCGTCATAGAAACATAGCGCATGTTCAAACTTCCCTTCCAAATAATAATAACCAATCTAGTAATCGCTTTCCATTTTACCATATTCATGAAAGGGGTTACAGCATGTGAATCGAAAGTTCTGTTAAATACCGTTTAACCTAAGAATTGCACAAACTCATCAAGGGTAATACCAGCGAAATAATCACCCACATTGACGTCACTCAGCGCTTCTCGCAGCGACGGCTGATCATAGCGAACGCCTTCCAGAATCTTTGCAAGTTCCCTGGCATCCTTTTCACCAAAGAAGTCACCGAAGAAAGTGACGTGTTGAATGCGGCCCTTATCGACTAAGATGCGTGCATCAATCGTGCCGGAATCAAAGTGCTGGCGCTTTTTGACCGTGAATTCCGGTGACGTCCCATAGACCCAGTCCCAGTTGTTATAATAGTTGTCGTATAGTTGCTTGATTGCTGTTTTATCCTCATCCGTCAGATGGTAAGCCTTATCGGCAACTTCAGAGAGGTCATCAACGCCATAGACTTTCCGTAGGATCGTATCGCGAAATTCCGCAATCGTCAGGTTTTGGTATTCCGGTTTCAGGTACGGTTTCAAATTAGTGACCCGAGAGCGAACCGATTTGATTCCTTTTGAGGCAATCTTATCCTTTGGCACGTTCAAAGCATGGGCGATAACACTTTGGTCAACGTCATACATCAAAGTCCCATGAGAAAACATTTTGCCATCCTTCACGTACATCGCATTGCCAGAAAACTTCTTACCATTCACTAAAATATCGTTTCGACCGGAAACTTCAATTGAGGTCGCCCCCATATCTTTAAGGGCGTCAACGATTGGCTTAGTAAACGATTTGAAGTCACCGAATCGCTCGTCGTCTCGATTAACAACAAAGCTAAACGACACGTTGCCTAGGTCATCGTAGACCGCACCACCACCGGATAGCCGGCGAGTAACCTGGATATTATGCTGAGCCACATAGTCCTGGTTGATCTCTTCAAGGGTATTTTGATTTCGGCCAACAATGATGCAGGGCTTTTGATAGTAAAATAGTAAAATTGGTTCATCAAAGTCTTTGCTATTCATCAGATATTGCTCAGTCGCAAGATTATAGCCAATATCTTCTGATTCCATATTGTAATAATACATAAGACTGCAACTCCTTTTTGGTAATTACTACAATTCTACCGCAATCTGAACAAAATGAAACCGCTACAATCAGCTTTGCACTAATTATAGCGGCCCCTTAATGACGGCCGTAGTCGCCATTTGTTCCATAGCTATATTATGCGTCGATTTAGTAAAAATCGCAAAGATGTTGTTCCGAAAAATGAGTCTACGCGAAAACTAAAGGCTAGGTTGGAAGCACCCTAAATGCATTTGAAAGCGGCATTCATGCATCACTTTAGATGAACGATTTGTGCTAGCTTGTGATAACGTCCACAATAAGTTTTCATTTTATTCAAATAACCCGGAAAATTATGGTAAAATGAACTTTGAAGTACAAGTGGTTCGTTTTGTTGGGAAGACCATGGCGTGCTTACGAAGTAGCTTCATAATGAACCTATTATTTTGTGAGGGAGTGGCGGATATGGACCAACAATATAAAAACATTCTGGCACCCGTTGATGGATCAAAAGCCACCGATCCGGTGTTGGACAAAGCAATCGAAGTTGCAAAGTTAAACAATACTCATTTGGATATTTTAAACGTTTTGGAAGTTAACCAGTTCAGTGACACTTATGGTGGTGCTGTCAGTGGTGACGTAATCTACAAGCTTTCCGAAGACGTTCAGTCTCGCTTGACCGAGCTGAAACAAAAGGCTCTCGACGCCGGCGTCCCATCCGTCGACATTCACGTTCGTTTCGGTAACCCAAAGCCGGTTATCGCCCGTGAGTTCCCAGCTGACCATGACACCCAACTGATCGTGATTGGCTCAACCGGTTTAACCGCCGTTGAGCGTTTGATGATTGGTTCAGTTACAAACTACGTCAGCCGTTCGGCAATTTGCGACGTGCTGATCGTTAAGCCATCTGAACTTGCTAAGATGGGTAAAGAAAAGTAATTGTCAGCTCAAAGTGAGCGTGGGGCAAGATTCAGTTAGGTCCCAGGATGGATTCAAAGAGCGTCGTGGATTCCTGGTTTGGGGATCTGCGGCGTTCTTTGTTTGCATGGCTGGGATTGGCGTTTTGACGCACGTTTAGACTATGTACAGTTTCGAGATCGAGTCACATTTTTAACTATCTCGCGTTAAGCAATCGCTTCGATACCACCAATATTAAGTTTTGTTCCAGCCTTACTTTTTTAGAAGGGATCCCCCATGCTACAGCCAAGTGAATGGCGATTTGAAAGTCGCTTACCAGCCACCTTTAAAACTAAATCTCTGCGCGACCTGCTGATTCAAGACTGGTACCTGCCAAAACACCTCGTCTTCAGTTTGAAACGGGGCAAGCGTGTGCTCGTAAACGGGCGATACCTCCCCGTGAACTTCCCCGTCAATTCTGGTGATCTAGTTCAACTCCGCTTTGTTGCCACCGACTTTGACCACCCGTATTCAAATGTCGTACCAGACAGTGCAGCAACGGTTAAGGTGATCTACGAAGACACTAACCTGCTGATTATCAACAAGACTCAGGGCAGTAAGACCCATCCTAACCAGCCAGATGAAGTTGGGACGACTTTAAATCACGTGGCAGCCTACCTTGCCCCTAAGGGACAGCAACCCTACGTTATCAACCGGCTGGACCAAGAAACAAGTGGTGCTTTGCTGATTGCTAAAAATCCCGCAGTGGTACCGGTGTTAGTGAGAATGGTCAAAGAAAAACGTATTCGCCGGACTTACTTAGCTTGGGTTCACGGCTGTTTCAACAGTCAGCAGGGAATCATTGCATTACCCATCGGCCGAGACGGACATGATCAACGTAAACGCCAGCTCAACGGTATCCATCCTCAAATGGCTATCACGCACTACCGCGTGATTGACCGTCAGCCGAGTGCTACGCTCGTTGCCATTCAGCTGCAAACCGGTCGCACCCACCAGATTCGCGTGCATTTTGCAGGACTTGGCCACCCAATTGTCGGCGACCCACTATACGCAGCTGATCCCCGCCAACAAAGGCTCCTGCTGCATAGCTGGCAGTTAACATTACCGCTGCCGTTTAGTTTTAAAACATGCACGCTAATTGCAGACCCACCGACTGTATTTCAACGCTTTGAACGGCGGTCTAACCAGTAGATGAGACCACCAATCAGGGCGAAGGTACCACCAATAACGTACGTCGTCAGCGAAAACGTCGTGAGCAAATAGGCCACGACTATCAATGACACGATTGGAATTAGCAGACCACCGGGGAGCTTCATTCCCCTTGGCAGTCCGTGAGCGTGGCGAAGTTTAAGGGTAGCGAGGATCGTTGCTAAGTACTGAATAAAGGCGCTAAAGACGATCAATTTGACTAGAAACAGGTAGCTGCCACTGACAACTAGGAGCATCGCCAGTCCCGTAGTGCACAGGATAGCAACAACCGGTGCTTGAAACCGGTTTTGGCGACCGAAAACGGCTGGTAGCAGCTTCTTTTCGCTAGCCATGGAGGCCAGATCCACCGGCGTGTCGAAGGATACCGCAACCGCCACACCCAGAATTGAGACCAGCATACCAGCTAGAATAACTGGTCGACCAATGGCTCCGACGACCTGTTCAAACGCCGCGGCCACTGGTAACTGATTGCCAATTAAATGGCTGCCAAGTAGCAACATCGTCATCAACTGGGCAAGCAGGTAAAGTCCAGTCACCATCAGCATAACTAACACCAAGGCGCGGGGAAGATTCTTCTCCGCGTTTGTCATTTCCTTTGCGGCAGTAGGTAGAAATGAAAAACCGGTGAACATGTAAAATGCAGTGGTAAACGCGCCGATCAAGTGCGGTGACGTCTGTAGCTTCGGAATCGTCTGCACGGCAGTCGTGTGCAGGCCCAGAGCAATCGCACCACCCAGCACAAAAACCAGCAACAACAATACCTTTAAAGTACTAGAAAAGTTATCAATGACCTTCATAGTACTTGGCCCAAACAAGTTAATAACGGCCAGAACTGCCAGAAGACTGACTGCAATACCAATATAAATGGAATGGCGGTCCAGTGCGGGTACCAGACCAGTCAACGTCGTCATGAACGCCGCAATTTCTGCACTAATGGTGATCACGCCAAGAAACCAGCTAAACCAGCCAATTTGGAAGCCGACCAGTGAACCGAAAGCACGGTTGGCGTAAATCCAGGCACCGCCGTCCTCATCAATTTTTGACGCCATGACCGCATAGTTCAGCGCAATCAAAGTGGTTGCCAAACCGGCCAATGCCACCGCAGCCAAGCTCATAGCACCAGCCTGTTGAAACAAACTGCCAGGCAACAAAAAGATTCCCGAACCAATAATGCCATTGATACCGAGAAGTAAGACACTACTAAATGACAACGGGTTACCGGTCGCTTTTACACTGGAACTGGCTCTCATGATCATTGCCCCCCAAACTAAAGCCATCTATTTGCACCGATATTGTATCAGCTCAACGAGCTACAGGACTATTGATATGACTCGAGGAGGGTTACCCTTTTAATAGGAACCGGCATACAGTCTAAAATTTCTCTGGCTAAACTGCTTCATCAGCAGCTAATCCAACTCCTGGATGTTCGTCCCAGTCATCATTCACACATTCTGGTGTTAAATAAGCTATAATGCCTCTAAAATCTTGAAACTTAATTGGAGGAAAATGAGATGGCAACTTTAACTGATGAAATGAAGGCTTACATTGCTGACAATCTGGGGTACGTCGCAACTGTTGATGCTGATGGTAACCCTGACTTAGGTCCCAAAATGAGTCTGCGAGTACTGGACGATCACCGATTGATCTACAACGAAATGACCGGCAAAACGATTATGAGAGACATTGATGATAATGGGAAGATACTGGTTGCCTTCGCTAACTTAGCCAAATTGCGCGGCTACCGTTTTGGTGGCAAGGCCACCCTTTATCGGGACGGCGAATACTTTGAAATCGCCCAGAAGTTTGCCGAAGAAAATCAGCTACCGGCACCAATTGCAGCTGGCGTGATCGATATTGAGACCATTTGGACGTTGGATCCAGGTCCTAAAGCTGGCGAATTATACCGGGAATAACGATCAAAATAGCGTGTGACCAAACTCAGATTCAGGCCGTATAGCGCCAAAAAAGGAAGTTTCTCAAGTCTGGGAAGCCTCCTTTTTGTGGCTATACTCTAAAATCTAACCGAGTTTGATCACACGCTATTTTTATTTATATGACAATCCGCGCCGGAACCGCTGGAAGAAATTACCCTCGTCTGCCTGTAGGATCAAACCCTTATAGATACTGCTGATATACCAAGTCAGGCCTAAAATTGAAATCACCAGAATCAACAACGACATCGAAACGGCCAGTGGACTGACGGCTTCATTGATTACCCGCAACGGCATGAAGTACGAGGAGAAAAACGGAACGTATGACAGAATTTTAACTGTTAGTGCATCCGCATTGTTTTGAAACGGGAACGTGGCAAAGAAGGCAATCATACTCAGGTACACTGCCGGATACGCAGCCTTTGACGCATCCTCTGCCTTGGCAACTAGCGCCCCGCTAAACGCCGCTAAAATCGTGTAAATAATGACGCCGAGAAACAGAAACAGTAAATTGACACTCAGTAAATTACCAATCACCTTGTCCACCAACGTGCCATAACTAGCGAAGAACGACTTTGTCATGGACAAGTTGCGTGCTACCAGCACACTAGCCCAGCCACCGATGAGATAAACCAGCAGCTGGGTGGCAATCACCATTAAAACCCCAAGGATCTTGCCGCAAAAATACTTTGCTGCCGTGGTACTAGAGAAGACCATTTCCATCACCTTGGTCCCCTTTTCGGACGCAATCTCTTGAGCAGTGATCGACGAATAAGTCATCAAGATCATGTAGACCATGAACACTAGGATCCAGAAGGAAACGGTCTTCGCCTGCTTAGCAATTCCGGTTTGTTTTTGAACTTTTTCTTTAAATACCGGCTGCTGGCTCAATTGATTCAGCTGCGTCCGTGATAATTTGGCTCGTGCAACGTTGCTTTGAGTCTGCATTTTCGACAAAAACGTTGTCAGTTGGGCTTTATCAGACGTATCCATGGAACTGGTGCCGTGATACACCGCACTGTATTTAACACCCTGATCCAACACCACGTAACCGCTGATCTTCTCGTTTTTTAAAGCCTGTTTGGCTGCCGAGGCTGTTTTAACCTTGGTATTCACATTGTCCTTACCCGCTACCTTAATATAGGCTTGGCGAAGTGCCGGTTGATTAGCAACCACCGCGATGTCGTCAGTGCTGGCAGTGGAATTGGCTGATATAAACCCAACGCCGAAAGAAACTGCTAACATCAAAAACGGCGACAGTACTAAGATGACAAAGCTCCAGGACTTCACCTGCCTTAAATAGGTGGTCAGGGTCACTACCCACATCTTTTTCATTTGAGGTCCCCCGCTTTCAATCGAAAGATTTCCTCCAACGTTGGTGGCTGCTGGCTAAACTCTTCGATGTACTCGCCGTGGGAAAGCCGTTGAAAGATGTCTTTCCCAGCTGTCGGCTCATCTAACCGCAGCAGATAGCGGTTACGCGACCGCTCGACGACTTCGATTACGTGGGGCAACGCCGCCAGGTCTGTCCGCGCCCAGTCGGTGGTGACGAACACTTCGTCCTTGCCAAATTCATCTCGAATGTCACGAATGCCACCGTGCAACACGACTTCACCGCGGCGCATCATGACCAGCTCATCGCACAGGGCCTCCACATTGCCCATGTCATGACTGGAAAAAATAATTGCGGCACCATCGTGCTTAGCGTTAAGGATGGCTTGTTCCAAAATATCGACGTTCACGGGATCCAAACCGCTAAACGGTTCATCCAAAATAATCAGCTTGGGTTGGTGAATCAAGGTACAGATCAGCTGCACTTTTTGCTGATTGCCCTTTGACAAAGCTTTGATTTTATCCGTTTTACGTCCCTTGACCTCAAACCGGTTCATCCAGCGGTCAATTTCGGGTTTGATCTGCTTAGCTGACTGCCCTTTGAGTCGTGCCAGATACAGGATCTGCTGTTCCACTGTCATCTTAGGCATCAGACTACGTTCCTCTGGTAAATACCCAATGTCATTGAAGACCTTTTCGTTGATCGGCTGATCTTGCCATGAAATTTCACCATCGTAATGGATGAAGCTTAAGATACTGTGAAACGTAGTGGATTTACCGGCGCCGTTTTGCCCGATCAAGCCCATGATTTCACCCTCTTTAACGTTATAGGTCACGTCATTGAGCGCTTTAAGGTCGCCAAATTGTTTAGATAAATGTTCAATCTTTAACATCCCTTTGCCCCCTTTCACTCGCTATTTTCCGGCTTAATTATATCAATAGATATTTGGTTTGCATATGGAAAGAGACTTCAAGAAAAATAAATATAATTACCTATCAGGTTCGAACCACCCGTTTTTGGGGCGTACTTAATTCGCCAAAAAAAAGGAAATTTCCTAGTTGCAGGAAATTTCCTTTTTGTCGCTATACACTGAAAGCTAACCGAACTGAATCTCAGCCTGTGCAATTTGCCTTAAAACAAGGGGTAAGGCTTGCCCTACCGATTTGACACTACTCGTGATCTCCCTGTCGTGGGCGACCTCCGCGAGGACCGAAACCAAAACCACCGCGCCCCATTGGACCTCCATAACCCATCGGACCATGGCCGTGACCATGATGATGGTGGCCATAGAATTCAGGCATCCGATCCTGGTTTGGCAAGTTAGTCTTATTCTCATCCAAATCCGCTACCAATTTGCCTAACAGACGGTTGAGCTGTTCTTGTTCTTCAGTGGATAATGCACTAAACAAACTTTCTGACAGTTCGCTCTTAAAGTCGTGGGCTTCACTGATGAAATTCTTACCTTTTTCAGTCAGCGAAATCAGCATGACACGCCCATCTTCTTCGGACGGCTTTCTCGCGATCAAACCATTTTCTTCCAGTTTCGCGACTAAAGCACTGACGGAGCTTGGGCGAATATCCAAAGCTTCGACGATATCACTATTAGTAAGCTGATCATGATCCTTTAAGAGCCGCAAAACGCGCACTGGCCCTCGGTTATGCATCCGGTGATTGTCAATCCGGCTGCCGTGCATCACTGCCCCCACGAAATCACGGCGTTGGAAAAGGCGGCCAAATAAATTGAGCAACTGGTTAGTATCTTTTGACATATCGATATACTCCTATTCTTTTAATGAATTTTAGTTAGGCTTTTAAGGTTTACCCTAACTAGCGAAACTATCATACCTTCCTAGTTAGTTTTTGTCAATTAAAACTAACTACCAACTACCTAACATTGATTTAGTGTACTGAATTGGCATTTTTGCAAGAAAAAGTGGTGAGATCCTACTGAACCTCATCACTTTTTCAATCTTTTACGTTTGAATTAAAGACAACCCTTACGACGCTTTCATCTGGTTTTCGACGTATTCTCGATAGAGCGGATGGGATGCCACCAGCTCCTCATGCGTACCATGACCACTGACTTGACCGTGCTCAATGAAGTAAATCTGTGAAGCATCCACGATGGTGCTTAGACGGTGTGCAATCACCAAAGTCGTGCGATTATGCATCAGCTTTTCGAGTGCTTTTTGGACCATCATTTCAGACTCAGAGTCCAAACTGGCGGTTGCTTCGTCCAACATTAAAATCTTAGGGTCACGCAGGAACGCCCGGGCAATTGCCAGTCGTTGGCGCTGGCCACCAGAAACCTTCACACCGCGTTCACCAACTTGCGTGTCCAAGCCATCCGGCATTGCTTCAACAAAGTCTTTTGCATATGCCATTTCCAAAACGTGCCACAGCTCATCATCAGTAAACTGGCCTTCCAGCCCGTACGTGAGGTTGTAACGGATCGTCCCGGCCATAATGGCGGCGTCTTGGCTGACCAACCCAATTTGACTGCGCCAGTTATTCATGTTGACATCATTGATTTCGGTATCGCCAATTTTGATTTGACCCCTATCAGGCTTATAAAAACGTTCCAACAAGCCAAAGATAGTGGATTTTCCGCCACCGGATGGTCCGGCAAAGGCCACCACGCTATTTGGTTTAGCGGTGAAGGACACGTCCTTTAGAACCGGCTCATCCTTGTCATAAGCGAAGTCGACGTGTTCAACACTCAAAGTTTGGCCGTCCATCTGAACGTCTTCGCCAGAGGTTTGATCCTCTTCCTTGGCCTGCAGCAATTCCTGAATACGTGCCGTCGATCCGCTCGTCTTAGCCATGTCGTTAAAGAACTGGCTGAGCTGAGTGAACGGCCCGATCATTTGGGTCAAATACATGAGAAATGAAATCAGAGTTCCAAAGGTCATGGTCCCTTGGGATACTCGGCTGGCACCGTAGATCAGCATGCCAATCATCATCCCCATCATCACCATTTGCATCAGGGGGCTGGCAATGGAATCGTAAATGGCTTCCTTTAAACCGATCCGATATAATTTATCGATTTTACCGTGGCCATCTTCGCGTTCTAAATCTTCTGCAGTGGATGATTTAACCAACCGAATGTCACTGAGGATCTCACTTGATTGCCCGTTAAAATCGGCTAGTGCATCCTGTCGAGCAATCGCAATTTTATGTGACTGGCGAATGACTGGCATAATGACCACAATTACTAACGGCACCACCACAAACATGATGACTGTCATCTTCCAGTCCATGATCAGCATCAAAACAAGCGCCCCGACCAATTGCAGAATCGAAGTCACCATGTTAGGAACGGAATTAGCGAGTAGGTCTTTGACCTGTGAAGTATCATTGATCAACCGTGAGGAGATTTCGCCGGAACGGGTCTCATCAAAGTAACTAACCGGTAACCGCAGGATCTTATTCCATAGAAATTGGCGCAATTTACTAACAACATCCTCACCGAAAAAGCCCAGAATGGCACCGGAAAATGCACTGATCAGTGCGCTGCCAATGAAGGCGGCAATCACCCAAAAGATCAGCTGCGGGTTCATAGCATGGCTCAGGCCATTGATCAACTGTTTAGCAAGTTGTGGCACCAGCAGTTGAATCCCGGTGGCAATTAGCCCAAACAGCAGCCCAACACCTAACTGCCAAAAGTGCGGCTTAATTTTCATTGTCAATTTAGCAAAATCTTTGAAATTAAATTTTGGGCGCTTAAATGGCGCACCCTTTGTTTGTGGGTTCCGACTGCGGGACCCATCTTGTGCTACTGAACGTTGCATAATGTTATTTGCCTCGATATTCTCTAATTTTTAAAGTTGTCAGGATCAAAATCGTTTTGATTGGGGTGAATGCCATTTTTATTTGGATCAAAGCCCTTAAAATTGTCACTGGCGTCTCCATTCTGGTGGTGATTGCGGTAACCCCGAGGATCGAAGCCCTGACCATTGAATCCTTTCCAACCCTGTTGGCCACCATTTCCTTTGAAGAAACTGTTTGGCAGGTGATCCAAGAAGTCGGGGCGCTCTTCACCCTCATCCCACTTAGTGAATTTATCATCTAAACCAACTGTCAGCTTTTTGAGCAACTCACCTAACGTTTGCTGCTCGTCTTCACTCAAGGGACTAAATAACTCATCCGCAAATCCCTGCTTAAAACTGTGTGTAGACGCAATCGATTCGCGTCCCTTATCAGTCAGAGAAATGAAGCTGATCCGCTTATCTTCCTTTGAATCATGACGCTCAACAAGTCCCTCTGCCGCTAGTTTTTTAATCATAACACTGACTGAACTAGGCCGAATATCTAACGCCTCAACAATTTGAGAATTCGTGAGGTGATCCTTTTTATTTAATAGTAATAGCACTCGCATCTGGCCATGTTGCGGCTGTTTTGACCAGAACTGACGATTCTGCTTTGAAAATGCAGAAATACCGCGCCGCTGAAATGTCTGCATGAACTCTCCAAATTGCTTTAGTAAATCTTGTGAATTATATGTCATTTTAACTATCTCCTTAATTTTTCAATCTTAATTACTTTTTTGCTCGATTAATGAATGAGGCCCATCGTAGTTCGTTAGTTAGAATTAGTCAATATAAACTAACAATCTATTTCAAAATATTTTTAAACCACTGCAAAGCCTGACAAGGCCACTTGCACGTTGACGCTAACAGGCGTTTTCGCCAGCACGTCAAAGAGTGTCTGGGACATGTGACCAGTTGACTGCTGTGTCCGCTTTTTCTGGTTAGTGAAAAACATTAAAACCCAAACAATATCAGGATCCAGCACCGAGCGACAGATCAGCCAGTCGCCAGAATTAGTTTGAGCTGTTTGACGAAACTGACTTGATAAGATCTGCACCAGCCTTTCGCCCTGACCCTCTTCCGCATGAAAACGAGTAACCTTCCCTGGTTGATTGAGTTCTAAATTCCAAATCGACTGACTTCCTGACTGGAAGCTTGCCTGGATAGCTGATGCCTGCGTCGTGAGCGGTATCTCAATTAGTTGACCATCGGCTTCATTTTCGAGTAATACCCAATCATCAACCCCTGTCTGAGGAGTCAAGTGGCGCAACTGATTCGCAAACGCGGGCAGCAGATCCTTAGTTAGGTTATCCATCTCGACGATGGTATCAGATGGCTGGGTTTCGAAGACCTTCGATTGTTCTATAGTTAACATCATGATAATCATCCTTTAATTAGTTAGTCTGTTATATTATTAACTAACGAATTAAAGCTTAGTTCTTTAGTTAGCCTTTGTCAATAGAAGCTAATAATATTTTTTAAATTAATTTTCACTAAAATAGCAACTAGTGGTTGATAAAGTAGAAAGCAAGCCATCCGATTCTCCCCAAGATAGGGACTTCTGGTAATGTTAACAGCAGTGTACTAATTCGTACTAGTCATCAAATTTCAGGGAGCGTCTGCCTATGAAATCTGTTATTGAGCATTCCTATTTAGAACTGACCTTTTGAGGATAAATTCGTCGAGTATCGAGTCGGTTCGATATTCCTTTTGTTTTTAATCAAAAGGGCTGGCTAGGCCAAAAGTTATTATTGGTAAGTATCGAACTGATATCTTAACACAGACACAGCTAAAAATGTGACTCTGCCTTCGGAAGACTGAACGTTTTCTAAACGTGCGTCAAAACTCAGATTCCGTTCTTGTATGCAAGGAGCGCCGCAGATTCCCAAAATCGACATACTTTTTTCATAAATTTATACTAAGTAAGTACCAAAGTGCTAAAGTATCAAACTCTGATTTAATAATTTAAGAATAACAAGCAGATCCCCTCGGTTGTGCTATCAGAAGCTTGACTATAGTTTCCAAATAATTCTTGATGTCCTGTGCTGCAATTGGTAACAATGTTAATCTACTATTATTAATCGAACATATTCTGTTTTCTAGGCTGCAAATCAGGACAAATTATCGTTTTAATCCAATGATAGTTGGATAGTTGATGGTCGTTACTTTGAATCCAGAGAATAGGTAAGTATACTATAATGTCTCGCAAAAAATCATCATAGTACACACAAAGAGCCTCAGCAGTTGTATTGTGCTGCTAAAGGCCCTTTCGCTGGCTTAGAAGTTGCTTAATTTGATTTACTTGCGGCAATCGTTTTGCTTTAAGAAATACCAAGTAATTAAACCAACTATGACGACACCGCCTAGAAACCACCACTCGTAGGAGGTTAAATTATAAGTCTGATAAATGGTTCCCAAACCCAAAATTCCAAACATCTCTAATTCGATGATAATATGGTTTATATTTCAGGAGGGGCCGCGGGAAAGGTTCCTCATATCTTAAAAGGCAATTGGCGTTTTACTGAATATGAAACTGTTGCCATGCTTGTACCAACGACTGTCAATGGTATTGCTGTAAACTCTGAGGTTGAAGGTATTCAATTGCATGGGGACAACGTGTATGTGGGTGTCGAACAACACCCACAGAGTGGTGGAACTGCTTTGCACCAACTTTACTATTTCCCTAAATCAACATACTCTATTTAACCTTATGTAGTTAGTTAAAAAACTTAATTTAAAAAAGGGGCTAATTCGAACGAATTAGTCCCTTTTATATCAATATTTTTATTTTATCGGTTTTGCCAAAATAAATTCTATTTGAGTAGTTGCTGGAGTAGCAGCTGGCATATTACTTTTATCATTTGCTGTAGTACTTACGGCATTTTGAACGTAAACACCTAACTCATAATCTTTCATACTAGCTCGTTTTTGTGCATTATAGCCATGTGTGTCAAAATAATTTGATAAATTGTTAATGGTGGTGGAACTTAATGCTAAAGTTTGTGGAGAGAAAATTTCACGCGCTTCTTCAGGGGCGAAGACATCTTTGTATCCAGGGACGTTAGAAGTATAGCCCGGTTGGCTTGAGGTAACATCGGTCTCAGTCATTGGGTTGTCATGAATATACTTTGAAAGCTTTAAAGTCACTTTACTATTTGGAAAGAGTTTCATTAAACCTCTTGCCAGTTTTTGAGTTTAAGAGCTTTCCAGATATTTTCTGTAGGAAGAATCATTATTAAAACTAGTAATTGGTGTAACCTTAGCTTTAATAAGATATCCACTATATACCAAACCAGTTATTTTTTTGCCATAATTTGTGACTTTAAAGTACGTTGATTTTTTTCTATTCACTGTTTTTGTAAAAGTTTGTACAACATACCAATCGGTGTTCTTATAGTTATTAAGATTGTGGATTTTTTTGGTATGTTTCATGTTCCACATATAGGCATTATGAGCTTTAATTTTGGTTAAATTTGGGAAGTAGGTAACCCAATTCCCACCATTATTAATATTATCAGGTGATGTAGATTTAAGAGTTGCAGCCCGACTTGTCGAGGCACTAAATATAATTCCAAGCCCGCAGACTATTCCAATTAGCAAAACGTTTTGGATAATTTTTCGCATATCATATTTTCCCTTCGTCTGTGTGATTTTTAAACATGACGTTTTCAAACGTAATATACCACTTTGTGGTTACAAATTAAAGTTTATTTGAGTAAACAAAAACGTTGTAATTGACAAGGGTGGTTTAACATTACAAGACTTTTAGTTATTTTCTGTATTCAGAAACTTAAGTTGTTTTATCGTCCTCGCATGAGGGCGTTTTTTGTATCTCTTTCAAAGTGTTAAATAGTTAATACATAATGTTATTGTGTTTAAATTTCAAAATAATAGGATTAACGTACTATTAACATTAACGCTTTTATATGGTCTTACGCCAGTAGAGACCTTTTTTCATGGATCATTTTGAATAGTGTCCAATAATAATTGTGGCAACACCTTGCACGCGTGATACCGCGTTGAGAGGTGGTGATGATTTTGTCTCAATCTGCTACTACGCAAAATACCTATCTTTGATAAAGAAAATCACGATAATCGTTAAGATTTATGCCTGTTTACCTTGAAAAAGGGGAACGTATGTTCAACAATCTTTTCTAAAGAGCTGATATATAAGGTATTTAAAAAATGACTATATTATTATAGTCGTTATTAAAGTTTCAAATGATCTCAGGAAACAATCAAAAATTCTGCAAATTCTGCAACAAATCCGGAACGCACTACTTTGCTAACTAATTACCATAGGTTCTGAACTCAAATTAACATCGCAACAGTCTAATTCTATTAACTATAATTTTGAGGTGATTTTAATGAACGATTATGAACGGCAACATTTAGAAAGTATTTTGCGTGATTATCCAAGAATTGATAAGTATATTGGTGTGAGAATAGCTAAACTTTCGTATCCGTATCAAGGGCATAGTCATGTGCTATCTAAGCTGGCAGTTGGAACCATGCTATTTGACGATTGTATTGGGACTGATCGTTGTCTGGTGCAACTAGAAGTTAATAAGAAATGTATCGATTATTGCTTAAAACATTCCGATTCGGCTACGCGAACCATTATCGAACAACTGTATTTTCAGCATGCAACTAAACTGACCTTAGACGGCATAGGAATGCGTTTCAACATGAGTAAGTCAAATGTTAGTCGGAAACGGACAGCTTTCTTTGAGTTTTTGAAGCAGGAACTGGGCTACTAGTGAAAGGAGAACTTTACCATGACAACAGGAACGTTAGATTTTGCGTCAATCGTAACTTTGATTTGTACCACTATTCCAGCGGTTTATAAGCTATTGCATCCTTTTATTACCGAAAAGGTGGCTACTGAAAAGAACCGTCAAGTTCAGCAATGCCTACAGATAGCTGATAATTTGGCCATTTCGGCTGTAGCTGCCATGGCTAATTACGCAGCCCTTTCTAAAAGTGAACGCAAAGACCATGCTGTCACCTATGTGCTTCGCCACATGGCATCAACGGCCGGTAACATTTCCGAAGATGTTGTTGCTGACAAAGTTGAACTTGCTTATCAAAAATACAAACATACAACTGCTGGTGATAATCATACAAATCAAACTGTTATTGATATTGCAGCCGATAGCGACCCCAGTACGTTTACCGAGGTGCAATAAACATGAAAACATTTACTGAATTTGCTGATATTAGTGCTTATCAACCGGATTCTCTTACTTACATGAAATCGCTGGGTAGATATGCGTCCGGCCTATTTGTAAAACTTACTGAGGGATCCGAAACCGGTTCTCGTTATTTTAATCCAAAAGCACCGCAACAACTGACCAACGGTTTTGAAATTTTTGATGTGATTGGCGTCTACCACTATTTCCGTGGAAACAGTCAACGGTTTGGAGAAAACGATCCAGTCAACGAGGCCAAATGGTTCTACAAAAAAATCGTTGAAATGGGTCTCAATAACACCACTGTTTGTGCAATTGACGTCGAAGATCAATGCCTTCAAAAAAACGTTACCAATGACATTAACTTATTCATACAATACCTACATGACAAAGGATTCCATAATCTTGTCGTATACGCCTCTGCTAGTTGGTTTAATAACGGTCGCATTGACCGCAGGTTGTTAAAATTTGCTCCGGCTATTTGGGTTGCCTCTTATGGTGTAACCGCACCGGGAGTGGACGATACCCAAGCTTGGCAATATACCAATAATGGTCATGGACTTCAGACTGATTTTAACTACGATTTTTCTGGTATTTTACATTGAATAAGCGAGCACCATACTTTGTGGTGCTTTTTTTGTGAGCTTAAAAAGTTGCAACAAACATGACACTCTGCTTGTCAATTTTCAGGTTAGACTTTGTTTTGTAATCGCGATTTACAAAAAATTAAAATTCGAAATGAGGTTTTACCATGTCTATTGATGTATCAAACACACCAAGTATGTACACTATAAACGTCTCAGGTAGCTTTACCTTTGACCGGACTTGTGGGGTTCGAAATGATCCTAACATGGCCACCGCAACTGTCGCCGACTATACGGCGGGCCAAACTGTCAACTATGATTCAAAGGTCTACAATGATGGCCACTTTTGGGCTTTCTACATTTCAGCTTCTGGCGTTCGTCGCTACGTTGACTACGCAAATACAACTACTGACGAGTTCTTCGGTACCGATACGAATAGCTCTGAACCAGTAGTTCCCGTCGACGACACCGGCACTGGTACCGGCGACCAAGGTGACCTTGGAACCTTAACCGGTCAACAAGGTGCCGATGTTGCCGATCAAACTGCTGACGGCACTTTATTCAATGATTCCGGTACTTTTACTTTTGACGAAGCTGCAGCCGGCCGTGCAGAGACGCTAATGACCGCAACTCATCTTCAGAGTTGGGCCATTGGCGAAACAGTATCGTACACAGCGAAAGTGAAAAATGATGGTCACTATTGGCTTCGTTACGATAACAACGGCACCACTTACTACGTTCCATACGCTACAATCAGCCCATTCCGATACTACGGAACTGATTCAAATCCGGGTGATCCGGTTTATTCACAAGGTACAACAACAGAGACTGGTACTCCGCGGGATCACAGGGGTACAGATACCGGTACACCAAACTTAACGAGTTCAAATACCCGTACAGACGTTGGCGAAATGTACCAATATCCATCAACAAGTACATTAATTCTTACTTCCAATGCTTGGGGACGTGACGCTCCATTCATGAGTACGGATCAAGCAAATCAGCTTCACAAGTATCTAGCTGGTACTCACATTGAATATACCCACAAACTGTTTAACGACGGGCATTGTTGGGTTGTGCTGAAAGATGGTCAATATCTTCCAGTCAGCACCATTAACAATGCAGAAAAAACGTATAGCAGTAGTACTGGTACAACCAAAAATCAATCGTCATACTCTTATATCACAAACGACACCGGTAAGCATTTACCTATTCATGAACTATCACCCTACAACTACGATTGTATCGGTGACGCCAAAACCGACGTAGAAGATTGGGAATCGGCTTACAACCTTGAAGATATTGATTCTCATTCACTACCAACCCTTACTCCTGATGAACAAACGGCTATGGACAATATTTCGTCTGCTTTAGAAGAAAATGCAGATCCCGGCAGTGTCTCAATTGCCTACATCGCAGACACACACTACGATAGTTGGAAAACACCTTCAACTGCCCGTGTTTTACGTAGCATGCAACTCATGAGCTACTACGCTAAAACTTACGGGGTTGATTTAATGATTCACGGTGGTGACCTAAACGATGGTGTGAAACCTAAGAATATTTCTGAGGAGGACATCAATCGTGCCATGGACGCATTAAAATTAGGTCAACGCCCATACATTGTTTTACAAGGTAATCATGATGATAATTCAGGTTATGCCCGCGATGAAACAAACTACAATGGTGATCAGGTCATCACCAACGCAGAAGCTACCTCGTTGCGTACTAGCAACTTTTCACAATGGTTAAATATTCCATCTAACAATCCAAACAATGCTGTCTTCGGAACTTATGAAGTACCTAATAGCAACGTTACCGTAATTGTTCTCGACGGTTTTGATATGCCAGACTATTCCGATCCGACCCGTGGTGAATTCCGACACGGCCACACTGACTACTCGGCTGCACAGCAAGCTTGGTTGAAATCTACATTAAATAGCATTGCTGGTAACCGTAAAATTGTCGTTTTCGATCATATTTCATTAGCTGGTATTGGTGATGCTTGGCAAGACTCAAGATTTAACACGGATCGTTTCGAAAACACTCATACATCTTCTTATCAACCGGGTGTCACTGCAAGTAACAATATCTACAACATGCTTTCCGCTCACCAATCATCATTTCATAATATCTTAGGCTTTTTTGCTGGACACACTCACAGAGACAACAATGCATTTTCAGGAGGCATTCAGTTCACTGAAATCACCTGTGGCTTGGCAGACCGTGGTGACGGTGAAGCCACACGACGTCTGAATGATATTTCAGAAAGTGCATGGGAAATTATCCAAATTAATCCGTCTAAAAGCCAAGTTAAACTGTATCGTTTCGGATATTTTGGGCCGGCGTTTACTGGACCATCATTTAGCGGAACGTGGACCGTATAAAACTCCAGTAAAAAAAGAGAAGGGCATAATCCCTTCTCCGTACATATTAATTATTGAATATTTAACTCTGTGGAACCAAAACGATTGTCGTCATTCCACCATAAGCACCCTCATCGGCCCAACTATCGGGTTCAATACTACCT
>NZ_WNJO01000002.1 GCF_009720675.1 Secundilactobacillus folii | reverse complement strand
AAATCAAAATACTAAAGAAAAAGCCCATAAATTTACTCTTATTACTCCCGGTAAAAACGGTCTTAATGGAAACTTTTTCAGTCACATGTTCCTCTTTTTCACGTTCAGCCCAACGTTTTTCGCCGTCCTGATGAAATGTTCTAAATTTAGCTGATAGTGAACGCCATAGCCAAGTAATTAAAGCAAAAATAGCGAGAATTGTGAAAACAACACGGGCACCAGATGCACCAGACATTTTAGAAACGATGAACGCGCAAACATACGACATGAAAACACCTATTTGCCAAAAAATCTGCGTTGATGAAACTAAGCTTGCAGAAGTGGTTTCATCTGGAGAATCATGCGAAACCACTGTAAGACTAATTGGTAAGTCTGCACCTGATGCGAGACCAGTTACAATCACGCCAATCAGCAACATCCAGTAACTATTAGAAAACACACAAATTAATGCCCCAATAGCATAAATTAAATTTAACCAGTTGAATGAATGAACCAAACCAAACGTATGTGTAATTTGCCCTGCAAGTAATGCTCCAATTGCAATTGCAAAGGTTAACGCACTTGAAATAATTCCAACTTGGCCATTTGTAAGTCCCAACCCTGATTGCCAAACCGTAATGGTAGCAGAAAGTCCAACAATAATACCTGATCCTAAAATCGATCCTATTCCGGCTGCAACCGCTAGTGGACGATATTTTTTCACTAGCGATTGTCCTGAATCATTGTTATTCATATCAGTAACCTCCCTTAGTTTTCACAAGTTAGTGTAAGCGATTTCAAGGACTAACTCCATATCTGAACTACATGATTTACCTTGCAAAATCACAGGTGACTGCTAAACTAATCAAGGAACTCAATTCAAGGAAGTGACAAAATGACCTCCGCGTGGTTAAGAAAGACATTATTTAAATTAACTAATGTTGAAAAAATACAGCGAGATATTAACCGTAATCTTAATTATATGGACTTAGATTATATTAATAATCCTATACCTCAAATGCCACAATCAGACTTTTTTAAAGATGGCGACATTGCCGTGACTAAGAATAATCGATTTTCTTATGTACCTGCTCATACCCATAACTTCGTTGAGCTTAATTATATGTATTCTGGAGAATGTACACAGTATATCAATGGTGAAAAAGTAACCTTAACACAAAATAATCTCATTATGATGGATCGTGATATTGTTCAACAAATCGAATATACTGACGTAGATGACATACTAGTCAATATTTTAATTAAGGATGATTCCATAATTAATCAGTTATTTGATTATATTCCGGTTTCATCAAATGACATTACTCAATTTTTATATAATGCTGCTAAGATCAATACTCTACACAACAATTTCATACTCTTTGATTTAAATAACCATGATATTGCTCTTAATATAATTGAAAACTTGATTATTAAGGGTTTAATTCAATCAAGTCAGCGAAATACATCAATGAAATTATTTTTATCTAGTTTAATTATTGAACTCTCTCAGTCTATTGAGCAGGAATATATCAATTTTGCAGATACCTCTGATGATCGTCTTTTACCAATACTTCAGTATATAGATAAAAATTTTAGTAAAATATCTTTAAAAGATGTCAGTGCTAAGTTTGGCTATAACACGAACTATCTGGGAAATAAAATTAAACAAACCACCGGTCATACTTTTAAAGAGCTAGTTGATCAGCGACGAATCTCTGCTGCCCAAAATCTGATGATCAAAACAAACTGTACTCTATTTGATATTTGTGATGTGGTCGGATACCAAAATACTTCATCACTTTTCAGGTTATTTGAAAAATACTTGCACACCACTCCCTCAGCATATAAAAAGAAGGTTAGTGCTCGACCAAATAAACAAAGAAAGTAGATACAAAAAATGAGCAGTACCACCGTTAAATGCAGTGGTACTGCTCCTTTTGATTGCAGTTAACACCCTAACTAAGCGTTAACTGGTGTTTTCTCGCTAATTTTGATGCTGCCATCTACCAGATCAGCTGAAAGCTGCTTAGCATCCAAATGATCCAGGTAGAAGTCCGTTACTTTGTCACGAATCTGCTGTTCAATCACCCGACGAAGTGGCCGAGCGCCCATCGCTTCATCGTAACCTTCTTCCATCAACCAGTCTTTCGCATCACTGGAAACCGTTAAGGTGATTCCCTTCTTAGCCAAAGTCTTGTTGACATCGTCTAACAGCAAGTCAACGATTTGACTTAAATCGTCCTTGGTCAAGTGACTGAATTGGACAATACCGTTGAAACGGTTCAAGAACTCTGGACGGAAGTAGGGAGCCAAACGATCTGACAGGCTTTGATCCTTATCCTTGTCACCAGTTAAGGCTTCATCACCGAAGCCAGCATTAGATGTGGCAATAATAATCGTGTTCTTGAAGTTGACCACGTTTCCTTGCCCATCCGTCAAGCGGCCATCATCCATCACCTGCAGTAACAGGGTCAAAACCTGTGGATTAGCCTTTTCAATTTCGTCTAGCAACACGATGGAGTATGGATTACGACGGACCTGTTCAGTCAACGTATTTCCGTTATCTTCGTAACCCACGTAACCAGCACTGGTACCAATCAGCTTAGAAACCGCTGTCCGATCACTATACTCACTCATATCTAACCGGATAATGGCATCCTTGTTGCCAAACATGTCCAACGCTAATTGCTTAGCCAGTTCGGTCTTACCAACACCGGTCGGGCCAACAAAGAGGAAACTGCCAATTGGCCGGTTACCTTCGTCAAATCCTGCTCGGCTACGACGAATCGCCCGTGCAACCATGTCCACGGCTTCATCCTGGCCAATAACTTTGGATTTCAACCGGTCAGCAATGCCTTTTAGACGTTCGATATCGTTTGAACCGAGCTTGGCAACCGGAATTCCAGTTAGGCGCTGAACGGATTCCGCCACGTCATTTGGCGTCGCAACAACTTTAGACTCAGTGTCATCATTAGCATTTTTAATCTTGTCTTCAAGCGCGTCGACCTGCTTTTTGGCCTGGGCTGCCTGCTCGTAATTCTCGGCTTTAGCAGCTTCGTCCTTAGTCTTTTGAGCAGCCTTCAGCTGTTCTTTTAGGCTGGCCTCATCAGTACCGGCATTCCCAGCGGCCAAGTGAGCCGCAGTCATGTCGATTAGATCAATTGCCTTATCAGGTAAAGTTCGTTGTGGCATGTACTGAACGGAGTAGTCAACAGCGGCCTTCAAAACATCATCCGGCAACGTCACGTGATGGTGTTTCTCATAAAGACCCTTAATACCCTTCAAAATTTGCAGCGTTGTTTCTGGCGTCGGTTCGTTGATCACAACATCGTTGAAACGACGTGCCAGCGCAGTATCCTTTAAAATCGTGTTGCGATATTCATCCTGGGTCGTTGCCCCGATGACGGTAATATCACCACGAGAAAGTGCTGGCTTAATAATATCAGCTAAGCCCTTTCCGCCATCTTCACCACCGGTAGAGCCGATCCCCAGAATCTGGTGGATCTCATCGAAGAACAAGATGACGTTGCCAGCTGCTTTAACTTCTTTAACCAGGTTCTTGATATTATCTTCAAAGGAACCACGCAGCTGCGTCCCAGCTTCCAAATTAGATAGGTCAATCGAATAAATTTCCTTACCTTGAACGGCTTCTGGCACTTTACCAGCCGCAATAGCTTGAGCTAAGCCTTCCACAACGGCCGTTTTACCGACACCGGCATCACCGACAAGAATTGGGTTGTTCTTGATCCGCCGACTTAGGATTTCGGCGGTTTCTTGAATCTCCTTATCACGTCCGATAACTGGGTCAAGCAATCCGTCGCGTGCTTCCTGCGTCAAATTACGACCAAGTTTCTCAAGAATGCCGCCCTTCTTAACGGCGTGATCACCAGTGTCATTAACTTCAATTTCGTGTTCGCGGTCTGGTAATTTACCGGTGGCACGGTACTGTGCGAATTCATCGGGTGTTAACTCATGCCCATTGACCTCGTAGCGAGCCGTTTCGCCGTTCCCCATTTGTCTAAATACATTGTTGAAAAGATCATCCATATTGTTGTTAAAAAATGGATCGTTAAAATAGTTTGCCATCTTCATGCACCCCCATGTGATTTGACGTCCCTGCTGCAAAGCAAAGGCACCGTTAGTTGGCGGTGTCTCGCTGATTGCTATTGAGTTGGTTAGTCTAGTCAGTCGAGGTGGATATCATCGTTATGTCAAACACTTGTCTGATATAATTACCATATCCCCGTCAACAATTATATAATAGCACCTTTTTAGCACTCTTACAAGTAGAGTGCTAATTTTATTTTTATTTATTTTTAAAGCTCAAACTGGGTATAATGGAATTGTCTAATTAAACGCTTACAAGGAGGTTTCTCTCATGTCGAAAACGGTTAAAATTGGTAAATCAGAGGTTACGACCTCACCGCTAGGACTTGGAACTAATGCGGTTGGTGGCTATAATCTGTTTCCAAATTTAAATGATGACGACGGCTTAAACCTCGTCAAAACTGGTATTGAAAATGGCATTACACTCTTAGATACGGCCTACGTTTACGGGTTGGGTCATTCCGAAGAACTGGTTGGACAGGCCATCAAGGACTTTGACCGGGATAAATTGGTAATTGCAACTAAGGGCGCCCACGATTTTTCGACTGGCGAACAGGTCATCCGTAACGATCCAAAGTTCATCACAGAACAGGTCGAAAACAGTCTGAAACGCTTGGGTACAGATTACATCGATATTTACTACCTGCACTTTCCAGACCACGACACACCGAAGGCCGAAGCAGTTGGTACGTTGCAAAAGCTTCGTGAACAGGGCAAAATTCGGGCAATCGGCGTTTCTAACTTCAGTTTGGATCAAATTAAAGAAGCCAATGCTGATGGTTTCGTTGACGTTGTTGAAGACGAATTCAGCCTGCTGCACCAAGACCACGGTGCTGACATGATGCCGTACCTAAAGGCACATAATATCAGCTTCGTGCCGTACTTCCCATTAGCCAGTGGTCTTTTGACTGGCAAATACAAGCGGGATACGACTTTTCCTGATGATGACATTCGCAGCCAAATTGCTGATTTCAAAGAACCCCGCTATGGTAAGATCCTCACGGCAGTTGATGCCATCCGGCCAATCGCGAACGCCCATCATGCCACTGTGGCACAAACAGTCCTGGCTTGGTACATCAAGAATCCGCTGATCAGTGTTGTTATTCCGGGCGCTAAGAAACCAGAACAGGTTGCTGCTAACGCTAAGGCACTAGATATCGCGTTAAGTGATGCTGAGTATCAAACTATCGATGCGGCATTTGACGACTTCAAGCACATCACTAGCGGTAAATCATTGGCTGATCCTGAATAAATGAATGAAAGAGCGGGTGCTAAAATTTAGATCTAAGTCGTTATACGCGGGGATCTAAACGAGTTTTAGCACACGCCCTTTTTTTTAATTTAATTTTTCAATATGCCTCATATCCGTTAATGATATGGGGTCTTGACCCGCTAAATAAACGGCGTCATCCTCATAGCCGATGACTTTCCCGACGATATCGGCTGAAAATTCTCCGTTTGCATTTCGATTATTCAGTTGAATGCTAACGGTTTTACCATTACCAAAAGCCTCACTAAGAATCTCAGACATGTCTTCTAAGGACTGTTGCACTTTAGCGGGGTATTTGATGGCCTCTTGCTTAGCCTGCTTTTTTAGTGCTGCCGTGTGGTCTGACAGGTAGTAACCCTGCCATTTGATCACGCCACGGTCACGATAATCATGATCAAAAAAGCGTTGCACCAGTGCATCATCGTCAATCTGATGGAGTCTACTCATCGTTTAATCGCCTGCTTTGAATCAATCGTTGGTTAGACGGCCAGCGTTCGCCTGTGAATCCCACGAATTCAAAGGTGAGCTTGGTGTGATCTCTTAAACCTTTGATCAACTGTTCAAGATATTCCAGTCGGTAATCGTGAACGCTATGTAACGGTTTCGACCGTAGTCGGCGGTCACGATGCTGATAGTTTAAAAAGAAATTATAGGTCTTATCGTACGGATCGTTAGTGATCATGACTTGATAACGAACTTGGGGTCTACGTTGAAAGCCTGCATCCAAGCGTTCCGTAATGACCTTCAAGTCCCTATTCATAGGCATTACCACCGTTATGACCACCGACGAGGGATGCTCGTTCAATTGCTGTCCCACCTTTCAAAAGACTGCTGGCATAGACTAACTTGGTGAAACCAAACCGGTCACGGATCTCATCCACCACGTGATCGGTCTTAGCACGCTTGATCTGGGCGGCCGCTGGTTCAAAGAAGTTCAGCTGCAACCCGGTAGCCGGACTAAGCCGGGTGGTATACACTGCTACGTTGCGCACGATTTGGCCTTCCCAGTTACGTCGAAATAGCCGTAACAAGTCCGCTACGATCACGGCATTCTGATCAGTGGGTGCGATCCGCATCTCCTGGTGAAAGCCACCGCGTCCGTCCGCTTCACTGGCTGCGTAAGAAAAACCAATTCCGAGTGAAATACAGCCGGCCTGCTTATGATGGTGCCGTAACCGGGCAGCAACTTGCTCACCCACTTCTTTGATCACCGTTTCGATATCCTGCTGGGTGACATAGTCTCGTGGTAGGACTTGTGAATTACCTAGACTGGCATTCTTCGGTCCGCGCCGATTATGCAACTTGGAGCGGTCGATTCCCCAGGCCAAAGCAAATAACTGTTGGCCAATCAGCCCCATTTCAGCACTTAATTCATAGGGATTCACATGAGCTAATTCATACATGTTATGGATCCCAAGCCGATTCAAATGAGCGGCAGTCCGGTCAGCAATTCCCCAGATATCGGTTAACTTCTCAACCGTCCAGATCGTATCAGGAACGGTTTCGTAGTGAATCTCACCAATCAAGTCGGGATTATGCTTCGCATACAGATCCAGTGCCAGCTTAGCTTGAACCGGATTATCACCAATGCCCACCGTGGTATAGAGTCCTAATTCACGGCGCACAGTCTTTTGAATCCTAACCGCAACTTCTCGCGGTGTCTTGCCAAATAGTTTCCATGAATGGGTTAAGTTTAAGATCGATTCGTCGATGGAGTACGGCAGCAAATCCTCATTTGCCACGTACCGGCGAAAAATATCGTTGATTTGCAAATTACGTTTAATGTATAAGTTCATCCGTGGCGGCACCACCATCAACTGCGGGTCGTCAGGTACGTTACGCTGCCGAGAGACATTAGCCTGAAGGTGATAACGCTTCTTGGCTTCCGGAGAAGTAGCCAGTACTAAACCGCCGTTGGTGTTGCTGGCTTCACTCATCACAACTAAGGTCACCTTCAGCGGGTTCAAACCGCGCGCAACGGCCTCAACACTAGCGTAGAAGGACTTATTATCGATTAGAAAATACACCCCATGGGGTTCTTTTGAATAATCCATTGCTCTCACCTCGAACATTTGTTTGATTACATTATACAAACGTATGTTCGTATTTGGCAAGCGTTTATTTAAATTTTTATCGACCTTCTAGCTTCATGCACGTCGTAAGAGGAATCGGACTATAATGGGTATATTCAAGAAATTTGGGAGGAATTACACATGTCAGATAACGAATCAAAAGCAGCCGATGCACAAATTAAATTTGAAAGTGGCACCTTATCTTTAACCGAACTCCAGCAAATTTTCAAAACCATTCCGTTTGAACTGGATCTGGTCGACGCAGATGATCACTTTAAATGGTTTTCAAATCAAGAGCAACGGACTCACAAACGCACCTCAGACCAAATTGGTAAGACGCTAGAAGAGATTCACCCAGCAAAGATCTTGCCAGCTATTAAATCGGTAATTAGCGCGTTCAAAGCAGGAACTAAAGAATCCGTCACGATTCCAAGTACCCAAAATGGGCATCGAATCATGACCACCTACTATGCGCTGCGAGATTCTGAAGGCGCTTACCTGGGAACGTTAGAGTGTACTGCAAATGTGGACAAAATTATCGCCATGTCTGAAAACGGTGCGTTTGATGCCATTACCAGTGCGTCTAAGGCACCGCAAAATGGCAGCAAGCCAGACGCAACAACCGGCGCATCAGCAAGTGAAAAGATGCCTGATTTATCGAAAATGACTGGTGGGCAGGCACCTAAGGGGATGGATGCGACTACTGGAGCTTCCAAGCAGTAAACTGATCATTTAAAAATGGCTTGACGTCTTTACTAGTTAAAAGTGACGAGGTATCCATCACGAATGAGGCTAAAGCAGTGAAATAATCAATTCGAATGGCTTAACAAGGGTATAAAATCTTGAGATATCAAATCAACTTTCGCCTCAAATTATCACCGATGTGTCTGTTTAGTACTTTATAAAATAAAATATAAACTATGCTAATTTCAAGCATCGTTTTAATTAACTGAAAATTTACTGAAAATTCGTCTGATGTGTGCTACAACTGCATTTTACACCCCCTACGGAGACCCTCATTTAGCGCCTTCACAGGACAAATACACTGAAAACGTCTATAATAAGGTATAAGTCTGAAAAATGAAAGCGGAGGTCACCATGGATAAACAAACTAAAATTGACATCCTTACGCACTTGGTGCAGATCGATTCGGCAAACGATCATGAGCAGGCAGTCGCAGATTACCTGCAGAAATTGCTGGCGGATCACGGCATCACAGCGAAGCAGGTCGAAACGGCGCCCGGCCGAACCAACCTAATTGCTGAACTGGGCAAACCCGACGCCAAACCCGTCTTCGTCCTTGCCGGCCACATGGATACCGTCAGTTTCGGTAATCTGGACGATTGGGCACACGATCCGTTGTCCGCAGAAGTCCACGGTGACCGTCTATACGGCCGCGGCAGTGCGGATATGAAGGGCAGCTTAGCAGCGATGGTCATCGCAATGATCGAACTGGCTGATAGCAAAGCTGACTTTCCCGGCCGCATCCGTTTGCTGGCAACCGTTGGTGAAGAATACGGTGCCATGGGCTCTAAACAACTAACTGAAGCAGGTTACGTTGATGATGTTGAAGGGATGATCATTGGTGAACCAACTAGCGGTGATGTGGTGTACGCACACAATGGTTCTTTGAACTATACCGTCACTTCTGAGGGCAAGCCGGTCCACAGTTCAATGCCTGACCAAGGTGTTAACGCACTAACTAACCTAGTTAAATTCATAAATGCGGAAGCTGACCTCTTTGCAGACGTCAAGCCCAGCAAAGAAGTTGGCCCACTGGTGCACAGTGTGACGGTCTTCAAGAGTGGAGACCAGGTCAATACGATTCCTGGCCACGCGGAATTGCAGGGTAACATTCGCGCCACACCAGAATTTGGTAACGGGGCTGTGATCAAGCGGTTGAACATGATTGTTCGGGGTCTAAGTTCAGCTCCCGGCGCTGACCTATCATTCAACGTTGATATGTCCTTTGACCCGGTTTTGACCGCCAAAGATGATCCGTTAGTCACTTTGGCACAGTCAGAATCGAGTGAGGCGTTGAAGCATGACGTTGCTTTGAAAGTCATCCATGGTGCAACCGATGCTTCAGAGTATCGAAAAGCTGACAACCAGTTCCCAATCGTGGTTCTTGGTGCCGGTGACTGGGAAAATGCCCATAAAATGAACGAATACGTTGAGCTCAGCCAGTTTTTGGTTATGAGCGACGTTTACGAGCAAATTGCACAGAAGTTTCTGGGGCAACATGCGAAGTAAAATTAAATGAAGATACACTAAAAAGTTCTCCTCGTTGATAGAGGGGAACTTTTTTGATGTATTTTCAAGCAGTTGCACCGGCCGAATTCAAGCCAACCGCTGAGCGAAGCGCATAGATATTAGCCTCTGGAATCTTTTGTCCAGCAACACAACCAGGACCAATAATTAAACCAGTCCCATTAACTTCATCGATTGCTTCTCGTACATGGTTTTCAACGTCATTAACATTACCTGTAATTAACAAACTTGGTTTTCCATCAGGGTACGGTAGTTCATGCAAACCACCAATTAACGCCTTATTCGTTAACTGTCTGGCTTCACTTAAAGATGGACTTACAGAACGGTCATGCCAGTTAAGGGCTTGTACTGGATAATCAGCAATAATATCAAAATAGGTATTATTGCCATGAATATGAGCGATATTGAACCACGTCTTATCTTTGAATGCATCAAGCACTTTTAAATCATACGGCCGACCGAATTCTAAATATTCTTCTCGAGTAAATAAGTTCGAAGTAGCAGTTTGAGTTGCATAGAAGAAACCATCAACACCAGCATTAATATTTTCGTTCACAAAATTAATTGTTGTCTGCACCAGCGCTTCAAGGGCTTGTTTAACAGCATCGGGGTGCTCTTTAATATCTAACACTAGTCGATTACCAGCTAATTTTAAGGCTGTGGTTAATGGATTAAAAATGGTTTGAACGATTGGAAATTCATTTTTCGCAAACTCCCTCGCATACTTAGCTAATTCTACTTGTTTGCCATAAGTACCATACGTTCCGGCAAGTGGTTCAACCTGATTCCAATCACTGTAAGTCTGAATACCAGGCCTTGCTAAAACCGCGGGGTGATCGCGACGCGTAAAATAAGTAATTTCTGCACCATAGTCTTCAACACCATAGAGTCCAAATGGCATCAATTTAATAAAGTCGAAATCAAACTGTTTTGCGTACTCTACCTGTTTGCGTGCTAATAACTTAGGATTCTGATCATATTGTGGCAGGTGTGCCCACAAATTAACAGGAATTCTATCAACCGGTTTAAATCCTAAAGCCGCTTTAATTCGTTCAAAATGATTCATGCTAATACCCTCCTATCAGACCGTCTGAGATAATCTTCAACTCTTGAAAAGATTAGAGTTAAAACAATACATACTATCCAGTAAACAATTGCTGCAGCTGTAAAAGCTTCGACGTACCCATCATTAGTCGCAGACTGGATTTTAGCTTTAGCAAAAATATCAACAACGGAAACTAAGAACGCCAGTGAAAGCTGACGAATCAGCAGTGTGTAATAATTTAAAATTTTAGGAATCGCGTCACTTAACGCCTGTGGTAGTTTTACAGCCCAAAAGCTCTGTCCAGATGTATAACCAAGAGCAGCAGCAGCTTCCAACTGATCCTCTCCTACCGACTTAAAAGAGCCACGAATGATCTCCTCAAGAAACGTTGCGGAGTACAGTGTGTAACTAATAACAACAGCGTACATTGAACTAATTTGATTGATATTAATACCCAAATTAAATCTACTGGAGACTACTTTCACTACAATTGGAATACCGTAGTAGAAAATTAAGAGATGTATCAGTAATGGGATACCACGAAAATAAGAGTTTAGTATTTGATAGATCAATCGTGGAATACGGAAACGTGAACCCTGCATTTTCCAGTACAACGTTCCTAAAATTACGCTTAACAATAATATTACTAATGATAATCCAAGAGTCTGAGGAACCACTTGCCAAATTCCCCAAAAATCATGAGTAAAAAGATGTGAGTTCAAATTGTTCGTCCCCCTTTAACATCATCGACTTGGTAACGATCAATTCGAAATTCAAGTAGGCGAATAATTATTGAAACAATAATCGTAATCACCCAGTAAATCATTCCAGCGCAAAAGTAAGTTAGTAAGGGCGATGCAGTGTAATCAGTTGTTATGATCATATCTGCCTGTCCCATTAAATCGACTGTCCCTAAAACGAACAAAATTGAGGACTGATGAATTAAATTGATAACTTCGTTGCCAAGAGAAGGAATTGCTACTGAAAACATCTGTGGGATGATAACGTGGATGTTTGCCTGACTTTTTGTATAACCAAGTCCAAACGCTGCATCTCGCTGCTCTTGCTTAACTGACAGATAGGCCGGGCGAAGAATCTCTGATAGATAAAAGCCATAATATATTGAAAAAGTAATCACACAAAATACCATTTTATTAATATTATTGATATTTACCCCAATAAATTTCTCCACCAATACTGGAAAACCGTAGTAAACCAAGAATAATTGAAGCACTATTGGAACGCTTCGAACAAATGAAACTAGGGTATTTAAAGGAAATGAAAAATACTTTTTCGGGCTTAATCTTCCCAATGTGATTATCCCCGATAAAGCAAAACCAATAATCCAGGAGATGAGGATAAACATTAACGTGATTGGTACTCCTGTCAATAACTGACGAAAAAGACCAATAATATAAGCAAAATTATGAATAACACTTACCCACTTTCTTAAAATTAAAAATTTATTTTTCCTTAACCGTGTAGTTAAATACATTTTCACCGAAATATTTTTTAGATAACTTTGCCAAAGTACCATCCTTCTTTAATTCTTTGAGGGCTTTATCCACACGTTTAGATAATGCCTTGTTGCTCTTAGTGAATAAGAGATACGTTGGGAATGCTCTTACTGGTTTTGAAGTTCCAACATTTGATAATTTCAGTCCTGAAATAATACTTTGCTCACCCAAGTTGGATGGATCAATCAACGCATCGTATTTACCTGAATCGACGCCCTTCAAGAGCTGCTGCATCGGAACCTGATCACTTGTGACTACGTTAATTTTTTTATTACTGGTCTTGTTCCAAGTTGTTAATAGATTATACATACCCCCACCAGGATTGACTGGCGCAACTTTTAACCCTGAAAGATCATTCAGATTAGAGATGTTCTTCTTTACGTTCTTCTTATTGTAGTAGACCCTTACTAAACTTAATGCATCGTTTTGTTTTGGGATTAAGTACTTCTTTTCTCTTTCAGGATTACTATAAAAGCCATTAGCTGCAAAATCGTACTTTTTAGAATTTAAACCAAGTAATTCGGCTGTTTGTGATACTGGGGTAATGTTAAACTTTACGTTACCTAATTTCTTTTCAACTTGCTTAATGACCTCGACTTCATACCCTTTAAGCTTGCCGCCTTGTGTATAACTTAATGGCTTACTAGAAGCGGAAACTGCAACGTTATAAGTTTTTTTACTTTGACCTGACGAATTGCCACAAGCCGTTAAAAAGATAGCTAATAGACAAACTGGAATAATGAATAAAATACGCTTAATAAATTTCATGTCTTAGACCACCCTAAATTGTTTTTTGTTTTCTGTTGGTAACGTTGATAATCTTGGTGCTCGAACAACATAGTTCTTTAAAAACTCCCGAGTGCGATCATTTTGGGGATTATAAAAGATTTGCTTCGGACTGCCACTCTCAACAATTTGTCCTTTCTCCATAAAAATTACCTGATCTGATATCTCTTCCGCAAACTGCATCTCATGTGTAGCAAGAATAATCGTAATCCCAAGATCTGCAACCTTACGAATTGCTTCCAGTACATCCTTTGATAGCTCTGGATCGAGTGCACTAGTTGGCTCGTCAAACAAAATCACCTTTGGATCTAATGCTAATGCTCTAGCAATACTAACTCGCTGTTGCTGGCCACCTGAGAGTTGAGCCGGATAGTATCGGTAATAGTCTTGCATGCCAACTTCTTTTAAAAATTTTTCCGCTCTGTCTCTTGCAGTATGCTTATCTGTTTTCTTAACTAATACCTGTGGCTGAACAATATTTTGAATCACAGTTTGATTACGGAATAAATTATATTGTTGAAAAACCATCGCTGTTTTTCGCCTTAGAGTCAGAATTTCGTTGGTATTCGTGATGGGAATTTTAATTTTGACATGATCAATCTCTATCTCACCTTGATCTGGTGTTTCAAGCAAGTTAATGCACTTTAAAAGCGTTGTTTTACCCGTTCCACTAGGCCCAATCAACGTAACCACATCACCCGTTCGCGCATGTAGATCAATTCCGCTCAAAACCGTTTGATTGCCAAAGCTCTTATGAATATTACTAATATTGATCATCCAAAAACCTCCCCAAAAGATAGTGACAAAAAAATCCCTTACCTACAGAAATTGTAGATAAGGGACGCATTCAACGTGGTACCACCCTATTTTACCCAACGGAAATTTTTCGACACTTTCCATTAGACCTCAACAGCTCGTGTTCAAGCTGGGGACGATAACGCATCCTTGCGAAGTAACAGCCAAAATGACCGTCACCCTTACTCTGGGTTCATCTTCATCTTGCGTTCAAATGCCTTATCTCAGCAATTAAAGGCTTTCTGTACGAATACTAACAAGATTACTCTTCCCATCATTGTCATTATATTTAAATTAATATTTAATGAGCTAAAGATTAAAATTATATTAAAACAGATACTCGACGTTGTCAATATATTTTCAAATAAATTTTGAACAATGTCTCAAAAAACATTCTAATGTTTGTAATTCTGCCCTTAAAAACGACATATTACCCTATTGTATCTCATGTGGACTAACCCCACCCTGAATGATCGTCAGCGTATCATCCAACGCCTGCATAACCATATTCTTGACAGCGTGATCGGTAAAGAATGCTGAGTGTGGCGTTAACAGAACGTTCGGCATCTTCTTAAGCTCGTTGTAGGCGGGTACAGGCGTCTCATCACCATCAAAACTATGGTTGAAAATTGAAGTTTCCTTTTCGACAACGTCAATGGCGGCTGCTGCCAGTTGTTTCTCTTTTAGCGCTGTCACCAGTGCATCCGTATCGACAACGAAGCCCCGGGAATCATTGATGAAGAACGCGGACGGCTTAAATTGGGCAAACTGATCTTTGCCAATCAGATGGGCATTGTCAGCACCGCCCCAAACGTGAATTGAAATAATGTCCGCACGTTTATACAGTTCTTCCTTGCTAACGTAGGTGAGTACACCGCGCATATCCTCGCGCGGAGGCCGAATATCGTTGCCGATAACCGTTGCTCCAAGCAAATGGAAGATCCGCGCTAACGTCCCACCAATTCGGCCGACACCAATGATACCGACCGTTAATTCGGTCAGTTCGCGTGACCGTAATCCTTCGATAAAGTAATTATTATCCCGTAAACGAGCACTTAATTGTGGAATATGACGGACCAACTGCATAGCTTGCGTCAGTGCCATTTCTGCAACGGCTTCAGGTGAATAGGACGGCACATTGGTGACCCGAATGTGGTTTTTCTTTGCAAATTCAAGATTGATGGTATCGATACCCACAGAACGGGTTGCAATTTGCTGAATACCGTACTCGTGTAACTTTTGGTAGAAGGACTCGTTATTAGATAAAACCGAGCGCTGTTTATAAATTAAACCATCATATCCCTTGACCTTTTCGATGTTATTATCATGAAGCTCAATTGGTAACGGAATACTATCCACTTGAATCTGGTGCTCTTTTGACCATTGATCAATAAATTCCTGTTCGTCATCGCGAACGTGAAACGCTAAAATTTTCGTCATGCCACCATCGACTCCTTATCTGTTTTATCATCACCACATAAAAACAAAAATCGTCCTCTATCCAAGATTTGAATAAAAGGACGATTTCACGCGGTACCACCTTTCTTCCATGGCACTGTCCAAATCACAGCTACCATGACGCTTTAGTTATAGAACTAACCTAGTCTATAACCGTACGCAATAACGGGCGTACCCGATGTCACCCAGCTCAAAAAGCCCGGTGATACGACTTTATTCTGAGTTTCTTCAGTCTCGTATTCGGTCACGTTCCACCAACCCGTGATTCTCTGTGCAAATGCAGTTAGACTTACTAATCTCACGTCTATTAATTGTATTTGGTTTTTATAATGATTAACTGTAATTATCAAGCAGCTTCAATAAGGTGTCAAGACAAAAATGAAAATTTAATTGGATTTTGATGAGTAAACGCCCATTTCAAATCCTAATCATATTCCGTTTTAGCTTTGTCAGTCTTCCGTTTCTCGCTTGTTTTTGAATTTACGCTCCTTAAATTAAGTGGCGTTACCTTCACATTTTTACGAATTAACCGGGCTGGATTACCGACAGCTGTCCAGTAGGCCGGCACATTTTGCAGCACGATTGCCCCGGCACCTATTTTGGCCCCCATACCAATCGTAATTGCACCCAACAACTGGGCGTTTGCGCCAATGAAAGCACCCTGTTCGACAACTGGGTGACGACGGCCATTTGCTTCACCACCACGAGCACCAAGTGTGACACCATGCAAAATCGTCACATCGTCGCCAACGACCGCCGTAGCGCCGATCACAACCCCTAGTCCATGATCAATGAAGACCCGTCGCCCGATTTGAGCACCTGGATCAATGGCGATACCCGTCACTTTAGTCGCATGCTGGCTCAGTATATGGGCCATCAGATAGTGGTGACGTTCCTCTAAATAGTGTGCAATACGATACCAGAATAGCGCGCGGACACCCGGATAGGTCAGGATCACTTCGAGTAGACTATGCGCAGCCGGATCACGCTTGAGGATGGCTCTGGCTGTTTCCAGCATGACTTTCGCTCCCTTGTACTGCCATGAAACCGCGGTCTAAATCGGCCAACAGGTCCTTTTCGTCTTCAATGCCAACGGATAGACGGATCAATTCGTCCTTGATACCATTTTTCAAACGAATTTCTCGTGGAATTGAGCCGTGGGTCATTAAAGCTGGAATCTCAATCAACGATTCCAAAGCGCCGAGACTCTCCGCCAGAGTGATAACCTGCAAATTTTCAACAAACTTTTTAGGATCAAGACCGGGCTGCAACTCGAAGGAGATCATTGCACCGAAACCATGGTGCATCTGCTTTTTTGCCACTTCGTAGTCGGGGTTCTCCGGGTCACCTGGATAGTAAATTTTAGCCACTGTCGGCTGGTCAGAGAGGTAATTGAAGACTGTTTGGGCGTTGTGCAGATGAGCTTCCATTCGAATGGCTAACGTCTTCATACCACGTTGTAACAGCCACGATTCCTGTGGAGCGAGGATCCCACCAATTGCATTTTGCAAATACCCAATCTTGTCTCCCAGTTCTTTGTCCTTCGTGACGACAACACCGCCAATCACATCGGAATGGCCCCCCAGGTACTTCGATGCGGAATGAAGTACGATATCAACACCCAGTTCTAGTGGCCGTTGGACATACGGCGAACTGAAAGTGTTATCAATGATACTGAGCAGGCCGTGTTCCTGAGCCACATTTGCCACCGCTTGAATATCAGTTACCCGTAATAGTGGGTTGGTCGGTGTTTCGAGATAGATGGCTTTCGTGGCAGGCGTAATGGCAGCTTCAACGGCGGCTAAGTCCCTCGTGTCGACGACTGTAAAGGTCATCCCGAAGCGTTTCAAAACGGTGTTAATCAGTCGGAAAGTCCCACCATAAACATCGTTACCAACAATAAAGTGGTCTCCCGCACTGAACATTGAGAAGACGGTATCAATGGCAGCGGAACCGGAAGCAAAAGCAAAGCCATCTGTGCCACCCTCAAGATCGGCAATCAGTGCTTCCACCGCTTCCCGGGTTGGATTGCCGGAACGGGAGTACTCGTACTTTGCTTCACCGATTTTAGTCTGGTGGAAAGTTGAAGCGTTGTAAATCGGGATCGAGGTTGCGCCCGTGTATGGATCTTCGCTAATGCCGCCGTGTAAAAGTTTAGTTTCAAATTTCATAATCATTTACCTCTTTCATTTAGTTTTCAGTTGTAGGTTCTGCATAAATATTTTCACTCATGTAACGTTCGGAACTATCTGGGAATACCGTTACGATGGTACTGTTCGCCGGAAGCTGTTCAGCGACTTTTAGGCTGGCCGCTAATGCCGCACCGGAAGAGCTGCCGATGAACAAGCCCTGTTTAGCCGCTGCTTGGCGCACGTACTTGAAAGCATCCGCATCCGAAATGGTCAGCGTCTGATCAATTTGAACGTCCTTGAAGAATGGCGGAGTGAATTCCACTCCGATACCTTCCGTTTTGTGTGGATGAGCAGGACCGCCATTTAAGATCGAGCCTTCTGGTTCAACAACGATCGCTTGAGTATGGGAATTTTGCTCCTTAAGGTACTTGGCAATGCCGGCAAAAGTACCACCGGAACCGGCTCCAGCAACAAATGCGTCGATTGGCTGATCAAGATCTTCAATCAGTTCTGGCGCTAAGGTGTGGTAATAAGTAGCGGGGTTAGCGGGGTTTTCAAACTGCATCGGCACATAGCTGTTAGGTGTCTGGTCTGCCAACTCACGAGCCTTCTTAATTGCGCCCTTGATACCATCCGCAGAAGGCGTATTGATCAGGGTTGCACCCAACGCCTTCATGAGGGTTTGTTTTTCCCGACTGAATTTCTCCGGCACCACGAGAATGGTTGGTAAATGATGTGCTTGCGTTGCCAGCGCCACACCAATGCCAGTATTACCAGCGGTTGGCTCGATGATGGTCGTGGTGGCGTTGATTTTACCCTTATCAATGCCATCTTGAATCATATACTGACCGAGGCGGTCTTTGATGCTGCCGCCGGGATTAAACATCTCCAACTTAGCGTAAATATGGGAATTGTTAGGAACTGGCATCTGCAGTTCGATCAACGGCGTGTGGCCAATAAGTTCTTGAATTGATTTGATTAACATCTTCAGTGATCCTTTCCATGAATTGTGAGGTTCTTGGTCGGGATAATTGCGATCTGCGGGGATGTGAGGTAGTGCATGCTGTTTAAAAATGCAGTTTGCTGAATGAACACGTGTTGATTCGTGTTTACATCCATGTAATTTGCCGAATTCAGTAGCTGTCACATTGTGAGAATTCTCAACATGCAGTCGCTTAGTTATTTTGCCCCATGTATTTAACAAAAAAAGGGCGCCAAATTCCTATTTCAGAATTTGCGCGCCCTTTGTCTCCGTTCCGCCTGGAACAGCGACTTTTAGGTTAAATCAACAATTACCCTTCAAAAGTCAATGTTTAACAGGCCGAACATCGTAGTGCACGCGATGTTCGACAACAAGTGTTTAACATGATCGACTTAATTGATTGGGTTGTCATTGTTGATCCTCCTTCGTTTTTTAACTTGATGCTAATATACCCGCTTTGATATGTGCTTGTCAAATCTTTTTATTAGAAAAGTGCTCTTTACTCTCATAAATAAAACGCTTACATCGGCCTATGCTCAGTGCTAAACTAAATTTAAGATGTTTTTTAAACTGTTTAATTTTTTACAAGGAGGTCGTAGTCACATGATTGATCTATCTGGAAAAGTTGCCATTGTAACTGGAGGCTCTTCGGGAATTGGCTTAGCCACTGCTCAGGGTTTTCTCAAGCGGGGGGCCACTGCAGTTTCTGCCGATTTGGATTCGCCTGACGATGGTCAAATTGAATTTGTCAAAACTGATGTTACAAATCCTGAATCATTGCAGAAACTGGTCAAAACCGTCGTTGATAAATATCACCACATTGATATTTTAGTTGCTAACGCAGGTATTGCTGAGAAAAAAGCACCCGTATCCGAATTAGACGAAGATAATTGGCAAAAAGTCATCAATATTGATTTAACTGGCGTTGTTTTAACGAATAAATACGTTGTGAAACAAATGGAAAAACAGGATAGTGGCGGCTCAGTTATTAATATGAGTTCTATTCTGGGATTAGTCGGAGGCCCAAAATCTCAGGCGTATTCGGCCGCAAAAGCTGGCGTCGCAAACTATACCAAATCACAGGCGGTCACATATGCGGCAAGGGGCATCCGCTTCAATGCTGTGGCTCCCGGTTACGTGAACACGCCACTATTAAAGACGCTGCCCAAGGAAACCACGGACGCAATGATTGGCAAAATGCCCATCGGCCGTTTAGCCGAACCGGAAGAAATCGCTAACGTGATCGCTTTTCTGGCCAGTGATGAGGCTTCGATTGTGACCGGGGCTGTTGTTAGTGCTGATGGTGGGTATACGGCGGTATGATGCGTCAATATGAAACAGATTACTAAAAAAGCGCTCAGTGATGAGCGCTTTTAGACTATTATTATAGCTAAAATCATTGAACAAACTATTTTTAGTTTAAGACTCCTTAGTAGAATCAATCGACTTCGGCGCCTCAACACCAACTTCATCACCAACCGACTTCAATTCTTTAACAGTCTCATCATCAATAAACACGCCTTGCTTTAGATTGCCAGCATAATTTTTATACTCACGATCACCGGGAATCTTGATATCCTTATTTGGCAAATGCTTTAGGGCACGGATTCGATCAAACATCTTGGTGGCACTCTTCTTAAAGATCTCTGGGTCACCAAATAAGTTAGGATTGATTGTCAGCAGAAATTGACTAAAGTCGTGCTTGCCAGTATTTGTATCGGCAGAAATTGACCCTTGAGCTAGAATCCCCGTTAGAAGTTCGATAATGATGGAGTTGCCCATGCCTTTATAGTTGGAATTTTCCTCTCGGTTCCCGCCAAGAGTGAGCACACCGCCACCAGGCTGTTCTTCAGTAAAGGCAACTTTCGACAGATTGTCCTCAACTCGTTTTGCATCATGGTCAACAGTACGGTCTTTATCGACGGCCCAATCGCCAGGAATTGGTTCCCCTTTTTTGGCCAATACTTGAATTTTGCCGCTAGAAACAATTGAAGTAGCACCATCAAATACGAATGGATGCGGTTCAGCAGGAAAGGTGAAGGCAAATGCATTTGAACCTAAAAACGCATCCAAGGCATTTGTCGGCACAACTAATGGTCTCGTATTTGTTGTGGCAATTCCAATCAGCCCCTCTTTAACGGCTTTACGAGCATAGTAACCAGCTGTACCAAAATGATTTGAATTGCGAATCACAGCCGCAGCAATACCAACTTGCTTGGCCTTATCAATTAGATGATCCATGGCGTACGATGACGCAATTTGACCCATATTCTGATTTGCATCAATTAATAGACTGGTTGGTGTTTCACGTAAAACTTTAATCTTATTAGTTGGGACAATGGTGCCTTCCTTTATCATTCGCGTGTACCAAGCAATTCGCTGAATACCGTGGGACGAAATGCCACGAAGATCAGCATCTACCAATGTATCTGCAAGTAATTGACTGTCTTCATCCGAAAACTTGTATTGTTTTAGAACTTTTTCCAAAAACGATCTTTCTTCAATCGAGCTAATTCGCATAACCTTACCCCTCACTTCTTTATTGATAAACAAAAAATCGTCCTCGCAATGTAATCTTGCAAGGGCGATTTTAATTAAACCGCGATACCACCTTAGTTCACAGCCATTGAAGACTGCCTCATTTAGCACTGTAACGAATGCCAACCGAGACGCAATGCGCGTAGCCTAGTACTCCAAGCCCATATTCACCGAAGTCCATGATGTGCTCTCAGCCAGTGTACACTCTCTGTGCATTTCGTTTCGGTTACTCAACTCTCTAAGACTTTTGTTATTTTGTTTTAATGTTAATTCGTAAATGTCCCAATTGTCAAGAGTCTCAAAATGAAATACAGAATGGTTATAATTAAAGATAAGGGTAGCCTTCAAGGGCCGGCTATACAACTTGTAAAATTGATAATTTGCAATAAACGAATCAAAAAGAAGGGAGACAAAGTCCTTCTTTTTCCTGTCTATAATCAAGCCAAACTGAGAATCCTAGTTATCATCAAATAAGGTCACATAACTCTAATTTCTCAGTTTCCCTCTAAACTGTTTTCTGGCTAGCTTTTAACAACTTTTCTCTAAGTGCATCATCAGCTGCATAAATATAAAGTCCGTTCACACCCCTGGTCAACAGAACATTCAATTCATTGGCTAAAAGTTCATCGCTGACATATACTTTTTTACCATCTGCCAGTGTCCTTTGATGAATAGCGTTAGTATTTTTACTTTTTTCAGGATTAAACTGCACCCTACCATCTTTGTAAGTGACGGAAGGCCCAATAATAACACCACAATAATTTAAATCAAAACCTTGAATGGTATAAGTTGAGCCAACCTCATCTATTGTTTGAGACTGTTCTGGCCACGCTAAGCGTTGTACAGTACGTTCAGCCTTTAACTGCAAATTCCACGGTAATTCTAAATTGCCAGCTGTGACCATCCAATATTTACCGTCTGATCTCTTACGTTGGGTATATTCCCAGTCAAAAGTAGCAACTAGCCGAGAAATACCGTTTTCTTTTTGGTTAGAATTTTTGATTTTAATTTGTCTATACATTTCTGCTGCATCATCAAATATTCTTAAGTCGTAGTGCTTTGAATCTCTATGGATAGGCAGAACCTGGCGTCTTCCGTCCGTTATTGCTCGAATCCAGTCAATTGTTCTTTCATCCGCTCGCATTCTGAGTTGATTCTTCAATACAATTAAATTATTCTGCTTTTTAGATTTCTCACGTAAATTTTCAATATCTGTCTTTTCAAGATATTCTTCAGCTTTCAAAATTTGCCGCGGATCAAAGATGGCAACTGTAACCCGTGCTCTCGCCATAATATCCTCTAGTTGATTATTGCCCCGGTATGCCTGCTTCCCTTGTGTCCAGAGCAAATGCGCCTCATCTACAAGTACAACATCAACCTTTTCATCTGGTCTATGGGTATTTATAAAATGGGTAGCTTTTGATACAACGTCTTTATCTGAACTTTTTGTTATTCCCAATTTTATTAAAATATCACGATAAACTTTTAGTTGCTCATCATGATTCACAATAAGATGTAGTTTCAGATTACTAAATTGGGGATGGTCGTTACTCATCTGGTATTGGTGAAGCTGATAAAAGATGGTACTTAGCAAAACGGTTTTCCCTGATCCAGCTTCTCCCTCTACTAAAATGAGCTGATCTTCTTCATTTTCCAATAAAACATGAGTGATTCGATCTTGTATCAAATCCTTGGCCTTAAATTGTGCCTCAGTGAGTTTATGAAAGGGAGAAGCTTTAAATAGTGCCGAGTCTTGAATAATCCGTTCAACCGGAAATAAGTTTTCATCAATTTTTCTTAAACGTCGCCAAACTTTGGAAAAAATATTGTCACGGTCTTCTTCAGTGAAGTACTTATTTTGATCATTTTCTCTACGATTATTTAAATTTTGGACAGTGCTTACTCCGGACATGTATAACATCATTTTATTTTCAATGTCCAAAGTCAACGACTTGTTGAACCTATCGTGTCCAATGACAATCATTCTGGTATCATCCGCTGCTCTAAAGTCATCCCAATCCGGTCTCACCTTTGGATCTTCAATGAGATGCTGCGTTGTCCTTTGACGAATATTATTCGTTTCCCCAACATAAACATCATACATTCTATGCTTGTTCTTTTTATAAATAATATAAACTGTTGGATAATCGAGTAGCAGCTCACCAGTTGAAGTATTCTTGATATCATCAGTGAATTGTTTTAAACCTAACGGACTGTATGATGTTGATTTAATCACCGGATAAGCAAGATTAACCAAATTTACCCCTCCCTTTAAAGAATCTGATTTAAATTAGAACTTCCAATTGCGATTTTTATTAATCTGTAACTTTTCATAGACAATATCATTGGGATTAACGTTAAGCTTTTCGCACATGTAGTAGGCATAAGTCAGTGTATCAGCAATTTCTAACTTTAACGCCTGCAAATTAGCATCATCATTCAAAAATTCATCAGAGCTTTTGCTATCTTTCCAAAGAAAATGTTCATTCACTTCAGCAGCCTCAATTGACAAGGCACGTGCTAATGCCGGCAAAGTATGATATTTTTGCCAGTGTCGCTCATTTCTAAACTCAATTAAATCTGCTAGTACCTTTTCATAATCCATCTAGTCTTTCACCTCTATTTTTCGAACAATAGATTCAATTTTCGAATCATTTACTTGATTTCTTGTGTATCACCAAAAATATAAGCATTAATAAGTCTATCATGATGATTTTTGCTTAATTCAAATTGATCTGCCTTTAAATAAACCCGCGTTTATACTTCAAGTTCAACGTTAATTAAGTAGTCCAAAAAGTGTAATAATCATTTTCACAAGCAACCTTGTAAATAAAAAAGTTGGAATCATGTCTAATCTAAAATCAGATTATCATGACTCACAACTATTAACAACTATCATTTAAGGAACAAGACCAAATTCGAGAATAGCGGACACTCTAGCTATAAATTGATACTAGTCAGGCTATCTGCGAATCTTTTTGGTTATCATTACCACCCAGCTTTAAGCATACAGTATTTTGATTTTTTAACAAATTAATCATTGAACTGAAGCGTCAGCCAAGAGCTCATAACGCTGATCCTTTTGTACACTTCTATTAACATATCTATCCAAAAGTGGCCTTACTTATCCTCAACTAACGTTTGTCATAACATGTCGCTACTAATTTGAAAATTCAGGTAATCTTCGAAATTGTTAAAATTCTCAGTCACAACATAAAAATAGTCGGGATCAGGAAACATAATTAATATTCAAGGGCATTCAATAATTTTCTATTATCAATGAACGAATATCCAATTCATACTATTAAATCTCTCAAAACGTTATAGGAATAATCAAAACGACTTCTAAATAAATCACTCTACCATACTCCTTTGATTAACCGAGTAAAGTACAAAAAGTTAGATAGCCTTATCCGCCAAGATGATAAGGGAATTCAAAAATTTACGAATTGTCTGTCCATAATATTTAGCATCTTGATAACTCAATGGTAGACCTACAACACCTATTATGGCCTGTTCATACCGGGAAACCTCTTGAACAACCTCCTTACCATCAATTGGTGCAACAATCACTGAAATCTGTGTACTTGCTAAACTAGCATAAGCGATAATTTGATGGACATCATTTCGAATTCTCTTACGCTGTTCCTCAATGCCCTCATTCTGTCGTGGATAAAAGTACGACTTATACTTTGCATCCAGAATAATTTCTCGGCCTTCAAATTCGGCGATCATATCTGGCTCTAAATATTTGGGCATTAATCTGGAAACGTGGCGTGTATATCCTGGCAGCAAATGGTGAGCAACTCGAGGATTTTGATGTAATTTGGTAACTGACTGTTGAAGAAGTGTTTGTACATATCTTTCAAATAAAGTGGAGAAATCTATGCGCCAACTATACTGTTGTTTAACTTCCAGATCAATAAACCGATTTAAATCCCTTTTAAGTTGTGTTACAAATGCGCCTTCATTCTTTCGAATTTTAAAATGTTGGGTTTCCCGTTTTAAAAATCCAGAAATTGGTACGTATCGTCTTAAAAAAGCTTGATTTTCTCGCGTTCTTTGTTTAATTTGAATCGGTGTTAGTTGCCCATTCAAAATTGCTACACACTCTGCCAAAACATTTAATGCACGTCTGAATTCGGAATGGTTATGTGTGAGCAAATTAATCTTTGTTGGAAACAACAGTTGCTTTTGAGGATCCGCAGATTGTTGGGCATAACGTTGCCAGTTAACCTTTCCGAGAGGTCGATTAAGTTCTGTTTCTCGATTTTCAAATGAAATCCACGACTGCTCTTTGAGAACATTAACCATACTCTTCACTACTTCTTGAGCAAGTATATATTTCGGTGTTGGAGTACCTTCAGACCTTGTTAACGTATAGTTAGGATTTGTTTCCGAGCTTAAACTTAAACCCGAAAATTGAGCTAACCCGTCCATCCAGGCAAACCAATTACTTTCATCAGCACCATAGCGGGGCTTAACAATTAAATCAGTGCTCGTTTCACCACCATTTCTTTTCTGCATACGAATTGGAATAGCCCCAACATACCCGTTAGTTACTAAGTGCAAATCACCTGATAAGAAATATGTGTCAATATCTAGATATGTCAATACTTTACGGTTTAAATCAACAAATTTCATGTGGCTTTCAAGAGGATTTCGAGAATCTCTCATTTTTTTTGGTAAATGATAGATGTAATCGGTGAATGTTGGTATTTCAATAACTGAAACGTGGTTTTCTTGTCCCAACCTATTTACCTCCTAGTTAAAAAGAGTTTGTCGAATCTCACTCATGAAAAACTGGTTCAGAGCATCTTTAGCTGGTATCATAAAACCACTTTCAAGATATTCACGAATTAAAGGCAAGAGCTCGTATAACAAACGATCATTCATTTGGGAGTCACTATGGTCAGGAGTAAGATAATATGCTTGACCTGGTTCTAACATTAATTCTTCACTAGTGGCATACATTTGAAAAATATCATGCATTTCGTTAAATTGTTTTTCATGAAAAAACTGTTTAACTGGTTTGATATGATGTGGATACATGGTTAACCAAGCAAAACGACGTCGGAGTGCAAAATCAACAATTGCTAGTGATCTATCCGCCGTGTTCATAGTTGCCATTACATATAAGTTAGATGGAAGTGTTTCTATTTCGATGAGATTTTGAGGCTGGGCAATATCCCCCAATTGAACTTTGGCACGTGGCAAACCTTTCTCATTTTCAAATAAGTAGAACGCCTCACCTAGAACATTACTCAAATTTGCACGGTTAATCTCGTCAATCATCAATAAAATTTTTTTGTCAGATTTTTGTGCGAGCCTAATAGCTTTTAATAAGGGGCCTTCATAATATCTATAGCTCAAATGTCCCTCTGCATCTGTCACAGGTCGATAACCACCAACAAAATCCGAGTAGGTAGTTTCAGCATGAAATTGTGTAAAAACAGTCTCATAATCTTTTGCTAATTTATTCATTAGATAAGTTTTACCAGTTCCTGGTGCTCCTTGAAGAACGACGTACCGCCGTACGTCTAGCAAGTGGCTAGCCTGCGCCAATTCATTTTTAGTAACCTCATTATATTGATGAATAGCATTGATGAACTTTCCAACAATCTTTCGTTCTTCTGAGTTCGATGGCCATTGGCGAGCTTTAGCATAAACGGCAATGACAGCCTTATAGATGACCCAAAATGGATCATCTAAATCAATATGACTTAAACTTGGTTTGGGAACAAAAGCCACAAATAGATCCTGTTTGTGAGAATCAATCTCGTCTTCTCTATAAGCTAGCTCCAAATCTGAAAGTTGCTTTTTAGAAGAATCATCCGCAAAATCCAAGGCACAAAAGGACTTAATACTTATCGAATTTGCATTGGCAAAATTTATAATATCCTTTTGAAGATCAAAAAAAAGACGCCGTAATCCTGGTAAAGTTGCTAATTGATAATCATCACCAAAGCCTTCATTGCCAATATCCAGTGAAATACGATAATTCTCTTTACCTGGGTTAACTTTAACTGATAGGCCCGCATATGGTCCGGAAGGCGTTTGATCTGGACGAATAAATGAAATAAAACCATAGGTATTATTACTGCCCTTTTCAAGATTTTCAGAAACCGCCTTACGCGTTAGAAAAAGATTGTTCTGAGACCTATCTTGGCCGCCGACTTGTTTTAGTAAATCTTCCAGTTGTGTAACAAAAATATTTTTTGGTGTCATATTAATCTCCCAAATTTTCTTGATAATGTTATTATATGATGACTAGCTTTAAACCTCCAACTTAATTAATGAAAATTTGAGCACCATTTATAATATATTGAATTAAGTGTTATTAATATTTGATAATACAAGCAAACGCTCTTTGCCTTATTGACTGAACAGGTAGCATGAATTTTAAATTTAAAAGCAACATTTAGCTTGAGCCCCCAATTGATAAATTAGGCATGTTTTCAGGAACCAGAGATCTTGATTTTTTCACTGCTCAAAAAATGCTGACAAATCGATTTAATGTCTACAGTCTCAGAACATAATTAGCAATATGGTATCTTAAAACATGACTACATTAGCACCTGAAACGCTGGATGAATAAGACGCAGAGATTTAATTGAACAAGGAGAACAATCAAAGTGCATTAATCAAAACAGGTACTGAAGCTCAAACATCAAAAATTACTTGCGGCTGGTAGAATTACAGCTCTAAAAATTATAATTCTACAAATTCATGAGCTTTTGATAATAGATGAAGCCATCACATAGGTTTGTTACCCTATCTATATGATGGCTTTATCTATTATTCAAATATCTCAACCCAACAAAGTATTCTAAAGACGGTATCTTTTCAGACTCATTATAAAGATAATGCACATTTCTTCATCTATACTGACGTTTTAAGTTCAATAAACTTAATTCAAGCCTCTAAATCAGACGAATTAGATGTCTGCTCCAAATTTTTTGGCATTTTTTCGTTCGTTTTTTGTAAGCTTTTTCGTAACTTCTTATTCGCCCAAGTAACCACAGTAAAGCCAAAAAGGATTGTCATTAGAGGGTTTAAATAGGGGTAAAAGGCAAATTGAATATACTGAAATGCACTGACTCCTAGAGTAGCAGAACAGAAAATACCACTTACTCCCCATGGTACTAAAGCGTTGATATCAGCACTCCCAGTTGCTAAGGTTCTCGATAAGTACTTCCGATCAACATGGAGATCATCATACGATTGCTTAAACGTTTCACCAGGTAGAATTATCGAAAGATACTGTTCCCCAACAAGTAAATTCACCCCTAAGGAACCCAAAAAAGTAGCTAGTATTAACCTTCCTGGGGTACTAATCATTCTTCTCATACTATTAATCAATGTTTTAATGATCCCAAACTTAATTAATAATCCCCCAAGAGACAATGCCAGAATGATCAGAGCTACTGAACTTAGCATGTTGGTTATGCCCCCACCACTCATTAACCGATTAATGACGGTGTTGGTTCCAGCAACATGATTGCCATTTATGAGCAAATCACCAACTTGCTTAAAGCTAAATGAACTATCCTGAAATAGTGCCAGCACAATAGCAGTAAATGAGCCGAGTAACAGCGTTGGAACAGCTGGCATCTTACGCCAAGCCAGTAAAAGCAAAACGATCACTGGTAAGAATGTCCACAAAGAAATATGGTAGGTTGCCATTAGTTGAGTTGAAATATTTCGCACTGCCTTCAAATTGGTGTTTTTTGTCGAACGTAGACCAATGATTCCAAAACCAATCAATGAAATAACCGCTGCCGGAATGACAGTTAAGCTCATATTTTTTAAATGTGTATAAAGGTTAACCTTCGCAATCCCAGTTGTTAAATTCGACGTATCGGATAATGGTGACATATTGTTTCCTAAGAACGCACCAGAAACAACAGCTCCAGCAATGACAGGTGCCGAAAAGCCTAACACATGTCCAATACCCATGAAGGCAATCCCAATAGTGGAAACCGTCGTAAATGAACTGCCTACTGTGATACCAATAATTCCGCAAATAATAAATACAGTTGGTAAAAATAACGGTACTGAAATGAGCTTTAAACCAATATACATCATTCCCGCAATAGTCCCAGCTTTTAACCAGCTTGCAACTAAAATTCCAATCATTAAAAAGATGATAATCGGAATAATTCCGGGTGCAACACCATCGGAGATACCTTGAAAAATATCGTCCCATGAAATTTTCTTGAAGTGCCCATAGAACATGACCAGGGTAAATACAAACAAGATAGGAATTTGAGGTGACATATCGTATTTAATGATCATCACCCCTAAGATTACGAACATCGTCAGCATGACTGCCAAACTTTCTCCCAAATTAAACCTTGAGTCTTTACTAGAAGAATTCATCATAATTCCCCACTTTCAAAATAAAACAGGGACCTATCAACAGATAAGTCCCTGTTCGACATTCCAGTCAATCTAGAAATTATTCGTCGATTGTAAATCAGCTTGAACTTGAATCATCCATTCTTTATTTTTATTGCGATCGATAATAAGTGGAATCACAAACAAAATAAGTGTAATAACGATGACAAAGATTGATTGAATTAAGTCTGATGCTAAGAATGTAGCAGCAATAATCACGATAATACCAAATATCAAAGCATAGGCCACAAGGTATGCCAAAGCATTCCCCGTTTTTCCAAGTCGGTAAGGACGCTCTAAATCTGGCTGTGTCTGCCGTAATTTAATTAATGCTACCGCAATCAGAATATAGACTAATGCATAAATTACAGTAGTAGCATTTGTTAAAGTTAGGAAGACGTTGTTAACGTTTTTCATGACACCGTAGAGTAGTGCAAACAATGAAATGCAGACGCTTTGTGTAAGCACAACGTTTCGAGAAACGCCATAACGATTAGTTTTATGGTAGCCAAAGCTAGCTGGTAACTGTCCATCCCGAGCAACCTGAGTCATGGCTTTTGAAGGCCCGGTAACCCATGCGGATAATTGGATCAGAACACCAATCACAACCATGAAACTAAATATGTTTGCAATGATAGTTGGCCAACCAAGAATTTGGCACCAAAGTAAAATCGGTTGTGTAATATTCGAAAGTTGAATCTGACCATTTGGCACTGCATTGGCTACCAATATCCCGTTTAAAATATTCATCAGGATTAAACCGACGAGTGCAATAAAAATCCCTCTCGTATAGGTTTTTTTTGCATTATTCAACCGTGGAATAAAGACTGATGACATTTCAATCCCAGTATAGATAAAGGAAATAGCAGCAAAATATTGTAATGTCTGAAGATTACCCAGATTTGGCAATAATTTCGAAACTGAGAAAGTGCCCAGATAACTTGCCGGATCAATTCCCTCTTTAAATAATGCTGAAATGCCCATTACTAACATAATCACGATTGGAATATATACTCCTAGCCAGACGCCGACATTGCCCCCAACTTTTGCCATATCAAAGCGTAGGTTTAAAATCGTAATTATCCAGTAAAAACCAAGAATATTAGCTAAAATAAACCAGTGGTTATTACCAAGTGATACATTTCCAAAAGTATTCCCCCACAGTGGTCCAATTGTTGAAGCCACCATCACCATTCCTGGAAACATCTGAACCCAGAGTAGCCAAGCAGTTACAAAGCCCCATTTTTCGCCAAGGGCCGTTTTTACCCATAGTTGAGGACCGCCATCAGCCTGTAGCATTGTTCCTAGCTCACCTGAAATTAATGCAACTGGTAAGGCGAAGAACAACACTGCAAAAATCATATAGGTAATCTGAGACCAACCGGTAGCTGCGATAGAGGGAATTGATCGAACCGTTGCACAGAGTGCCATGGTCATTCCTATGAATGTACCAAGCCCTAATTTGGTCGCTTGTTTATTCATCTTTTTATCCCTTCAATACGTTTTATTATTTATCTATTCAGATAATTGTTTAGTTGTTTCTTTAACGAAAATGTTTTGCAAATATTGCTTCATCGCCAATTTAATCTTTGGTACAAAGTAATCAAAATTTTCTTGGCGGTTCATATATGGCGTCATAACTGATGCCCGGATAACTGTGACTTTTCCAACACTATTCCAGTCATTTTCACTGATACCCAGACTCTTTACAAACGGTAGTGGGCTATTCCCGTAATCTGGAATTGCAAAGTCAGTGTGTGAAACAATATATTCTTTGTTGTACAACGAACCCTTAACGTATGAAGCTTCCTCATAGAATTGATGATTCAGTCGGTTCATATCAGCCAAACTGTCATTATCTTTTTCTTTAAGTACATAGTCAACCATATTAAAATCGGGATTAACTAGTGGGTGAACTTCAACAGTTCTGTCACCAATTTTAAATGTTAAATTCTTCAGAAAGTCGTAATATCTGTGTGCACCTTCTAATGACGCACCTTCTAACTTGCCATAACCAGAAGCGTTTAATGGCAAAGTGTGGTGTGCTGCCCAAACTGAAGCGGCTGTCGCCCCAGCCTTTGAACCTTCGAGAATATATGCCCCTAGAAGTGCTGGAATATCAGCACCTTTTTCAAACACGTAAGTTGCAAAATACGAAATCGTATCACGCATAGCTACATCCTTAATGACAATACCTCCCGCAGCATAGGGAACGTATCCCATCTTATGAGGATCAATAGTAATTGACTCAGCCTCTGTAAATGCCTTGTAAGCTTCATAAACGTCTCTCTTGATATAATCCTTTGATTCTGTGAAGACGCCATATTGATTATGAAGATCCTTCATTTTGTCAAATGGCACAAAGTTATTGTTCTCATCGAGAAAAATCGTTCTGAAGTATCCACCATAGGCAGCGTCAACGTGTAAATAGAAATAAATACCCTCTTTTTCAAGTTTATTTCTCAAAGCGACAATTTGATCGATTTGATCAACTGCGCCCTCCTCAGTCGAACCTGCAACACCAACTACACCAAGGATTGGTGTTTGATCCGCAGTAATTTCACGAATGATTTTTTCCAGTTCATTAACGTCCATCCGATAGTTCTTATCAATTGGAACAGGGACAACTTGATCTAAGCCAATACCGATAATGTCAGCTGCTTTCATCCAGGAATAGTGTTTCGTTTGTGGTACCAACCACTTACCAAGCTTTTGGAGATTTTTACCACTCCTAGCTGATTTTGCTTTAAGGTCATCTAGTCGTTCGCCGGACTCTTCAACCAACTTCATGATTTCAGCAGTTGGCATGTTTAATAATTGCCAATCTGTTTTACCAGTTACAAGTTCAGGAGTCACCTCTTTCATCGCCAAAGGCAAGGATTTGATATTTCTGGCGTACCAAAGGCCTTCAAGATTGGCAAGAGAGCCATCGGCTACGATATGACCCCAACCGTTTTTATAACCCATCATAGTGGCAAACTCATTGCCAACTTCTTCTTCCATCTGGGAAGTTGCAGGAGAGGATTCATACGCCACATTATTGCCGTTCCAAAGCATCGCATAGTCATATGCAAGTATAGCTGGCATGAGTGTTTCAGAGTTCATGTGTCCCCAATAACGCCCTGCCGAATGCCATGGAACTGATTCAGTTCGAATCCGATTTGATACATCGTCCAAAACATGCCTCATTCGATTGACAGTATCCTTAAATTCTGGCGATTGTTGTTCTTCAGGCGAAATCATATTCTGATCTTGAGGAATATAGTTTTTACGCCAACCTAAATGCTCATCAACAAGTTTGTTCAACAGCTCCTTGTACAAGGCACCGTTTTCAGCTTTATCACCGATAAAGAGAGCGTCTAAATTTAAATCATTGATCTTCGAATCTGTGATTTCCATGGTAGCAGCCTCCAAATAGTTATAATAAATTTCAATTTGAGAATACGCTTTCAAAAATAACCTGTAAAGGGTCTAAAAATGAAATCTAAAAGTCTTTAGTTTCACATCTTTTTGCAATAAAGACTGAAAACAGGCATAGAAAAAGGCAATAACCGATATCGGTTATTGCCTTTTTCTACTCTGACACTAATTAAAAAATAATCTTTTATTTTCCAACCTTAGCCAGAAAATAATTCTTTTTCCCACGTCGAATAATAACAAATTTGCCTTCAAATTGTGCAGCTGGGTTAACCTCAAATTCTGTATCTTGGATTCTATTGCCATTGATTGTGATAGCTCCATTGTTGACATCTTCGCGTGCCTGACGCTTTGAGGATTCAATTTCAGTATCTACCAAAAAATCGACTATATTTCGGGGCTCCTTTGTAATTGACACGCTTGGAGCTTTGCCAAATGCATCTTCTACTTCATCAGCAGATAAGTCTTGTACATCTCCAGAGAATAGAATTTCAGTAATTCTTTGAGCCGTTGAAAGCGCATCTGATCCATGCACAAATTTTGTAACTTCCTCTGCAAGTCGTGTTTGTGCTAAACGTTTTTCGGGCTCCATTTTTACACTTTGTGCTAGTTTTTCAATTTCATCTTGATCTAGAAAAGTGAAATATTTAAGATATTTCACTACATCTCGGTCATCCTGATTTAACCAGAATTGATAAAACTCGTATGGTGAAGTCTTTTTAGCATCCAACCATATTGCTCCACCAGCAGTTTTACCAAATTTGGTTCCATCAGCCTTAAGCATCAAGGGAATCGTTAAACCATAAACTTCTTCATCAGCGCCATCAATTTTGTGAATCAAATCAATCCCGCTGGTAATATTACCCCACTGGTCAGCACCACCAATTTGTAACTGTATACCATAATCGTGATGGAGCGTCAGAAAATCGACCGATTGTAGGATTTGGTAGGTAAATTCAGTAAAGGAAATACCCACATCTAGTCGACTAGCAACAATGTCTTTTGCTAGCATGGTGTTAATATTCACTAATTTCCCGTAATCACGTAAAAAATCAAGTAGTGAAAGCTTTGAAAGCCAATCGTAATTATTGACAAACGAGATATTAGAACTGCCACCAAACAACTTCTGCATTTGCTGGGTCAGGGCTTTAACATTGGCTTGAACCTTTTCCATAGTCTGCAACTGACGTTCAGATTTTCTGCCGCTTGGGTCACCTATACTACCAGTAGCTCCACCGATAAGAATATAAGGATGATGCCCTGCAAGCTCAAAGCGTTTCATCATCATGAACGGAATCAAATGACCAATATGCATACTATCACCAGTCGGATCCACGCCGCAATATAACGAAATACTCTTGCTGTCAGTTAGCTTTTTGAGGCCTTCAGCATCCGTCTGCTGATTAACAGCCCCTCGCCAAGTTAGCTCGTCAATGATATTCATGTCTTCAACCTCCAAGTGAATTCTTTGATATCAGACATAAACATAAGCTAGCGATGTAAACGGTGTCAATAAATATTTTTCTAACTTTACATTAACGTTTTCATAAATAATACACTCGCTTTCATAAAAGCTATTGTGCAATTCGATGATTTCCATTGTCAAATTTGTGCTGTTCCGTAGCGGCTTCATCCTCGGTCATACCCGTAACAACTTCCATACCCCTTTTGGTCACAACTAGTTGTTTACCAAACTTTCGGATAGACCCTTTTGGAAATTTCCATGGTGTCTTTCTATATGCTTGGCGAACATAATCGTCAGCTTTATGCCATCGCCTCGCCGCCTCACTAGAAGACATGATATCCTGATTATTCAAATCAAACATATTATCACCTACATACTTTATCTCTCTTTGTAATCAGTATCCGATCCCTTACGAACTACTTTTATTAAGTGCATAGAGGTTAGCCAAAGGCCAATCACAATGCTTAAAATCATAATTGCAATCAATAATCCGGACATTAAATTAACGTTTGACCAACTAGAATTAATCAGTATAATGAACAAAGGAGTCAGCAAAAGCAAAGTGATGATTAGTCTAACTGAGTTGGTTTTAAGCGCTTTATGGTTCTTTAAATTCGTATTCACCATACGCATATACCTCCTATGATATAAAGAGACGTTATTACTGCCATAATAACTTCACTTTATTCAGTCAATTATTGACTAGTGTCCGCTATTTAACACATGGCCGCATTCTGCACAAATAATTTCGCCATTATTGTGTTTTTCAAAAACAATATCGCCACATTCTGGGCAATGAATCGTAACATCTGCTGATTTCATAATTGTCACCCCTATTTATTTTTTACATCAAGAACAAAAACGTCCCTTCATTATCACTAATGAAGGGACGTTTTTTAACGCGGTACCACCCTAGTTCAAGACGCCCAAAAAGCATCTCACACTTGCTCCCAAGTATCGGTGGAAAAACCGCATTCTATAACTTTAGTATTTCAAATTATTACCCTGCATAGTTTGCACCAACCACTATTTCTCTAATCACCCAGGTAATATTCTAATTGTAAAAGTTAAAGTTAAGGACGTTTTGATGTTGTAATTACACTATCACTCGGAAAAAAAATTGTCAATTAATATTCACAATATTTATTTATAAAATTTAATCTTGCTCATTTTTTACTCATTATCTAGACCAAAAATTATGTTTAGTCTGAGTTATTTATTATTTGGAATAACTATATATACTTACTTTATATCTGCAATACTAAGACATAATGTCCTTTATTCAGGACAATTTCACAAAGAAATTTCTGGAGAAAAAAGTTGTCATCTACCCTTCAAAAACTATATTACTGCAATTAATTCGGCCAAAAAATAAGTATTTATAATATATGAAACATTTTTAGAAAAAAGTTGCATCTCTTGTTTAGAACCGCATATTGATGGATCGATCAAGGATCAACTATCCTGAGAATGTAATTATAGTTCGCAACCTTCGCAATCAATCATCATTTTAAACCTCCATGCATAATTAACCCACAACCGCTTCCAAATTCGTAACACAATCGTAACTTACGCGCTCTCACCCATTAGTGTATAGTTACCAGCATTGTGAAAAGAATAGGAGAATGAAATGCCTCGTAATTTTAAAGAAGAAGTTGTCTTCACTGCCATTATGGCTGGCCTGATGGTCCTCGTAATGGTGGGCTACAATGTTGTTTTGGTCGAAGGTTTCACAAAGAGCCTTCCATTGCACACGCTCGTTGAATATCCCGGTGGCCTTGTTGTTGCCGTCATTCTTGACATGCTGGTTGTGGGGAAAATCGCTAAGGGCCTGGCTTTTAAGTACATTATCAATGATTATATGAAGAAGAATGTAGTTCTGATTGGTATCACGATTTCAGTTTTGATGGTAATTGGTATGGTCACCTGCATGTCACTGTTCGGCATCATCATGGCTGGCCATGTTTCCCTTGCTGCGTACGGACACGCATGGATCTTCAACATCATCATGGCACTGCCGCTACAACTATTCATTGTCGGACCAATTGCCCGTGCTATTTTGGGTAAAATGCAGGCTGCAAGCGATCAAACTGCTGAATTGAAGTCCAAAACATTGAGCAAACAAGTCGAAGAAGAATAAAGTCAGGTTGAAATCTAGAGCTGCCTAGGTCGACTATAGTTTTTCGTTTAAACACTGCTAAGAATAAATCAAAGTTTCAATACCACAACGAATTTGAATTTATAACATAAATCAGATTCTCGCCAAAAGGTGCCACTAGATGAATTTCCCAAAATTGGTCATTCATCAAGTGGCACCTTTTTAGCCTCTCGGTGTGTTACTACATTCCACCACACTTTTTAGATTTCATCCCCACTCACCCTATTAATCGACTATAATATTTAAGAGTCTTACTCCGGAAAAGAGGTTGCAAACATGCAGAAGGAACTTAACTATTTTCATCAAAATCTTCGTTCGTACTGGCAAACTGAACTCGTTAACCTTATTATTTTCATTTTTGTACTACTTGCCACCGTTTTTTCCAGGCTATTTGGTCAACCTAGTTTCCTGTCTGCACGCGTCTCTAACGCAATGACCATTATTGCTTTCACCATTATCGGTGTGCTTATCATCTTGTTATTTGGTCGCATCCATCGGCAAGCTGAGTCACTTGAACGTTTTCGTCTTTTCATGGGAGAAGATGGCAAACAAATTGAGCCTAGTTTAAAACCGTTATATGACAAATGCAGGAAATATTATCACAGTGGCAAGCGCCTCGATCACGTCAACGGTGTCATTGCGCTTGGTATTATTTGCGGTTATCTACTACTAAATCATTAAAAACAGCCCTTCAACTCTGATGCAAACGTTTTTCATTGCCCATTAGTTAATTGAGGGCTGTTTTTCATCAGGAATTATCCCTTCTACGTGATATAAACAATCTAGAAGGGCGTGTCTAATTTCACTTGATTTTCAATAATCAATTTCCCAGTACTAATCATGAGCCATAAACGTTCCACATGAAACAATCGACTGCAGAAGGCTTGTTTATCCTGAAAAATGGACTACAATAGAGTTGTAGTTTTAGAACGTATGTTCGAAAAGGAGGCATCTCATGGCTTTACATTTATTCGATCCTGATGACCCTACTCAAAAAAACGATGATAAACAGCGTAAACAAGCCTTGGATCATGCAATGCATGATATTGAAAAGAAATTTGGTAAAGGTGCTTTGATGCGCATGGGTGATAAACCCAATCTAGAAATCGAACGGTTCTCGTCCGGTCTGCTTTCACTGGATCATGCCCTTGGTGGCGGTTACCCGCGCGGCAGAATCATGGAGATCTATGGTCCTGAGTCCTCAGGGAAGACGACGCTAGCACTAACAGCGGTTGCCTCCTTGCAAAAAGAAGGTGGCATCGTTGCTTATATCGACGCTGAAAACGCCCTTGATGCGACCTATGCCAAAGCTCTAGGTGTCAATCTAGACCAATTACTGTTATCACAACCAGGGAGCGCCGAAGAAGGCTTTCAGATTGCTCATGACTTGGTTCAAAGCGGTGCCATTGATATGGTCGTTTTTGACTCCGTAGCAGCAATGGTGCCAAAGGCAGAAATTGATGGTGAAATCGGTGACAATCACGTTGGCCTGCAAGCCCGCCTAATGTCACAGTCACTTCGGGCACTGGCTGGTATGGCTAATCAAACGCAAACCACGTTACTTTTCATTAACCAGATTCGTGAAAAAATCGGTGTGATGTTTGGTAATCCAGAAGTGACGCCAGGTGGTCGTGCCCTGAAATTCTACGCAACAGTTCGGCTCGACATTCGTAAACGTGAAAACATTAAGGAAGGCACCGATATTATTGGCACCAATGTGAAGATCAAAGTCACTAAGAACAAAGTTGCACCGCCCCTGAAGCAAATTGAAGTTCAAAACCTCTTTGGCCACGGCCTTTCACGGGCCGGTGACATTTTGAACTTAGCTGTTGATAATGATGTGATTCAAAAATCCGGATCCTGGTATTCATATAATGGTGAACGAATGGGTCAAGGGCAAACTAATGCCCTTGATTATCTGGAACAGCATACTGACGTTCAAGATGAAATTGCGGATAAGATCAAAGCAATCTGGGACGGCGATAAAGGTGACTCACCCTCGGATGGTAAAGATTCTGAAGTTTCCTAGGGTAAGGGAATGATCATAAACGTTCTTAACGATTTTTAAAACTCGCAGTTGTCTTGATGACAGCAGATTTAATGCCGTTTTCCTAATTTAAGGATTACTTTGGCTTCGGTATGTCACATTAAATCGTTCTAACTTTTACAAAAAGCACCAGACAGTCCCCCGGTCGGAGCCCTGTCTGGTACTTTTTTCAATGAAGTACTCACTTTTAAATACATATCATTAGCATTTTCACCTGGTCACCAGCCTATTCAAAGATCCGTTTAACTTTCGCCATAATTACTAGAAAATTAAGTCAAATTGACTAAACTATTTTTAATGTCTGATCAACTCATAACCAAAAAGCTACAATCAAGAATGTTGCATTCACTTAAAATAAGGAATTAAGACTTTACTGTCTTAGCTCCCATTTTATTTTCTAGTTAAAACCCGTATACTTGATCCAGAAGAACTTTCAGGAGGATAATATGCCAAAAAGAATTACTCGTGAATCGGTACTAAACGATGCTAGAAACAACATCGCCGATTTTCTTAAAACCAAAGCCTTTCAGCAATCATCTGTAAACAATCCGGAAGTCAAGAAACTGGCTCCCGAGTATTTACTTGAATTCACCAGTCAAATGTACGATATTTGGGGCCAGCATCCGCGCACGTGGACAATAAAAGCCGCTCAAGAAATAATTCTTATCGGCGATCCATACTGGGAACTTCTCGAAGCGCGCTTGTATTCGTTGGACTGGCTATCCATCTTGAGTGAGTATGTGACCTACTTAATGTCGATTGGCGAAATCAAGGGCACTAGCCTGCTGCCAAAACGGCTCGAGGGAAACATTGCAATGCGTTTTAGAGCTGGTATGGGCTTTCAAAGTTACTATTTACTTGCCAAGCTTCGGCAAATCCAGCACGTCCCACCAATTAAAGACAGCGATCAGTTTGAATCTTATCGCCAAGCCCATATCAGTGACGTGCTTTTATTTGCGGAAAATTCAACTTTCGAAGAACTTCAGGATATCTACCATGAGATGCATATGTTCCAAATGCCACTGAATACAGTTGCCGACCTGCTTAGAAACAGTTTAAGTAGCTTGTACCCTAAGAATGCTGAATATAAAACAGACGCCTTCGAAAGTGCCATGGATGCCTTGCTTGAAACGGGCAAAGACTACTCAACCACTTTAATAGACCGCATCCTAATTGCAGCCTCAATTGATGATATTGATTTGAAAGAAGCTACCGCTAGGAAACAATTTCTTAACACTCACCAAACTGTTTTAGATGTTGTTTCCTCAGTAAAAACCGTTCAATCCAAGTTAGAAAAAGCCATCAGTGACCAGTCCATCCCCGCCCTTCAGTATTTAAAACATGACCAAATGGAACTTAACACGGCTGAAATTGATATTGAATCCCTCGGTTTTCAACCGGTCAATGACGGACGCTATCAATATTTGGATCCTGAGACCTTGCAACCGCGCTACTTATCAGCCGACACAATGAAAACGTTAAAGCGTCTTTTCGGCTCCAATACTCGACCCAAAGAAATGCTTGAAAAAACCCAACAAGCCCGAAGTGAACACAAAGATTTAGACCAAGCGACGACTTTTGCCATTCAAACAGACGTCCTCGTACCATTTTTACCGAAAGAACAGTCTCTGATTAAGTCGTTCACGAATAATTTTGACTTGTATTTCCAAGACACCCCCAAAGGCTTTAAGCTGACGGTCAAGGAGGTTAGAGCAACTCTGAACCACTTTTATAATGACATGTTTATCCAAACCGGCCGTGTCCCGCATAAATGGAATGGTCAAGCATTTACCCAGATTCTATTCGATTCGCACTTAGTTTGGCACAACATGAAGACACAAGAGGTAAAGGATACTTTCGAGGTGATGTCACGCTTCGTCGACTTTATAGCCAGGCAAGAACATCTTTCTCAGGATGAATCCATGCAAACTGCTCTTTCTGACTGGGTCGATAAACTTGTACCCTTTAATGACTTTGATGACGGATATGCTGATGTTAGTGACGAATTTGCGCCAGATGACACTGATTACTCAAATTTCATTGTCAAACTATCTTATGTATTTAATAAACCAAACCACGGAATTGATACGAATTTAACGGCTTTCTTAGCTGAACATGACGTTGCCGCCATCCTGTTGGCTGATGGTTTCAATCTGACGAATCTCATTGACTTTGACAGTAATGTGCTTAATTTAGAGACGCCAGAGACTTATAATAATTTCCGTATCAACTGGTTCTTCTCCTCAGTAAAACCAACCTATACCAAAGTTGAAGCAGCAAAGCTGACTAACATTCCAAGTACCTTAAGCGATAACGATTTTTGGAACTCCGCAGCTAGTTATCTGCTTAATAGTCAGGTAGCGGTACCAACTAAAAAACGGTTCCAGATTGCTCTTCAACATGAACTTGACCAAAGTGAACCGCCAACTAGTAAGCAGATCGAGGCTTTCGCGAATAAGTACGATAAGTGTCGTGAAGCACTTGACCTAACGAAGGCCGAATTCAAAACGTTACTGGCTCCAGACCCGCAATTGCTTCAAGCCTCGCTCACTCATCATCAGGGGATGTCGCTTGACGCCGCTCGAAAATTAGCGAAAAAAAGACGTAAACGACGTTAATAAAACACTTTGTCAATTTGCTAAGCACTCGTTTCGACTAGAACTCCCCCGAAACTTTTATTGTCACTGCCTTGGACTGAATGAAAAATGGGCCGTCCAGGGTTTGGAACAAATCTTAAAATTCGCTGCCAGTTCAATAAGCATTGGCCGACTATTACAGGTCCATTCCAAGAATGTCATACCATTCGAACACCGCCTAAACAAGGTCACTCACAAGACAGCGCTTGAGCTTGGTGAAGCCAAAAAGTCTAAGGCTGATTCAGAACCAGAAGTGGTTTCTTTGGATGAGATCCGCAAGTGAGTCAGAAAGCATAAACGCTAAAAACACCTTGTGTAGATGCAGTTCCTCCCCAAACTGTATTTACGCAAGGCGTTTTCTTTTCTAATCCTTCAATGAAACCTCATCCCGCCATCGACCTGCAGACTTTGGCCGGTAACATAACCGGCACCGGGACTGACGAACCAGGCGACAACTTTAGCAACATCCGCTGGCGTCGCTTCTCGTCCAATGGCAATCTCACTCAGACAATCAGCCTGCTGTTTCGCAATCGATTCGTGCTTGATTGCCGCTGTTTTTTCATCAATGGCATCACGCATCTTGGTGCGCACGATACCCGGATTATAAGCGTTCACCGTGATTTTATCCTTGGCAAACTCCTTCGCTGCAGACTGCGTCAGTCCACGGATAGCAAACTTGGAAGCTGAATAAGCACTTTGAAGCGCTGAGGCTTCGTACCCTGCCAGCGACGCAGCGTTCACGATTCGACCACCATGACCCTGTTCTTTGAATTTCTTGCCAGCCGCTTGGATCCCCCAGTAAGTGCCACGCAAATTGACATCCAACAAGCGCTCCACGTCAGCCGGATCAGAATCAACGAAACTGTCAATGAAGGCGACGCCAGCGTTATTAACGTAAACCGCCAGTTCGCCTAAGTCATTCACCGCCGCATCAACTAGGTCAAACACCTCATCACGGTGTGCGACATCCACGTGGTAGGCCTTGGCGCGATACCCCTCGTCATTAAGATCCTGCGCAACCTGAGCAGCAGTTGTGTTGTTGATGTCTGCCACAGCGATGGCGTAACCGTCCTTGGCTAATCGATGGGCAATACCTTCACCGATACCCTGTCCTGAACCCGTAACGATCGCTAATTTTGCCATTTTGGCAGCCTCCTTTTAATACTGAAAATTTAATCGAGTTTGTGATTAAATAATGTGACGTTCAAAGGGATCATCGCTGATGCCCTTTTCCAGAATGTCTCTTGACCATTGCTTAGCTGAAAATAGTGAGTGGTCGCGGTAGTTACCACAACTGTATTTATCAGTTCCCTGCACATCTTTCCATTCGATCTTGTTGGCAATTTCGTCCAGTGAACCCTTCAGCGCCTTAGCGACTTCGGTAGTGGAATGCGTCCCCCAAGTGATTAGATGAAAGCCAGTCCGGCAACCAAATGGCGAACAGTCGATCACCCCGTCAAGGCGGTCACGCAGCAGACCTGCCAACAAATGTTCGATAGTGTGTAGGCCAGCAGTTGGAATGGCGTTTTGATTTGGCTGTACCAATCGCAGGTCATAGTTGCTGATGGTATCACCCTTTGTCCCGTGTTCCTCAGTAATCAAACGAACATATGGTGCTTTAACCTTTGTGTGGTCCAATGAAAAACTTTCAACTTTTGCCATAATTGATGATCTCCTTTTTTAAAATGCAGTTTACTTCAGGTAACTTAACGGTTTGTTAACTTCAATCTTGGTGCCGTAATACTTATCCTTGATGTACTTTTGAATATCCTTCTTGTGGTACAACTTCACGAGCTTCTTGTAGTTAGCGTTGTTCTTATTTTTGGCAGCGGTGGCTAGGATATTGATGTTATCTTTAGTACTTTGGTCAACTTTTTCGTGATAGATTGAATCAGTCAGGACGTGAAGATGGCCTTCCAACGCAACCGTGTTAGAAATTAGTACGGCGTCCACGTCGTTAATGACCCGTGGTCCTGTCGTATCATCGATCTGCTTGAACTTAAAGTGCTTCGGATTACTCTTAATATCCTTAATTGTTCCCACGTAGCCAAAGTTCTTATCCAGCTTGATCAAGCCAGCCTTCTGTAACAGGATCAAACCCCGAGCAGCTTGTGATGGGTTGTTCGCGATGGCGATGGTTGCGCCAGCTGGAATCGCCTTAACACTCTTGTATTTCTTAGAATACAACCCCATTGGCTCCATGTAAGTTGTTCCTAAAGCAGCTAGCTTATTGGACTTATTTTGATTGTTATAGGTTAAGTAATATGACCAGGACTGGAACGCATTAACGTCCACATCACCATCAGCAGTCGCTTTATTCAACTGGACGCCATCCGCAATATTGCGAACTTTGATTTTAAGTCCCAGTTTCTTAGCATCATTTGACTTGGCAATATGTTGCCAGATATCAATATCAGAGCCTTGAGAACCAATTGTGATGGTACTTGATTTACTAGTTTTAGCCGCTTGGCTACTTGAGACACTGTGAATACCAAAGCCCGCTAACACGATCACAACAATAATGCCAATTAACCAATACACACTTTTCTTCATTTGCTTTGCGCCCTCTTCTTCCCAAATTTTTTAATAACGCTCAACCCGACGTACAATCCAATCGCCAATCAGTTGAACAGCAAAAACCATAATTAAAATGATGATCATCGCGGTAAAAGTAATGTCGTTTTCAAACCGAGCATACCCGATATTAATGGCAACATCTCCTAAACCACCAGAGCCAATCGCACCCGCCATAGTAGTCAGACCAATCAGACTAATGATTGTCACAATGGATACCCGAATAATGTCAGCCAACCCCTCACGTAAATAAATGCGGAAAATGATTTCGGTGGGGCTGGACCCCATTGACTCAGCCGCCTCAATTACCCCATGGTCAACGTCCAGTAACGCATTTTGAACCTGCCGTGCGTAAAACGGAAAGATACCGAAAATCAACGGTACCAATGAGGCAGTAGTACCAACAGTGGTGCCAACTAAAAACTTTGTCAGGGGTGAAATAACTGCCAGCAAAATAATAAATGGAATCGACCGTAACAGATTGACCACCTTGTCCAAAACGGAGTAAGTTACCTTGTCTTCTAATATTCCTCCCGGTTGGGTAATCACCAGCAAGACGCCGAACAGCAGACCCAACACGGCCGAAATCACCGCCGAGGCCAGCGTCATATAGATGGTTTCCCAAGTAGCTTGAACAAATTGGCCCTTCATCGCCATCACATTTGGCATAATTGCGTTCATCGACCATCACCTCCTTGCAGCGTCTCGTTTGTTAAAATTCTGGTTTTAACACCCTCTGGCCGAAGCATCTCGATTGCATCATTGAAAACGTCCAAATCACCAGTAATTATTGCAATCATGTAGCCAACGTTCTCGCCATCGATTTGGTCGATATTAGCAAACAGAATATTGACGTCCACCCCATATTTTTGTGAGAATTCGGAAACCACCCCTTGTTTGGTGGAATTACCAATAAAGTTGAAATACATTAGCTCTTGGTTGGCTGCAAAGTCGCTGATCTGAATGGTACTGGTGATCCGCTCGATTGCTTCTTTAACGTTCGTTGATGTTTCCACAAAGTCGTTCGTCAATTTCTGCTGCGGTTCCGTGAAGACCTTGGCGACCGAACCGCGTTCAATAATTTCACCGGCATCCATAACTGCCACGTTATGGCAAATTGTTTTGATTACCTGCATCTCATGGGTGATCAGCACGATCGTTAACCCCAAGTCCTGATTTAATTGCTTGAGCAAAGTTAAAATCGATTTGGTCGTCTTAGGATCCAGCGCACTAGTCGCTTCATCAGAAATCAGAATCTCAGGGTCACTCGCTAACGCTCGTGCAATAGCAACTCGCTGCTTTTGGCCGCCAGATAACCGACTGGGATAGGTTTCGGCATATTCACTGAGTCCCACCAACTTCAGCAACCGCTGCGCTTTTTCCCGACGCTCCCGCTTACTGATCTTCGTCCCCAGCAACGGATATTCAACGTTTCCCTGAACGGTTCGTGATTTCATCAAGTTAAAATGTTGGAAGATCATGCTAACTTTCTTACGTGCCTGCCGTAGTTCAACTGGCTTTAGTTGCTGAATTTCTTGATGATTAACAATCACTTTACCCCCGGTTGGTTTTTGCAGCAGGTTGATGACCCGGACCAGCGTACTTTTACCGGCTCCCGAATAACCGATGATGCCGTAGATGTCCCCCCGCTTGATCTGCAAATCAACGTGTTTAACAGCTTCTATCGCCTGGTCACTGTTGTGAAAGGTCACCGAAATATCTTTCAATTCAATTGCATTTGCCACTTGCTCACTCATCAGCCTGTCTCTCCTCAGTCATGCTTGGAATAAAAAAATCGTCCCTTTATTTATGTCTAAATAAAAGGACGATTTTATCGTGCTACCACCTTAGTTCGAATACCCCTCGCGGGAATATTCCTCATTGGGTACTGACTAACGGCGATTCAGTACTTGCTGTCAGCGCATACCCTAACTCTATAACGGGAGTTCCCGCTGCTACCTAGCTCAAGGGTTCAGCAACAGAGCGATTATCAAGACCATCTTCAGCTAACCGTTGACATCACCTTTCACCACTGGGTGACTCTCTATGGACAACGCAGAACTTACTCATCTTGTCGCTTGCTTCGTATTAACAACTGGTGAATATTATGCCGCGCGCATAATTACGTGTCAAGGAAAAATTAGTATTTTTTAATTTTATTTCTCATTAAAATACAGATTTGTTACCATATAAATCCCAATATAAAAGCATTCTGAACATCTTCAAATTTTAAACGATTTAATTCTCATAATCTAAAGCTAGCTAACAACATTAATTCAAGATTTAATTCTTGACTATATGTCGTTAACGACTTATTATATTAATTGTCGTTATCGACATAGCAAATTAAGAAGAGGTATTCAAAATGGCAAAAACGTTTAAAACACTGGACGACTTTTTAGGGACTCACTTTATCTACACTTATGATAATGGTTGGGAATATGAATGGTATGCTAAAAATGATCACACCGTGGATTATCGAATTCATGGTGGCATGGTTGCAGGTCGTTGGGTAACTGGTCAAGAGGCCAACATTGTGATGCTGACTGACGGTATCTATAAAGTTGACTGGACTGAGCCAACCGGCACCGATGTTGCACTGGTTTTCCTGCCTAATGAGGGCAAGATGCACGGCACCATCTTCTTCCCAAAGTGGGTTCAAGATCATCCAGAAATTACGGTGACTTATCAAAATGACCACATTGACCTAATGGAGGAATCACGCGAGAAGTATGACACTTACCCCAAGATGGTCGTGCCAGAATTTGCTAAAATCACCTATGTAGGCGATGCAGGTCAGAACAATGAAGATGTCATTTCGGAAGCACCCTACGATGGTATTGTCGATGACATCCGTGAAGGTCGCTACTTCGATGCTAATTACAAGCGTGTGAAGAAGTAGCCAAGTGCATTTACCCCCGTTTCAATTCATGGCATAATAAGGATAATAAGTGATATTGGAGCGTTCGATATGCCGAAGAGAAGAACTTTACCTTACATTTTGTTGGGGTTGATTCATAGTAATCAACAGATGACGGGCTACCAAATGATGCAGGAATTCAAACATGAGATCAGTGACTTTTGGACGGCATCGCATAGTCAAATTTATCCTGAGCTGCAACGAATGGCTGATGACGGCTGGATCAGGCCACTAGCATTAGGTAAAAAAGTGGCTTCCAAGCGAAATCAGACTTATTACCAAGTAACTACAACTGGTGAACAGGTGTTAACCGAGTGGCTCGAAACACCCTTAACTGCTAATGATGACGAACTTTTCCCCCTAAAGCTATTTTTCATTGATGATCAAAATAGCAAACTCTTGCCGCCATTGATCAGTCGCCAGCTCGAATTAAGCACTGAACGGCGCAACTATTTGCGTCACCGAATGACGACGGTATTTCCAAATCAAACCGCCATTCAAGCTCATTACGGTCATTACCTAACTCTAAGCCGTGGTATTGAACGGGAAAGCAACTATGTGAGTTGGCTGAAAAAATTAGATGCAGAAATGAAAAGATGACTGCCAGATTGGCACTCATCTTTTTTTAGATCTTGTTAAATTAGTCTACTTGGAAAATTGGCCATTATTACGATTATGACTCTTCAGTTGCAATTAAACGCCCCTTAACTTTTCTTTTTTAAGCAGGTGGGAGTCAATGAGGGTTGGAATCCCATCCTCAGTGATTCACGCTTAATTTTCACTTAATCATCCAAGCAAATATATGTCTTGGCATAAGTCAAATTTAGGAGCTACGATAAAAGAAGAAAAGAGAGCGAAAGTGAATACGGTCTCCATGCAGAACCGTTCCAGACGCTGGCGTTATAGGTTATAAAATAACCGTCAACTGGCCAAAGTTGAGACGGTTATTTTTTTGCCTATCTCGTCTTCAACTTTCAAAATGTAAAAAAATTTTTTATTTAGCTTACATTCATGTTTTCATCCTCCGTCTCATCATGCTAAACTAATGAAGAACGAGGTAGATAATGTGAAAAATACGTTAAAGGAACGCTGGGTTGGTCTAGTTATTGGTCTGTTTGCCAACGCATTCGGCAATGGGCTTTCCGTTGCTGGCAACATGGGAAGTGGCCTGTGGACCGCCTCAGCAGTAAATCTAAATAATTGGACAGGGGTCAGTCTCGGACTACTCTTGTTTTTTATTGGCGTGATCAACGCAATCACAAACCAGGTGCTGATCCACCACTTTGATGGCAAGCGATTGGTAGGTGAAATTGTCTACGTGGCTTTTTTTGGCACCATCGTTCAATATTCCGCGCAGCTCTTTGAAGCATTAGGCGTCGGTCGAACACCCGTCATAATGCGCTTGATTTTCAGTTGTCTTGGGATCGTTTTGTTTTGCATAGGCATTTCGCTTTATCAGCGGGCAAATATCATCATGCATCCAAACGACGATACTACTAATATTTTGCGGTTTCTATATCTCAAGGGCAACGCCACCGCTTCGCAATTGCTGGACTTTGTGCCGCCAGCAGTCGTCATTATTATCACGTTTTTTGCTACGAAACAAATCTTATCAGTTAACCTGGCGACACTATTCTCAATTTTCGGTAATGGCATCTTAATTGCCACCTCTGATCAATGGATCTGGCCACATTTGACACATAACTTCAGAGCTAAACCAGTTCACGGGTAATAAAAAAAGAACTGCTAGTAGAAATTTTCAGTCTGCCGGCAGTTCTTTTTAATTAGATACTTACATTTACAATTTTAAAGATATTACATAGGGTACAAATCCAGTTGAGAAATACGTCAATCAATTTCCTGGGAAATCTGCTCCTTAAGTTAATTTTCAACTAAATCACGTCGCCGATATAAAAAGTAGCCAACTAAAATCAGTCCTAGGCTCAGCACTGTCAGCCATCCCACCTGAGCCCACTGAACATTTCTTAGTGGTACCCGATTGATCCAGCCGAACGGTGTCAATCTCCGCGTCCATTCTGGAAAATCCAATAATCCACCTAAATAAATGGAGAGCAGCGCGTAGATGGGGATTACCCACGCAATCTGTTGATAACGGCCGAGCAACCCCAACAAAACAGCCACAATGCCAATTACTACTAGATTCGCCGGCAGAAAGCCCCAGAAGACACGCAAAATTCGGCTGATTGCAAATGCCTGCCACGTCCCCTGACTGCCAACGGCCATGCCAAGAGTCCCAGCCAACAACGACAGTAAACTACCAACTATTCCAACTAACGTATAGGCAACAAATATATGCCATCTCGAAATGCCACGGGCATGAATTGACTCTAGCCAACCCTTTTGTTCATCACTGTTTAGCCGTAGCATTGTCGATATCGCTGGGACACTTGCTCCAATCGCCATTATTACTGCCATCATCGCTGCAAACTGCAAAGTTGCGGTTCGGCCAGCAGAAGCTGCTGCTGCCGGTCCAATAATTTTAGCCACCATTGGACTGTTATGAATCATGTCGCCAATTGTATCGAACAACGTGCCCATGCTAAGCCCAAAAACAGCTAACCCAACGATCCACGCAATTAGGCTGGTCTTCTCCAGTCGAAAAATTAAACTAATGGGACCCATCAGGAATCCATTGGCTCTACGGTGGCCGAGACGGTCAGGCAATAATCCTGAACCGAGATCTCTTTTTGCACTGATTAAAAAGGTAATTGTTAACATCACCAGTGCTAGACCCAGCATGTAGATGACAGGCATCAGTCGATTATGGCCATACGGGTCAACTTTTTCCAACCAGCCAAAAACGGTCCACCAAGTGTATTTAACATTTCTAACATCCGTTAGCGCTCTAGCAACGTACAAGATTCCTAGCAAGCCGTAGCTCATCGTTGTCGCACCCCGCGCATTACTGGCAAACTGAGCCAACAGAAGGGAAAGTGACCCAAACATCATCCCAAGAACAGCTATGCCAATGCTAAAAAGCCAATTGCCCGCAGTGTCGCTACCCTTCATATTAATGAACTGTAATGTGAACCCAGATAGCAAAACCACCAGCCCATTTACCAGCAATAATTCGAAAACTGTGGCTAGTAATGAACTCTGGCGGCCAACACTGTGTGCACGGATCATCTCCAAAACACCATTGTCTTCTTGAGTACGCGTATTCCGAACAGCAAAGAAAATATTCATCATTGCAGACACTAGTCCTGTAAAAACAACCATGGAGGCAGCAAAGATAACTGCAGTACTGGCTGTGGCCCCAGAAAGGGGAACAAATAATGCGGCCATGGATGGTGTTTGTAAGGCCGTTACCAACGAGTTAGTTTGTGCGGCGTCACCACTGAGACCGACGATTTTCTCAGCTCCAGCCGCGATGAGGCCAATAATACCCAATAACCAGATCAGAATGGCAAAACGGTCACGACGTAAAAACATCTTGGTCAAGTAGCCAGTTTGTGCAACACGATCACTTTGCCTCATGGCTATCATCCCCCTCGGCATGATCGTAGTACCGCATAAAGAGGTCTTCTAAAGTTGGTGGCATGGACTGCAATGCCTCAATCCCCTGCTGTGCGAGCACCACCATTACGTGGTTTAGCTCGGAGGTGTCAACGGCAAAGGTCGCTTTATTGAGTGTTTCTGGAATCGGGGTAAAACCATGAATCCCAGCTAAAATCTTGACTGGATCTAAAGAGTGTTGCGTCTGCACCGTAATTTGCGTACGTGTCAATTGCCGCATCTCATTAAGCGTGCCAGTCTCCACGATTTCTCCTGCCCGAACAATCCCGATTCGATCACACATGCGCTCCACTTCAGACAAAATATGGCTCGAAAGAAGCACGCTTTTCCCCTGTTTCTTCAGCTCTAACACGTGGCTTTGAAAAAGTTCTTCCATTAACGGGTCTAATCCACTGGTCGGCTCATCAAAAATGTATAACTCCGCTTCAGTAGACAGAGCGGCAATTAAGGCCACCTTTTGCCGATTACCCTTTGAATAGGTACGGGCCTTTTTTCGCGGGTCAAGTTCGAACGCCTTGATTAATTCGTCAGTCCGAGCTGAATGATGTTGGTGATTGAGCTTCAGTAAAAAGTCAATGATTTCACCACCCGTCAAGTTCGGCCATAGATAAACGTCACCGGGAACATATGCAATCCGTTCATGAATCTGTACGGCCTGCTGCCAAACATCCTTTCCAAAAATTGTTGCTGAACCACCGTTAGCTTTCAAAATCCCCAGTAAAATACGGATTGTGGTTGATTTTCCCGAACCATTAGGACCAATGAAGCCAAAGACTTCGCCTGGGTTGACATCAAAGGAAATATTTCTTAACGCCTGAAAATTTCCAAATTTCTTCTCCAGTTGCTTAATATGGATAACCGACTGAGCCATGATCTTCCCCTCCCAAAAAGTCGGATTAGCGGTGTCGTTCAATACTTAACCGATGTTTCATCCAAAGTATAGATTTGGCTGTCTACCCAGTCAACGACTATTTAATTTGACGCTTGTAAACGGCCACACTGATGGCATTTCTGGGGTTTTTGAAAAGCCTGAACGCATTAAAGACTTACCCTACCCAATAGCTCGAAATGTTTGACTAATAGCGCACTCAACAAGTTATAATAACCTCATCGTCAACTTTCGAGGAGGCATTGAAATGACTATTCCAACGATTTTATTAAATGACGGTCACCAGCTACCCATGCTTGGCCTAGGAACTTTTCAGATTCAGGGTGCTGCGGGCATTGAGCAGATCCTATCCGCAATCGGCGATGGGTATCGTTCACTCGATACCGCTACTGATTATGACAATGAAGGGATCGTCGGTAAAGCTGTTAGACTTAGCGGTCTGCCCCGTAGCCATTTTTTTATCACTACGAAATTACCCGGGAAATATCACCAGTATGACTTGGCACTAGCAGCCATTGAAGAATCGCTAGCACGCATGGGACTTGAATACTTTGATATGTTACTGATCCACTGGCCTAATCCTAAGCGTGATCAATACGTTGATGCTTGGAAAGCAATGATCACCGCCCAAAAACTAGGCTTGATTCATACCATTGGTGTCTCAAACTTCACGGCCGAACACCTAGACCGTCTAATTAATGCAACCGGGGTAACACCGGCAGTTAATCAGGTTGAAATGCATCCGTACTGGATCAACGATGCCGTGCTGCACGCTGACCAAGAACGAGGAATCGTCACGGAAGCCTGGAGTCCGCTTGGACGTGGCAGCGACTCACTCAAAGAACCAGTGATCTTAGAATTAGCCAAAAAATACCATCAAAATGCTGGCCAAATTATTCTGCGCTGGCACACACAACGAGGTGTGGTCCCAATTCCTAAGTCCAGCAGTCTGATCCATCAGCGCCAGAATCTTGAGATCTTCGATTTTAGACTAACGCCTGAAGAACTTGCGTCAATCAGTGCACTTACAAAACCAAATGGACGAATCGAAGGCTTGGATCCCAATGAATACGAAGAGCCAAAATAAGTCACCACGGGTAAAACTGGATTTTTCATCCACCCAATTCTCTGCATCCAGCTTGACTTACAGTCAGCTCTAAAAGTTATAATGAATGAGTTAACAGTGCAAGGAGGTTAAAAAATGACTATACCATACACAATCTTAAACGACGGTCACAAACTACCTATGTTGGGTTTTGGTACCTTTCAAATTCGCGGTGGCCATGGGGTCGACCAAATACTTTCGGCAATCAGCGACGGTTATCGTTCATTAGACAGTGCCACAAACTACGACAATGAGGGTATCGTTGGCAAAGCAATTCGCCAGAGTGGCATCCCACGTTCGCAATTCTTTGTGACCTCAAAGCTGCCTGGAAAGTACCATCAATATGATGATGCGTTAAATGCGATCGAAGAGTCCTTGGCGCGTATGGGACTGGAATATTTCGACCTTTTCTTGATCCACTGGCCACTGCCCAAACGTGACCATTACGTTGAGGCGTGGCAGGCAATGATCACCGCACAAAAATTAGGTCTGATCCATTCGATCGGTGTTTCAAACTTTCTACCAGAACACTTAGACCGCTTGATCAAGGAAACTGGTGTTACTCCAGCCGTTAACCAGATTGAAGTCCATCCGTACTGGAATAACGAAGCTGGCCTGAAGGCGGATTCTGACCGTGGTATCGTGACGGAAGCCTGGAGTCCACTAGGCCGTGGCAGTAAAGCACTCCAGGAGCCAGCAATTAAAGAGCTAGCCGAAAAATATCAAAAGAACGCTGGTCAAATTATCCTGCGTTGGCACACCCAACGAGGTATCGTGCCAATTCCAAAGTCCAGCAGCTTAGTTCACCAGCGGCAAAATCTTGATATTTTCGATTTTCGTCTGACTCCAGAGGAAATCAAGATCATTAACGACCTGTCAAAACCTGATGGTCGAGTTGATGGTCAGGATCCAAATGAATATGAGGAGTTTGACTAGCTATCAAAATCTAAATTTTGCATCTCTGCTGACCGATTGTGCGCTGTAAGGCCTGAATATTACCTTTTTGGTAATAAGCAGCAGGCAAAAATCGCTTTTTTAAGCCTAATCCAGATTGTCTTTTATGCTTACAATCACCGCAATTAAATTGAGAACAAGTTATTGACATTTTAAATTGGATATTGTATGATACTGATAATTCAAAAAGGGGGTGATGCTTTGAGCAACGGAATATGTCTTGAAGCATCAGCTACGGAGCTTTCAGTTAACTAGCTGATACTTAAAGAGAGGGTCCTGCGAAATCTATTCGCAGGACTTTTTTGTTGCGCTAAAAAGGCGATTCTTTAATGAAATAGAATCGCCCTTTCTTATTCAATTTTTCTAGCTACAACCAATGACGTGAAACGGCGTCTAATGACAAGAATAACTCTGGATTTTAAAAAACATCACTACCATTACAGAAATCATTATCGACCCTCAACCTGGGTGCTCTGCAGTTCAGCATCAGTCACACTGTCTACATTAATCTCAGACGCAGTCGAGGTTTCCAACATATGCCAGTATACGATCAGTGAAACGAACGCGGCAAATGCAACGTAGTAGTAGAACAACGATTCCAAACCCGCAGAGCGTAACCATAGCGCCACATACTCGACAGTTCCACCGAAGATCGCGCAGGTTAGGCCATACGGAAAGCCGACCCCCAAAGCCCGAATCTCACTGGGGAAAAGTTCCGCTTTAACGATCGCGTTGACCGAAGTATAGCAAGAAACAATCACCAGCCCGCAAAGCATTAGTGCGAAGGCTGCCCATGCAGTGTGAACATGTGCCAATAATGAGAAAATCGGCACGGTGAATATTGTTCCACCGATACCAAAACACATCAGTAACGGTTTGCGGCCAATCTTATCAGAGATGTGCCCGAAGATTGGCTGGATGATCAACATGATCAATAGCGCAAAGAAGTTGATTACTGAAACTAACCGTGTGTTCAAACCAGTCGTCGTGATCATAAACTTCTGTAGATAAGTAGTGAAAGCATAAAAGCCAATCGTTCCGCCGAAAGTTAAGCCCATTACGGTAAAGAACTGTTTGGGGTACTTAGCCAGCAACGTCAAAGTACCTGCTTTGGCACTATTTTTATTTTTAGCTTTAAACTGATCTGACTCTTCCATGGAAAGACGTAACCAAAGGACACCAAGTGCACCAAACGCACCAACAACGAACGGAATTCGCCAGCCAAAGGCAAAGAGCTGCGCATTGGTCAGAACTTTTTGCAGGATGATTTGAACCAATAAAGCGAACAACTGACCAGAAATCAAAGTGACGTATTGAAATGAAGAATAGAATCCACGGCGCTTTGGCGAAGCCATTTCAGAAAGATACGTCGCTGAGGTCCCATATTCACCTCCCAGGGATAAGCCCTGAAACAGTCGTGTGACGACTAAAATAATTGGCGACCAAACGCCAATTGCCTTAAAACTTGGTGTCAAGGCAATGACCATGGAACCAGCGGCCATAATGGAAACCGACAACGTCAGTGATGCTCGTCGCCCCTTTCGATCAGCAAACCGCCCCATAACAAACGAACCAATTGGACGCATGAGAAAGCCCACCGCAAAAACCGCTGCGGTTGATAACAGTTCAGCCGTTTTGTTTTCAGCTGGGAAAAAAGCAGCGGAAAAGTAAATTGCAAACGATGCGTAGACATACCAGTCAAACCATTCAATCATGTTGCCTAACGAGCCCTTTAAGATATTGGCAGCAATTTGTCGCTCCGTTCGTTTTGTTGCGTGATCCATAAGCAAACCTCCTTGCACATATGCCACAAGACAAAATAATTAAAATTTGATTAGAGCCTATTCTAATCTAATTTGGTTAATCATGCAAGCAATGAATATAAATTTGATTTATTCATTTTGGTTAAACCCTTACTGCCAGTATCGAAAACGGTGTCAAAAATTTTTAAAATGAATATTTTCAGGACAAATTATGAGAATTGCAAAATGTTCGTGAAAATCCATTGAAACCCTTATAGATAGTGCTTATAATAGCTGTCAAAGCAATTGCACGAATAATAGTCTTTCTTAACAAATGATTATTCGCTCTTTTCAATTCTTTCATAATTCTTCAATAAAGTGAGGTGCTTTCATTATCCAAATGCTTAAACGAGTAGCGACCTAGTTCAGGCAGTTTTAAGACCGGCTACTTAGCTGCCTGACCCGTTGGTACACTTGCCCACCCCTATTCCACCTGACAGTGTGACCAGCTATCTTTGAATCAATAGATGTATCAAACGACTAAGCAGACGATTGATCAAGTCGACGTTCAAGGAACACAAAACAAAGGGAGAATAACAAAACATGACTCAGAAACAAAATGGTTTACTGTATGGACCAGACGATAAAGTACCAGTTGGACAAGCTGGTATTCTCGGTTTGCAACACGTTCTAGCAATGGACGTTTATGTTGCGCCGATCATCATGGCTGGTCTGCTGTCGATGTCCGTTGCACAAAAAACGGGCTTCCTGCAAGCCGCGTTCATCGCTTGTGGGATCGGTACGATTTTGCAGACACGTTTCTTTATGAAATTACCCGTGTCGCAAGGACCATCCTTCGTGCCTGTGGGCGCCGTGGCCGGAATTTATCTGGCCAATGGTGGCGCACATGGAGGAATGGCGACCGTTCTCGGTTCGCTAGTTGTTGGGTCATTTTTACTCATTGCACTCGGCCTTTCTGGCGTCTTTCAAAAGGTCATTAACAAACTGGTACCGGCAATCGTCGGGGGAACGATCATTACCTGTGTTGGTCTCTCACTACTGCCCGGTGCCCTCAACGATAACGTGTTTAAAGCATCTGGCAATGTTAATTCTAATATGATTATTGCTGGTATCACCGCTGTCGTCATGCTCATTGCAATTATTTTAAGCATTCGGATTCCGCAGCTCAAAAAGGTTTTAAAAGTCAGTTCAATTGTCATTGCACTGATTGCCGGCTCGATTGCTGCAACGTTAATGGGCCGCTTCGACTGGTCATCCGTCCAGTCCGCACCATGGTTTAGCCTACCGCAATTTACTTCACTGCATTACGGCCTGCATTTCTCATTACCAGCCATTCTCACCTTCGTGGTTATTTACCTCGTGCTCACAACCGAAACGACCGGCACCTGGTTTGCGATGAGTGCCGTTACGGGTGAAAAAATTTCCAATAAACAGTGGAATATGGGGATTATTGGTGAAGGTCTAAGTTGCTTGATTTCAGCACTCTTAGGTGCCACTCCAATGACCGGGTATTCCACTAACGCCGGAGTGGTTTCAATCACTGGTGTTGCCAGTAAACGGGTCTTCGTTTCAGCTGGTCTCTGGTTTGTTATCCTTGGATTTTGTGGAAAGCTTTCCGCATTCTTTGCGGCAGTACCAGCACCAGTAATCGGTGGCGTTTACTCCATCATTTGTGTCATCATCATGTTAAATGGTTTGAATGTCATTCGAAACCTCAGCACCAGCGAAAGTGCAATTTATATCATTGGTGTTCCAATCGTCTTGACCATGGCACTCGTTTTGATTCCTAGCAAAGTTGTCAATGAAGCACCACAGATGTTGCAATATCTTCTAGGCTCACCGATTACCATCGCTGCCATTAGTGCAATCATCCTGAACTTACTGATGTCTAGTACCAAAACACTGGCCAAAGAGCGAACAGATACAGCACAAGTAAACAGTGGCCGGTAAAGTATAAAAATGCACAATTGCCTTTGCAGCCTCTAATTAAAAATTAAGAAAGTGATGAATTTTACCCAAAATTCTGATGACATCATCATGTCATACAGTCAACATTTTGGGTAGTGTTCATCACTTTTTATGTTTTCTTTAAATCGAACGGTTTCTTAAGAGAAACTTTCCAGACGCCGTCGTCTCACTGATGCTAAAATATGGGTTGAATAACGGAGAGAAGGCGGCATTAGATGGGCTTTTGGATTATGCTATCGTCTGCACTATTGGGAACTGGAACAACTTACTACGCTTTAAAAATTACGCGAAGTCCCGGCCGCACGTGGCTATGCACGGTGATCGGCGTGGTTTTGATTGTCTTTGCGATTATTATCGCCACGCCACAGGGAGCTCAAGCTTTTTATTAAAATTGAAATGAGACTGATCATCGACTGGACTGATAGTTTAGACGTTGAATTAAGAACAAGACTAACTGACCCAAACTCTAAGGGCTTGGCATTGAAGTTGCTTACTGGGTTTGTCTAAAAAAATAAAGCTATACCAGCAAATTCCATTGTAGAAAACTGGTATGGCTTTTTTGGGTTTAAAGGGGTTCTATTTTTCTGGTAAAGATACCATCATAATCTACCGGTGCCGGCTTCAATCAACTTCCAAAAGTGAAAAACTAGTCTTGATGGAAAAGATAGTAGCCAAAACTTTCAAAAGGAAGCGGCAATAAACCCTGCAAAGTAACTAACGTGCAGAAATGCACGTGACTAACATACTCACGTCACCTATGCATTCGAGAAAAGTCATGAATATTTGACACCATCCAATAATAATTAATTCACAAGTAAGTTTCAAACCGTACTTTTTAGAAGATAAACTTAACCAGTCTTTTGGGTAGTTGGGTGCGGCCCACGAACCGCCATTGCCTGCAAGAAGGCCGTGGCCAGGATCATGGCACCACCAATCATCTCTGGAACACCAAAGGCGGTATGCAATACGATAATGGAAAGCACCGTTGCGGTTAAGGGCTCAAATGAGCTCAGCATTCCCGTTGTGGCAGGCAGAATATAATCTAGGCTTTGCAAGTACAATAGGTAGGCAAACATCGTACCAAAAGTCGCGACAAATAGCACGCCTGCCCACCCAACTGCATTTAGCGCCGGTAAGGGCTGCGACAAGTTATGCGGCAAAAATACCAAGCTGCCGATAATCATGGCCCACCCCGTCACCACCTTGGCATCGTATTGACGTAAAAGTCGGATCGGAATCAAGGTATAAAGTGCTTGGCCAACCCCTGCTGATACACCCCAGAAAACGGCAGCCGGAGCAAGTTGAAGGCTATCGAACTGGCCCTTGGTGACCAGTAAATATGTACCGAATAAGGCAACTGCCATGGAGATCATGTCGATGCGCCGGGGCCAGCGTAAGTGGCGTAAGGCTAAATAAATGATAATGAATAACGGTCCTAAGAATTGTAAGATCGTCGCCGTTGGTGCATTTCCGTGTTTGACCGCCATAAAGTAACAGTACTGAGATGGAATCATGCCACAGATCGCAAATAGAATCAGTTGAACCCAATCGCGCCAGTGCCGCCAAATAGCAAAGACTTCATGAAAATCAGTAAAGAGACTCCAAACCACCAGCAAAACACCCGCGATTCCCATCCGAACCCCAACAAGCCAAGCTGGTTCAACGGGTTGGTCGGCAAACAAATACTGGGCGGTCACCCCTGACATGCCCCAAAAAGTGGTGCCAATAATGGCAAAGGCGATTCCCTTATGTTTTTCAGTCACGCGCACCCCTTCTCTCTTTAGATTAAAAGTCACTGAGTATTATGTTAGAGAATTTTGTTTCGAATGTAAACCTCATTTAGCCAATTCTGACTAATTTTCGGTCTATATTGCTGGTACTGAGCACACCTCGAAACCACTTTCATCAGTTCGACGTTAGTTTCAGACATGTGGCAGACAACAAAAAGCCTGATTCCTGTAAAATACAAGAATCAAGCCATGACCTCTTCACACAAAATATTAACTAATTTGCGCATTTCCGGTCAAGAAACTTTCCATTAATAACCGGGCTTTATCACACTCTTGCACTCCTGATAAATGCCGCCCTATTTTAGTCGGGCTCGCGTATAATCAGCGAATCCCGCCACGTGGTAGGCGACCCCAGTCAGCTTAGAGTTGACCAAATGAGATTCCTTTACATAATACAGTGGAATGATGCCCGTTTGATCCTGCAACCGACCCTCGGCCTGCCGCAAGTATTTCCAATAGTTAGCCTGAGTGCCGGCAGCCTTCGCCTCATTAACTAGTCGATCATAGGTTTGATCACTGTAATGTCCTGGATTCATCGCATTACCTGAAGTTAAGATCCCCAGATAGTTGATTGGGTCAGCAAAATCAGCTAACCAGTACCACTGACTCATCGTGAACTGGCCATTGGTCTTACGGTCCGCAAAACCCTTATCCGGCAGATTATTAATATCTACTTTCGCACCCTTCAAATTCTCTTCAATCTGGCTTTGGAGAAACTGAGCAACGTTTTTGGTGACATCTTGATCATCGCCAATGATCGACATTTTAACTGTCCCACGGTTTTTGCCGATTTCCTTAAGTCCCTCAGCCCACAAGCGACGCGCCTTCTTCACATTTGGCCGATAAGTGGTGCTGGTCTCCTTACTGAAATCACGCCCTGTCGTGGGATCCGTGGCGGTTCTTGGACTGACAAAGCTACTAGCAGCCGTGGAACCGTCAGCCAGTACCTTGCTGGCTAATTGCTGTTTGTTGATCACTAACGAAATGGCTTCACGCAGCTTCTGATTAGCTAACGGCTGCCCCCTACGTTGATTCAACTGCAGGTAATAGGTCCAAGCCTTTGGCACCCGCTTTAAATGACGGTCCTTCTGCAGACTTTTTGCAGTCACGCCCGAAATTGTGGCGTCGTCCAGCTGTCCCTTAGTAAACAAATTATGCGCCGTATTAGCGTCCTTAACCGTTTGATAGTGAATCTGGCTCAGCTTGATTGCCCGCTTATCCCAGTAGTAGTTGTTTTTCACCAACGTGTAAGTGGAGTTAGTCCCCGTCCAGCCGGTGATCTTGAAAGCCCCGTTTGAAACCGTATTCTTGGCACTGGTACCATAAGCCTTACTGCCAATTTTCTCCACAAACTTCTTATCTTGTGGCATAAACACCGGCATCGCCACCAGTTTATTAAAGTAGTTCATCGGGTGATCCAACGTGATCGTCAGCGTTTTAGTACCAGTCGCCTTAACGCCTAGGGTTTGGTAAGATTTCTTCCCAGCAATAATTGCATCAGCATTCTTGATACCGCTAAATACATATGTGTAGACCGGGTTATTCTTTGGGTTCAGTGACCGCTTCCACGAATATTCGAAGTCTGCAGCCGTCACCGGATCACCATTACTCCACTTGGCGTTTTTACGAATATGAAACGTGTATTTTAAACCATTATCAGACGGTTTCTCAACTTTGGTTGCCATGGCTGCAACCGGCTGATCCTTGTCGTTCAGCCGGTATAAGCCCTCTGAAATATTGGTCAGCGTGTTGAATTCAGGCATGGTCGCTTGATTAGTGTTATCCAAACTAGTTAAGTCGGAGGTCTGCATCAGCGAAATACTTTTTTGGCTGCTCTGCTGATGGCCCTTCCCGCAACCGACTAAGATCACAGCTGCCACTAAAGTTATCGTGCTCATTATCAATCCGTGTTTCTTCTTCACTACCGTTCCCTCTCTTCCGTTAGATCGACTAGTCCCTCATTCGTTACAAAATTACCATGAAAATAGCATCTCATTCTGATTTCAAATCGGCTGGTGTGGCTTTTGAAGCCGCTTTTTGTGCCTTAACCGGTTCGGTTTCAGTAACAGTAGAAGCTGGTTGCTTAGTGCCATCTTCAATTTTCACGTAGAAGACTCGTGTGCCGGTATCAATCAGTTCCTGAAGCATTTGCAATAACAGGAGTACCCAGCCAAAGGCAAGTATAAACCCAATGATTTCAAACGCCGTTAGCGAGAGGTAGCCAATCGCCTTAAACGCAATTTCAGCAGCAATTAAGATGGCTCCAATGGTGTAAGAGATGTGTAAAAACTGTTTTGAGATTCCTGGCAGCAACCAGCGAATACCAATAATCAATAAAATAATGAAGTAAACCAGTACCTTAGCCAAGTGATCATGCAACAAATGGAATTGCGCATTATTGGGGAAAAAGCCAATCGCGCCGTAATCCACAGCCATAATTGTCAAGATAGCCCGTAACGTTGATAAACGGAGTGAATGCGGGTAATTAGCATGCAGGGAGACAAAGATGTAATCGATCATCGCAATTAATATCAGAGCAGAAAACATCACTGTCATGTTAAATTGCCAACTATTAGTCGCTAACTTGGTCCCTAAAAAGCTCAGGTTATGCTGCCACCAAAGCAGGCTGCTGTTAGTTGCCATGGAGATCACCACCCCACCAACGATCACTAGGGTAAAGAGCCTAATCAACGTCCGCGATGATAAGGCGAAAGCCGCGTAGATCATGATGTAATTAATGATGCCTTCGAAAATAAAGAAAATAATGGTAGAAGTTAAACGGTCAAAAGAAACGTCCTTAAAAATAGTCCCAAAAAGCCAGAATACTCCCAGTAATCCCACCGCCAGAATCAGCGCAAATGATAGGATCACGACCGGGAAGTTTCGCCAATAAATATTGGCTGAAAAAGTGTTCGTCTGGTTGCGCCGCTCACGAATAAAAAAGATGGTAAACATGATGGTGCCAATCAGCACACCTGCAAAGATCACGCACGATGCAAAGGAATTACTGCCACTCATTGGAATCTGATTGCGATTTTGAACCGCATAAAAAATGTTGAACGCCACGGCACTCAGCAATGCTGGCAACAGGTACCACCACAGAGAGATCCGCTGAAAGAGCGATTGTTCACTGTCTTTGGTCGTGAGCACCGCGTCATTATTTCGTAATTCTAATTTAACGCGTCCGGTTTCGTTAATTTTAAGCTGTTTCACAATTTGATCTGGAATCTCTATACGCATAACATTTCTCCCCAAATTAGTATCGCTGTTTATTTTGGGGGAAATCACAGATTTAATCAAGTCTGGAAGCTCATTGAACAAAACTTTTTAAAAGAAATTGCGTTAACTTGACCCACGTCAATTCACTTCGCGCCATTCCGCCCTAAACTTAAGACAATCAAATGATTAAAGGAGCGGTAGAAATGAAATTTCAACGATTTATTCAAAAATATCAAACGCAGATCACCTTGATCAGTGCCATTCTGATCGTCCTTGGTTTTGCAGGTAAATACCTTTTCAATTCAATGGTCATTTATAATTGGGCCTTTATCCTAGCCTCAATCATTGCGGCGGTTCCAATTATGATTCACGCTTACCAAGCATTACGAGTGAAAGTAGTCAGCATTGAACTGCTGGTCAGCATCGCCGTTATCGGTGCTTTCATCATTGGTGAGTATAATGAATCAGCCATCGTCACCTTCCTGTTTCTCTTCGGAAGTTATTTGGAAGAACGGACCCTTTCAAAGACCCGTCAGTCAATCAAGTCATTAACGCAAATGGCACCTGCCACAGCAGTGTTATTAAATACTGATGGCTCACAAGAAGAAGTTGACATTGACGACGTTGACGAAGGCGACCACGTGCTGGTTAAAACTGGTGCATCCGTTCCGGTTGATGGTAAAGTTGTTTCTGGATCCGGTTACTTAGATGAATCGGTAATCACCGGTGAATCAAAAGCCGTTGCTAAAACCAAGGGCGACGACGTCTTCTCCGGTTCGATCCTAGGCAACGGAACCCTGACTGTAGAAGCAACTAAAGTCGGCGAAGATACCACGTTTGGTAAAATTATTGAACTGGTTGAAGACGCCCAAGACGCAAAGTCCCCTGCCGAATCGTTCATTGATAAATTTGCCCAGTACTATACACCTGCTGTCCTGATCATCGCTGTACTGGTCTACCTCTTCACCCGTGATTTTCCAACCGCTATCACCGTCCTCGTTCTAGGTTGCCCTGGTGCCTTAGTCATCGGCGCGCCGGTCTCAAACGTGGCTGGTATCGGTAATGGTGCTAAACGCGGCATCCTGTTGAAGGGTGGCGCAGTGATGGACGATTTCGCCAAGGTTGACACCTTTGTATTTGACAAAACTGGTACCCTGACCCTTGGTAATACCGCTGTCTCCGCTGTTAAAAGTTATGTTGACGATGAAGCCACTGCTTTGACGCTGGTGGCCCGTGCCGAACGTCTATCCGATCATCCTCTGGGTAAGGCAATCACCGATTACGTGAGCCAGCAGCATTTAAACTACGAACAACTTAACGTGACCGATAACAGCACGGTCAAAGGTCAAGGCCTCACCGCTAACATTTCTAACCACGACGTTCTTGTAGGTAATCTAAAACTGATGTCTGCTAATCATGTCTCACTGACAACTGCTCAGCAACAAGATCTACAAGCTGTTCAACAAACTGGTAGTTCAGTTGTCATGGTCGCTGTGGATGGTCAATTAGCATTGATCCTTGGGGTTTCTGATACCATTCGTCCGGGCATCAAGGCACAGTTACAAGCGCTTCGCGATCATGGTGCCAAGCACTTGGTTATGCTCACTGGTGACAATCAAATTACCGCGCAGTACGTAGCTTCACAAATTGGTATCGATGAAGTGCACGCCGAACTTCTCCCAGAAGAAAAAGTCGACTACATCAAACAGTTCAAGGATCAGGGCCGTCACGTTGCATTTGTCGGTGACGGTATCAACGATAGTCCGGCAATCGCCACCGCTCAAATTGGTATTGCCATGGGAAGTGGGACCGACGTTGCCATTGAAACATCCGACGTTGTGCTGATGCAATCAAGCTTTGAAGCACTGGTTCACGCTTACTCACTGTCCAAGAAGACCGTCCTGAATACCAAGGAAAACATCTTCATCGCCATCGCCGTGGTTGTCTTCCTACTGATTGGTTTGATCGCCGGTTTCATTTACATGGCCAGCGGGATGTTTGTCCACGAAGCCAGCATTCTGGTCGTCATCTTCAACGCGATGCGCTTAATTGGTTATGGCAAGCTGCCAACAACCAAGCAACCAAAAAATTCGCAACAAACTAGCGGCAACTTGATTTAGGTCAATTTCAAATGCATTAGAACAGTTTAAACTATAGATAATCAAAGAAATCAAGGAGGTCATTATTATGACAAAACGAGCAATATTACAACTAGATGGTCTCACCTGCCCATCATGCATGACTAAGATTCAAAAGGGTTTGGAAAATCAAGACGGTGTTGAAAAGGTTCAAGTTCTGTTCAATGCCAGCAAGGCTAAGGCCGACTTCGATGACAGTGTTGTCTCAGCTGAGGAGCTGGGCAAGGTCGTTGATAAGCTAGGCTACGAAGTCAAGAAGATCAAAGTCAAAGACCAAGTCGCATCAAAGTAGGAGGACTAACATAATGGCAAGTGATGTAATTGAAGAGAAGTATCAAGCAGAAGTAAAACAGGCTGACATTGACCATCACACCCCAACTGCGGGTGCGATGACTGGACACATCGTCGCTAACTTGCGAATCATGGACGTTAAGTTACACCAGGCTAAATGGTTCATGAAGGGCTTTGAAGCCGCGGCTGTTCGTCCGCTATACGATTCATTGATTGACCAGGCTCGTACCGACTACGATACCGTTGCGGATGCGCTACTGGACGAAAATGAATTGCCGCCTTCGACAACTGCAGAATACACGGAATATAAAATGCTCGATGAAGATGGTCGGAATAAATATTTATCAACCAGCGAATTAGTCAACCTTACAGCTCATGATTACAGTACGGAAAACCTCTTTGTGACCCGAGCAATCAAGCTCGCCCAAAAAGAAGACCGGCCAGCATTAGCGGCAACACTCACCACTCTGTTGGCTCATAACAACCACGCCATCCAGCAACTACAAGCTTTACTAGGCAAGACAGCCTGGGAAGGCTTGGTTGAAGAAGACGATGACGATGATGATAATTAATTAAACGATTGTTTGATAGGACCAGTTACCGGGGGGTATATTGGTCCTATTTCAAACAAACGGGCACGCTAAAATTGTTAGCGTGCCCGTTTTGCATTTCACAAATTCCTTTAACATCGCTATAATGATGAGTGCAAACTTTCATGAAAGATGGTGCTCAAATGTTATTTTCATCATTATTTGAAAACGACCAACCAATGTTAGGTTAACTCCTAACATAGGGTCTTTTCCCTCTGTTAGATATGCAAATTAAATTTAAAAACGGAGTGAAAAGTACATGAATGAATTATATCCATCAACTAAATCAAAACTGAAAGGTAGTCTCTACCTCACAATTGCAGCCAGTATCTGGGGTGGCATGTTTGTTGTGGTGAAAATTGTTGTGCCCAGTGTACCGCCCTTGATTCTTGTTTGGTCGCGCTATCTCGTTGGTATTATTGCGTTACTGCTATTTTGTTTGCAACAACGAATCCATTGGCAAATCAAAGTGCGAGACTGGCCGTTACTCATTAGTATTGGCCTGATTGGTCAACTGGCAAGTATCGTTTTTCAAGAAACGGGTACTATGCTGGCAAACGCTCAGATAGGCTCAATTATCACGTCGACAACGCCGGCCTTCATGACGCTGTTTGCTGCGTTGATCCTCAACGAGAAGCTGACCAAGCTACGAATTCTGGCTGTCGTAAGTGCCACAATTGGCGTGATGTTTGCCGGTGGCGGACTGTTTCACGTGAAACAGTCACAATTGCTGGGTGTGGCGTCACTTGTAATCGCCGCCTTGACGTGGGCGTTAATGTCGGTATTGCTTAAGAAGGTACCCGTCCGATACTCGGCGTTGCAAATCACGACAGTTGCGACCATCGTTGCAATCATTGGCTTGACACCAATGGTCTTTTCCATCTACCCACATTATGACTGGCCAATTCTGCTAACCGCTAAAGTAAGTAGCGGTATCTTGTACCTTGGAATCGTCTCTACCGCTATTTCATTTGTGCTCTGGAACAAGGGGCTACGTTATCTGAAAGCTAGTCAATCTGGCTTATTTTTCTTTTTTCAGCCGATTGTTGGCAGTCTACTGGGCTGGTTAGTGCTTGGAGAAGCTTTGCACCTTAGCTTTCTTGCCGGCTGCCTATTAATTTTCTTCGGCGTTGTTTTGACACTGCGCGAATAATGACTAGAATCGAGGGATGCACGTGACTTACCGCCTATTTCACTGGCTCATCGTCCGCACGGAAAGTCCTTTTCTCCGACAATTAAGCATTCTGCAAACTGAATTAAACGAGAAAAGAGTGAATTAAAAATGGAAGAACCACGATCGATTTCACGTCGAACCGTGCTGTTAATGGCGATTGCTACAGGTGTAATCGTTGCTAACTTAAACTTTATTCAACCGATTGAAGGTCTCATTGCCAGTGACTTTCAACTGTCCAAAGCTGTGGTGGGTGTTTTGGCAATGCTGACTCAGCTTGGTTATGCCTTTGGTCTACTACTGATCGTTCCGTTAGGTGACATCTTCGACCGCTATCATCTGATTCAGTTTATGATGGTCCTTTCGATCTTGGCCTTATTAGTGGCCTTCATTTCGCCAAATGCAGTGGTGTTCGCTGTGGCTACTACCCTAATTGGTATTACCTCAGTGGCACCCCAAATTATTATCCCCTACGCCGGTTTCCTAGCGCCAGCCATGCAACGAGGAAAGGTACTCGGAACCGTTTTGAGTGGCTTATTAACCGGGATTTTACTTTCACGCTCATTTAGCGGTCTGCTCGGGAGTGTGATGCCGTGGCAAGATATTTATCTCATTGCGGCAATACTGGATGTCATCTTGCTGGTCATCGTCCATCAACGGATGCCTAGAGATCCACGTGGACACCAAAAATTAAGCTATGGTAACGTGATCAGTTCACTACCACGTCTATTTATGACCCAGCGTCGACTGCAGGGGTCGTCTTTAAACGGCTTTTGCATGTTCGCCGTCTCTAACGTGATGTGGTCGACACTGGCTTTTTACCTAGCGGATCAATATCATCTAGGCAGTAATGTCGCTGGTCTATTAGGTTTACTTGGAATTGCCGGCGTCTTAGCCGCGCCATACATTGGTAATCTAGTGGATCACCGTTCACCAAAGTTAACGATTAGCTTATCAATTGTATTTTCAGCCTTCGCCTTTCTCCTTTTCTGGCTGATTGGTCAGTGGCTGGTTGGACTGATTCTTGGCATTGTGCTGCTGGACCTTGGTACGCAATTCAGTCAGGTCTCTAACCAGGCTATTGTGCAGTCATTGAATCGAAAAGAAAGTAGCCGAAACAATTCTGTTTTCATGTTTAGCTACTTTCTCGGTGGCTCTCTGGGCACGATGTTTGCGACCTGGGCCTGGAGCATTGATAAATGGAATGGTGTGTGCCTGGTAGCCTTAGTATTTCTAGTTATTTCACTTGCCGGACACCTGATTTTGAAGGAACCGGATCATTTGAATGAACCGGCAGGAGAATAGAAATTATTTGGTTTGAAATCTCTGGGGCAAACACCTCAAAAGAAAAATTAGCCCTTATCACAAAGATTATCCATTTTGTGATAAGGGTTAATTTTAGTTTAAAGCAGCTTATTAACTATCTCACTACTCTAAAGCTCTTTTTAATGGCATTAGCTTACAAAGGCTCTGTTTATCGGAATAGATGTCATATTACAGTTTAATGGTCATCAATGTTTGGACTGCAGCGTACGCCATAAAGAGCACAACCAGCCATCCGGTAACTGTCAGCCATTTTGGATGATGATAATCGCCGACAATACTCTTCTTGGCCGAAGCAATCAACAAAATAGCCAGCGCAATTGGTAAAATCATCCCGTTGATGGCGCCGACGACAACTAAAACTTTAGCAGGACTACCAACAAAGTAAAAGATCAATGTAGAAGCTAAAATAAATATGATGATGAGTGCTGAACGATACCTGTTGACCCATGATTGCTTATTTTGTGAGTAGTTCAAGAAGGAAATAGAGGTAAAGGTCGATCCTAATGTGGAGGTCATCCCAGCAGCTAGTAGCAATAAGCCAAAAAATTTATAACCAAAGTTACCCGCAGCAATTTTAAAGATTGAAGCAGCTGGATTAGAGGGATCTAGGGTATGCCCCGCAACAACCACGGCTAGACCAGCTAAAAACAGCATGATTCGAATAACAGAAGCGACGCCGATCCCAGTCAGGGCACCTTCATTGACATACTTAATGTTTTCCTTCCCATGAACGCCACCCTCCAGCAGTCGATGGCCACCAGAAAAGGAAATATAGCCACCCACAGTACCGCCAATAATAGTCACGATTGAATAAAAGTTAATGTGTGTTGGCATAAATGTATGATGAATTGCGGTTGCTACCGGAACTGTAGTGACAGCTAGAATATAAATTAAAATTGCAATTTTGACAACGGCTAAAAGTTGAACAGTGCGGTCAACCACTGTCATTGCGTTTTTAACAACGAAGACAATAATCGCAATTGCGGCAGCAATCACTGCACCATATTTAGGATCAATGCCAAATAGCACGTTAAGTCCGAGACCAGCACCACCGATATTGCCAATATTGAAGAAGAAACCACCAATGAAAATCAGGCCAGTTAAAACATAACCCAAGCCAGGAACAATTTCGTTAGCAAGCACTTGAGCTCGCTTACCCGAAACAATGATGATTCGCCAAATATTTAACTGCACGATGATATCAGCAATAATACATAGTAAAATTGCGAAACCAAAGTCAGCCCCCATCTCACCAGTGAACGTAGCCGTCTGAGTTAAAAATCCGGGCCCCACTGCGGCCATTGCCATCATGAATGCAGCACCCATGGCAACACTAAACGGTGACCTCTTTTTATTTTCAGTTAGAGTTTCAGTCGGTTGGTCTTTTCTTTTCATTGGCTTTCCTCCTTATTTTGTTCAAAGTTACTACGCGTGGACTTGTTGTGCAGTAACCTTAATTCCATCATTAGTTAGTGCTTGATGGATCTTTTTAACGAATGCTAGCGCTTTTACACCATCACCATGAACACAAATGGTGTCCGGCTGAATATCGATAACCTGACCATCAATTGATGTGACCTGATGCGTCTTGATCATATTGATTGTACGGCTAACGGCTAAATCTTCATCAACAATTACTGCGCCCGGCTTTTGACGAGAAACCAAACTGCCGTCAGCTTCATAAGCGCGGTCTGCAAACACTTCCTGCTCGTATGGCAGGCCAACCTCTTTAGCTGCTCGGATAAGCTGGCTATTTGCTAATCCCACTAATAAGAGCTGAGGATCCACTTCCTTGATTCCCTTACAAATGGCATAGGCTAAATCGTAATCCTTAACCGCCATATTGTACAAAGCACCATGCGGCTTCACATGATGTAAACGATGAGAAGGCACGAAGGCTTGTAGGGCGCCAATTTGGTACTTGACATCATCCCTTGCAGCTTCAGGAGTAATCTGCATTGGGCGACGTCCAAAGCCTTCAAGATCAGGCAAACCAGGATGCGCTCCTATTTGAACGTGATCAGCGACTGCTAAGTCAACAGTGTGTTGCATAACCTCTGGATCTCCCGCGTGAAATCCACAGGCAACATTAGCCGATGTGATATATGGGAGTACTTGGTCATCCAGTCCAAGTGTATATCGGCCAAAGCTTTCTCCTAAATCACAGTTTAAATCTACTTGTGGCATGTTAACGACCTCCTAAAATAGTAATTTTAATGTGTATTTAGCAATTCTCGTTCAATAAATTCAATATCAAACTGATCTTCCTGAAACTGTTTTGTTCGCAGTAACCGATTTAAGAAATCTAGATTGGTATTAATGCCGCTGATAACCGTTTCATCAATTGCAACTAGCATTTTTTGAATGGCCGCTTGCCGGTTGGGACCATAACTAATTATTTTAGCAATCATGGCATCATAATTTGGCGGTACTCGATACCCCTGATACAGGGCTGTGTCAACCCGGATTCCGTTACCACCGGGTAAATGCAGTCCGGTAATTTTACCAGCACTTTCAGCGTTAACCCGACATTCAATCGAATAGCCATTAGCCGCCCTGGGCTGTGGTAAAGGTTTGTCGGCAGCAATCAGAAGCTGAGCTTTCACTAAATCCCAACCAGAAGTGAGTTCCGTAATTGGATGCTCCACTTGAATCCGGGTATTCATTTCCATAAAGTAAAACTGATGAGGACCCGCGTATAGAAATTCAATGGTCCCTGCGCCAAGGTAATGAAGTTCTTCCACAACGCGTTTCGAAATGGCTAACATATCATTGCGGGTTGCGGGATCAATGCTACTGGGAGCTTCTTCAACCACTTTTTGATGGTGATTTTGTAATGAGCAATCTCGTTCGCCAACCGCAATACCAGTACCATCTTGGAGTCCCATGACTTGAACTTCAATATGGCGTGGTTTATCAATAAATTTTTCGAGGTACATTTGTTTGTCACCAAAAGCCTCTAAAGCTTCGTTTTGGGCTAAAGTAAAAAGTTTTGGTAGTTGATCAGGACTTTGAATTAATCGCATTCCCTTGCCACCACCACCGGCACTTGCTTTGACCATGATTGGATAACCAATTTTGGTAGCAATGCGTTGAGCATCATCTACAGACGTTAGCTCCCCATCACTACCAGGAGTCACGGGCACCCCAATTGCTTTGAGCGCATCACGAGCACGTGCCTTATCACCCAAAAAGCGAATGGTATCAGAATGCGGTCCAATAAAAGTAAGGTTAGCTTGTTCACATCGTTGAGCAAATTCAGCATTTTCTGAAAGAAAACCATATCCCGGATGAATGGCGTCAGCGTTAGTTATTTGAGCAGCACCAAGCAGGTTATTAATGTTCAAATAACTTTTATTCGGGCTGGCAGAACCAATGCAGACAGCTTCATCAGCTAACTTGACGTGCAGAGCGTCTCGGTCGGCCGTTGAATAGACCGCTACGGTATTTAGCCCCAATTCCTGACAAGCTCGAATAATACGAACCGCGATTTCACCACGGTTAGCAATTAACACTTTTTCCACTACGATCCTCCCCTTATAGATTCTCGATTTCAAAAAGTGGTTGATCAAATTCGACTTGGTCCCCATTAGCGACCATCACTTTATTGATTTGGCAATCTTGATCAGCTACGACGTTATTCATCATCTTCATGGATTCGATGATTGCTACAGTTTGGCCCTTTTTAACAGTATCGCCAACCTGCACGAATGGCTCATCATCTGGACCATTAGACGTATAGAAGATACCAACAAAAGGTGCTTTAATACTTAGCACGTCATCGACATCTGTCTCAGCAGATTGCTTGGTAGTGGACTGGGGTAAAGATGACCCACTCGTCATTGCCGCTTCACGTGAAAGGGATAATTTTTCATCCTTTGTCTGGTATTTAAGCGAACTGATCCCATTTTTAACCATTAGTTCCATGATGGCTTTTATTTCAGATACTTCCAAAACATCTTCCCCCTTAAATTAATCGTCAAAAAGCAGTGCAATACGATTAGCTGGTCCACGGTCAAGATCAGCCAACTTTTTAAAATGATGCACTTGTTTGATTGCAGTAGAACTACCGTAATTTTGTCGGTAATAATCTTGAGACTGTGCAGTTGATATCCACTGAAACCGAATTTGCTGACCCGGACTGAGCTGGACTAGTTTGGGCAGATCCACTCTAGCAACGACCCCAATGACTGGGTAACCACCTGTAGTTTGACGATCGGCCAGTAAAACAATGGGTTGCCCATCATTTGGAATTTGAATACCCCCAAAAACGGTTCCCTCTGACAGCATTTCCGCAACGTCACTAGTATCAATCGGAGTGCCATGCAATCGCGCACCCATTCGATCAGATTGCTGACTCATTTCAAAAGTATGCTGTACAAATTGCTGACGATATTGTTCTGGAAAATCCTGATACTGTGGTCCAGCAGTTACCCGAATGTGCGCTACTGCGTCACTAACATAAGAATAAGGAGTTGCTTGCTGAAACTGGTGATCATCAACTTCATCGCGAATGGTCTGAAGAACATCACCGGATTGCAATTGTCGCCCATCATACCCACCAAGATGATACTTTAAACTGGTTGACCGACTTCCCATCACAATCGGAACCTGTATGCCACCGGTTACGGCAAGGTACCCAAACCGACCACTACTGTAGTGGCCGACTACCAATTGGTCACCTCGATGAGCAAAGTAGCTGCGATAGGCATTGATTGGCTGACCATTTAGCTTCAAGTTGGCTGTTGCTCCAGTGATAGCAAAATGGCTACTTTGTGTAAAAGTTAGGGTTGGTCCCTGCAAGCTACTTTCTACAACGGCATCATCTAAATCATTTCCAACCAGTAGATTAGCCACACCAGCTGCATCAAAGTCCATGACGCCCGAAACTGAGAAACCACTGCTTTGAGTGGCTGTACGTCCCTGGTCTTGGACAGTCGTAATTGGTCCAGCAGAGATAATTTTAAGCGCCATGCTGTGATACCCCCATCTCCATCGTTGGTAACGTATCTACCTGAACGTGATAATCCTCCAAGTGAGCAGCAATGTCGTTGTACTCGCTTCGAGAAATCACATCAAAATGAATATAATCACCAGCTTGATAGTAGAAAGGATGGGCGCTTTCCGGTTGAAATAAATGCAACGGTGTTCGTCCAATTATTTGCCAACCCCCTGGTGATTCAATTGGGTACATTCCGGTCTGTTCACCGGCAATTCCAACGGATCCTGGTGCAATTTTAAGCCGCGGAGTGGCTAATCGTGGAGTGGCAAGGTCTGGATCCAGACCGCCTAAATAAGCGAAACCCGGTAGAAATCCTAGCATATAGATTAAATAATCTTGTTGACTATGTCGCTCAATAACCTTCTCTCTAGATAAATGCGACTGTTTTGCAATGGTATCAAGATCAGGTCCAAAAGAGCTGTCGTAGCAAACCGGAATGTGAACGCGCTTAGATGGCGACACAGCAAGCTGATGGCCATCTAAAATCGCAGCGTTCACAATTTTCTTCAGTTGAGCCAAACTAACCTGGACCGGATCATAAAAAATCGTGAGAGTTCGAAATGCAGGCAGAAAGCCAGTAATACCCTCAACATTTAAATTCTTTAACCGCTGCTGGAGTTTTAAAATTTGCTGGTTAATGACGCTACTGACCCGCCGTTCAAAGGTGATGTTAACAGCTTTATCACCTGCAGGTAAAAATTGATATGCAAGCACGTTCATCCCTCCTACTATGATTTAATGGTCACTGATAGTTTAGAATAAGTGAAAAAGAGTTCTATAGACGACAACGTCATATTAAAGGTCAACTTTTAGTGTTTTTAGATACTATTAGGCCGCGTTTAACCCATAACTTGATACGCATATTCTAGATTAAAATAGCATTAAAATCAAATATTTTTTCTTCATTTTTATATATATTCATATAATCCTTGGGTGACCAGAAACTATATTCGTTGATATATCAATAATGTTAGATAATATAACAAGAAAATATTCATTTTAGAATTTTTTGATAATAATTAATAGCGGAAAGATTGGATCTGTCTAGATTTAATAAAATTGACTTTAATTATTCATTTTAGCTAAAAAATCATAAACTATTTACTAACTCCTTTTGAATACAAAAACGGCGCAGTATACTTCTGCGCCGTTTAGTACCTCAGTTTAACGTTTTCCTCAATACTTATTTAACCCATCCATCGCACGTCTTTTATCCAACATCTCCTTAATCACTGAGCCAAATCAATGGCAAAGTGAATTCGATCGCTAATCAGCAATTCTTCCGGTATGCTCTTTGGCGTATACAAACTTAACTTAGCCGTTAGACTACTAATGGTAGGAATGAACTCATGCATTGCTGCCATATTCCTAGCTGTACCATCCGACATCAAGAAGCCTTTACCTGCGATCACTACGGCAGCGTTTGGTGCCGCCTTTGCTGGTCTGTTTGAAGAAGGTCATTGTTAGATAGTAAATGCAGTTGTTCAACGTCTACATCTCTGGGCCATCAAGTTGTAACTTTGCACCCAACTCTGCAATTTCACCCAATGCATGGGCGGTCGATAAGCTTTCAAAAGGGCAACTTCTTCCCATTCAACTGTTTCACCGTTCATTTTAAAAGTTAGTTCTGGATATGCCATCATATTGAGTTTCTGTTTTCTTTAATGAATTCAATATGGCATCATTTAAAAATCCTTTGGGGTACCAATTCACCCAAATAGTGCTTGTAAAAGGTACGTTTGCCGAGCTGACTGGTCATCCTACCTTACTTGTCATCAAAAATTCGCAACTTTAATTATAGGCCACGTCAGAAAAACTGGAAGCGCCACTGATATCGGGAAAACACCGAGTCGATAATTTGGTTAATCGAATAATCTGATTGCTTTTATTTACCCTGTACTCACCCGATTTCGTCTTCACCAGTTATTAGTTCAACCATTCACAGTTAAGGCAAAGCGCCAGTAGAAACCACAAAAAAATCCCTTCGCCTCACTCACCCAATCAGAGTTGTAGTTGAAAATATCGCGCGCTCGCAAGTTTGTGATACGAAAGGAAGTTTAGATACAGCATGATGGCTCTTGCACGTAAGGTGTTTTGATTGTAGTGGGATCAATGAAGAGATTTCTATAGGAGCTGTAAGCAGCAGTTTTATTAAAGCGCTTACAACATAATTATAGCACCTTTTGAATAAATGTAAGTAAGACATATTTTATAATAATAATTACATAGTCCTTATTACATTAACTAAATAGCTATTTGTAGGCAAATAATATTTAGAAAATAGGAACTATATGTATCATATGCGATTATAGTATTCATTAGTAAAAATTGAATATTCATTAAACTAAAACAATAATTTTCAGAAATTCTATCCACACTAACCTATATCTGTACCATTTTACGAATGCTTTCAAATCCAATTTATTCCCTTTAACAGAAAAATGACCTGCAACACTCCCCCTGTTGCAGGTCATTTCTAAACTGTATTTAAACCCTGATTAACGGTTATTAACTTGTTGACGTGAAGCGACTCTGTGACTGGCAAATACTGGGCGAAGGAAGTGAAAACCAAGACCTAATACCAACCCAATCAGAGCTGGTACAACCCAGTCCATACCTAAATTTGCGAATGGCAAGACGGCTTGTTGAACAGCACCCATAGCTTTCCCAAATGCACTTTGGCTAACAACTGCCGGAAATGCCGCAATCATATCGAAGAATGCTGGGATCGCCGTGAAGACAACGACGAATGCATAAACGACACTATCACGCTTGAACAGTGGTGAGAAGACTGACAGCAGGATAAGAACCATAGCGAATGGGTACAGGAACATCAACATTGGTGTTGACCAAGCAATGATCGTATCCAAACCGAAGTTAGCGGTCAAGAAGGAAGCTACACTCATGAAACCTAACCACTGACGATAACTGACACGGCTGAAATGCTTGTGAAAGTCTTGTGCGAATGCAGCAATCAAACCAACTGCAGTGGTCAAGCAAGTTACTGTGAGCAGCGTTGCCAGCAGTGCGTGGCCAAACGTCCCCATGTAGTAGCCAACCAGTTGATTGAAGGCTACACCACCATCAGCAGAAACTTTGTAGCGACCTAAAGTTGTTGCACCAAGGAAAATCAAACCAACGTAGATCACACCGATCATCCCCGTTGCCATGACACCAGCACGGGCAGTCACTTTAGCGTTGCTCTTAGCGGAGGTTTTACCTAATTGAGAAACGGCAGTAACAACGGTTACACCAAATGCCAAACCAGCTAAGGCATCCATCGTGTTATAGCCTTGCAAAAAGCCGTTGAAGAAGTCCGCGTGAACGTAGGCAGATGTAACGGCCTGTTGCGATGCATGACCCATTGGGTGTGAGAAGCCTAAAACGAAGACGAAGAATAGCATCAGCAAGAATAACGGATTCAAAACCTTACCAATAGTTGTCATGATGTTTGATTGCCGATAAGCAATGAGGAAAGCTACCCCAAAGAAGACGGCTGAAAATACCAGTAGACCAACGTGGGCCATATTAGCTGGTAATAATGGCTGAACACCAACTGAAAATGGAATTGAAGCGGTCCGCGGTGTCCCAAAAAGTGGCCCAATTGTTGCGTGAATCAAAACCATGAAGACCAGTGCGAACGTTGGACCAAGTGGCCGGCCAATGTCATAGACCCCCTTTGAACGGGTGACGGCAACGGCGAGCACGGATAACATTGGCAGCAGCACCGCAGTAACTAGAAAACCAACCGTTGCCATGACCCAGTGAGCACCGGCAAGCTGTCCCAGGTGAATCGGGAAAATTAGGTTTCCGGCTCCAAAGAAGAGTCCAAAAAGCATCGAACTCACGACTAGGTACTGTCTGACTGTTAACGGTTTAGGATTTAAATCTTTGACTTCTTCCATATGTGAAGACCTCCGTAATATGTGTATAATTGCTTAAATTTTGAATATGAATCTGGTTTTGACTAATATGACTAATCTGATCCTCCACGGAAACCACCACCTTTATTTGATATGACGCTATGTAACAAAAAAGCACCCTCAGCTCACAATTCATGTGAGCTAAGGGTGCGTATGCACGGTACCACCTTATCTTGCTATCTCATCACTGAAATAGCCTCTTCACGTACGGCCAATTGGCGATACGCTAACTCGATAATGGGAGTACCCAACGTACGTTACTTCAACTTCGGTACGTCGCTCGAAAGGGATCTTCACTATTCAACTCTGGCTTCCTCTCACCAACCGAAGCTCGCTTACAGGTGCTGAACAGCTACTTAACTTTCTCATAGCGTTTTAATTGTTTCATTGGGTCTATCATAGCCACAGTCGATTAGAATGTCAACATTAAATTCTAATCTTTTTGTTATGTTAGTCTGAAATCTTCACTTTTCCCGTCCAAAAATATTTGAAGTGATAGCCGACCGGGTTATTACGTCGTTAATCGACATCACCAAATTAAAACACGCTACTCTATAAATCGGCCGATGCGTTAAGACCACTCATTTCAAATTAGTTTGGTTCTTGCTGGACTGCATTAAATAATGAAGTGAACTTGGCAATAGAACGATTCTCCTTTGAATCGCTTCGCGTCAGCAAATGGGCGTGAATGTGATTTTCAATATCGGTTGGAATCGCAGTCAATTCACCACTCTCAAGTTCTGCTATCACCATTGACTTTGGTAAGTAACTAAACCCCAGTCCATTAATGACCGCGGCTTTGATCGCCGCAATACTTGGTAGCATCCAAGTCGGAAATCTCCGCTGGTGCTGTTGCCACAAGCTGGTTTCAAACTGATTACGGTAAGAACAGTCTGGCTCGTTGATGATGAAAGTGGCACTAGGATCCGCTAGTAACTGTTTGAACGTGGCAGTCTTAGAGACCACAAGCACAATTTCTTGCTCGCCCAAGTCCCTATCGACTAACTGCGGTTTCGGGCGACTAGGCCACATCATGAAAGCGACATCGACATCCCCGCGGATAAGTGCTTCTTCATTATGCAGGCAGGTGGCATTTTGAAGGTGAATATCAACTTTCGGTTGTACCTTGTGGAATCGTTTCAGCATTGGGGTCACTAACGAAATTGTTAACGATTCAGGCGCCGCGATTCGCAACTGACCGAACTGATCAGTCGTCTGTGAAAACCGTTCTAAGGAACCATAATCTTGTAAGGTTCGGTTAACCATTGGCATCATGGCTTGCCCGGCAGCCGTGAGTGTAACATCGTGACCATCGTACTGAAGTAACTTGCCCCCAACTTCTGACTCCAGTTTTTGAATTTGCATCGAAACGGTTGATTGGGTGTAGCCAAGGCGTTTCGCTGCCTTAGAGAAACTGTGCAATTCATCAATCATTTGCAATGTTTTAAGTTGTCTGATTTCCATATGAGCCTCACTATCAATTATCGTGATATCCGATATTTTAACTATCAATTTTACTTATATCCCTACCCAGCATACACTATTCTTATCAGAATAAACAACGGGGGTTTTAAAATGCAGATTGAACCATTTAAGCCAAACTACCATCACACGGCGCAACTAGTCGATTTAATCAACTACTGTCAAAATGAAGAAGCTCATCTTGGTATCAAAATGGCGGAACAGGATGATATTTTTAATATTGAGGCTTATTACCAGCAACCTGGCGGTAATTTCTGGCTGGCTCTAGAAAGGGATCAGGTCGTGGGGTGCATTGCCTTGTTGCCCGTACAGCCAACCACCGCCGTGCTAAAAAAATTCTTTACCTATCCAAAATATCGCGGACAACCGGTTCGTTTGGGTCAGCAGCTCTTTGACGTGCTGATGGGATTTGCAGCCTCTCACGGCTTTAAACGCCTTGTATTGGACACTCCTGAGGGCGAGCACCGCTCACATACCTTTTACGAACGTCAAGGATTTAAGCAAATCACGGCAGAACAGTTGGGCGTCTCCTATGCCTATCCGAATCGAAATTCGCGCTTGTACGAACTGAATTTATAACCCGTCGCTTGGGACAATCAATCCCTTATTGCTGAGAATATTATGAACATCGGCATGCCAAAGTTTAGATTCTGGCCTTATAGCGTCAAAAAAGGAGATTTCCCAAGTGGAAATCCCCTTTTTCGCTACGAGTTTTGTCACACTCGCTTTGTTTCACGTGTAACATTATGACTCTTCATGCTTCTTACGCTTAGCAAGTCCAAGCAAGCTCATGACGCTTAGTAATGCCAGACCAATAAGCGATGAGTGATTCTCATGTTCATTGGTTTGAGGTAACTTTTCGCCCTTACTTGCAGCGGCTTGAGACTGACGGGAAGCACTCTGACTCATATCAGCTTTAACGCGGGCTTTTGCCCCACTGTTCTCAGCAGAAGCCATCTCAGCGCCTGATTCTTCACCAGTTGCATTTTCTTGACCGGATTGCAGACCTGGAGCCCCATTTTGATCATTGTTCTGACCAGATTGTGGGTGCTGATCATCATTTTGATCCTCACCCTCTCCTGGTTGCTGAGTCTCATCAGTGCCACCACCAGGTTGATTGACGTCTGGCTGACCATCGGTGCCTTCACCACCATTAGTTAGTGGTGTAACCGGCGTCGTTGGATTAACTGTGTAAACAATGTAAACATTAGAACTGTGCACATCGTCACCCATAACTGGATACAAGTCATCAGCTGGAATACCCGCAGTGGTGGCCGTATAACCACTAATGTCCTTGGCAGGATATTCTGCGTAGCCACCCTGAGGAATTGCAACGGTCCGGCCAGTGATATCATCGGTTGAAACGTTCCAGGTTAAGGTTTGTGTGACTGGGTCAGCTATTTGATTACCATTTTGATCGACAAAGTGGATCGTGCGAGTTGTAACCCAATTGGTATGAGTAATGTGGTGATTCAAGTGCACGGTGACCGCATTATCGCCAGGTGTCAGCGTGTACGTCAGCTCAGTTGGTTGGCCATTTGCCAATACGTAACCAGCAGGTGCCACTGGATCGATTGTTAATGTCGTACCATTAGAACCACCCATCTGTTCAGTTTTCACTAGCTTGCCGGTTGGGTCATCAATGTATTTGACAGTCAGACCCTCCTGCACCGGCCCGTAGAAGATCGTCTCAACGCTATTGTTTGGCTTGCTCGTCGTGGCAGTCAGTGTGGAAGCCGTTACTTCGTAGGTAGAAGGAATATACCCGTCAAATGCAGGTGCGCTGGTCGCGGCATACTGTGTCTCCGGCGTGTAGGTAGATATACCAGTGACATCATCCTTGGCCACGTTCCACGTGATGGTCTGGGAAGTTGGTGCTTTCAGCGGCGTTGTGGTGCCCTGAATCAGGTAGTCCACCGTTTGCGTAGTCTGCATCGTTGAATCAGTAATGTGGTGGGTCAAGTGCACGGTGAGTGAGTTGTTGCCAGCTGTCAAAGTATATGGCAACGTGTTTGCTTGACCATTTGCGAGCAGATAACCGGCAGGAACCGTCACACTGTAACTGCCAGTTTGGTCTGTAATACCATTTACGTGATCAGTCTTAACGGTTGAGCCATCCGTATCATCCACATAGGTTACCTGCAGAGTTTGCGGATCAGCGGTGTAGTAAACATCAACACTGCTGTCAGTTGGCTTCGTAGTTGTGGCATCTGGATATTCTGCGGCTACCTCAGCTAATTTTGCGGTATAGCCAGGAACAACCGCTGCATTTTGCGGTCCATAAGGATTCTGAGCCGTGTATACAGTATTGCCATTGACATCATCAGTTCTAACAGCCCAGGTAACCGTCTGAACTGTTGGATCCGCCAACTTTGTTGTCGTCCCGTTCAACAGATAATTGATGGTACGAGTTGTCGTAGCAGTGCTCGTCGTAAAGTGGTGGGTCAAATGAATCGTGATGGCATTTGTCCCAGTAGTTAACGTGTACGGTACAGTAGCAGCTTGACCCTTCGCTAATTCATACTTAGCAGGCACAACTGCGGTATAAGTCCCAGTGCCATCAGTTTCACCGTTAACACTGTCAGTCTTAACAATGGAACCATCGGTATCATCGACATAGGTCACCGCCAGGGTTTGCGGATCAGCAGTGTAGTATACATTAACAGTGCTGTCAGTTGGCTTCGAAGTTGTGGCATCTGGATAATTTGCGGCTACCTCAGCTAATTTGGCGGTATAGCCAGCAACAGTTGCCGTAGCTTGCGGACCATAAGGATTCTGAGCCGTGTAAACAGTATTACCATTAACTTCGTCAGTCCTAACAGCCCAAGTAACCGTCTGAACCGTTGGGTCAGCCAACTGCGTTGTCGTCCCGTTCAACAGATAATTGATCGTTCGAGTAGTCGTTGCAGTGCTCGTCGTAAAGTGGTGGGTCAAATGAATTGTGATGGCATTTGTCCCAGTAGTTAACGTGTACGGTACAGTAGCAGCTTGACCCTTCGCTAATTCATACTTAGCAGGCACAACTGCGGTATAAGTTCCAGTGCCATCAGTTTCACCGTTAACACTGTCAGTCTTAACAGTGGAACCATCGGTATCATCGACATAGGTCACCGCCAGGGTTTGCGGATCAGCAGTGTAGTATACATTAACAGTGCTGTCAGTTGGCTTCGAAGTTGTGGCATCTGGATAATTTGCAGCTACCTCAGCCAATTTTGCGGTGTAGCCAGCAACAGTTGCCGTAGCTTGCGGACCATAAGGATCCTGAGCCGTGTAGACAGTATTACCATTCACATCATCAGTCCTAACAGCCCAGGTAATCGTCTGAACCGTTGGGTCAGCCAACTGCGTTGTCGTCCCATTCAGCAGATAATTGATGGTTCGGGTCGTGGTTGCAGTACTTGTCGTAAAGTGATGGGTCAAATGAATTGTGATGGCATTTGTCCCAGTAGTTAACGTATACGGTACAGTAGCAGCTTGACCCTTCGCTAATTCATACTTAGCAGGCACAACTGCGGTATAAGTTCCAGTGCCATCAGTTTCACCGTTAACACTGTCAGTCTTAACAGTGGAACCATCGGTATCATCGACATAGGTCACCGCCAGGGTTTGCGGATCAGCAGTGTAGTATACATTAACAGTGCTGTCAGTTGGCTTCGAAGTTGTGGCATCTGGATAATTTGCAGCTACCTCAGCCAATTTTGCGGTGTAGCCAGCAACAGTTGCCGTAGCTTGCGGACCATAAGGATCCTGAGCCGTGTAGACAGTATTACCATTCACATCATCAGTCCTAACAGCCCAGGTAATCGTCTGAACCGTTGGGTCAGCCAACTGCGTTGTCGTCCCATTCAGCAGATAATTGATGGTTCGGGTCGTGGTTGCAGTACTTGTCGTAAAGTGATGGGTCAAATGAATTGTGATGGCATTTGTCCCAGTAGTTAACGTATACGGTACAGTAGCAGCTTGACCCTTCGCTAATTCATACTTAGCAGGCACAACTGCGGTATAAGTTCCAGTGCCATCAGTTTCACCGTTAACACTGTCAGTCTTAACAGTGGAACCATCGGTATCATCGACATAGGTCACCGCCAGGGTTTGCGGATCAGCAGTGTAGTATACATTAACAGTGCTGTCAGTTGGCTTCGAAGTTGTGGCATCTGGATAATTTGCAGCTACCTCAGCCAATTTTGCGGTGTAGCCAGCAACAGTTGCCGTAGCTTGCGGACCATAAGGATCCTGAGCCGTGTAGACAGTATTACCATTCACATCATCAGTCCTAACAGCCCAGGTAATCGTCTGAACTGTTGGATCCGCCAACTGTGTTGTCGTCCCGTTCAACAAATAATTGATGGTTCGGGTCGTGGTTGCAGCACTTGTCGTAAAGTGGTGGGTCAAATGAATGGTGATAGCATTTATCCCAGTAGTTAACGTATATGGCACCGTACTTGATTGCCCTTTGGCTAATTCATACTTCGCGGGCACGACTGCGGTATAAGTTCCAGTCCCATTTGTTTCACCATTAACACTATCTGTCTTAACAGTGGACCCATCCGAATCATCGACGTAGGTCACCTTCAAGGTTTGTGGATCTGCGGTGTAGTAAACATCAACACTGCTGTCGGTTGGCTTCGTAGTTGTGGCATCTGGATATTCTGCGGCTACCTCAGCTAACTTTGCAGAATAGCCAGGAACAACCGCTGTATTTTGTGGTCCAAAAGGATTTTGGGCCGTATAGACAGTCGCCCCAGTAATATCGTCGGTGCTGGAATTCCAAGTAATTGTTTGGATAGTAGGATCAGCTACTTGGGTTGTCGAACCATTCAGTAAATAATTAATAGTCCGTGTCGTTTGGACAGTCCCATGTGAGACATGGTGGGTCAAGTGAACATTTATTGTTTGTTTTGGATCAGTAGTAAACGTATATGTCCCAGTAACGTCTTTCGTATCACTATTCACTGAAACATTTGGCTGATTATCAACCAAAACGTATCCCGCTGGCACCTTGCCGAGGTTCCAAGTTGATGTCGCATTTGCTGCACCGTTCAACTCGACACCCGAGCCGACCACTGCGCCCCCATTATCATCATCAACATAATTAACCGTTGCACTAATGTTGCTTTCCAGCTCATATTGAACAAAATCGCCATCATAGAAATATTGAGCAACTGTTCCAAAGATCGCAGAGCCGTCTCCAGTACCATCGATAATTTTCGGGTCAACATTACCTGCTGAATCTTGAACCAATGAATAGCCGGCTGGAATAAGTGCTTGGTCAGCTGCCGAAAAGTCCGTCACTTTCGTCGGATAGTCATTCTTAAACACATCAACATTATCATTTAGTTTTTGTTTTAAATCGTCGAGAGCTACATATTGGTCTTTACCGTTTTGGTCAACATAGTGATAGCGAGCCTGGATAGTGGAGTCCCCGATTATCTTGATCGATGCGTCTTGACTGCCACCAAGACTGACCTTCGCACCATCACCGTAAAATGCCGTTTGGAGGGATCCGGTTTTACCCGCCTGAGTAGCAAACGGTTCAGCCGTGGTCCCAGTTAAGGCAATTCGACCCGTTGAACTGTTGGCCTTAATATCTTTAATTTGAACAATTACGGAGCGAATTGTTGACCAATCTTTAACCTCTGACGCCGGAACGTAACCCGTTAAATCAGGTGCAGTCTCAGTTCCAAGCATCGTTTGTGGTTTCGTCGAATAAAGGACTGTTGGATTAATGGCCGTACCAGTCCCACTGACATCCGTATAATTAGTTGGGACAGTGATTGGACCGTCTAAATTAAAGGTGTACTGTGACCCCTTCGCATCACCAATTGTCGGCAGATTAATCGCTATTGATGCCTGACTATCTTTGGCATTGGCCTCAAGAGCAAGATAAAGAATATTATCATAAAAGGTTAGCGTTGAAGACCCTTGATCATCACTCTTGCCAGCAGCTACAGGATCAGGATCAGTGTTACCCTGTGCCAATGATGTGTTAAAAAACGAACTAGCAGTCACAATTTGCCAGTTTCCGGAACCATTTTGCATCAAAAAGGCATTCTGATTACCTTCAGTATATGAAGTGTTCTCAACTCGAGTCTTATTGGTAAGCTTAGTGGTTGGCGATACGATATACATCAAATACGGGTATGAACCTGGAAGTGCATCGGGGTTATTGACGACATTGATATTACCATTTTTACTTGCATCATCCGTATTCACAGTAATACCAGTACCCGTATAGTCAATTTTAACGACAGTATGGCCATCATTAGATTTAAATTCACTAATTTTGGCTCCCGGTAAGGCAGTGGGCGTGCCATCAACAGCAACGGCAGTCGGTAAAACAAAGTAGAAAATTGGTTCAAAAATCTTTTTCGAAACCTGACCGTAATTACCGCCTTGAACATAAAAGTTCCCACCCTCTTCACCTGGGGTAGTGCTTGACTGCTTTGCATATCCTATTCCATAAGAACTATCTTCGACGACAGTTTGAACAATCGTTGCTGACACAGTATCAGCCGCAGCATCTGATTTAGAAGTTGAGAGTGCAATCGATGAAGTTAAAGTATCTCCATATTTAACTGGATCACCATTATCATAAGTTTGTGCCAAATTACCATAAACAATTAAATTTTGATATGGACCGGTAACCGGTTTAGTGACATCATACCCGACAGCCGTTTCAGTATTTGCCCCTGGAGCAAGTTGGTTCGGCGTCAATACGAGTGTCCTAATGGATGACGACTTAGTAGGAACCACCTTGTCACCAGCGTTCACCGTCCCCGTTTCAGTTGAACCATCAGCTAGGGTCAAAACGTATGAGTAACTAGTAGTCCCAGGCAGATAGACCTTCGGATTGACATCTGAAGTTGGCGTCTGAATGCCAGTTGCATCAAGTCCATCTGGAATCTTAATTGTAATCGTAGCGTCACTGGTATCTTGAATTGCATTCATCATAAACCCAAAACTTGATAGATAAGTTGGATCATCCGTCGGGTCATTATCGAGCAATAATTGAGCCTCTGAAGCATGTGCTGAGACGGTTGCTTTACCAGCCCCAATGGCTGAACCACCCGAATTGACACCAAGAATAGTAACCTTCCAAGGTGCAGCAGTTGCGGTTAATTTATCCCCGTCTGAGTTTATGATCTGACTGAAGGCGGGCCCGCCATCAGCAGTATAATCGGTATCGGTAGCTGGTTGCGTGATATCAAAAGAACCAATAATTTTATAAGGGCCTTCATTGCGCCAGTTTTCAGTACCACTGCCGACAGGAACATTAATAATCAAATCGGTGCCTGCTCCGCCTGGTTGTGTAATGGTTGTCTTGTCAGGATGACCAGCGGAGAAACTATTAATTTTTGCAGTGTTTGTCTCATCAAGTTTGAACCCGGCTGGCACCGGAATCGTCACCGTCGTCCCACCATAATTATCATCAAGATTTACTAAAGAAGTTGTTGAACCACCATCCTTAACACCGTTAGCTTCGTTGACTGCCAAACTAAAAACATAGTTCGTATTTGGTAGTAGCTCGGGAACACTACCTGCGTCAGGAAACAGCTGTGTCACACCAGTTAGATTAACGGTTGGTTTAATCGTTTGAGTAAACGTAACCGGCACCGGATCACCACCGTTTGCAGACCAGGTTATCGTTTCGGTGACCGTTTTACCCACATTATCCATGGCCTGCCATTGGGCAAGATAATTATCATTTAAACCAATCTTGATCAACTGAGTGGTTACTGTTGCAACATTAAAGGTATCAGTAATGGTAACTGGCCCATTTTTAGGTGTATCAACAACTGTTGTCCCAACAGCTGCAGCCAATGGATCAACCGATTTGTAACTAAATACCTGTGTGGCAGCCGGCAAAGTAATCACATACTTATCACCTGGTTGAGCGGTCACTTTGAAAGTCGCAACAAGTTGATCGTTAGGATTAGTTGTCCCATACCCAACGCCAGGAGAGCTCAACGTTAGTGACGCCTCAGTATCTGAATCACCAACGGCAATGACCGTCTGTGGTTTAAGAGTTTGCGTGTATACTTGTGCAGATTGGTTTTTCGCTGTTTGAAGTTCACTGGCAGTTGGTTCAACCAGCGTCTTGGTATTGGCATCCTGACTGGTACCTTTTGTCTGTGTATCAGTCTGCACTGTCTGCTGATTCGACGCCCCTGATTGCGGATCTGACTGAGCAGTCTGTTGATCTGCAGTCCCTGACTGTTTGCCCGGTTGAACTGTCTGTTGCTGACTGTCTGTATCAGCTGAATCGAAAACTGAAGCAGTTGGCGTTGACTGAGCTGCCGCGGTGCTTTTTGCTGCAGCTGAGGTTAAATTTTGATTAGCCTGAGTATTTCCAGTGCCCTTATTCTCTGCTGTACCTGATTGATCTGCACCCTGAGAATTGGTGTTAGCATGAGCTGCTGAATCCGTCTGACTAGAATCGGCCGCACTGCTTAGCTTCACACTCGACCCACTTAACTTAGAATTAGGTGTACTTTCTGTCGTATCGTTGGTGCCAGTATTCACGGTATTATCTTGAGCAAAGGCTGTTGTACCGCCAGCCAAAAACAAAGCCGCACTCAGTGACAGGCTAGCAATGCTCGCAAAGACCCATTTTTTTCCAACCTTATATGCTTTATAATGCTCCCTAACATTTGAATCGATTAACTTCTGTTGATTATTTTTTCCAACCATCTGGTAATCCCCCCTACCATACTAATCGCCAGTACTCAAAGCTTAACGCTGAAAGTTAAAATCCCTTTAAAACATCCATTCTTAAACACTTGCGAATGACAATCTATTTAGTCCATCCATCGTGATTAACAATCTAATGAACGCCCTAAACGATTTACAAAAATCAAATATCCGGGTATATAATGGCACAATTTTTTCTGATTGTATAGATGTATTGTTTCCCAACTTTTTTAATTTTTTACCTTTTTTTGAAATTTTTTGGTAAGCTGATAAAAGAAGTATCAACCTATAGATCAATATTCCTAGAAACTCAACTATAAAAAAGATTTCTAAAATTCGGTAACGCCTGATAATTTAATGAAAAAATTAAAATCTAATCATTAAAAAGTCAACTGCACTAAAACGTCCTTGCTGTTCATCAAAAACAACAAGGACGTTTAGACGTTAAATGGGACATAATTTAATATAGTGTCCCTTTATTTAATTCGAATTTAGTTGATCCGTTCAACTGGATTTCTAAAACTGGGGGATCTTTGACTCGTAAGCTTCAATCTGATCTTCATACTGCATCGTAATCGCAATATCATCCAAACCATTAACGAACTTATGCTTCCACAATGGATCAATATCAAACGGAAAAGTTTGGCCATCATAACGAACTTCCTGATTAGGCAGATCAACGGTAATTTTGGCATCCGCTGGTGCGGCCGCTAATGTCTCTCGCTGGTCTCGTGGCAGCTTGATTGCTAGGAAGCCATTCTTCGTACTGTTCATATAGAAGATATCACTGAAGCCACCCGCAATCACCACTTTAAAGCCGTAATCTTTAAGTGCCCAAACGGCGTGTTCACGTGAAGAGCCACAGCCAAAATTATCCCCCGCGATCAAGATCTCAGCACCTTGCCGTTCCGGCCGATTTAAAATGAAATCCGCGTTTGGCGAGCCATCCTTGTTATAACGCCAATCGAAAAATAAATGGCGACCATAACCAACCTTTAAAATATTTTTCAAAAATTGCTTGGGAATTAGCTGATCGGTATCAATGTTATCTTTCATGATTGGTACTGAAGTGCCTGTAATTGTGGTAATCGGTTCCATTATGCAACGCCTACCTTTCGAATATCAACAAAGTGACCATTGATGGCTGCTTCAGCAACCATTGCCGGACTGGCCAGGTGGGTTCGTGATCCTGCCCCTTGACGGCCCTCAAAGTTCCGGTTCGAAGTTGAGGCACAGTGCACGCCGGCCGGCACTTGGTCAGGATTCATGCCAAGACAAGCTGAACAACCAGGTTCTCGCCATTCACAGCCCGCATCCTTAAAGATCTTATCCAGGCCTAACTTTTCGGCTTCGTGTTTAATCGTCCGTGACCCCGGTACAACTAAGGCCGTGACTTGCGGCGCAATGTGATGACCCTTGAGGATCGATGCCGCAATCTTCAAATCAGACAAACGACCATTTGTACATGAACCAAAAAAGGCAAATTCAATTGGAATTTCCGGCGCTTTTTGACCTGGATGTAAGCCAACATATTCATACGCCTTACGATCATCCTCATTTTTGATTTCCGGAAACGGTTGGTCAACCGGAACGGCCATCCCGGGATTGGTTCCCCAAGATACGAACGGTGCCAGTTCGGTAACGTCCATATCAAGGGTGGTATCAAATGCCGATTCATCATCCGTGTAGAATTGCTGCCAATACTGGATAGCCTTTTCCATGTTCTTTGGAGCATACTTTCGACCCGCCACGTAATCAAAGGTTTTTTGATCTGGTTTCATCGCACCCATTTTGGCACCGCCTTCGATACACATGTTACACAGGGTCATGCGCTCTTCCATGCTCATCCGGTCGATCGTATCCCCGTAAAATTCAACCGCGTAGCCCGTTCCAAATGATACCCCTTCACGCGCAATCAATCCCATAATGATATCCTTAGCGTAGATCCCGTGGGGCAGCTCACCATGAACGTGGATCCCCATCGTCTTTGGTTTAGTCTGCCAAATCGTTTGCGTAGCCAAAACGTGTTCAACTTCGGAGGTCCCGATGCCAAATGCAATGGAACCGAATGCGCCGTGAGTAGCCGTGTGCGAATCCCCGCAAACGATAACCATCCCCGGTTGCGTTAATCCCAATTGCGGGCCAATAACGTGGATGATTCCCTGGTCTTCATCCCCCATACCAGCTAGGCGAACGCCGAATTCCTTCGCGTTTTTCCCTAAGGTATCAATCTGCAGACGAGAAATTTTATCTTTGACGTTAAAGATATCTTCCGTCGGTACGTTGTGATCCATCGTCGCGAAGGTTTTGTCGGTTCGACGGACTTTTCGGTGATTTTCGCGCAACCCTTCAAAGGCCTGCGGTGAAGTCACCTCGTGGAGTAAGTGCAGATCGACGTAGATCAATTGCGGCTCCCCTGCATTTCCAGTAATCACGTGCTGGTTCCAAATTTTATCAAACATGGTCTGGCTCATATGAATGCCTGCTTTCCTTAATATGATTAATAATTGCACTGGTCATCTCATCGGTGGTTGCGTTACCGCCCAAGTCTGGTGTGACAACGCCTGATTCAACAGTCGCATCAACTGCATCGCTGATTTGTTTCGCGAGGTCGGCTCGATCAAACGAGTGGGTCAGCATCATGGCCACTGACTTCACCATTGAGATCGGGTTAGCGATTCCCTGCCCGGCAATGTCTGGCGCCGACCCGTGAATCGGTTCGTATAGCGACGGCCCATTGCTGCCCCGGCTCATCGAGGGAATCGTTCCCAGTGAACCGGTGATCTGTGCCGCTTCATCACTCAAAATGTCGCCGAAGAGGTTTTCAGTTAGTATGACGTCAAATTGACTTGGCGAAGCAATGATTTTCATTGAAGCTGCATCGACGTAACTGGTGTCGTAGGTGACTGCTGGATATTCAGTGGCAATCTGAGCGACGATTTTTCGCCAGAGCTTACTGGTATCCAGCACGTTGGCCTTATCTACCAGCGTGACGTGCTTGCGGCGCTTCATTGCCATGTCAAATGCCACTCGCGTGATCCGTTCAATTTCTTGATTGGTGTAGCGCATCGTATCCAGTGCGTACTCCGAAGTCGTTTCTCGTGGCTGACCAAAGTAGATACCGCTAGTCAACTCACGGACGATGACAAAATCAACCGGTTCAGTGTTCTTAATTGGTGAATATTTTTGCATAGCCGGACTAATTTCAGTTGGTCGGATATTTGCAAATAAATTCAGTGCCTTTCGAATCGCTAACAGTCCCTGCTCTGGCGTCTTAGGCGCACCATCCCATTTTGGCCCGCCGATTGCTGCCAACAAAATGGCGTCACTTTTCTGGGCAGTTTGCAGTGCTTCGGCTGGTAAGGGGTCGCCGGCTTGGTCAATGCCAGCACCGCCAAATGGCATCTCATGTAATTGATAGTCGAAGTTTTGACCCTCGCTGACAGCGGCTAAAACCTTCAGCCCTGCTGCCATGATCTCTGGTCCAATGTAGTCACCGGCAAGAACTGTGATCTGTGCTGTCATTAGGCGCTCACCTCGTTGTATTGATCCATGATCACACGCAAATCATCTTCGGAGACAATGTCGGTATGGTCGGCCTTATCTTTGAACCGTGGAAAAATCGTCTTCATATCATCACGGTCGACATCGTAACCCATTTTATTTAGCTTGGTCATCACCGCATGTGAACCAGAAAGTTTACCAAGGGGCAGGGTCGTCTTTTGGGCGCCAACGCTTTCAGGCGTCAGAATTTCATAAGTCTGTGGATTCTTCAGCATGCCGTCTTGGTGGATCCCTGATTCGTGGGCAAATGCATTGGCACCGACAACCGCCTTGTTATGCGGCACCGGCATCTTAGCAAATCGACTGATCATCTCGCTGGTGCGCTTAGTTTCCTTCATATTAATGTTGTTAGTAGCATCATAGTAATCTTTACGAACGTACATGGCAGCCGCAACTTCTTCCAACGCTGCGTTGCCGGCACGTTCTCCAATTCCGTTGATGGTGCCTTCAATTCGAGTCGCCCCATTTTCAATTGATGCCAGGCTGTTAGCAACGGCCATTCCTAAATCATCATGGCAGTGAACCGAAAAGGTGTATTTATCAAAATCCGTCACGTTTTCGCGGAGATTCTTGAAGAGTTCTGCGAATTCGACGGGGTTCGTATAGCCCACCGTATCCGGAATATTGATCACTGTAGCACCAGCTGCAGTGGCAGCGTTGATCGACTCAACGAGAAAATCAGGTTCCGTCCGGGTAGCATCTTCCGGTGAGAACTCAACGATATCGAAAAACTGATGGGCGTAAGAGACGCAGTCGGTGATAGTATCAATCACCTGCTGCTTAGTCATATGTAATTTTGAATCACGATGAATCGGACTGGTAGCAATGAAAACGTGTACCTGTTTATGGGCGGCATCGGCAGTTGCTTTTACACAAGCATCAATGTCACCTTTTCGGGCCCGCGCAAGACCAGTTACGCAGGCCTTCTTCACGGCGCGTGAAACTGCTTGAACGGCCTCAAAATCGCCCTCGGAAGCAACTGGGAAGCCGGCTTCAATGACGTCGACACCCCACGCCTCAAGCTGCTTTGCGATTGCTACTTTCTCATCAATACTGAAGTTAACACCAATGGTTTGTTCGCCGTCACGCAGCGTGGTATCAAAAAATTGAATCTGTTTTGTCATAGTGGATCATCCTCTCAGGATTAGTATTTTAACCAAAAACAACACCCCATTCACAGAGAATGGGGTGTTGTTTCGTCAGCCCCATTCCATAACGCAAATAGGACTTGACGTGTTACATTGTCAAATCCTAAGTCATAGTAATAAGGCTAATAAAGAGGTTGCAAGTGTTGAGTTGTTGTTAAATTGAACAGTCATCATGTGTAACCTCCTCGTCGTTTTTAGTATGGCCAAACTTTAGCATATTAAATGAGAGCTGACAACGTGTTTTCTAATATTCCTAATATTTTTCTCATTTTAAGCAGGCCAAATTCCCGTTAATGTCTGGAATCTCGTTCCACGCGCATTTATTGATATTCTTTTTTCTCAGAAATATATTCCGGATTCTTTGATATAGTATCGGAATTCTAATTGTACGATTTAAGATACTAATGATGAAATGTATCATTTGTGCTATAATGCACGTGGATAAATATGAATTTGTTATAACGGAAGGGATGTTCCTTACAATGAATGAAATCAAATCACGTCGACAAATTATTCAGGTGGGTAATTCACTTGCCATTACGATTCCCGCTAATATTGCCCGCAAATTAAACGCTCAAAAGGGTGATGAAATCGATGTCACGTTTAGAAATGATGTTCAGCTTGACGACCAGTTTTACAGTAGTCTTGACAGAGCTATCAACCAATACGATTTGACCCTAGATCAACTACGAGGTGACGAATAGATGCGTTATATTACAGCGGATGAACTGATTGCCATTAATAGCCGGTTAGTGATCGATGCTGGTCAGCAACCCGGCATCAACAACGCTGATCTCCTAAATAAGATCATTGCAGTGCCGCAAGCAAACTTTTATGACCGAAACTTACGTGAAATGGTGGCCAATAAAACCGGCTTCCTCTTTGCGTCGATCATTTCTGGTAAACCATTTTCCAGTTATAATTTGCAAACGGCCGCCATTGCGGTGTCAACGTTGGCTGACCTGAACGACTATGAATTAACTTTCAGTAACGCTGAGTTCACTGACTTAGTCAATCGTGTTGATCAAGACCAGGTCCCTGAAACCGAATTATTCAATATTTTTAACGACCATTTAAAGGAGCATTAGTGCCCCGCTATGAAGACAATTGACGATAAGACGATATATAGCCCATTTCATTTAAAATCAGGCGGTATCAGAAGAATTCCAAAGTTATCGAATTCATCTGATACCGCCTGATTGCGTTCAATTCTAGGATACTGAGTCCGATTTACGTTGTTGTCGTAATATTTTGGGTGATGTTATCCAACCAACGATTGCGTGTATGACATTCAAAAGCTCATCAGATCAACTTTTTGGCAATTTTAACTGCATCAAATCGTGCACAAAATGATTTTCATCTGGGGTTAAAACGTAGCCCTTCCGACTGACAATTGACACGTTAAACTGTTCCGGAAGCGGATCATTAATTGTCAGACACGCTAGGACATCTTCGTCACTCTTAGCCACAATATCACGAACTAGTAGACTGATACCCAAATTTTCCTTAACTAAACTAGTGATCCAGGCGATATCAGGGGTTCTGTAGATTACCGGCGGGTTGACACCAGCATATTCGGAATACGCCTTGAACACTTTAGGATGAATAAATTTGCGGTTCAGCATAATAAATTTTTCATTTGCCAACTGTTTAAAATTGACGCTGCCCTGCTCAGCCAGCGGGTGTTGACGGCTAACAACGATAACGAAGGGTCGACTGCCAATTCGATGGACTTCAAGTGATGGTTCGTGGAGTGGTAGGACTGAGGCTAATAACGCAATATCAATCTCACCGGCCTTAACGGCATCCAACAACCCACCGGAACCCATTTCAGTGACCTTAAGCCGCTGCAAAAGACCGTCCTTCAGCAAACGACCAGCAAGGGACGGAAAGTATAATGTTCCAATGATCGGTGGCAGCCCAAAACGAATTTGGGATAACTTGGCGTTGTCGATTTCTTGATGAGCAAGGCTCAAGCTGGTTGCAATTTCACTGGCCTTCTCATACAACAATTGTCCCGAACGCGTAATTTCTGTTCTGTGATGGGCACGATCCACATGCACCAGTTCATCAGCAAATTCTTTTTCCAATCGTTTGATGGCCTGTGTCACGGTAGGCTGCGAGACATTAAATAACTCAGCGACCGCCGTATAGTTTCGTTTTTCAACTAACGCCTTAAAATAGGCAAGGTCCTTTGTGTTCATGTTACACTCCTCGAAAGTGGTATTGAAGTAAGTGTAGCACATAAGAGACGAGCGCTACATAGTTGTTTTAGCTCTCACAAAAAAGGTGACCCTAACTGTATTTTCCACACTTAGAAATACAGCTGAAGTCACCTTTTTTGTTTGAAACTTTATAGTTCGTGTTACCTTTTACCACATACCAAGTACTTTCATCCACAACGAACCAATCCCGCCCCAAACGACGAGGTAGACTAACCCAAGGATGAAGTTTAACCGCCACCAGTCACTTTGCTTGTTATAACCAGCACCAAACAAGGCGGAGGCTGGCCCGTTTGCATACTGCGTAGTTGAACCGAAAATTGCGCCAACAAAGCCTAGCATCACGGCCGCAAACGTTGCTGGTGCACCAGCGGAAATGGCGACGGCCAGCAGAGCACTATACATCGCAGTAACGTGAGCCGTTCCGGAAGCAAAGAGGTAGTGACTGTAGAAGTAAAAGATTACCAGTACGACCATCACGATTCCCCAGCTCATGCCATGAAGGCTATTACCCAATGCCTTCGACATCCATGGAATGAAGCCTAAGGTATTCAACTCGTTAGCCATAAAAATCAAAATTGCGAACCAAACGATCGTGTTCCAAGCACCGGTCTCAGCTAGGATGTCCTTCACACTAAGCACACCAGATAGCAGCAACAGACCAACGGCTAAGAACGCAACGGTGGTAGCATCCAAACCAATGAAACTAGAAATCATCCAAAGGACCAAAGCAATGACGAAGACGCCAGCCATTAATTTCTCAGGTAACGAGACCTTGCCCATTTCAGCAAGTTCTTTATCTGCCCATTCCTTTGCATTAGGAGTTTCTTTGATCTCAGGCGGATACAGTTTGTAGATCAACCAAGGAACTAGTGCTAAACAAATGATGCCTGGCACGATTGCTGCGACAAACCAGCCGATCCATGAAATTTGAACGTGCAACCCCTTCGCCAACGCTACGGCAACCAGGTTAGGTGCCATCGCAGTCATAAACATTCCGGATGTAATGATGTCACCATGAAATTCTGAGAAAATCAAGTAGGAACCGATTTTACTCTGGGTACCATCCTTCGGCGAAGAACCAAAAGTATCTGACAGTGACTCAATAATTGGAAAAACAATTCCACCGGCACGCGCCGTATTACTTGGCGTTGCAGGTGCAGTAACAAGGTCGACCCCAATTAAGGCGTAGGCCAAGCCCAAAGTCCGTTTACCAAACAGTTTCACGAAGATCAATGCGATCCGGCGGCCAAGACCCGTGTTAATGAAGCCACGCGATAGGAAGTAAGCCATCCCAATCATCCAAACCGTGCCATTACCAAACCCTACGGTGGCGTCATCGATGCTGACCACGCCAAGCAATACTGCAAGTGTCATGCCAATAAGAGCGACCCCAGCAATCGGCAGGGGTTGGGTAATACAACCCAAAATAGTAGCAACAAAAATAGCTAACATGTGCCATGCGACCATTGAAACACCAGCTGGCTTAAATGGTGATAAAAACCAAATGATCAATCCCACAGCAAGTGGCAAGATAAATTTGCGATAATTAATTTTGTTCAGTGTCATGTCATTAGCTCCCCATTAAGGTACCTTATTTTTGACTTACGTAGTTGAAAACTTGTTCGCCTGCCTGGCGACCAAAAATAACGGTTTCGGCGATTGAATTGCCGCCGATTCGGTTATTGCCATGAAGTCCGCCAACGATCTCCCCCGCGGCATAAAGTCCCTTGATGGAGTCTCCAGCTTCATTTAGAACTTCCGTTTTATGGTTGATGGCGATGCCACCCATGGTGTAATGAACGGCCGGTGCAATGTGAATGGCGAAGAACGGTGCATTTTCAATATCGCGATCCATACCAGTGGTCCGGTGGAAGGCCGCATCATTTTCATCTGTGACAGCTTTGTTCCAGTCAGTAACCGTTTGTTTTAAAGTTGCGGCATCAAATCCGAGCTGGTCGGCAATCTCATCCAGGGACTGTCCCGTATGCACAAGGCCGATGGAATCGTAAAATTCCACTGCCTTCACACGATTACGGATCCCCTGATCAAAAATCAGGTAGGCGCCACCCTCATTTAGCTGATCAATAGCAGCGGTCACATTTTTTCGGGTATCCAGCTCGTTAACAAACCGCTCACCGTGCTGGTTGACCAAAATAGCACCTTCACCACGAACAGCCTCACCAATCAAGTAAGCATGGTCAGTGTCTTGCTGAACAGTTGGGTGGACTTGGACTTGGTCCATATCAACCAACTTAGCACCTAATGCCTGTGCCAGTTTGATACCATCCCCGGTTGCACCAGGTTGATTAGTGGTCTTCATACCCTTTAAATCTGGGCGGTACTCAGCTAACATATCTTGATTAGCACCAAAGCCACCAGCCGCTAAGACTACTGCGTCAGCCGTTAACGGACCGCTTTGTTTACCAGTGGTTGCGCGAACACCCGTCACGCGGCCGTTTTCAGTGGTTAATTCAGTGACTTTTAAACCGGCAAATAACGGAATTCTAGCCTTTTGAACTTGTTTTAGTAATTCCGTGACGAGAAAGGCGCCAATCGGTGCCAGTGAGCTTGGCCGGTGGGTCCGCATCTTGCTCATGCCACCCGTGATCGTAATTTCATCTAAGTGAATGTCATGGTCGCTTAACCAATCAATTGCTAAAGCAGCGTGCGTTGAGAAGTATTTTAATAATTCCGTGTTGTTCTGATTGCCGCCACCCTTGAGTGTCTCGTCGTAAAATTCTTCAAAACTATCGACCACGTGGTGCTTTAACTGAACGTTGGTCTCGGCAGCGTTCATCCCTGACGACGCCCGGTTAGTATTACCACCTAGGTTGTCCATCTTTTCTAGAATCACGGGTTTCAAGCCCAGTTCATGAGCTTGAATGGCAGCCGTCATTCCAGCCGCGCCTGAACCGATGACGATCACGTCGTAGTGCTTTCTTAACTTCGTTAGTGACGTTGGTTCAAAATGAAATTTTTCAGCCATTACTAAACTCCTATTCTGTGACTATTTTTGATCGATATTGGTCATGTTGATCGGCACGACCCACTTGTCATACTGTTCTTCGGTAACTAAGCCAGACTTCAAAGCGGCTTCCTTCAAGTTTGTGCCTTCAGCCAAAGCTTCTTGGGCAATCGTGGCACTTTCGTGGTAGCCAATATGCGGTGACAATGCAGTCACCGTCATCAATGACCGATCGACTAATTCTTCCATCCGTTCTGAATTAACACTCAAGCCGTGGATCATCTTGTCAGCGAAGCCTCTCATAGTACCGGTTAATAATTCAGCCGATTCGAGAAAAGCAGCGATTAAAACGGGCTTATAAACGTTCATTTCAAAATTACCTTGGCTGGAAGCTAAATCAACGACCACATCGTTACCCATCACACGGACTGCGGCCATCGTAATGGCTTCAGCCTGGGTTGGGTTGACCTTACCAGGCATGATCGAGGAACCAGGTTCGTTAGCTGGAATGTTTAACTCGCCGTACCCAGCTCGTGGACCGGAAGCTAAGAAACGCACATCATTGGCAATCTTCATTAGGTCAGCAGCTAACGTCTTGATCGCCCCATGAACGACATTAAGACCGGAATGGTGTGCCAGACCGTAGAACTTGTTAGTATCTGCGGTAAAGTGAAGACCATAAAGCTCACCCATCTTTTCGGCAATGATGTCAGCAAAGCCTGGTGCTGCATTTAGACCCGTCCCGACAGCTGTGCCACCCATTGCCAGTTCGCTCAAGGTCTTGCCGAGCGTCTTTAAATAATCTAAGTCATGTTCCAAAGCAGACACCCAACCGGAAACTTCTTGGCCGAATGTTAACGGTGTTGCGTCCTGTAAATGGGTTCGGCCAATTTTTACAGTCTTCCAATACTTGTCTTGTTTAACTTTTAATTCATCAATTAAATGTTGCAGTGATTTTTCCAAACTACTAACAGCCTTAGCAGCCGTGATGTTCATGGCAGTTGGAAAAATATCGTTTGAGCTTTGACCCTTATTAACGTCGTCATTAGGTAAGATCTCAATGTCGCTGTTTAGCCTTGCAGCTTGGTGGGCAACGACCTCGTTAACGTTCATGTTGGTTTGAGTACCGGATCCCGTTTGATAGATCACCAATGGGAAGTCTTTACGCAGATCCTCATCATCCAGTGCTAACAAGGTGTTGATTGCCTCAACGATCAAGTCTGCCTTTGCGGCGTCAATATTCTTTAATTCTTTATTAGCGGTGGCTGCAGCCTTTTTAATCTGTAACAAAGCCTTGATCAATTCAAGCGGCATCTTTTCACCGGTGGGAAAGTTGTTACGACTCCGTTCCGTTTGAGCACCCCAAAGGGCGGTAGACGGGATCTTAACTTCGCCGATCGTGTCTGATTCAATTCTGTAGTCTGCCATGTTGTTGACCTCCATTGTCTGATGACTGAGTAAAAGTTCAAATATTTTAAGTGATGTATTTCACTAACAAAGATAGTTTAATTGCACACAAGTCCTATAGTCAAACTATGAAGACCTCATTGCATTTACTTATGAGCTTGATAAATAAGTCTTTGCAGCTATTGAGGTAATCTGACTTGATCTAAACGAAAGAATGGAAGCAGGAGGATTTTACTGTATATTTTTCACAACCTATCAATGTAAGCGTTTTATACGGCTAAATGACCATTCTGCTTATAAAATTTAGTTCCTGAAAGCCAAGGAACAAGAAAATTTTTAAAATCTTACTGATTATTCTGTCATTCAACAGTCAATTTGCGTACACTATGTTAGGAACAACATTTGGGAGGGGATTTTTTGCAGCGCATTCGACACGTTCTGGTTGGTATTTTGATCTTAAGTTTAGGAATTTTGATGACTGCTTGTGGCACCAAAAAAACTCAATCTCAGCAGCCAGTCAGTAAGTTAGCTTTAGTCAGATCCGGTCGTGGTGCACGCCCACGATTGTGGTATCACTTGGAATCTTCAAAGAAACAATTAACGGCTTCATCCACGGTCAACAGCATTTTTGTCCTTCGCAATGGCCAAGCAACGACTTATATGCTGCCTACGGGAAAAAATAAGGTCACCCTTAAACGGCTGCAGACCATGTCTACAACAAAACAAATTCAATTCGGCAAGCGAGCTGACAGGCAGGCGTTTCGCGACGGTGTGTCTGGGCAGCAAAAAATCGTTGCCACTAGCATCAAGGGTATTCAGTCCGATTTGAATGCTTTAAAAAAGTCAAAGAGTGATCCGACCCAGATCAAAGCGCTTCAGCAATATCTTAAAATTAATCAGGCGATCCACGATAACCCTAGCAGTTATGCAGCGCCAACACCGTATGCCCTCACGTCCTCGCGACAGGGAAAGGGTGAACAATTTGCCTTGAAGATCTATCCCGTTAAAACCGTCCAATATGGGGATGCTAACGTCATCATGGCAAACGAGATCTCACTGAGTAACTTTACGTTTAATCAACGCATTCAGCCCTTTCAAATCGGTCGCAAAGTTTATGGGGGCTACCGCGTGGATGTGACGGGGATGCATTACTACTTGCTCACAGTAACCAATAAACAAACTAAAATTATTTACGACCAGTCGAAAACTAATGGTGTGACAGGTAATTAAAACTAGCCGTTACTAGAAGAATGAATAGATAAACTAAAGTTCGTTTCACTACCAAAAAGCGGTACCGGCTTAATCCTCCTGATTTGGAAAATTAAGCCGGTATCGCTTTTTAGCTTAAGTTGAATCATGAACCTTTTTTTAAATTAGGCCTTCTCAAAACCTATTCAGTGCCTTCATTTAACACTTGTGCTTGACCATTTTTAATTTTAAGAATCACTGGCCCTTTTTGTGATTTTTTCACCTGTAGGGTATAACTGCCCTTTAAGGATTTATCGATCGACTTTGACATCTTGACGTAATTGGTCTTCATAGAATTGATTGACTTAGCGTTGGTCTTAGGATAATTCCACATAATCGTCACTGACTTGATATAACTGGCCTTAGTTGGTGTGACCGTGTACGTCTTCGTTGCCTGGTCAAAAGTGACCTGACCAACGTTGGTGTTATAGGACTTATTGAGCTGCTTTAAAATACTCTGCTCGTTTTGATGCTGTTGAGCAATTGACGCCGATTCGGAGTTTTTTTGTGCAAAATACTGATTTGAACTAACATTTGTCTTTTGACTGGTAGTCGTTTGACTATTAGGCCTGTTGTTTGACCAACCCTTCTTATAAACGTAGCCAAAGCTAAACAGCAGTCCAATGATACTAATAATAGCTAGGGTGCGAGTCGTCCCGACCAACCCGTTGTAGTGTGCAGCGTACCACCACGAAAGCACACCTAGAATGGTCATAATGCTAAATATAAATACTAAGATGATCCCCATCAGATTATCCCCCCTATGTTTTCCTAAACTCGTTTTTTTAAATCGATTTACATTCCTGATTTACATTATAAGCCCAATTAGGAATCGGAACTAGGGGGGTAAATTGATTGGCAGATAAATCCATATATAACGCACTATTTAACTGGTTAAAATGACTCCAAGAATCGGAGCTTACCATGAATCAAGCCTCTTGACAGCTAAATTACAACTAGTAAAAAACGACGAAGAAACGCTCACTTATCGACTAACCTGGTGTTTCCAATTCCTTTTTAGCCAAGCAAAAATCAGTGGTAAGCCTCAAAATTTCTAAAGCTAGCCACTGATTTTTTATAAATTGATTAACTTAATTTCCCTCCATCAACGACCGCAATTAAATCACACCTTGTGCCATCATGGCATCAGCCACCTTGGTGAAGCCAGCAATGTTAGCCGCTGCAAGGTAGTCAGTGCCAAGATCATATTCCTTGGCGGCTGCTGCTGATTCATCAAAAATGTTCTTCATAATATCTTTGAGCCGATCATCAACTTCTTCAAACGTCCATGATAGCCGCTCACTGTTTTGACTCATTTCAAGTGCCGAAACGGCCACACCACCAGCATTGGCTGCTTTAGCCGGTCCTAACAGCACGTTTTGCTTCTTAAAAACTTCAACGGCTTCAGGTGTACATGGCATATTAGCACCGCAGGCGACAACTTTAGCACCGTTTTGAGCTAACCGGGCCGCTCGACCGCCATCAATTTCATTTTGAGTCGCACATGGCAACGCAATATCATAGTCAACGTCAAAGTCCCAGACTGAGCCTTCGTGGTAGGTAGCGGTCTCAACACGTTGTGCATATTCCTTGATCCGGCCGCGCTCAACTTCTTTGATTTGTTGTACGACCTTAAAGTCAATGCCATTTGGATCATACACGTAACCGTTGGAATCGGAGGCCGTGACAACTTTTGCGCCTAACGCGGTTGCTTTTTGAATGGCATAAATGGCAACGTTACCTGCACCAGAAACCTTGATCGTTTTGCCCTTAAGGTCACTGCCCTGAGCTTCTAGCAACGCTTTGGTATAGTAGAGAAGGCCAAAACCAGTGGCTTCAGTTCGGGCTAAACTACCACCGTAGGATAAACCTTTACCCGTCAAAATACCTGCTTGATAACCGTTTAAACGACGATATTGACCAAATAAATAACCAATTTCACGACCGCCAACACCAATGTCACCAGCAGGAACATCCAGATCTGGTCCAATGTACTTTTGTAACTCCGTCATGAAACTTTGAGCAAAGCGCATGACTTCATTATCCGACTTACCCTTAGGATCAAAGTCAGAACCGCCCTTGCCGCCACCGATTGGCAGCCCTGTCAGACTGTTCTTGAAGGTCTGTTCAAAGCCAAGAAATTTAATGATCGACAGGTTAACACTTGGATGCAGCCGTAAGCCGCCCTTATATGGCCCAATAGCAGCGCTAAATTGAACTCGGAACCCCCGGTTGACCCGGACGTTGCCTTCGTCGTCGACCCACGGTACCCGAAATTGAATGACTCGTTCAGGCTCCGTTAAACGGCCAACGATGTTAGCGTCAATATATTCGGGATGAGCTTCTAAAACTGGTGTCAAAGTCTTAAAGAAGTTATCAATAGCCTCTAAAAATTCCGTTTGGTTAGGATCACGGTGTGCAATCTCAGCACGAACCCGTGCTAAATAGTCAGTTGCTGCTGTCATGAAATCGTCCTCTCTGTTATCATCAATAATCTTCATACAATGAGGTCAGTATAGCAGAACAGTGTTTACTAGTAAACATAAAAATGAGAATTAAATTAAATTTCTTTAATAATTATTCAGACCATAATCTTTTCTTTAACTACTTTTAAGCTCCGGTTAAGTCATCCTCCGTATAGTAAGACACATCAAGTTGCTACAAGCAATGAGTGAAAGGACGATGCTAATGTCAGTTGTCATGTCACAAACCCCAATGCAAAAGCTGATCAAGTCTGAAAAACAGCCACCGATAAAAATTCCGCCAGTGGTCCTTCAAGAAGACCCGAAGCGAAAATTTATCGGTTAACGCTCTAAAACAATATATATATCAACTCCTCCAAACACAAAAACACCGGGTGACTGCGAGCACCCGGTGTTTTTGTATCTCAATTAAGCCTGCCAAATCATCTTAACGACAACTTCATTGGTTTCCTGATTTAATTCGCGTTCACTGATGTCAAAATCATGCTGCTTATAGAAGTGAATTGCATTGGCATTTTTCTCGAAGGCTGAGGCTTTGATCAACCGATAGTCTGACTTCAGAGCAAACATCAGCAGGCTTCCAAGACCATCATTTCGTTGACCAGCTTTAACGAAGATACCAGTTAGTCGCTGACCCTGCATCCCGGCAAAACCGACGATCTCGCCATTATCATCACGAACAACGTAGACTTCAGCGGTTTTCAAAGCCCCTGCAACCTCGTTTTCGTGCTCTTGCCAGTATTCTTCGCTGATGAACGGATGGGCATCCAAGTTACCACTCAGCCAGAGGGTCATCAATGTCTGAAGGTCAGTAGATGAGATATGATCCATTTTTTCAACTTTCACAATGTCTTCCTCTCTTCCAGTGCGTGTCTATTCACCATTTAAGGTACGCTGCCGAACCATAATTAGCAAGCTAAATGTTCACTGCTAAGAGCGATGATACTGAATTTTAACTTTTTTAATTTAATTTTATTTTAATCTTGCACTCATCATGTTTTAATGCTATATTAGATGCAATTCAAACAAAGGGGTAATCCAAATGACAAAGACTAACGTACAATTAAACAGTGTGATTATTCGCGTCGTGATTTTATAAGCAGGCGGGTCACAGTTTAGTGCCCGCAAAATAGAGCGGGCAGCGTTGGTCTATCCAGGAGCTGTTCAAGGTTCCTGGTTTTTTCTTACCCATTTGTAGCGGGAGGTGATATATGTTTGGTAAAGGATTCGATTACATAGTTTTTAGGGGAATGTTTAGAGGGAGCGAATGCCAATGAAAGAAACTACAACCTAGCCATGATTTTATCCGTGGATACCTGAAAACAAGACTCATCAAGCATCAGGTCAAACGGACTCCTTTCATCAATAGCACGATAATGAAGTGCAAATCCGATATTCACACAATTCTGGGACCTCTCACCCCAGATTCAAAACCGGCTTAACAGTCTGCTGTTAAGTCGGTTTTGTGTTATCTTGGAGTTAAACATTTGCCAAGAAAGGCGTGAAACTTGATGATTCAAAAGCAGTATTATGGTTTAGGTACCACTATTACCCTCTCAGTTGAAGAGCCGGCAACGGAGGCCGACCTAGATGCTGGTCACCGGTTAATTCAGCACTACGAGGATATTTTAACTGTCAACCGACCCGTTTCGGAAGTCATGGACGTTAATCACGCAGCCGGCGATCAACCGGTTCACGTGTCTGCGATCACCTATCAATTAATTAAACGGGCAGTAGAGGTCAGTCTTTGGAACTTAGGGTTTAACACGGCAATCGGCCCGTTAGTCAAGCTCTGGAAAATTGGCTTTGACGGGGCTAATTTGCCGGCTGATTCGGATATCAAGGAACGGCTTAAATTGATCGACCCCGCAGACATTAAATTAAATGACGGAGCGCAGACAGTCTTTCTCACTAAACCGGGAATGGAGATCGATCTGGGTGCGATTGCTAAGGGCTATATTGCAGATGCCATCAAGTATCTTTGGGTCTCTATGGGTGTGAAGAGCGGAATCATTGATCTCGGTGGCAACATTTTACTGGTTGGTAAAAGTGCCCGCCCAAATGGTCTCTGGCGAATTGGCGTGCAAAATCCCGTTCAGAAACGAAACGTTGCCCTCGGCGTCATGACCACACCGGCAAAGTCAATTGTGACTTCTGGGATCTACGAACGTTATCTCGTAATCAATGGTCAAAATTACCATCACATGTTCGATTCAAAAACTGGCTATCCGATTCAAAATGATTTGGAGAGTGTCACCATCATTAGCGACTTATCCATCGACGGTGATATTTGGACCACTGAGGCCTTCTATCAAGATATTGATAAGGGTCTGCCACTAATTGAAAATCAGCCAGGCCTAGACGCAATCTTTGTCACCCGTGACTATCGCGTGGCAATTACTTCCGGATTAAAGGATGTCTTCACTTTAACCGACAGTCATTATCAACTGATTTAGTCACAGGTCCCAGGCTTTTTAGGAATTCAATGTTGTTAGGTTAATGGAAATGCAAGCTAAGCGGACAACGTAAATTCAGCACGATTAAAAGACAATTTTAAAAGAAGCTGTGACAAAACTTAGATCCCGGCAGCATAGCGACAAAAAGCAATTTCCCAGTGAGGAAATTGCTTTTTTGTTCCTACGCTCCGAAGCTAAAACGAGTTTTATCACCCGCTTACTTTTGCATTCTATTTAGTTGCGGTTGAATTACAGAAGACCAGATACTCTTCAACAAGGCGTAACCGACAATTGCGCCAACCAGCGCACTCAGAAAAAAGCTCGGCACAAATAGCCAAAGGGCACCCTTCGCTCCCAGTAGCCAAGCTGCCAGCGGATAAGCCGCGAAGGCGCCAATGATACCAGTTCCAATAAGTTCGCCGAAGACGGCTGCCAGCAACTTCTTTGTGTATTTGAAAAACAAGCCACTCAAAAACGCCCCGAACATGCTGCCTGGGAAGGCCAAAATCGTACCCGTCCCCAACAAATTACGAACCAGCGACGTCAAAAAAGCCTGGGTAACTGCCCACCATGGACCTAGAAGTGCACCAGACACGACGTTGATGAGGTGTTGCATCGGGGCGACTTTCGCTACACCCACTGTAAATTCAAACAAACTGCCACCAATTACACCCAACGCGACAAGTACGGAAGTTAACGTTAAATAGTAAACTCGCTTATTCATCTCGATCAAACTCCTTCATGTTATTCAACTCAATCTGTGATCAACGGATATTTCTTGGTGACTAAACCGGTGAGGTAAACCCCTACACCCAGGACTAACAGGAGGAAGAAAGTCGTCCCCAAGAAAAAGTCTAATTTTTGTAACCAAGAATAACCGATAACGCCGATGACCCACCAGATGAAGTTAAGCGGGATCGATAGCCGCTCGTGCATCAGGTAGACGCTCACAAACAGAATGGCAAAAAGTGGCGTGAAAACCGCGCCGATAGCGTACAAGAAATTTTGATAGTAGGCCATCGAAACAAACAATGCAATGAGTAAGCCAAGCACCGTAATACCAACGGCAATCCAGTTCATCGCTTTTGTTTTAACAATGTTAGCAATATTTGTGGCTGCGGAATAAGCATCCATAAAGGTAGTGGTTACGGTGGAGAACACAATGACTAGCAGTGCAATCATGCCCATACTTGAACGGGACAGCACCGTCGTGAAATCAGACTGGCCGGTTAAGATAACGGTGAAGAGCCCCAGTGAAAACATGCAGATACTAGCCAAGAAGTAGCCACTAACACTAGCCATACTAGTTTTGAAGGGATGCTCAGTATGCCGGGTATAATCACCGATCAGTGGCAGCCATGACAACGCCATGGTGACGTTTAGTTCAACTGCGCTGCCGAAACTGATGGGTGCCAGATTTGTACTTGCATTAAGACGACCCTCATGAATAATTGTCCAAAGCATCAGCACCATCCCGAGTGCCAAGAGCACCACGATCGCGTTATTGATCCGAAACAGCCATTCATGATCCATCAACAGCCAAACAATGATCAGCACCGCAACGATCAGTGACATCACCAGCACTGAACGGTAGTGAAAAAGTACTTTAGAGATGCCGTTCATCGCTAGCTGGGCGTTCACGATCATCACAGCGGTCCAGCCGAGAAGCTGAATGGCGTTTAAAAGTGAAAAGAGCTGGACCCCATGTTCGCCAAATACAGTTTTCGTAGACTGAATCGCGGTTCGGTTTTGCTGAGCAGACAGGTAGCCCGCCGGTAGCAAAAAGACGAAACAGCCGATTACGTGACCAATAATAATTGCTAACAGGCCGCTTTGCCAGCCTAATGGTGCGATCAGGGTGCCCGTGACGATCTCAGCAATGGAGATAGCCGCTCCCATCCAGAGCAGAAACAGTCCGCTCGATTTGGTATTTCCCATGAAACAAATTTCCCCTTTCAATTTAAAAAGCCTTCCAGCTACGTTTCGTTTGCGCGCTGAAAGACCATCTGATTAGATGTTGTTTACACTTTCCTTCGCAAGCATTAACTTAACAGGTTCAAAGGGACTAGATAATTCTTTCTCAGCCGTTTGGCGCCCCTAGTGTAGTTTTATTGACTGCTATTATTTTAACATATCTGACAGTAGTAGATACGTCTAGGATTAAAGTACTTTTGGGAAATGCCTATCTGCTGGTCCCATTTCAATCATTTTGATAGACAAATTTACTTTGTTTAAGCGACCCATTATTCTTTACTTCGTTTCCAAAAGGTGGTTTAATGTAAATAGTAACTTTTACTATTTACAAGATATGTGAGTCAAATCGTTAGTATTTCCCAGGCAATACTGGTAAAGTTAACTCATTGTTGTGACGAACAGAATAATACTAGCCTGAGGCTTGCAATTACTTATTGGACTGAATACCATCACTAAGTTATTGGAGGAAAACATGGCAAAGAAATCAAAAATCGTTAAGTTTAACAAACAGCGCGCACTGGTCGAAAAGTACGCTTCGATTCGTCGCGAGCTGAAAGCAAAGGGTGATTACGAAGCTTTAGCACGACTACCCAAGGACTCGAATCCTATCCGGTTGCACAATCGTGACCGTCTCGACGGGCGTCCTCGTGGCTATATGCGTAAATTTGAAATGTCTCGTTTAAATTTCCGTAAGTATGCCCACCTAGGACAGATTCCTGGTGTCCGTAAAGCTTCTTGGTAGCATGGAGGTCAACGCATGGAAAAAACAGATTTAGCCAGTGCATATCGCCGACTGAAAAGTCCGAGCCTGAAAACTCGTAAGCGAGCGATGAAGGTTATTCGCGATGCTAAACGGACTAATAATAAGACTAAGTAGCAAAAATAAAGCGTGTGACAAAATTCGGTTAGATTCCAGAGTAGCATTAAATAGCGTCGCGGATTCCTGCTTGGAAACCGCGACGCTATTTACTTACATGGCCGAAACCTGTGCTTTAACGGAAGTTTGACTTGATAACAGTCTAAAACTGAACGAACCTTTAACTACCTTTGCATTAGGCAGCCAGTTTACGACTAGCCAACTCAACTTTTATCTCGACCCTGAATTATTTATCGATTTATTCATTTAAAATCGGACTAGCCTCAATGCCCTGCTTATTTTCCGACTCACCCTCAAACGGAATGTTAGCTTGCATGCCTTCCAGGAAGGTCATTAAAATTGGTGTTAGGCCTAAATCGTCCAATTCGGCCCGGTTAATACTGTAATGAATCGTATCTTCCAGTCCAGCTTCGACCTTTTCGACCCAGTTAGGCTCGCAGAGATATTCTCGCCCGATAGCAGCAAACTCAATTCCGGCATCCATTACCTTTTCGGCCTCTGCAGGGGTTTTAATCGAACCAACTGAGATCAAAGGCTTTCGACCATTCACCTGTTTCTTGATTCGTAAAATAGTTGGCGTCTGCTCACTAGGATCATTTAATGAGGTCCGCCAAGCGTTACCCATTGAAATATGCAGGTAGTCGATCGGTTGATCAGCCAGCGTATCGATAAAGTGCAGCGTATCGGCTAGTCGAATACCTGGTGTTTCAACCTCTTCTGGTGAGATACGATACCCCAGAATAAACGGTGATTTAGCATAGTCGTCAACTGCTTTTCTAGCGGCTTTAATAATTTCAAGTGCAAACGTCATCCGTTTATCAACCGTTCCGCCCCACTTGTCAGTCCGCTGATTGGAGTTCGGTGAGAAGAACTGCTGGATCAGATACGTGTTGGCACCATGGATTTCCACACCGTCAAAGCCAGCTTCGATAGCTCGCCGCGTTGCATCGCCAAAAGACTGAATAATGGTTTCAATCTCAGATTCAGTTAACTCACGAGGCGTCTCCATTCCTTCACGCGGTGCTGCAACAGCACTTGCACTGACCGGCTGCGTGCCGCGCAGCACGGAACTTGATGACATTCGGCCGGCATGGAAAATTTGTAAAATAGCTTTAGAACCATGACCCTTCATCGCATGGGCTAACTTAGACAAACCTGGAATAAAGCGGTCATCAGCAACTGATAGTTCGCCTTCAAACCCCTTACCATCAGGTGTCACGTTGGCGACTGGACTAATGAACATCCCTACGCCACCTGCTCGAAGACTAACATAATGAAGTTCATCACGGGAAACGGTCCCGTCTGCCATTGCGGATTCTTCCGTCATTGGCGGAATCACGATACGGTTCTTAACCGTGGCACCATTAGCAAAGGTATAAGGTTCTAGAAATTTATAATTAGTCAAGATTACAGCCCCTTTGAATAAAATTGTGAAATAAATTACAAGATTATTATAGAACCACTTACTTAAAATAACCAGTTTAAAAAATAAGACGTTAACAAATTCAGTTCCCTTGCTTGGAAACGCGTTTGTTAACGTCTTATTTAGCTAAATTATGATTTCTAGTTCGAACTAGAAAGGATCTTCAAAACATTGAGTGGATTCTTAGAAAACACAGCACCAAGGCCCTTTCACATTCTGGACGGCATCCGCCCTCTAAATGTAAATTCTAAAAACCGCAACAAATGTCGATCAAGCTTCCTGTGAAACTTTGGCCTTATCAGCATCATACATATACTGACGAGTCATTGGTAGTCCATTGCCGCTTGGTTGCTTCTCAAGCAGATACTGCATCACGTCAATGTTACCGCCTTCGAATGAACCGGCACAGGCTTGGAGATACATTCCCCACATGCGGGCAAATTCCTTACCATACTTGGCTTCAACTTTATCCTCAACCTTTTGATAGTTGGCGTACCACATCTCAAGCGTCTTTTGGTAGTGACGGCGCAGTGGTTCAAGGTCCGCAAACTGCAACTTAGCATCCATAATATGCTGCAGGTTTTCAGAAACGTTAGGAATGTAGCCGCCTGGGAAAACGTATTTGATGATAAACGGATCAACTCCGGCACCGACGTGTTGACCAGTGATACCGTGGATCAATGCGCGACCATCCGGCTTCATAAAGTCGGCAACCTTTTGGAAATACAGGCCAAGGTTTTCTTTTCCAACGTGCTCAAACATCCCAACTGAAGTCACATAATCAAATTGATCATTGACTTCACGGTAGTCTTCCAGCAAAACATCAACTTTACCTTCAAGGTGACGCTCCTGGATCTGTTGCTTTGTGTAGTCGTATTGTTCTTGACTCAAAGTAATGCCAGTAGCTTTCAGACCATATTCTTCAGCAGCAACGAACAGCAACGTGCCCCAGCCACTCCCAATATCTAATAAACTCTTACCTGCTTCGGGATGGAGTTTATTCAAAATATGGTGAATCTTGTTCATTTGTGCTTGTTCAAGCGTGTCGTCATCATTTTCAAAGTAGGCACACGAATACGTCATCGTTTTATCAAGCCACATTTCATAAAAATCATTACCAATATCGTAGTGACTTTGAACATCTTTTTCACTGTTCTTTTCAGAATGAGACATCTTTGGTAAATGTTTCAAAAATGGGTTATTCGTTAAAAAGCTACCTGCTGAGCGGTATGCAGAAGCAACAAGTTCTTCAATACTGCCATCGATCTCAATGGCACCACGCATGTAATCCTCTGCCAATACCAACGTTGGCTTATCAGTAAAACTCTTGATAGGAATTTGTTCATTAAACCGGACCTTAACAACCGGTTCGCCGTCACCATACTTCTCTTCCTTGCCATCCCAATAAGTCACGGACACAGGAATGTCAAATGCGCGGCTCAGTAATTGTCGATAAACGGTCTTTTCTAACACTTGATTGCCTTCTCTCTAAAAATTGGTACAAATAATTTAATTAACATTGTTAACTTAATTGACAATGAAAAACTACTATTTGTTTACATTACAAGTCTAACGTTGGTTTGTCAACGGATAGGACCACCACCCAGTGTTACCATCATAGCCTTTTAACCGTTGTCGGTGACCGTCAATAAGCGGGTGCAGGCCACTTGAAAGCGGCTTTGCACCCGCAAATTTTCTCATTATTTTCTTACTTATCTCGGAAGTGCTTTGCCAGTGCAACAGTCAGTAGCATCACAGCAAAAACAAAAATCACACCAGCATCAACGCGCACATCGCCAATTGAGAATAATTGACCGCCAAATGCATAAATAATGGAGACAGGAATGCTGCCAACCACAACTGGTATCAGCATTTGACGTAGGGAATATTTAAAGCGCGTTGCAGTCAGATTAACCAGCAACGAGGGCACCATTGGAATGGCGTAACTGGCCGTTATCCCAATCAAGGGTTGTCTCATCTTCGCTACTTCATCCATCAAGGGGGCGTGCCGATTTTGGATTCGTCTCGCCAGCCCGGTGTATTTAATACCAGCCAGTACCAGCAAGTTGCCAATGCTGATACCGATTGAGTTGATCAAGGCACCCTGTAATCCGCCGTAACCTAATCCAACGGCGATGCAAACTACGGACACTGGGAGAAATGGAATCGCGGTTAGAAAAACGATCAAGATTTCAATCACAACTAAAATTAGCGGATTACGCCGGTATTGCTCAATGTTTCGTAACAGTTCGTGTCGGTAATTAGCAACCGTGAGAAACCGGTTTAAGTTGGGGTGGCTATGCAGATAAAGCACATAACAAGCCACTAACATGAGCAGTATTGCAAGAATGATCAAAATCCCCCGTGTCATTTTTTTCATAGCCTACCCCCTAATATTAATTAATGGACGTGCTATGCCGTTTTCTAAAGAACCACTTGCGGCATTCTTCAATCAGAACAATTGGAATCGGGATTATGCATAGAAAGATCCAGTCCTTGCCGAGTAACGGTGTCATATGGAAAACTGCTTGCAGCCCAGGTGTATAAGACAAAATCATTAGCAAAATAATTTCAACAATGATCCCAGTCCAAATCAAGTGGTTACTGAAAAGACCTAATTTAAAAATCGATTCGGTCGTAGTTCGACAATTCATTGCTGCGGCGATTTGACAGAAAATAATGGCTGCTAAGGTCATTGTAGTGGCGCGAGAATAGCCAACGCCACTCGACATCAAAGGCTGATTCGGCCAGCCTGCTTCAATATTGACAAAGAAGTACGCTAAAGTCGAAACAACGGAGGCAATTGCACCATACCATGCAAAGGCTTTCCAAATGATCCGCTTATTTAGTAAGTGGGCATTACGCGCCCGTGGAGGCAGCTTCATCACACCCGGTTCGGCCTTCTCCGATCCAAGTCCCAGTGCAGGCAGCATATCAGTTCCTAAATCAACTGTCAGAATTTGCATGATCGTTAATGGCAGTGGAATCAGACCACGGCTAAACAGGAAGAGTGCAGATGGAACAGCTTCCGGCATATTAGAATTGAAAATATAGAGCAGGAATTTCTGTAAGTTACTATATACTGCACGCCCTTCCTCAACGGCAGCCACGATTGAAGCAAAATTATCATCCGTTAAGATCATGTTGGCTGCATCCTTGGCAACATCCGTACCGGTCACACCCATGGCCACGCCGATATTAGCTTTTTTCAGCGCGGGGGCATCATTTACCCCGTCACCAGTCGAGGCAACGACTTCGCCCATCGTCTGCAGAGTGGAAACAATTTTATATTTTTGCTCAGGAGCTACTCGGGCAAAAATGATCTCACCTTTGAGTGCTTTTTTAAGGTCAGCATCACTCATCTCATCCAGTTCTTTGCCGGTGACAACACGAGCCTGATTTGAAGTTAACCCAATTTCGGTAGCAATCGATTTTGCTGTCAATTGACTATCACCGGTGACCATAATGATTTTGATGCTTGCCTCATGGCATTTCTTAACAGCGTCATAAATTTCTGGTCGCGGCGGATCAGACATAGCGGTCAGCCCAACAAAGGTTAGTTGCCGTTCAGCATTTGCAATTTCTAAACCATCAACTTGGTTTTGATTCTTAAACGGTACTTCACGGTAAGCAAACGTCAGTGATCGAAGCCCCTTCGCTGCGTATTTTTCATTCGCCGCATTAATTGCTTTTTTATCGGCAGCAGTTATTGCCCGGGAAATTCCGTTCTCCTGAATCGTCGTACAGTGGGCCAACAAGTCGCTTAGGGCACCCTTGACGTAAATAAATAATTGGTCATTTTCACGGTGGATCGTGGTCATCATCTTCCGCCGTGAATCAAATGGAAGTTCTTTGATTCGGGGCATGATTTTAAGGGTGTGGGCAGTGTCAAAACCGGCTTTTTCACATAGTATCACCAGTGCTGCTTCCGTTGGGGTGCCTAGGATCTTTGCTTTTTTAGACTGGGTATCAGATTGAACTTTCGTATCGTTATTTAAGGCGGCAATAGACATCAGCCGGTTCAGATCAGTCGTGCTGGTGCAGTCGACTGGTTGATCATTTCGTTGTACCTGACCGTTATTAACGTACCCTTGGCCGGACACCGTATACTCACCAGTTGGCAACCAAATATGGTTCACGGTCATTTGGTTCTGAGTTAAAGTCCCGGTTTTATCTGAACAGATGACCGTCGTTTCACCAAGGGTCTCAACGCTGTTCAAATCTTTAACCAAAGCGTGCCGCCTAGCCATTTTTTGGACTCCCTGTGCCAGTGAAAGGGTCACGGTCGGCAGCAGACCTTCTGGAATAAAAGCAACAATCATTCCCAATGCAAAAATAAACGATTGATCAACAGGGTAGTGGACGAAGAAAATGGCCGTAATAAAGAATAAAATGCCGATTCCCATGGCGATCAACGAAATCTGCTTAGTTAGACGGTTTAGTTCTAATTGCAGCGGACTGGATTCCTTATTCTGCTTCTGAGTTAATGAAGCTATTTTGCCAAATTCAGTGTTCATTCCGGTTGCAATAACCACCGCTCTACCAGTCCCTGCGCCAACGGCAGTTCCTGCGTAGACAATATTGGTCTCGGCATACTTACCTTCACCCGAGGCAAACGCCACGCTCTTTGATTCAGGCACTGTTTCACCCGTTAGCGCCGACTGATCGACCTGCATGGAAGTCGCGGTTATCAAACGGGCATCAGCTGGAACGGCGTTGCCGGCTTGAAGGTCAAAAACGTCACCGGGAACCAAGTCCAGTGCATTGAGCTGTTTGACCTTACCGTCGCGATAAACCCTTGTGTACGTCGGTAACATTGCCATCAGCGAATCAGTTGCCTTAGCTGCACGGTGTTCCTGCCAATAGCTAAAGACGCCATTGATGATATTAACCGCCCAAATAGCGATCCCAAGTTCAATAGAGCCGCTCAGCATGGCAATGATGCCACTGACCCATAGCAAGATTGCCATCAGACTAATAAAATTCTTCAGAAACACTAATAATTGTGATTGCTGTTTCTCACGGTGAATCGTATTTGGTCCATATTTTTGCTGTCGTTTGGTCGCTTCACCCTCAGTTAACCCGAGTTCGCTTGTCTTTAAACTTTCTAACAGGTCATTCATGGGCATCGTGGCCGCTTTATTTTCTTCTCCCACTTCATTCACCAGCTAACTATTTTGGATTCAACGCTACTCCTTACCCACAATTATTGGCCAGTAAACGCCATTTTGCAACTGTTTTCAAAGATGTGTTCACCCCCAAATGGGAATCAAAAACTGTGCCGAAACTGGGATCGATAAATACATGACTTGGTCTCTAATCAAGACTCCTGATGAATCTGCAATCATTAGAACTACTAACTAGACTAAACCCCCGTCAAAAACTCATGTCCCACCATGCAAATAAATAGCGTCGTGGATTCCAAAATAGGAATCCACGACGCTATTTATTTGGACGATGGAACGTAACTGTGCTGTGTTCCACACCCTTTAATTTAAATCGATGCTTAACCGCGTAAGTTGATTAAAACATCAACTTGTCCATGGTCGAGATTTTTAATTTTTAATTCGTTCTGGGCATTGGTTGTGGCCTGCTTACCCTTTTTAATCAGGTTTTGAATCAATTTTTGGCCAAATCCGTTGCTCATTCCAGTAATCTTCCAAGTGCGTTTCATGTGCCCAGCTCCCTTCAATTACGCATCAGTTATTTGAGAATATAATACGCCTTATCCGTCTGAAGTCAAGTCACATTTACACAATCTGTACATTTCAGTTTAGATGACCGGTTTTTAACTAATCAGTAAAGATCTTCTTGGCAATGCCAAAGGCACTCCAGGCTTTTGGCCAACCAGCGTAAAAAGCCAAATGAGTGATCAACTCGACCATCTCATCCTTAGTGACACCATTTTGCTTAGCAATCTTCATGTGTGATTCAAGCTGTGGGAATAATCCCTGGGCCATCAGTGCAGAGCATGTGATCAAACTACGATCACGAGGTGACATTTCTGACTCCCGTGCCCATACTTGTCCAAATAAGACATCATCGTTTAAAGCAGCGAATTGAGGTGCAAAATCACCTAAATTATCGCGGCCTGCAGTTTGTTTTTTTGCCATGTTTAACTCCTCCTTAGCCTAACGCATTGTACTGTTCATCAGAGACTGGTTCCAGCCATTCAGGCGTCCCAGCTGTGATTGCAATGTGAGAGAACCAACTATCCTTGGTGGCTCCATGCCAGTGCTTAACGCCGTCATGGGTCACGATCACATCACCGGCCGTCAACTTCTGCGCTGGCTTGCCCTCTTCTTGGTACCAGCCTTCACCGCCAGTAACCAATAAAATCTGGAACCCGTTGTGGTGAATATGCCAGTTATTGCGGCAACCAGGTTCAAAAGTGACGTTACCAACACCAACGTTGACCTCAGGATCATTGACTAAGCCCTGTAAATAACTTTGACCAACAAAATATTTAGCATAGGCATCGTTTTTGGGACCCATTGGGAAAATACCGTTTTTTACTTGTTCATTTTTAGCCATAATTTTGCCTCCTAAGCTTGTTTGGTTGGATAGATTGTAAATTCATTAACATTGACTTCGACGGGTTGGTCAATGGCAAATGCCACGACACGTGCGATAGCATCAGGGGTTATCCCAACAGCACTATATAGCTGCTGCATGCCACTTAGCGCCTGCTGGTCTGAGATCGTACTCAACAGTTCAGTGTTGATTGCTGCTGGATACAAGGTTGCTGTCCGAATGTTAGTGCCTTCTTGAGCACTTTCAGTTCGAATAACCTCCATTAAGTTACGGACAGCAAACTTAGTAGCCCCGTAAACACCAGCGCCAGGGAAGCTCTTAATACCTGCGACTGATGAGGTTGTAATAATCTGACCGGACTTTTGCTTAGTAAAGGTTGGCATCACGGCAGCAACACCGTTCAGGACACCCTTTAAGTTAATGTCGACCATTTCATTCCACTCGTCAGTCTTCAGGGCACTGATTGGAGACGTTGGCATAATGCCTGCGTTATTAAAGATGACGTCTAAACCACCGAATTCCTGCTGAGCGGCATCGACTAGAGCTGCCAAATCATTTGGATGCGTCACGTCAGTCACCCGGTAAATCGCCTGGCCACCATTCCGTTTAATATCGTCGGTGATCGTCTGTAACCGCGCCGCACGTCGAGCACCCAGCACTACCTTGGCACCGCTACTAGCAAGTAACTTGGCCGATGCTTCGCCAATTCCAGAGGACGCGCCGGTAATGACGACGACCTTATTTTTTATTGTCATAAACTAATACTCCGTTTCTTTCTTATTCTGTTGAACAAGACTCAGTGTATCGCCAAATTTGGCATTCGTGAAATACCTAAAAAAAGGATTGGCATGCTTACTCAGCATACCAACCCATAAGAATTAGTTTTGAAAACTCGTTTTAAAATAAGAAATAAACTTATCAGCCACCGGAGACATAACGCGCTCACGTCGCCACACTAGCACGCAGTTTGTTTGAATCTCGGGTGACAGTGGCACAAAGGAAACTTCTTTGGGCTTACGACCAGTGATGGCTCCTTCAATCATGACTGCATCAGCAACTCCGTGGGCGACCAATGAAATGACGTTGAATGACAAGTTAAAGTGGCCACGGACGTTCAGTTTCGAAAATGGCATCTGCGCCCAATTGGCCAGCATTTGCTGAATTTCTGGCCGACCAGAAATAAGCAGCGGCAATGGTTGCAGATCAGCTGGGAAAATTGCTCCCTTACGCGCCAACGGTGACGAAAACGGCACGAGTAAACCCCAGCGTTCACGCCGAGGCAGCGTTACCGTACTGTATTTACGCGTATCAACCGGCTCCAGCAAAATCGCCATATCCAGCAGCCCCTTATCCAGCCGTTCCTTGATAATATCGCTAGTTCCACTAAAGATATCAAACGTCACGTTAGGATAATCATGGGTGAAATCTTCAAGCAGCATGGATAAGGTATCCGAATTATCGGCTTCAACACAGCCGATAGTCACATGACCATTGAATAACTCCCGTTTACGGTTTTCAAATTCCATGCTGGTCTGCTGCGCAAGTTGCAGCATTTCAGCTGCGCGACTTCGCAGGTACATCCCAGCTGGCGTCAATTCCAAATGGTTATGCTGACGAATAAACAGTGCGGTGCCTAATTCATCTTCCAAGGCTTTTAATTGCCGACTCAGCGTTGGTTGCGTGATATGTAAAACTTCGGCCGCTTTAGACACGTTGCCTTCCTCCGCAATGGTATAAAAATAACGCAATATTCTCAGTTCCATAACGTCACCCCCTTAGTTTTTAAGTCTAATTGCTGGTCATAGTAAAGTAAAGTGTATAAACTAATAGTTAAATGCACTGGAGGGATTGAGATCAATGGTCATGCGAGATTTAAACATTGGTACAAAAGCTGGCTTAGCTGTCATTTCAGATAAGTGGTACGCGTTGATTCTACTGAATTTATCTGATCAGCTAGAGGAATTTATGACCTTAAGAACTGATCTGCGTGGCATTTCGACCTTTAATTTATTACTTAAACTGCAGGAATTAGGCGAATTAGGTCTCGTATATACCAAAGACTATCATTACCGGCTGACTTTAGACGGTCAATATTTGCAGCAAATGTTGACCAATCTGAGTGCGTGGGGTGACCGTCAATTAACTCGTTCAGTTGCCTTGCATCAGGAGCATCATCAGTAATAACGATTTTAAACTGATCAGTAGAAAAGTGAACGTTTAACTTTCAAAGGTTGATCTGTAAGGGGAAATTTCCGAATTTTGGAAATTTCTTTTTTGTAGCAATCAGCAAAAGCTTAATTTTGTCCATCACTCACTTTATTAATAAACGAGAAAATTTAGGACACAGTATTTTGGGTTATCTGGTTGTCAGTGATAAAATTAGGGCTATTAAACGTAAAAGGAAGACAATCAATGATTTTACAACGCAGCAACGTACCCAACCTCGATCAGATCTCTACTGAACTCAGTCGCTTAATTGGAACCGCGAATACCACTGAATTTCGTCAGTTCTTCGTTTATTATCAACAATGCCAGGCCGCTTCTAATGAATTTGGCACAAAATTAGATAATCTCGACACCGAATTTCAATTACGAACTAATCATAACCCCATTCACCATATGGAGACACGGATGAAAGAACCGCGCAGCTTATTTAATAAAATGGCTAAGAAAGAACTTCCCCGCAGTGTTGCATCAATGAAAAACCATATTTTCGATATTGCAGGTATCCGTGTCATCACTAACTACTTAGATGATATCCAAACTGTTGAAACGGCCCTGACAAACCAGACCGACGTGAAACTGTTGAAGCGTAAAGACTATATTAACCACCCAAAGCCAAGTGGCTATCGCAGTTTGCACCTGGTCCTTTCCGTCCCGGTCTTTCAAATTGATGGCCCAGTTGAAACGCCTGTAGAGATTCAGCTACGGACTGTTGGAATGGATATGTGGGCAAGTTTGGAGCACAAATTGCGCTATAAAACCAATGTTGATCAGGATAAAGTGGCACAGTATGGTGATCAATTACGGGGCTATTCTTCAGAACTTAATCAAATCGAAACCAATTTACAAATGATTTTTAAGGATCTCCAGGACGATTGATGCCGATTAGACTAACTAATGTTTCACATGAAACATTAATCAGGAGGTATTTTTATGACTAGGGACGAAATTATTACTTACTGTCACAATGAATATAACTCGGAGATCACTAAACCGTTCAAACATTTTCCAAACTATGTTGCCATCCGGCACCTCAATGGGAAGTGGTTTGCACTGATCATGGACGTCCCTGCCGATAAACTTGGTTTACCCGGTTCAGACAAGATTGATATTTTAGACCTGAAAGTCGATCCAGAATTAAACTCGATATTACAGACGCAACCAAACTTTCTGCCAGGTTACCACATGTCTAAAGCCCACTGGATCACGGCCATCCTCCCCCGTTTTAAAACTATTGACGAGTTAGCAGACCTAATCGAAGGTAGTTTTTCAGCCACCGAGTAAACTAATTATTAAGTCTGGGGTTGAACCGCAGCAGTCCATTTAACAATCTGACAGTATCAAAAAAGCAATGATCGTTTGTCAATTTCAAAACTGATCATTGCTTTTTATATCTCTAAAACGGAGTACTTGTCGGTTACATCCTTGGCGTTAGGTTTCAACTGAGAAGTGGCTAACACTTGGGACATCGAGTGTTCACTTAGTCGATATTTTACTAGTGGCTTTAGCTGCCTCTTTTCTAGCCTGCCGATCTTGTAAATCGGTCACAATCTGATCAAGAGTAATTTGAGCCATGCTCTGTTCTGCATCAGCTTGAACTTTGGCGTAAACAACATTTAACGTATCTTGAATATTAGCGCCGACTGGACAATTCATATTGGTCTTGTCATCAACGTGCAACAAGTTGTGATCATCATCAATAGCCCGGTAAATATCTAATAAGCTAATTTCTTTTTGGGGCTTGGCTAGTTCAGGGGCAACCACTCCTGGGCGTGTTTTTAAAAGGCCCGCTTTAACCAGAGACGCCATTAACCGCCGCACTAGGCTAGGATTAGACTCAATGCTAAGCGCGATACCCTTACTGGATAAATCGCCATCATTTTTGAAAATTTCGACAAAAGCTAAGATATGAACAGCATCGCTTAGTTTGTGAGAATACTTCATATTAATTACCTCGATTGGTTAGTGTTGTCATTGTAAGCTAGACGGCTAAAAGACGCAAGTATTGATGCTAAATCGCGCTATTTCATCGCTTTGATGACAGTAGCGAGATCTGTTAGTGGGCGTTTTAGAACGTCTTGCAGATCCGTACTGTTTTCAGCGAGGTCCCCCGACTTAATGAACTTCTGAAGTGATGCAATGGCCGCTGCAGTTTGAGTATTTAGACCAGAGGCCTCAAGATTCTTTTGGTATTCAGCTTCACTAATGGATTGAACCTCAAAATCGTGGTCACTGACCGTTTTAACAACGTCTGCTAGTTGGGCGTAGGTTCTCGATTGGCCAGCAAATTCGTAAATTTCCTTTGGCTGCTCTAATACCATGACCTGAGCGTTAGCATCTGCATAGTCAATTTCAGCCGCCCAGCCTATGTGGCCCTCTCCAGCGGCGTAAACAAATGGTTGCCCTTTTAAGGCCGCCTGAATAGTAGCAGCTTCATTTTCTAAGTACCAGTTATTTCGCAGAAAACTATGTGCGATTCCTGACTTCACGATTGCCTGTTCGGTAAATCGGTGATCATTAGCCAATGGCGACTTAGCAGTTTCAATGTGCGCAAAACTGGTGTAGGCAATAAATTCCACGCCATCAGCTTTAGCTGCATCAATGACGTTTTGGTGCTGCTGTTGACGGGATACAGGGCCTCCAGGCTGAGAAGAAATCAGTAGCAGTTTATCAACACCCTGCAACGCTTTCACGAAACTATCTTCATGATCATAATCAGCGTGACGAACCTCAACGCCTTCGGGTACTGAGGCTTTAGCCTTTTCTACATTACGAGCCAGTGCAACGATGTCACTTGGTTCAACCAACTTTGATAACGTCTGAATTGCCCTTGTACCCAAATGGCCAGTTGCGCCAGTTACTGCATATCTTGTCATATTTAACGACCTTCTTTAATTTAGTTTCAACGTGTTATATTATAATTTACATGTTACTTACAACGTAACACGTTACCAAAAAAAGGTCAAATTGTGCTCAGTATGATTGGCTTTAAACGATGATGTGTAAATGTCGCCAAAATATCTCAGGGTAGTCGATGGATCCAAATACCAATTGACAGCAAGTTTTTATTTCAAAAGGAATGGAGATAAAAATCAATGTCGGCAGGTATTGAACTGGCCTTTTAACGTAAAATACGGCTCAATCTCGAATCTGCACCTAGTCTAGTGCTTCATCCCTCAGGTTCCATTCATGCAAATAAAAGCGTCGCAGATTCCCAATTAGGAATCCACGACGCTCTTTTCTATCATTTCGGACCCAACTAAATTTAGTCCTACTCCCCATTTTTAAATCATTAAAAGACTCTTAGCGAATCACTAGTACAGAGATTGGTGCGTACTTTGCCATGTAGGCGGCCTGACTCCCAAAACGGCGTCGGAGACCCTTCTTTGAAATCGAACCAATGACCAGTACATCCGGCTTAGCATGCGGGATAACATCTTTGACGATGGCTTCACCGGGATTGCCCTCGGTGACCAGTGCATTCACTTTTTCCACGCCAGCAGCCTGAGCTTGCTTGACGTAATCTTGAAGGTGGACCTCCAAATCAGCTCTTTCGCCGTGAATATAGTCCTTATCCAAAGCTTGATAGACACTCAAATTATGATCTTCCAGAACTGAAACAATCGTCAATTCGGCGTCTCGCCGTTTAGCAAAACCAATTGCGTAGTCAAAGGCTAACAGCGCATCTTCCGAATCATCTACACCAACTAAAACGTGTTTAAATACTTTTTTCTCTGCCATCTCTTATCCTCCGTTTATGCCGCAGTGTTAGCACCTAACTTGGCCGCTAAGCGCTTGTTACCCTGGTGAAGATCGTATACTGTCCAAATCAGCAGTGCAATCACTGCAGCAATCAGACCGTATGCAATATCATCGGCCAATCGGAGCTGCGCAGCAGTTGCATTAGCCGGGAAGAAGGCCTCAATGTTTGCTGGTAGTCCCTTCATGTTTAATACCGTTAGCGCGATGACGGAGAACCAGCCGAGGATCTTAATGACTAAGCTGTTCTTGAATCGGTCACCCATTTCCAGACGGTTATCCGTCATCATTAGGAGTGGCAGCATTGAGAATGGTAGCGCAAAGGCTAAAAAGACTTGAGAATTATTCATCAACGTATTCAGCGCTTCGTGTTGTTGAATCGGTGTTTCGCCACCAGTCATGGCAACACAGATCAGAACTGGAATCACGGAGATCAATCGGGTCACTAACCGACGTAACCACAGTGGCATCCGCATGTGAACGAACCCTTCCATGATCACTTGACCAGTTAACGTCCCAGTAATCGTCGAGTTTTGCCCGGATGCCAACAGCGCAACCGCAAACAAAACTGAAAGGACACCGGACTTGGCAACGCCAATCAAGACACCATTGCTAAGCATCGAGGTATTCGAAAGGGCTTGGAATAATCCGAAGAACGAAGGGTCCTTAACTGCACCAGTCTTGAATACCGCAACACCCATAATCAGTAAGAGCGCATTAACAAAGAAGGCAGCCGTAAGTTGAATGTTTGAATCCCAAGTTGTAAAACGAACTGTTCGAGCAACATCATCTTCATCGGCGTGGTCAACCTTTCGAGTCTGTGAGATAGCTGAATGTAAATATAGATTATGTGGCATTACAGTTGCACCGATGATACCCAGTGCACCAGTCAACGGCGTACTGCCGCTAACCTTAATGGAACTTGAGAAGGTATCAGCATTTGGAACCAAACCGCCAAATACCCCAGCCCAATTAGGTTGTGATAAGGCTACCTGATAAGCGAAAACAAACAGGATTACTAAAATCAAGCAGACAACAATGGCTTCAATTTTCCGAAAACCAATCTTAGTCAATAATAGCAAGAGCAAAACATCAAAAACTGTAATGAAAACTGCAATCACAAGTGGAATATGAAATAAAAGATAAAGGGCAATTGCCGCCCCGATAACTTCCGCGATATCAGTTGCCATAATTGCAAATTCCGTTAAGATCCACAACACAATTCCTAGCGCTTTGCTGGTTCGTGCCCGAATTGCTTGAGCAAGATCCATCTGACTCACGATGCCAAGTTTAGCCGCCATGTATTGCAGCAGCATCGCGATCAAACTTGACATTAAGATAACAGACATTAACAGGTACTGAAAATTTTGTCCCCCGGTAATTGATGTCGACCAATTACCTGGATCCATGTAGCCAACTGCGACTAACGCACCTGGTCCGGAGTACATAAATAGCGTCCGCCAGAATCCTTTCCCCTTTGGAACCTCAATTGAACCATTGATCTCTTCCAACGATTTACCGTTTGCGTATTCAATCAAATGGTGTTTACGAGGTGTTTTTTCATCTTTCAAAATAAAATGCCACCTTTCATTGATTTATTTAACATGTTAATTGTACATTTATTTGAACGTTTGTAAAACACTTTTTAGGTGTGCCTTAATCCAAACGATAGTTGTTGCCGCTTTCATTCCCGCTATACCAATTAATAATAAAAATAAAATTTTTTCAAAATTATGAACTTCCGCCTAAATGTGTCACAATTTGATTGGATAACGCTTGCGTTTACTTCCAATAATATATAATCTATTACATAACAATACGAAAGGAAGGGATATCATTGAAGGGTCGTTTTATTAATTTGGCAATTCCAGACCGCTAATCTTAACTGAACTAAGAAAGGATGATTCATAACATGGCAACAGATTCAAATAATCAACAAGTGCCACCTCGGGCCACCGACGAAAATACTGACGCCGGACCCAGTCAGCAACAAATTTGGCGCCAATCCACTTCTCAGCTTGAACATGAATGGCAAACCAACTGCGATAACGGGCTTAGTACAGCTGAGGCAAAGAAACGTTTCGCAGCACATGGTCCCAACGAGCTGGAAGCCAAGAAAGTGTCAAATTTGTTGCGGTTTCTAAAACAATTCAACAACAGTATCATCTATATTTTGGCGGCGGCAGCGATTATTACCTTCGTGCTTCACCGTTATTCAGATTCAATCGTTATCGCCTTAGTCATCGTCGCAAACGCCTTCATCGGGTATTTTCAAGAGATCTCAGCCGACAATGCCCTAGCAAAAATCAAAGATCTCTTGGTCTCTGAAAGTTTTGTCATTCGTGACGGCCAAAAAGTCACCCTACCGTCTAGGGAACTCGTACCCGGTGATATTGTCCGGCTTGAAGCAGGTGATTCCGTTCCAGCTGATCTCCGCTTGGTTGAAGCGGATAACCTAAAGATCCAAGAATCGATCCTAACCGGTGAAACCGACTCGGTAGAAAAGATCGAAGAGCCAATTGATGTAGTGAGCCTTCCGCTTGCAGAGCGTCGTAACCAAGCCTATGCTTCCACGGCCGTGACCAGCGGTTCTGGACTGGGGATCGTCGTGGCGACTGGCACCCATACCGAAATTGGTAAGATTCAGCAAGATGTCGCTGACGTTAAAGTTAAGCCAACGCCGCTGATGCAGAACTTAAACCGCTTAGGCTTTGGTCTCTCATTGGCGATCGTCATTGCCGCAATTGTCCTGTTTATCTTAGGTGCCATCATTAAGGTCTACAGTTTGCCAACGCTTCTTATTGCCGTCATCACGATGGTGGTTGGGTCAATGCCAGAAGGATTACCCGCCAGTACCTCAGTAGTTTTAGCAATGGGAACTCGCCAACTGACTAAACAAAATGCGATCGTCAAAACGTTGCCAGCGGTTGAGACCTTAGGTGCAGTCGATATTGTCAACACGGATAAAACTGGCACGTTAACCAAAAATGAAATGACCGTCACCGACATATTGACTCCTGATGCCCAGTACCAAGTTTCAGGGGTCGGTTACGATTCCGAAGGGCAGATTCAATCCACTGATGGTAAACCAGTGAACTGGCAAAGTAATGAAAGCCTGAACTGGCTAGTTCAAATCGCCGGCCAAACTTCTGATGCCGTCTTCAACAATGAAGATGGCAAATGGGTTCTAACTGGTGAACCGACTGACGGCGCATTAATCGCTTTGTTCCATAAGCTCAATCACACTGATCCCATCGTCAATGAAATTGATTCACTGCCCTTTGATTCTGCCTTCCGTTACTCCGCTAGGTTAGTCGATCAAAGTGGTCAAAGAGTCTTAATGGTCAAGGGTGCTCCCCAAACGCTAGCTCGGCTGATTCGCGAGCATGGTGGTGAAGTTGCGGCAGAAGAGACCCTTCGTAGCCAAATGACTCAATTAGCCAAGCAGGGTAAAAGAGTTGTCGCCTTGGGATACCAAATCATTTCCCAGGAAATAGATGAAATTAATCCAGACCAAATTGGTAATGGTCTCAATTTAGTTGGCTTAGTTGGCATTATTGATCCACCAAGACCTGAAGTTGCAACGGCCGTAAAGCAACTGCGCTATGCCGGTATTCAAGTCAAAATGATTACCGGTGACGATCCAGATACTGCGGCGGCAATTGCCCAGCAGCTCAACCTGTCAGACCAGCCTAAAGCGATTACCGGTCCGGAATTAAATCAACTAACAGACGAGCAGCTCTCAAAAGTGATTGACAACTACACGGTATTCGCCAGAACAACACCCTCGGATAAGTTACGAATAGTCAAAGCACAACAGGTCAACGACCACGTTGTCTCCATGACCGGTGATGGTGTGAACGATGCGCCAGCCCTTAGACAGGCTGATATTGGTGTAGCAATGGGAATTAAAGGCACTGACGTCGCTAAAGGTGCCGCCGATATGGTATTAGCCGATGACGATTTCACGACCATTCTTGCGGCAGTCAAAGAAGGCCGGCATGTTTTCGATAATATTCGCAAAACGATCCGTTTCCTGTTGCCAACCAGCTTTGCTGAAGGTCTGATCGTGGTGCTTAGTATCCTGCTTGATCAGTCATTACCACTTTATCCAACACAACTGCTTTGGATCAACATGGTTTCAGCTCTAACGATTCAGTTCGCCTTTATTTTCGAACCCGTTGAATCAGGAATCATGATTCGTGGCCCACGAAATGTTAAAGCCGGCATCTTGTCTAAAATGGACGTTGTTGAAGTGGTTTATGTTTCACTGCTGATTTCTGGTTTGGGCATCATTGCCTATGATACGTTAGTAAATGGTACGATCAACGCCCTAGTTGGCAGTACAATGACGCTAAACGTGGTCATTTTCGGAAAAATCTTCTACCTCTTCAATTTACGGAATAACCATCCCGTGATTTCGAAGTACTTCTTCCAAAATAAGATGGCCTTCTACATCATTGCGATTTTAATTCTCCTGCAAATGGCGATTATTTACCTGCCATTTATGCAGGGTGTCTTCCACACTACCAGCGTTAACTTCTGGTATGGCTGGGGAATCCCAATCATTGCGGGTATCATTGTGCTAGTGGTTACTGAAATCGTCAAATTCTTACGGTCACGCTGGGCAAAAGTCTACCAGGGCCGCGTAGGATGACATCAGATAGCGTGATGAACGTAATCTAAGATGACCCAATTAGACTTAAAGCTAGCAAGCATAAGTACTTACAGGTCAGAAAAAAGTGGTCGTAACTGAATTTTCAAATTTAGAAAATTCAGTTACGACCATTTTAATTATTTAGAATTTAAGTTATTGTTCAAACTCCGAGTTGCTGATCAATCATAAATCACGACTGGTTCACCCGCATAGGATATTTTGTACAAGCTGCCGATCTTAGATGGCGGGTTATTGATACAGCCATGGGAATGATAAGTACTACGATAGCTAGGATTACCATAAACGTAACTTGGCTGCCAAGGCGAATCATGCAAGCCAACACCATCGTTTGTAATCGGCATCCAGTACTTGACCTTTGAATGGTAAGTCGAACCGTTGTCATTAGCGCCCGTGAGCGTTGTATTACGTTGTTTATAGAGGATGTAGTAGACCCCTTGCGGCGTTTTATTCCCACCGGTGATCGTTCCAGACATAACCGCTGTTGAGAATTTTAATTTACCGTTTACGTACGCGTATTCCCGTAAATTCTTAAGGTCGACTTCAATGTAAGTCTTTCCAATTCCGTTAGTAGACCCGTAACCTGTCCCAGCGACATCGTTTTTAAGGTTGATTGCTTGTGTTGCACTACCTTCAAAGCCCTGAAGAATACGAGCCGTTAATTTAGCCTGAGAGATAGACCAGCCATACGTTCCACCAGCTGGGACAGTGATTTTGCTTCCGCTATGAGTCGTAAAGCGCATTGATTTACCCTGTGTGTCGTACTCTTTTGCTAGTTTTGCCACCAGTTGCTGAACGGTGGTTGGGTCAAAGTAGGTTTGCCCCGCAGTTGTCATATAACCGTTTTTAAGGTAATCACGCGCTTTTAGCGTAATTGTTCGGTTTGGCAGCTTAATAGAAACCATCCGATTCAATAACTGCTGCATCTTCACCTTAGTAGCTTTCATATTACTGCTGCTAGTACTGCCAACCTGTGATTGACTGTCCTTCACCCGAATAACCGCTGCGCTTGATATCTGTTTCTTATAACTGGCAACCATTTTGGCTTCATCAAGAGCATTACCGTTTCGACCAGCAGTAACAGTGGTTTGACCATTTTTAAGTGTTACCTTAGCTGCAATCGGTTTTGTGCGCGTTGCATTGATCGTTTCAATTTGCTGCTTAAATTGGCTCAACAACGTCGTCTTTCTAGCCTGTAACTGAACTTTTGAAACGGGTGCTTTAACTGTTAACTGAACCGTTTTCAAAGGACTTGAGCCCTCATTGCGCTTTCGAAGAGCTTTTTCAACTGTGGTTTGACTCACCGTTACCCTTGATTGTGTGACCGTTAACGTCTTCCTTTTAGTCTGACTATCCGCTTGATTAAGCTTTTTTGTCGCTTGGGCGGCAGTCAAGTTTGTCACTTTGACACCATTGATCTGTGCCGGTTTAAAACGCTGAGAATAGTAACTCGCATATCCCATACCACCGATACCCAAAACAACTAGAAATGTCAGGGCAGCAATAAGCCACCGAAGGCCCTTAAGTTGCCGATTTGTTCGATGTTTCATTTTTTCGCCGCCTTTGTCTTACGTGATTATAGTATGAAGGCTTAAGCTTAAAAGGAAGTAAAGGTGGCAAATCTTAACTTTGATTTAAAGAATTAGCAGCAAACTCAAAAATGACATCATTCGCTTGACCCCCCTAGTCAAGTCGAATGATGTCATTTTATCTTTCCCCAGGAAACTTTTATCGTGGCTGTCTAATCTGAAATACATTCACATATTCTACCAACATATGACCATGTTTCAACTTATCAACGCAATGCAATCTTAAACTGTTCTGGTCCATCGATCGAATCAACCCTGACCGTTAAACCATCTTGCAACGGCTGACTGCACCAAAAATTAGGATGACAATGACCTGTAAACTTGAAACCATACCGTTGCCCTTCGGACGTCTTTTCAACATCAACTAAAGCACGGCTGCCATCCGACAACTTTGCAATTTCATCCTTAGCAGTTGGGTGCATGTAAATGGTTGTCATTATTCTTCGCCTCCAGGATGATTATAACACATTTTTAGGTACACCTAAAATATATATCTGCATAATCGAATAAAAAAGAGCAGGCGTTTTGTACGACACAACCTGCCCCTATCAAACTAGATTATAAATCAGCCACATGCCAACCGCGAACGCTACGAATTTGGTCGGTTACGACTAACGCGTGCGGATCAACCGAGGAAATAATCGGGATCACAGTTGTCCAATCTTTACTACTGCATATGTAGTATAAAACATCTTCATTTTTCTGGCTGTAGAATCCCTTAGCCTGAATCATTGTCACGCCCTTCCCCAGTTGTTCAGACAGTGCTTTCCCAATTGCTTGATTACGTTCGGAGAAAACCAAGACCGACCTTTTAGCGCCAAATGCATCGAGATATTTATTTAATACCACTGCTGACACATACAATTCAATGACTGTCAGTAACATATTTTGAAAGCCAATAACTAGGCCAGATGGGATTGCTACGATCAAATCAAAAAAGAGCATCGCTGAACCGTTACGAATACCCAAATAACGATTCACGATTTTAGCCAAGATCGTGCTACCGGCTATCGTGCCATTTGCGCGGAAAATCAGGCCCATGGACACCCCCATCAAAACGCCACCAGCTAGAGTGGCAATCAACGTCTGATTGGTCTGATATGGCCATAAAACTGGCAATTTTAAAAATATTGAGATCCATAGAATCGCCCAAAACGTATAGAATATTGTTCGTTGGGGAAGATAACGAAAGCCGATGATCAAAATAATGCCATTTAGTACTAGGTTAGTCAGTGCGGGGGTGATTCGTAGTGTGTAATAACCGATCGTTGTCAGCCCGGTGACGCCGCCTTCACCGATTCGGTTAGGAATCAAAAAATAGTTGATCGCAATGGCGTAAAGCATGGCGCCAAAAATAATTTCAAGACCGTTCTTCACGATTTGCTTCATTGGCCAATCTCCCCCTTAACTATATTTATGATCTACTTTACGCTATAAATTACCATTTAAGCAACCTCGTTTAAATTCACAAGTATCAACATTGAACATTGGATGATGCAATCTTCAAACCAGCCGGTTATAATAGTGATAAGCAACTTCATAATACTTATAAAGAATGTAACTGACAGTAAGTGAGGGAATGTTTCACATGAAACATTCCCTAACAGATATGGGAGAATCTATCATGAAAGCAATCGTTGTTAAACACCCAGGCGGACCAGAAGTGTTGGAATATACAGACGTGCCAACACCTGCTGTCAAGCCTGGGTGGACCCGCATTAAAGTTAAGGGGTTTGGAATCAATCACTCAGAGATTTTTACGCGAAAAGGTGATTCACCATCAGTTAAATTTCCTCGCATCCTAGGAATCGAAGCCGTTGGAGAAATTGACGCAACTTCGGCTCCCAAACAATTCCATACTGGTCAAAAAGTCGTTTCGATTATGGGCGAAATGGGTCGGGCATTCGACGGTGGCTACGCACAGTATGCACTGCTACCAAACGAACAAATTTATCCGGTCACCACTTCGCTGAGCTGGCAGGATCTGGCCGCCGTCCCAGAGACCTTCTATACCGCTTATGGTGCCGTTCGAAGCGTGCAGGTGAAGAAAAATGATAGAATTTTGATTCGAGCAGCATCCAGCGGTGTTGGAATTGCCGCAGCAAAATTGATTCGCGGCCATAGCTTGGATAACCAAATCATCGGCACCACCCGTTCGGCAGCAAAGGTTGAACGATTGAAAAAGAATGGCTTTAATGATGTGATCGTCACACCTGACGCCGATCACGTTCCCGATTCAGCAGGGGCATTTGACAAAATCATTGATTTAGTCGGCCCGACAACCGTTTCAGATAGTTTCAAGCACCTTCGTCGTTTCGGTATCTTAAACGTTACTGGCGACTTGGGTGGGGAGTGGACTATCCCCAATTTTGATCCAATTATGGGTATTCCAAATGACCGTTATTTAACTGGTTTTGCATCCGACGAAAATCCTGGTCAGTTATTACAGGAGTTACTCGATTTTATTGCGGCACACCACATTGATGTCAGTCCGACCCGGGTTTTTTCACTTGAAGATACCGCTAAAGCACACGCCTACCTAGAAAGTGGTGAGAGTTTAGGCAAAGTTGTCGTCTTGCCCTAAATATGGCTGAAGTAACTGCTATCGTGCTACAATTAAAGCAGTAACTAAATTAAAGGGAGTGTTTGCATGACAAAACGGATCAAGGGCTCATGTACCACTGTTTTAGTGGGTAAGAAGGCCTCAATCGACGGTTCCACCATGATTGCAAGAAATGAAGATGGCGCCGGTCCGCTGAATCCTCAAAAATTTATCGTTGTTAAACCACAAGACCAGTCGCGTCACTATCAGGCGGTTCTCAGCAAAGTCGCCATCGATTTACCTGATGACCCTTTGCGTTATACCTCAACACCTGACGCTACTGATGGTCATGGAACTTGGGCAGCAGCGGGTATCAATAGTGAGAACGTGGCAATGACCGCAACTGAAACGATTACTTCCAATTCACGTATCTTGGGTGTCGATCCACTAGTGGACGATGGCATTGGTGAAGAAGATATCACGACAATTACGCTGCCATATATTCATTCTGCGCGTGAGGGTGTTAAACGCTTGGGCAGTTTACTTGAGAAGTATGGCACTTACGAAATGAATGCCATGGCTTTTTCTGACAAAGATGAAGTTTGGTACTTCGAATCAATTGGCGGCCACCACTGGGCGGCGATTCGGATTCCTGACGACGCGTATGTGATTGCACCAAACCGCTTAAATATTGACAAATACGACTTCAACTCTGATGATACATTATTTGCCAAGGACTTACCGGATATTATTGAAAAATATCATATGAATCCTGATAGTAACCAGGTCAACCTGCGTCATATTTTCGGTAGTGCAACCATCAAAGATACGCGCTATAACAACCCACGGGCCTGGTATGGCCAAAAATACTTCAACCCAGAATTCGATACAACTCCGATCGACCAAGACTTGCCGTTCATTTGTCGGACAAGCAAGAAGATCAGTATCGAGGATATGAAGTTCGTCTTGAGTTCACACTATCAAAATACCCCTTATGACCCGTATGGAACTGGAACCGAAGCCCAGAAGAAACAGTTCCGGCCAATTGGTATCAACCGGAATCAAGAATTGCACATTCTCCAAATCCGTAACGATGTGCCAGCTGAAATTGCGGCGATCCATTGGTTAGCATTTGGACCGAACACCTTTAATGCTGTCGTCCCATTTTACGCCAACGTAACGGATACTCCTAAAGCATATAAGAATACAACGGGTGATTGCGATCCGACCAATATGTATTGGCTACCAAACGTACTGGCATTACTTGGAGACAATAATTTTGGCTTGTATGAAGACCAAGAAAACTTGTTTGAAGAACATACAGTTGCTGCATGCCGTAACCTTCAAATTAAAGCAGATGCTGGGGCAGCTAAACAGTCTGACCTGTCAGCCTACTTGGAAAAGATAAACGGACAAATGGCTGAAGTTGCACAGAAGAATTCAAATACACTCCTGGGGCAAATGCTAGCTCTTGGCGAACCACGGATGAAATTGCAGTTTACGTTAAATGACTAATGTGTCACAAACTGCATTTTACTATTACAGCATAAACTGAAAAAGATGACTATCAGCTAATTTGGGCCTGCTAGTCATCTTTTTTGTTTGTGTTTGAGGCAGCTCGGTTAAACACGTACTTCACTGCGATCAATGATGTTGCGCGGTTTAGCGGATAATCTTCAGTTACTCACATTGCTGAAAGCCGACGATCTCGCGGCGAAAATTTGGTTAACAAGAAAATGACCGAGACGATTCCTAAAACCATGCAGTACCAGCTATAAGGGACGATCGAAGCTGCTGAAACTTGCGCAATTGCGCCCGCCATCAATAATTGACCGCCGTATGGAATGATGCCTTGCCCAACGCAGGAAAAAACGTCCAAGATACTAGCCGTATACGACTTAGAAATATGGTAGGTCTCCGCTAGATCTTTGGCAATTGGACCAGCGATCATGATTGAAACGGTATTATTGGTAGTGATCAAGTCCAGTAGTAGAATTAAAAACGCCACGGCAAATTTACCACCAAGAGCACCGTTGGCATGCTTTGTAATTCGCGTCAATAACCACTGAATACCACCCATATGGTGCATCAATTGCGCTAGGCCACCGACAATAATTGAGATCATTGCAATATCAGCCATTGACAGTATCCCTTTATGGATCGAATCCATTGCACCAATGAAATCAAAGGCTCCAGAACTAAGGCCGATGACCACGGCAGTCACGATTCCTAATAGCAAAACGATCAAAACGTTGATATTCATGAATGACAAGGCAATGACGACCACGTAGGGCAGAATATTTAACCAGTGAATAGCACCAAGACCAGTTAGATTGGCATGTCCCACCGTCACAGTCATCAAAAGACCGATCGTGATCAGCACGGCTGGAACGACCATGATTGTATTCGTTTTGAATTTTTCAAAAATCGTGACCCCCTGCGTCTTCGCCGATACAATGGCCGAACCGGAGATCAGGGACAAATCATCACCAAACATCGCGCCGCTGACAACAACTCCAGCCATTAATGGCATGTTGATGTGTGCAATCTGGGCAATGCTGGCTGCAATTGGCATGAGCGCTGCCACCGTTCCCATTGAAGTGCCCATGGCAAAGCTTAATATACAGCCCAAAATGAAGACTCCTGGGACTAAAAACGACCTTGGAAGGAACGTTAACCCAATGTTAGTGATCGTTTCAACGGCGTGCATCGATTTAGTAATGTAGTAGAAGGCTCCGGCTAACATAAAAATGACAATCATCAAGATCATGGTCTCTTGGCCGGCCCCTTTGAAAAATACCGTCAGTTTATCTTCAAACGTATCTTCAGGGTGGTCGCCCTTCAGTAAAAAGGCGACGACACTGGCCAGCATCATTGCGACTAACAGTGGCAAATTATCAAAGCTACCGGTTAAAATGCCGGAGCTGATATATAACACAAGGAAAAATATTAACGGCAGCAAACCGACAAAGTTCCCATTTGGTGATGGCTCATTATCCTTCAAAATAATCTCTCTCTTTCGACATTCTATTAATGATATTATACTGGTCGCAATTTTGAGCAAAATGGGAGATTACTGAGAGTTATCACATTGTTATCGCCGATGCTGCCTATATCAGAATACCAAAAAATCACTCTTTTCAGCTAATACTCACGCAGAAAAGAGTGATTATTATTTTGTAATTGACCATCCTAAGCCATAGCAACATTGGTAGATATCTTGGCCTTGTTCAACAGAACGGAGCTTGTCACCACTGACAATGAACTAAATGCCATTGCTAGACCAGCCAGCTCAGGACTCAGGGTCAAGCCAATTGCGAAGAAAACACCAGCAGCAATTGGAATTCCTAAAACATTGTAGACAAAGGCCCAGAACAAATTTAATTTGATTCGGTTGAAGGTCTTCCGACTCAACGCAAGCGCTCGGTCAACGTCTCGCAGATCGTTCTTAACCAGAACAATGCCGCCAGATTCAATCGCAATATCGGTACCGGAACCCATAGCGATCCCGACATCAGCAACCGTCAGGGCCGGTGCATCATTGATACCGTCACCCACGAATGCAACTTTACCATTAGCTTGCAATTCCTTCACACGGTCGGCCTTATCACCAGGTAACACATCTGCGATAACTTGATCGATCCCAACATCATTAGCAATCGCTCGTGCAACACGTTCGTTATCACCAGTTAACATGATGGTCTTCAAGCCACGGGCCTTCAAAGCAGCAATCGCTTCCTTAGACGTTGATTTGGGAGCATCCTGAATTGCAATCAAACCGATGACCCGATCTCCTAAGCCAACAAAGACAACCGTTTTAGCTTCGTCTTGTAAGCGAGCCATCTGTTGTTTCATATCAGCCGAGATATCAAAGTCTGCCAGCAGTTTGCCGTTGCCAACAAACGCTGTCTGACCATCAACTGTGGCCCGGACACCCTTACCTTCGATGGCTTTGAAATCAAAAGAACTTGGTACATCCAGTTTATCAGCCTTAGCTTTGGCCAAAATAGCTGCAGCCAACGGATGTTCGGAAGCACCTTCGAGACTAGCGGCAATTGATAGAACCCGTTTTTCGTCACCAGTAACGTCAGTAACTTCCGGCTTACCAACGGTAATTGTCCCAGTCTTATCAAAGACCACCGTGTTGATGTCATTAACTTCTTCAAGAACTTCACCATTCTTGATCAAGATACCCATCTTAGCCGAACGACCAGTTCCCACCATTAAGGCCGTGGGGGTTGCCAAACCGAGTGCACAAGGGCAGGCGATAACGACAACGGAGACGGCAAAAATCAGTGAGTTGGCAACGCTGGCACCGATAAATACATACCAGACGAGGAAGGTTAAAATAGCGATGATTAAAACGATCGGCACAAAGATGTCGGAAACTTTATCAGTTAGCTTTTGAATGGGGGCGTGACTGGTCTGCGCCCTTTTTACCAGCTCAACAATTTGAGAAAGCATCGTGTCATTGCCAACCTTTTCAGCTTTAAACGTAAACGAACCATTACTGTTGATTGTTGAACCAATCACGTGATCGCCCCGCTTCTTTTCAACGGGCATACTCTCACCAGTGACCATTGATTCATCGATTGAAGAACTGCCGCTAGTGATCAGACCGTCAACTGCAATCTTTTCGCCGGGCTTGACCCGAATCTCATCGCCAACAACAACTTGATCCAGCGGAATCTTAATGAATTTACCATCCCGAAGCACTTCTGCTTCCTTAGCTTGTAAATTAACTAGCTTCTCCACTGCGCTAGAAGCGTTATGACGCATCCGCTCCTCGAACACTTGCCCTAGGAGTACAAACGTCGTCACGAAAGCCGCACTTTCAAAGAAAACTGCTTGTCCGGTGATCATGGCATAAATGCTGTAAAAATACGCAGTAGCCGTGCCAATCGCAACCAAGGTATCCATGTTAGAGTGGTGCTTTTTAAACGACGCCCAAGCACTTTGCAAAAACGGACCTGCTGAAACCGCCATGATGATCGTTGTCAATACCAGCATGGTCCACTCGCCACCAGGCAGCATCCAGCCAAACGGCTTTAAGATCATCTCAGCTAACATTGGTAGTGAAAGCACCAATGAAATCCAAAAACGGGATGTAATTGACATTACTGAATCACCACTTTCCCATGAAACATGTCCATGCCGCAACTGAAGCCAAACTCACCTGCTTGATCAGTATTGATCTGAACCGTCTTCGTCTCGTTTAAGGGGAGTGCTTCTTCAAAGTTCAATTCCCTGGAGTGGACGACATCCAAACAGCCCTGATCACTCGTTCTAGTGTAACTGATGGTTGCCGGTACACCCTTTTTTAAGTTCACAACACTTGGCTGATAACCACCAGCAACTTCAACGTTTACATTTTGTACTTTTTCACTCATCATCAAGGCCTCCTAGACGTTCTTCAATTATTTAATGATCAGCTTGCCGTGAAACATATCCATGCCACAAGCCCATTGATATTCGCCAGCTTTACTGGTATCGATCTTAATAGGTTCGAGCTGGCCCTTCGGTAATTCACGGTTAATACCAAATTCTGGGAAAACAACGCGATCCAAACAGCTAGACGGATCTTGTCGGGTAAAGTTCAAAATAGCTGGGACCCCTTGTTTCAACACCACCGTTTCAGGTGAGTAGCCACCGTTAACTTCAACGTCAACTTTTTGAACGTTATTTTCAACATTGGCGGTCTCGGTTGCAACAGCATGCTTGCCAAAGAACCACCAAGAAATAAAACCAATCAGTGTTAATCCAACGATTAAAACAATGATCTTGATCATCATTCGGATCCCCTTTCAACTCGTTTTATTGTTTACATCTGTAAACCTTAACTGTATGATAGTCCCACCGTTTACAAATGTCAACAACAAAAAGCTACAAAATGCAGAAATTGCATCTTGTAGCTAATATGACAATATTGCAATCACAAAGACGGCAAAACAGCACGTCTATCTGGGACTGGCGTTATTTACAGACAAGTTTTTACCTCGGTAACCCCACTTCAAACACTCAATGCTCTGTCACGTGAGCTTTTACCTGGTCAACAATCGTCATAATGTGTCGGTCAGATAGTTCATAATGCACGTTTTTACCATTCCGAGTCCCCCGTACTAGATTGCGCTGCTTAAGCAAGCTCAATTGGTGAGAAACAGTTGACTGGTTTAAATCAAGAACCTGTGTAAGTTCTGTGACGCTCAACGTGGACTGGGCCAGCGCCAAAATGATCCGAACCCTCGTCACATCGCCAAGCGCTTTAAAAAGTGCGACCACGTTCTCCAGTTCTGATGACACGGGCAAGTGTTCCTTAAGATGACTAACGATTTCTAGATGTTTAGGGTCTTCCATAAATTTCTGTTACCTCCATATTTGCCTGAATAACGGGCTTGGTTCCGGTTGCATTTTAACGCTAGAGACGTTACAATACACATTGAGATATGTTCATATGTAAATATAAGTGAGGTGATCATTTGAAAACACTCTCTGTCCCAAGGCGTACTGGTAATACGTTGGCAGCCATCTTTAACCATAAAAGTGACTTGCTGATGATTGCCAGCTCAACCATTATATTATTAATTGCGCTCTTTTTACCAGTTTCAGAGCTAACAATTCTACTATATTTAACTGCATTTTTAATTATTGGCTATCCAGTGATCTGGCAATCGATTAAAAATATCGTCCACGGTGAGGTGCTTGACGAACATTTTCTGATGACGGTAGCTACCGTTGGCGCCTTATTGCTCAGTGATTATCCAGAAGCTATCGCCGTCATGCTATTTTACCAAATTGGTGACTTATTTGAGGACGTGGCAGTCAATCAGTCCAAACAGTCGATCTCTGCTTTATTGAAGGTTAAAGCAACAATTGCCACTATCGTTACCGCTAATGGTGAACGCGCTATGAAACCAGAAAACGTCCAACCTGGACAATTAATGCGGATCAAGCCGGGAGAACGTGTCGCCCTTGATGGGGAACTGATTCAGGGCAATACAAGTCTTGATACGTCTGCACTGACCGGCGAATCGTTGCCCCGAGACGTTCAGGTTGGCGACCAGGTGCTCAGTGGCGCAATTAATTTAACCGGCGTGATTGACGTACGAGTGACAAAGCCTTACCGAGATTCTACCATTGCCCGCATTTTGGACCTTGTTCAAAATGCCAGCCAGAAGAAAACTACGACGGAGAAGTTTATTAAGCGGTTTGCAAAGGTGTACACGCCGGTCGTGGTCGGCCTGGCTGTTTTGCTTGCTGTTGTCCCGCCTTTGCTGGTCGGTAGCTGGGCCACCTGGATCAACCGCGCACTCGTATTTCTAGTAATCAGTTGTCCCTGTGCACTGGTCATCTCAGTACCACTTAGCTTCTTCGGCGGCATTGGAGCAGCCTCTCGTCACGGGATTCTGGTCAAGGGAAGTAATTTCTTAGAGGCGATGAATCAGGTCAGCACAATTGCATTTGATAAAACGGGTACCCTGACTCAGGGCCACTTTAGCGTGACTGACGTATTACCGCTCCAGCCATGGCATCAGGATGAATTACTGGGTCTGGCAGCCGCTGTTGAGAGCCAGTCAATACACCCGATTGCACGTTCAATCGTTGAAGCGTATCAGGGTGATTTGTCCAAATACCGTTTGGATGAGCTGCACGAGACTGCTGGTCATGGCATCAGCGGTCATGTAGACGGCCATTCAGTGATTGCGGGCAACGTCAAGGCAATGCAAGCAGGTGACATCAAAGTTCCAAATAGCCAGCCAACCTGCACGACGGTGTTTGTTGCAATTGACGGCCAACTTGCAGGTCGAATTCAAGTCGCTGACCAGCCCAAGCCAGACGCCAAAGCAGCAATCAATGCTTTGCAACAGCATGGTGTTCACCAAACCGTCCTGTTAACGGGTGATAATCAGCAAACGGCCAATACGATCGGTCAACAACTGGGTATGAGTCACATCGCTGCAGAGCTGTTGCCCGAACAAAAGGTGACCGAAGTCGATCGTCTCACCGACAACGCTCACCAAGCCCACCATCGAGTGGCTTTTGTTGGTGACGGTATCAATGATACACCCGTTTTAGCACGGGCCGACGTTGGGATTGCCATGGGTGGCTTAGGCGCCGATGCGGCAATTGAAGCTGCTGACATTGTGATCATGAACGATCAGCCTTCCAAAATTGCCAAATTAATGGCGATTGCAAAGCATACGAAACGAATCGTCTGGGAAAACATTATTTTTGCACTAGTGATTAAAATTCTCTTCCTCAGCCTTGGCGCATTTGGCATCGTCGGCATGTGGGAAGCCGTCTTCGCCGATGTTGGGGTGACACTAATTGCCATCATCAACGCGTTGCGACTCCAGAGGGAATAGTAAAACAGCCTTGATTCAGGACCGATTTTAAATCGAGCTTGAATCAAGGCTATTTTGTCCTAAAAAATGAGTTTAAGCGCATTAAAAATCAAAATAACACCATAACTCATCACAACGATTCCCGAAATGATATTGACCCACATCAAAACACGTCTGGGTAATCGGTTCTTTAACGCACCAACGATCAAGGTGATCACCAAAAACCAAATGGCGGTGGCAGAAACAATCCCAAACAGAAATGGCAATGCTTGCGCGTTAGTCAACGTCCCGCGCAAGGCACCCAGTGTCACGCTGGTGTCAATAATGGCTTGAGGATTTGCAAACGCAACGATCCAAGCACTCGCAAAGGCTTCTTTCAGTGGCATTTGTGAATCATTTTTACCTAACTCGATTTGGCTAGCGGAACGTAAAATACCAAAGCCCATCCAAACAACGATCAAACCACCAATCAACATGATTCCAAGTCTTAACCAGAGGTAGTGGCTAACAAGCGCACCCATACCAAGAAACGCAATAGCAGTCAGAGTCGCATCCGCCAACCAAACAAAGACGGCGATCAAGAAAGCCCGTCGAAGCCGATTGCTCATAGCACTGTTGAAGATAAATAGATTTTGCATGCCAATGGATGAAACCAAGGCAAAACTGATCAGCATTCCCTTTAAAATCACGGCTGTCAAAGTAGGTCCTCCTTTTATCACAAAAAAAGGCACCTGCTCCTAGTCTTCAACGCCAAATTGACGTTGTATCTACGACTATGAGTAGATGCCTATCGAGGTCACCCGATGATGACCAAGCTATTAGCAATTTAAATTCCTTCAGATAGATTACGGGAAGTCAGGCGAAAAGTCAAGCGACTTAACACCTTCATTTCAGTTTCCAAGATTGTCTGAGTAATTGCGAGAAAGAAAAGCCTTCATGCCCTCTGGTGCCTGACCAGTAATCCGTCTAAAATCTGGCGTCACAACATCAAACAGGCCAAGTGCACCCGCACGATACATGCTGGCTAATTCAGTCCCGTCCCCTTCACCAGCGTAAATACGGCCAAACTCCTCACTTGATACTGGATCGTAACCAATTTGATGTCCCGTCACCCCAGTCATGATCCGACCAAGTTCAGGCATCGTCAGACTATGATCTTGGGTCAGCGTATACAGCTGGCCAGCATCACGAAACGTTGGGGTTAGAACTAAGTCGGTAATGGCGAGGGCGCTATCGTCCAGCGTGATAAAGGACATTGCCTGATCATTGACAGGGTAAATTAGGTGCTGACGTTTGATCAATTCGGGTAAGTAGGGTACCAAAGGATCGGCATACAGTGAATTTCGCACGACTGCGTAACGCAGCCCACTGGTGGCCAGCCTTCTTGGCGCATACGCATAGTAAGGTGACATTGTAAACGGGTTATTGACTTGATCAGCAAAAAAACTCACAAAAATAACGCTTGGAATACTGGCTGCTTTCAACGCACTAATAGCATGCTCAAACTCGGTAATGCGCTGTAGAACGTCGTAGGTCTTGCTTGGAATATAAACCACAACGTCACTGCCCTTGAATGCCGCTGTCATGCTGTCAATATTAAGATAATCAATGGCTGCCACGTTCACACCCGCGGTGGATAATGCGGCAGCTTTAGAAGGTGTGTGGACAGCTGCTGTCACTGAGTTAGCATCCACTCGTTGAATTAAATCTTGTATAACACGCTGGCCTAAATGACCAGTAGCTCCAGTGACTGTATATTTCATTTCAAAACTTCCTTTCGTGAATTTTCAACACGATTAGTTTTATTTTAATATCGTTGTCGCATCAAAAAAAGAATTATGGTTTTTTTAATATCGAAATTAGATCAGATCGCACTTCGTCGCAAAAGTTCAGAAATAAGAAAAAATCTAGAAACCATTCCCGCCATTTTTGAGGAAATACAGTTTCTAGATTATCGGCTTATGATTAATGAGATTTTTACGGTAAATCGCTGGTTACTCAGTCTTTTGCAAATCATTAACATTCAAAACGATTTGTAGTTGAGGTAAAATCGACGCCTTCATCTTTGCAGAAAGCTTGCGCGTGTTCTTGATTAACAACTCATCATAAATGACCTTTTGAAAAATCGAGATGATAACCTGAGCCGTAGCCTGACGCTGTTCATCACTCATTTTTCGTAGTGGCTCTGCTTGCTTAAGTTTAACGGCAATTTCCACTACGAGACTATCAAGCACTTTCAGTAACCAATTAGCTTGGTTATCTGAAAGTAACATTCTTTCATGAATCGTAATCATAAAGGACTGGTAGTTTTCATCGTCTTGAAAAATACGCCAAATAGCTTGAAAGATAGCCATTAAACGTTCTTCAACATCCGTTATTGACATGCATTCAGAAAATGACATCTTAACTTGACTCATTCTATTCACGATCCCTTGATAAACAATCGTATCTAGGATCTCATGTTTACCATGTGGAAAGTAGTAGTACAGAGAACCTTCAGAAATACCGGCAGCTTGATTAATCATCCGGGTCGTCGTTGCTTCATATCCATGCTCGGCAAACATTTCCCGGGAAATTGTAATTATTTTTTCTCTTTGTTGGTCACTTTTTACTTCTCGCTTACTCATGATTCCACCCCATTTTGTTGTCCTGTTGGTCCCTATGAAAAAGGGCCGCTTCCCTCTAATTAGAAGACTGACCCTAAAGCACTAAATCATTTACATCAAAGTCTGTGCGATCAGGTACAGATTCAAAACAACCAGTACGATTGTGACGACCCATGCTGTGTACTTCACCCATGCATGGTTAACAAATTCACCCATCAGCTTCTTGTTGCTGGTAAACAAAACCAGTGGAACCACCGCAAACGGCAGGGCAATACTCAAGAAGACTTGGGAAATGGTCAACAGATCCTCGATCTTTGCTTCATTTCCATGGTAGTAAATTGCAAAGATCAGTACCGGTGTAACTGAGAGAAGACGTGTGATCAATCGTTGTGCCCAAAGCGGAATGCGCAAGCGAATGAAACCCTCCATGATAATTTGGCCAGCCAAGGTTCCGGTGATCGTTGAACTTTGACCTGAGGATAACAGCGCAATCGCAAATAACATACTTAACATCGGACTAGCAATGGCACCAACAATCTGTGGATTACTCAAAGCATTGAACAAATCTACGAAACGCCCTAGTGTGCTGTTCGTACCAAAGAACAGTGCCGCACCCAAGATCAGCAGTAGACTGTTGACAATGAACGCAATGAACAGTTGGAGGTTCGAATCAATCGTTGAAAACCGAATCGCCTTGGCAATATCATTTCGATCAGAACGATCCAGCTGACGTGTTTGTGAGATTGATGAGCCTAAATACAAATCATGAGGCATGACGGTCGCACCAACGATTCCCAATGATAGGTATAGCATCGAGTGGTTAGTGATTACGTCAGAGGATGGTATATAGCCACCCAAGATACCCGCAATGCTGGGATTTGACAGTGCAACTTCATAAGCAAAAACTAGCAAGATCACGGTGACCAGAGTAGCAACAATGGCTTCGATTTTTCTGAAGCCAAGCCTCATTAATAACAACAGGATCAAAACGTCAGCAGCGGTAATCAAAATTCCGACAATTAACGGAATCTTGAACAGCAGCTTCAACGCGATCCCAGACCCAATAATCTCGGCAATGTCAGTCGCCATAATGGCAAGTTAAGCAATTACCCATAAGATGATTCCAACAGCCTTGTTGGTTCGTTCACGGGTCAATTGTGCTAAATCCTTACCAGTAACAATTCCAAGCTTAGCAGACATTGCTTGCAGCAACATCGCAATTAAACTGGAAATTAAGATCACCGTCAGTAATTTATACTTAAATTGTGCACCACCGGCAATCGAAGTGATCCAGTTTCCTGGGTCCATATACCCAACAGCAATCAGGATTCCTGGCCCTGTATAGGCTATTAACGTCTTGAAGAATCCGGCGTTCTTGGGAACCTGAACGCTCCCGTTAACTTCGTCTAGGCTCTTGCCATCGGCACTCGTAGTTTCAACGAAGTGTGAATGCTTTTCTGTATCTGCTTTTTTCATTAGTGAAACCTCTTTTCTATTGACTTAGAAATTCGGTCGGTCATTGAAATGCGTGATTTGATATAAGATAAAACATCTGGTTTAATTTCATATCAAGTTATGCTTTCTTCGATCCAAACATTCAAAGCAATTAAATTATCTTTTAAACTGAGCGCCCGCTCAATTTCCAAACCATATAATACACCCTTTAGGATTAATTACAAGCAAAACTTCGCCATGTAAGCGCATTAAGTAAGGCTTTATTCCTTTTTTCTTAAACCTACTACGAAGTAATAATTTGGATATTCCTAAATATGTAACAAAGCGCAGCAAACCTGTATTTAACAGTTTACCGCGCTTCCAATTTTACTTTAAAAATGCCTTGTTTTACACGTCACTTTAAATAGTGGTGAGCTTTCAAATAATTTCTGGCAATTACTGATGCTTTCCGATGCTTAACCGTGACTTGGTAATTCATATTTTGCATATCAGCATTTGAAATTTTATCGCTTAGCTTATCCAGCCGTTTGACAACGTCCGGATGGGCTTTTGCAAAACTGGTCTTCATTAAAGGTGCCCCCTGATAAATTGCAAAGAAAGATTTGTTATCCTTTAGAGCAACCAAATGGTACTCCTTGATTTGCGGATCAGTTGTATAGCCATCAGTAACGTTGACCCGGCCGTTGGCTAAGGCCTCATACCGCAATGAAGGTTCCATTGTTCGCGCCGATTTTAGTCGGAGTCCGTATGTCTTCTGTAACCCAGGATACCCGTTAGATTCCTGGTAAAAGTCAGGATCAAACGCCCCGGCAAAACGGCTCGAAACTTTAGTTAAGTCTGAAATCGTCCTTAAATGATATTGATTAGCTGTTGACCGACGAACAACGACTGCGTAGTTATTTTGATAAGCCATTGGTTTTAGATAAGTCATCTTAAATTGCCGTCTAAGCAGCGTTTTGGCGTCTTTGTAAGCAACTTTAGGATTGCGGCTAATACCGGTTTTCGTTTTCACCAATGACTGTAAAACCGTTCCCGTAAACTCCGGATAAATATCAATTTTATCGCTTTGCAAACCTTTGAACAGAAAACTAGTACCGCCAAAATTAGGTTTCAAGGTCACTTTAACCTTTGAATTATCCTGTTCAATCAGGTCCTTATACATGTTGATCAAAATTTCTGGCTCACCACCAAGTTTACCAGCAATCGTCACGTTTTCAGTCTTAGGGGTAAGAAGTGCGTGGACGCCAGCACCGCCAAAGCCCAAAACAGCGAGCACTAAAACCCCAATTCCGAGTCGCTTCAAAGGAACCTTTGAGAGCAACTCAATTAGCCAGTTAGCTAACAGTGCTAGGATAGCGGACAATATTGCACCTACTAATAACGCCGTATTATTATTGGTTTGAATTCCAAGTAAAATGAAAGTCCCAAGACCACCGCCACCAATCAGTGCAGCTAACGTTGCAGTCCCAATCACTAACACAGTAGCGATACGAATCCCCGAAAGAATCATTGGCATTGCTAACGGTAATTCAACCCGAAACAGTTTGAAACGGGGTGTAACACCCAGTGCATCAGCGGCTTCAAGCAGCACGGGGTCAATGTGGGTAAGTCCCGCGTAGGTATTTTGAAAGACCGGCATGATTGCGTATAACACTAAAGCAATAATAGCAGGCACGGTTCCAATCCCCACAATCGGAATTAGAATCCCAAGAACTGCCAGACTTGGAATCGTTTGAATGATACCCGTAATTTGCAGAAACAGTTCGCCCAGCCGACGATGATTAATGAGCGCAATGGCTAACGGAATCGCAATGAGAATCGTAATGACCATCGCAATCAGAGAAATCGAAATGTGTTGCCACAGTGCCTGTAACAGGTCATGACTATTCTTTTGAATGTAGGAGATCAAGCTATTGATGGTCGTCACCCTCCGTTTCCAATGATGCCACGTAATCGATTAAATCATGATCCGTCAAAACGGTGTCATCCACAATAATCTGATCCGTTTGCGATTTCTTTAAAGCAGTCGCCCACTCGAAGATGCTCTGTCCTTTAACTAGCTTAGGCCCGGTATCTGCATCGGTGATGTGACGACCAAAGCCTGAAGCTAGCACCTGCCCCAAAAGCTGATTGGTCTGCTGTTCATCGGCAAAGAAGTTGCTGACAAATGCATTAGCTGGCTCCGTTAAAATTTGTTCAGGCGTGCCAACTTGCTGCAGCTTGCCTTCATAAATTACGGCCACTCGATCAGCTAAACGAAGCGCTTCTTGCATATCATGAGTCACGAAGACAATAGTGGTATCCATATTTTGATGAAGATCGATAACGATCTGCTGCAGTTGGCGTCTTGAAACTGGGTCAAGGGCACTGAATGGTTCATCCATCAAAACCAGTCGGGGTTTGCTAGCTAGTGCCCGAACAATTCCAACTCGCTGAGATTCACCACCAGAAAGTTCACTTGGCATTCGGCTCAAAAAATGATCCGGATCTAGTCCCACTTGATTCATTAATTCGGCAATTCGGGCTTGCTTCTTATCAGCTGGCCAACCTAGATTATCAAGTTGAACACTTGCATTTTCAGCAATCGTCATATTGGGAAATAGCGCGCCAGTCTGCAAAACGTAACCGATTCGCCGTCGCAACTGCTGTAAATCAACCTTTGAGACATCTTCGCCATCAATTTTAACCGTCCCCGAACTAGGTATGATCAGCCGGTTAATACTCTTCAAAATGGTCGTTTTGCCACTTCCAGAAGGCCCAACGAGCACGAATAATTCCCCGTCATTAACGGTCAGATTCATATTATCCAGTGCATACTGGCCGTCATATTCTTTACTTAAATTATTTAATTCAATCACTAATTTCACCTCGGTGACACTTTCAATTCGCTCAACAATTTTAATTCTACTATTCTAAATCTTGTCTGCAATCAAATTGTTTAAAATATAGTTTGCTCGTAATAAAGATCATGACCATACTCTATACTCATGGGCATCAACGGCCCCCTACTCTTGGCCATAGATGTGTGTCTATTAACGCTTCTTATTAACTGCGTGAAACTGCTTCTTTAAATTGTTTGAAAAGAGGCTCGTTATTCTAACTAATTCCATGACATCTTTTTCTGATAGTTCTGCCATAGCTTCAATTTCAGCCTCAGCTGCAGGGACGATGATTGGCTTAGTAAATCGACTTCCCTCCGGTGTTAATCTGACCAGTTTTTGCCGATGATCAGCTTGAGATTCAGTTATTTCAGCAAGTCCTTCATGACGTAACTTTTTAATAATTGAACTAATCGTCTGTTTGGTCGCCGAAAGCCGTTCCCTAATTTGCGATTGTTGACGCCCATTTGGTGAAAACCAAAGGATATAAAGGACAAATAACTCCTTGGTTGTTAAATCGTGTTCCTTTGCATACATCGTAAATACCGAAAACTGAGCGTCACGGAGCTTTCGGTATTCCTCGGTATACCTGTGGATATCATCTCGTTTCATTAGACCACCTCGTAAAATAATGGACTGTCTGATTTCGGACTAAATCATATCGTATGAAACTACCCATGTCAACCATTAGAATTTACTTTATTGAATTTCTAAAAACAAATGGCATTTAACTAAACCCTTTAGCTATCATTTAAAATTAAAATACAGCTATGTTTTCTTGAGTTAAGACGAGAAACACAAAAAATACGTTCAGAAAGCACCTCTGAATCTTAAAGGGGGTTTCCAAACGTATTATTTAATGTCCTAGCCATTTACCCGAACGTCATGAATTCAATAGTAAATCTACAGCACCAGGGATTTCTTGCGGTTTAGCCACAATTGCACTTGCATTTGAAGCACGTAACTCCGCAGCATCGCCAAATCCATAACTTACGCCAATTGTTCGAACGTTGTTTTCGGCTCCGCCATTGATATCCGTATAGCGATCACCAACCATCACACTCCGCTTAGGATCAGCACCACTTTGTGCTATTCCATAAGCTAAGATATCAGCTTTTCGACTGCGCATTTTTTCATCAGTAGTTGCCCCATAAACACCATCAAAATAATTGGTTAAGTGGAAACGGTCTAGAATCTGCGGCAGCACATCAACCGGTTTGGCTGAAGCAATGTTTAGTCGAAAGCCCTCAGCTTTAAGCTGCTCCAATGCACTTTGAATCCCGGGATAAATATCGAGTTCAGCATACCCATCTTGAGCATAGCTACGATGATACTCAGCAACGCCTTGGGCCACTTTAGCCTCAGACAAATCAGGATAGGCCCGTTTTAGATTAGCTGTCATTGCGGGGCCAATGAAGGTTCGATATTCAGCATCACTTAGTTGTGGTAAGCCTAATTTTTTAACCATTTCTTTGATTGAAATAATGATCCCCCGCTCTGAATCCGCCAAGGTACCATCGAAATCAAAGAAGACTTGCTTATTCATTGTAAAACTCCATTCTAGAAGATTAAGTCTATAGACTACTCTAATTGCACAACAGACACAAGCAAACTATTAAACAATATTGACATTATTGAGGGATAGTGTAGCCTATTAACTATTCAACAACTTACACTGGAAGGCTGGCGGTTTTCATTGAGCGTCTTTAAAAACATCTTCTCGTCACTTCAAAATAAAAATTTTCGTTATTTTTGGTTTGGACAAGTCATTTCGGTCATGGGAACTTGGGTCCAACGAACTGCACAGACTTGGCTAGTTTATCAAATGACCGGCTCCGCTTTTCTAGTAGGCGTCCTTTCTGCCTGCCAATTTGTGCCGATCTTATTTTTAACACTGGTCGCTGGCACAGTAATTGATCGTCACCCTAAACGGCGCATCCTATTGCTAACACAAGGCGGCTTCCTTATTTTAGGGGTCGTCATGACCATCATCGTCTACACAAAAATCGTACAATACTGGCAAGTGTTGCTCATTGCTATAGGTTACGGTATTCTGCAAAGCTTTGATACGCCTACTCGACAATCCTATGTGGTTGAACTAGTTGGCCAAAAGGACCTCATGAATGGAATTTCTTTAAACTCCACCATCTTCAACCTCGCTAAAATTGCTGGTCCTTCACTTGCTGGTATCTTAATGGTTCAATTTAGCCTAGGGTTTTGCTTTTTGGTAGATGCAATCAGCTATTTAGCTGTCCTACTGGGCCTCTTTTTAATTAAGCAAAAGCCTGTCATCATATCCTCTAAACGCCAGCACATCTGGCAGGATGTTAAAGAGGGGTTAGCCTACGTCTGGCAACACCCAAATGTCCGTATGAGTGCCGAATTGATGATTATCGTTTGCACGCTCAATTTTAATAACAATGTCATCATTCCAATCTTTGCCAAAACGGTCTTACACTCCGGCGCACAAACTTACGCTAGCTTATTATCAGCAACTGGTGTTGGCTCACTAATAGCGGCCTTTTTAATGAGCTATTTATCCCGATTTGGGCTTCAAAGAAACATCTATTTAGGCGTTGCACTAGGAACAGCCAGTCTTCAAGCTTTAATGCTGTTTGTCCAGAATTACCAGCTCGCGATGGTGATGATGGTTGCTATCGGTTTTTGCAATATGATTTTCCTGAATCAGTCCAACGCCTCGTTTCAATTTTCAATTCCAAACGGATTGCGTGGACGGGTAATGAGCGTGTACGTGCTCCTGAACCAAGGAACAACACCGATTGGTAGCGTCTTTGTCGGTGGGATCATGGACGTCACAACGGGGCTCTGGGGGTTCCCCTCCTGCGGCATTTTGGCACTTATTTTATTATTACCGATACTCTACCGTCACCGTCACTTAGTTCACGGTTGGTTGCACCCAATTTCCTAATCATTCAGTAAGTTTCGAATACGCTTCTGCAAATCTGGCACAACATCAGCTTCAAACCAGGGGTGTTGATGCATCCAACCATAATTCAAGGGCGATGGATGAACGATTGGAAAATAGTCCGGCAGATAATCTTGATAATGCTCAACCGTGGCCGTTAGCGTTTTTTGGCGACGCTTTTGCAGATAATATTTTTGAGCATAAGCCCCAATCAAAAGCGTTAGCGAAACGTGTGGCATTAAAGCCAATACTGGTTTATGCCATTTCTCCGCAAACCCTTTTCTTGGTGGCAGATCACCCTGCTTACCTTTTCCCGGGAAATAAAAGTCCAATGGAACGACACCCAGTTTTCCAGAGTGATAGAATTCCTCGCGACTCATCCCCATCCAACTGCGTAGGCGGTCGCCACTGGGGTCATCCCAGTAGGTCATTGAGGCCTGTCCCTTTCGACTAGGTGCCTGACTGATAATGAGAATTCTAGCTTCTGGCTCCACGTGATAAAGTGGTTCAATTCCCTGTTTGGTATAATCAGTATTTTGCGGATCAGCCATTATTTCCTGGGTAATTTTTTCGACTGCATCAATCATTTATTTCCTGTACACCCCTTCATTAATAATGTTGTTCCAATCATATCACGACAAACTAGAAGTTACATCTACCACTGAATTTAAATAATCAAAAAACCGAATGCTAAGCTCTCTTTTAAATCTGAGCTCATTCAAATAGGGCTGCCTGAGATGAATTGCAATCAATTCATCTCAGGCAGCCCTATTATTAACTAAATAATATTACTGCTTCATTTTTTATCCGCGCCATCTTAATAGAAGTAACTCAAGTCACTAGAAACGCTCGGATAAATAGGCGTCCAGTTGGTAGCCTCATCAGCGGACTCACCATGGGTAATGATCTCACTGAAATCATTCACTAACTCCTCAGCATTGACTGCCAGCATAATAGCCCCAGCTAATTTACCATTTGTCTTATCAACAATGGTCGTAACGCGGGCATTGTCATCTTGAATCCGATGATATGTGTACCATTGGCCAATCTCTTGGTCACTCACCCGATAACGCTCTGGTTGTTGCTTTGCGGCATCCAAACTAATTCCCACTTGGGCTAATTCTGGTCCGGCAAAAACCGTGTGCGGAATGGCTGGATATCGAATAGGTTCATTTGAAGTACCTAATATTTGTTTAGCTACGTATCCGCCTTCAATACCTGAGACTGGTGTTAACTTCGGTACGTTTTTGGCAATTGCATCGCCAATGGCATAAATGGTCGGCACGCTAGTTCTTAAATGATCATCAACTTCGACTCCCTGTGGCTTAGTATCCACACCAATTCCAGGTAGGTTAAGTCCATCGAGATTTGGACGTCGACCCGCTGCGGCGTAAATAACGTTTAAATTGATCGGTGCTGAGATATCAGTGCTAACAGTCACCTGATCTTCCCCGCTTGTACTTAATGCCGTCACGTTTGTATTCATATGGAAAGTAATCCCTTTATCAGTTAAAATTTTCTTTAGTTTATCAGTATATTCCTGTGGGAAACCCCTTAAAAGTCGATTATTGTGCTGAAAAATATGAACCTCAGCGCCTGCTTCAGCAGCAATATTAGCTAATTCGATTGCCACGTAACCAGCTCCTACGAAACCAATTTTCTTTGGTAAATGAGGTAGGTCTAGAAAGTCTGTACTGGTTTGAAAAGCGTCCTTTCCAGGAATATCAGGAATGGTTGGTGTAGCTCCAGTAGCAATGATAATCTGTGCACCCGTTACCTGCTGACCAGCCACGGTCAATGTGTGCGCATCTACAAAACTAGCCCGACCATGAATCTGTGCAATCCCCGCCGCCTTTAATCCGGCCGCAGTACCAGTTGGAATCTTATCCGTATAGCTATGCTTAAATCTCATTAAAGCGGGCCAATCGACTGTTGGGGCCTCTGGTAATCCGCTATTCTGATACCGAACAGCTTGTCGTTTAGTTTCAATGACACCATATAACATCTTTTTGGGATCACAACCAAAGTTTGGACAAGTTCCGCCCCAAAGATTGCCTTCCACTACTAAAACTTTCTGAGCCCTATTCAGTGCATATGCTGCCGCTAGACCACCAGGCCCTCCACCAATAATAATCGTGTCGTAATCATACGCCATGCCAATCCCTCCTTATTCACAATCTTATCACTCACCATCAAACATACTACTCCCCTATCAAAGACGCCAATAATAAGCTTTAACCCGTCTTAAATAATTACTTTTAAGCATTAATTTACGGAAGTTTTACACATAATACATAAACATTTACCAAGGATTTATCTCGTATTTACAATAAATCGTTAGTATTAAGCGTATCAAAAAATTAATTAGGAGAGATATACCATGAAATCTTTGAAAACGACTTTACTCGCGGCCGGAATCCTAGGCCTGTCCTTGGCAGCTGCTGGCTGTAGCTCAACCAACGCCACTGGAGGCCAACAAAAGGCCAAGGCCTTAACCGTAGTCTTTCTTCCCGGAGATTCTGCTAAGGAAGCTGGTCCAGCCCGAACCGCATTAGCCAATGAGATTCACAAGGCCACCGGTAAAAAGGTCGCTGTCAAAACGACTACTGATTACAACGTGGCGATTCAAGCCATTTCATCCGGCAAAGCGCAAGTCGCTTTGATGGGACCAGATAGTTACATTCAAGCCCACAAACAAAATGCTGCCGTCACTCCAATCGTCACCTACTCTGGTAAATCAGGTACCCTGAAAGATGCGCAATACCATAGTTACATCATGGTGCCAAAGGATAAAGCCAGTCAGTACAAAGTGAACGGTAAATATAGTCTACAAAAGATCAAAGGCAAGAAGATGTCATTTGTTTCAAACACTTCGACTTCAGGTTTTGCAATCCCAGCTGGTGCTATTCAAACAGCCTTTAAATTATCAAATAAAGATGATTTACAGCAAAGTGGCAAATTCTTCTCAAAAGTTCTCTTTGGTGGTTCACACCAGGGCTCAGCAGTTAACCTATTGAAGGGTGACGCAGACGTAGCAGCCTTCGATGACATGGATCTAGTCTCCTATGGAAAATTTACCAATGATTCAACTAAGCCGGGTGCCGACTTTAAGATTAACGCGAATGCTCCCGCACCGTTTAACAGTGTTCGCGGCAAGGAAAGTATTGCTTTAGCTGCTTATCCCGTTCAAAACGAACCAATTGCCGTCAATTCAAAGATGATCAGTAAAGCTGACACTCAAAAAATTGTTAAAGCATTGACGTCCAAGAAAATTGCCAATGACAAGGCTTTCTTCGCACCATCTGACGCTAAAGTTCACAGTTTACTACCCAAAAATGGCGACACACAGTTTATTGCGATCTCCGATAAGTGGTATGCACCTACGCACAAGGTACTTGGTGAATAAGTCCAGATCAAAGGAGGATCCGCATGCTTACAGTTAAACACTTAGCCAAAAGTTACGATGGTGAAAAGAAATCACTGACTGACGTTTCGTTTAGTGTCCGGCCAGGTGAAGTAACGGTTATTATCGGACCTTCCGGTGCTGGTAAAACCACTATTCTACGAAGTATCAATCAGTTGATTCGGGATGATGACGGTGAAATCCTTTTTGACAGCACTGATATGCGTCAGCTCAATCGCTCGCAACTACGACGTGCTCGTACTCGAATTGGAATGATCTTTCAAAACTATAACTTAATTGAACCTTTGACGGCAATTGAAAACGTCCTTCACGGCTGCTTGGGGACTAAATCAAATCTTGCAGGCATGTTTTCAATTTATAGTGCCGACGAAAAGCAAGAAGCATTAAAGTTGCTTGAAAAAGTTGGCTTACGTGACTTTGCTTACCAACAGTGCCGCAATCTAAGCGGCGGTCAAGAACAACGGGTGGGTATCGCTAGAGCATTAATGCAACACCCCAAAATCATTTTATGTGATGAGCCGATTGCCTCACTAGATCCCAAATCAACCATTACAGTAATGGATATTCTGAGAAATTTGGCGACTGCTGAAGGAATTTCAGTTCTGATTAATCTCCACCAAGTGGATATTGCCCGTCACTACGCAGATCACGTAATTGGCATCAACAACGGTCAAGTCGTTTTTGACGATGCAACGAGTGCACTAACAGATGTCGCAGTAACTAATATTTACAGAAAGGATGCCAATCAAGAAGGGAGTCTTATGTATGAACTCTGATATTCAGCAGGTGACAACCTTCTTTAATAAAAAACGCTTTCGATTAACCGTTTTGATTCTGATTTTGGGTATGGCTTACGTTGGAGCTTCTTTCGGCTTAGGATTTCAAACGCAATCATTACTTGGGGTCCAAGACGGCATGATTTGGCTACTGAAAAATTTTGTACCAAATGCGACCTCAAATGGTTATTGGTCAGAAATTCTTCAGCAACTGTACCGGACTTTCTTAGTGGCCGTAACCTCCACCACATGTGCTGCCGTTGTTTCTTTGTTTCTTGCCATTCTTGGTGCTAAAACACTAACCGTTAGTAAAGCGCTAAGTTGGCTCATTCGTGGCTTCTCATCTTTGATGCGAAATATTCCAATCGTAGCCTGGGCTATGATCCTGTTATTTTCATTTAAACAAAATGATTTAACTGGTTTTCTAGCCTTATTCTTCATGACACTTGGTTTTTTAACCCGGGCTTTCATGGAGACCATTGAAGACTTCGGCACGGAGAAGATTCAGGCTTTGCAGGCTACTGGCGCCACTTATCTGCAAGTTATCTTTCAGGGCTTGCTCCCAGAAGTCGCGGTTGCATTACTCACATGGGTGCTGTACATGATTGAAAATAACGTACGGGATGCAACTTTAGTTGGTCTATTAACCGGTACCGGAATTGGTTTTATATTTAACCTTTACTTTAAAAGCCTTCGCTACGGTGCTGCTGGTTTAGTTGTCTTGTCAGTGATCATACTCGTCGTCACAGTCGAATTGATCTCTAATCTGGTTGGGAGGTTATTAGCATGATCAAACCTGATAATCCTGTTACGTTACCTACTCAAGCTCCTACAGGACCGCATTTTTCGATCCCACTTCGTTTTAGAGATCGGCGACGGGTCACAATTCTGCTGACACTGATGGTACTGAGTGTCATTACACTCAGTACCTTGCCCCTAATGATGCCGACCGACTTCAAATTAAGTGAGGCAGTGGTTAGCTTCCTTGAGAACATTAAAATTATGTTTCTCCAACCTAGCCTAACGAATACCTCATTTATGAGCTTACTGATTGCACTTGGACAAAGTATTCTATTGGCCTTCCTCACGACCTTAATTGGCTCAGTAATTGCCTTCTTCTTTGCTTTAGCCAGTACCCGTCGACTAGCGCCCACAGCCTTAATATTAGGCATTCAAAGTTTTATGGCTGTAATCCGAGCCATTCCAACTGTTCTATGGGTCTTGATTTACAGCGTTGTCTTCGGTTTAGGGGCCAACGCAGCAGTGATTGGTATCACCTTCCACAGTGTTGCGTATTTGACCAAAGTATACGCAGATAGCATGGATGAACTTTCACCAGATATCATTGATACGATGCAGGCAATGGGACTTAAAAAGGGGGCTATCATCCGTCAAGCAGTCATTCCTTACTTGATTCCAAGCTATCTGAGCTGGACTTTCATCCGGTTTGAAATTAACTTTGCAGACGCCATCGCCGTTGGCGCTGCCGCAGGTGCTGGTGGGATTGGTTATCAACTCTTTATGTCCAGCAGCTTCTACTTTAATTTCCACGAAGTCGGTGTCATGGTGTACTTGATCATGGCTTTCGCAATCGTCCTAGAAGTGATCTCATACCGCCTAAGAATGATGACTAATTCCCACTAAAAGCACTTGATACTTAACTACCACGAAACTATCAGGAGGACACCTTTTTATGATTGAAGCAATTGTTTTAGACTGGGCCGGTACAACCGTTGATTACGGCAGTCGGGCACCAATAATCGCCTTTAAGAATGCCTTTGCGCACTTTGGCATTCAACTGAGTGAAAACACGATCCGTCAAGACGTTGGTTTAGATAAAATGACTCACGTTCGCAAGATGTTACAGGAGTCGGCAATCTCAGAAAATTGGGAAACTAGTCACCCTGATATCCCATTAGCACAGGCAGCTGACAAGGTCTATGCTCAATTTCAAATTGAAATTGGTAAGGTGCTTGGTGAAACTGCCAAGCTAAAGTCCGGGATGACTGAACTCATTCATTTTGCGAATACGCATCATATTCAATTAGCAACCACCACAGGTTATACCCAAGCGATGTTAGATCAAATCTTACCATTGGCTGCTGACCAGGGTTATGAGCCACGCTACAATATCACTTCAGAGCAGACCCAAAAAGTTGGTCGACCACAGCCAGACATGCTCCAATTAGCGATGAAAAAGATGAATATTACTGACCCTTCTCACGTCATCAAAGTCGGTGATACGATTAATGACGTCTTAGAGGGACGCAACGCTGGGACAATCTCAGTTGGGGTTGTTGAAGGCGGTAATTTAATCGGTTTATCGCAGGCAGCGTTTGAATCACTTGAGATTCAAGATCGCGACCGCTATCAAATTAAGGCAGCAGCCATTTTAAAGGAAGCTGGCGCGGATGAGATCATTAACAACATTGCTGACTTGATCCCGTTAATTGAATCAATCAACGACCGTCAGCACGAAATGCCAATTCTGCTAACCCCGGGACCACTCACAACCAGTAAAACGGTTAAAGAAACAATGTTACTTGATCATGGAACTTGGGATGACGACTACAAGGAGCTTACCCAGTGGGTTCGCCGTGAGCTAGTCACAATCGGTAACGCGACAGAAGCAAACTACACGGCAGTTTTAATGCAAGGCAGTGGTAGCTTTGGCGTTGAAGCTACACTTGGGACTGCCATTCCTAAACAGAATGCCACTTTACTAATTGCTGCCAATGGTGCCTACGGTGAACGAATGATTGAGATTGCCGAATATCTCGATATTCCCCATGTCAGTTTAGAAATTCCAGAAGATCAGCCGGTTAGCCTTGAGACAGTTGAAGAGACGCTGTCAGCTCACCCTGAGATTTCGCACTTTGCCGTCGTCCACTGCGAAACAACAACTGGTATCTTAAATCCAATTGAGAAGCTAATACCTGCCATGAACGAAAGAGGTATCGTAACGATTGTTGATGCAATGTCGAGTTTTGGCGGTATTCCGATCGATCTGGAACGCCTCCACGTAGATTATCTTGTGACTAGTTCTAATAAGTGTGTCCAAGGTGTGCCAGGCTTCAGTGTTGTATTAGCAAAGAAAGCAACTTTAGAACAGACTAAGGGCAATGCGCGCTCATTATCACTAGATCTGTATGCCCAGTACAAAACCTTTGAAGACCATGATGGAAAGTGGCGCTTTACTTCCCCAACTCACGTCGTCTATGCCTTTGCTCAAGCACTTCGGGAGCTGGTAGTGGAAGGTGGCGTGAGTGCGCGCACACACCGTTATAGCACTAATGAAGCTCTGCTACGCGAAGGTATGCACGACCTCGGCTTCGAAATGGTCATCAATAGCGAGGTTCAATCACCAATTATCACCTCGTTCAAATATCCAACTGATGACTTTGATTTCCACGCTTTCTATGAATACCTTAAAGACCGGGGCTTTATCATCTACCCTGGAAAGGTATCAAAATGTGATAGTTTTCGGATCGGAAACATTGGCGAAGTATCTCCTAACGATATTAGTCGCCTGCTAGGATTGATCAAAAATTACACCACCGACATCCTAAAAATGACTGTCTAAAAATATCCACGTGCCAGATATAAAATGAGCTCCGGACGATATCGTTCAGAGCTCATTTTATGTATCTCATGCTTTTCTTTAACTTAACTTTTCAATCTTAAAAGAGATAAAACTGCGGTCGTCAAATGATTGGTTACCTGCGACAAGGCCCTTAGTAGAGCGATACTGTTTATAACACATTGGATCATTTTTTAAAACCCGTTTTAAATCTGATTCAGCATCTTCTAAAAACGGTTCTTTCAGTGCAGGGTAGCCATCGCTAGCGAGTGCAATAAAACCTCCCCCGAGACGAAGATCAACGCCGTAAACTCTCAATAATGATTCGGGGATCGGATCCCCATTTAAAATGGCGTACCCCCATTCGCTGTCAGCTTGATTAGCAAATTGAGTCGCCTTTAGTATCCACGGTAAAATAAGCTGACGACCAGGATCTGGCTTTGAAATTTCTGGAGTATCATCTGATGAAGTTAACACTAAGCTTCTAAAATCAGAAAGAACTAGATCGCTTTTTTTAGGGTTTAAATGCAATTTGTGATCGATATTGACCTGGGCATCGCCGATCTGCCAAACTTCATTTTGAAAACGGGAATAGATAACAGCTACTGCTTGCAGTCCTTGGCTTTGACGGTCATAGGGAAAATCAACCTCTTGGTAAAATCTAGCAAAGCGTTTGTTTACCAACGAAATAAATTCCAGAATAGTGGCCCGACTTGGACAGCTCTTGAGAACCTCCGCAACCAACTTAGATGCAATTTTACCCGTAGTCTGTCCCTGATATCTGAACGCCGACTTCGAAGTAACTCCATCAACAATGGCAACAAAATCTGCCGTCTCGACAATCGTATCCTCACAATGGTCTTGATCTACCTTACCTTGAACAAAGGATTCCTGTATGCTAATCCGCGTATTCTTCAAACTCTCACGATCCTTTTTTAACTTAATGACCTACCTGCCTACATTGTTCCACGTGGAAAATGATAAATCAAACACCAATCTACAACCACTTGATTCAAAAATTGATAGTTAGCTTATCTCAAAATTCGAGAGTGCTATTACATGCTAAATATAAAAATAATGATATAATTTTTTCGGGGTATACCATTGACCGAAAAATTGAAAATTTATCAGTTATTTTTTAATTGGAGAAACGTTGACAATTAAACATAGCCTGATTAGACACGGGGGATTTGAACCACTGGACACGATAAAAATATCGAAATATTCGATGCTAAACAAGTCCAGACCAAATGAAAATTCTTTTCATCTTTCCTTTCAAGTCTAAGTGAAAACGCTTGCATTTCCAATCAGGCGGCATACAATTGGAAGCGTTGAAAAAGCTATTATAGGTTAGGAGCGATTTATCGTGCATACACGTCATTTAAGCACCTTTTTTATCTTCGTATTCGGGGCACTGGGTGGCCTGTTATTCGGTTTTGATACCGGGATTATTTCAGGTGCTTCTCCACTGATCGAATCTAATTTTCATCTGAATGTTGAACAGACGGGGTTCATTACCTCCTCTGTTCTAATCGGTTCCTCAATTGGTGCCTTGTCCATCGGAACATTATCTGACAAGTTTGGACGGAAGCGACTACTATTAGTCTCCTCCATCTTGTTCCTACTTGGATCCGGTCTTTCTATGACCGCTAGCGGTTTTGTTTCAATGGTTGTTGCTCGGATCATCTTGGGATTCGCTGTTGGGTCGGCATCCGCGCTGACACCTGCTTACTTAGCAGAATTAGCCGATGCCCCTCACCGTGGCTCACTGGGGACCATGTTCCAACTGATGATCACGCTGGGTATTCTGTTAGCTTACGTATCAAACTTAGGCTTCCTTGGGCATAACCTACTGGGTATTCGTGACTGGCGCTGGATGTTAGGATCAGCTTTGATTCCTGCCGTTCTACTATTTATCGGTTCACTTATCTTACCTGAATCGCCACGTTTCTTAGTTGAAAAAGGCAAGACTGAGCAGGCTAAAGAAGTTCTGCATGATTTGCGAGCCAACACCGATGAAGATCCGGATAAAGAACTCGCCGACATTGAAGAAGTCGCCAATCAGCCTAAAGGTGGCTTGCGGGAATTATTTACGTTCGCAAGACCAGCCGTACTTGTGGCCATTGGCTTAATGTTCTTGCAACAACTGGTTGGTATCAACTCCGTGATTTACTTCCTGCCACAAGTATTCATCAAGGGATTCGGCTTTGCTGAAGGCAATGCCATTTGGATCTCCGTTGGCATTGGGATCGTTAACTTCTTGTGCACGGTCTTAGCTTACCAAATCATGGATAAATTCAATCGTCGCACGATCCTTCTTTTCGGTTCAATCGTCATGGCGGTATCGATCATCATTCTGTCAATTCTAAACTTCACCTTGAATGTTAAAGCAGCTGCTGTTCCAACCATGATTCTAATTGCCATTTACATCTTTGGTTTTGCGGTATCCTGGGGTCCAATTTGCTGGTTGATGCTAGGTGAAATCTTCCCACTGAACGTTCGTGGAATTGGTAATTCAATCGGTTCAGCAGCTAACTGGATTGGCAACTTCATCGTTTCACAATTCTTCTTAGTATTGTTGAATGCCTTTCATAACAACGTTGGTGGCCCATTTGCCGTCTTTGGCTTCTTTGCCATCGTTTCCATCTTCTTCGTTATCTACGCGGTTCCAGAAACCCGTGGTAAGACACTGGAAGAGATTGAAATGGAAATGCGTCGTGGTGAAGACGTTAAAAAAGCTGCAAATTAAGTACTCGTTTATATAGTAAATTTGAAAATCACTTACGCTGAGACAGCGAGCTCAGGTAGGTGATTTTTATATCTGGAAATAAGGTTTATAAGTGTGAGTTAATTTCTTAAAACAAAGGGTAGCTCTCAGTCTTTTCTGTAACAGACAACTAGCTTGACTTTAATTAAATAAACATTTACTCTTAAATTATGCGAACAATCGATGAAACAAAAAAACAGCGAGTCGAGCAAGCCGTGCTTGAACTTGTACAATCTAACGGTATTCAGGGGCTAACATTTGGCAAAATTGCTACACAGGCAGGGGTGAGTTCAGGCACTCCGTATATCTACTTTCATGACAAAGAAGATATGTTGTCGAAAATATACGTTCAAGTGAAGGAGATAATGGACGCAGGCCTCGATGAAGAGATATCACAAGGAACCACCCTGCAAGATCAACTTTTCTTAGGTGCCCTGCACTTTGCTCGTAACATGCTAGCTCACCCCTTAGAGACGGTGTATTTAAGGGCAATCCGTGCTAATCCTCAAGCAGTGACTCCAGAGGCCATAAAACAAGGCTCAGCCCGATCCTCAACAATGCGGAATCTTTATCAAAAAGCCATTGAGGCAGACATATTAGTGACGAATCGCGAAGACTATATTAACGCACTTTTATTCGCCCCATTTATGGATTTCATGGCAACTCGTCATGCAGCTAGGCAGCCTGTGACCCTATCAGAACTAACAACGATGATCAACATGTCACTAGCAGCACTGATTAAGCACACTGATTAGAAGTGGCTTCCTCAGGATTAATTTAATCCGAATCTAAAGCCTAGCAAACTTCAAACTAATAAACGTCTAAATTATCTGGTGTTAAAACAATCCTTTTGGCACCAGATTTTTTATTTTTAATTTTAATAATAAATATTTATTATTAAAATAACGAATTATTTAGTGTCCTATATACATTTTCACCTATATAATAGGGTTATTACGATAGATAAAGTCAAATTAATTTTATTTTCTGTTGACAAATACTAAATATATATTTAGTATAGACATTGTTAATTAATGTCTGACTAAAAAACTAAGTTTAATGGCTGTTGAGATTCAGTCAGATAGCATTGACAAGAAAGAAGGAGTAAACATGGATTTAATGACACAAGTCGATCAACTCAGCACCATGCTGACACAAAGTAAGCATACTGTGGCTTTAACAGGAGCAGGAATATCAACTCCCATAGGTATTCCTGACTTATCCCAACTTCCGGAAAGTGTGGCAGAAATGTTGGGAGACGAGCGTGAGCTGATCCGAGATCCGAAAAAATTTTACGGGATACTCCATCGCTTGTTTCTCGACCCTATCACCAAGTCTGGACCGACACTCAGCCATCGCGTGTTGGCTGCTTTGGAAAGAGCAGGGAAGCTTGATGGTATTGTGACAACTAATGTTGATTACCTTCACGAGTTAGCTGGTAGTCGTACGGTCGCAGATGTATGGGGCAGTTTCAACACCAACTACTGTTTGCGATGTGGGCGAACTTATTCAATTAGTGCACTGACCAGCCAAGCGATTCCAACCTGTCCTAAAGATGGCGGCTTCTTGGCTACAGAACCATTACACGGCGGCCCCAGCGAATCAGTCCCAGCACTGAGATTAGCCTTGAGATTAATGCAATCAGCGGAGCTAGTAATTATTGTTGGTTCCACAGGGTTTTATAGCGATCTTAACGAGACTGCCAAGGTCGTTCAGATTAACCCTTCTTCAACGATTTTCGATGACAGAAGTGATCTGAATATCCGAGCTAAGTCAGATGATGTCTTTGCCCAATTAGCGGGTCAGACCGCATAATCGATTCGTTAGCAATCCTGAATGAGAGCCTGCGAGTAGCTCATTACTGCCAGGTAAGTTTATGAAGGCTCGAATGCCTTTGCCTATAAAAGTCAAAAGAGGAAATTACTAGATGAGACAATATCAAAACCAATATTTTGAGGGTGAGCGCTCCCTCTTCGCCGAAGAAGACGCGGAAATTATAGATACCACGTTTGCTAAGGGCGAATCCCCACTTAAGGAGAGCCGCAACATTACTCTAAAGGATTCGGTGTTTCAGTGGAAATACCCCCTATGGTACAGTAATCACATTAGTGTCGATCACACCATTTTTGAAACGATGTCGCGCTCTGGTATCTGGTACACGCATGATATCCAAATTACCAATAGCACTTTGCAGGCGCCTAAGCTTTTTCGACGTTCTTCACAGATCAAGCTTAACCACGTGTATTTTGCAAATGCAGGAGAAACCCTTTGGAACTGCGACGACATTAGTCTCACTGACGTGCAAGTGACCGGGGATTATTTTGGGATGAACAGCACCAACGTAGTCCTCGATCAAGTCGATCTAGTCGGCAACTATTGCTTTGATGGCGCAAAAAATGTGACGGTTCACAATTCAACGTTTGTGTCTAAAGACGCATTTTGGAACTGTGAAAATGTCACTATCTATGATTCCACTATTTCTGGGGAATATTTAGCATGGAACACCAAGCGTCTGACCCTGATCAACTGCACTATTCAATCAGATCAGGGATTGTGCTACGTCGACTACCTGACTCTTAAACAGTGTAAATTGCTACAGACGGATTTGGCTTTTGAGTATTGCCGAAATATTGATGCAGATATCATCAGCGATATCATAAGTGTAAAGAACCCCATCAGTGGCACCATTCGCGCCCGAAGCATCGGTTCTATTATTCTTGACCCGACAAAAGTAGATCCAAAACAAACTACGATTGAAACCGCAATCCCCATTATGAACGAAGCAAAAGCATCGTAAAGTTATACGAAATTATCTGCACCCCCCTAATTACACCCTTTTAAACAAGTTACGTATGTAACCTTTGCTAGGAAAACTAAACCAAAACATGAAACCCGTATTAACACTGAAAATGTGTCAATACGGGCTTATTTTGACCATTAATATTACAGGGTTAACTGTTTTCTTGTTCAGCGGTAAAGTTCTCTTATTGTTAGACATCTTTGCGGCACTTTTCGGTATTGCCAGTAATTTCTTAGGCGCTTAGTATTTACACGGCGTAGCTGCCGCATTGCTAAGCCCATTATTCTCATCGTTTTGGCGGCATTTTTCATTAAGTTAATTCACGATTCTCTTTGAAGCGTTCTAAATACTATTTATTCTTTAAATACACACTAATTAGTTTTTTAATCATGTAGTGTCAGTGCCGCATATAATTAATTATTGTGCTCCAAACAGTCGTATTTGCCAGGAAATACTCGTCACAGTAATCATTCGTGGCAACTCGGGCCTAAATCTGATACTATATAGGAACGCATTATATTTCTTGACATTGAACAACCATAAAGCGAGGTACGAACTTGTTAACTGTAACCAACGTGTCCATGAGTTTTTCGGACCGCAAACTGTACGATGATGTTAATCTGAAATTTACTCCAGGCAACTGTTACGGCATTATTGGTGCCAATGGTGCTGGTAAATCAACCTTTCTTAAACTATTGGAAGGTGACCTTACACCAACAACCGGAACGATTAAGCTTGGTCCTAATGAACGAATGAGCAGCTTAAAGCAAGACCACTTTGCTTTTGACGATCAGACCGTCATGAACACTGTTTTACAGGGTCATGAACACCTTTACGAAGTGATGACCCAAAAGGACGCGCTTTACGCTAAACCCGACTTTTCAGATGAAGACGGTATTAAAGCCGCTGAACTAGAAGGTGAATTTGCTGAAATGGACGGCTGGAACGCCGAGAGTGACGCTAGCCAATTACTACAATCCATGGGCCTCCCCGAAGCACAGCACCAAACCCTGATGAAAGAACTGCCAGAAAGCGAAAAAATCAAAGTTCTGCTGGCACAAGCCCTCTTTGGTAAACCCGACGTGTTACTACTGGACGAACCGACTAACGGGCTAGACCCGCAGACCATTGACTGGCTGGAAAACTTCTTAGCGGACTATGAAAATACCGTGCTAGTCGTTAGTCATGACCGTCACTTTTTGAACGCTGTTTGCACCCACATTTGTGACGTGGATTTCGGTAAAATTGAACTCTTTGTTGGTAACTACGACTTCTGGCTGCAGAGTTCTGAATTAGCCATGAAGTTGCGCAACCAAGCCAACGCTAAAAAAGAGGAGCAAATTAAGCAGCTACAAGATTTCATCGCTCGTTTTTCGGCGAACGCTTCAAAATCAAAACAAGCCACTTCCCGAAAGAAGCAACTTGAAAAAATCACACTAGATGATATTAAACCTAGTTCTCGGAAATACCCGTTTATCAAATTCACTCCTGAGCGCGAATTGGGCAACGATTTTCTGCGAGTTGAAAATGTCAGCAAAACAATCGATGGTGTCAAAGTCCTCGATAACGTGAATTTCATTCTCCGACCGGGTGACAAAGCAGCGTTAATTTCTCGTTCTGACGTCACCACCAGCCTGCTAATGCAACTGATTGCCGGAACTGTCAAACCAGACACCGGCTCAATTACCTGGGGTGTGACCACGAATCGGGCGTACATGCCAAAGGATCTAAACCCCGAATTTAGCGATGAAAGGCTTAACATTCTCGAATGGCTGCGACAATACGCCAGCAAGGAGGAAAGTGATAACACCTTCTTGCGCGGATTTCTGGGTCAAATGCTGTTTAAGGGCGATGAGGTCTTGAAACAAGTCACTGTCCTGTCCGGTGGTGAAAAAGTGCGCAGTTACCTTTCGAAGCTCATGTTGAGTAAAGCCAACGTGCTGTTACTTGACGATCCAACCAATCACCTAGATCTAGAAAGTATCACCAGCCTTAACGATGCCCTGATTGACTTCCCTGGGTCCATGGTCTTTACCAGCCATGACCACCAGTTTATTCAAACGATTGCCAACCACATCATCGAAGTTGGCCCCAAGGGTGTTGTTGACCGTGCTGACACCACCTATGATGATTTCATGGCCCACGAAGTCGCCCAGGCACAGGTGGCCAACATTTACTAATACTTTTAAATTTGAAAAAGTACCTAAGCTCATTTAGATGCTTTGAAAAAATACCCGACAATTGTTAGCCAAAACGATTGTCGGGTATTTTTTATCTCATCATGAGGCTGAAGTCCTAAAAATAAGGGCACTTTAGTGTTAATTTGACACAGCAAATAATATAATGTGATTGCTTCAGAAAACGTTTACACACCCCCAAAGGAGGAGTATTGTTATGATTAAAAATGTCACGGTTGCAGGTAGTGGTGTTTTGGGCAGTCAAATTGCATTTCAAATTGCTTTTAAGGGCTTCAATGTGACCGTTTATGATATTAACGACGATGTACTCGCGAAGGCCAAAACTAAAATGATTGGATTAGAAGATACCTACCAGCAGGAAATCGCTAAAAATCAGCAACAATTTACCGATTCTGCGAAAGGTGTCAAATATAATAGCAATTTACTCCCCCATTTAAATGACAGTATCAATGCGTTGATTAATAAATCCATTGAAACTGCCAAGACAACCCCTTCTCGCATTAGTTATCAGGCCGATTTAGCCAATGCAGTTTCCAACGCCGATCTGGTTATTGAAGCAATTCCTGAACGTGAAGATATCAAGCAGAATTTCTACGAAAAATTAGCTCGCGTCGCGCCTAAGAAAGCGATTTTTACCACTAATTCATCCACATTAGTACCAAGTCAATTTGCGGAGTATACCGGCCGACCAGACCGCTTTTTGGCGATGCACTTTGCCAACGAAATTTGGATCAATAATACCGCAGAAGTGATGGGCCATGCAGGCACTGACCCGGCCGTGTTCAATGAAATTATCCAGTTTGCTAAAGACATTGGCATGTTAGCGATTCCCGTTCGCAAGGAACAGCCCGGCTACATCCTCAACTCCGTTTTAGTACCATTCCTGGATGCAGCTGAAATGCTGTATCTCGACGGCGTAGGCGATCCTGAATTAATTGACAAAACTTGGATGAAGGCGACTGGTGCCCCTGCTGGTCCATTTGGGATCCTGGACATCGTCGGTATCACCACCGCGTATAACATTATTTTGAACTACGCTGCAACAACCGGCAATGAGAAATTTACTCAGTTAGGCGACCTACTGAAGACGCAAATGATCGATCAGGGTAAACTAGGTGTGGCAACTGGCGAAGGCTTTTATAAGTATCCTAATCCAGCTTATAAGGACGCCAATTTCTTAGATGAGTAAGTCTTTTAAAATATGACCAGCGTAGTGGCCCGGCTAATCAATTAAGCCAATAAATGAGCCGGTATCAAAACTCAAGAATCTGAGTTTTGATACCGGCTCATTTTTAATGTTCACCCTTAATTTTAAAATAACTGCCGCGAATGGTGCCAGCAAGCTTTGAGCGTTGTCTGGCGAACTTAAACTTGTCAGCTAATTCATCCGGAACTGCCATGCCATCAGACAGTTTAAAACCCACCGCTCGTTTACCATCAGGATCAATCGAGTAAAGCACGTTGATTGCCAGACCACTTTCGTAGAAAACGTAGGTCCATTTCAGGCCATCGACTACGAATTGGGTTACCTCTAAAGGCTTAGCAGCAATTTTCAAGTCACGTTCGGCTAACACCTCATTAACATAATCAACTAGTTCTGGATGATCACTGGCTGGTTCTGTTACAAATTCATGCTTATATTTATTCCAAAAATACCGGGCTTCATTTGCCCGAAGACCAGCTAATGCTGGGGCAACAGGTGAAGATTTTAAACCAACTTGTTCAACGTCTTTAAAATTTACCTTATAGCTCATTTTACAGTCCTCGTTTATCTAAATTGATCAAAAGGGTTTCAAACACTTTCAATAATGACCATTCTATACTTAATTGACTAAAATAATAGCTAAACCAGATTAAAGTTTGCTGTCACTAGTCACTATATTGGTCAACTCTTGGTCAGGCCCATTTGATACACCACTGTTTTCAATTCGCCGCCTGGCACCTGTTCAGTCCTCACTACCGCTGTTTTTTGAAAACCAAACTGCTGGTAGAAATTTTGTGCGCTCCGGTTCGTCACCAACACTTCTAAGTAAATTTGCTGATACCGTTGAGTTAAAATTTCGAGAGCAGTCTGCATGAGTTGCTGCCCAATGCCTAGGTGCTGATATGCCGGCAAAATGTAAATCGAATAAATTTCTCCATAACCACTATAGCGGTCCCAACGTGCCGGTCCATAGCTGCAAACACCGACGATCTTACCACCCGGTGTCAAAGCTAACTGAGTGTTGCGAAATTGCCGTTCAGGCTGCCACGTCTCTGGTGTCAATTTCTGTAAAAATGCAGCTGGTAACTGTCCTCGATAAGTTGCCTGCCAAGTCTGGAAATACACTTGACGCACGGCATCAAAGTCCGTTTCTATTGAGGCAGGCAAAATTTTAATGGCTACCATCGTTTTACGCTCCCGTCACAACTGATAATCGGTGCTTTGCCATCGCAACAATTAGTTTGGCCGGCAACTCCTGATCATAATCCAGATGCCAACTGCCTTTGGTAGTGACATAGGGCGTTAGTTCTGTGGCGAAGTAGTTCATACCTTCACTCGTCGGATAGATCCCAATATGTTTTTTATTGGCCGCAAAATAGATCAAAGCTGTTGGCTGTTTAAATACTGGCATGCCGTAACCCATTGCTTCAGTGGCCGCTGGCAAAGCTTGCTTTAACAACGAATACACCCGATGTAACTGGGCTTGCTGAGCAGCTGGTTGCTCGGCAATGTAATCTGTGATCACACTCATTATCAGGATCCTCTATTCAATGACCTTTAATTCCATATCCAGGTGCGGTATTTCATCTTCTAGATACACTTCAGAAACTGCTTTGAAGCCAAATGACTCGTAAAAGCTCCCCAAATAACTCTGTGCGGCAATCTTAATATCACGACCGGGATAGGTCTCTTTAATTTGATCAATGGTCGCGCTAACGATCTGCCGTCCTAAATGATGTTTTCGAAATTCCTTTGCCACCAGTACCCGGCCAAAGCTAACGTGTTCATGGTCAGCATGCGACACGATTCTGGTATACCCGGCCAGTACCCCATCCACTCGCAGGATCATGTGAATGGCATCATCATCTTGCTCATCGACTTCCTGATAGGGACATTCCTGTTCCACAACGAAAACTTTGATCCGAGCCTTAACAATTTCCAGTAATTCCGAAACCGTCAGCTCAGAAGTTTTCTTAACCGTCATTTTCACGCTGATCCTTCCTTTCAAACGAAGCACTGAACCAATTAGCTCTCAGAAGGGACACGAGTAAGGCTCAGTGCTTAATGATAGTCATTTACTTGTAGAGCATTATATCACGTTTCGTGATTGCTTTGACTGCCAAATTGAGCTATCATTTGGCGAATTTCGGCGACCTTTTCCGCCTTCAGTAGTGGCATTAATTCGGTAGCGGCGGCAGTTATGACATCTTGATCAAAGGTCCCTGCAGCAAGCTGCGCAAAAGCAACCTCCAAAACCTGCTTGGCATCCGCCTGTTTACCTGCCTGTACATTATCCAAAAGATAGTTAAGAAATTGCTCCTGTGGACTCATTTTAATCACCCCGCAATAAATTTGACTATAGTTTAAAAAATTTGCTCGTAAAATACAATTAAAGCGCGCACCACCAAGAAAAAATTTGGTAGTGTGCGCTTAAGAATCGCTGTCTTGAATTTGCACTTCATCGACACAGTAACTGAGCACTTTAATTTAAGTCTAATTAACGTGGGGACACGCCCCAAACTGCATTTAAGCACTGGCCATTTCGCCTGATACTAACCAGTCGTCATCGTCCTTTGGATCAGAGACTAACCAGCCGTTATCCAGCAATTGATGATAGTGACGGCCAATAGGTACCCATAACTTAGCACTTAAGATGCTGCGAATTTCGTCCCAAAACAAGGGATCTTCGCGTTCTGTATCGGATATATTAACATGGAGATATTCACCAGTTTCGGTTTTAGCTAGCACAAAGGGGTAGAACACCTTGGTGATCTGTGCAGCAATAATGTTCGAGATTTTTGAATCATGATCGAGTAGCATATGACTTCACGCTCCTTATCTTTGAAACTATAAACAGTATAGATTTGGGAGCTTAAAATTAACCAAAGAGAATCTTGAAAAAGTATTAAGACTGTTTATAAATTTCCAAAACGAAAATATTAGTGAGACGCCTTTAACCAGCAAGATCACAACCCTGACCTGCCACTCATTTAACCAACTAGCCCCAAAAACATAGCCGATGGTTCCTCAAAAAAGTGAGAAAACTATCGCCTATGTTAGTTAGCAAGGTTGAACGATCGAGCAGTCTACCCTCAGTGCATTTACACGTCAAAAAATCAATAAACCTCACCCCAACCGTCTGATAGCTCAGCAAGATAGTCGTTTAAATCATTGGTATTGTATGCTTCGCCAACTTCATCTTGCATATCTTCCATGCGTTCCGGACCCCGGCCAGCTAAAACGACTGGAATCTGCTTATGATCAGCTTCGACGAATTCCTGCATCGTGACCATCTTCTCCAAAACAATCTTATGGCTCCAGTCTTCCCCAAAATCATAAGTGTAATTCAGATTGCCCTTCTCTAGGTCCAAATACGGGAAGTGCTCCGTCTCATCTAAAGTCGACTCACTTGAATCTAGCTCTGGGTCAACCAGGCCATATTCAAAGTAGGGTTGACCAGCTGGGAGTTGTGTAGGCGCAAAGCTGTGTAAGTGGCTGTTTGTCCAACCAAATAACATCTGAATCACAGCGTGCAACTGGTCATAGCGAATACTTGTTGGCACCAGCACGCGGCGCCAGGTTGAAGGTTTTACATGTTGTAACGTGATTTTTAGTTGCATAATACCAGTTTCTGCCATAATATTTCCTCCCGAATCACTAGGTTTAAAGTTTGCCTGAATTGTCAAATCAAGTGCAACACTAATGGCCTATTCTCATAATTGGTCTAATAATGGTTAAAGGCCAGGCATCAGATCTCCTGGTGAGTGGTACCCTAACAGTCGCCTTGGCCGAGCATTAAGCGCATCCTGTACGGCTTGAATCGTTGTGATGTCGTAGTTATACAATGAATGACCCTTAGGGATGAACTCACGAATAAGTCCGTTATGATTTTCGTTGGTCCCACGTTCCCACGGTGAGTAAGGATGTGCAAAATAGATCTGTGTGTCCTGAATAGTAGCCAGTTCAGCAAACTCGCTGCCGTTATCGAAAGTAATGGATTTGAAGTGTTCTTTGCCGTAATCAGCAAGGATGGTTTCAAGTCCTTCTCGACAAGTAGTGGCATGATAATTGGATATTCTGAAAATAATTTGAAACCTTGTGACCCTTTCGGTCAATGTCATTAGCGCAGGTTGATCTTCGGTCTTTTTGCCTTTAACTAAGTCTCCTTCCCAATGACCAATCTCAGTGCGCTGGTCAACAACTGCAGGTCGCGTTTCAATGGAATCACCAAGAACGTGTTGATTTTTGCGGGAATGAGACTGACCAGTACCTTTAACGCGACGCCGTAATTTGACCGGTAAGTCACTGTTTCGCAATGACAATACTCCAGCATTAATATCACGATAAACAGTGGTTGTAGAAGGGCAAGGTCGTTCTGGATAAGTATGACGATAGAAATAAACGAAAGTATCAACACTATGAACTCTGGGTCGGCGTTTTAGCTCAATGGTTAATTGGGCATAGAAATCGGAACACAGTTCCCGTTTGAAAGCTGGGTGACAATGTTGGCGATGATCTTCATAAATGGCCTGCCCAGTATCAGCCAAGTAAGTTGTAGTGAATCTATGATTTGCTTTAATCTGGGTAGTAGTGCCCCGCTTAATTTCTCGACTAATAGTCGCCTTATGACGGCCTAACATGCGCGCAATTTGAGAAATTGATAACGGCTGAGTTAAAGTACCGTCAGGTTGCAGCTGTGGTGTTCGCCAAGCTTCAATTTGGCCTCTTTCTTTAAAGGACAGTTGTTTATAGTGGTGAGTCATGCTAATCTGAGTTTGGGTCATGATGAATTCCTACTTTCTTACTTGCGTGGTTGCTTATAAGAATAGGTCATCATGGCCTTTTGGTCTAGTTAATTTGTGTTGCACTTAGAGTTTAAACTCGGGGGTTTAAAGTTTGTCGCCCAGTCGGTATATTTCGTCGAATACATGATCTTCGACCTGCCGATCCGCCATACTGCGGGAATGGATCGTACTGCCTGGTCGATTGATCTTAGTATACCTGATTGCAGGGTCATAAAGATAGGTACCTGGTGTATTTGCCACAAAAGTTGCGGTAAACAGATAATCTTCGGCAATGTTCAGGCTTTCATCAAAATGCAGATTTTCGTCTCGAAGGGCAGCTAGTGAGTAGGCTTTATTCCAAATGTAGCCACCAACTTCGGAGCCGCGCTGCACCGCTTGACGAAACATCTGTCGCTGAGTCAATTTTTCGTAGTGATCACGCTGATCAAACGGGGTATGCCACCACTGATAGCCAACCGCTACAGCTGGTGTATCACTCTGAAAACCGTTGACCAAGGTCTTTACGTAGTCCGGATGAACCCGGTCATCACCGTCAACGAATGCTACTGCATCCCCCGTTGCGTGATCGATCCCAAAGTTTCTAGCTACCGAAACACCCTGGTGCTGCGCAAAATGTTCCACGTGAAACATGGGAACCCCCTTAACAAATGCATCTGCCTTCTCCGCTGTGCCATCAGTCGAATGATCGTCAACTAACCAAAGCTCATAGTCTTCACTCTGGTTTCCCAGCGATTCTAAGGCATCATCGAAGTAATGCCCGAGGTTATAGATCGGTACAACAACTGTTAGCTTAGTCATGTTACTCACCCCTAATACTTTAATTTTGCCGTCATTATGCCAGAAAATACGACATAGTCAACGAATTTAACTTGTGATGAGCGCACTAATCTCAATAAATGATCAGCCGTTGTGTCACCCGTGACATTCCTTTGAAATGACTCGCCGAACAGGCTGATAGGAAGACTTTTCCCAATCTCACTTACAAACACCAAAAAAGACAGCCAACTCATCGCTGAGTTTAGCTGTCGCTTTGTTGGTTTCGCATGCTAATCAGTAAACAAGTCAATGAAAGAATCTAAAAATCTTCGCCATCCGCAATTTTCCCAAGTACGGAACGAGACGGAATAAAGAAGACTTCCCCAGTCTCAGGAGTAGAAAAGTCCAATAACCGGTCTGACTTACTAAACATTCCTTCCAGCATCCGCTTGGTCACCGTCCAGTGACGGGCGTAGCCAATGAAGTACGTCCCGTTCACGTTTTCAGTGGGATTTGAAAACGGCACGTTCATTCTGACGATTTTATGTTCAATCCCGCCTTCATTATCTTGTGAAACGACATTGTGGGCATTTGTCGCTTTCTGGTCGTCCTCTAATTCGACATCGTTAAATTTCTTTCGGCCGATTGCTTGCTCCTGTTGTTCGGTCTTCAGTTTGTTCCACGCCTCTAAGTTGTGTAAGTATTTTTGGGCAAATGCATAAGAACCGTTAATAAAATCAGGATCTTCATCACCGATCACGGCATAATCTGGCGTATCTAGAGCACTGGGATTTTCTGTACCGTCGACAAACCCGATGATCGCACGACCCTCAAAATAGCGAAAACCATGGGTCTCATCAAGTACGTTCACGTTGTCTTGAATCCGCTCCATCACCATGCTCATTAGTTCGAACGGAACGGCTGAGTCCTTAGCCCGAACGTGGAAAAATAGGTCTGCTGGTGTCGCCGGTGCGGTGTACTTTGGCCCTACCACTGGTTCAAACTCCTCCAGTTCTTTCGGTCGCTTAGCATCAGGGAATAAGTAGTCCCAGGCCTTACGAGAAAAGCCGAACGCGATTGCCAAGCCGGCCTCTGGATAGCGAATGTTCAAAGAATTCTCAAACGCTGGTAAGTGTTCAGCTAAATCTTGGATCATTTCTAAATCGCTATCATGATCTTCACGCTTGAGATCCATTGTTGAAAAAATAATATTACTACCGGCATCCTTATAGACCGCCTGGACGTCTTTTAAATCAATTGCCATGGGTATTCCTCCTCAGAAGTGACAGATTATAAGTCCTGTTCAATTTAGAATGGTTCTTATTTATCTATTATTCTAACACATTGTGTGCAATTTAAAAGCGATAGTTCGGCTGAAATTAACTTGGATGACTGGGACAGTCACACCGGGTAACGTACTCAAGGTTTTGCATCCTTGTCCAACACCGTCATCGTTAACACTTAAAGTGCATTTCCACTAATTCGCCCATTTTAGTGATCCCGACTGTTGTTAAACGCTGAGCATAATCGCCAGGTTCAAATAAGCGTTTGCCATGGCCTAACATTACGGGTGCGATTTGAACCCACATTTCATCCATTAAATGGGCTGCCAACAGTTCCTTAACTAACCAGCCCCCGCCTACGATCCAGATACCGCCACCTTCTTGCTGGCGCAATTGCTGCAGATATCTGACCGGATTCTCATTCACAAAATGGCCGTCTTGAAAGTCACCTCGACGGCTATTTGAGAACACGTTTTTTCTTTGCCAGGTAAATATGGCGCCCCATCTAGTAATTTCAGCGTCACATCGTAAGTAATCCTCCCCATGACCATCGTATCAAAAAGTTGCTGGAAATCCTCAAACGTTGAGACACCACCAGCATCAGAATCGTATAACCACTGGATACTATCATGTTCATCCGCTAAGTAGCCATCCAGACTCATTGCCCCGTAAAAATAGATCTTACGCATGATGAAGATACCTCCCCTTAAAAAACTAACTTGAGTATACCTCTTCTTTAAATTTCTAAGCTTTCAAGTCAATAATCAGAATTTTTTTAACACCTAAGCGATAGAATCCCCAATCGACACGGTTAAGGCCGAGCAATTACAATTCAACGCCTCAGTATTAGGGCATTTGCTGAAATAGCAATTGACTTTCGGGTAAATTAATCTAATATAGTTAGTGTACTTACTATATTGATAAGGAGTAGAAACATGGTTAATCTTGGCTACCTATTAATGGATCAAACTAAAGTCCTAAAGAGCCAGCTTAAACACGCTTTAGAAAAGCAGCAGCTGACCGTCACACAATGGGCCGTAATCGCAGCACTTGCCCGTGCAGACGGACCAAAAACTGCCGCTCAGTTGGCGCAGGAACTAGAGATGGATAAGCCAACAGTTTCTGGTGTTGTGCGCCGACTGCTTAAAAAGAAGCTGATTCAAGAGCATCCTAAACCAGCGGACAAACGGGCTAGAGAAATCTTACTGACTGAGCTAGGTTCATCGACCTACCAGCAGTGTGCTAAGATCGCTGATCAAACAATTGCCCACTTCTTATCGCCACTGAGTCCTGAACAGCAACAACAATTAAGCGCTATTTTGACCATCTTGGAAGGAGAACAAAATCATGACGAAAATATTAGTCCTCGGTAGTACTGGTAACATTGGCTGGCCACTCGTGCAGATCCTGGCCAACACCACTGGCATCTCTGTGCGAGCAGGCATTTTCAATCAGCCCACACCAGCGATGCAGCAATTAGATGTTGATACCGTGAAATTTGATTTTTTGAAAGCTGACACTTTTGGCCCAGCATTACAGGAAATTGACAAAGTGTTCTTCGTTCGGCCACCCCAATTGGCAGACCCCGAACACGATATGCTGCCGTTCTTAAAAGCTGTCAAAGCGCACCGAATTCAACAGGTAGTCTTCGTTTCCCTCATGGGCGTGGAAAAGAATCCTATGGTACCGCATCGAAAAATCGAAAAAATGATTGTTGACTTAGACATCCCGCACACCTTTCTACGACCAAGCTTCTTCATGCAAAACTTGATTACCTCACATGGTGAAGATCTGAAGATGCGTCACGACCTTTTTATCCCAGCAGGCCATGCGCGAACGAGTTTTATTGATTGTCGAGACATCGCGGCAGCAGCTGCGGTTGCCTTACAGGATCCGCAGTATCTCGGGCAAGCTCTCACGTTAACTGGTCCGGAATCGTTGACGTATAACCAAGTTGCTGAAAAATTGTCTGCTAAACTCGGTCAAACATTTACCTATTCGCACCCGGGTCTCCTGCATTTTCGACACGTCATGCTCCAGCGGGGGATCAAGAAGGAATTTGTGAACGTGATGGTCATGCTGTACGTCATTACTCGTCTGGGAAATGCAAAACAAACCACTGACACTCTAGCAAAGGTAATTAACCGACCACCCCTCACCATTGAAAACTTCGCCATGGATGAAGTGGCACCATTTTTAAAAACCAGTCAGAATGAGAAATAGCCAACCTAATTTAACAAGATAATTAAGCCGTTCCGCTTTCCTAAAAAAAGACGAGGCTGGCACAAAAGTTAATATTGGTAAGGATCGAACCAATATCTTAACGCAGAGGTAGTTAAAAATTTGACTTAGCCTCGAGACTGTCCATGGTCTAAACGTGCGTCAAAACTCAGATCCTGGCTATATAAAAAGAGCGCCGCAGATTCCAAAACCTGGAATCCACGGCGCTCTTTACTTATATTCTGGGCTCTAAACGAGTTTTGTCCTACTCTCGTCTATTGACTGTCACAATCATATACAAATATTTTTAATTTGAAATGAACTACGAGTTAACTGGTTCTGCATCTAATTTCTTTTCCAATTTCTTAACGATCTCAGTATGCTTTTGCTCCGATAATTTAACCTTTACAAAGAAGATCGCACCTGAAATCAACAGCAGAACCATTGGGATGTAAAACATAAATGAATTAAAGGTTTGAACACCTGAAGCGGAAATATCACTTGGTTTGGCGTTGCCAGTCATTCCGACCATCACGGCAACAATACCAACGATACCGTTTGAAGCAGCACCGGCAAGTTTATCGATCAATGGCCGAACGGAGAGGGTCACTGATTCATTTCTAGTCCCACTCAATAGTTGACCATATTCCACACTATCGGTAATCGCCATTAACGTGGCTAAGAAAATCAACGGGTACGGGAAGAAGTACAGTGCAACCGCAAGCAGTACCAAGTATAAGTTAGTACCAGCGAGAACAAAGACAATATAACCAATGAGCATTAAACCAATGCCACCAACGAAAATGGCCTTCCGTTTGATCTTGATTTCCAAAGTTGGGAATAAGGCAACTGAGATGACCCCAAGGATACAAGTAATCACACCGACCCAAGTATAGGCTCCGGCATCACCTAAACGATAACGGAAGTAGTACATGATCAGTGAATTGGTGACCACATAACTGAAAGCAAACAAGAAGTAGGCCAGCGCGATCCAAAGTAATTGGTCGTTGCGTGCAATCACCTTAAACACTTCAATGACACCAGTGTGCTTAGTGTTGCTCCGAATTTTATTGTGCTGTTCATGGGTGTTGAGGCAGGTCAATAAAGCACCACCGACACACAGAACCGCAACAACGCAGGCGTAACCTAACCAGCCAGCTTGCGTCTGCTGGCCGTTCTTGGCACCAAATAACTTAGAAAAGAGGATAATGGCTGGTGTAATAATGATAATAACACCTTGGGCACCAAGCGTTGAACCAAACCGGGCAAAGGTACCATACATCGTTCGTTCCTTATTCTTCATACTCAAAGCAGGCAGCATTGACCAAAAGGCAATATCGCTAAACGAGTAGAAAATATCCATAATCAGGAACGTAATACCGAAGATGATTAGATAGAGAATTGGGTTACTAGTGGTTAAGCCCCAATAGTCTGAAAAAATCAGGATTAAACCTGTAGCCGCAATAATTGAACCAATCATGATCCAGGGCTTAAATTTACCCCAACGGGTGTTGGTATTATCAACCACCCCACCAATCACAGGGTCAAACATGATTTCACCAACCCGAATACAAACAATCAAGGTTGTCACAAAGCCCACCATTTTAATATCACTTGAGTTAGTGAAGAGTTGACTTGTCACAAACATCATAAAATAAATACTCAACGTATTATAGAACGCATCATGTCCGAACGCCCCAAACGCGTATGATAAATATTTTCTCAATGGGATCCCTCCTAAGTTATCATCATTTCAAATTAAACTAATTTGATTTAGAAAATCATTTTATAAAATCAAATTACTTTTCTGCAGTATTATAAGTGTAACCGGTTTCAATTTGCAAGATAGTTTTGGAATTAATTTGAAATTAAACCGTCTCAGGGGTGACTAAAACGCTTTCATAAAGCGATTCTACCCTTTTAAAATAAATTTACTAAATTTTTTATAACTTACCCATGTGATTAATTGAACAATAAAAGGAGTGCAATAAAGCTAGGATTGCTAAAAATGTGACCAGGTGCTTTACGCCCCAATCAATCTTAATTTTCAATCATCTCAAGACTGCTATCTAGCGAATTCATGCGTCAAAACTCAAATTCTGACCAGGTAAGCAAATAGCGTCGCGGATTCCAATCAGGAATCCGCGACGCTATTTGCTTATGCTTACCAATTTTCGTCACACCCGCTAATTATTGACCCTTCAAATATCCTGTAAAACTTGTGTAATCAACGGTACCGCAGCCCCGATCGAAACTGCTCTTTCTTTAATAATGCCTAGTTCAACGTATGGCCGATCTTCTGGAAATGCCGTGATCTTCTTTAGTTTCTCACTAATTTGATCCACAACTGATTGATCGAGATACCTCACTAAGACACCCGCGATCACCAGTCGATTGTCAACGAACATATGTAAATCATTAATGACTTCAGCAAGATCATTCAAATAATTCTTCCACCGCTGAACACATTCTGGATCCCCGGCTCTAACTTGAGTAATGAACGAATCAATCGTTTCGTTACTCTTAAGCAGCGCACTCAGTGAACAGAAAGTTTCGAGACAGCCACGCCGTCCGCAATAACATAACTTACCATTCTGTGAGTTCAGGGTTATGTGTTCCATCGTCCCACTACGGCCATTTTGCCCGGTATAGATCTGGTCATTAATGATAATGGCCGACCCTAGGTGTTCACCAATTGATAGGTAAATAGCATCTTGATGGTCACCGGAGAGCGCTTGTTCAGCAATCGCGACACAGTCCGCATCATGGTATAACGTCACTGGTAGTTGAAAAGCTCGCTCAAAAACATCACTCGTTAAGCCGGTACAATCTAAAATCTTACCATAAAGCACCGTTCGGCCATCCGCTGAAATTAATCCCTGGATACCAACACCAACCCCAACAATCTTTTCCACCGCAATTTTTTGGTCGTGCAAAAAGTCGTGGAGCCAGTGACCCAATCGGTTGAAATATTCATCTTGAATGGTGAACTGTAAATTGATCGTTTCATGACCCAGATCCGTGTACATGACATCCAATAACGTCAACGTGGCGTGGTCAGCAAACAACTCAATGCCCACCGCATAAATTTTGCCCTTATTTGGTGAATAAACCACTGCACGCCGACCAACGTTGGACGAAAATTTACCATCGGTGACGATCTGCTCATCATCCATTAACTGACGAAGCGTCTGTGTGACCGTGGGTAAACTTAAATCTAAACGCTGCGCAATTTCTTGCTTGGAAATTTTTTCGGATCGATAAATTAATTCAAACATTTCGCTATAATGGCTAGATTCATTGTTCTCATTACGTTTCATGCGTTACTCCTTTCAAATACTTTTAATTTAAAATTACCATTAAGGCAACCAAATTGCAATTTAGAAAACGTTTTCAAAAAAATCGTTGACATCTGAATCGTCTGGGTTTACATTAGTCGTGAATTAAATAAAGCGCTTTTACAAAATGAATTTATTTAATTGATTTATTTTGAAACCCGCAAATTTTAATCACTTTAATTTCCTAAGGAGGAACAAACATGGGTATTTTAGATCGTATGGCACTAACCGATAAAAAAGCTTACGTTACCGGTGGTGCACAAGGTTTAGGAAAGGCCATGGCAACCGGATTAGCAGAAGCTGGTGCTGATGTCGCTATCGTTGATATCAATGGTGACAAAGCTCAAGCAACTGCTGATGAAATTGCTAAAAATACTGGCAGAAAGGTCATTGCCGTTAAAACTGATGTCACTGATCCTGACCAAGTTACAAACATGGTTGATACAGTGGTTTCAAAGTTGGGTGGCTTGGATGCCGCATTCAACAACGCTGGTGTTTGCAAGAACATCCCAGCCGAAGAAATGTCATACAAGGATTGGTTGACCGTTGTTAATTTGAACCTTAACTCCGTCTTCCTTTGCTCACAAGCAGCTGGTCGTTACATGATCAAGCAGGGCGGCGGTTCAATCGTCAACACTGCTTCAATGTCAGCTCACATCGTTAACCGGCCACAACCACAATGTTCATACAACGCAACTAAGAATGGTGTTATTCAATTGTCGAAGTCGCTGGCGATTGAATGGGCTAAAAAGGGTGTTCGTGTTAACACTATTAGTCCTGGTTACATGGGTACTGATTTGACTTTGAGCTCACCAGACTTGAAGCCATTGATCAAGACTTGGAACGACTGGGCACCACTTGGTCGTTTAGGTCGTCCAGATGAATTACAAGGTATCGCCGTTTACTTGGCTGGTGATACCAGTACCTTCACTACTGGTGATGATTACCTTGTCGATGGTGCCTTCACCGCTTGGTAAACCAAACGTTTCTAACAGGAAATTTAGAGGTCGGCGTGCAGGCCGACTCTGACGAGGGCCCCAACTAGTTTTGGGAGCTTGGTCAGAGTCTGGCTACACACAAGTATCTCACAGACAAGCACCTCCGAGTTGCGTGACTTGTCTGCAAAATGCAGTTCAGGTAAACTGCACTCACCAAACTGTATTTTCATTTCACATCGCTTCAAACATTTCAAACTAACGAAACGAAAGGAAGTTATCTGCTATGCAATACTTAATTGGTACAGATATTGGGACTTCAGGTACCAAGAGTATCTTAATGGATACTACTGGTAAGCTGCTAGCTCAAGATCTTGAAGAATATGACGTATTAACTCCCAAGCCTCTATGGGCTGAACAATGGCCTGACGTTTGGGTAAAGGGTGTCAAAGATTCAATTCGCGCCGTTGTGAAAGAATCTGGCGTGTCTCCTGACGATATTAAGGGCATCGGGATCAGTGGTCTATATGGTGGCTCAGGGGTCCCAGTAGACGCTGATATGAAGCCAGTTCGTCCAGACCTGATTTGGATGGACCGTCGTGCTCAGGAAGAAACTGAATGGGTCAAATCCCACATCTCAACTGAAAAACTGACAGAGATCACCGGTGACGATGTGGTTGACCCATACTACGGCTACACTAAGATCTTATGGATCAAGAATCACGAACCAGAAAACTGGCGTAAGATTCGCATGTTCCTGCCACCGAGCAACTTTGCCATCTATCAATTGACTGGTGCTGTTTGCATCGACCATACTGCCGCTGGTAACTTGGGTGGTTTGTATGACATCAACACGCATACTTGGTCAAAGGAATTACTGAAGGACATGGGGATTCCTGAAAGCATGATGCCAGAACCGATCGTTGATTCAACGACCATTGTTGGTGGCATTACTAAAGAAGCTGCCGCTGATTTAGGTGTCAACGAAGGCACCCCTGTCGTTTCCGGTGGTGTTGACGTTGGTGCTGCTAACGTTGGCATGGGCGTCTTTGAACCCGGCCGCTACGTTGCCGCCATTGGTTCTTCAATGAACGCTGCTTTGGTCAGCAAGGATCCCATCAAAGGTCAGGGCTTAATTGTATGGCCATACCCTTACAAATCAGAGAACTTAGTTTATAACTTCTCTGGTTCAGCAACAGCCGGCGCCATTACTAAGTGGTTCCGTGACAACTTGGGTGAAAAAGAAGTCGCTGAACAAGAAAACGGTGGCGATAACGCCTACGTTGCTCTAGGTAAAGAAGCTCATGATATTAGCGTTGGTAGTGACGGTTTGGTTGTTCTGCCATACTTCATGGGTGAACGGGCACCAGTTTGGAACTCAGACGCTAAGGGCATGATTTTTGGTCTCTCACTAGTTCACACGAAGGCCCACTTGTTCCATGCATTCCAAGAAGCCGTTTGCTACGCATTACGCCATAGTATCGAAAGTACTGGCCGCGACTTAGGTGATTACATTGTTATCGCTGGTGGTGTCACTAACTCACCAGACTGGGTACAAATGTTTGCTGATGTTACTGGCTACGCCGTTCGGACACCAATTGAAAATGCCGAAGCTAACTTAGGCGACGTTATGCTAGCCGGACTTGGAACTGGTATCTTGACCGTTAACGACGTTCAAAAGTGGCAAGTTCTTGGCGACAAGATCGAACCAAACAAGCGTCGTCACGAAGCTTACAACAAGTTCTACAAACTCTATCGTCAATTATACAAGGACCTTGAAGGCGACATGCACACACTGACACAAATCACCAAAGAGTCAGAGGCACTGCTTCAACCTGAAGGATCAGTTAAATAACAACAGCTAAAGTTACAGCCATAACTAAACTGGATGAGAAAAGCCATCGACATATTCGGTGGCTTTTCTTTGTCGCTTGTGAGTGGGTCACGTGCTGTTTGTAGTGATTATTTCTCCTTTTTATAGTCGGACTTGACTCATTAAGTGCCCCCTTGTATTTTGAACTTGGAAAGACTGTTTGTAGTGCATTTTAAGCTTCCCATGACTGGGCGCTCTAGTTGCTTCTTACTTCTCATTAAGTGCATTAAGTTAACCGATCAGTCGACTGAAACTGAATCTTTATCTAGGGTCAAAGCAGTCTAAACACTGCAGTTTATTAACTGCGGTTCCTGAATAAAAGCAGACGCCTGCATCGAAACCTTGCCAGTTATTGAACCCCCTTTTCGAAGATAGTTTGAAACCAATCCAGCCTTATTAAACCGAGGGAATCTCTGTTTGCCTGACAATATAAAAAGGTGGTCGACAGTGTTTCACATGAAACATCATCAACCACCTAAATCATTTAAATACTCAGAGACTATCGTTCAAATTATTGAGCAGTATAACCACCATCGATAACGAATTCACTCCCAGTTGAGAAGGTCGATTCGTCCGATGCCAGGTAGAGTGCCAAACCGGCAACTTCATCTTTTTCACCAAACCGCCCTAATGGTAATGATGCCAAGTGGGCACCAATCAGCTTTTGTTCCTTAGGGTCATTATCCAATTCTGGTTTGTGGATCGGCCCTGGATGGATGGAATTGACACGAATCCCGTACTTTTGTTTTGCACAGTATAGCGCCGCTGATTTGGTCATCATTCTAACGGCACCCTTGGCCGCCGTAAAGGCAAACAAATTCGGGTATCCAATCAGGCCTTCAATGGATGACATGTTGATGATGGAGCCGCCATGATCCTTCATATTCTGGATGCCGTATTTAACCCCCAGCATCTCACCGTCAAGGTCGACAGCCATCACTTTATGCCACTCATCCAAGGTCACATGCTCAGCATCGTTAAACGCCGCAATACCAGCGTTGTTGAACACAACATCAACCTTACCAAACGTCTCTAAGACCTTTGCAAATACCGCCTGCCAGTCAGCCTCCTGAGAAACGTCGTGCTTGATAAAAATCGCACCGTGGCCGATTTCTTTGGCAGCCTTGGCACCATGATCGACATTCACATCGGTAATCGCGACCTGAGCCCCTTCAGCTGCGAAGCGCTTGGCAGTTGTCAAACCAATACCATTGGCTCCGCCAGTAATAATTGCCACTTTATTGTCTAAACGTCCCATACTTTAGTTCTCCTTTTCAACTAGATTACGATTTACTTGTAATTTTACTTAAAATATAATGATGCTAATAAACGTTAATCACTGGACCAGGAATCGGCCCACTTTAAGGAGTCATCGAAAATGAACCTGTTAGGATTACGCTACTTTATTGCGGTAACTGACTATGCCAGTTTCACCAAGGCCGCTGAACACTTATTTGTTACTCAGCCCACCTTGAGCCGGCAGATCAGCGACCTAGAAAACGAGATGGGTACAGCCCTTTTTATCCGCGGTCATCACGCACTTAAGCTCACTGCAGCTGGAAAGCGTTTCTTTAAGGAGGCCCAAAAGATCACTAATCAAGTTGACCACCTCAAGGATACCGTGAACCCGTCCGCTGATAATCAGGCGGGTATTTTAAAGATTGGCTATCAAAGCTTCTTGGACACATCCTTGATGTATGATATCGTCAAGCAGGTCAGTCAAAAATATCCCGATATTGAGATGCCGCTCTTTCGTGGTACCCCTGCTGAGCTTCGCAACCAACTAGTGACGCATCAGTGTGACGTTGTCTTTACTTTAACCCCGTGTATCGAAGGCTTCACTGGAATCGACTATCTCGATCTGCAGAAAAATCAAATCAAGTTGGCGGTGCCTCATGATCATCCATTGGCCAAGCAGAAATCCGTTGATCCAAAAGAGCTCGCCGACGAAAACTTTATCCTGCTAAACCGCCAAGTGTCACCCTTTATCGTTGATTATATGATCAGTCTTTGCATGCAAAACGGTTTTTCACCAAACGCGACCTACTACGTTAACGATGCTGAGAGAGCACTTATGTTAGCCGGTGCCGGCAAAGGAATCACCTTTTTGCATTCAATGAATAAAGTTAGCAGCCCAATCAAAAATTTTGGCATTCAGCTTCTCGACATTGCTGGTCAAATCGACAATTTTAACTTTGTGCTAGCCTATCGTGAGAAGAATCGTAATCCATTACTCAGTGTTTTTACAGCTGAAGCCAGTCAGTATTTGAAGCAGATTCAACAAAGAGCTTGAAAGCTCGATCACTTTCAAGCTCTTTTCTGTTAGGCTCGGACTCTGAAGCCGACCGACTTAAAGCCACCGTCAAGTTGAATAAATTCAGCATCAGCTGTAATCGGTAGCTGACTGATCAGCTGATCCTTATTCGCCTCAGTGACGCCATACAATGCTGCATGAAATTGACGGGTCCCCTTTGGGAAGTGGCCGATACAGATGCAGTATGGTTCTTTGCTAACAAAAAATTCATCGGCTTTTCTAAACGTATAATCACCAGCAACACTGGAATCTTCAAACCGGATCTCATCAATGACGGCTTCAGTACCTAAATCGATCCAGTCGAGATTAGTACTGCCGCACTTCTGACACGTTGGCAGCGGTGGCCAAACAACGTCGCCGCAGTCTGCACATTTCATGCCTAAGATCTTACCCTTTTCCAAATTGTCATAATATGGTTTTAAAATTGGACGTAGTTTGTACATAACGGCTTCCTCCTAGTCCTGATTCTCTAGCAAAATACCAACAGTTGTGTGGCCGCCACCCATGCCGCGAACAAGCACGTCATTAACTGGCTTTGGAACTTGGTCTGTCCCAGCAGTACCACGCATCTGGAAAATAGCTTCACTTAACATATTGATACCGGCACAGCCAAATCCATGCCCAAAGCTAAGGTCACCACCGTGTGGATTAATTGGTTTATCAGCGTCAAATCTTGTCCGACCATCGAGTTCATACTTGTAGCCTTCACCCTCTGGTAAGTAACCGAAGACTTCGGCACTGTCTAGTTGTTCACCAGAAGTCATAACCGTGGTGATCATCAAGTCCAAATCATCTGGGTTGAAGTTATCCTGACCACCATAAAGGGCATCACGAACGTCCACGTTCATCTGGTGGAAGCAGAATGGAAAGCGCTGCGTATTAGAAACTTCAGCGTGGTCGATAACCGTGATTGGATGATCTTGATACTTCTTAGCAATGTCAGAAGAGCAAACGATAATCGCACCAGCTTCAACGTTGTGCAAAACACTGCCACTCTTACGAATGTACTGAGTGATCTTTGGATTGTTCTTTGAACGCATGTAGGCCATTACGTCGTCATATCCAGCCTTTTTAGCAATTTCAGAATATGGCGTGCGGGCTAAAGCACGAGGGTTGTGAGAGGCATTATAGCGCAGGTTAATTGCCATGGCGTTATAGGTATCATCCAAGGTCTTTTCGTCGATGCCATAGTGCTTGATATAGTACTTGCCTTGTTCCTCAGTCAGTAAGTTGTCACTGACACCGTCAAACCGTGAGTACGCGGTATCAAAGAGGGCCCGACCTGGTGACCACCAACCATCATACTTTTGAATTGGCTGTAACATGTAAGCGGGTTGATTACGCGCGTTAAAATGCTTGGGCGATTCAATACCGGCGCACATGACAATGTCATATTTACCCGATGCAACCGAATTAACGGCTTCGTTAAAGGCGAGGTAGCCACCAGCGCAGGCTTGTTCGATATGGGTGATCGGCTTACCAGCTAATCCAGCCCACTCTTCCAGTGAACCAACTGGCGCCATGACATTCCCACAAGTAACGAAGTTAGCCATCTGAGAATAAACGACTTTATCAATATCCTTAGGTTTTACCCCTGCATCTTGCATGGCTTGATTACAAGCGGCTGCCCATAATTCATAGACCGACAGATCCTTGTACTCTGGATCATCAAAGGTTCTTTGAGGAAGACTACTTGTTCCGATAACGGAAACGGGACGAGCAAATTTTTGCTTCAACATGATTTTTTCCCCTTTCGTTCAGTTCGCTATTTGCCGAAATGTATGCGCATACATTTTCCAATACTAAAGTTCACTTGTAAACAAAGATGAGTATTCATGAGATTTCCCTTTGTTCATAATTATCATAACCCGTCAAATTAAGCTTGTATAATTGCTATTTTGCATGAAAATGCCAATTTTAGTCTGTCATTTATTTTATGTATGAAACCTCACAAGCTATTCTCTAGCTAAATGGGGTCCCGCTGTATCATTCAACCCTAAATAATGCCATCTTTTCCGGGATTATAAAGCAGATCATCAACTTCACAAGCTAGTGCCCAGCAACTTTAATTGCGGCGTATAAATTCTGTAAAAGCTGATTTTGATTATCTTTTCTGATTGCCGCAACAATATTTTGATCTAGACTTTCCTCCTTTAAATCAGCGATCTTAATATGATACCGATCCTCCAGAGTGCCATTGTTCATTCCCGAATACAAAAAAGCAATTCCTTTACCGACCGCCACCATTGATAGCCCTTCATCGAGTGTGTTAACGTAGTAGTCCGCTCTTAGATTAAAGCCGTTCTTCAAACCTAAATTAATCACATAATCGACAATTACCGGTGATTTTTGCCGTTCTAACAAAATAAACGTTTCGTCCTTTAGGTCTGCAAAGCTTACCTTTGTCCGTTGACTAAGCGGATTCTGTAACGGAATTGCAATTTGCAGATGATTTTCCATAAAGAGTTTGCGTTTAATATCCACCCTGTTTAAAAAGTATGAGGCCTGACAAAAGACTAAATCGTAGTTGCCGCTACTTAGACCATCGGCTAAGTTCATTGGAATATCCTGGTTCATTATAAATTGAACGTTAGGATGACTGACCTTAAACTGATTCAACAGCTCAAACATGAATCCGAAGTTGAAGTTTGATAAATAACCAATATTAAAGATGCCTCTTGACCGGGACTCTTCATCTTGGTCGTCAAACATATGCGCTAAGTTATCAACCTGTGCTAAAACATCGGTCGTTGCATTTAAAAATTGCCGGCCATTCTCGGTTAATTTTAGGGTATGACTCTGGCGATCAAACAACTTCACACCAAGTTCTGATTCTAGTTCCTGAATGTGTCGGCTCAGAGTCGGCTGCGAAATGAAAAGTTTCTCCGACGCCCGGGTAAAGCTCATTTCAGTAGCAACCTCAACAAAATACTTTAAATTAGCTATTTTCATTAGGCGCTCCAATCTAAAAATATGCTTGTAATAACTTCACAACAAAGTTACTACAAACATATCTTTCCAACAAGTTATATTTTTACTTCACGATTGGTTCGGCCATCTGCGGTAATTGCAAATACGAAGCGTACTGACCACCAGTGTGCAAAATGTGCACACCCCGATTATCCGGTGTGCAACCCGGTGTACCCGGCATGACAGCGCCAAGTTCATCCTTCGAACTGACCACCACACGCAGTGTTTCGCCAGCTTTATATGATAATCCCATTGGACTCAAAATAACATCTAATGCGACAATTTCACCCTTCGATAATTTTTCAACCCGGTCAAAGCTATAAGCAGGAATATCCGGTGTTGAAGTCTTCTCATCCAAGTGTCTCTTGGAAGCCCTCAGCCGTCCCCAAGAGCCCTTGTAGCGTAGTGCAGAAGCGCCATCTTGGGTGAAGTCTTGCATGGCAGCTCCATGGTTGGGAATGACAAATTCACTGAGCACGTTACCCAATCGGTCGATTTTTTGCACCCAAACGAAGATGTCCATATCGTCATAACCATCCACTTCCATGAACAGTTTGGCTTTCGGATAACCAACAAAATCAGTGTCCTTATCAAAGGTCATCTGAAAGGATGTTCGTCCTGGCAATCCACCAGCCTGATACTTTACGGGAACATCTTGCTCTACTGGCGCCGTTTGCAGCGTTCTAGTGATAGCGTTCACGTAATAACGGGTCTCGTGACTACCAGCAGGAGGAAATGTTTCAGCCGGAATGTCGGTCTTATTGTGCCCTTCTAGATCCAGCAGTGAAAAACGAACGGCAGGCGTCTGTTCCCATCCGTTATCCTTACCCAATAGGTAATGATCAAAGAACCGTCTTAACTCTTCCATGTTGTCCTTATCATAGTAGTAAGGCCACTCTTGCCGATCGTGAATTCGTAGCCACTTTTCTTTTGAACCCAAAGCACGCCAGGCTCTGAAAGTGCCCATGGTATGCAGCGTACTGGAGTAACTAGCGACCACGAAGGCTGGCACTTCAATCTTACTTGGGTCGGCCACTTTATCCTGCCAAATTGGTGCATCCGCCAATGGGTAAGCTTTCATTTCCTTAGTGAAATCCTCCCGTTTGGCTCCTGTCGCGCTAACGTGGTTAACCGCTAACCGATTGATAAAGTTTTCGTCTGGAATACCGCCAACAAAGGCTAAATCACGGTATGCATCAGACAATCCTTCAGTTGGGTTGATACAGGTTAAGTGCGGTGGCATTTCTGCGGCAATGTACCACTGCGAGAAGGTCAAATATGAAGTCCCGGTCATGGCAGTTTTACCATTTGACCAAGATTGCGCTGCTAACCATTCAATCAAGTCGTAACCGTCCTCAGCTTCCTGGGAACCGATCATGGTCGTATTACCCTCACTATGCGCAATTCCACGCATATCTGGGTTGCAGACAGCATAACCGTGTGCAACCCAATAGTTAGGATCTGGGGCTTCAAATTTTGTCAGGCCCGAGTTCCATTGATTACCCATACCCAGCATATTAAACAAATTCTTGTAGCGCGGCGCCGTCCCCGCACTCTTGCCGTATGGACTCCAAGCAATCAAAGTCGGAAAAGTACCAACTGTTGTGGGCATATAGATATCGGTATAGATCGTGACCCCATCGCGCAACTTAACGGGCACATCCTTCAACATTTTGATATCAACATCTAAGGGCTTAAACCCCTCAGCAATCTGCTGACCCTTCTTTAAAACCATTTCCTTAGTCTCAAACGGACTTAAAACACCGTGCTCAATACCGTTATCAATATAGTCATAAGCGGGACTAAACTTCATATCTTGAGTGATCTTAACAACCATTTTATGACCTCCAGTCGCATGTGCTAAGGTTCTACTACATATCCAACTGAAGTATATCTATCTTGCTCATCCAAGTACAATTGTAATTTCGGATATTGAATGCCCTGATCGCTTGCTATGCATTTTACGAATATGAGTCCGGGATATTAAAACTCATTACCACGGTAATCTGCCGGCATTTTCGGTGAACGTCCCCGTTTGTAGATCATCTAGCGGTGCACTTGCCAGCTTTATAATTTGCGCTGCGCCGGTCGCGACGTCCTGCATCCCGGCCGGCTTTGGTGCCGATGCTGGCCGACCACCAAAACTAGTCGCGGTCCAGCCTGGGTTAACGGAATTGACCGTAATCCCTTCATCAGTCAACTCTTTACTGAGCGTAATGGTAAAGAAATTAACGGAGGCTTTAGAAGCCTGGTAACCAACCGAATTAACCTTGTAAAAACGGGAGCTGGGATCGGTCGCCAACCCTAAGGAACCCATATTACTGGAAACGTTGATAATCTTTGCTGGCTTGCCCTTCTCTAAGAGAGGCAACATTGCTTGGGTCACATCAATCAATCCAAAGAAGTTAACGTCGAATTCCTGGCGCATAGAATCCGTACTGGCTTTAGAAGCTGGTGCATGATTCCCAAGGGCAATACCGGCATTATTAATCAAAATATTTAAGTAACCGTAATCCGCTTTAATTCTGTCAGCTGCCGCCTTGATTTGATCCTTATTAGTCACGTCAAGCTGGACGAAGACCGCTTGAGCGCCGGCTTTTGCTAACTTTTGAACAGCCTTTTGTCCGCGTTCCTGATCTCGAGCGCCAACCAAAATAAACTGGCCTTTTTTACCCAGCGCTTCCGCCGTTGCGTAACCAATGCCCTTATCCGCTCCGGTGATCAGTGTCATCACTTGCTTACTCTCTGCCAAAATCGTCATCCTTTCGCATTGAAATCATTATCTATAACCTTCCATCGTCAAAATACCGGTGGTTTAAATTGACATCTCCTGGATGTGTGTATATAGTTTATAACAGTCAACTATTAATAATCAACAATTAAAATTCAAAGTTTCAATTAAGACTGGATTTGGAAAGAAGGGCAGAGAGAATGGCAGCAAAGAACACCGATCCTCACGAACTAGGACAATTATTCACGGCGTTGAACCAGGCGATCCTTCAAAACCGGACGTTAAGTGAATTTGGCCTGACAAATTTACAAAGTATGACGCTTAAAAACGTCTACCTTAACCCTGGTATCAGCATGGGTGACTTAGCAGAAGAAACCGGAATCGCCCGAGCTCAGCTCACTAGGTTGATTACAAACTTAGAAGCACGCAACTTAGTCCGCCGAGAGCATAATCAAACCAATCGGCGAATGGTCAACGTCTTTGGCACCGATCATGGCCAGTCTGTCATGCAAAAGCACCGTCAAATCATTGAAAAACGCATTCAGGGTCACATTCAAACCCTCAATAATTCAGAACAAGCTGCTTTGGCTGAGCATTTACGAAAAAGCATTCAATTAATGGTTAAATCTGGCATTATCAAGCCAAGCGATAAGTTGCAATTTGAGTCATAGAGAAGGTCGTATAATGAAAATAATTACAATCGAAGAACATTTCGAGTCACCTGTCATCAGCCAGAAGTTAGCGCAAGTACCTGGTGTCCCCGTCATGCCAAAAATGAGTACCGAGATGCAGTCTTATTTACAACGGACTTTACCAACCGCTGAGATCATGCAGGATACCACCAAAATGAGACTAAACTTCATGAATCAATATGATATTAACCGCCAAGTTTTATCCTATGGTAATGCCAGTCCGCAAAATTTGGATCCCCAGTACGCCGTGCCGCTCTGCCAGGAGGCTAACGATGAACTGGCTAAAGTGATTTCGGCTAATCCCAGTCGCTTTAGTGGCTTCGCAGTGCTGCCAGTCGGCGACCCAAAAGCTGCCGCCACGGAACTAAAACGGGCTGTTAACGATTGTCACCTGAAAGGCGTCTTGTTGAAGGGTAATTATAAAGGTCACTTTTTTGACGACCCCTTCTTTAGACCCATTTTTGAAATGGCTAGCCATCTGGATGTCCCGGTATACATGCATCCGTCCTTTATCCCTAGCACCATTACGCAGCACTACTTCGAGAGTGATCAGTGGTCGGACATCGTTACCGGCAACCTTTCCACTACCGCTTACGGCTGGCACATGGATATCGGCATCCAAATTATTAGGATGATCACCTCTGGCATCTTTGATCAATTACCAAATTTAAAATTGATTTCTGGCCACTGGGGCGAGCTGGTACCCTTCTTTTTGGAGCGACTGGCTGGCGAAATTGATCCCATTTCACATCTAAAGCAATCATTTGCAACGTATTATCGTCAAAACGTCTACGTGACACCCAGCGGTATTTTAACGAATCCTCAACTCAACTTTGTCCTGTCAGAGGTCGGCGCTGACCACCTGCTTTATGCCACTGACTACCCTTACAAACAACCGCAAAATACGCGTTCTTTCCTTGATCAGACCGACTTATCATCACGTCAGCTTGAGGCGTTCACCCATGGCAATGCGGAGAAATTACTGCATCTTAGTTAAAATTAAAAGCGGCTGATCAACCACCAAACATCGATTATTAGAGTGATAAAACAAGCGTCATAGTAGAACCCCATTTTAAGGAGTCTACTATGACGCTTGTTCTAACTGCCACTCAACAAGTTATCAATCCTTTATTTCGCAAGCCCGAATAATTTCTGGGAGTTTTGAAATGCAATTTGATCCTTCTGCTTATCCGTTAAATCAGCGGCTTCCAAAAAGTCGGTCACTTGCTGCTTGCGCCGGAGAAACGGGAAATCTTCGGCCCATAAAACGTGATCTGCACCCATCTCAGTAACCGCTAACTGCATCTGTGGTTTGGTAAACATTCCAGAGGCCGTCACAAAAACGTTCTGGCGGTAGTAATCAGAAAATTTTCGCTCTAGTGGCGTTGGAATCTTACCGATGAATTCATCTAATCGTTCTAGAAAATTGGGCACCATCTCGCCCCAGTGACCTGAGACCAGGTGGAGGTTTGGAAACCGGTCAAAGATGCCAGCCGCAATCAGTCGGATCATTTGAACGCCCTGTTCAGCGTGCCATCCCCAGCCGGCTGAACCTAACATCCCAGCCAGGCTATCAGAGTAAGACGGACTTTCATACAGCAGCTCCCGCTGGGCCTTACTTGGCATGCCTGGATGGAGATAGATAGGCACCTCTAGTTTTTCAGCCGCCTCAAAGATTGGCAAATACTGCGGTTCATCCAAGAAATGCCCGAAAGGCACACCACCGATCAAAGCACCTTTAAAGCCTAATTCTGTGACGGACCGATGGAGCTCTTCGGCAGCCGCTTCTGGATCAATCAGGGGCAGTACTGCTAACCCCGCAAAGCGTCCTGGATACTGAGCAATCTTTTGCGCTAAATGATCATTAGTTCTTTGAGCGCTTGCAACGGCTTTCTGCTTATCCGTTATCGTTGAGGCAACGGCATTTGGATCAGAAAGGACTTGTAAACTAATACCGTACTGATCCATATAGGCTAACTTTTGGTCAAAATTAGCTAATAAGGTCGTGACAAGTGCTGGATCATTGCCCTTTGGATTCACGTGAGCATCATTTTCAGGCTCAGTCTGCTCCGGTATCGTCTGAGAATCTGGAAAATCAAAGTGCTCTTCAACCGTAATTATTCGTCGCATGAGATCCTCCTATTTGTCGTCTCGATACCAATCGTTCAGCTGTTTCAAAAATTTCTGTACGGAAGCCGGCTGGTCAAGTCCTGGCAGATCATCACTAGCTTTGACACCAAGGTCCTTCAACACAATGGCAAGGTTCTTATAACTGTCACGAGCACCAGGCACTGGTTTAATATCCTTAGGGGTCACCGGTAGCAAAGTATCGCGTTCATAGATGGGGGTCATGCTATAAATTTTCCATTCGCCATTAACTTTCTTAAGCGAATAAACCAGACGTACATATATGAGATTGTCCATTGTCTGACCTTGAACCGGCGTCCTGCCCGTCATCGTTGTCACGACGACCGCCACTGCTTTATTGCCGTGCAGCCAAACCAAGGTGTCATGCATCTTGTGTGCCGGTAGAGAATCTGTTTGAGCATCGGGTGAGGGCTTTGATGCCGCCAAAAAGCCCTTGATATCACCCTTATACCAGGAAATCTCAATTGTGGCATCATCCGTGTAACAAGTTGCCATGCCGTCCCATAACCCATAGTCTCGGGCATACCGTTCATAGTGAACTAACTCCGTAATCTGTTGCTTTGCCAGCATTTCTTCAACCGTTTTGGTGGTTGGCCGTTCTTCTTCAAATAACACTCTAAATGCTTCCTTTCAACTCTCATCATTCCGCTCTTAAAGCAATCGCTGCGTCTTTCTTAGCCGCCATTCGGGCTGGAATATGTCCGCCCATCAACGTCAAAATAGTGGAGATAATAATCAATACCACCGCTTGGATCGGGTTCAAGACCGCCACTCCTGACAGCCCAGTAATGTTGAGCAACAGCGAATTGATTGGGAACGTCAGGAGATAGGCAATGAGAATACCAAAGATCCCAGCACCAAAGCCGAGAATAAACGTCTCCGCATCAAAGACTCGGGTGATGTCTTTTTTACGTGCACCCAAGGCCTTTAAGACCCCAATTTCCTTAGTTCTCTCCAACACGCTGGTATACGTGATAATGGCAATCATGATCATTGAAGTGATCAAAGAGATCCCCGCCAACGCCACTAAAACATCGGTAATGGCATCCATCACGCCACCGGTCATCGCCGAAATGGTGCTAGCTAAGTCAGTGTAGCGGACTTGATCAGACTTCGGCTTTCCTTTGTTATACGCTTTTAAATACGCTAAAACCTGGTCCTTCTTTTTAAAGCTTGTGGGATAAATTTGAATGTTTGTCGGTGTCGTTGAAGCACCCAGACTCGTTAACATCGCACTACGAGTGGCACCGTTCATACTTTGTCCAGTCGTCACGTTTCTTCGCTGACCTTTTTGGGCCTTAGCAATTTTTGAATTACGATTCATTGACAGTGCCGTTTGCGTCAAATTAGCACTGTAAGCGACACCGCTTGGCAAGATACCATCTGAATTATTGGATTTTACCCGAATAATTCCGCTGACCGTTAAAGTTCGGGTAGCTGATTTATTAGCCATCGCACTATAATCTCGTGCTGGTAAGAAACTGCCCGTTGGTAATTTCCGATAGTAATCGTCATTTGCCACCATTTTAATCTTCATACCAACCAAATCTTGATACTTTAAGGTTTGGCCATCTTTTACGTTGACGCCAAGGTTTCGCAGACCATTAATATTGATGGCGTTATGTTTATCAGCTACCAGTACAATATCGGTAGCTTTTGTCGGGTATTTACCATCCAAGAGCCGATAATAGGTCCTTAGGAAGGATTGTTTCCCATCGCGGTTTACCGGATAAACACCACTGGCCGTATTGCTACTGCTACCACCGCTGAACATTAAGCCCGCCGAACTAGCCGCATTGTTGGGATCCGCGTTAGAAAAGGTCACCTGCTGGTACTTACCGTTGACTTTTCGGATCAAATTCATGCCAGTTCCGTAACTAATGGCAATGTTGCTGGCATCTTTTTTGGGCATCTTTTTTAAATAATTCAAGTAGTTCTGATTCAGTTTATTAGTATGTTGAGCCCGCTCCAAGTTACTCTTTTCAGCCCGAACCTGGTGACCTTTAGCATCGCTAGAAGCGTTCTCGTTCGAGCGAATCGCATTCGTATCAGTGTTGACTGGTGCTACCGTAACCGGCATCGTCGACAGCGTCTCACTCTGGGTCTGGTTGACTTGTTTTTGAAAGCCATTTGAAAGAGCTAAAACGACAGCCACACCGATGATGCCAATACTAGAAGCAAAAATCGTTAAAAACGTCCGCCCCTTTTTAGTCTTAATGTTAGTAAATGACAGCTTAAGCGCCGTCCAATAGCTCATTTTGGTTTTAGTCAACGAAAAATCAGCATCTGTTTGCTGTTCTTCATACGGCGCAGAATCGGCCTGTATCTGCCCATCCGCAAACCTAATGATACGATCAGCGTACTGCTTCGCTAGATCAGGATTATGCGTGACCATAATTACCAATCGGTCATGACTGAGGTCACGAATCAGATCCATAATTTCCAGACTTGTTTCGGAATCTAGAGCCCCAGTTGGCTCATCAGCCAGCAGAATTTCAGGATCGTTCGCAATCGCTCTGGCAATCGCCACCCGTTGCATCTGACCACCCGAAAGTTGGTTGGGCTGTTTATGAATCTGATCCTTTAGACCAACGCGGATCAAAGCATCGGTAGCCTTCTGACGCTTAACACTGGTTGAAACACCACTCAACGTCATGCCCATCTCAACGTTTTCCAGAATCGATAGATGGGTAATCAGATTATACGATTGAAAAATAAATCCCACTGAGTTATTGCGGTAAGCATCCCAGTCTGAGTCCTTAAAGTTTTTAGTTGATTTGCCCTTAATTAATAAGTCACCGGAATCGTATCGATCTAGCCCGCCAATGATGTTAAGCATGGTGGTTTTTCCGGACCCACTAGGGCCAAGAATCGCAACGAATTCTTTTTGTCGAAACGCAACGCTAACATCGTTTTGAGCTTTGGTAACAGTGTCGCCAACGGTGTAAGATTTGCTGATGTGTTTTAACTGCAGCATCTAATCCCCTTCTTTACATAGTGACATGGTAAAATCTCTTTTCCAGGATAAATCATCAGCAAATATTTTACAACCGTCAACTATTATTAATTATGAAATAATTATAGCTGGTCATAGTTTGGAGATTTATCGAAATATTTTGGGCGGGATAACCCGTTAAATATGAAGACGAAAAAAAGTGCGCCAAGACCTGGTAAGGTCCCAAAATTTAGGTAAATAGCGCCGTGGATCCCAATACTAGGAATCCACGGCGCTATTTGTTGACCTGGCTAATATCTTAGCTATGATACTCGTTTATGCCAGATAACAGTCTTGAGCGGTTTGAAAATTAAGATTAATTTTGGAGTGAAGTAACTAGTCATACTTTTAACAATTAAAGTTTTGTCACAGCAACGCTTAGTCTTTTAATCAACATCCGAGAAGGTAACGCACATCCTCAAACCCATCGGCTGCTATTCGTGTTCCACGTGAAACATGCATCACAAGTGATAATTAGAAGATAGTCATCACCATCACCGACTCTCGGTCACCGTTGCCCCATCGTTTAAAGTAAAATCGCCTCTAGCGTCGTTGCAAAGCCCTCTGGTTTTTGAGCATAGCCAAGATGACCACCAGGAATATCGTAAATTGGCAGCTGCAGATAATTTGCTAGGAACTGGTTAACTTTTTGCGGGTACGAACCGACGGAATCCGTCCCGTTTAATAAATGAATTCGGTCACGAGACTTCTTAAAGCCCTCAATATCCATTGGGCTACTAGTGTACTGTCGCACCTCATATTTGAACCAGTGCTTAGTACCGGCAACCGCGGGATCATCACTATCGCTATTGACTACCGCTGGTCGACTGTTCATTGCCTTGGCATCAAGTGGGCTGATATTCATAATTTGGCCGAACAATTGCATACCCGCTACAATACTTTTGTTAAATGCAGTCTCCACGATTTTTTCATTATCTGCTTGATCCTTCTTAGCACTCGGCATGAAACTGTTGATTGGCGGCTCATGAAAGGTAATTTGATTCACGATTTCAGGATGATCTTGCAACGTTTCCATGGCAACAATGGCGCCTGAGCTAGTGCCCATAATATCAACGCGGGCATTCGGGCTGACTAATTTTGCCAAGGCTGCCACGTCGCCGGCATCGGTTTTGAGCCGGTAGCGACTATTCGTGTCTGTCACTTCATCTGGCAGAGGCTCAGTTAATTTACTTTGGCCATAACCGCGGCGATCAAACGTGACTACTGTGAACTTATGCTTCAAGAATTGAACCGCTTGTTGAAAAATATTCCCAGTCCCATTTGCACCGGGAATTAGGATCAAAACAGGACCCTCACCAGTAACTTGATAATCTAAGATGGCGCCGTTTCGAGTTAGTTTAGACATGATTAAAGACTTCCTTTTAGTTGTGATGTTGGTTTCAAAAGTATAGACTCATGGTATGAGTTAACATGGTTGTATATTAAACTCATATCATGAGTTTGTCAAGAGAAAGGAACCTTTTCATGAAACGTGGTCAACTATCCCGTGAAATTATTTTAGAACAGGCGCTAAAAATCGCCAGTAAGTCCGGCTTAAACAAAGTTACCTATAATGGTCTAGCACGAGAAGTGGGCATCCAGCCCCAATCAATGTATCGTTACCTCAACAATCTTGCCGATGTTAGAGGTGGCACCCTCGCCTTATATATTGAAAAATTAACGACTGCCCTCTCCCAACTGGAGTTACCACACTCTGGTAAAGAAGCGCTGCACCAGTTGTCAGTGGATTTTATCCAGTTCACTCAATCAGGGATTCCCTTTAGTGACATGGTATCTGGGATCGCGACTTATGGTCAGGACTCCCACGTTCAAGATGCGTTGGCCGGTTTACGCTCCCTTTTTACGCCAATAATTCAATCTTTAACTTCTGATCCGCAACAGGCAGCTGCTAATGCTGAACTATTAATTGAATTTATTATCGGTCATTTGGGATTGATGTCGGTTCGACGCAACACTGAACAGCAGCAACGCCAATTTGAGGCTAACATTGATCGCTTACTCAGCCTATTTAATTAAATCAAGTTGGCACCCGCATTGTCGTTTCAATGAAATAAAAAGCACCAATCTAGCTTTGAAACCGCCAAGAGGCTGTGGGCTAAACTCCCCCTAAAGTAGACCAGCAAATAATTAAAGCTTGCCTATTTAGGAGGAGTTTTTGATGGGAAGAAAAGGATCTCGTTATACCTTAGAAGATTAAACTCACCCGCATCGAACTTGTTAACCAAGGATTTGGTCCATATACCATTGGCCTGAAACACATTGATCATATAAAAATGCACTTCTGGAGCTCAAAGCCCCAAAAGTGCATTTTATTAACTAACCATTAATTTCATTAGTTTTCAAATTCGTGTTCGTTTGCCGCTTAGCCTTGATAACTACGCGAGCTTCATGCCATGGACTGAAGAACCGTGAGTATACCGCAGTCGAGAAGTACATCAACGTGCTGACCAGCATGGCTAAGGCCGCCTGAGAATAGCCACCCTGCAATGCGGTAAACCACAGCACGATGTTAAACAGGTCTTCACCAAACCAGAAATCAGCCTGTTGCGCAAAGTGAAGCGTGCACAGCAACGATGCTGTCGCACCAATGGCCAGAACCAATGAATCCCAAACCGGGTTGGAATCCCCGAGTTCGACGTAAATCGGGTAAAGAATGGCCCAAGCGATCAGCATCCCAATAATTGATACCACGTAACCCTTGCCGTTCAGTGACTTGACCTTGGCCTGGAATCGTTGACCCCAAGTCTTCCAAGTAAACATCAGTGGCGCGTCAATCAACACCACGAAAATCAATTGATCCAAAACACTAGCGTAGTGACCCGCAGTCCAGTTAACGTAGATGAAACCAAATGCTGAGATGAACCCAAGTAAACCGTTGATGGCTTTCCCAGCTGCCATTGCGCAAGTGCAAAGCAACCCCACTAAAGTCGCTACATAAGTGATCGTCGTCAGCAGTGTAATTGGTGATGACAACCAGATATTGGTCTGAAATCCAAAACCAAATGCAAAGATGGCCCAAACGATTGTCTGCCACCCCTTTAACTCACTCATGATCCACTGTAAATAATTGCCTTGAAACTTTTCCTTCAAACCGAGCGCCTCCAGTAAATATGTGTTCATTCACCAAACTGTTTTGCAAAACAGCGGTGACAATAATTCATTTCACAAAATGGATACCGCGCGGAAATATCGCAGATGTGAAACGACAACAGTATCCAATATATGGTGATTTTTAGTTGAAGTCAACTATATATTGTGTTATCGCCTGATAATTATACTAGATATAGACGCCCACCTGACAATCATTAAACAATTTAGCCGAACACTTATCTAACTTTTTAAATCTTTTTTATTGCTGATAATTTTAAAAAATCACTGCGTAGCGTACGGATAGTGGGCCATAACGGGCAACTGATCCCACTTGACCGGATAACCGGCGCCGTGGGCACAGAATACGGAATCAGGCGTATTGTCCAGGTCAGCAGTCGGTTCATATTCAGTAGCCGCAATTACTTCATCCGCATTATGACATGGCCGGTAACCGTCAACGACGCATTCTAACTCGCCTTGACCATGCGTATAGGCGTTGACATCCTGCGCATAACCCTGCATTTCAGAGACTGGCGCCGTACCAGAGATGGTCACAACGGCACCACCCGAATCTTCAGGGATGTTAAATTCACCATGCATGCGCTGAATATCCGTCATCGCCCGTCCCACTTGGTCCTGCGTCACCGTTAACGAAAATTGATACCACGGTTCAAGCAGTTCAGCATGACCCGCTTGTCTTGCCATCATTAGGCCTTGACGCACTGCCCGCCAGGTAGCTTCTCGAAAATCACCGCCCACAGTATGCACGATGCTGCCACGACCACCGATCAACGTGATCTGCATATCGGTGATGGGCGCACCAATTAAAACCCCGACGTGTTCCTTGGCAGCCAAATTAGTCAAGACTGCGTGCTGCCAGCTTTTATTCAGCACTTCCAGCGAACAGTTATCATCAAATGTAATGCCGCTGCCAGGGCTAAGCGGTGTCATGAGCAGATGCACTTCGGCATAATGTCTGAGCGGCTCAAAATGGCCGACACCCTCCACCGGCGCAGTAATCGTCTCCTTGTAAAGGATACTGCCGGTATCAAAACCAACGTCTAAGTGAAATTGATTGTGAAGCATTTGCTGAAGCACTTCCAGCTGCATGGCACCCATCAATTGCACCCGAATCTCCCGCAGTTCATTGGACCATGTAACGTGCAGCTGGGGATCTTCATCTTCCAATTGCTGAAGAGCTGTGAGACAGGCGTGTAAATCGTTTCCTCGAGGATCGACTTGATAGTTCAAAACGGGTTGGAGAAGCGGTGCAGAACTATCTTTCAGCACGCCAAGGCCTTGACCAGGTCGGGTTCCCGTCAGCCCAGTAATTGCACAGACTTCACCAGCAGTTACTGAGGATTTCACCGTGTATTTAACCCCGTTATACACCCTTAATTCATTTAGCTTCTGGTCGGGTAGCACCTCATCTCGGGGATGAAGCGCACCCCCTAAAACTCGGACCCACGTCAGTCGTTCCCCTTTTTCATCATGGGAAACTTTGAAGACTCGCGCTCCAAAATCAGGTTGCGCTGCCCGTTCAACCGTCCACGTTTGAAGGCCGGCCATTAACGTCTCAACCCCATTTAGTTTCAGGGCCGCTCCAAAGTAGGTTGGAAATACAGCTCGTTTGCTGATCATCTGCCGGATGGTATCCTGACTCAGGGTACCAGAACTCATATAATCCTCCAGCACAGTATCGTCTTGCAACGCCAGGTCATCATACTGATCGCTAATCTCCCCAGCAAATGGCAGTGCACCAGCTGACAACTCAGACTGGATCTGTGTCATTAAAGCCACTTGATCAACCCCTGGAGCATCCATTTTATTCACAAAAATAAACGTTGGGATTTGATACCGGTCTAACAACCGCCACAGTGTTCGCGTATAACCCTGGACGCCATCGGTAGCTGAAATCACCAGGATAGCGTAGTCGAGAACGTTTAAAACTTGCTCCATCTGGGCACCAAAATCCGCGTGTCCGGGAGTGTCCAGCAGGGTCACATGCAGTTGCTGGTAGTCAAATTGCGCTTCATGCGAAAAGATCGTGATACCACGCTTTTTCTCCAACGCGTCCGGGTCTAAAAACGCATCACCGTTATCGACTCGCCCCAATTGCCGAAGCGCACCCGCCTGGTAGAGCAAGCCCTCTGATAAAGTCGTCTTGCCTGCATCCACGTGGGCGATGATTCCAGTTACGATACGTTTCATGAGCTAACCTCCCTTACAAAAAAATTCAATAAGACTATTATTTCATTTTAAAGATATTAATCAACCGGTCAACTCTTTGAGGTAGAAACAAGAAATTGTTGCTCCCCATGACAGAAAAACACCGCAACTGCACCCAGATCAAGTTTTGCTGGATGTGCTTGCGGTGTGCTGCCCGGCGGCAGAGGAATTACCCAAGTTGAGAATAACATATCGTTATTTAATGGGCAATGATTCATGCGAGTATCCTGTAAGAAGATTCGATTTAATCCCTGTAATAAGCTGAATTAATCAGCTTTCTAGCTATTTTAAAAATACCGTAATAGTGGCAAACTTTCCGTATGTTTTTAAACTGCATCAAACGGATTTTCCATTCATGATTCATCTAGGATATCCCCCGGATCAGGTACTGCTTGCGTCGTAACATCGAAGATTTGAAACTGTTTTTCTAATTGTTTCTCAATTTTTTCGGTCAGTTCATACAGTGCCATCACATTCATATTGGCATCCACCATAATCAGCATTTCAACGATCAGGACATCCCCGTTATACCGACTGCGAAATTCCAGGATCCGGTGAACCTCATCAAAATGAGCAACCGCTGCTTTGATCCGGTCTTCTAAGTTAGGGTCAACGTAATCAGCAAGGTTCAACGTACATTCCTGAAAAATTACTAGTCCGGACCACAGGACAAATAAACCAATGATAATGCTAACAATGCTGTCCAGCCAGGGATAATCAAAAAGCGAAGCGGCTGTGACAGTAATTAAAGTCCCCAAGCTAGTTGCAACGTCACCCATACTGTCCTTTGAAGCTGCCAGCAAAACAGAATTATTCAACCGTTTCCCATTATGCCAGTTCAGGTACCAAACCACACCCATCATTAGGGTCGCTGCAGCTGCCCCGTATGCCGAGAAAATATTGGGGTGATGACTAATACCGCGCGTGAGTAATGCAAACGAACTTTGATAAATGATCTGCCCTGACATGTAGATAATGATAAAACTGGTGATCAACGTGAAAATCGTTGCCATCCGGAACCGTGAGAGCTGCATTCGGTCATCATTTCGCCCGTTAAGTAACGGGATGCGCTTACCCACCAAAAAGTGATCATCGGAGTCCGTCGCGGTATGCAAGCCAACGATTAGAAAGAGCGTTGAAATAACGCCCGACAAATTATTCATCGCATCTGCCCGCAGCGCCTGAGAGTGGCCCAGATCAGCCAGCCAAAACTCAATGGCGGTAATGGCTAAGTAGGTTACGATATTGATCCACAGCGATCGCAGTGCCGTCTGCAGCTTTTTGATCTCCTGTTCCTCAGCAACAGCTAAATGCGAACCCTCATGCTTCAAGTACTGGCTTAGGTTGTTCATGCCACTCCCCTCCTCTCATAATCACCCAGATTATAGCATGTGAATGACTATAAGAAGTGGATAGTGGTCTAGCAATTTTCATCCGCCAATACCCTATTTGTTCGCCAGATAAACACTTGATGAAAGGCTTCCATGCCAATCATCTGACCCCTCCTGGATTTAATATATCAGGCGATAAGTCAATTTTGAATTTACTCAGCACATCAGTCAAAGCATTTGATAATCAACCACCAAAAAGTCTCACTGAAATGTTTCATGTGGAACATTCCAGTGAGACCCATTCGTCATTTTAACAATCAGGCTGCTAATCCTCCTGACCATCATGTTGTCGGTGCCAGGCTTTGATCTGCTCAAGACGGGCCTTAAAGCGTTTCTCGTTTCCCTGCTCCGTCGGTTCGTAATACTCGTGCCCGGCAACTGACGGCGGCATCGTATTCATCGTCGTTAACTTATCTTTGGTACTGTGGGCATATTCGTACCCCGCACCGTAGCCCAGATCCTTCATCAATTTAGTTGGTGCATTGCGAATCTGCAGTGGTACGGGATCATTAGCAGTGTGCTTCACATCTTGAGCTGCTGCCAGGCGCGCTTTATAAATCGCGTTGGACTTTGGTGCTAGCGATAAGTAGGTCACAGCCTCAACCAGGTGAACGTCGCACTCTGGCATCCCAATGAATTGACAGGCCTGGAAAACGTTAATTGCCACGTTAAGTGCATTAGTATCAGCCAAACCAATATCTTCACTGGCGAACCGGACTAGTCGACGAGCGATGTAGAGCGGGTCTTCACCGCCTTCCAGCATCCGTGATAACCAGTAAATAGCGGCATCCACATCACTGTTACGCATGGATTTGTGCAGCGCTGAGATGATATTGTAGTGTTCTTCGCCGTTCTTATCGTAGAGCACAAATTTTTTGGTGATCAACTGACTTAAATCGTCCATGTTGATGGTCACCTTATCGCCATCTTTAATGCCGTTTAAAACGGCCATTTCGAGTGTATTCAATGCCATCCGAGCGTCCCCATCCGCAAAGTTAGCGATTGCTTGAATCTCATCTTCACCGATCTCAATGTGCTGCTTGGGGAACCCATCGGGATTGTTCAACGCATTTTTAAGTAGCTGAACAATATCATCTTGGGTCAGTTCCTTAAGCACAAATACCTTGCAGCGTGAAAGCAGCGCTGAATTAACCTCAAACGACGGGTTTTCAGTCGTTGCCCCAATCAATGTGATCACGCCCCGTTCGACATAGGGTAAAAAGGCATCCTGCTGGGCCTTATTAAAGCGATGGATCTCGTCGACAAAGACCGTTGTTCGCGTACCGACTTCACGGTCTGATTCAGCCTGTTTCATAATTTTCTTGATTTTGCTGATACTGCTGTCAACCGCGCTAAAACTAAGAAACTGCGACTTAGTTTTATGGGCAATGATTTCAGCTAGGGTCGTTTTGCCCACTCCCGGCGGCCCCCAGAAGATCATCGAAGAAACTTGGTCATTTTCAATAATTTCTCTTAAAATCTTTCCCGGTCCTAACAAATGCTGCTGACCAACAAACTGATCGAGATCTTTTGGACGAACACGGCTTGCTAGAGGTGTATCCCTTTGCGGATCAGAAAACAGTGACTCTTGTTTCATTACCAACACCCCTTTCGTTGGAACTCTTATGAATCCTAGTTGTTATCCTGTATCCAGAAATTAATTCTCCTAATAATTGTACCATGGCAACTGAATTTTCCTTAATAACCTATCTCTTTTAGGATATAATGAAATCGATCAAACATCTATTTAGGGGGATATTATTATGATGAAAAAAGTCATCGCACCGGCCTTATTTTCACTTGCCTTTATCATGCCGCTAGGGACGGCTGCTAACACGGCAAGCGCCAAAACAACCTACCTGCCACGTTCGATTCGCAGCCACGTTTTTTACCGGACAACTGACGGGACTCAAGGTGGGTACCACGATAAAACGATCTTTAAGGGTAATAGGATGACCGTTAAAAGCTATGGCCACTATTACCACTGGAACCTGACCGGTCTCAAACGTCACAGCAAAACTATCTATTATGGTCGCCTGCACTATTCAAAGAAATCTTCCCAGCTGATTAAGATCAAAATCTATAGTTCTAAGCACTTTGATTTTATTCCCAAACACACTTATGGACTTACGGGTAATTACAAGGGCACGGAAGACTTTGGGGCAATTATTTTTAAGCGTTGATCACCCTAGTCTGGCCGCATAGAATTGAATAATTGATTTTACAATAGGGCGATACCAGCTGAATCCCCAACTTAATGGGGATTTTACTAGTGTCGCTTTTTGATTGGGAGCCATTGCCACCTACCCCGTAGAATTTTAGAAGGGCCTGCCATTGACTGGAAATCCACCCCAACTAAGCAGTATAATATGGGTCTGACTGAAAACGGTCATGACATTATCATAAAATCGTAAATGAAAACATAATTAGGAGTTCTTCCAATGAATGAAATTTTAAAGGAGCAGTTTTTCGTGGATGACCTGTCCGACGATCAAAAAACTGTGATCACCAATATTAATGATTATATTCAACAGACATTAAATGACAAAAAGACGTCCGTGGCAATTATTGACGGTGCCGCTGGAACCGGAAAGTCAGTCGTGCTGATGGAGCTGGTTCGAAAATACATGACGGATAAGCACTACAAAACCTCTCTGGTCGTCAATCACCCCGAACTTTATAAGGCTTACCGCGATCTGGCCGAGTCAATTCCACACATGAAGGCCGGTGACATTCGTCGCCCAACATCGCTGATCAACTACGCTCAAAAAAACCACCAAAAGTACGACATTATTTTCGTTGATGAAGCGCACCTGCTCTATTCAAAGCCTGAGCCCTACGCGCATTATCGCGGTCCCAACCAACTGACCGACCTGATGAACCTTGCTAAAGTGGTGGTCGTCGTTTACGACTTCGACCAGGTTTTCCAAACTAAGATGTACTGGGATAAAGACCTCCTGTTCAAAACAATTGGCAACCACCCGTACAAAATGTTCGACATGAATTTTCAGTATCGAATGGTTGCCAGCGATGAACAGGTGCAGTGGATGGATGACTTAACCGAAGAAAAACCACTCAAGCCCTTTCCAGACAATAGTGATTTTGAATTCAAGGTTTACGATACTGCCGGTGCACTATTTGAAGACATTAAAAAGCGCAACAAGGAGTATGGTATGAGCCGGGTTGTGGCCACGTCTGGTTTTCCACGAATCGACGGGCGCCACAACGTCGAAATGGACAGTTTCAGTCTGCCATGGGATGAGTGGGATCCGCAACGAACGCACTGGGCAAAGCGTGAAGGCTCAATTACTCAAGTTGGAACGATTTATACCTTGCAAGGCTTTGATTTGAACTACGTCGGCATGATTATTGGGCCTTCCTTTGGCTATGATGCTAAAACTGATACCATGACGATCATTCCGGAAAAGTATTCACATAAGGAAGTCTTCAAGAAGCGCAAGGATATCAAATTTACCCGCGAGGAGTACAAAACCTTCATCGCTAACGTATTAAACGTATTAATGAAGCGTGGTAAGTACGGGCTGTATCTGACCGCTTACGATGATGCTTTGAGACAACGATTAGTTGAATTGTATGACCAGAATCATTAGTGCATGAACCGCCTGGTGAATTGCACTTGCAAGGATTTTTTAAATTTGCTAAAGTAAGCACTAGATATTTTCGCCAAAGCCACACATGTGTGGCTCGGATAAACCGTAAGGACCTCGGTCCCAAAGCCCCGTGTAAGAGGCTTTGGCTCAGGAGGTCTTTTTTTGACAGTTGTTTCGTTACGCACTAAACTTACTATTTTGGGTCTCGCGGGATTGGCCTTTTGCGGCATTCTAGTTGAAACCTCACTCAACGTCACCTTTCCAACGCTAATGCGGCAGTTTAACGTCAGTCTAACTGCTGCACAGTGGGTCACCACCGCTTATTTGCTCGTGGTGGCGATCACGATGAGCGTCACTGCATTTTCAGAAACCCGCTTTACTGCTCGACAACTGGTTATCACTGGTACCAGCTTATTTGTTATCGGTGGGGTGATTTGCGCGTTGGCATCGAATCTGATCTGGTTACTCACCGGCCGGGTCATCCAAGGCGTTGCTACAGGTATAGCGATTCCCTTATTTTTCAGTACCATCATGCGGCAAGTTCCAGCCAGCCGTCAAGGAATCTACGTTGGGACCGGTGGCGTCGTCATTGCCCTAGCCCCCTCTCTTGGCCCCACTTACGGCGGTCTGGTCAACCAGATGCTGAACTGGCGAATGATTTTTTGGTTCATTTTACCGGTTGGTATCATTTTTGGCACGCTAGCCGCTGTAAATACCATTAAGACACCCACGGATAAACGCCATTTCCCACTGGTCCAATTTTGCCTGATTGCCGTTGCACTGAGCGGCCTCGTGATTGGCATCACCGAAATTCGTCAACTACTGGGTGTCGCAGCGCTGGTAATCGGTCTTATCGCGCTGACCGGTTTTATTTGGATGGCTACCCATATCAGGCAACCGTTAATTGACGTACGTATTTTTACCCACAGAACTTTCATCCGTGCGGTACTGATCTACTTTTTGGTTCAGTTCATGCAAATCGGTCAAACGATACTGATCCCGACTTACGCACAAATCGTCTGGCATTTGGGCTCGTTTGGTGCGGGGCTAATATTGATGGCCGGCGCTGTGCTATCCGCCTTTTTAGGACCACTTACTGGCCGCTGGTTCGATCAGTACGGGATTCGGTTTGTTTTAGCTGTCGGCTGTTCTTTAATGCTGATCAGTACTGCTGGCACCTGGCTGCTGGCTGGTCACCTAACTTTGCCGATCATGCTTGCTGGCAATATTCTTTATGAATTGGGCTTCTGTGCTGTATTTAACAACACACTAACGTTTGGCTTACAACAACTGCCGAAGCAAAATATCGGCGATGGCAATGCCAGCTTTAACACTCTGCAACAATACGCTGGCTCTCTGGGTACCACTTTGATGGCGGCTATGTTGGCAATGCGGGGTACAACTGCCGCCGCCACAGCAAATAGTGCTTGGTGGTGCTACGCGTTATTGTTTGGCCTCAGTCTGGTTGTGGCGGTTGCTGCTTGGGGAATCCATCCAAAATCGTCTTTACAAAGTGAAGGTTGATAGTGCGAAGCCATTCGCTTTTTAAACTAAATGTGAGCTGAAAAACAGCCACCGAATAAACTAACGAAAATCAGCACTAAAAAAGAGAACCTCTATGAAAATAGGGGTTCTCTTTAGTGATTAAAGCTCAGTCTAACGTTACTTATTAGTCTTCTTACGACGGAACCAAGCACCACTGACCAAGGTACCCAAAAGTGCTAGGATGCCCAGTCCAGAGAGCGTTGAGTTACGTTCATTAGCATCACTGGTCTGAGGTAGTTTACCTTGCTGATCAGTTGTGTTCTGAGTCCTATTTTGAGCACTCTGAGTTGGTTCAACAGTGGCACTGGCGACGTTAGCAGCCTGATTACCGCCAGCCGCAGACATCTTAGAAGCACCATTCCCATTTCGACCAGTATTCATACCAGTGGTATTTGAACCACCCTGCATTGTTTGATCGTTACCATTATTGTGGTGCTGTTTCAACCTACCAATGACGTTGCCCTCGGGTTGCTGTCCACTGCCTGAATTTCCTTTATTCGGTTGCTGAGGCTGCTGTGGATTCTTCGGGTTCGTTGGATTAGTTGGAGTAACTGGCGCAGTTGGCTTCGTGTTGTCATAGTAATCGTTTGGCGTGACAAATGGCCCATCTGGGGAACTGACTTTGGTATAAACATGAGTCGAGCCATCTTCAGTTGGTGTGACGCCTAAGTTACCATTCGGATTATTGGCCATCGTCGTATGCGGCGCATCCCCAGGTACTTGAACCTTTGAATAAACATGGGTGCTGCCATCCTCAGTTGGTGTCACACCTAAGCTACCATTCGGATTATTGGCCATCGTCGTATGTGGCGCATCCGTCGGCACTTGAACCTTAGTATAAACATGCGTTGAACCACTTTCATCTGGTGTCACTCCAAGATCACCATTTGGATTTTGCGTAGTGGTGGTGTGTGGTGCGTCCCCAGGTACTTGGGTCTTTTTAATCGCAGTCACCTTGCTCAACTGAACCGTGTAAGCAACTTGATCTGTTCCAAAGGTTTGCGTTGCACCAGCTAAGCCGTTCAAATTACCTTTAGCAGGAGTATAGCCTTGATCAATCAGCTTTTGCTCTTCGGTGAAGGCCGGACTGTAATCCACTGAACCATCGGTAACCCCCGTTAAAGTGCTGGTACCTAAGACGTTACCATGATCATCAATGAAGTTGACGACAATGGTTTGACTATTAGGTGTGTAGGTCACTTTATCGGTCGTGGTAATCGTGCCATCGGGATTAACCGTGGCAGGAACGGTGATCTTGTCTGGCGTGTAACCAGCAATATCAGGCACTTTCACGTTAACTGTGTCACCAGTCTTACCGGTGACGCCAGCTACTTTTTGATCGCCCTTATTAGAAGGAATCGTCACCGTATTGGTAACTGTATTTGGCAAATAGTTCACATAACCGGCATCTCCCGGTTTCGCCTTCGGCCCGTTAACCGTAATGGTGCCATCCGGGTTAACCGTAGCAGTCACGGTTGATTTATCTGGGGTATAGCCTTGGATATCTGGCGTCTTAACCGAAACTTGGTCGCCAGTCTTACCAGTGACGTTGTGAACGGTCAAATTACCCTGACTGCTTGGCACCGTAACATCAGCTGTGACGCTGTTTGGCGTATAAGCTATTGTAGCCGTTTGTCCAGCTGGTTTAGTCGTCGTAGCAGCCACGTCAAAGTTGACACTCGATTGTGCTGGCGTGTACCCTTCAACACTTGGCAGGGTAACCGCTGGATTATCTGCCGGCGTATAAGTGGTGACGCCAGTGGCGGTGTTGGTATCAGTATTCCAAGTCGTGATTCCAGACGCAGTCGTTGGCGCACCAGCTGGCACACCCGTCAAAGTCACGGTATTGGTGGTCGTGATGGTGCCGGTATCGTGATGTTCAACCAAGTGAATGGTGATATCACTGTTACCAGTCGCTTTAAACGTGATGGAACCGGTCGTTGCTTGGTTGGCAGCAAAATCATACCCCGAAGGCGCAACGGCTTTCCAAGTCGTGCTCCCATCCGTGACACCGGAAACCTTGGTTGGGTTGCCAACGACGGCTTCTTTATTATTGTCATCAACGTAGTTCAAGTTAACGGACTGTGGACTGGCGGTATAAGTGACTTTATCAGTCGTGGTAATCGTGCCATCTGGATTGACAGTCGCCGGCACCGTGGTCTGATCAGGCGTGTAACCAGCAATCGTTGGTACAGTAACATCGACTTTATCGCCCGTTTTACCAGTCACGCCTTGAACAATTTGATCACCCTTATTACTTGGGATAGTGACGGCTGCAGTAACTTGGTTCGGGTTATAAGTGACGTAACCCTTATCACCAGTTTTAGCAGCTGGTCCATCCACAGTGATGGAACCGTCTGGATTGACCGTGGCTGTGACAGTCGACTTATCAGGTGTGTAACCCTGAACAGTTGGCACATTTACAGTAACGTCATCTCCGGTATGACCAGTGACGTGAGCAACGGTTTGATCACCTTTATTGCTTGGAATGGTCACGTTACCTGTCACGCTATTTGGCGTGTAAGTGACGTTGACATTACCGTCTTTAACGGCCGGAATGGTGACTGTTGGTGTTGTCGGGGTATAACCCTTAACAGTTGGTGCGTTAACGGTCGTGCCAGGAAAGTCATTGACCGTGGTCGCTGAACTATTAGGAATCGGCTTACCAGCACTATCAACTGGTGTAATCGTCGTCGTGACTTTGACGTTTTGAACTGCCGTTAATTGAACGGTGTAGGTCTGATCAACACTATCATTGGTATCGAACTTACTGTCGGCACCGGCTAAACCATTCACGTTGCCCTTAACCGGCGTATAGCCGTTATTGATCAGGTCTTGTTCCTTGGCAAATGCACTACTGTAATCGATGGTGCCGTTCGTGACGCCTTTGATAGTCGTGCTGCCTAAGGATTGACCCTTTTCATCAACAAAGTTAACAACGACATTTTGCGCATCCGGCGTATAGGTAACGTTGACATTCCCGTCTTTAGCGGCTGGAATGGTGACTGTTGGTGTTGTCGGGGTATAACCCTTAACAGTGGGTGCGTTAACAGTCGTGCCAGGAAAGTCATTGACTGTGGTAGCTGAACTATTAGGAATTGGATTGTCAGCACTATCAACTGGTGTAATCGTCGTGGTGACCTTGACGTTTTGAACTGCCGTTAATTCAACGGTGTAGGTTTGATCAACACTATCATTGGTATCAAACTTACTATCGGCACCGGCTAAACCGTTCACGTTGCCTTTAACTGGTGTATAGCCGTTATTGATCAGGTCTTGTTCCTTGGCAAATGCACTACTGTAGTCGATGGTGCCATCCGTAACCCCTTTGATAGTCGTGCTGCCTAAGGATTGACCCTTTTCATCAACAAAGTTAACAACGACATTTTGATCATCTGCCGTATACGTAACCTTATCCGTCGTGGTAATGGTGCCATCCGGGTTGACCGTTGCGGTAACGGTCTTTTTATCTGGCGTATAACCAGTGATTCCAGGTGTATTGACATTAACCTGATCGCCAGTTTTACCAGTAACTCCGGTCACAACTTGATCACCCTTGTTGCTTGGAATGGTAACGTTACCCGTCACCGTATTCGGATTATAGGTAACGTAACCCTTATCACCGGATTTCGCACTTGGTCCATCAACCGTGATGGTCCCATCTGGATTAACAGTCGCACTAACAGTGGTCTTATCAGGCGTATAACCCTGAACGCTAGGAACGTTCACAGTGAGGTCATCCCCCGTTTTACCAGAAACGTTTTTAACGGTTTGATTGCCTTTGTTACTTGGAATGATTACGTTGCCCGTCACATTGTTGGGCGTGTAAGTTACTGTGATATTACTATCGCTCGGTTGCGTGGTGGTGACGGTATTGGTAACCGCGGGAACACTGGTCTTATCAGCGGTGTATCCGGCAACGGTTGGTGTATCAACCTCCACGTAACCACTATCAGCAGCGGGAGTATAGGTAACAGTACCCGTTACTAAATCAGTATCCGTTGTCCAATTTAAAGTCTGAGTTACTGAAGTCGGAGTCTTGCTACCTGCTCCCGTATAATTAATGGTTCGCGTAGTCTTACCAGTAAAGCCAGTGGGTAGGGTGCTACTATGCTTATGAACCAGGTGAACCGTAATATCACTATTACCAGAGGCCTTAAAGGTGACTGATCCTGTTGCAGCCTGGTTAGTAGCTAACTGATAATTAGTCGGCTCGGCTGCCGTCCAAGTAACACTACCATCGGTGACACCGGAAACCTTAGTCGGCGTCCCAACTGCTGTGCCATTATTGTCATCATCCACGTAGTTTAGGTTGATGCTTTGCGGATCAGCGGTATAGGTCACGTAATTAGCGTCACCAGTTTTAGCATCGGGCGTATTGACCGTGATCGAGCCATCTGTGTTAACAGTAGCTGTCACTGTCGCCTTATCAGCCGTGTAACCAGCAATGGCTGGCACATTGACCTTAACTTGGTCACCCGTTTTGCCGGTTACGCCTTTAACTGTTTGATCACCCTTATTGCTTGGTACAGTCACATCAGCTATGACACTGTTTGCTGTGTAAGTTACTGTGACGTTACTACTATCGCCCGGCTGCTTGGTAGTGGCGGTTTCGGTAACTGCGGGAACACTAGCTTGATCAGCGGTGTATCCGGCAACGGTTGGTGTATCAACCTCCACGTAACCACTATCAGCAGCGGGAGTATAGGTAACAGTACCCGTTACTAAATCAGTATCCGTTGTCCAATTTAAAGTCTGAGTTACTGAAGTCGGAGTCTTGCTACCTGCTCCCGTATAATTAATGGTTCGCGTAGTCTTACCAGTAAAGCCAGTGGGTAGGGTGCTACTATGCTTATGAACTAAGTGAACCGTAATATCACTATTACCAGAGGCCTTAAAGGTGACTGATCCTGTTGCAGCCTGGTTAGTAGCTAACTGATAATTAGTCGGCTCGGCTGCCGTCCAAGTAACACTACCATCGGTGACACCGGAAACCTTAGTCGGCGTCCCAACTGCTGTGCCATTATTGTCATCATCCACGTAGTTTAAATTGATGCTTTGCGGATCAGCGGTATATGTCACGTAACCTTTGTCACCGGACTTAGCACTTGGTCCATCAACGGTGATCGAACCATCCGGATTAACGGTAGCCGTAACAGTGGTCTTATCAGGCGTATAACCCTGAACGCCAGGAACGTTCACAGTGAGGTCATCACCAGTTTTACCAGTAACATTTGCTACGGTTTGATTACCCTTGTTACTTGGAATGGACACGTTTGCTGTCACACTATTAGGTGTATAAGCCACCGACTTAGTAGTTGCGGTTGGCACTCCGTTAGCATCCAGGTCTGGCTGAGTGATAACTTCAGTCTTTGCCTCGGGTGTATAACCCGCTACATCAGGACTATCAACCGAGACGCTTGGGCCATAGGTATACGTGATTTTGCCAGTAATATCATCTGTGTTTTGCGTATACGAAAAGGACGTTTGTTTATCCGCTGGTGTTAAATTGGCTGGTAACCCGGTGTATTTAACAGTCACGTTAACTGATTTATTTGCAGTAGTTAAGTGGTGCTTTACATTTATAACAACGTCATCCGTATTATCTGCTGTAATTTTGCCAACGTAAGTGACCGCACCGTTCTTAGCGACATTAATGTTGGGATTAATGGCCGTGGTATCAATGACATAGCCCTGTGGAATGGCCACAGCATTGGTCTTTGGAATCTGTCCGATCTCCCCTGATAGACCCTGGTCGTCACTGGCTGGCAAGTCAACGTTACTATCAGTATCATGGTAAGAAATCAACGCACTGGCAGAAGTTTGGGTGTAGGTCACCGTCACGTTGGTATCACCAGGCACCCCACTATTCAAACTTGGTACGGTAAGGGAAACTTTTGGCAGACTTGGCGTGTAATCCTTCACAGTTGGGCTATCAATAACTACCGGCGTGGAAGTATAGGTATACGTGACCTTCCCGGTAACCGCATCAGTATTTTCCGTATACGGAATCTGAGCCGTTTTGTTTGCTACTGCTAAGTTACTTGGTAATCCTTGATAGGTAACAGTTAACGGGACGGTTTTGTTGGTCTGAGTGATTTTGTGTTTCAAATTCAGGGTCACATTATCGGTATCATCAGCGGTGATTTTCCCCGTGTAAGTCACAGTCCCATCACTGTTGACCGTCACGTTTGGATTACTGGTTGTTGTATCGACCACGTAATTGGTTGGAATTGTAATCGTTTGCGATGTTGGACTCTGCCCAACTACCCCAGTTAGAGTTTGGTTATCACTGGCTGGCAAATCAGTATTACCATCTTCATCGTGAAAAGAAACCGTAGCCGACGCAGTCTGTACATAAGCCAAATTAATGGTGTTGGTAGCATCCTTCAAGGTTACAAATTGAGGCCCATTTAAAGCGTAATCGCCAACCTTTGGTACGGAAACAGCAACTGAAACTGAGTTACCATTACTATCTTTAGTTGGCGCAGTAGTCCCGGCAGGGTAAAATGCAACCACGGAGTTAGCATCACCAACAACGTCACTTTGATTTGGGCCAGTAACCCCATCTGGCAACCCGCTGCTAGTAATATTTAGCTCCGGTGCAGGTTCCACATAAGTGTATGAATTAATGGTTGCACTATAAGCAGCATGGGAAGCTGCACTACTCCCAGATACAGCCATTGTGAAGTATTTACCAATATAATCATCCGGAACAACATAAGTCCAAGTTTTAACAACTTGATTGTTCTCGTCCAAGACTTGTGTCGTTAAAGTTTTGTTGCTGGCTGTATATTGAATATTAAAGGTGTATTGAAGCGACCCCGAAGTCTTGGTGTCACTTAAGGCACTAGACTCGTTGGTTTCAATCGGTGCATTATCAGTCGTATTCACCGCAGTGCTGGGATCACCGTCTTGGGCCTGGTAAATAACCCAGGTATTGTGCGGATATTGACTGTCATTGGGAGAACCGCCCTCGGCATTATTGGACACAATATATGCGACTTTATCGACATTGTCACTAGTAATGCCCATTTTATCGCCGGGTTGAGCTGTTTTTAAAGCCTGTGCTGGGGGGAGCTGTTCAAAGATGACGGCCATCCCATCACCGCCAAAGCCATATTTCGTACCATAATTAGAATCAGTCATAGTACTATCCCATTTCACGTTCAAGGTCGTGTTTAAACCGAAATCTTGCGTGAAGTCAATGGGATCGTTCGCCGTCAATAAACCAGTGGACTTCGTATAATTATAATTAGTAGTATTTTCATGACCATTAGTGATATTCACGCTGGCGCCATTAAAGGTCAACGCGGTCCCATCTACTGTATGGGCTGTAAGGTGTTGCGACGCATTATCCTTGGTCACGGTTTTGTCTAAGTTACTTGTCCCAGTCGGATCCAGACTAGCTTTACCATTTGTATCTTTTGCCGTAATTAAAGGACTTGCTGCTGCACTTGGATCAGCCGCCGTCACTTTTTGAGCTTGACCAGTTTGAGCCAAATTTTGCTTCGCCTGTTGTTTTACTTGCTCAACTGTCGCCTGATTGGCACTTCCCAAATTAGTCGTTTTTACATTCTGAACGCTGGTTGATTTAGGGGTGCTATTTTCAGTGACTGCCTTAGCTGTCGATACACTTCCAGCAGATGACTGACTCACTGATGGCTTTTCAGCTGGTTTTACTACTGCTTGATTAGTCGCAGCGGAAGTCTTTGTTGCTGAATCGTTTGTAGAAGTCGTTTGCTGCTGAGACCCATCAGTTGTCCCTACATTTGAAACCGGCGTTGCTTGATTCTCTGCAGACTTAGCGGTGGTTTGATCAGCCGAACCCGTTGCAGTAGATCTTGCACTGGCCGTTTGGGTTTGCTCAGTCGTGGTAGCAGCATTTGCACTAATATTAAAGCTAGTCAAACCAGCTAGACCAAAGGAAAAAGCAGCCAAAGTGGCAACCACCCAATGAGCCTTGGCTTTATACAATTTATACCGTTTAACTTCATTCATATTTTTAACTTTATTGCGCAATATGAAATCATCTCCGTTCCCTAAATTACAGGTTGGCATTTTAAAAAATCCCCATAAAACAGCCCACCTATGTCACGTATATGTTTCGCATAAATTGTAGTTTAATTATAAGGTAGATACAAGCCTAAGTATTAGCCCCAAACAACGGGTTATATATAAATGTCTACCATTTAATTAGCAAATAAAGAGGACCAGATATTGCTTTTTAAACGAATTTCAATAGCGTTCCTACCCGTTTTAAAAAATCTCTTAGTTCCCTGTTGTATTTAAAAAAATTTATTAAATTTATAAGTTTATAGGCTTAAATTTAGAGATAGATAAACAGCCGATGCGATTAATTTTATATTGGTATTTATTGAGGACTGTACACAGCTTCAAAATCAACCATGATTACGATGCTAATTAACGATAATATGTCCTACAAAGACTAAAACTAGCTATGGATTAAATAGGCAAGTTTTTGAATTATTCTGATAGTAAGTCCGGCCCAGCAGTAATTTATTGATTGCAGGATTTTCCAAAAACACACTAGGCCTTCCCTGCTAGCCGCCTATCTAATCATTCAGCTTAATAGTTGGGCTTGTAACTTAGATTTATTGATCCTTTTTTACTTGTTTGCCATATAGAACGTAATGCTAGAACATGTATCATATTGATATACTCAAATATATGATACTCAACTAATGTTTCACGTGAAACATCCAAACGGCAAAACTGGCTCTGTTTATTGGAGGATGACATAACCAAATTACTGCTAGCTGGCAACTTAATGAACCAAATATGAGCTGCTTTAACTGGTGGCAGGATGAGCCGCGCCATGATCGTGTAGCCCTGATAAAACTCCCGAACAGCTCACAAATCAAGGTTACTAGTGTTCTAATGCTAAGTGTGACATTTATTATTCCCTCCAAATAAAAACCGGGAAGATCAAGATTGATCTTCCCGGCCACTTTAGTTTTCCAATATTTAACAACAGCACATGCCTACTTATGGTATGGCGAACCCTCATTGATCATAAATGCCCGGTAAATCTGCTCTGATAGCACCAAACGCATTAGTTGATGTGGCAACGTAAACCGCCCGAATGAAATCTGCGTATCTGCTCGCTTTAATACTTCTGGTGCTAAGCCCAGTGAACCTCCGATCACAAAGGTGATGTCTGAATGCCCGTAAGTAGTCAAGTCTGCAATTTCTTTCGCAAACTCCTCGGATGACCGCTCCTGACCTAAAATTGCCAAAGCGTAAACATACTCTCGTTCCTTGATTTTATCAAGTATGTGTGCTCCCTCCTTAGCCATCACCTGATCCATCTCAGATTGACTGAGTGATTCTGGTGCCTTCTCATCCGGAACTTCCACAATGTTGAATTTGCAAAAACGCGACAGTCGTTTAGCGTATTCTGCGATCCCTTGTTTAAAATATCTCTCCTTTAATTTACCCACAACTACAAGCTTGATGTTCATAACTTATCCCCTCAGTTTAAGTTGTCCACAAAGTTATCCACAGGCCTTGTGGATTGAAAACAGTTCCATTTTTTAGGCGTTGTTCAACAATCAGACTGCAATTTAATTTTCATAATGACGTGTTCAACGCATTAATTATACCAGTAGGAACGCTGACATATCAATGTTTTAACGATGTTCGGTCCAAAAATTATCCGAGTTATCCACAAGATGTTGATAGTTGTCGAGGAACACCCGGTTAAATACAGTGATGACGGTAATTATACCAACTCAGATGTTATCCACAAAGTTATCCACAGGCACCTGTGGATTTCCACCACTTACGAATCTTCATTGTGGACACCGCTTTCGTTATTCGGTTCGCATATGAGACCTGCGCCTAAAAAGCCCGAAATTCATTCTAAACTTAATCCGAATATTCGCATTTTCATTCCCTACAAAAAAGACTGAAACCAAATGAGTTCGGTTTCAGTCTTTCTATCAGATGATTTTAACCTGTTTAGTTATTCAACTGCGATGTGGTTTCTGTCAACTTCACCTTAGTCGTCTTTTGACTTCCATTGTGGTAATAAGTGATTGAGACCGTATCACCAACCTTGTATTTATACAACAGATCCCTCAATGTCGAATTAGTACTGATCTTCTTGCCGTCTAAAGCAGTGATGACATCGTACTTCTTAATACCAGCCCTACCAGCAGGCGTGGAAGCACTTGGCGTTGTCATGACAACAACCCCATTTTCAACACTTGATGGCAACTTCAAGATTGACTTTTGCTGGGTCTTAGAAATTTCAGAGAGGTCAACATACTTGATACCCAATGCCGGCCGAACGATCTTGCCATTCTTGATCAACTGGTTAATGACCGAGACAACCTCGTTACTTGGAATTGCAAAACCCATTCCTTCAACACTGGTACCCGAGTTATCACTAGCCAGTTTCATTGAGTTGATACCGACAACCTGACCCGCTAAGTTGATCAGCGGACCACCAGAGTTCCCGGGATTGATTGCAGCATCGGTTTGAATGACCGTCGCGTTGCCAGTCTGCTGATTAGTCGTCTCATCCGTTGTAGCCACCGTCCGCTTCTTGGCGGAAATAATACCTTCCGTCAGTGAAGTAGCATATTGGGACCCCAGTGGTGAACCAATGGCCAGCGCCGTTTCACCGACTTTGATATTGTTAGAATTACCAAAGCTGGCAACTTCTGAAACGTCGGCACTGTTGATCTTCAGCACAGCTAAATCAGTCACCGAATCCTTACCAACAAGTTTAGCATCCAGCTTCTTTCCATTGCTCAAGATGACCTCAAGGGCGTTGGAACCTGAAACCACGTGGTTGTTAGTAACGATGTAAGCAGCGTTACCGGACTTCTTATAAATGACACCTGAACCCTCAGAGCTGGCTTCCAGACTACCAGAAGACGAAGAGCCGCTAGAACTGCTATTACCAAAAATTCCATTGAGACTGTTGGATGATTGATTTTGCTTTTGTAGATTGATAACGGAAACGACGGAATTTTTAACGGTTGAAAACGCCTTGGAAGCCTGTGAACTCACATTGACCTTCATATTGCTGGTAGTCGCTGTCCCGGTCTTATTAGAACCAGCAGGAACAGAAGTCGTATCACGATTACTAAAGTAGCTGGCACCGCCATACGCGATCCCACCCCCGACTAAACCGGCAACTAACGCTGTCACGGCAACCTTGATCAGTAAACTTCGATTGCTATTTGGCTGCCGCTTTGGTTCATTTGATTGTGGTGCTTGTTGATTATCCATACTTCGCGCAAATCGCGCTTGCCTCCTTTATATCACCACTGTTCTAGGCAACGTGATGACCCTTTTTTCGTGTGGCACAGCCCCTGACTGCGATCCATCTACTTTAAAGTCCATTTTACCCAGCAGTTATGAAAAATGTTTGAATATTATCCCGAATAAAGTATAAGTTTTTACTAAATCATTGCAAATTTATTAAAGTGTCACCAACCGACTGGCCTTTGCAGGGTCGGTATCCAAGATTTTAAAATCGTGATTCACGCCGAAATCATGGTCTTCCATTAGAGACGCAACGGTAAGATGTGCAAGTGACTTCATGTTGTTTTCCTGGCTCAAATGTCCCAGGAAAATGCGCTTAGTGCGGTTACCTAAGACATCCATTAAAACGTCCGCACCATCTTCATTGCTCAAATGACCGGTGTCACTCAGGATTCGCTGCTTGAGCGGCCAAGAGTAGCTGCCCATCCGCAGCATTTCAACGTCATGATTACATTCCATTAGGTACGCATCCGCATCCTTAATAACACCCTCCACATGGTCGGAAACGTAGCCTGTATCCGTGAGAACCACAAAACTCTTACCGCCACTGTGAACCGCATAAAATTGCGGCTCAGCAGCATCGTGGGAGACACTAAAGCTCTCCACATCCATATCACCTAGACTCAAAACCGAATCAGGTGCAATGATGTGTTTTTGCTCCAGAGGTACCTTGCCGATTTTACTAGCCATAGCGTCCCACGTACCCTGATTAGCGTATACATTCATCCCATAGCGCCGGGCTAGAATCCCAACGCCTTTCCGGTGGTCAGAATGTTCGTGAGTCACAAATAGTGAGTCCACGTCGTTCAAGTCACGGCCGATAGACAGCATCAGTGCCTCGATCTTTTTCCCGCTCAAACCGGCATCGATCAAAATTTTATGTTCCGGCGTTTCCAAATAAGTACAGTTGCCAGTGCTTCCACTTGCTAGAACACTTACCTTTAACCCGTCATTTTGCTTTTGCATACACTGTCCAACTTCCCTTTTCTCTATAGTACAAGAGACCTCACCGTCATTATTATCAGGTGGGTCGTGAATAATGTTTCACGATGACGCCAAGAATTGCTTGTCGTTACTATTACAACGCATTTGACGACGAAACGCAATTAGAAAATATTGATTTGGTTTCAAATTTTCATTAAATACCGGAGAAAACAGTAAAACAGCAGATGATTTCCCTCTGGAAACCGATCTGCTGTTTGATCAATCCTTAAAACATTAAGTCATGGTAAAAATTTCGGAGTTTGAGTTACTGCTCTGATTACCATCACCGGTTTTGATTATTTCACCAGTATAGGCGTTCACCCGCTTCAAAACAACGGTGGATGAACTGCTGATCTTAACGGCAAAGACCCAGGTCGGTAGGAAAACGTACTGGCCACGGGCTGTTAGCAGCCTTGTATAAGCCAAGTTCGACCAGGAGATCTTAGCACCATTCGGAATTTCGTTGTACTGGTATAACCAAGTTAACGCTCGTTCCTCACTAATAGTCTTTGAAGCTTCCTTCAATATTTTAACGTTTTCCAGATAGTTTTGACTATATCCAATCACCCGATCTTGATTATTGACGGCAAACCGAATTTGTCCGTAATGCGAATAAACGGGTCCAGCAGCCACTCGCTGCACATAAACGATTTGACTGTCACTAGATAAACGAGAACTGTAACTGTAATGATCACCTTTGGCAATCACCAGCGGGTTGTTTACGACTTTATCCAAAGTCTTCTTAGTCTCGCCACTGGTTAACTTGATTGGCTTCTTAAATTCACTGACCAATTCCGTACCGTTGAAGCGAAGGCTTTGATCCTGCAGTGACGATGCCACTTGACGGAGCTCTGAACCATTATTTCCCGAGAAATAATAGCCTTCATGCGTCTTGGTAGTCGGCTTCGTAAAGGTGATTTGATCTTTACGCATCTCTTCCAAAACGTTATTGCTACTTGAAGCATCAGAATTACCCACACTGCTACGGTTAAATGACCAAAACAAGAAGACATCCATGGCAATGAAGATTGCTAGAAAAATCAGCTGAATACGTTTAAAGTTCACAGCCGGCTACCCCCTTTCTCTATCCATTGATAAGTGACCGATAAGTCTGCCATTGACCGCCAATTTCAACGTACCAAGTTGGAGAAAGATCAACCACTTTCGGTAGAGACTTATCTCGGGTCCATTGATACCCAAGTTGCAGGCCTTGAATCCTGCTGCGGCGAATACCAGCAGCTTTAAGCTGTGCCATCAGGGTCTTAGTGGATTCGACGGAGGCGGTATTTTGTACCGGTGGAATCGGAACCTGCAGACTATCCAGCGAAAAGATCATCTGGTATGAAGTCTGATCCAGCACCTTCATTTGAACCGCACCATAATCACTTTGGTCAAAAACTGGTAAACCACCGATGTAGGTCCGAAAGACCGCGGTCTCGTTACCGCTGTCGTAAGAGTAGAAACGCACGTTATCCAGTGGCATCCCAACCATCACCAATTGTTGATAAATGTGATTCATGGTTTGTAGGAAACTGCTACTTTTAACCGTTGAATTATAGTTCGTAAAGGTGACCGTATCCGTTTTGTTATTGACCGACATATGACGGAAACCATGGTCGTCATACGTTGTGCGGTTACTGTGTCGCTTGATCTGCATATTGCTGTTGGAATTGGTCGTCATGATCCGGTTCGCGTAATAACTCTGAGTCTGCTGCGTTAGTTGGTAACTGTATGTGCGAACCCTTACAGCTCTATTGTAGCTAATGATTGGCTTACCATTCAGCATTATAAATGACGCAGGATGCTTGATCATTTTATCCGCTAAAACGTGTCGCAGTTTCCCAGCATGATTATTCTTTAACTTCACACGAACCACACGAAGGGTCTGGTCGTTTAGCAAATACATATGGTTTGGATCGTTTAACAAAAGCTGCATCCGGTTAAATTTCTGGTTTGGTATCTTTAATTGATTCCCAAACGCCTTGCGAAAGAAGGTCACAGTCATTGCCGAATTATAATTCAAAAGAATTGTATCCTTCCGCCGTAACTGTTGAAGATATTTCTTACTATTATGTTGACTGACAGTTTGGACGTCAGTACCCGTGAATTTGCTGATCTTATCACGTAACTCAGAAGCCACATTGACCCGATTATTGGTGAGCACTTCTTGATTACCCTGCTTGTCAGTAGAAATAATCTGAGAAGGCAGATAAATATCTTGAAATGTCGTGTTAGTTGAATTATCAGTGCTCTTCGTCACTTTGATTCTAGTACTGAGATTTGAATGGGCTGGATTCGTCCACAGCAGGCCAGATAATCCCAAACTGATTAAAACGGCGATGCCTAAGCAAGTTGGTAACCATAGTTGTCTAAGCTTCATCCCAGAGATCATCCCCCTCATCATATGGCTCATATGGTAGTGAAATGTAGAAGGTGGAGCCGTGACCCTCACGACTTTCGACCCAAATCTTACCACCAAGCGACTGGACAACTTCCTTTGAAATTGCTAAACCAAGTCCAGTTCCGCCTTGAGCACGAGACCGAGCTTTATCAACCCGGTAAAACCGGTCGAACACGTGTGGAATATCATTTCTTGGAATACCGAGTCCCTGGTCGGAGATGCTCAAAATTACGTTGTTTTGTGTCTCAATCAAGCGACAGGTAATGACACCGCCATCAGGTGAATACTTGATAGCGTTATTCATAATGTTATCCAAAACCTGCGTGAAACGATCAGTATCGATCTCAACCCACAGATCACGTTTGGTGAAATCACGCTTAATTGTATAGTGCTTATCAGAACGGTCTTTTTGCTCATCACTGTCGATGATCATATCAAACCGGTTCAAAACATAATTAAACAGTTCATTCAGATTAACTAATTCTAGATCCAGCTTCTGAGTCCCTGAATCCATTCGTGACAAGGTCAACAGATCATTGATCATTCGAATCATTCGGTCCGTTTCTTCCTGCGTCACCTTTAAGAATTTAGGCGCAATCTTGGGATCCTTCCAAGCCCCGTCTGATAAGGCCTCAATATAAGAACGAACACTGGTTAAAGGCGTCCGCAATTCGTGGGAAACATTTGACACGAATTGCTTACGATCCTTTTCAATTTTTTGCTGCTCAGTAACGTCATGAAGGACACAGGCTAGCCCACTGATAAAGCCTGATTCACGTTGAATCAGCGAGAAATAAGCCTGCAAGATCAAGTCGTGATCATCAGTTGAGAAGTCCAGCATGATTTCATCTGGATCCTCTAACAAATCACGTAGCGTATACCGGTCACGGATGTTTAAAATGTCCAAGACTGACTGGCCAATCGCCTGGTCAGTGTCAACATCTAGAAATTCAACGGCGGTTTCATTGATGATCGTGACGTTACCACGCCGATCGGTAGCAATAACGCCATCAGTCATGTGAGCCATTACCGAATTCAACCGTCGCCGTTCGGATTCAGTAGATTCTTGTGCCTCTTCCACCCGGACAGATAGGTTATTGACTGCACTGGCTAATTGGCCTAATTCGTCATTACCGTAAATTTGAACTTGGCCAGAATAGTCACCACGCGCAATCCTTTGGGTTTGTTCCTTCATCTCGGTGATTGGAACAGTAATTGCCCGGGAAATAACAAACGACAAAACCAGCCCCATCGCAACTGCGACGGCCGCCGCTAAAAGATAGATTGCCGTAATTTTGCTAATACTGTCATACACACTTTGCAAGCTAGCACGGATGTAAACGACACCCACGGGCGTACTGCTCCCGCTGCTTTGCTTGATCAATGGTGTAACTTTAATGTAGTAATACTGATTGGTTGCCGCATCAAAAGTGGTTGTTTCACTGCCAGCACTGTTATTATAAATGACCTTTTTAACAGTGTCATCAGTGGTCTTTTGGCCAACGACCTGTTGGTTGTTGGCCTCATTTGTCCCTCGAATGGTGCCCTTATTGTCGATGACGCGGATTTGCGCGTTCGCCGTGCTAGGAATATTGGCATCAGACAAGAGGATGCGGATTTGTCTATTGGCCGCGGTGGTATTGGACCGTGACAATTGCGACGTTAAGTTTGTGCTAACGTAACGCTGGAGCGAAATTTGGCTTTTAAATTGCCGCATGTTTTGCGTCTCCAACTGTTGCACAAAAACAGCGCCGACAATTTCCAAAGTGATGATCAACATCATCGCAAAAACAAAGGCGATTTTGAATTGAATCGAATGGTACCATTTAATTTTTCGTTTCACGCTATCGTTTACCCCTTACACGTCGTTCATGCGTAAGATTACGCCTGGCCTGACTCACTTTCTGTATTCCGTAAATAATAACCAACCCCACGACGCGTAACTAACCACGTTGGGTGACTAGGATTATCTTCAATCTTTTCACGCAGCCGACGTACGGTCACATCAACTGTTCGAACATCGCCAAAATAATCGTAACCCCATACCGTTTGAAGCAGGTGCTCACGGGTCATAACTTGACCGATATGTTGAGCCAAGTAATGCAAGAGTTCGAACTCACGATGGGTCAATTCGATATTTTGACCACGTTTCGATACTGAATAAGCGTCTGGATGAATAACCAAATCGCCAATCTCAATATCCTTGTTTTCTTCTTCTTCGGGTTGGGCAGCAGTTACCGTGTTTTGACGGCGTAAGTTCGCCTTGACCCGAGCCACTAGTTCACGGTTTGAAAACGGCTTGGTAACGTAGTCATCAGCGCCTAATTCCAACCCCAAAACCTTATCGAGTTCAGAGTCTTTTGCCGTCACCATAATAATTGGCATATCGTGTTTCATTCGTACTTGACGGGCAACTTCAAGACCATCTATCTTCGGTAACATGAGGTCCAAAATGATTAAATCTGGGTTAACTTCTTCGACTTGTTGAAGGGCTTCCTCCCCATCATGAGCAACAGCCACTTCGTATCCTTCTTTAGTTAGGTTAAATTTAATAATATCAGTAATTGGTTTTTCATCGTCGACAACGAGAATAACTTTTTTCATCTGAATATGTCCTCCTTCAGATAACGATTCGTTCAGGTATAATAGTTTAATTTAAGTGCTTTCGGTCATTCCAACGTAGTAGCACGGGCCACGCAGGATCTTACAAGATAGAGTAGTAGTCATATTTGATTCATGCCTACACAAGCATTATTATATCACAGTCTATTACATTACGCGAAAACACCAAAAGTGCCGTGTATCACGGGTTTGTAAGATTAAATTTCAAACTATCTGTATGCTACAATGATTAATGCAGCTAACAATTTTAAAACGTAACTTATGCATGCTGGTAAATATTCTGCCACTTTTTGGCAAAAAATTGTTGCCAAGCTGTTTTTAACATGATATATTAGTAAGCGTTGATTAAGCAGATTGCTTAACCATTACGTTTTACAAAAACGAAAATGGGCAGTTAGCTCAGCTGGCAGAGCAACGGACTCTTAATCCGTGGGTCCAGGGTTCGATCCCCTGACTGCCCATCATAGCAACAAACCACTAATCAGTTTTCACGCCGTGCACGACACCGGGGAAACTGATTTTTTTGTGCCCTAATTTTAATTTCGGCCGGAATTGTCACGTTTGCTACCAAACTTACCATGGCAACTTCCGCTAAAAAAGCGTATGCTATAGTGTTATTTTGCTTGGAGGCGGAGAGTTATATGCATGCAGTTCTGATTTTTCTGTACCTACTCGTTGCAGGCATGGCAGCAGGCCTGATCAGTTCAATTGCCGGAATGGCATCGTTATTTTCATACCCAGTTTTACTCAGTTTGGGTATCCCACCAGTGGGGGCCAACGTGACAAATACCGCAGCGCTGATCTTTACGGGAATTGGTTCTGGCTTATCTTCAATGACAGAACTGAACTCCCACCGCTCAGAAACGATTAGAGTTGCAATCATCTCATTACTAGGTTCGATTGTGGGTAGCTTTTTGTTAACTCTGGCTCCCGCAAAAGTATTTGAGCGGGTCGTTCCCTTTTTCATCTTTATGGCTGGCTGTTTGATGCTCCTCTCCCAAAGGAAGAAAAAGCAGTCTCTCATTAAAGAAAAAGCAGTGAAGCCCTCGCTTTTAAAATCCACTTTAAGTGGACTAGCAATCTTTCTTGTGGGCATCTATGGCGGCTATTTCGGTGCTGCCGCAGGAATCGTAATTCTCTCCATTCTAAGTTTTTCGCTGCCGGTTTCGTTACCCGTCAGTAACGCTATCAAAAATTTTACTTCTTTAATTTCCAACCTCGTGGCGATCGTTATCTATACTTTTACAACGAAGGTCTACTGGTTATTGGTGATTCCGCTGGGATTAGGGATGTTCACTGGTGGTTATATTGGGCCAATTATTGTCCGCCACGTCCCAACACGTCCTCTAAGTATCTGTATCGGACTAGCGGCCTTTGGGCTAGCAGGTTACCTATTTTATACCGCCTATTTCTAACTAATTTAAACTCGTAGTTGATTGAAAATAGCAGTATTACCCATCGTGTCACTAGCTTTATCGGTGGTTATTAAAGCTTCAAGGTTCATTTCATTAACACTCACGAAATCGTCGAGTCATCCAACTCCGCCTATCTCGTTATGAGTAGTAACATTAAAACTTTAAATCAGGCTCAGCGTTCAGATATTTCCCTGGAAATAATAAAAGCACCGCGCCAAAACTCAGATTTTGGCCATGTAAACAAATAGCGTCGCAGATTCCAGACCAGGAACCCACGACGCTATTGCTCTACTCTTGCGTTTCAATTGTTTTTAAACCGTCGTCCCAAAATATCCAAACTCCGTAGCTGACCGTCCATTTCGGCTACGTTTGGCAGGTGACCCCAAGTTTCAAACCCGTTTTTCTTAAACAGGCCTAAGCTGGGCACATTATGGTGAAAAATAAACGCAACCAGCGTATCGATATCAAGCGTTTTAAGTTGGCCAAACACAAACTCTAACGCTTGTTGGCCGAGTCCCTTATGCCGATACTTTTTATCAATGTAGATACTGATCTCCGTAGTGTGCAGGTAGGCTGGCCGGCCGTAGAACGACTCTAGGCTGACCCACCCGGCAATTTTACCGTCATCTTTCAGCACCCAAATTGGCCGCTTTTGCGGGTCAAAAGCAGCAAACCAGTCCTGTTTTGATTCAACTGAAACCGGATCAAGGTCCGCCGTCGCCATGCGGCTAGGAATCACCTGATTGTAAATTGCGGTAATCGTCGGCAGGTCCTTCTTCTTGGCATACTTAAAACTAATTTTCATACTCATTTTCACGGCTCACTTTCGTTTACGATTACCTATATTATACGCTCTGCGCCGCTTAAAAACACGTACCATAGATAACTGACACTGAGCCGATTCAGTTTACCGTAATAACGATCTTACCGTGTGCGTGACGGGATTCACTACGTTCATGAGCAGCTCTAAGACCTTCCGTAGTCAACGGGAATTTACTATCGATCACAACCTTGACGGCACCTGAGGCAACTAGCTTTCCAACCTCCGCTAGATCTTCACCGCTAGGGTGCAGCCACCAGTGCCGAGCTGCAGGGTGACCTGACTGTTGGGCGGGAGTCGGTCGGCCAACAATCGTGACTAACAAGCCGTCGGGTTTTAAAATGGCTAGTCCGTCTTCAAAAGCGCCGGTGGTGTCAAATACAGCGTCAAAGTTCTGTAACACATCCGCGACCTTAAATTGGTGATAATCGATCACTTCATCAACCCCCAGTGACAGCAATAGGTCACGGGACTCCGCACTAGCAGTGGTTGCCACGTAAGCTCCCCGGGACTTAGCAATTTGGACTGCAAATAAGCCCACACCCCCGGCACCGCCTTGAACGAGTACCTTATCACCTTCACCGACTTTGAGTTGTTCAACGATCACTTGGTAAGCTGTGGTGCCCGCCAATGGAATTGCAGCGGCCTCATCAAAGCTAATATTATCCGGTTTAAATGCCAGTTTATCTTCCTTAACTGCAACGTATTCTGCGTACGCCCCGCGCGAAGAAGTGTCCGGACGCGCAAACACGGCGTCCCCAACCTTAAAGCGTTTAACTTGTGCGCCAATTTGAGTAATCACACCGGCGACGTCCCAGCCCAGCACAACCGGAAAATCCCAGCTACGGCCTGCTTGACCGCTTCGAGTACGCCAATCGATCGGGTTCACACTGGTTGCTTTGGTTTGAACCAGCACTTCATCCGCACCGATTTGGGGCACCGGTAACTCTGCCTCATGTAATTCTTGAGCACTGCCATAACGATCGATCACAATTGCTTTCATCAGTTTCGCATCCTTTCAAAACCGCTCTTCATGAATTTGCCGATAATATAAACTGAATAACGGTTAAATGCAAGCATTTCAAACCGCTACGAAACGTGTTTGGCTGTGTCTTAGAGCCGTGTCGTATAGTTGTGAAAGGATTTGAAAACAGGCTGAATCAGGCACCTGAATCTTCACCGCACATCGACTCCATCTATGCTAAACAAAGCGAGAATAGAAGCATTTTCCAAACTTTGAAAAACGTCTATTCTCGCTTTGTTTTATTCTATCTGGGAGCGTCGCCAAGTGGTGTCTCGCCCCGAAGATTAATAGGTGTATGTGGGTGGTGCCATGTTACTATGTGTAACTAACTTAGAATTGAGGAGTGCTAATAATATATGTGTACTCATACTTGGAGTTAAATTGGAACTTCTATGTGTGTCAGACATGACTGTTTTAATGAACAGCCCATTATGTGTCTCCGGTCAACCCGAAGAAAAGAACGTTCTAACTATGTGTGATTAACGATTTGAGAGGACGACTATTAGCTAGAAACTAGACTTCGACCTGGCTGCCAATCGCTTCTTTAATGGCATTTCCTAACCGTTTGATGCCGGTAACAATTTGATCTTCCTTCATATTAGAGTAGTTCAAACGGAACGTTCCGGGAATAACTTTATCGGCGTAGAATGGTTCACCTGGTACAAAGGCAACGTCGTGTTCAATGCAAGTGTTAAAGAGTGTCTGGGTATCAACGCCAGGAACTTCTGCCCAGATGAATAGACCGCCTTCAGGATGGCTGTAATGAGCTTCTTGTGGGAAATACTTCTGAATAGCAGCCATCATGATCCCCTCCCGCTTACGGTAAACCTCTCGGATCTTTGCGATGTGGTCGTCGATATTATAGTCTGCCATGTATTTAGCAATAATGTGCTGCGTTAAATTATCCGAGTGGACATCAACAGTTTGCTTCATTAAAGTAAACTTCTTAACCAATGATTTCTCAGCGACGATCCAGCCGATTCGAAGACCCGGCGCTAAAATCTTTGAAAAGGTGCTCATGTAGATGACGCGGCCTTCCTGATCAAACGTCTTGACCGGAGCAACGTCTTGACCAGCGAATCTAATGGCGCCGTATGGATCGTCTTCAAGAATCATCACGTTGTATTTCTCAGCGATTTCAATCATTCTTTGACGCCGTTCTGCAGGCATCGTTCGACCAGTTGGATTTTGGAAACTGGGGATGGTATAGATGAACTTAGTGTTGGGATTATCCTTCACCGCTTGCTCTAAGGCATCCATCTTCATCCCATCATCATCCATTGGCACACCAACCATATGAGCGCCGTAGCTGCGAAATACATCGAGGGCGCAAAGGTATGTTGGTTGCTCAACGATGACTGTATCTCCGGGATTAACGAAGATTTTCGCTGTTAAGTCAATCGACTGCTGTGAACCGGTGGTGATCATAATGTTATCAATATCGCACGCAATTCCAGAGCGCTTCATCCGCTCGGCAATTTGCTTTCGTAACTCCGGTAGACCAGCCGCAATGCTGTACTGTAAAGCTGACCGACCAGCTTCATCGTAAACTTCATTGGTCGCTTTTTTGAGGTCTTCAACTGGGAATAACTCTGGGGCGGGTAAACCACCCGCAAAGGAAATGATCTTAGGATCACCAGCCACCTTTAAAATGTTGCCAACCGGATCTTCATCGCTTTCTGGAACGTTGTTTGAAAATTGATATTTAATCATTATGCTTCCACCTCAACTTGTTTTGGATCCGCCACGTTTTCCTGTGGTTTGTGATACTTGCGCATCATTTCTGCCATGTGAACTTCTTGGACGACAAATTCGTGAACCCGGCAAACGTAATCATGTTCGCGGCCAATCTTGGCGATATAACCGTTGATGTAATCAACTTCAGTTGGACGACCCTTAGAGAAGTCTTGGTACATTGATGGGTAGTGGTACTTGTATGATTCACTAATTGGGATCACGGAATCGACCTCTTCTTGACGGGTTTCAATGAGGTGAATACCAGCGCGTTCACAGGCGTCAAAAGCTTCGTTGAAAAGTGTTTCGGACATTTGCTTAACACCTTTGTACTCGATAAACTGACCCATCTGCATTTCAAACATCGTGCATAGCGTGTTAGTAACGGCGTTGAAGACGACCTTTGACATACACATGCCCTTCCACTCGTCCACCATGACTGGACCCATCTTAGCGGCAGTGAAATCATTAAAAATATTTTGCATGATTTCGTCTGGCTGCTTATTGTTATAAGGTGCCATGTGCATCACTTCGCTATTAACGGGACCCATAAAGTCGACGTTAGCTGGGCCGTCCATGCGAGTAGCGATCATTGCAGTCCCACAGACGATCTGGTCTTTAGGGAAGTACTTTTCGATCTTCTCGAAATGACCCATGCCATTCATAGCTGAAAATACATATTGATCGTCATGGAAAATGCCAGCTTTACTGTCTCGTTCGAGTTCCTCGGCTAATTGCATCTGCTTCTTAAAGATGATCCAAACATCTGGATGACCCTTATACTCTTCTGGATAGTAAATATTGATCGGCACAATTCGCCGATTCTCGTGGTCGCGGGCAACTGAAACGCCACCTTGTTCACGGACTTTTTTAACGTTAGGTTCCCAAGTGTCGATGAAGTCAACTTCAACACCCGCATTCTCTTGAAGCATAACACCATACCGATAACCCATTGCTCCTGCGCCAATAATGCCATATTTCATTACAACCACTCCTTTAGTTTTTATGTAAATTCATCATTTCGACAACGAAAAACGCCCTTTGGTCAAAGACCAAAGGGCGTTTAGTAACGCGGTACCACCTTATTTCAAACTACCATTGCAGTAGTTCCTCAGCACGTACGGCAAAAACTGCTTGCGATACGCTGCACGATAATGGGTGCCACCAGTTCGCCTCGAGAAGCGAACCCGTCAAACTCAATCTTTCAAATCATAGTCCTAATACCATCTCACCAAATTGGTACTCTCTTCATAAGGCTATGATCCTAATCCACCGGGTCAAATCTTGTTGTCGTATTTGAAATGTTGTAAGTAGTGTAGCTCTTAACATGAGAAAATGTCAAACGTTTTTAATAAATTAATTTTAATCTTAGTCATTTGAAATCCAATTATGCGCTGCTATAATGGGATTTATTGATGTTCAAAAATTATTTTAAAAAGTCTTTTTAACAACCTAACTGTATTTCTCATCAAAATTACATAACTTTATTGATTTATCTGGAGGTCAACACATGTGGCAAACAAAATCTTTTTCCGAATTATCTACCAAAGAGCTATTTGAGATCTACCGTCTGCGAGTAGCGACCTTCGTGGTGGCTCAGCAGCGAATCTATCAAGAAGTTGACGAACAGGACCTAATTGCTCAGCACGTCTTCTATCAAGACGACCAAGTAGCAGCCTACGCACGGGTTTTTAAAACCGGCGATCACGTAACGTTTGGCCGTGTTGTTACGGACCCAGCTCACCGCGGAATCGGTATGGGAACTCAGTTGATGAATAACGTTCTAGCTGTTATCAGAACCCATTTCCCACACCTACCAGTTGAAATCGAAGCTCAGACCCAAGTAGCTGATTTCTACAAGAAGTTTGATTTTCAGACCGTTGGCAAGCCATTTATCTTTGAATCAACGCCCCATATCAAAATGACCCACGCAGCGTTTAATTAATAGACTAATTTTGACAACAATAATTTTAGTTCCGCTTGTTGCTTTCCTGTCAGTTGCGAGACTAGCCGGTCAGAACACTGCTGTTCAAACGCGTGGAGTTCCGGATAAATAGCAGCGCCTTTTGGAGTCACGAAGACCCGCCGTAAGCGTTTGTCGTGCGCGTCATGTTGGAGCTCCAAGTAACCACTTTGGACCAATTTCTGCACCGTTCTAAACGCTGTGGTTCTATCAATTTGAACCGAGTCAGCTAATTCTCCAAGAAACATGCCAGGTTGTTCATAGGTTCGAATCACGTAAATAAAAGCGTTATTAGCAAGCCCTAATTTTCGAAATTCTGCATTACTGACATTTTGGATTTGCCGCGTAATGGCACCGATATCACGAATAATTTCAAACATGGAATCCGCCTCTCATTTTAACTTCTATGACTTTAATCTACAGGAAAGTCATTGTAAATACAATGATTTAGTGATACGATTTGAGTATTCATTGCATATGCAATGAATAGATATACTTTTATTAATTAGAAGGGGTAATGTAAAATGTGGCAAATTAAATCGTTTTCAGAACTATCAACTCAGGAACTGTTTGAAATTTACCGGTTACGCGTGGCAACTTTTGTTGTCGCTCAGAAGCGAATCTATCAAGAAGTTGATGATCACGATCTAGCGGCTCTGCACGTCTTTGATCAAGATAAGCATGTGATTGCATACGCCCGCGTTTTCCTCGACAATGATCACATTACCTTTGGTCGCATCGTCACCGATTCAAAGCACCGTGGTGTGGGATTAGGTAACCAACTGATGAATCACGTCTTGACTACTATTTCAGAGAACTTTCCTCAACTACCCATTGAAATTGAAGCCCAAGTTCCAGTTGCCAATTTTTATAAGCGCTTCGGATTTAAAACGATTGGGCAGCCATTTATTTACAATTCTACGCCACACATCAAGATGACCCATGAGCCGCTTGGTCAACACTACCAAAAAATGATTTCCTAATTGTCGTAAGTCACCGCAGTTAAACGTGAAAGAATGTTTTACGTGAAACTTTAACTACCTAATTACTGCATTAAAAATGTTCCACGTGAAACATAATTTTTCTTTTATTTATACATATCGTGCAATTTATTTCAATTACTCGATTTACTTCGGCTGTGCTAAAGTAAAGTTAATTTGAGCAAAAGAAAGAAGTTGACAGTATGCAAAGCACCCTCGCCAAAACTAACTGGCGAACTAATTCAGCTATTTTCTTTTTAGGCATGTGTGCACTATTAAACTTATACGCCACGCAACCGGTTTTAAAGCAAATGGCGGTCAGCTACAGTGTCTCGATCAGCGCCGCAACCTTGACAATCAGCGCTACTACACTGGGGGTGGCCATCACGGCCCCGTTTGCCGGTGCCATTTCCGACCGCTACGGCCGCCGAAAAATCATGCTTGGCGCCATTTTGGCAATGGCAGTTGCGACAGTGCTGTGTCTGCTTAGCCCGAACTTTGTTTTATTGCTATTAGGTCGGCTGATCCAAGGCATTGCCACACCCTTTGTATTCGCGGTAGCTGTCGCTTACATCAACGAAACCTTTGCCACAGAAGATGCAGTTCGGCTCAATAGTGTCTATGTAGCGGGAACGGCATTTGGCGGCTTTTCAGGCAGATTCTTTGCTGGCTTGTTCTTTGATACTTTTCATACCATTGCCAGCATCTTCATACCAATGGTGTTGATTCTAATCCTAGCTTACCTAATGACGCTACGCTGGCTGCCTCAAGATACCCGCTTCGTTGCAAGTCGTTCTGCTTTGGCAAGCTTCACTGGCATTGGTGCCCACTTGCATGACTGGCGCTTATTGCTGACTTGTTTCGTGGGTGCCAGTCTGCTATTTCAGCAGGTCGCCACTTTCACGTATGGTTCATTGAGGCTTCAAGAAGCCCCAATTAATCTAAATACAGTGGCAGTTGGGTTCGTGTTCATCGTGTTTCTCGTTCCAACTATTCTAACCCCCTTGATTGGGCGATTGATACTAAAGATCGGCGTGACAAAAACCTTTATGATTACCTGTGTGTTGGGTATTATCGGTTTAGCAGTCGCGTTAATTTCAAATCTCTGGGCGATGATTTTTGGACTAACTTGTTCTTGCGTCTCGGTTTTCGCAGGCCAGTCCTGCGCGTTGGGTTTTGTGAGCGATCATGTCCACCAAAATAAGTCAGCTGCCGTGGGGCTCTACCTAATGTCATATTATCTCGGCGGTACCTTCGGCGGTCTAGTGCCCGAACCAGCCTATGCCCAATTTGGCTGGGTCAGTACCATTTTGATTATTTACGTCATTTCAATTCTGGCGCTATTCAGCGCCCAACTGGCTTGGCGTAATACGAAAAAAGATTGACCGCAAAGGGTCAATCTTTTTGGTCATTAAAGCAGCCGTTAGTTCTCACTTAAATCATCCATTTGGGTAGACCGAAACACCGTTAAATTAGGATACTAGTCCTATTTCCCGAGTTCGAATCATCTCTGAATCAGCCCAATACTTTGATTACCCAACTCTAATTTAGTTTTAACGGCTGGAGTACTTTATTTTTTAACGTCAGCTATTACTCGTAATTCTGACTTTACGGCCATTTAATCATCGACACTAAACTACATCTGGTCGAATACCGACCAATATTTTCATCCTTGGTAATGGGTCATTTTCTTTGCGTTGGCTTGCGTGACGTAAATCACCATCATCAAAATCATTAAAATGGTGGTTCCGGCCAGAATAAAGAGAAATCGATACGAAAGGGCTTCAATTATTAGCCCACCGATCAGTGGACCTAACGCTTTACCGGCAGATGCCCAAGCGTTCGTCAGTCCTTGATACTTACCCTTAAGAGTCATTGGTGTTAAATCGTTTACCAGTGCCGGGATCGCAGGAAAAGCTGTTGCTTCTCCAATCGTTAAAACAGTCATAGCAATCACAAAGATGCGATATTGATGCGCCCAAATTAAGACGAAAAACGATAGTGTAACGAAAAACAAACCAAAGTAAATTTGCCAAAATTCACCACGAACACGTTGAGACAACCAGTTGATCAGGATTTGAAAAACGACGATCAAGCCAGCGTTTAACGTCCAAAGTAAACTATAATCACGCATCGGAATGCCCATTCCCGTCATATAAACGGACAGGTTAGAAACCCATTGCTGATACATTATCCAGACAACTGCTAGAGCGAAGAAAACGGTGATGATAACGCGAGCATTGACAGGTGACAATTTAATTGAACTAGCCGTTTTCTCCCGCTGCGGACTATGCCTAATATTTGCGGCTGGTCGGTATTTGATAAACACTACCAACAACAAAATAACGTAAAAGGCAGTGACGATAGCAAAGGGCAACGTTAGACTAACGCTGTAGACAAATCCAACCACGGAAGTACCGACCACAATGCCCAAATTTTGACAGAAATACAGCATATTGAAGATATAACGCCCATCACGCCCCTTGATGGTGGTGCCTAAGGCGTTGGTCAATGTCATCAGCCAACCAGTCCCCAGACCCAAAAATATCAGCGCAATTGGATAAGCCGGCCAGCCATGATATAAAATCAGGAATGCAGTGGTTATTCCAGCTACTAATACGCCGACCAACATTAAGTGATAGGGGTTATGATGATCAAAGAGCCAGCCACTGGCGTAACTACCGACGATGTTAGCACCGGAATAGAGTAGTAAAATAATGCCAACTGTCGTTAGCGACTGATGTAAATCGTTATGTAGGTACACACTGGTCAGTGGCCAGATAAAACTATTACCAACACTGGCAATAAAAGCCCCAATGAGAAGCCATTTTAATTGAATTGTTTTCAAGACCTCATCCCTTTCAATTTGACATAAGTGTTTGAGGTGCTTTAACTTTCCTTAACGTTTCTTTTAATAAGTCGCATGAAAAAGTTCACATTTTCATCACAATTGTTGCTTATGATGTACACATAGTCAATTAAGAAGTTAATTGGCTAACCCCTTAAAACAGATAACGATATTTTCAATGTTTTTTCCTCCCCCAAACATTAGAAAGACAACCCTGAATACACGTTATCCTCCCCCTCTACTCTGCCACAACCCCTAATGTGGCAGAGCTTTTTTGTGGCGAATTATCAAACTAAGTTCAACACCTCGGTGGCAATCCTTCAAATGGTGGTTGCCAGCCGAAATAACTAAAATGAGCGGATTTCAAAGCTTGACACCATTCCGCAACCATGCGATACTATCAGCTGGTGCCAAACCATGGCGAGACTCCAAAGATCGGCGCATTCGTGCGTTCCGAAGGTCGGCGGGCTCGCCGCTTTTTTATTTAAATTTAAAAGTGCATTTGATAAAACTCGTTTAGATTACAGTGTCTAGCAACAAAAAAGAAATTTCCTACACGTGGGAAATTTCTTTTTTTGATCACTATATGTGTGATTTAAGTTTTAACTTATGATTACGCTAGATAACAGTCTTGAAATGATTGAAAGTTAAGTTCGATTGTAGTTCTATCCCAGCCTCTGTGGTATCGGATTGGTTGTTTGAACTGGTGACATCCAAATGCCGTCATCTCACTCAGCTAAGCAATAAATCGTGTTAGCCGCCCTGTTCTGCTCCGTACGCAATACTAGAGAACTTATTGTAGCTCTTAACGAATAGTAACTTAACGGTTCCCCGGGGACCTGAACGGTTCTTTTCAATAATGACTTCGACTTCACCCACATCTTGAGTGTCGTCTGCACCGCCACCACTGTTATCATCGTCATCGTCGTCATCACGTTCATAATAATCATCACGGTATAGAAATGAAACGATATCAGCATCTTGTTCAATTGATCCGGACTCACGAATATCTGACAGCACAGGTCGCTTATCTTGACGCTGTTCCACACCACGAGACAATTGCGACAATGCAATCACTGGCACGTGCAACTCCTTTGCCAGCTTCTTTAACTGCCGGGAAATAGCTGAAACTTCTTGTTGACGGTTTTCCGCACCAGTACTTTCAACTAGTTGCAGATAATCAACTACCACAAGGCCTAGATTACCATCTTGTTCCTTAGCCAGTCGACGGCATTTTGCCCGAATCTCAGACATTTTGATGCCAGCTGTATCATCGATAAAAATCTTTGCCTTAGACAGACTGCCCATGGCAACAATCAAGTTCTGCCATTCGCCTTCTTCAAGCTGACCAGTCCGAAGGTGATTAGCGTTGATACTGCCCTCAGCACATAACATCCGGTTAACCAACGACTCAGCACTCATTTCTAGGCTAAAAATAGCGACAGCTTTGTCCGTTTTGGTTCCCACATTCTGCGCAATGTTGAGTGCAAATGCAGTTTTCCCAACCGCCGGCCGAGCCGCTAAAATCATCAACTCATCATCGTGCAGCCCAGTGGTCATCTTATCCAAATCCGGATAACCAGTCGATAAACCAGTCACTGTATCGCCCTGTTGAGAAAGTCTGTCGATCTCCTCAAACGTAGAATTCAAGACGTCTTTAATAACTTTAAAGCCCGCTTGATTCCGTGATTCGTTAACGTTCATGATCGACTGTTCAGCCTGATCCAATAATTCATCAACTGGAACGTCTTCAGAATAGCTATCGGTTACAATTTTAGTAGCCGTTTGAATCAGTCGCCGAACCAGTGCTTTTTGAGCAACGATTTTTGCATAATAGCCAACGTTGGCCGCCGTTGGTACAGAAGCTGCTAGTTCTGCAATGTATGGCATGCCGCCCACATCTTCAAGTTGATTAAGGCGGGTCAGCTCATCTGACACCGTAACCACATCGATTGCCTCGTCACGGTCATTTAAATTAACCATGGTTTGGAAAATTAGTCCGTGCGCACGACGATAGAAATCATCAGCGGTCAGCTGTTCCATTGCGTCGACTAGGGCATCGCCGTTTAGAAAGATGGCCCCAAGCACCGCTTTTTCCGCCTCAATATTTTGAGGTGGCGTTTGATCTCTCAACCCTTCACTCATTAGTCATTACTCCTTGTTATGATGAACGAAGGGGTCGGGGAAAAATCGATTTGCCGACGACCCCTGAAACACATGTGACTGAAATTACTTTTCCGTGATGTGCACACGAATACGCCCAGTCACGTCTTGATGTAATTTTACGGGTACGTTGATAAAGCCCATCACTTTGATTGGCTCACGTAACTCAATCTTGCGCTTATCTAATTTAATACCATACTGCTTATCAAGCGCCTGGGCAATTTGTTTGCTTGGGATCGAGCCAAACAAACGCCCGTCAGTTCCAGCTTTAGCAGTTAACTGAACGATTGTCTTATGATCCTCCAAAACCTTTTTAACGGCTTCAGCTTCTTGGCGTTCTTCTTCTTCACGTTTTTCTTCAGCTTTTTGCTGGCCCTTTAGCTGGCTTATTGCGCTGGCCGTAGCAGCTTTTGCTTTCCCCTGCTTGAATAAAAAATTTTGGGCATAGCCGTCTGGTACATTTTTAACTTCGCCGCGCTTACCTTTGCCGCGAACATCTTGCAAAAAGATCACTTTCACAATAAGTCCTCCCATCTGACACCGTGCGTGTCATGACATAATCGACCCTAAAAAGGGAACTTCTAACTAATAACTTTACCATAAATCGCGACCCGTTTAAATAAGCGGAAATCACGTTTTGAATTTCTCAATATACACCCTAAAGGAACTATGACTCAGTAGCGAGTGCTTTCTTTTCATCCTTACCCGTCAAGATATTGACCAGCTGATCTTTAACCTCAGCGACCGTACTATCAGCTACCTGGGTGGCACCACTAGATAGGTGACCGCCACCACCCATTTTTTCCATGATGACTTGAACGTTGATCTCACCCATACTTCTGGCTGAGACCCCAATGCGGCCATCTTCTCGTTTCGTAATCACAAACGAAGCATCAACGCCAGACATATTGAGCAGATCATCGGCTGCTTGAGCAGCTGTGACTGAATCATAGGTTTCATCTTCTTCGCCAGCAATCACTGCCATATCTTGATTAACAAAGGTGACCAGTTCGATCAAGTGATTCCGTTGCAAGTAACTATCAACGTTTTCCTTCATAAACTGCTGCATTTGAACTGAATCAGCACCAGCAGAGCGAAGGTAACTGGCAGCATCAAACGTCCGCGATCCTGTTCGGAGTGAGAACGACTTGGTATCAATGAAGATCCCCGTCAACATGGCAGTGGCTTCGATTTTATTAATTGGTTCACTTTCCTGTGACTGATACTCAAACATTTCGGTAATCAGCTCACAGGTGGAACTGGCGTAAGGTTCAATGTAAACCAGCATTGGGTTTTCTGGAAATTCTTCCCCACGACGATGATGGTCAATAATCATCACCCGATTTTCCAACCGCTCATAAAGATCTGGTGACATTGAAAGTGACGGCTTCGAGTGGTCAACCATGACCAGCAGACTTTGATCAGTAACCTTATTCATGGCCTCTTCAGGGGTGATGATGGCTTCATAAATTTCGGGATAGTCACGCAGCGAATCAAGCAACCGTTGAACATCACTGTGAAGATTGTCTTGATCCAAAACGATGTAGCACTTCTTTTGATTCATCTGGGCAATCCGTCGAATCCCCAAACAAGCACCGATAGAGTCCATATCGGGCTGCTGGTGGCCCTGCACGAAAATGGCATCCGACTGGTTCATTAATTCTTGAAGCGCCTGTGAGATCATCCGTGCACGCACACGCGTCCGTTTTTCCATTGGGTTCGTCTTGCCGCCATAGAACCGCGCCTCTTCATCTTGAGCCCGAACAACGACTTGATCACCGCCACGGCCAAGTGCCAAGTCCAAGTTACTCTGGGCCTGATCAGCCAACCGAGTTAAGTCGGGACCACCGTAAGCGATTCCAATACTTAGCGTTAACGGGAAATTTTGCTTTGACGTACTCTCACGAATGGTGTCTAAGATACTAAACTTATCTTCCTCCACAGCTTTCATCGCCTTAGCGTACATGAACACCAAGAAGTGATCATCATCTAGGTGCTTCAAGTACATCCCAAAGTGCTGTGCCCAAACAGAAAGCTCATTGGTCACGTAATTTCTTAAATTTGAAATATCTTGATCAGTCATTGACTGCGTGATTTCATCGTAGTTATCAAGAAAAACTTGACCGATAGCGATACGTTCATTCTCGTAGCGCTGCTCGATCTGAGTGAAATGAGTGACTTCCATCAAGTAGACCGACCGAAAGTCCTTTTGAACTAAAAATGAAAATTGACGGTCCTTCCAAGTGACCGTCGTCGGTTTTTCATCATCAGCATGCGCATTGATCAACTGTTCAAGTTCGGCGTCCACGTCGTCCAAGCGCTGACTTAAAACGGTTTGATCGCCAAAGTACTGCTGCAAATATGGATTGACCCATTCAATGACATCGTTAGCTCCAAAAATCAAGACACCAACCGGCATATCGATTAGTGCTTCCTGTTCTCCACGATTAATTCGAAAAGATAGGTCAGCTATGTATCGGTTCATGTCAGAACTAATTTCGTTCATGGTATTAAATGCAAATACCAAGCTAGTCACAACTGCCGCAAGTGCCAAAACACCAAGAATCCACGAAAACAAAAAGGCCAAGACGATACCAGCAACGGACAACGCAATCATAAACAGCGCAATGCCACGAAGACGTCTATTACTTAAAAATTCGGGTAAATTATCCCTTGAAAAAAATCTCTTCATCTTCAGACTCCCCTATTTTGTCGACAATAATAGTAGTTATATTTTATCACAAATGAGCACAAGGTGTCGGTCTGGCACTAGGAATGAAAATAGTAAGCGCTTGCTTTTGATAAAAGTAGAATTTTCTGAAAAAATGACTTACGAAATGAATTTTTTTCTGGTATTGTAACCAATTGTGTAAACAGACAGAGAAAGTAGGTTTGATATAATTATGGAACAAGCAACAATAAGTGCCAGCAAGCCACGGGTATTAGTTAAACACCCTAAACTTGCGATGGTCAGCATGTTAATTGGTGCTTTTGTGGGGATGTTTTCTGAAACATCGCTTAATATTGCATTACCTAAACTAATGGTTAGTTTAGGGATTACGACCGCCACTGTTCAGTGGTTAGTTACCGGATATATGTTGATTATTGGTATTATTCTACCATTGAATAGTTTGATTACTAAGTGGTGGACGACTCGTCAAGTTGTCATTTTTGGTTTATTTGATTTTCTGGTCGGCGCAGTGATTGCCGCATTAGCACCAAATTTTGCGGTTTTGTTAATTGGCCGAATGATCCAAGGTGTTGGAACTGGCTTGATCTTACCACTGATGTTCACAGTGGCGATGCAAGTCTTTCCGCCGGCTAAATTAGGAACTGCAATGGGAGTCTGCGCATTAGTCATCATGTTCGCGCCAGCTATCGGCCCGACATTAACTGGTTTGATTCTTGCCAAGTTATCTTGGCACTGGATCTTCTGGGCGTTTGTCCCATTCCTCGTTATCGCATTGATTTTTGCCTTCTCATCACTAGAAAACGTTGGCGATGTCTCACACCCTAAAGTGGATGTATTGTCAATTTTGGCTAGTGTAATTGGTTTTTCAAGCATTGTTACCGGGGTCAGCTTTGCAAGTTCGCATGGTTGGGGTTCTCCCGTCGTGCTTAGCTTATTAGTTATTGGTATCATCATCATTGCCTTTTACAGTTACCGTCAAGTTCACATCAAGGAACCAATTTTGAACCTGAAGATCTTTAAAAACGCAGCCTTTCGTGCTGGTGCCCTAATGATGATGCTTGATTTTGGCATCATTTTGTCAGCAATGTATATCTTACCAATGTACATGCAAAAGGGGTTGCTCTTGCCGGTTGCAATGACTGGGATCATCATGTTACCAGGTGGCATCGTTAACGCCTTAGTTTCAGCCGTTTCTGGCCGTCTCTTTGACAGTATTGGTGCAAAGTGGTTGACCCGTGCTGGGTTCATCATTGCCTTAATTGGTACTATCATGTTACTGACCACCAACACAAAGACTGGTGTCGGTTTCATCATTGCCGCTCACGTTGTTTTGATGATTGGTTGCCCACTGGCAATGTCCCCCGCTCAGACACATGCTTTGAGTTCTTTAACTGGTCGGACATCTGGTGATGGTAGTACGATCATGAACACCTTGCAACAAATCGTTGGCGCGATTTCAACAGCCCTGGCAACCAGCCTGTTAGGCATCGGTCAAGCACTTAGCAGTGGCAATGCCCAAACGACCTTTACAGCCGGCGTACACGTTGCAATTTACTTGCCAGCAGCTTTGGCTATCATCGCTTTGATCATTGCCCTAACGACTCGATCATTCAAGAAAGCCTAAGTTAAATTATTAAGTTGTTTTTCATTACAAATACAAAAAAGGTGGCAGATTTTCTGAACGCGGAAATCTGCCACCTTTTGACTTCTAAGATTACTGGATTTATCTACTAAGCTTTCTAATCACCGCTTTCGAGCCGCCAAAAGAGTTATTTATTGATCTTTTTTGACCGGCTTCTTGGGGCTTGAATCGTGACTCAAAATATGTGACGTGATCAAAATATCCTGAAACATGGCTGCTAGAATGGCTACGGAACCGAAAAGGACGGTAATGATCACAATAATTAAAATCATAATCGGCGAACTATTATGGTTAGCCACGACGTACACTGGCCACCAATCGATCAGTAGACCAATCGTCACGACCAGCATTCCGCGTTTTAACCAGTTCAGCACCGATAAAGTTTGGTAGCGAAAAGTGGCCTCCAAGTTGATAATGGAAAATAAACGCCAGGCTTGAATCGTACAGAAAATGAAGCCACCGATGACTATGACTAATCCAAGGATCAAAGCGATCTGCGCAGCCAAACGGTTATTACCCGTGTCAGCCGCCATTTGCCATAGTAACCATGTCACCAAGCTACCAAAGCCTACCACACTGCCACAAGCTATTAAACTAACAAGTTTCATCAATCGACTTTTCATCATTTGTCCTTCCGTAACGCATTGCCCCATGATTACTCACACCATCATCGTCATCACGTTCTAGAATTTTCTATTGTCGAGTTTTATCTGCATCAGGTCAACTTATCAAGGCAACATGAACCCCACTCTAAATGCCTTGAATCGTCTTGATTGTAACATAGGACAATGGCACCTTTTCAACCCCGTTTAAAATTGATTGCTTAAACTTTAGGCCAAGAATCGTTTTGCCAAACGGTAGTCAAGACCAACAAAAAACACCTACCAAGTTTGGTTGGTAGGCGTTTTTTTCTGATGCAATTAGTCTTCAACGACGAATGGCATTAAGCCCATGATCCGTGAACGCTTAATTGCGATCGTTAACTTACGTTGGTTCTTGGCACTAGTACCAGTCACCCGACGAGGTAAAATCTTACCCCGTTCTGAAACGAAACGCTTCAGTAAGTCAGTATCTTTATAATCAATATATTCGATGTGGTTTGCGGCGATGAAGTCGACTTTACGACGACGACGGCCACCTCTTCTTTGTTGAGCCATGGTATTCCCTCCAATTCAGTCCGTTTAGAACGGCAAATCATCATCGGAGATGTCAATCGAATCACCATTATTAGCAAATGGATCCGCTTGATTCTGTCCGTTATTTTGATTATTGTTAGCCGCCCCGTTGGTGTTTGGATCACCAAACGGATTTGTGTTTTGAGGAGCATTGCTAGTGGGTGCATTCTGATTACCGTTAGTGTTGTTAGCACCAGCATTATTATTTGCTGAACGCGGTTCTAATAATGCAAAGTTTTCAACAACAACTTCAGTAACGTAGACCCGTTGACCCTGCTGATTTTCGTAGTTTCTGGTTTGGATTCGACCATCCAACCCTACTAACGATCCCTTGTGAGTGAAGTTAGCAAAGTTTTCAGCCGATTTCCGCCAAATAACACAGTTGATAAAATCAGCTTCACGTTCGTTGTTTTGATTGGTAAATTGCCGATCAACAGCTAACGTAAAGTTTCCAACTGCCGCCCCGCTTGGGGTATACCGCAAATCAACATCTCTTGTCAAGCGTCCGGTAAGTACTGCCCGGTTGATCATACGACCCGCTCCTCTCAGTAGTTAAATGTCAAAATTAGTCTTCACGTTTTACAATCATGTGACGAAGAATATCGTCATTGATCTTTGAAAGACGATCGAATTCGTTTAATGGTGCATCGTTGTCAGCGTTCAAGTTAACGACGTGATAAACGCCTTCACTGTAACCGCCAATTTCGTATGCAAAACGAAGCTTCTTCCAATCTTTTGAATCAATTAGATCTGCACCATTGTCGGTCAAAATCTTGTCAAAACGTTCAACTAACTCGTTCTTAGCTGCGTCGTCAAGATCTGGACGAATGATGTAGGTAATTTCATACTTCATGAAATTTGCACCTCCTTATGGACTTCAGGCCCTCTTCTTTGAGTTTTAAGAGAGCAAGGAGAGTCTTCCGAATGGATTACTCACAGATTATTATTCTACCAAAGTTCAGACTAAAGTGCAATGGTATTTTACAGTCTTTCCTCACAGCAAACCAGTTATTTCACCTCACACTTGGCTGCTGGGACCCATAGTAACAAATAGACAACTAAACCTGACAAGAGATGTGGTTATACTCCTAACTACGCAAAAAAGGACGACAAAATTTGCCGTCCTTTTAAAAAATTAGTCTTGATTATTAGTCATCTGAATCATCGTTTGAATTAGGATCCGAGGAATCATCAGTCGATTCATCGTCGTTAGAATCATCATCAGTAGCCCGATCGATCAAACGATTCAATGATGTATCACCATCATGACCATCAGCATGATCACTCTGGTCATCATCAGAGCTCTTTAAACTGCTATCTGCGTCGTTTTGAGCCGCATCATCATCATCATCTGATGCTTCCTTTTCAACAACGGCCATTGTGGCGACTTTTGAGTCATCATCCAAACGAATCAAATGGACACCGAGTGTTGCTCGACCAGTTTGTGAAACGTTCTCGACGCCAAAGCGAATCATCACGCCTTTGTCGGTAATCAGCATGATATCTTCCTCGCCGTTGACGGTTGTCAAGCCAGCTAAAGGACCGTTCTTTTCAGTCACGTTGATGGTCTTGATTCCTTTACCACCACGGCCTTTTATTGCGTACTCACTAGCAGGTGTCTGCTTACCGTAACCACGTTCAGAGATGACAAAGACGTTATCGTTTGGTTCCAGGATAGCAGAACCGACAACGTAATCGTTATCCCGAAGCCGAACACCGCGAACCCCAGTAGCCGAACGACCCATTGACCGAACGTCACTGGCCTTAAAGCTAACTGCATACCCGGAGTGGGTCCCAATGATCATAGCTTGGTCTTTATCAACGATAGAAACGTTGATCAGTTCATCATCATCTTTCAAACTCAGTGCTTTTAAACCGTTACTGCGAATGTTTGAAAAGTCACTAACAGACGTTCGCTTAACGGTCCCATGCAGCGTGGTGAAGAACAGGAATTTGTTCTGATCCCCCGCAGCATCAGACACGTTAATAACGGCTTGAATCCGTTCGCCATCTTCAATGTTAAGCAAGTTGATCACCGGAATACCCTTAGCAGAACGACCATACTCAGGAATCTCATAGCCCTTCATCCGGTAGACCTTACCAGCGTTAGTGAAGAATAGCAAAACATCGTGCGTTGAAGTAGAAACTAGGTGTTCGATGAAGTCATCATCATGAATACCCATGCCTTGAACGCCCCGGCCGCCACGGTTCTGGGCTTTAAATTCAGCCGTTGGCAACCGCTTAATGTAGCCGTTATGAGTCAGCGAGATCATCACGTTTTCTTCTTCGATCAAGTCTTCGTCTTCAAGGCTCAGAACTTCGCCAACCATGAGTTCAGTTCGACGAGGGTCGCCAAACTTATTTTGAATCTCTAGCAGCTCTTCATAAATGATTTGGTTTTGCTTATCCTTGCTTGCCAAAATACCCTGATATTCAGTAATCGACTTCTGCAGGTCTGCATACTCATTTTCAACCTTGTCACGTTCCAGCCCAGTCAGCCGAACCAGACGCATGTCCAAAATTGCTTGAGCTTGCTTTTCAGAAAGTGGATACCGGTTGATCAGTTCATTCTTAGCAACTTCAGCAGTCTGTGAATTACGAATGATCGAGATGATCTCATCAATATGATCCAGCGCAATCTGCAATCCTTCAAGAATATGGGCTCGGGCTTTTGCTTTTTTCAGGTCAAATTCAGTCCGGCGACGAATGACTTCCAATTGGTGAGCCAGATAATACTGCAAAATTTCCTTTAGACTCAGTACTTTCGGTGAGCCATTGACGATTGCCAGCATATTAAAGCCAAATGACGTTTGCATGAGCGTCATCTTGTAAAGATTATTTAAAATCACTTCAGCACTGGCATCGCGACGGACATCAACAACGATCCGCATCCCTTCCCGGTCAGACTCATCGTTAACATCCGTAATGCCTTCAATTCGTTTGTCACGTGCCAATTCAGCAATTCGTTCAATCAAACGAGCCTTATTGACCATGTAAGGAATTTCGGTGGCAATAATCCGCTGTTTACCGCTTTTATCCTCTTCGATCTCGACCTTTGCGCGCAGAGTGATCGTACCCTTACCAGTTTCGTAGGCTTTCCGAATCCCGGACTTGCCCATGACCACACCTCCAGTTGGAAAGTCTGGTCCCGGCAAAGCTTCCATCAGGTCAGCAGTTGTCGCGTCGGGATTTTTCATCAAAATATGAATTGCGCTAATTACTTCGGCCAGATTATGCGGCGGAATATTTGTCGCCATCCCAACGGCAATTCCAGAAGCGCCGTTGACCAGCAGATTGGGAAAACGAGCCGGTAAAACAACCGGTTCCTTTTCAGTACCATCATAGTTTGGCTGATAATCAATTGTATCCTTGTTAATATCACGCAGCATTTCCATGGCAACCTTACTCAAACGAGCTTCGGTATAACGCATAGCAGCTGCGCCATCACCATCGACTGAACCAAAGTTACCATGACCATCAACTAACATGTAACGATAGCTGAAATCTTGAGCCATTCGAACCATGGCTTCGTAGATTGCCGAGTCACCATGGGGGTGAAACTTACCCATGACGTCACCGACGATTCTGGCGGACTTTTTGTATGGTTTTTCCGGTGTGACACCCAGTTCGCTCATCCCGTAAAGAATCCGTCGGTGAACGGGTTTCAATCCATCACGAACATCTGGTAGCGCCCGAGCAACAATAACACTCATGGCATAGTCCAGAAATGAAGTTCGCATGGTTTTAGCTAGGTCGACATCAGTGATGCGGCTTGGCAGTTCTTCATTCGCCAAATTAATACCTCCCATAATGCATCACGGGTATTGGTTTCACCCGATCAGTTAAGCTTCTAAACCTTCTTAAACGGTCACTAGACATCCAAGTTTTCAACGTACTTGGCGTTTTGTTCAATGAAATTACGACGCGGTTCAACTTTGTCGCCCATTAGCATTGTGAAGACTTCGTTTGCTTCCGCGGCATCACTCGGATCGACCCGCAGTAAACGGCGCTTTTCAGGGTCCATCGTGGTCTCCCACAGTTGACTGGCGTCCATTTCACCAAGTCCCTTATACCGTTGGATCACCGGTTTTGGCGACGGTGGTAATTGCCCCAAAATCGTCTGCAGTTCTTCATCAGAGTCAATGTAGCGTCGCATCTTACCCTGACGAACTTGGTACAGCGGCGGCTGTGCAATGTAGACATAACCGGCTGCCAGTAACGGCCGCATGTAGCGGTAAATTAGGGTCAACAGCAGGGTTCGAATATGCGCACCATCAACATCAGCATCCGTCATAATGATCAGCTTGTGATAATTGACTTTTGACACGTCAAAATCATCACCAAAACCGGTTCCCATAGCCGTAAATAATGACCGAATCTCTTCGTTAGCTAAAATTTTATCCATGCTTGCTTTTTCAACGTTCAAGATCTTCCCACGAATTGGCAGGATGGCCTGTGTTAAACGAGAACGCCCCTGCTTAGCGGAACCGCCGGCAGAATCACCTTCGACGATGAACAGTTCTGAAATGGCCGGATCCTTACTGGTGTTATCTGCCAGTTTCCCAGGTAAATTACTGATCTCAAGTCCGCTCTTCTTCCGGGTAACTTCACGGGCGCGTTTTGCAGCGACCCGTGCCTTAGATGCTAGTAAACCCTTATCAACCACTTTTCGAGCAATGGTGGGATTTTCCATCAGGAATTTCATAAAGTGTTCACTAAATAAGTGATCAGTAGCGGTTCGAGCATCTGAATTACCAAGTTTAGTCTTGGTTTGACCTTCAAATTGTGGATCTGGGTGCTTGATAGAAACAACGGCCGTTAAGCCTTCACGAACATCTTCACCACTCAAGTTGTCCTCGTTGTCCTTCATCAGGTTGTTCTTGCGCGCATAATCATTAACGATCCGTGTCAAAGCCCGTTTGAACCCTTCCTCATGAGTCCCACCTTCGTAGGTATGAATGTTATTCGTAAAGGTCAGTAAGTTGGAATGAAAATCATCCGTATACTGCATGGCAACTTCAACGGTGATGCCATTTTCTTGGCCTTCAACGTATATTGGTTCGTCAAACAGCACGTCTTTATTCTTGTTTAGAAATTCAACGTAGTGTTTGATTCCGCCTTCATACATGAAGGACTCCTCAGTTGGCTTTTCTGGACGTTCATCACGGATGGTGATGCGTAAGCCCTTATTCAAAAATGCCAGTTCGCGGATCCGCGTGGTCAACGTATTGATATCAAAGACGGTCGTTTCGCGGAAAATGTCTGGGTCAGGCAGGAAATGCACAGTTGTACCGTGAATATTTTCTGGCAGTCCAGTGTCGATGACCTTCATGTGAGTCTTAACGCGGCCGTAGGCAAAGTCCATGTAGTATCGTTTACCGTCACGAACAACCTTGACGTCTAGTTCGGACGACAAAGCGTTGACAACTGAAGCACCCACACCGTGTAAACCACCGGAGACTTTGTACCCGCCACCGCCAAATTTACCGCCAGCGTGCAGGATCGTGAACACCGTCTCCAGTGCTGACTTTCCAGTCTTCTTCTGTGTATCAACGGGAATTCCACGTCCATTATCCATCACGGTCACACTGTTATCCTTGTGCACCGTTACGTGAATAGCATCCGCGAAACCAGCCAAGGCTTCATCGATACCATTATCAACGATTTCCCATACCAAATGGTGAAGACCTTGTGAACTCGTGGATCCGATGTACATTCCAGGCCGTTTTCGAACCGCTTCAAGCCCTTCTAGAACCTGAATCTGACTCGCGTCATATTCGCGGGCGCGTTCCATTTTACTTTCTTTTTCGTCAGCCAAATGTGTTCCTCCTCACTCTAAATCCCGAAACAACTAATCATCAGTCGAAATCTCGCCATTACGGATGTTAAATACCGTTGGTTGGTGTATCAGTCTCTGTGCCACACCGCTCAAACTGGTGGTGGTCAGAAACGTTTGAACCTTATCTTGAATTGCTGTCAATAAGTGGGTTTGCCGATTATCATCCAATTCTGATAAAACGTCGTCTAGCAGCAGCACTGGATATTCCCCAGTCTGTTCATGCATCAAATCGATCTCAGCTAGCTTAACGCTAAGCGCTGTCGTGCGTTGTTGTCCTTGCGAACCGAAACTGGAAACGTCCTTATCATTGACCAGAAACTTTAAATCGTCACGGTGCGGGCCAATCAAGGTCGTCCGCTGAAAAAGTTCTTTTTCGCGCCGTTCCCGGTAAAGCTTTTTTAGAGCATCATAGGTGTGCTGGGTATCCACTAGGTCAGCCTCTGAAACGGTCGTCGCATAGTGAAAGGCTAACCGTTCTTTTTGTTGGGAGATCTCCTGGTGAATCTGGGCAGCCCAAACTTCCAAGCGTTTCAACAACGTCACGCGGGCGTTAATGATCTCGGAACCATAGGCTGCCAGCTGATCGGACAATACGTCCAGTAATACCATGTCAGATTGCTTTTTGGCGCCCAATTCTTTGAGGTAGCGATTGCGCTGTCTCAAGATTGTTCGGTACTGAGCTATATCATATAAGTACTTATGACTCATTTGACCAAATTCCATGTCCATAAACCGACGTCGTCCTTGAGGTGCGCCCTTAACCAGGCTCAAATCTTCAGGGGCAAACAAAATGACGTTCAGCTGACCAACGTAACCAGATAATTTGGCCTGTTCCAAATGATTCACTTTCGCTTTTTTACCATGCTTGGATAAATCGAGTTCCAAAGGGGTGATGCCACTGTGCTTTTGTACCCGACCTAAAACTTGAGCCGTCTCGGCTTGCCAATTAATGAGCTCACGATCATTGCTAGTCCGGTGGCTTCGAGCAAGAGCCAAAAAATAAATGGCTTCCAGCAGATTGGTCTTACCCTGAGCGTTTTCGCCAAGTAAAACGTTGACCCCAGGACCAAATGAAACGTCCAAGGCTTGATAATTACGAAAGTTATGCAACCTTAATTCTTCTAATTTCATAAGCTTATTCAGCCTGATTTAAGCGAATAAAAAACAGCCCGACATCTTTGACATCGACCGTATCTCCTGGATATAGTTTTCGTCCACGCCGATCATCCGGTTCACCATTCACATCAACCGCATGTTCTTTCAAAAACCACTTTGCCTGACCACCTGAACCAACAACTGCCTCTTCTTTCAGTAACTGACCCAAAGTGATAAAGGGTGGTTCAATGAAAACTTCCTTTTTCACGGCTTCACCCACCTTCATTTTCTCTTATAATTATACGCTTTTTAGGGGTAAAAGTATAGTTTCAGTTTCATTTTGAGCGTTTTGAGCGTTTTTTGATAATTGTAAGGTCTTTACCCCAAAATACTCTAAAAACGCTTAGAACCTAAAAATTGCGTTTTTTGAATCAATAATGGCTTTTTAGTGGATTTAGCCCTTCTTTTTAAAAATTAGAAGCCTGAAAAAGCAAAAAAAGCTCAAATGACCGTGACAGATCATTTGAGCTTTTTGGAAATCTTTAAACTTAGTTTGAATCTTGAAAAGATCAAACTAGAACGTCCGAACCGGTGTGATCAGCTGGATAAAGTTTTCCTTATCTTCAGTTGGCACCAGAGTGAATGGTCGCAATGGTGACGTAAAGGAAATCGTGATTACAGCTGCTCCAAATGAACGCAGCGCATCCTTCATGTAATCAGGGTTAAAGGAAATCTCGAGTTCATCACCCGTCATCTCACTGGGAGTAAGTGCCTCTTCAACGTTACCAACGTCAGGCGAGTTACCGAAAATAGTCGCTTGGTTATTTGCAGGATCTAGCGTCAGTTTAACCACGTTGTTTCGTGATTCATGAGACAGCAGCGAAGCCCGTTCAATGGCGGATAGAAGCGCTTTGGCATCAAATTCGACCGTGGTGGTAGCATCTTCTGGAATCAGCCGTGATGTGTCTGGATAGTTGCCCTCTAATAAACGGGAGTAGAACAGTGTGTCACCAATGGTAAACAGGACCTGGTTTTCTGAGAGGCGCATCTCAACATCAGGATTGTCATCACCGATCATCCGGGCTAACTCTGTGAGACTCTTACCAGGGATGATCACGTCGTAGGTGGTTGAAGCTGATTCAGGTAGGTTGATCTTCCGTTGGCTCAACCGATGACTATCAGTAGCGACAGCTAACAGCTGATTATCAACTAGGGTAAAGTGCACCCCGGTTAGAATCGGCCGGCTTTCTTGATTTGAAACGGCAATGACAGTCTGGTTGATCAGTTCACTGAAAACGTCTCCGGCCAGAGTGATCTCATCCGTGGCATCGATTTCAGGCAAGCGTGGATAATTATTGGCATCCAAGCCGTTAATCGTAAAGGAGGCTGAACCAGACGTGATTTCGGTTTGAAAACCTTCTGTAACATCTAATGTCATGTTGTCTTCTGGCAGTCTCTTCACAATGTCACTGAAGAAACGTGCGGGTAACACAATGGCACCTGTACTTTGAATGGCTAGCTGATTATCTGGGTTATCAGCGTGGATTAACGTTTCAATAGAAATATCAGCATCCGAACCCGTTAACGTTAGACCATTATCATCGGCAACCAGTTTTAAACCAGTTAGGATCGGAATAGTGGTCTTTGACGAAATAGCTCGTTGAACATTATTAAGTTCTTTAATGAACGCGGCACGATTGATCGTAAATTTCATGGTTGCACTCCTTATAATCCATAATATAAATAAAAAGAATAGTAATAGTAGGGCGGTGGATATTGTGGATAAGTTTGAGAAACACCGTTCAGCTGTAAGTTATACACATGTGGATAACCTGTGCACAACTTTTTAAGTTGTCCACACCGCTACTTTTAAAGTCTTCTTTATAATAGCCTATTAACACATTTAAAAAAAGGAGCCGCCTTGAATTATGATCCCAAACAAGAACTCCTTCATCAACGAATTAACGTTCGATCTCAGTCTTTAAATTACTGATCTCGGCTGCTAGATCGCTGTCGGTTTTAAGTGCATCAGCAATCTTATCATAAGCGTGGATCACGGTTGTGTGATCTTTACCGCCGAATTCATTGCCGATCTTTGGTAGTGAGCTATCCGTCATTTCGCGGGATAGATACATGGCGATCTGGCGCGGCATCACGATTGTTTTCATCCGTTTTTTGCCCTTTAAGTCGGTCAGTGATACATGATAGTACTTGGCGACTTTTTCCTGAATCAGCGGAATCGTGAGTTCGCTGGAACGCTTATCAAGCTTCAAACTCTTCAGCGCGCCCGCAACCAACTCGGTCGTAATCGGCTGGTGAACCATCTTTGAGTAGGCGTGCACACGCGCAAGCGCACCTTCAAGCTCCCGCACGTTAGAATCGATTCGGCTAGCAATGTAGCTCAAAGTCTCATCAGGGATCGCAATATTGTCTGCCTCTGCTTTGTTCCGCAGAATGGCAATTCGTGTTTCCAGATCAGGTGGTGTGATGTCCACCGACAAGCCCCAAGCAAAGCGAGAAACTAAACGATCTTGCAACTTCGGAATCTCATTTGGCAACCGATCAGAAGTCAAAACAATTTGCTTTCCATCGTCGTGGAGATCGTTAAAGGTATGGAAGAATTCCTCCTGGGTTCCTTCCTTATCAGCAAAGAACTGAATATCATCAACTAATAGTAGGTCGACGTTACGATATTCCTCTCGAAACTGATCTTGCGTCTTTGATTGAATGGCCGTGATGAAGTCGTTTGTGAAGGCTTCACTCGTGACGTATTTAATCTTAGTCGTCGGGTCGTCTGCTAACATCTTGTTACCGATCGCGTGCATCAAGTGGGTTTTCCCTAACCCAACACCACCATAGAAGAATAGTGGGTTATACATGACGCCAGGTTCCTCTGAAACGACCAACGCAGCAGCGTGTGCCATCTGATTACCCTTACCGATGACGAAAGTATCAAAGGTATATTTAGGATTCAGCTTGGCACTTTGACTAAACGCTGTCGGTGCTGCTGCGGAGTGGTTAAGTGTGGATACCTTGGACTCATCTTCGTCTGCGACAACAAAAACTGGCTGAATATCCGCTTGGGCGTATTCATAAGCCAGCTCAACTAACGTTTGGGTTAAATTGCGTTGCCAGTAGTCTCGATGTAGTTCCGATGGTAGCTTGATTGTCAGACGATTGTTCGTTAATTTAACGGGTTCTGCTGATGAGATCCACGTCTTAAATGCTGTCGGGGCGATTTTCTGCTGGAAACCGTCTTTGATTTCACCCCAAAGTGTGTCTAAATCAAGCACTTTTCTTCCTCCCCATCTTTAAAGTGATAAATTTAGTTTAGCATGCTGTAAAAAAGTTTTCCACAGCCTTTTTAACTTGTGGATAATTGTTTCACAGGCTGGTATAAAGTTTTCCACAAGGCTGTTCATAACTTTTAAAAAATGGCTGTGAAACATTTTTATCCACAACCTCTTGTGCAAAACAAACACTGATACAGCAAGTGTTTCACAAGTTCGTCCCCAGAATTAACAGGGTTCTATTTTTGGGAAACAACAGCCTGTGGACTAGTGGATAAGTCTGTTGAAATGCAGAAAAATCAAATCTAAAATTCACAGGTTATCCACAGGCCTATTTCATGAAACAAATTTTATTTCTCGCAAAAAAAAGCGGAAATTCTCAATTTAGTCTTTGATGTTGGCTTCAGATATGATATTATATTTTAGAAATGCATTTAGAGATGTAAATAGATGTAAATATTGGCTTCATGCCTGAGGATCAGGAGGTGTAAGTTTTATGAAGCGAACATATCAACCTAAGAAACGTCATCGTTCACGCGTTCACGGTTTCCGTAAGCGGATGAGCACGAGCAACGGCCGTAAGGTTTTAGCACGTCGACGTCAACGAGGAAGAAAAGTCTTGTCTGCATAGACCACTGACCAATCAGTGGTCTTTTATTTTTTTAAAATGGGCAACAGACGTTTTGGAGATGCAATATGCGAAAATCTTACCGCGTAAAAAAAGAAGCGGAGTTTCAAGAGGTCTTTGAGGCGCGACATTCGGTGGCTAACCGTCAATTTGTGGTTTACCAGTTGGAACGTCAGGACCAGCCGCACTTTCGAGTGGGAATCTCGGTCGGCAAAAAGATCGGTAATGCCGTTCACCGAAACTGGGTCAAACGGCGAATCCGGCAGTCGCTCACTGAGCTGAAGCCGAATTTGAAACAGGATGTGGATTTTTTGGTCATTGCACGACCAACCACTTCTGAAATGCCGATGCCAGAGATTAAGAAGCACTTGATCCACGTCTTGAAACTTGCGAAATTGCTCGATAATGACTACAGCGAGGGAGACTAGTGAAAAAATTAAAACGATTTATAACTATGTTTGGGATCGTTGGGTTGGCTGTCCTGCTGACCGCCTGTGGTAACCAGCCGATTACTGAGCATAGCACGGGACTATGGGATGGTGTTATCCTATTAAACTTCTCCCGGGCAATTATTTGGTTGGCACACGTGTTTGGCGGTTACGGGATGGGGATCATTGTCTTCACCATCATCGTGCGGATCATTATTTTACCGCTGATGATCTTCCAAACTCGCAGTATGCGAAAGACCCAGGAGATTCAGCCACAGTTAAAAGCGTTGCAGAAAAAGTATTCGTCGCGCGACCAGGAAACAATGGCTAAACTTCGTGAAGAGCAACAAAAGCTCTATAGCGAAGCCGGCGTTAATCCGGTTGCTGGCTGTTTGCCAATGATCGTGCAACTGCCAATTATCTGGGCTTTGTATCAGGCCATTTGGCGGACTGACGTTTTACGTTCAGGTCACTTCTTATGGTTGCAGCTTGGTTCTCGAGATCCATACTTGGTCTTGCCGATCTTAGCTGCTGTCTTTACCTTTTTAAGTTCATGGCTCATGATGAAAGGTCAACCGGAGTCCAATACCATGACGACTATGATGACGGTAACCACACCCGTGATTATCTTTATCACCGCGCTAAACTTGCCAAGTGCGCTTTCCCTTTACTGGGTGATCACCAACGCTTTCCAAGTGGGTCAAACCTTGGTCATTCAAAATCCTTGGAAGATTCGCCGCGAACGTGAGGAAAAAGATCGTAAACAAAAAGAGCACGATCGACAAGTTAGAAAAGCAATTCGGCGTGCTAAACAAAGCCGGCGGAAGTAATTTCTGACGGTGGTGCTTAACCGTTACGATTGTGAGGGTCCTTGAACGACTGATTAAGTTCAGTTGTTCAAGGACCTTTTTGTAAAGAATCATTTTTAGGGAGAAAACAACTGAATTTTCTATGATTTGATAAATTGTAATATTACCATTTTCAAAACCCGCCAGATAACCGGCTTTCACATGCTATACTATACATAAGTAGTTTATTGAAGGGAGCAAGCAGTCATGACTTTATTCAAGAGCGAGACCGTGGATGATGCAATCGAGGAGGCACTTCAACAACTTCAACTAGACCGGTCTCAAGTGGAAGTATCGGTGGTGGCTAAACCACGGCGCGGCTTTTTAGGCTTTGGTGCCAGGAAGGCACAAGTTGACGTTAAACCGTTGGTGCAGCCTGCTGAAAAGCCAGTTGCTAAAGCAGCGCCATCGGCTCCAGCTGATTCTGCAGTAATTTCCAAATCAGCGGCTCCATCCCAAAAAGCGGGTGATGAAGCACCAGAGAAACCGGCCCCACAGACTCAAGAACCAGCTAGTCGCCAAGCCGAATATCAGCGTGTAGCTGATGAATTAAATACTTATTTATTAGAAATCGTGAACCAATTAGGTATTGATGCGACCAGTTCGGTTGAGGTGGTTCATCGCCGATTAACGATCAATTTTGAAACTGAACAGGAAGGCTTATTGATTGGTAAGCATGGTCGGACTATTAACGCACTGCAAAGTCTGGCACAGGTTTTCTTGAATCATAAGCGCTTTTCTAAGCTTGAAGTGACCTTGGACGTAGCTAACTACCGTGAACGACGTGTTGAAACGTTGACTCGGTTAGCTGAAAATATGGCACGAGAAGTCGTTGCCACTGGGAAACCCGTTTATTTGGATCCGATGCCTTCGTTTGAACGTAAACAGATTCACAGCGTACTGGCAGACAATGAACACGTGATGACCTATTCCGCGGGTACTGAACCCAAGCGAGCCGTAGTAATTACCTTACGTTAATGCGACACATTCCTGGATTGCATCATTTCTTGCTAAATATGAAACTAGTAAATAAATCCATCTGATACCAGCAATGATTAAAACGTTGCTGGTTTTTTGTTGCTAAGGGTGTATACTAGAAATTAATCTTGCACGACTAATATGGAGGAAACAGATGACAAACCACGTTAATTTAGCAGACCAGCTTTGTTTTAGCGTCTACAACGTCAATCGCCTATTCAATAAATTTTATCAAGAAGCGTTAGCACCTTACAAACTGACGTACTCACAGTATCTGGTTATGACGGCACTGTGGGAACATGATAATCAGGAACTGCGCGAACTTGGAGCCGCGTTGCATTTAAGCTCCAACACGCTGACGCCGCTTGTTCGCCGGTTAGAATCAAACGGGTGGGTCAACCGCCTGCATCCAGTTAATGATAAACGCCGACTAGTCGTCAGTTTAACGGAGAAGGGCCGAGAAAATGAAGACCCAATTCATCAGACTTTGGCTGACTGTTTGGGCAAGTACGCGTTAACAAGGGATGATTATCAAAGAGCACTAGCACTTAACGAAAAATTGATTACGGCTCTAAGTGATTAGAGTCGGTTTGTTTTAAGATAATAGTCGTGCACGACTAAAATGAATACTGGAGGTTTTATTATGGATTTTGATGTGCTTTTTATTGGTTCAGGACACGCCACCTGGCACGCCGCTGTTGCGCTGTTACAGGCGGGTAAACACGTGGCAATTGTTGAACGAGACCTAGTTGGCGGAACCTGTACCAATTATGGTTGTGATGCCAAGATTGCTCTTGATGCCCCACTTCAGCTGACAGAACAGCTTACTCGCTTTAATGGCAGCGGCGTCAAAGGTAACGTGACGATTGATTGGCCGTCCCTAATGGCTTACAAACACCAGGTTATCGATCCGCTGGCACCTTCGATGAGCCAAATGTTCACAAAGATGGGGATTGAAATGATTACTGGTGATGGCGTTTTGACGGATGCGCACACCGTCAAAGTGGGCGAACGATCTTATACTGCTGATAAAATCGTGATTGGCACGGGTCAACGACCTGCTTCCCTAAACATCGACGGCGCTGAGTACATTCATGATAGCCGAGAATTTCTCAGTCTGGCTGATATGCCACAACGGCTGACCTTCATTGGTGCGGGGGTCATTGCCATTGAATTTGCAGCCATGGCCGCTACCATGGGTCGTGAAGTCCACGTTGTCGAGTTTACTGAACGGGCCTTAAGTGCATTTGACAAAACCTACGTTGACCGCTTGCAAGCTAAATTAGCCCAGCAGGGTGTCCAGTTCCACTTTGGTGAAGCAGTAAATGCCGTTACCAAGACGGCTGAAGGATTGACGGTGACAACCAAGGCTGGCTTGACGATCCAGACGGATTACGTACTGGGTGCAACTGGTCGGGTTGCTAACGTTGAAAATTTGGGGCTTGAAGAGCTGGGGATCGCAGCTTCTCGCCGTGGTATTCCGGTCAATGATCATTTACAAACGAGTGTGCCAAACATTTATGCGAGTGGCGATATTATTGATAAAAAACAACCTAAGCTGACACCCACCGCAACTTTTGAATCAAACTATATTGCTGGTCAGATTTTAGGGAACACAGAACCAATCAGTTATCCCGCCATCCCTAGCGTGGTTTTTGCAATGCCTCGAATCGCTGAAGTCGGCGTGACGCTGGCCACAGCTCAGGCGGATGATGAGTACCACACTCAAGTTGTCCCGTTTGGAAAACAATTGGCATTTGAATATAAACATGCTTTAGACGCTGAAATGACGTTGGTTTTTGACCATGCAGGCGACCTTGTTGGTGCCAGTGTTTACGCAGATGACGCCGAAGAATTGATCAACGTTTTGACGATGGTTATCAACGGTCATTTTACTGGTAGCCAGCTTCGACAACAGATCTTCGCTTTCCCAAGTTCCACAAGTGGGATTTTGGATCTTCTGGCGGGTATGCTGTCCCAAGCATAATTGTTATTAGTTTTAAGGGTTCACTGCGAACTGTGTGGTGGGCTTTTTTAGACTAAAAATACCTCGCCTGGTTGGGAGGTATTTTTAGTGATTATTTAGGACTTCTTCTTATCACCTTTAGCGTCTCTTTGCTGTTCTTTGAGATATTCATCACGGGTTTTGACGTCCTTGATATGAATCTTGATCTCAGTGGGCTTTAAGTCCGTCATGTCTTTTAAAGCGCCACATAATTTAGTAGTGATTTTGTCAAATACACTGGGAATGCTCTTGCCATATTCCAGCACGGCATCCATGGCTAATTTGACTTCTTTTTCATCGTTATCAACGTCAACAGTGACCCCAGCTGTCGGATCGTCCTGGTCAGAAAAGCGGTCCTTCACGGAATTGAATAAGTTGCCTTCCAGTGAGAGTACACCGTCCACTTCGCGGACAGTTTTACCCGCAATTTTCGCTAGCACTTCGTCGTTATAAGTCAGAATTGTTGAAACGTCATTTTGAGCCATCTAAATTCCTCCTTTAAGTTGAATTATTGAACCCGTTCATTAGCTCCAGCGGTCGCCAGTTCATCTTTTTGACGCTCACTTTTAGCCTGCCATTCTTTTTTAGTCAGCACATCATTAATATTGAGATTTAGTTCAACGAGGTCTAACCCGGTGTAATTTTTAATGGCCTGTTGAGTTCGGTTGCAAACCTCATCAAAAATTTTGGGGGCTTCCGATCCGTATTCAATGGTAGCATCCATATCCAAAGCAACCTGCGTGTCGCCAACTTCGGCGTCGATTCCCTTTGTTGGATCCGTTTTTTTTGATAACCGGCCAGCTAATTCGCTAATTACGCCACCATCTAGTGACAGGATACCTTCCACGTTGCGGCAAACTAAACCGACAATTTTTTCGATCACAGCATCGTCAAACGTTAATTTTCGACTCAGGGTTGCCTTTTTGTTTTCCATCATTTAGTTCCACTCCTTTATTCGCCATCAACTAATTGAGAAATGAGTGCTTTAAGACCGCCAAATTTGCTGATAACGGCGCCGATAATGACGCCGACTGCGCCCAGCGTAAGCATTAACAAGACGGCGTTAAAGCCACCCAACGCCCAAACAAGCCCAACAAGCATACCTATTAGCCCGCCATATACCGTGGTCATATTCATACTAGTCGCTCCTTTACACAACTCGAGACTGTCGTGGCATTTTTTGGTTTAAAGTTTGGTAAGGTTTTAGTCGCAACTTTACCCTTTTAACTGGCACTGCTAGGATCCTTTTAGTTTCAGCCACCACTAACTCCTGAATGCGCTTTCCCTTTTCAACCAAGTCATTATCGTCGCGATTGACGGCCTTGATAGTAACACGAACGTGCTGGCTGCGGGCTGTCATTTTAACTTTTACACTCACTGCAGTAACATCTTCCTGGTTAAGAATGGCCGCACGTAAAGTATTTTCAACGGCCTTTTTTGAAATACTCAATTGCCCGTTTCGAAAACGGAAAATTAGCCGATCAACTTTGCCGGGGGCCATGAGCGCGATGAATATCGCGAGTAACCCAATAAATGTTAGTAAGCCACTGATGACTATAGCGGATGTCTCAACTGCAGTCTGCTTTGTCTGAATGGTTGTTAGTAACCAAGTTGAAACCTGTCCTAGAGGAATGATCACAGCGATTAACCACACACTCTGCACAATCGCTAACAGTCCGACTAGAAGCAGTAAAACTTTCTCGCTTTTGTTCATACGCAGCCTCCTTTCTCTCGCAACTAACGGTTAGTTTTAGCTAGGCTGCGGGTTAAAAAAGAGACTAGGAGAACGACGATAATTGCACCAAGGATTGCCGGTACAATTGCAATATCAGCTAACTGGGGTCCCCAAGAACCCAGTAAGGATTCACCTAACCAAGCACCAAGTAGACCACCCACAACGTTGCCGATCCAACCCATTGGTAAATCACGGCTGGTAATTGCACCCGCGATGACACCAATCAGGGCACCAATGATCAGTGTCCAAATAAGACTCAACATCTAAATCATCCTTTCTGTCATGAAACTGCTAACGGTAAGAAATGTTGGGCGTATTTCTAATATACAATAACTTAAAACTTATTGTGTGAATAATTTGTGAATGAAATGGTTATTTTTTGTATACTCCATTTTGAAGGTTTTTGCTTGAGCTGCTGGTCTGATGATTTATACAGGGTAGTTTTGAGAGAAAATGAGATCTTTGGCATCGATAAGTTGGCGGTGAATCAGTTTTTTATTGGTGGTGTTGTGTCTTTTATCATGCGGAACTGGGCTCCTCAAGGCCAGGAACTATGTACAAGTCAACTCTGGCATAAATCCAAGCCCGGGATTTCCGCCAGAGTCGCCATGTACGCCGTTCCCAAACCGCCTTGATCCGCACCTTTTTTACTTGACACCCCCCCAATTCCAGTCTATTATGATACTAAATCATTCTTATCTTAAATAGATAAAGTAGTCAAAGTGCTTTATCCATGCTGTTAGGGGCATGGAGTCGGCACTTTTTTTGTGCGTGAAATATTGAACAACTACTATATAAATGGAGGGACTAATATGACGACGACAAGTGAATTTGACACTATTGCAGCCGTTGCTACGCCGCCTGGTGAAGGTGGTATTTCAATTATTCGGGTCAGTGGTGACCACGCTTTTGATGCCGTGGAACCCCTTTTTAAGGGTAAATCGTTACGTCACGTGAAAAGTCACACGATTAATTACGGCCATATTATCGATCCAGACAGCCAGTCTGAAGTCGATGAAGTCATGGTATCCGTCATGCGTGCTCCGAAGACTTACACCCGCGAAGACGTGCTCGAAATCAATTGTCACGGTGGGTTACTGGCCACCAACCGGATCTTGCAGCTTGTCATCAGTCAGGGTGCTCGGATGGCCGAACCCGGTGAATTCACCAAGCGTGCATTTCTCAATGGGCGCCTCGATCTGAGTCAGGCAGAAGCCGTCATGGACCTCATTCGAGCCAAAACCGACCGTTCCATGAAAGTGGCTCTCAATCAGCTGGATGGCAATCTTTCCCGGCTAATCAAGAATCTGCGCCAGGATATTTTGGAAGTCCTCGCCCAAGTTGAGGTCAACATTGACTACCCCGAATACGATGACGTGGAAACGATGACCACTAAAATGTTGCTGGAAAAAGCGAAGGAAGTTAAAGGTTCCATCCACCAGCTATTACGGACTGCTAAGCAGGGGAAAGTCCTTCGTGACGGCCTCGCAACGGCTATCGTAGGCCGGCCGAATGTTGGTAAATCCAGTTTGCTAAACGAGCTGCTTCATGAAGATAAGGCGATCGTGACGGATGTTGCTGGAACCACTCGAGATGTGATCGAAGAATACGTCAACGTTGGCGGAGTACCTCTAAAATTGATCGATACTGCCGGTATTCATCATACTGACGATAAAGTCGAAAAGATTGGTGTTGAACGTTCCAAGAAAGCTATTGGGGCTGCGGATCTTGTGGTACTCGTTTTGAATGCCAGTGAAGCATTGACCGATGAAGACCGACAATTGCTAACTGATACTCAGGATGAAAAGCGGATCATCATTCTTAATAAAACGGATCTACCCGTTAAACTAGACCTTAATGAACTGAAGGAGCTTGCCGGTGATACCAAAATCATTCACGCTTCAATGACCAAGAGCCAAGGGGTTGACCAACTGGAAAGTGAAATCAGCCACCTATTCTTTGACGAGGGAATTGAATCTGGCCGTGGCAATGTGATGGTAACCAATGCTCGTCATATTGGCCTATTGAAGCAAGCTGATCACGCCTTAGATGATGTCTTAAGTGGCATTGCAGCCGGCATGCCGGTTGACCTTGTTCAAATCGATATGACCCGTTGCTGGAACAAGCTTGGCGAAATTACGGGCGACAGCTATCAAGATGAACTGCTCGACCAATTATTCAGCCAATTCTGTGTTGGAAAATAACGAAGTCAGTGTATTTTAGGAGGAACAAACATGCCTGAGATTCAAGCGTATCAAGGCAAGGACTACGATGTCATTGTCGTGGGTGCCGGTCATGCCGGTGTCGAAGCAGCATTGGCAGCTGCGCGAATGGGAAACAAAACATTGCTAATGACGATTAATTTAGACATGGTCGCTTTTATGCCATGTAACCCTTCAGTGGGTGGGCCAGCTAAAGGGATCGTCGTCCGCGAAATTGACGCTCTGGGCGGTGAAATGGGTCGCAATATTGATAAGACCTACGTGCAGATGCGGATGTTAAATACGGGTAAGGGGCCAGCCGTTAGAGCATTACGTGCTCAGGCTGATAAGCACGCCTACCACGCTGAAATGAAACATACATTGGAAAAGGAGCCGAACTTAACGTTGCGGCAAGGGATCGTCGATGATCTGATCGTAGAAGATGGTGTTTGCAAGGGTGTGATCACTAATACTGGTGCCCATTATCACTCTAAGACGGTGGTCATTGCTGCTGGTACAGCTGCACGAGGTAAAATCATCATTGGCGAATTGATGTATTCATCAGGTCCAAATAATTCACAACCTGCTAAGAAGCTGACTAAGAATTTGGAAAAGTACGGCTTTGAACTCGAGCGGTTTAAGACCGGGACGCCACCGCGAGTGGACGGAAATACGATTAAGTACGATGAAACGGAAGAACAGCCAGGAGATAAAGAGCCCAACCACTTCAGTTTTGAGACGCCAGACGAAAATTATCTCGCCCTGAAGAATCAGCTGTCGTGTTGGCTGACCTATACGAATGAGAAGACACACGCCATTATTCGCGAGAACCTTGATCGTGCCCCAATGTTTACGGGTGTGATCGAGGGTGTCGGTCCCCGTTACTGTCCGTCGATCGAAGACAAGATCGTTCGGTTCGCGGACAAGAGCCGCCACCAGCTCTTCTTGGAGCCAGAGGGACGGAATACGGATGAGTGGTACGTTCAAGGTCTTTCGACTTCTATGCCAGAAGAGGTTCAGCAAAAGATCCTCCATTCTATCAAGGGTCTCGAAAACGCTGAAATGATGCGTCCTGGCTACGCCATTGAGTATGACGTTGTTTCACCATATCAATTGCGGCCAACCTTGGAAACAAAGCTGGTTAAAAACCTTTATACTGCGGGTCAAACTAATGGTACCTCGGGCTATGAAGAGGCTGCCGGGCAAGGAATCATGGCTGGTATCAATGCCGGGTTACGAGCGCTTGGTAAGGCACCCTACGTCATGAAACGCTCAGAAGGCTACATTGGTGTCATGATCGATGACTTAGTAACCAAGGGAACGAACGAACCATATCGTTTGTTGACTAGTCGTGCTGAGTACCGGTTGATTTTACGGCATGATAATGCTGATCTGCGGTTGACACCCAAGGGTCATGAACTCGGGCTGATTTCTGACGAGCGTTATCATACCTTCTTGGCAAAGCGCCAGGCCGTTGAAGACGAGATTGCGCGATTAAATACCGTTCGGGTCAAGCCTTCTCCTGAGGTCAACGCTTACGTTGAATCACATAATGAAAAGCCGTTAAAAGATGGTGTCATTGCCGCTGAGTTCTTGCGCCGACCACAGGTTACCTATGCTGACTTACTGCGCTTTATCCCAGCACCTGACAAGCCACTTGACCGCCGGGTGATCGAAGAAATCGAGATTCGCATCAAGTACGCTGGTTACATTAAAAAAGCCGAAGATAATGTGGCCAAGATGAAGAAAATGGAAGCTAAGAAAATTCCGGACCGAATCGACTATGATGCCATTGAGGGTCTGGCGACTGAAGCCCACCAAAAACTGGATAAGATCCGACCCGAAACGATTGCTCAAGCGACCCGTATTAGTGGTGTTAATCCTGCTGATATCGCTATTTTAAGCGTTTATATCGAGCAGGGGAAAATCGCTAAAATTCCCAGTTAATTGCCAAAACGACCTAGCATTATTGCGCAAATAACAGCGTAATGGTGAGCCTAATCAGAAACGGATTGATGTGCTAAAAGCCTAAAGAACCTCGCTGACTGATCTTTGAAAGATGAGTTAGCGAGGTTCTTTGGGCTTTTTAAGTTTTGGGTGATCAGTCGAGTTTTAGTACGGCTGGATCCCTTTTACAATCCTTGGGTGTTTTAGTCAAGGTTCAAATGTTTTGATAATTGTTTTTGATAATCCCGATCCAGTTTTCGCTGAGCAATGCGATCGGCATATCCACTGCAGATGAATTTTTCTTCATCAGTTTCTGGGATGATTTTTGGCAACGCCGGATTAGCTGGGTTAGCCAGGACAACAAAGGTAACAAAGCAGGTAAAACCGACAAACCGTTCACCAGTCAATAAATGCTCACCCAACCCCTTCACAAAGACTTCCAGGGAGCGATGGCTTGTTCCGGTGACGTAGGATTCGATCACCATGGCATCCTGCATCGCAAACGGCGCAATAAAGTTCATGTGATCCATCGTAGCTGTGACTTGCACTTGACGCACCGCGCGGGAAGCCGCAATTGAGCTGGTGTCATCGACCATGGAAAGAATGCGTCCACCAAAGACCGTATCGTGTTCATTCAGATCAGAACTGAATACCCGGTGGTTAGTGATGGATAGTGTATCGTGACAAGTTAGTTGACGTTCGCTCATGCTGAGACCTCCAATATTTAATCGTTAAGATTATTCTAACATATAATTACACAGGGATTTAAAGCGGTTTCAAATGTTGCGATATTTCGAACCATTTTAATTGTAATTTGTATCTAATCCCCGCATAATGTACTCAAAATAAGACGAAAGAGGATGATAGGGATGACAAAACACCTTGAAATTTCACCTGAGGCGATTGCTAAAATTAAGCCGCACTTGAATGACCATACTCGACTGCTTTTAAGCTATGATGACGGTGTAGGCCCATATTCTCATCATGGTTTAGTTGCCCTGCAGGTTTCATTTCAAATCGTACTGATCAACGATGATCAACCCTTTGACGATTATGATGAAGAGATCGAGACGAATTTCCAACCGATGTATATCAAATCTTATTCCAGCCGGTTTTTGGCTGACCAGATGAATTTGAAATTACAGCCGAAGTATCAAACACTGATTCTCTCGGATAACAGTGAAGAAATTGACCAAAACGTTGAAATTGTTGACGAACGAAAATGAAATAATCATTCTCATTAGATCATTTTATTAAAAATGCGAAAACTGTTCTAAATAAATGAACTCCAGGCAAAGTGATTTGAAAGTAGCATTTTCCTGGAGTTTTTTTAGGGGCTCTGTTTACTGGTAAATTGGTGTTATTACAAGCCTTGTGGAATGTTTTTTTCGGCATATAGGCTTTTCTTTTTGATAAATAATTTCTAGTAATATTTCTATCGATAAAAGTTATATGACCCTATTTTTTGACTCTTAATTTCTAGAATGGACTGGGCCATATCTGACGAATCAAAAAATATGTTTGAAGTTGATGTAATTGCTTGTTATCAAGATTTGAAAATGATTTAATGTAAACGGTAACATGTTGTTTAACCAAGTATAAGGAGGCAATATTATGGCACGAATTGCGATTGTTACTGGTGGGGGTCAAGGAATCGGTGAAGGAATTGCTAAGCAATTAGCTTCAGACGGTTTAACGGTTGCTGTAGCGGATTTAAAGCAGGACAATGCTGAAAAAGTTGCTGCAGAAATTGGTAATGGTGCAAAGGGTTACTACGTTGATGTTTCAGATCGTCAAAGCGTATTTGATTTAGTTAATTCAGTTGTTTCAGACTTCGGTCAATTAGACGTCATGGTTAACAATGCCGGCATTGCAAAGATCGGTGCTGTGATCGACGCTGAAGAAAAAGACGTCGACCAAATTTTCAATGTTAATGTCAAGGGCGATATTTACGGGATTCAAGCTGCTGCTAAGCAATTTCAGAAACAGGGGAACGGTGGTAAGATCATCAATGCCTGTTCCATTGCCGGCCACGAAGGTTTTGAATTACTGGGTATCTACTCAGCTACCAAATTCGCAGTTCGCGGCTTAACGCAAGCCGCTGCTAAAGAGTTAGCCAAGGATAAGATTACGGTCAACGCGTACTGCCCAGGGATCGTTTTGACACCAATGTGGGATCAAATCGATGCTGAAATGGCTAAGATCTATAACGTACCATCAGGTGCAACACTTCAGAAGTACATTGACGGTATTGCATTAGGCCGTGGTGAACAGCCAGCCGACGTAGCCAACTTGGTATCGTTCTTAGCTGATCACAAATCTGATTACATTACTGGCCAATCGATCATGGTTGACGGTGGTATTCAATACGCATAGGGTAGGAAGCCGGAGCGCATCATTATATTGGAAATTTTACAGTTTATAATGGACCAATGACCTTATCAAACTAAATAGCAACGAATCAACCGCGGTGGCATGCTCACTGCGGTTTTCTTTTTTTAAACAAAAATCTTTAAATGAGCTTGTAAATGTTTCATGTGAAACATATCCGATCTGACCGTGGACCGAGGGTGTGATGAAATAACTTCTCTTCAAGGTTGAATAGCTAAGGTAAAGCAAAAGGCCATGAACCCGTGCAGGTTCATGGCCGCTTGCTGCTTGATAAATTACGATTAAATTTAATATAACACTAAATCCGTGAAGTTCAAAATCTGTGGTGATCCTTTTTGGCTTCTCCTAATATTAAAATATTAGTTTTTGCCGAATATCATGAACGGTTCCAGCTACGTTGTACCATTACCTTTTGCCGTCTAAGATTCAAAAATCCATAAACCCACAAACCCCTTTCACAGACGATTTATTTGAATTCTAAAGCCTAAAATTGACTTTCAAGCCAGTAAATCGAATGTCATATATTGAAATTAGCTACGCCTTTAACAAGCGATTTTAGGCTGGTAAATGAAAGCGAATTCATGTGAAATAATTAACTTACAAAAAGTAAGTATCTTTGCGTGACATTTCAAAATGATGCTCCTATACTATTCATCGTTAGGCAAGTTTTTATAGTTATTAATTTTACTATTACTGATGAGGAGTGCGATTAAGATGACAAAAATGATGGCAGGACAAGCATTAGTTAAGGTTTTGGAAGATTGGGACGTCGACCATATTTATGGAATTCCTGGGGGCTCAATCAACCATACAGTTGAAGGACTGTATTTGGAACAAGATAAGGTGAAATATATTCAGGTTCGCCACGAGGAAGTCGGCGCGATTGCTGCTTCTGCTGATGCCAAATTTACTGGCAAGATCGGGGTGGCCTTTGGGTCAGCTGGTCCTGGCGCCACCCACCTGTTCAACGGCCTTTATGATGCCAAGATGGACCATGTACCAGTACTTGCCATCGTTGGTCAAGTCGCTCAGCCGGTGATGAACACTAATTTCTTCCAAGAAATGGACGAAACACCAATGTTTTCTGATGTTTCAGTTTATAACCGGACCGTTACGACTGCGGAACAGATTCCATATGTCATCAACGAGGCCATCCGTGAGGCTTATCGTCAAAGCGGTGTGGCTGTCGTTATCCTTCCTGAAGATCTAACAACTAAAGAAATTGATTATGAACCATCAAAGACGCCTAAAGTCGTGACCAACAGTTATTCACAAACGGTTAACCCTAAAGCGATCTCTGATAGCATTCAAATGATTAAAGACGCTAAGCACCCATTGATTTATGCTGGGCGCGGTTTATTGGGTGCCCGAGATGAACTGACGAAGTTCTCTGAGCAATTCAACATTCCAGTGATGAACACAGTCCCAGCAACCGGAGTTATTGCCACTGACCACCCGAACTTTATCGGTACATTTGGTCGTCTGGGTGCTAAATCTGGTTTCGAAGCCCTGCAACATGCTGATCTGATCTTGTTCTTAGCTTCAGAATTTCCATTTGCGAACTTCTGGCCAAAGGACCTGAAGATCATCCAAGTTAACACGAACCCATTTGACATCGGCAAGACGGTCGACGTTGACTATGCCGTGATTGCAGATGCTAAGAGCTACTTGAAAGATATGATTACCACCGGTGAGACCCGTCCGGCAGACACTTGGCTGAAAGCTAATCAGCAAAACAAGGCTAACTGGGACAAGTGGCTGGATGAACAGGCTGAAGATGACAGTAAGGGCTTGAATCCCGAGGCGGTGACCAAGAAGATCGCTGAATTAGCTGGTCCAAATGATACCTATGCCGTTGACACCGGGAACGTTTCTGAATGGGGCGTCCGTGGGTTACCAATGAACAAGAACCAGCGCTTTGCGATTTCTGGTCTATTTGCGACTATGGGCTTCGGTCTTCCTGGCGGCTTAGCTGGCGCGCTCAGTGTCCCTGATGCCCAGGCATGGTCACTGTCTGGTGACGGTGGTTTTGCAATGGTTGCTCCTGACATTATTACGGAAGCTCGTTACGAATTACCAGTTATCAACGTGGTCTTTTCAAACAGTCGCTTTGGCTTCATTTACTACGAGCAAGCTGAAAGCAAGCAGCATTTCTACGGCGTTGATTTGACCGATGCTGACTGGGCGAAGGTCGCAGAAGGACTCGGCGGAATTGGCTTTACCGTTCGGACGAAGGCGGACCTCAAAGAGGTATTTGACAAGGTTAAGGACCTTCAAGCTAACGGCAACAAGAAGCCAATCGTTATCAATGCTTATATCAAGCCGGATGACCCGATTGCCACGGCCTTTATGCCACTTGATGAAAAGCTCTATGGTGCTGACGCTGTGAAAGCTTACTCAGAGAAGTACCACATTGATCCAAAGACGCAGCCTTCATTAGGTGAATTACTCCGCGCCCAGGGCGATGAAAAGTAAGCGATATAACTACTGATTAGGGATGGCAAATACAGCCGCAGACTCCAAGCTATTTTGGAGTTTGCGGCTGTATTTGAATTCGCTCTAAAGCGCACATCGACTAAGTGTATGGAACAAGATGGCGATAACACGGTAGAATAATCATACTCACTGGTCATTAACCGTCTTGTTCCGTATCCAGCAATCTGTTATCATACGCTTAGATAGATTCTCATTACTTGGAGGAGGGCACGGTAATGGCACATTGGTTTGGTCAAAATAGCAGCGGGCATAGCAGTTCGCACCACTTTGTTTCAGCGGACAGCGTTAACAGCCACGAGCTTGACTATGGGGAATTTTTTACTGAATATATCAAGTCAAAACAGCGCAGTATGGATCGTCAGCGCCATCAAGCTGCCAAGGTTTCTAATCAAATGAAAAGGGATCAGGATCGCAGCTAGTAACAATGGAATTTAAAATGCAGATAAAAGTGGCTCTGACAAAACTCGGTTAGGTCCCAAAAAGTAAGTAAATAGCGTCGTAGATTCTTGGTTGGAATCTACGACGCTATTTACCTACTGTGCATTTTTAATAACCCAACTGATTAACGTTTGCGCGTTGCGTCTTTGTCCCAGTCCAGAACGGCACTTTAACCACGCCTGCAATCTTGCTTTTCTTAACGAATCCCCAATAACGGCTATCATTAGAAACGCTTCGGTGGTCGCCCAAGACAAAGTACTTACCCTTTGGCACAACCGTCACGTGCTTGCCCCAGCCGTATTGCTTAGCCAAAGACTGCAGCGTCCAGTTACGAGAGCCAGTTCCGCTGGTGGCCTCACTGTTGCTAATGAAACTTTGATTAACCACCTTATCGTTAACGTATAGCTTGTTGTTGACGAAAGAGACAGTGTCGCCTGGCAGACCGATAACCCGTTTGACGTAATCGGTACCAGCTGAGGCCTCTGGATCTTCACCATGGGCGTCAAAAACGATTACGCTCAGGTGTTTGATCTTAGCCTGTTTAAACATCCAGACCCGCTCATTATTGGTTAAATTGGGTTCCATTGACGGTCCGTCCACGCGAACCGGTGATAGCACAAACGCTTTTAATAGAAATGCCAGTACGAGTCCGATCGCTACTGGCACGATAATTTCCTTGAAGAATTTCACAGCCTTTAATTTCCCTTCCAAGCTGGGTTCGCGAATCGCTGCAACCCAAGATAGTGATGCGCATTAAATACACCTCATATTACTCTCTTTAACCTATCCGTGGCAACAATTGAAGCCGATGTTTCACAATTGTTAACTGACTGTTAAATTTGTTTCACTAGTAATTATTTGAAATTTCCGTATCATGATATGTATGAGTACTTTAGAAAGGACGACACAAGATATGTCTGAAAGGCAACATCGACTTCGTTTTATCCTGATTTTAGGAACACTAAGCGCCACTGGACCGCTTTCTATTGACCTGTATTTACCAGCATTACCGCAGATGATGAGGCAGTTTCACACGTCAGCTTCTCTGATCCAGCTTAGTTTGACAGCCTGCCTGTTGGGCTTGGCTGCTGGTCAGCTGATTTTTGGCCCACTAAGTGACCATTTCGGGCGCAAACGGCCGTTGATGATCGGCTTTTTGGTGTTTGGCCTGGCGTCGTTTCTGATTGCCTGGACCAACTCCATTGCCATGCTGATTATTTTGAGGTTTATTCAAGGTCTAGCCGGTGCTAGTGGTCAGGTACTGTCACGGGCTGTGGCTCGCGACCTTTTTAGTGGTCACGCACTGACTAATTTTTACGCAATATTGAATGCAGTGAACGGCGTTTTTCCGATTATTGCCCCCATTCTTGGTGGCTACATGATTCAGTACGTCCCCTGGCAAGGCGTCTTTATTCTACTTGGTATTATTGGAGTCATTTTGGCAGGGCTGATCATCGTTGGTATTCCTGAAACGCTGAAAGTTGATAAGCGACTGACAGGACCCCTCTTTGTCACTTTTAAATCGTTTGGGAGCCTTGTCAAAATGCCCGGGTTCTTGCGTAATATTATTATTACTGGTGTGGTGTATGGCTGCTTGTTCAGCTATATCTCAGCATCAACGTTTATTTACCAGCAATTATTTCATATGTCGGCGCAGAGTTTTGGCCTTGTGTACGCGCTAAACGGCCTTGGCATAGTGATTGGTAGTGCTTTGCCGAGCCGATTAAATCACTGTTCTGAATACAAGCAGGTTAAAGTTGGGCTAGCCTGCGTGATTGCGGACAGTCTGGTGCTTTTGATTGGGTCAGTACTGCATTTTTCATTACTTGCCGTCGCGGGCTTGCTGTGGATCTTGGTCCTTTGCATTGGCCTACTCTTAACGCTGACCACCTCGATCATCATGAACCAGACACCGAAAAACGCCGGCAGTGCATCAGCTTTGGTCGGGCTATCGCAAAATGCCTTTGGCGGGATTTCATCACCGTTAGTTGGGCTTTTTGGCTCGGCGAGTTACGCGCCAATGGCCGGTTTAATATTTTTGTACAGTTTGGTTGCGACGTTACTCTCGCACCGAAACGTTGAATAGCGAATCTCGGTTAAATGCAGTAGAATGAACGGTAAATTTAAAAATGAAACAGGGGGACATTGGTATGATCAATACAGATCCTTTAGAACTAACTAAGCATGATTTTGAAAAGTATCATCAGGTGCTCAATCAGCGCCCTGATGCAGCGGTGATCAGTCGGGCTGTCATGACCAATGGTATCAACGCAGCGGCAACTGATCCAGCCGCCAAAGTGCGGCTTCACCGGGAATTTTCGGTTGAGGTGGACACTGGAACGGTTACTAATCAAAAACAGAGTGGCCGTTGCTGGGAATTCTCGTTACTTAACACGTTGCGACATCAGTTTGAAAAACAGCACAATGTGAAAAACTTTGAACTATCGCAGAACTACCTCTTCTTTTGGGACAAAGTTGAACGGGCAAACATGTTTTATCAGCACATCATTGAAACGGCTGATAAGGGGCCTAACGACCGCGAAGTTGCCTTTTACCTCAAAATGGCTGGGGGCGATGGTGGTCAGTGGGCCATGGCCGCAGCGCTGGTCCAAAAGTATGGTGTGATGCCCGCTTACGCCATGCCAGAAACCTATAATACCGACCACACAATGGCATTTGCGACGACCTTAGCGTTAAAAATGCGCAGAGACGCCGTTGCTTTACGTCAGATGGTAGCGGATGGCGCTAGTGCTGATGCACTCAATGAGAAGCGGCACGAACTGGTTGGCGAAGTTTATCGGATGGCAGCCTATTCGTTTGGTGAGCCGCCGGCAACCTTTGATTTGGAGTATCGCGACAATGACAAAAAACTGCACCGTGAAGCAGGATTGACACCGCAGGCATTCTACCAGCAGCAATTTGATGTTGACCTTGATGATTATGTTGTCGTGACGAATTCTCCTGATAAACCGTTGAATGAACTGTATCGTTTGGCAAGTCAAGAAAACGTGGCGGGCGGTAAGCAGATTCGGTTTTTGAATGTGGATATGGCGGAGTTGAAAAGGACGGCCATCGCCCAATTGCAGGATGGCGAAACGGTGTGGTTTGGTAATGATGTCTTGCAGCAGATGAGTCGAGAGCAGGGTTTCTTGGACGCAAAGTTATATCGCAAGTCGGAGTTGTTTGGGATTGATTTAAGTTTGAGTAAGGCGGATCGGTTTGCGTATCATGAAGCGGAAGTGACGCATGCGATGACGTTGACGGGAGTGAATTTGGTGGAAGGTAAACCTAACCGCTGGAAGGTAGAAAATTCGTGGGGTGAAAAGAATGGCGAAAAGGGCTATTTCGTGATGACGGATGATTGGATGGATCAGTTCGTGTATGAGGTAGTGGTGCATAAGAAGTATCTCACGGAAGAACAGAAAAATATCTTAAAGCACAAACCAGTGGAGTTAAAACCGTGGGATCCGTTAATGTAGCAGAGTGCGGAGCAAGGCGGTTAAGGACCGGCGTGCAAGGCAACTTCGCCATAAATCCTGGGCTTGGATTTGTGGCGAAGTTGCCTTGCACATAGGTCCTTGCCTTGAGCAGCACGTTTAGGCAATCGAGAATCAAAGCGCTAAATCTGGCAAAAATCCCGGGTCTGGATTTATGCCAGAGCTAGCTTCCACATAGTCCCTTGCCTTGAGCAGCACGTTTCGGCAATCGAGAATCAAAGCGCCAAACTGGTAAAAAAATCCAAAATTCAACCACGACCGCAAATAGACAGTGATGAGCAAAGCCAATCAGCAAGCTTACCACTGTCTATTTATTTACGTAAGGAACCTAAGGAACCTAAAGAACCTTATAACTTCCCAAAAGTGAAATTGTATCCACGGCAGCTAACTGTTGTTTGAAATCAGCCAGCTGAGCTTTGGACATTTTGTGAGTGATGATGACGACGCGAGCTGTCTGATCATCGTTTTTAGTTTGAACAATGCGGCTAAAACTTGCCCCAATCTGGGTCATGATTTGAGTTAGTTTTAGCATTTGTCCGGGAGCATCTAGCATCTGAAGGGACAGGTAGTAGGCGTAGACTATGTCGTTGGGGTCTACGCGGCCAATATCGCTTTGATAATTGTTGAAAGAATTACCGGTGGTTCCCAGCACAATGTTTTTTGTTACGGAAACGATGTCACTTAACACGCTGTTAGCAGTGGGTAAACCGCCGGCACCAGGCCCGTAAAACAGGGTTTCGCCAACCGCTTCACCAGTTACCATGACGGCGTTATTTTCGTTATTAATGGTGGCTAGCGGATGGTCTTTGGGCACGAGAACGGGACCGACTTCGGCAAATACACCGCCGTTGATTCGTCGTGAGATACCTAGCAATTTAATCGTGTAGCCAAATGCGTCCGCTTGAAGCACGTCACGTTGCTGAATTGCTGAAATGCCTTCCACTTTCATATTGGCTAGTTTAATGTGCGTCCCATATGAAAATTGGCTTAGGATAACCATTTTGTAGGCAGCGTCGATGCCCTCCACATCGTTTGTGGGATCGGACTCGGCAAACCCAAGTTCCTGCGCTTTCATTAACGCTTGATCGTAGGTCCAATTACGCCGCTGCATTTGGGTCAAAATATAGTTGGTGGTGCCGTTAACGATTCCCTTAACTTCGGTAATATGGTCCGCGGCAAAACTAGTGACGATGGTCCGCAGAATTGGAATCCCACCAGCGACACTCGCTTCGTACATGAGGTCGCAGTGGTTAGCACGAGCGAGAGCAGCCAGCTCTTCACCAGCTGAAGCAATCAGGTCCTTATTGGCAGTTACAACGTGTTTTTTGGCATTCAGTAACTGCGTAATGACCTCTTTTGCCGGATGCAAGCCACCCATGACTTCAACCACGATTTTAATTTCTGGGTCATTGACGATGTCTGCTAGCTCAGTGGTCAATTTAACGTTTTCGGGTACCTGGTCTTGGTGCTTAGCAATGTTTCGGACGACGATTGTTTTGACGTTGAGCCGTCGCCCAGTGATATTTTGCACCTTATCTTGATTTTCCGTGATCATTTTTAGGACGCTACTGCCAACAGTCCCAAGGCCAACGAGGCCAATCTTAATATCATCCATGATTTGATTAAACTCCTCTAGTTAAAATCTTTAACTGTCAGTATATCAAATATCATGAGATGTTTGTGAAATTTATGGGTGATTTCTCATTTTTAAGAATCTGTAAAACTTGACTAGATCCCAGAATGTAAATAAAGCGCGTCGTGGATTCCTAGTTTGGAATCTGCGACGCGCTTTATTCAGATGGCCAGATTTTGATTTTGTCGCACCTACGCAAAAACGATCGTCATTTGCGAAATACAGTGGATTTTAAAATAAATGCGAGAACATTTTATCAATTCCTGAGAAGAACTGACTGAACCAGTTTCGGCCACCAGCATTGCCTTGGTTGGCAACCGGCTTGGTTACTGTTTTAGTCGCCGTTTCACCCTGGTTTGTCTGACTAGGTAAACCAGTACTGTTATACCGCGTCATCGTCACTTGCTGACCCTTTTTAACTGGTAATTTTGAGGCGGTTAGGGTGTTGGTGATTTTGATCTTCTTTGGGTCTTGATTCTTTCGGTACCAAACAGTTGCTTTACCAGTTGCTGGTTGGGCATCTATTTGACGCCCATCAAGCTTGAAAGTTTGTGGCTTTTCCGTCACGTCAGTTGCGTTGACAGTCTTGTCCACGTGCGTAATTAGCCCGTTCATTGCAGTAAAGGCGGTGTTACTGCCAATAATTGTGGCAATCAGTTTCCGGCCATGTCGCCAGTACGTCACAGTGAGGCACAGCCCCGCGTTTTCTGTGTAACCAGTTTTTAGACCGGTGAGATGATTGCTAGCACGATAATAAGTGCCTGATTTTAGCAGTGCGTTGGCATTAACCAAGGTTTGATTATCAATTTTAGAAGTCGCTTTTTCACTCCACTGGGTGATTTGTGGGAAAGCTGCAGTTAGATGCTGAGCAACGATACTGATAGCTTTTGCACTGACCATGTTTTGGGCTTTGCCAGACGTTTTTGGTAATTGCAGACCGTAATGCTTCAGGTCGGTATTATCCAGACCAGAACTGCTGACAAAAGTCGCATCGATGTGCCAATCCTTTGCCTGCTGATTCATCATACTGATAAATTTAGCGTTGTTACCGCCGGTGACGGCTTCGCCTAAAGCAATTGCAGCAGAATTAGATGACGCAATTAATGCGGCCTGATACAGTTGTTTAACGGTATACTGTTTGGAACGTTTGATTTTAAAAGAACCCAGGCTGTAACTCTTACTCATTTTGATCAAATTTTGACCGACGGCAACTTTATCCGTCCACTTTAATTTGTGTTGTTTGATTTCCTGAGTCGTTAAATAAAGGGTCATCATTTTAGATAAACTGGCAATGGGCAGTTTTTTATCCTGGTTATTTTCGTAAAGCGTCTGACCACTTTTGGCATCCATCACATAAGCAGATTTAACTTTCGTGTAGTTACTCATTTTACTTGATTTTTTTGTTTTCGCCAAACTCGGACTAGCAGGTGCAAAGGCCAACAACATGCAAGTTAGAGCGATTAAAATGCTGGTCCAGCGCCGACGAATTTGTGGTTTTTGAATGGTGTCCATCTCCTATCACACACAGATGAAATAAGTATAGCAGAAAAGATTACTGGAAAGAGCAAAGAAACGGTTAAGTTATCCCAAAAATTCGGTAACATTTGTAAAATTTTATCATTGAAAAATTATTATTTTTCAAAATGAAAGCCAGCATTTAATTTCAATGTTTAATAAAGTTGCTGAATAAAATGGTTTGTATTAGTAAATATTTATATCAGTACAAAAGTGCTTACCAAACACCAAAAAAAACGGTCGTCTGGGTGGACGATCGTTCATGGAAAGTCGCTTTACTAGCCAGTTTAGTGGTTAATAAAGGGAACATAGATTGGTTATTAGGTTATTTGGTATGCCCATACTATAACGCATAAAGCAGGCTAATTCAACTCGGAACCCCGTTTTTTTTAACAGCTGATAAGTCAATATATATAATGTATATTTATTTTCTAATTCGATGAATAAGTAAGAATTTAGAAATAATAAACTTCGTTTTTCATCTGACTTTAAATCAGCTTGAGTAAGACTTGATTTATGGGGCTAATTTTTTAAAGCCAAAGATTTTTCTGATAATAACTAAAAGACAGAGTTACTGAAATGCCCTTTTTTAGAACTAGTTAAGTCGACTAAACTTTCTTTTTATTTTTTCACTCGTGATATAATGCTTTCTAAAAAGGGGGATGACACGTACGTCAATAACAATTAGAACAATGAAAAGAGCAGATCGACGGGCGGCCGCTGAAATCTATCGGCGTGATCGCGAACTGTATTTTCCGTGGGTGGCACACCCCAAACTGAAGGATTTCGCCCATGATTCCAGGGGTGAAGCGCTGTTCGTTGCCGTTCTCGATGGCCAAATCGCTGGGTTCGCTTCCCTTTACCGGGTCATGGACTTTATTCACCTGCTATTCGTTGCACCCGAATTTCAGCACCGTGGTGTCGGTCATGCTTTGATCCAAGCCTTGCGGCAAGAAGCCGATCAGCCATTAACACTCAAATGCGTCATTGAAAATGAGGCAGCGCTGAGATTCTACGACCATGAAGGCTTTGTGATTCGACGTGAGGATCGAATTGCTGTCCCGGCTAATTACACGCTGATGGATACCGTGCAAAATTCGGCTTCCTAAGACCAGTCAGCTGATCTGAGCGGTGGATTTAAGAGCTCAAATTTAATTTAAATAGGGTGGTACCAGACGTGTTTCAAGGGGGAAATTCGATGGTGCCACCCTATTTTTGAATTGAAGAGCTTCAGAGTACTTTGTTCTTAATCGCTCATCAGTGATTTTCTACGATGATTTAAATGAGCAGCGTCTGTGCTAAAATATGCCTAAAAGGAATGTTTAAGGAAGTGACATTAATGGACACAAATAAGTTAGCAGCCTTTGTTGATTTAGCTCAAACGCTGAGTTATACGGAGACTGCTGCCCATCGCTACACAACGCAAGCAACTATTTCTAAGCAGATCATGGCGTTTGAAAAGGAACTGAATGTGCAACTCATCGACCGCAGTCATCGTCAAATCTCATTGACTTGGGCAGGTCAAACAATTTTGCCGTTTGCTCGCGAGATCTTGGGGTCCCAAAACGCCATGATGGCCGAATTAAATCGCCAGCAAAAAAGCCGTAACATGGCATTAACGATTCATAGCATTCCCTCAATTGCTCAGTACAAAGCCTTCAATTTGATGGCTTCGTTCACTCATGCGTACCCCAAGATTGACCTTCATTTTGCAGAGTCAGAGACCCCGCAGTTATTGCCGTCTTTGAATCAAGGCGAAAGTGACGTTATTTTTACCCGTCTGTTTGGCGAGTCAAAGCCAGAGTATGACACAGCAGTGATTGACACTGACCGGTTTGTTGTCGTGATGCCAAAGGGCGATTCGCTAGCGGACACCGAAAAAATTACCATTGATCGGTTACGAACGCACCATTTTTTAATGCTGGATGAGACAACTAACTTATATCAGCCTGTTATGACGCTGCTGACCAAGGCAAATATCAAACCGAAAGTGGTCTATAAGGGTGAACGCATTGATTTGATCCTTGGAATGGTCAGCCAAGGGATGGGGGTTTCGATCATGATGGCTAAATCATTGAATACTGCTGACCTATCAGGAATCGTAACCGTCCCACTTGAACCGGGTCAGACTAGTCAACTCGTCTTTATGCGGCGGAAGGATCACCATACACCGGCTAGTGATCTATTTTGGTCGTATATTCAGCCTTAATATATTCCAATATGGAATGATACGCGAATTAATTTGAATTGTTTTTAGTCACCAATAATTGCATGATAAAGATAATCAAACCGATTGGAGGAATAAAAAATGGCATATGACTTGCGTAAGGTAATTGATGAACTTAAGACCCATTCTGGCCAGTATCACGAAACGGATAAGGAGATTGACCCGGATGCCGATCTGGCAGGTGTTTACCGCTACATTGGTGCTGGTGGCACCGTTGAACGACCCACCCAAGAGGGTCCTGCAATGATGTTTAATAACGTCAAAGGATTTCCCGATAGCCGAGTATTAATTGGTGCGATTGCCTCCAGAAAACGGGTGGGTATGATTTTGCACCACGATTACAAAACATTGGGGCATTTATTAAATGACGCAGTGACCCATCCAGTATCACCGGTAGAGGTTTCAAAGGATCAAGCACCGGCTCAAGAAGTGGTGATGAAAGCTAGTGACCCGAACTTTGATATTCGAAAAATTTTAGCTGCGCCGACAAATACACCTCAGGATGCAGGCCCTTACATTACCATGGGCGTCGTCTATGGATCCAGTCCTGACAACAAGCAAAGTGACGTGACGATTCACCGAATGGTGCTTGAAGATAAGGACACCATCGGCATGTACATTATGCCTGGTGGTCGGCATTTAGGTGCCTTTTTAAAGGAATACGAAGCACAAAATAAGCCGATGCCGATTACGATCAATATTGGGCTAGATCCAGCCATTACCATCGGTGCCACTTTTGAGCCACCGACAACACCGCTAGGCTACAACGAACTTCAAGTCGCTGGCGCTCTGCGGAACGAACCAGTGCAATTGGTCAAGGGAACGACCGTTGATCAGTTAGGGATCGCCCGCTCTGAATGGATCATTGAAGGCGAGATCGAACCTAACACCCATATGCAAGAAGATATTAATACTAATACGGGTTTTGCGATGCCTGAATTCCCAGGCTATAACGGCGTTGCTAACCCGGCTGTCAACGTTGTGAAGATCAAGGCGGTGACCCACCGTCAAGACCGACCGATCGTCCAGACCACCATTGGTCCTTCCGAAGAGCACGTTTCGATGGCCGGGATTCCGACTGAGGCTTCCATTTTGAACTTAGTTGATCGGGCCATTCCGGGCAAAGTCAAGAACGTCTATAACGCCCCAGCTGGTGGCGGTAAACTGATGACCATCATGCAGATTCATAAGGATGACGAAGCGGATGAAGGGATTCAACGCCAAGCCGCCCTATTGGCTTTCTCTGCATTTAAAGAACTCAAGACCGTGATTCTAGTCGACGAAGACGTTGATATCTTTGACTGGAACGATGTGATGTGGACGATCAATACCCGTTTTCAGGCTGACCGCGACATTATGGTACTGGAAGGGATGCGTAACCACCCACTTGACCCTTCAGAACTGCCTGAATATGACCCTGCAAGGATCCGGATTCGCGGTATGAGTTCTAAGTTAGTTTTGGATGGCACCGTTCCATATAACATGCGAGATAAGTTCAAGCGGGCACCATTTAAAAAGATGACTAATTGGGAAGAATATTTGAAGTAAAAGCATCATGATTTGACAGAAGGGGGTTTGTTCATGAGACGAATCGTAGTGGCAATTACCGGAGCATCCGGGACAATCTATGGCGTTCGGTTGCTGCAGGCGTTGCAGGCCACACCAGGGATTGAGACCCATTTGATCATGAGTAAGTGGGCCAAACAAAATCTGGCCGTGGAACAGACGGGTTATACACTGCAACAGGTTAACGAGATGGCGGATGTCGTTTATGATGACCGTGAGATGGGTGCTACCGTGGCTAGTGGCTCGTTTATGCATGATGGCATGGTCATTGTGCCAGCCAGTATGAAGACGGTGGCTGCCATTGCGACAGGCTTGGCTGATACGTTGATTGGACGAGCTGCGGATGTGACGCTCAAAGAACGGCGACCATTACTATTGGTTCCACGCGAGTCGCCGTTTAACCAGATCCACTTGGAAAATATGCTGAAGTTAGCGCGAATGGGCGTTGAAATAATCCCACCAATTCCGGCCTTTTATAACCATCCGAAGACGATTGATGATTTAATCGACCATAACACCATGAAACTACTGGATCATTTACACATTCAAAATGCATTTGGCGGGCGTTGGCAGGGCTTAGCCGCTGCTAAAAAAGACGCGAAGGGTGCGAACTCAAAATGACGCAGACGTTTGAAAGTACTCGAGCTGGCGTCACGTTGCGAGCTGTTTTGGAACGGCAAAACCAGGATGTTTTGATCCAGTTGATCGGCGGTGATGTGCCTCATTACGGCGTCGTGACGACAGTCGATTTGCATGGGCATGAACAAACTGTAGCTCTGCCAAGCCGTCCAGGTCACGTACATCAAGAGGGTGTGTTGACACGTCAGCTCGCCAAGCGGATCAAACCGGCGTTGCAGAGTAATGCTTTCATCGTTAGTGGCGTCCACGTGAACGTGATTTCAAAAGCACAAATGGCCGCCATGGGGCCAATCGTCAACGAACTGGGTGACCAGATTCGTGATTGGCTAACAGCCCATCCGCGGCAGAAAGTTCCGGAGAAATTTGCGAAATAATCGTTCGCTTTTCTAACGCGCGCGAGCTGTGAACAGCTTAAAACCGGTTATTACCAAGTTCAAAACAAATAAAGCGGTACTAGATGATTTTCTGGCTGACAGAATTCACCTAGTACCGCTTTATTTTTGGATGTTGACAAGTCTTTAACTGTTTCTATAACTGCTGTGGTTCCACGGGATCAAAGTGCTGGTGATGTCCCCGATGGCGTGGGTGGCCGTGATGATGGCCATGGGTGTGATCACTTTGCAGTTTTAACTCAAGCTGTTTCGTCTTTTCCCGTTCAATTTGGAGCTTTTTACGATAGATATTCGTTTTAACATGGCCGTGAATCAACAGTGCTAACGGGATCATCTGAATGGCAACGCCCACAGGGATGATCCAGGGATTTTCCCGGACAAATGCTGCCCGTCGCTGAGCAAGTTCTTCTAAGTCAATCGTAACCGCTTTCTTTGCCATAAAAATCACACTCCTTTGCCCTCATAATACCGTAAACGACGTTGAAATGCAGTAGAAGACATCGCAAAAATTAAACGTTTTGGACGTTTTGTTGGGACTAATAAACGGGCGCGCTTGGCTGTTAACCAGAGTCAGTTACAAAGGGGTGCCCTAATTTTTAAATATTTGATCATGTTCGGTATTCTGCTGTCAATCGGCGGTAATAGTCCAGTGACTGGGGATCTAGTCGGAGCAGCTGACTCAGGGCTTCATTGGGCATGGTTGGGTGCTGCAAAAGAAACTCCACCACCGCGCTTTGGTAGAGCCGGGTCGGTGTTAAAGAGAAACCGAGGATTTTCTCATCTGGTTTGAGGTATTTATGCAACCCCGCAGCTGTCAGGTGCGGGTCACCATCTAGCCGCTGCTTTAAAAAGAGGTCTCGACTGTGCTGACGTTCCTGCAAAGGCGTAATAAAGCGACGATATTCGGCCCAAAAGTGGCGTTCCTCTTTGGTCAGTGCTTGGGAATCAAATTGCTGGTAAAAACCAGGCTGAAGAAACTCCTTTACGGTGTAAAAATGTTCGGACATCAATAGGGTCAGCCGCGTGTAGATCGCCAATTGGTGATTTGCCAAGATTTCTGGCATTAGGTGCAGCCATTTAATTGTCGGCGGCTTTAAATCATCGTGAGATTTACCCTTCAATGTCAGGGTGGGGTAGTGCTGAATCAAATCGTGGGTGAACAGGTATTTAAAATAAATGTTGATGTGTGACAGCATCTTGTTATAAGTGCCGTTTGTCACCTGTCGCTGGTTGACAAGCATTGCCAGATATTGTTCAACGTCGCGGTCCATCAACGTGGCGACGCGATGGTCATTTTGGTAACCCTCGTTAAAGGTACTCAAAAAGTTGAATAGGTCGCTCAAAACGCTACGGTATTCGGCAATCGTTGCCTGAGCTAGTTCCTGATGATTGAGGTACTGCTCAAAAGTATCTTGATATGGATATGCATTCACAGCTGTCAAATCCGCGCCTCCTTTAGGGATCTTCAGAATTGATTATACCCTAAAAGAGGGTGTTTGACGGCATAATAATGGCGACAAATCCCTTTAGATTGGGAATCTATCGCCATTAATTCTGTATATGCATGTGGGGTTAAATCCTGAATGGAATCACTAATTATTGATTAGTTTCGACAAAGACAGCATTGGTTTTGTCCATATCAACGTCACGGACAGCCTTGTAACCGCTCATGTGTAACTTCGTCGCTTTGTTAGTTCCCTTAGTGGTGTCCTTGACCGTGACGGTTTGGGTCATCTGAATACCAGAGAGTTTGCCAGCTAACTTGATCACGGTCTGGTTTTTATTGTTCTTCGTAAAAGTGTACTTAACGGTGCCTTCTTTGTTCAAGGCTTTAGCATTTTTAGCTGCCGCGTATGATTTATAGAATTTATTAACGTTGTACATCGTTGCTTTATCAGAAGACTTATCAAAGGCGATAGCTTCGACACCAGAATTACTCTTGTGGTTGATTTTACCAGCAAGGTACCAGAACCCGTCGCCAGAAAGCACGGATGATTTGACGTCTGTGTGCTTAGTTGTAGTTGGCTCGTTTTTAAAGCTGGCAGACTCATCGGTTTTCTTTGACGATGGCTGGTTGCCACAGGCCGTTAAAAAGATCGCTAAAACCGCAACAAGACTCAGTAGCAATGCCCTTGTCCGGGTTGTTTTCATAATTGATCACCTCATAGTTTTGTGAATAGAGTATAGCAGGGCAAGTAGGTGCAACGCAAGGGGTGGGTCTGGAATCAAGCAAGCATGTCTGCCTGACGGCTTATGATGGCGGACTTTATCGGGGTAGGTAAATTAAAGTTAAATCTCTGAGCTTGATTAAGATGGCAAATTCGCAGTGGTAAATTCATTTTCGATCTCCATTTTTTCAAATTTTTTACTAAAAATTGGGAGACACGGAGTAAAAAATCGATAGTATAATATGGGCGTAAATGGGATGACAAATATCAGCAAGTACAAAGTCTGAAAATTCCAAACGGACACTGGGGGAATTCTGATATCTAGGAAGGGAAGGTTTTTTCATGAGTCATTGTATCGATTTAACTAATCAACGATTTGGCAGATTGGTGGTTCAAAACAGGGCGGACACGGTCGCTAGAAACGGTAATGTTTGCTGGAACTGTGTCTGTGATTGTGGGAATCACGTGGTCGTCGAAGGTTATGCTCTACGCAAGGGGATTACGCGAAGTTGCGGTTGCCTTCGGCGTGAGGTATCACGTCAAAATGCCAGAACCAACGAACGGTTTTTGAAGGCTCAAGGCGGTGCGCTGGTCAATGAAGACGGGGTCGGATACTCGTCAATTATTCGTTCAAAGCGCAATCATACAGGTGTCATTGGCGTTTCTTTTGATAAAAAATCAGAAACTTACATTGCCCGTCTCATGTATCATGGCCGCTATGTGCTAAACCGTGCGACACATTCATTCGATGAGGCCGTTGCCTTAAGGCAGCAGGCCGAAGAACGGTATTTTAAAAAGAATCAGGTCGAGTAGTTTTTAGTAAATGCAATTTTTCCGTTAACGATATTGCGTTGGCGATTGCACTTTGATGATTAATGAGGGCTGTACGAGGTCAGTAATCTGATCTGGGACAGCTCTTTTTGTACCTCGATGAAAAGTTTAGCAATAATTCTTAATTCTCCTAAAAAGTCAAGACTATATCGAACACACGTTTCCTGTTAGAATAAAAAGTATCTTTTTTAGGGAGTGGAGTAGATGCCAAGAAGACGCCGCCGTCAACCGGTTTTGACGTGGCTAGTGATTGCGATTGCTGTCCTCGTTGGGGTATCAACGACTGAAAATAACGAGCGCTCAAAACGGAGTCCAACTGATCAGTCGACTAGTCAAACAACCCTGCAAAATAGAGCTTCAGCTATTATTTCTTCCTTTCTTGGGAAGGGGAGGTCAACTGAAAACGAGACCATCACCAAAACTACCCAGTTGGCTCGTCTGAGTTACCATGGTCAGCAAGTGGTGATGGTTAATCATAATCATCCGGGGTTTAGTGAGGATGATTTGAGTACGGCCAAGGGTCCCTGGCAGCAGTATCATGATCTGGACCAGTATAATCGGGTTACGGGAGCCGATGCGTTACTTGGCAAATCACTGATGCCCCATGCGCAGCGTGAGCGTTTATATATTGATCCAACCGGTTGGCATAATAAGCGAATTCGGTATCATGGTGAATCGGATTGGTTGTATAATCGCTGCCACTTGATTGGATACCAGCTGACCGGTCAAAATAATAATCCCCAAAATTTGATGACAGGCACGCGGTCGCTTAATTCACCAGGTATGGAAGACTATGAAACTGAGATTGCAACTTATCTGAAAGCTCACCCGACTGACTATGTTCGTTATCGTGTCACACCGGTCTTTAGAAGTCAGGAACTGTTAGCAAGAGGGGTCCAAATGCAGGCTCAATCAGTTGGCAGCAGTGAGATTCGTTTCAACGTATATATTTTCAACGTTCAACCTGGTGTCAAAATCGATTACACATCTGGTCACTCTACGAGTATAAGTGCGACGCAGTAAATTTCAGAGTCCTTTTCTGTCATAATTTGACAGTTAAGTGGCTCTTTTTGCATTTCTAATAAAAAAGATTTAAAAATTTTTTAAGATTCTATTGAAGGTTGTGACAAAACTGACCTATTATAGATACATATTTCAAAATGTTTTGGGAGGAGAGCATATTTATGAAACGTTTGATTTTGGGAGTCGTGGGTCTGGTCACGAGCTTGACACTGGGGCTGTCAGTAGGGGTGACAGCTTCGGCGAAAGTCTACCACCAACGATCGTCAGCTTTGATTTGGCACCGATCACGGATGGTCAATGATTCCAAGGTGCACTACGTCAAGGTACCGAGAAGTTACGCTCACGTTAGGTCCAGCCGTGGGTTGAACCAAATAAAAGCTGTTTCGGGTAAAAAAGTGACGTTTAAGAGTAGGTTATTGTTACCAGAACCTGGTAAAAGCAATGAAGCTTGGGGTAATCCGCAATCCATTGCCCTATCTAAGAGTGGGTACATGTATATTGTGTACTGTCCCACCAAGTTGAAGAATCGCGGGCGAATCGTGCGATTTAATATGAAGCGACTGGAACAGTTAGGAGTCACCCAAAAACCAACTGAACTTCGACAAGCCTACGTTAAGCACCATGGTAAATATTCCCTGCTTCAAAGAAATATTCAACAGGCAATTAAAGCGGGTGGGTTGTTTGATACGGGTCATGGTCAGTCATTAGCTTATAATTTGAAGAATCATGGTTTATATATGTGGCGAGACAATGAACGCGCGCCACGGGTTCCGGTCTCATCGACGGGTTATATTCAACATATTAGTGCCAAAACCCTCCAACCGACTTGGGCAATCAGTTTCCACCTCAGGTCTCACGGAGCTTTGATTTATGGCGGCCACACACTCACCTTTGACAAGTACGGCAGTGCTTACTTCTGGGATAATCCAGGTGATGGTGCCAATATCTTTAAGGGTAAAATTTCCCCGCATCACGTCGTCTTCAGGCGCACTAACCAAATTCTTAGACGGATGCCTGGTACACGGCTTCAAAGTATGGGCTATAATCCGAAGCGAGCGCGTTTATACCTCGTTTCTGATGATTCGATCGCCAGTTTCCCCGCTAAACGGTTAAATGGTCATGGCTCTTTGTCAAACGGCTCCTTCGAATGGTCCGGTCTAACACCGAAGCGTGAAACGGAGGGCTTAGCCTATGATGCATCTGGTCATGGGTACCTATTGAGTAATCATCATCCTGAAGTTTTAGTTTCGACGACCGTTTATTAAAAAAACTTGAGCGTTGAGGCATGATTAACAGTGTTTCCTGGCTCGTAATTCAAGGACTGAATTAGATCAAACAAGGGCTGTCACGGACAAAACTTCCATGTTGAAGTTTTGTCCGTGACAGCCCTTGTGGTTCTTTAGCCGTGAAGCCTCCATTTTGTTTTAACGACGATTATTATACCGATAAATACCGTAGAGGATAATAGCCAGCAAAAAGCCGAAACCGACCACTGGATTTTCCCGGAATAACCAGTGGAAGATACGAAAGGTTCCAACGCCATGGATACCATAGAGAGCTGGGGCGAGTGAAGTAAACATTTGGGACTTCCTTTCTCAAAGTGAATGATGATGCGTGTGCTATAATTTCCTCAATGGTATCATACTCGGATCAAGAGGGAGAATTGTATGCAAATTACGATGACAATGATTGGTGAAGGTATCTATGTCATCAACGTTATTTTAGCAATTATTATTATCTTTAGGCAACGTCGAGATATCGTTGCCATCTGGGCCTGGTTACTGGTGTTATTTCTACTGCCCGTAGTTGGGTTTTTGATCTACGCCTTTTTAGGACGGCAGTTGCCTAAAGATAAATTATTTAAAGTTAAAAGTGACGTTCAGCTTCAACTGGATGAACTGCTGACTGAGCAACGAAAAGCCATTGGGAATGAAGACCTGCCCGCGGACTTGGTTTCTAATTCCGTCAAATCAATGGTGACAATGTTTCAAAATGCAAATCACGCGTTTCTAGCTCGAAAAAATCGGGTTAAGATTTTGGCGGATGGCCAGCAGCTCTTCCACGAAATGATTGAGGATATGGAGCGAGCACAAAGTAGTATTCACGTTGAATTTTACACCTTTTATGACGATCAGATCGGCAATCAGATTCGCAACTTACTGGTACGAAAGGCCCGTTCCGGAGTCGAGGTTCGGGTAATTTATGACCCCTTTGGCTCCTTGGGAACGTACCGCTCTTTTTTCAAGCCCCTACTACAAGCTGGTGGGTACGCTGAACCGTTTCTGGCGCGCTCGGCCTTTACCGATTTTCGTTTGAACTTTCGTGACCACCGTAAGATTGTCGTGGTCGATGGCAAAATTGGTTACGTTGGCGGTTTTAACATCGGTGATCAGTACCTAGGACGGCATAAAAAGTTTGGCTACTGGCGTGATACCCATTTACGAATTACCGGCTCAGCCGTTTTCGGTCTTCAGGGTCGCTTTATTTTAGACTGGAACGCCACCGCTTCAAATGGGTTACTACCCTCCGACCATATTGAACAGCGGTATTTTCCACTGACACGTGTGAAGGGCGATACGAATATGCAGATCGTTAGCAGTGGCCCTGATTCGGAAATGCAGCAGATCAAAATGGGCTATATCCGTTTGATTCAGACGGCTAAACGGCGTGTCTGGATACAGTCCCCGTATCTGATCCCTGATGATAGCGTGATGGATGCATTGCGAATTGCAGCCATGGCCGGAGTTGACGTTCGAATTATGATTCCGCACATGCCGGATCACCCGTTCGTTTACCGGGCGACTCAGTATTATGCCCATGAATTAGCTAAAGTTGGGGTTAAAATCTACTATTATGAACGTGGCTTTATGCATTCAAAGACGATGGTGGTTGATGATCGGCTATCCTCTGTCGGGTCGGCAAATCTGGATTACCGCAGTTTCAAACTGAATTTTGAAGTCAACGCCTTTATCTATGATGAAAAAATCACGACACAGTTGGCTAAATTATTTGAAGAAGATCAGCGGCTGAGTCGGTTGATAACGGCCAAAATGTTTGATGAGCAATCGTTATATCTGCGCTTTAAGCAAAGTTTTTGCCGGCTACTGTCGCCGATTTTGTGAGTGGTGGCTAGATGATTGGAGTTAAATTGAAGATGGTGTTGTAAAAGCCTATGAGATCAAGGCTTTTAAGCCGATATAATTTCTTGAAAATCCGCGGGTAAAAACAGTTCATTTTGCTTGAAATCGGTTACATTTTCAGGTATTATAATGTTGGAAGGTTAGATAAGACCAATTAGATTTATGAGTAGTATCGTTGCTGTGAAGCAACAACAGTTCGATGCTTAGTGATGCTAGACCAATCGAATTGTGAGTAGAAACAAATGGGTAATAGGCTGTTTCCTTGTTGGGCTGCTAGAAGTAGAATTGAGGCGTCGAATAACAGGAGATAGAATCGGTGTTCGGCGGGTAACCTCGAGCCGACGAGAGTACGAACCCCAGTGGTTAAGATCCAAGATTTACAAGAAATTGGTCGATAACCTTCTACAGGTACGAAGGGTCGCGAGAGTTGCGACCGGTTTAGATACGGAGAACCGCTTCCTGATAACGATATCGGGAGCGGTTCTTTTTTGGCTCTTCGTCAAATATCCTAAAGTAGAAGTGTCAAAATTACGACGGTCATTTTGATACTTCTTTTTGTATACGACGAATTTATAATCTAAGTGCAACACTAATTGAACAAAAGAAAGCCCATGACGGGTACAATGTTTAACGACCAAGAAAAACATAAAGGAGTACTCGTCATGAGCTATCATCATCTTACACTAGATGAGCGCGAAAGTATTCTTGTTTTGCACTCACGCCATCTCACAATTCGTAATATTACCTTACGGTTGAAACGAAGTCCTAGTACGATTTCACGCGAATTACGGCGACTTTCAGTAATAGGATAGGTATCACTTGAAAGTCGGGCGACATTACTAGGGTATGAGATTTGATAAGTTTACGTGAGCTTAAATTTCGTACAGTAAAGGACGGTGGTACAGTAGTGACTAGAGGTTTAGCCGGTCCTGCGACGAACTGTAGTGAGGAATGCTTTTGAACCACTGGTTTTAGGTTCTTTTTATTCAACTTCTATTTACTAATTTCCTGTATTTAGTGCAACTAATGGTTGTCAAAACAGTAGGTAAGCACTCCGATTCTCCCCAGAGTAACTACTTACGTATAATCTAGTGTTGTTAACAGCAACTCACTAATACGTATTAGTCATCAAACTTTAGGGAGAGTTTTTCTTATGAAATCTTTTGTTAAATATTCATCATTAGCTTTTGCTACTGCACTACTAGGTACTGGTATTATTGAATCAGGCGTAAGTGTACAAAAAGCTCATGCTGCTACAACACCTGATACAACTCAAGCAGCTACTAAAAATACAGAATCTACAGCTATGCGAAGTGATCTGCGGGCAGCACCATATTTAGTAACAGAGGATCAGGCTTGGAATTTAATTTCAGCTAAGTTAGAATCAGCAACAGAGACACAAAAATAACAGATTCAACAAAAAATTAAAGCTTCTATGAACGTAGAAAAAGATGGCAATGATACTATTGCAATAGTTTCAGACATTTCCATTCAAAGAGCCTATATGTCCGTATTGGATCCCTCTGCTTTAATCGTAAGCGCTCGGTCAGCAGGTAAAACCAGAATAGTTTGGCATGGGGCAGCTAAAAAAGGTAATGTTGATATTTATTTAAGTGCCAAGTGGCTAAATTGGCTAAAAAATCTACCAGCAAATACTGCTGTATCAGTAGCGATGTATGCTTTACTGACTCTTACTGGTGGCGGAGCTGGCGGTGATGCCGCCGGCGTACTTAATTATGCATTGGGCAAGGTTGTAAAATTAGCTCTCGATGAAAATATTAAGCATTTTAAAACAGGGCGCGTTTTCAAATTTCGGGGCTGGAAATATAAAGGGATTAGTCACCAATAATCTAGGAGTTGATCATGATTAATTTGAAGTCAATAAAAGAAACGTTTGCCACACAGTTTACCCATAAGTCATATCGTTTCATGCAAATAATAGCTGGGACTGCACTAGCTTTAGCCATTGTGTTAAACTTCTTCAGACCAACTCATAATTTTGCGATGGGACTAATCTCGTTTTCTTATTTTATGTGTGTTGACCTGCTTATCTATCGTCTTTGCAAAACTAACCTAAATCTAATTCTATGTCTTATTTTAGGTATGCTACTTCCTATTTTTTATTTTTACCCATAGTGATAGTATTAGCCTTTGCTGCTGGCTATTAATTAACGGCCAGTTACAATTTTCATGCACTGGGACGACTTTTCGCTGGCAGTAGCAAGGAGAGTATTTGCTAATGACAAATAGACACAAGAGCTATCTAATTTAACTTTCCTTGCGCCATGTTGTTACTATTTTTATAGTGCAGTATGTTCTAACGAAAATCTTTATTGAGTAAGTAAAAGGCACTTCTCATAGCAAAGTGCCTTTTTCTTTATTTGTGTGATGGTTTTGTCATTTTTTAAAGTATCCAAAGAATTGTTCACTAAGGATAAAACCAATAATCAAGCATGCACTTCCGGCTACTTTAAATGGCCAGGTAGTTGAATTGATTAAAATAATCAGTCCTGTAATTGCTTAATGAAATAAGTTAGCTAACATTCTATAAGTTACGCGGTAATTCCAATTGAAAAAAGGAACGAATTGATTACTTTTTAGGATGTAAACTACATGTAAACCCCTGTAAATTAAGCATTCCTTATGCGTACAAAAAAAAGAACGTAACCTCGATTTCAGGAGGTTACGTTCATGAAAAAATCACTTATTACAGGTTTAATTGTCGTATGTTCATTTGCATTCTCAACAGTCGCTCAAGCTGCAACCTACCATGTTGCCCAGAGCAAACTCCCATCGTGGCGGTTCAGCTGTAATGTCGTCATTAAAGGCGATAAGATCACTGCTGTAAAGAAGTTATCAATAAAGCCGATTATCGGGTCTATCTCCAGTCCTGCAGTTAAAATATCCGGAGGGGACGCTCATATCAGATTCGCTAAACACATTAAAACACTCGCATATAACCAAAGCATCAAGATTAGCGTATCAAAGTCTAAAGTCTATGTGACAACTAATTAACGCGATAGACGTGCGTATCTGTCGGCGATAGCCAGTTATCAAACGCATAAACACCTGTACCAACAAGACTAACAAGTACAACTATGACGCTTGTCAAGTATATCGTCTTATAAAGACTGTTGTATCGGCTGTTGCGCCACATTACATAGAACGGTACAAAAACTCCAATCGGTGGCACAATCGCTGAGACCAGCGCTAATATCATTAGAAATAGGCCTTCATCGCGATTCTGGAACAACTCCTTATTAACCTTCTTTAGCCGTTTGCGCTTATCCGTAAATTCAGCCTCATTCGCACCTATTTTCTCTCTCATCTCGTCATTATCTTTTAATAGGCTATCAATTGATACTTCATATAATGAACTTAGATAGACAAGGTTATCTATATCCGGATAGCCCCTGTCGTTTTCCCACTTTGAGAAAGATTGTCGCGATACGTGCATGATTGTAGACGCATCATTTTGAGATAGACCCGAGTGTACTCTAGCCCTCCGCAGTCGTGTCCCCAGTGTTTCTTGCATAATTTATCCTCCAGATTACCTAACTTAATATCATAAACTTCTACGATAATAACATACTTTTAACATTGATAGATAAACGGATTCATATCGTTAAGCGCATACGCCGTTGTTCACGCTACTTGACAACCTACTTTTAATTATGCCGTGAGTATTTGTTTGACTTATTGATGCAACCAGGTAGTTACCTGGTGACTACTCTTCATCAAGAAAAGTTGATAGTTCTTAATGAGAGTACTTAGACCTTAATTGGTCTAGGTACTCTTTTTTGGTTTACAGTGGCTTTTTTAACCGGCTTGAACCAGCCCCTTTCTAGGAAAATACGATTGATAAAGTTTAACCAGTTTCTATAGCCATAAGCCATATTCTTAATCTTTTTGATTTGACTATTAATACCTTCTAGGAAGCCGTTAGAGTACTCCATTCGCAGGGCGTTGAGAACCTGAGACTGATATTTCTTCAAAGATTTGATGGCTTGATCCATGCGATTTCCCTGGGGATGATAAGCATTCAGTGTCGCTTGAAGTGTGCTTACATCACGTTCTCTAACAGCAGTCAGAATGGCTTGATAAGTTTCATACGTCCTGCAAAAGCGTGGATCAAGATCGAGACATTTAGCGATGAGGGTCGATTACTATATAATCGACCCTTTTGTTTGTCTGTCGCTCATAGTAGTTGTCCGCCATAATTTTGAGTAGAGACATCGTTTTTCATCATAAAGTTCTTCTATTTCAAATTAGTTATGCTATCATCGTATGATATTAGAGTATTTACTGATACGGAGGCAAAATAATGCAAGAGTCTTTAGGAACGCGTTTACGGAGTGCCAGAATAAACTCTGGGTTGTCACAAAACGACGCTGCAACAATTATGCACATATCTCGCCAATCATTTTCTAAGTGGGAAAATGATCGCGGTTATCCAGATATCGATAATTTAGTTTATTTGAGTCAATTATATGAAGTATCTATCGATAACTTACTTAAGGATAATGACGAAATGAAGGAAAAAATCAGTGTAAATGAAGCTGCGATTAAGGATAAGCGCGGAAAATTAAAAAAGGTCAACAAAACACTATTTCAAAATAGTGATGAAGGTTTATTTTTGATAATTCTAGCCCTTGTTTCGGCAATTATCCCACCTATCGGTATTGTGATGCCGCTTTATGTTATGTGGCGAAACAGTAAATATAACAGTCTGTATAAAACGATTTACTTGATAAGTATCGTTATTATTATGGTTAGTATTCTTGGAACGAGTATTTATGTCTCTGATAACTGGTTATCTCCTACAGAAACCCATGTTTACCGCACTAATTAGTAGTTACATAAACTTTTGAACCTGTAACACTAATTTTTACATTACTATGATAGCTAAGTGCTTGGATATGTCGCGTGAATCTAATATGAGCATCACCACTGGTAATGGTAACGGATTTGTTGGTAATACTACCAAGTGTCGGTTTTAAGGATAGGTTCTTGACTGTAGTTATCTTATTTCCCTTGGTAACTATATTGCAGCCCATGCTCCAAGAACCAAACTTATTGTGACTTACATGATAGGTAGCTGCGTGAGCTGTTATAGAAATAAGTAGTGTTACTGTAATAACGAGACTAGTGACAAATATTTTTTTCATAATGTAACCTCCTGAAATCGAGGTTACAGTCTTACATAGTCATCCATAAGGAACGCCTTTGTTACAGAGGGTTACATAGTGTTTACATAAAAGGACCCCTTAATTGTCTAATAATTAAGGGGCTCTTTAAATTTTTCGGCTTTTTAGTGCTCATGAAAAGCCCTTACTAATTTATAGATTACGTAAAAGAAACTGATTTCACAAATAGCGTTTGAAGGTATCCAAATTATATTCTCTACCCAAGACAAGCCAGGTGCGATTTGAAGCGACCATATGATTACTACTACACTTCCTAGAATCTCCCAACTTATTGGTAATCTCGTTTTAAAATCATCTACTAGTAATTGCTTGATATGATTGATTTTAAAAAGATCATTAAACGCTATTAAGTTTAAAATTATAAAAAGTACAGATAGTATGGCTTTTAATGTGAAATTGGCACTTAAGAAAACAGTTGCACATACTGCGAATACTATACTGATTATAAATATAAGAACTTTTTTTATTGATATGACCATGACTTATAGTTCCCACCTCTGAAGTAAAAAATACGTCCCTTTTTGAATGGTGCTTGTACCCCAGTAAAGATGTGCCCTAAAGCGTTTTTTAAAGCAAATCTAATGAGACTTCCTGTAAGCCCACCAATCGCACCTAAAGGTAGCAAACAAATTTGGGCTAAAATATTAAAACCTTGTTGTTTCGCCATATTAAGCGAATTAGCACTAAGATAGATATCGACATTACCCTTTGTAGCATTACCATGCCATTTGATTTTGTTTACCCCTCCCTTGCTACGATTACTTACGATTAGGGTAGTCGGTGAAATCACTTTCATGGCAACACGTTCCATAGACAGATCATCTATACTTACAGTTGTTGTTGAACCATCTACTTCTTCCTGTGCACTTGCCTTGATATTTTCCTGAATAGCCTGAATCTGTTGCGAACTTGCAGTTTGTAAAAAGTTACTAATAGTACTTGCCGCTTGATCTTCCGTGACAAGACTTGGTGTCTTACTTGACTGCTTAGATGCAGTGTCCTGTGCCTGTGATTCTATAGTTGCTGCATGTGCCTGGCTTACTGTAACTGTTGATTCAGCAACTCCGGTACTTAATAAGGCTATCGCAAAAGCTAGTGAAGAGTACTTGATAATTGATTGCATACTTTTAATCTCCCAAATTAATGTATTGCTAATACATATTAGTTGTTTGTTGTCGACAACATCAATAATGTATAAGAAATCACCTTAATTGTGGAGAATCTAAATGTTTACAATTGCTCTTGTCAGTAAATGGTTGCCACTACATACACTTATAATTTACTTATTACGCGTGCCCAGAACCCTGGCTTCTGTTCTGATTGACTAGGAATAACAGTCGAATTGTCTGCATCACTGTCCTGTTCATGTCTTCTAATATCTAAATGGAATAGAAAAAAGGGTTGGCAGGCAAGTTGCCTTGCACATAGCCCCTTGCCTTGTGGAGCACGTTTCGGCAATGTAGAAGACCCCCACTACTAACGACTAATGTTTCACGCTAGTCACGTGGTGTCACTTTGACAGTGGCAGAAATTACTTTATCAGTCACCATTGGTGGTAAATAAGGGCTATCACCATACTTGGTGTTGTAGGCTTGATTAATGTCTGCAGTTAGTGCAGCATCGCCAGCCACTGGCGTAAAGGTCACTTCGTAGTCCTGTGCGTTTAAGTGAATTCGGCCGGCTTTTTCACTCTTAGCTGCTTGATACCAGCGGGAGTTGGTGCCGTTGTAGGCTCTGATGTAAAGATTGCCGTCTGCAACGACAGACCAGATCCAAGTTGGTGTGCCGTAAGTCTTGCCATCTTCGCGAAAAGGTGAAACGTGAAAATCGTCGGCCTCGGCGAAACCATTTAATTGTTCTTTCGTCCATTCTGTCATATAAATACCTCCGTAATTGTAATTATTTCTGGCTGCTGAACTAGTTGGGTCAATCAAACCGACTAACTGCCAGCTAACTTATTCGGCGAATTATATCTTAAAACAGAATTTTTAAACATGCTAATACTTGTTATTCCTTAAGCTATGCCTGAGAGGCAATGGAGTAGATAAAACGTATTTGAAACGTCGACTGAATTGACAATTTCCTGGATTCAATCTATTATGGGAATAAATAATCATATAAGGATGGAATAAAATAATGTTAACTGATAAATTCTATGATGTGCTCAAGTATGAGGGTGTCGTTTCAGTCGTCACGTGGACGCCGGCAGAGCCGCACATTACCAATACGTGGAATTCTTACTTAACAGTTACTGATGACGAACGAATTTTAATTCCGGCTGCTGGCTATACACATGCAGAGAAGGATCTCGCCCAAAATGATCAAGTACTTGTGACAATGGGAGCCCGTGAGGTTGAAGGTTTCGACGGTTACCAGGGTACTGGATTCAGATTAACTGGGACTGCCAAGTTGATTGAAAGCGGAACTGAATTTGACGAAATTAAGGCTAAATATCCTTTCTTACGTAAGGTTTTGGAAATTAAGCCAACGTCGATCAAGCAACTACTTTAAGCCAAACAAAACTTCTGTTACGTATCGAATGTGGCAGAAGTTTTTTAAACTATGTTGCTGGGTAATAACTTAAAGAACCACCTGCAGTAAATTTTTTTAAGCTTATAAACACCGATATTAAAGGATTTTGGGGAAAATTCAAAAAATTTTTGAACAAATAACTATGCGACCGCATAGATATGTGCTATGATATATCTCGTGGTTAAGTAACCGTCTCAGTTAATGAGTCGAAGGAACTTAATGACAGGATAAAATGCAAGGCAGATTAACTACTACGAAATTTTGGCAGTCAATTTCCAGTAGGTAAGAAGTTATTTTTAGGCTCAGAAGCTGACAGAATGGGTTTTAGAAGAGTCTAAAAATATTTTTTTACAAATAACTATGCGACCGCATATAAATGTGTTATGATGTTTGCGGTTGTTCAGGAGAATTTAGATTAGTAAATGCAAGGAGGAACAATGATGAAATTAATCACAGTAGAAGAACATTACGACACTGATGCCAACATCAAACAGTTCAATCAGTATTCGGAAGTTAAAAATAATAATCCCCGTCAGGATCAGTTGAAACCTGACTTAGTAGATTTCAGTAATAAGATTGCTTATATGGATAAAAATGGGATTGACATGCAGGTCATTTCCGATGCTGGTAACTCCCCACAAGTACTGCCTGACAAGTACGCGGTAGATGGGGCGCACGCTCAAAACGAAACGTTGGCTGAAAATATTAGTCGTTATCCGGATCGTTTTGCCGGATTGGCAACCCTTCCTGCTAATGTACCGGACAAAGCCGCTCAGGAACTGGAATACGCCGTGACTAAGTTAGGTATGAAAGGCGGCATCATCAGCGGGAGTGTTGGCGGTCAATTCCTTGACGATCCCAAGTTCGAACCGATCTTTGCCATGGCCGATAAGCTTGGCACTACCCTTTATTTACATCCTGGGGTGATCACCAACGACCAAAAAGCGATGTTATATGACAGTAAAGCTTATTCGGCACTTGGTTCAACCATGATGGCTGGTGCAATGTGGGGCTGGCACATGGAACAGGGGATTCAAATGATGCGTCTGATCACTGCTGGTGTATTTGAAAAGTACCCTCACTTCAAGATTGCTTCCGGTCACTGGGGTGAATTCATTCCAATGTTTCTGGAACGGATCGATGGATTCAGCCCAATCATTACGGATCTACCACTGAAATTTTCGGACTATTACAAGCGTCAGGTTTATCTGTCACCTTCTGGCATGTTCACCGCGCCGCAGATGCAATTGGTCTTGACGGAAATGGGTGCGGAACACGTGATGTGGTCAGAGGATTTCCCATACGTTCAAGATGGTAGTTTGACTCGTGAATTCCTGGAACAGGCTGATATCACTGATAATCAGCGTGAGGCCATTGCTCACGGAACTGCTGAGAAGCTATTTAATCTTTAATTAGGTTTCAAACCACTGTGCAGTGATGCAGCAACAGTGGATGATAATTAAGCATCAACCTGCCGCAGACTGTACGGCAACATATTTTACAGTCAAATTAAACTAAAATTTTGAAAATACAGAGGAGTTTTAAATGATGAAAATTGCAATTATCGGCGCTACTGGTCAAGTTGGTCAAGGTGCTACACGTGAAGCTGTTAGTCGCGGACATGAAGTTTCTGCTATCGTTCGCCATGGTCAAAAAGCTAAGGAGTTGTTTGGCGACACCGTTTCCGTTGTTGAGCGAGATGCAATGAGCTTGACACGGGCTGATTTAGCCAAGTATGATGTCATTGTTGATGCGTTTGCTTCTGACAAAGCTTATCAACACTTAGACCTTGCCACTCACTTGGTAGACTTTTTCCGCGAAGATGATAGCACCCGTTTGGTATTTGTCATTGGCGCTTCTATTCTGAAGACTGACAATGGGGAAACCATGTTAGCAGCAACCCTGGCTCAGTATGCAAATGAACCTTGGATCGCTGCGCCAATTCAACAGGATCACGAGTATCAATACCTACAGTGGATCGAAAACGTCAACTGGACGATCATTACACCATCCACAGACTTTGCCGAGGGCGCCAAGGGTGCTTATAAAGTTGGTGGTGACCACGTGATTACTAGTGCCGCTGGTAAGACTGAAGTGACTTTTGATACCTTTGCAGCAGCGATGATCGATGAGATCGAGCAGCCAAAGCACGTGCGTCAACAATTTTCCGTTGTTAACGCTTAGGTAATGAAGGTGAGGGCATGGTGCCAGATAGAAATGATAATACAATGACAAAACAACTGCACGTTGCTTCTAATATTGCAACACGGACACTTGAGAAACGTTTAAAGCCATTTGGTGTCAATGGCAGCCAATTCTTTTTCATTTTAAAGTTGCACGATGATCCGGGAATTACTCAGGATCAACTGGTGCGGTCTGACACTTTGCACCAATCGAATGTTAACCGCGAGATCGCGCGGTTAGCTAGCATGGGTTTAGTTGATAAGCGGCAATCTAAAACTGACGGTCGTAAGTATGAACTACGATTGACGGCTGATGGTGAGGCGATGTATCCCAAAATCAAAGCCGCCTTGGATGCCCAGGAAGAAGCCCTTTCTGCCTGTATCGCAGCGGCACCGGTTCAAGTCAGCCGTGAGGATTTTATGGCAGTGTTACGGCAAATTAAGTTAATGGGATAACTAAATGCTGAAGAGTTAAATATTTAATAAAGCCTAATACGATAGGATTTGCGTCCTGTCGTATTAGGCTTTTTGTAATTAATCTGAGGTTTTTAATGACTTTGATTTTTCCTAAAGAGCGACTCATAAGGGGCGAAAATCCAGGTTAAGTCATAAGTTTCCAACGAGGTAACTTATTAATTATGCAGTTTGACCACTTAGAAAGCGATTGACGGGATACACGACTTTGCGTATAGTGAGGAAGTTACGAGGCGTGGAACGGATGTATAGGAGGACACTCATGGCATTTTTAGAGCTTCACGATATTCATAAATCTTACTATCTTGGCAAGGAAGAATTTCCGGTTTTAAAAGGCATCGATCTCGATTTTGAACGCGGTGAACTAGTGTCGATCCTAGGTGAGTCGGGTGGTGGTAAGTCCACCTTGATGAATATCATCGGGGGTCTAGATCGCAAATTTACTGGTTCAGTGGTCATCAACGGGAAAACGTTGGACCATTCTAAAGAAAAAGAGATGGATAATTATCGTCGGGGGATGATCGGTTATATTTATCAATCCTATAACTTGATCAGTCACCTGAACATTGTTGATAATGTGCTGGTATCACTGGATATGACAAAGTTAAATGGTGCGCAACGCAAGCAGCGAGCCATTGATTTGCTGAAGAAGGTCGGGTTGGGCGATCAGTTAAAAAAGCATCCTAATCAGCTTTCCGGGGGACAAAAGCAACGGGTAGCGATTGCTAGAGCGTTAGCGAGTGACCCCCAAATTATCATTGCCGATGAACCAACGGGAGCTTTAGATTCGGTTAACACCGCAGAGGTTTTGGACCTCTTGAGTGATATTGCTAAGGATGGCAAACTGGTCATTGCTGTAACTCATTCCCAAGATGTTGCTAGCCACGGTACACGAATTGTTCATCTGGTTGATGGTAAGATCAACGGTGATGAGCGGATCAAGGCAGCCTATCCGTTGCCTGAAAACCCGGAAACCTTGCCACCACGAGTCCTCTCAGCAACGGCGAGCTACCGAAATGCATTTAAACACTTTTCCTTTAACTTCTGGCGCAATCTGATCATTATGATCGGGACTGCTATTGGGCTGTTTGCGGTCCTCTTGTTCAGTGGTCTGGGTAACGGGGTCAATGCGTTTATTCAAAATCAAATTAATTCGATGGTTAATCCAACTTCCATTACCGTGATGAAAAACCCAACCAAAAAGAAAATTAGTATGACCCAGATGGAATCCGAGATGAGTAACATGGTGAGTGACCCCGCCAAAATGATGATCGATCCGGCTTTGATTTCTAAGCTGAATAACCTGAAGGGTGTGGATAAGGTCGAACCGGGCTATCAATTCTCAGCCTATCAGCTTTCCTATAATCAGAAGACTAAGACCGACTCTGGACTGCAAACTTGGACCGATGCTAATACGAGTAATGCCGTTAAGAACGGCCATGCACCGAAAAATAATCAAATTGTGCTTAGCAAGACTCAGGCTGTCACCTTGATTGGCTCAAATAATTATAAATCACTGATTGGCAAACAGATTCGGCTGAGCTTCAACTGGATCGACAATCAAAACCGACCCGTTCAAGTTTCTAAGAAATTGACGGTGTCTGGGTTAAGTGCTGGTGGTCAAACGAGTTCCGTAGTTGGGACAAATTACAGCACGATGAAGCGGATGCTGACTGCCGCAAAGGCGTCAACAAAACCAAGTTTCGTTTCAGTAAAAGCTTCAAGTACCAAACAAGTTAACAAAGTGGCTAGTGCAATTCGAAACGTTAAGGATAGTCAGGGTCACTATGCCTTTGGGGCGATTACCGTTGGCGATATTTTGAAGACGGTCAACCAGTATGTTTCAATCGCCACAACCTTACTGTCAGCGATTGCTGCTATTTCGTTAGTGGTCTCCGCATTGATGATCATTGTGACGATGTACATGTCCGTTTCCGAGCGAACCAAAGAAATTGGGATTTTACGTGCATTGGGTGAGCGGCGGAAGGATATTCGCAGACTGTTTACTGCAGAATCGTTGTTTATCGGCTTCTTCTCGGCCATTATTGCACTTGTTTTAGCGTATGGCGGGTCAATTTGGCTCAATCATGCTTTGTATCATATTGCGAAGTTCAATATGGTGCAGATCACACCAGGAAATATTTTGATGACTTTCATTTTAGCAATCGTGATCTCGTTCATTGCGGCCTTGTTACCCGCAAGACGAGCCTCGCGATTGAACCCAATCGATGCGTTATCAGCAGATTAGTGTCATAAGAAGATTATAAAGTCCGTTCAGAATTGCCTTGAAAGCCGTTCTGAACGGATTTTTCGTTCAGTTTAGAAATTTTGAATGGCATATTAAAATTCGAGATCGTGCAACCACCAAAAAGGCGATTTCCTGAACTTAGGAAATCGCCCTCTTTATAGGATACTCTAAAATTAGACGTGTCTTTACACACACGCCTATTAGTTAAATAGCTTGTTCAAGTTAAGTTTGAGATTCATCACACCGAGGATAATCGCACCAATGGTCAGTGAAATGAATTCACCAACGGCAATTGTGCCCCAGTTGATCCAAAAGGTTGGCCAGAAAGCCGCACTTCCCAACCATGCCAGTTCCAGCGCAATCGTACACATTGAAAAGGTGACGATCAAAACGCCAGCGACCAATTTCAAGTAGAAATTTTTGATGTGTTTGGCTACGTAGTAAAGCACGAGCATCGTCACAAAGGTTGATAGGCTGCCCCAGATGATATCAACGATGCCGTAAGGTGATGCCAAGTTTGAAATTGCGACACCCAGCGGAACAGCAATCACGTAACGTTTATTATAGATAGCCAATAGATTCAGCATTTCTGCCAACCGGACTTGGATCGGACCAAAACTAAAGGCTGCCAAGACTATCGTAATCACGACATAGAGTGCAGCAATGACAGCAACGCGGGCGATATCGTAGACCGAGTTGATGCCGAAGTGAGTTGTCTTAGAATTCATAAGAAATTCTTCCTCCGTTTTGAAATATTAAATTAAGTGCTGTGAAAGTCACAACAGTGATATAGGTTACATGATTTGGCTGGGAAATACAAGTTAGTTCGTCGTATTAAAGCGCCGTTTTAACTTGGTCTCACCATATTGAAAGACTTCTTCAGGGTCGAGGCCATACTTACTACAAAGGATGAGCGTTTGATCGAAGACGTCGCAAAGCTCTTCTTTAAGATGAGTTTGAAGCTCTTCACTGGTGGCTTGATGCTCACCAGGATGGTCACGCCCCAGTTCAATGGTACGCACGACCTGCGAGAGTTCTCCCATTTCCTCAGTTAAAAAATTCATGCGGATCAGTGGACTAAACCGGTACCAGTTACGGCTTTTGTAGAAGTTTTTGACCCATTCTTGATGTTCTTGAATCGTCAAATTTATTACCTCATTTCCCAGGAAATAATAGGGCGGTGAATTCCAAATTATCGGAGATCACCGCCCTATTTGAACCATTCAATTGTATCACATTAGCAGATATTAAACTTCCTTATCGCCAGTAATGTAGCGGTATTCCTGTGTCTTACCGCCATAACCCCAACTGTCCGAAGCAACGTCGTGTAAAACAATATAACTGGTTTTACTAATATTAGAAAACAGTTTTGACATGCCATCAAAGGCCGCCTGCACAAAGGCCGACTTATCAGTACGTGAATTGGTCGATGCTGTAATCTTAATCTCAATAAAAAAGCTGGTCGCGTGATTTTGGCTGACCGGCTGTCCACCGATAAACCAATTATCTGGATCAGTAAAACGGACATCAACTGCGGCATCGCTTGCTGATTTACCTAGTTTGGTGACTGCCAGATCGGTTAACATCTTGGCTACTTGCGTTGTGGTGACCCGTTTTTGGTCTGAACTTGCGATCCGGACTCTTAAATATGGCATATGAATTCCTCCTTGGTTATAGCTGAACCTTATTTACAATTGTGAGTATAACGGCTGACTTGAGTGGTGCATATTACCAATTTGTGATAGGGTTATCGTAATTTACGATAGGGGTAAAAAACATGCAGTTACAAGATCTTCAAATTTACACCAAACTCTATGAACAACATTCCATTAACCGGGTGGCGAGACTGATGGGTTTCGCGCAATCAAATGTTACAGCTCGGCTGAGGGCGTTAGAAAACGAGTTTAATGTACGGTTGTTTAACCGAAGTTATCAGGGAATTGCGCCGACCAGCAATGGCCAAGTATTTTACAAATACGCGATTTCAGTTTTGAAGGCAACGGAACAAGTGAGAGAAAAAATGTTCCAGAATCAAAGCAGCCCTAAAAGACGGGTGGTGATGTCAACATTACTGTTCAACCTGCTCGTCACGCAACAGGGTAAATTTTCGCTGGCAGAAAACACCTTTGATCTGCTTAGCTCAACGGCCATTCTTCAACTAACAGACGAAACTGTGGATCTAGTAGTGACTTATGCTAATTTTCAGAATCCTGCTTTTCAGCAAGTTTCCAGTCATAATCTCACCGCCTTATTTCTAGGCTGTCAGCAACATGAGGAAAACGAGGCACCATTCCTAGTGAATTCTGACAAGCATTGTCCATTCCGTGCCAGAACATTGCGCTATTTGCATCAGGATATGGCAGCGGTTCAAGAAATCGATTCTTGGGATAGTATTATTGGTTTAGTCAAAGCCGGGAAGGGGATCGCCTTGCTGCCTGATTACCTAATGGCTAGGGAAGATCTCGTTCAGATCAAACAACTACCTCAATTTAAAGTGCCATATTCAACGTTTGTGCGGACGGCGTAAACTACGGGAAATTAAATGGATTTCACTAGATTATCCGCATTTTCCAGTGGTGGCTCTCACGTCATCACTGCGTTAATTATTTTGATGTGACGTTCAAAAGTAGATCGTTTGATAGATAGCCATAGTCAGTTAATAATTTAGGCTTGTTAAACGCTAAAAACGATGGTCCACCAGAATTTGGCGACCACCGTTTTTGAACTTGATATTCTAGTTTAAGATTAGCCTGCTTGCAAGATCCATAGAAAGATCACGAAGACGACAGCTAAACCGTACATGATTGAACTAACTTCCTTACCGCGTTTTGCGGCAATCATTGCTAGTGGATAAGTGATAAAACCAAGGGCGATCCCATCTGAAATACTGTATGTCAGTGGCATGCCGACTAAAATCAGAAACGCCGGCGCAGCAATTTCGAACTTTTCCCAGTGGATATTCTTAAGTGACTGTGCCATCAATGTACCAACGATAATTAGCGCTGGTGCAGTAACTTGATCGGTAATTACAGTTAGCAATGGCGAGAAGAAGGATCCTAGCAAAAAGAAGATACCAACAACGACAGCCGTGAATCCGGAACGACCACCAACGGCGATTCCGGCTGAAGATTCAACGAAAGCGCCCATTGGAGAAGTACCAAGCAGTGAACCAACGACCATTGTTGTGGAATCGGCTGCCAAAGCACGGCCGATTCGGGGGATCTTATTATTGCGAACCATTCCGGCCTGCTCAGTTAAACCAACCAGGGTACCCGTTGTATCAAAGAACGTGACCAGCAAGAATGTCAAAACCACGACCACTAACTGCATGGAGTTGATATTACCAATGTGTCCCAACGCAACACCAAAGGTTGGCTTCAAACTTGGAACACCTGAGACCCATTGAGAGGGCGCGTGGATCAAGCCCGTTGCAAGACCAACGATCACGTTGATTACCATGCCAATAAAAATGGCACCTGGGACCTTGGCACTCATCAAAATGATGGTTAAAACCAAACCGATAATGGTCAGCCAAGTCGACCCAACATGTAACGAACCAAGAGCGACAATCGTTGATTTATCAGCCATCACCAGGCCACCATCACTCAGACCAATAAACGCAATAAATAGTCCGATTCCGGCACTGATTGCCATTTTCAGATCGCGAGGAATGGAGTCGACGACCATTTCACGGATTTTGAAGGCCGTGAGGATCATAAACAGGATCGAAGCTACAAATACCCCTGCCAGTGCTGTCTGCCAAGGAATCTTCATGCCCAAAACTACGGTGTAAGAGAAAAAAGCGTTGATTCCCAGGCTAGCTGAAATGGCAATTGGATAACGGGCGATGATACCCATTAGAAAACACCCAAAAGCACTAGCTAGTGCGGTAGCTGTAAAAACGGCTCCCTTATTCATACCAGCAACGCCTAAAACGTTGGGGTTAACGAATAGGATGTAAACCATGGAAATAAACGTGGTGAGCCCTGCTAAAAATTCTTTCCTATAATTGGTACCTAACTCATCGAAGCGAAAGTATGATGCAATTCTTTGACCCATTGAAATCTAGTCCCCTTATCTGAAATAAATAATATAATGTTCGTGTTTTACCCTCTTGAAACCTTTTATATCGTAACATTAATTATTAAATTTTACAATATACGAATAATGGAACGCTCTGCTCCGGATGATGTTGACTGTTACAACTAGTATAATATAGTAGAATATAATCAAATGACTTGATGAGCTGTTAAAGAAATGAGGGCGTAAAATGACACGCTGTTTGATATTAGGGATTGACCACCCGGTGGCAAAACTCATTGCCGCACGTTTAAAAGGTATTGAAGTGATCGGCTTTTCTGAAGATGGAAATAGCGCTGCACAGTACCAAGGTGATGCGCGAAAAGCCGCTACCTATGAGGAAGCGGTCAAAGACGTTGATGTGATCTACTCTGATTTTACTGGCATGGACGTTGACTGGAAGCTTGAAGCGGTTTTTGAAGCCCTTCGGCGGCAGCGCCAGCAAGTGCGGACGGTAATGCGCTCGGTAGCTGGCATCGATCATGAGCTGACCGGTAAATGGACCTATGCCGGGATTGATGATTCGGCCAGTTTTTTGAAGCAACAGCGGTACGCGATTAAGATCGTGGACGAAGCGGAGATGCCATACACGGTGCTGCGGCCGCTAATAAGTGCGAAGGGGGATACAGCTTACCAGTTAGTTAATGAAGGACAACCAGTGGCCGTTAAACCAGTGACACCAGAAACTTACGCAAAAGTTGCAGCCGGGGAAATTTTGGATGGCACGCATGTGAATCAGTCGATTGCAATCGTGGGGAAGAGCTAAATCAACTGTTTTGGGGGCAGATAATATGTAGTCCGCGTTGCTCCAAGTTACAAGGCTTCACGAGCGTTTAAAAAGCAATGACCATAAAAAAGAAAATGAAAATAATTTGTTTTTCCAGCAAAATCTTATCATTGAAGTAGGCTTTCTTGGAGTTGTCGTAACCTAACCATTTTAGATATTGTCATTAGCGTCGTTAGAGTTACTACCTAGACATGATAGACAATAAAAAACTGACTAACCTAATCGTTAGCCAGTTTTTAGTAATGTAAGAAGCTATGTGTCGCCCAGGAGAAGGCGTTGGAGGAATATGTGTGTTTAAAGAACATTACCGATTATTTATGTTCGAGGTCAGCTGATGGCTCGAAGTTAAAGAGTCGACTAATTGCCCAGCTACCAAGAATGCCGATCAGCATGAATGGGAAGAAGTCCAATCCTTGATTAAACAGCGGGATAAAGTTGCCGGCCCATGCATTGATGGCTTTGAAGAACCCCATGTTGGCGAAGAATGGTGGCAACGTGTGGATGGCATCTAAGCAGGACGGAATAAAGGTCAAGATGATCGTGGTCTTGTAGATGAACGTGTTCTTACCCAAGAACGGGTGCAGGAGACCTAAGAAGATCAGCGACATTGCCAGTGGATAAATGAAGCTTAGTAGTGGGCTAGAGTAAAGAATGATTTGGCTCAACCCGAAGTTAGCAATGATGAAGGCACCAATGGAACTGAAGGTCAAGAAGAAGTGGTAGCCTAAACGTGGGAAACGGTTGCCCCAGTCTTCGGAAAGGGCGGCCATCATCCCAATGCATGAGGTGATGCAGGCTAGGAAGGTAACGGCACCTAGAACAGCGATACCAGCCATACCAGTGTAGTGGGCCATGATGCCGGAAAATGCAGAACCGCCTTCAGAGGTTAACTTGAGGTAGCTCAGACTTGAAGCACCGAGTGCAATCAAGAAGATGTAAATGATGGCTTCAACACCCATACTGATAGTACCAACTTTAGCAACGGCTTTGGAACGAGACTTAGTTTCATTCATACCGAAGAGTTTTAGGGCTGTGATGATGGTAACACCAAAGCCTAGACCAGCAATAGCATCCATGGTGTTGTAACCTTGCAAGAACCCGTTGACAAAGTTACTACCAGCACCTGAAGCCGATGGGAAGAGTGAAATTGAACGAATGTCACCCTTAATAATAAAGGCTAAGAAGAAGATGAAGGCTAGGAGTGCCAACAAAATTGGGTTCAGCAATTTACCAACGTAATCGGTGATTTTACTCTTGTTCCATGAAAGTAGTAGTGAAATGCCGAAGAAGAGGAATGAGAAGATCAAAAGACCCATTGTGTCCCAACCCTTTGGCAGGAACGGTTGAATGCCAATTGTGAAAGTCGTTGTTGCGGTCCGTGGCGAAGCAACCAGAATCCCCAGGGTCGCGTGAATCATAATCAGGAAGAAGAGGGCGAACCCTTTGCCGGCAGGGCGAGCTAAGTCATATGCGCTGCTGCTGCGAGTAAGACTGATAGCTAGAATTGATAATAATGGCAAGACGATGGCTGTGAGTAGGAACCCGATCGTAGCGGGCGCCCAGTTACCAGCGGATAGTTGCCCCAAATGAATCGGGAAAATTAAATTACCAGCACCAAAGAAAAGACCAAATAACAGTGACCCTAAAATAATATATTGCCGTCTTGTAAGTGATGTTTTCATATGTGAAACCTCCTGTATGTTTTGGGGTAACAAAAAACGCCCCTAGCTTGAAAAGCTAAGGACGTGTTATTGACGTGTTACCACCTTAATTTTCAACCACCTCACGATGATTGACTTAGAAAGTACGGCTAACCGATGCGCGGTCGATCAACGATACTTCATTGCTATAATGGGCGCATTCCCAGTGACCACTCCGAATTATTCGTCGCAGTCACGACTTGTAGATTACTTTCATCGCTGGTTCAATTACCTCGTCGCACTAAGTGAGGCTCCCTGAGAATTTTGCCAGTGACTACTCTTCTACGCATAGTCTTTGATCAAAAATATTTAAATATGTGTGGTGAAACTTTGTTTATGTGGATTATATTAAGCGATTAAAATTAAAAGTCAAGGGGAAAATTAAATTTTTTTAATAAAATGCAGTTTACCCGCAGATTATTTTTCCTGCTATAAGCCTAATCTCCAGCAAAATAAGTTGCTAAAATAGGTGAAATAAGTAATAATATGGTTTACAAAGAAGATTGTTTTTTGGTGAGAAACGGCTAGTACAGAAGGATGGGAATGGCAATGGCAGGACAGCTTAAAAAACGACAACTCGACGTCAAACGGTTAGTGGTTAAAGTTGGGACTAGCACCTTAGTTTACCCGAATGGTGGGCTAAACTTGGGTGCAATTGACCAGCTGGCGTTTGCCCTGAGTACGGTTTGCGGCCAGGGGAGAGAAGTAATCCTAGTTTCTTCTGGTGCGATCGGTGTTGGGTTGAACGCCATGCGGTTGAAGGAACGGCCGAAAGAGATCTGCGAACAGCAGGCGCTAGCGTCGATTGGCCAAAGTAAACTGATCACGATGTTTAACCAGCGATTTGCCCACTATAATCAGATGATCGGGCAACTGTTGCTGACCCATGACGTGTTTGATTTTCCGGCCAGCAACCAACACGTTATGGATACTTTTGATACGTTACTGTCGAAACATATTATTCCCATTGTAAATGAAAATGACTCAATTGCAGTCGACGAGATGGATCATCGTACGAAGTTTGGCGATAATGACCAGCTCTCGGCGATTGTAGCCACCCACGTGGATGCGGATCTACTGATCATGCTGTCTGACATTGAGGGCTTTTATAATGCTAACCCCTTGAAGCATGATGATGCGCAGCTAATTCCAACGATTCACCACATCGATGATGAAACGTATGCGGTTGCGGGTGGCAAAGGTAGTCGGTACGGAACTGGTGGCATGGTCACAAAGTTGACCGCGGCTGAGATCATGCTGTCAGATCATCGGCAGATGATTTTGGCTAGCGGCGCCGACCCGGCAATTATTCTAGATATTTTAGCTGGTACACCGATTGGGACTTGGTTTACCCCTGAAGAGAAAGGAGCGGTTCAACATGGCTAGTGAAACGATCAATGGCAGTCAGTTAGACACGATGGGACAGCGCGCACAACGGGCTGAGACCCAACTGGCGCAGTTATCTAATCAGCAGCGCAACAGTGGGTTGGAAGCGATGGCCAGTGCGCTGGTTACTCATACGGATGACATTTTAGCAGCCAATCAACGCGACCTTGCAAATGCAGTTGACCTAAAAGCCAGCTTCGTCGACCGGTTAACGCTAACTGAACAGCGAATCGCCGAGATGGCAGCTGGGATGAGACAGGTTGCACAGTTACCGGATCCAATCGGCAGCGTTGACAAAATGTGGAAAAACGAAGCTGGTCTGATGATTGGCAAACAGCGGGTTCCGCTGGGCGTGATCGGCATCATCTTTGAAGCCCGACCGAACGTTACGGCGGATGCTTCAGCGTTAAGCTTTAAAAGTGGTAACGCTGTTATGCTGCGGGGTGGCAAGGAAGCCATTGAGACCAATATTGCTATCAGTGATGTGCTGCGAGCAGCTTTGAAAGAGCTGGGTGTGGACGAAAATTCAGTGCAGCTTGTTCACGATACCTCCCATGAGACGGCCAATGAAATGATGGCCCTCACCAAGTATTTGGACGTCCTAATTCCACGTGGCGGTCGTGGCTTGATTCAACGGGTCGTTGCTACCGCAAAGGTTCCGGTCATTGAAACGGGCGCTGGTAACTGCCATATTTACGTGGATCAGTATGCCGAATTACAGATGGCGGTTGACATTACTGTTAACGCTAAGGTTCAACGGCCATCGGTCTGTAACGCAGCCGAGAAACTAGTGATCCATAGTGCGGTGGCGGATGATTATTTACCGGTGATTGCAGCTGCTCTGACCGATCAAGGCGTCCAGTTACGCGGTGATGAACGGGCCTGCGCAATCGTTCCCACAATGATCAAGGCGACCGATGAAGACTGGGACGAGGAATACAACGATTTGATCATGGCAGTTAAGGTCGTTGATTCCGAAGACGAAGCGATCGCCCACATTAACGCGCATAATACTAAGCATTCAGAGGCAATCATCACGGATAACTACCAAAACGGTCAGCGCTTCCTGCAGCAGATTGACGCCGCTTGCGTCTACATCAATGCCTCGACCCGCTTTACGGACGGCTTCGAATTTGGTTTCGGAGCTGAAATCGGCATTAGCACACAAAAGCTACACGCTCGCGGTCCAATGGGCTTGCATGAACTGACATCAACTAAGTACATTATTTATGGTGATGGTCAGGTTCGCCAGTAGGCAGTAATGTATTTAAAATACCGTTAATCTCTGTTTGACACCTCGTTTACTGGATAAAAATTTGGTAAAATATAATTAAAGAGGTGACGTGTAGTGGCAATCAAGACCAATCCTGAACAGTTGAATTTGCTTAAATCTCAAATGGATGAGGCCAACCGAACGTCACATTTTGTAATCTTTGAATCTACAGAACGTGACAGCGGGGATAATTTAAGACTAATTACGGATTATGATAGTTTTCGAGAGATTCGAAAAGCGCACGTTGACCAGGCAGATATGCGAATTTTGCAAGATATTGTGCCCATTACAGATAATTTGGCAAGGTGGGCAATCGCAGAGAGTCAGGCGGCGCACGATAATGATGATCCCGAGGTATTAGCTGATTTAGAACGCTATACCAATGCGGTTTTAAAAGAAAATCATATTGAAATGAATTAGAGTCTAATCCTTAGGCTTGGTGAAATCAGGCTTTCAGTGGCGTTTGAACTGGAAACCTGATTTTTTTGACTTCAACGCCTACTTGGGTTGGGAGGCTTCGCAAGATGTTTCACGTGAAACAAGAATGTAAAGTTTGTAAATACAACCCGAACAGACGTTCAAATATGCTAGAATGGATTTATTAAATTTCGAATGTGGTTGAGTAACGGTTAAAGTGATTAACTGTGCGGTAATCTGCCGTGTAAAAATTGCTTTTGGAGCAGCGATGTGGAAAGGAACGACAACAATGACGTTACAATTTGTGACCGGTAAAGCGAGTGTAGATCATCAGGCAAGCTTGTTGCGCGAACTTGCGCGAACTTATCAAGATCACCCTGAAGATCAGTACTATTATTTAGTACCGAATCACATTAAATTTGAGTCAGAAGTTCAGGTTTTATCCCGGTTAGCAGCCATTTCAGGAAACGACGAGGGCGCCTACGCACAATCGGCAGTTCAAGTCCTTTCACTAACCCGTCTAGCATGGTATTTTATGAAAAATGAACCGGCATATCAGTTACCTCGAATCTCCCAGGCTGGGATGAACATGCTGGTGTACCAAGCCATTTTAGATCATCAAGATGAATTACGCCTCTTTGCTGGTGAAGCTGACCGGCCGGGATTCATCAGTTTGCTAACTCGTCAATTGCTGGAACTTAAAACCGGCCGGGTCACTGTTTCTGATCTTCAGCAAGTGGCTGAAAAGCTCACTGGAACCAGTGCTGACTTGGACGCTAAGCTACATGACCTCGTGCTGATCTATGATAGTTTTGAAACTGCCATGGTCAATAAGTACGTGGCCAATACCGATTTGTTGAATCAGTTAAGTGGTTACTTGAGTAACGTTGACCTCTCACACGCCCATTTTTATTTTGACGGTTTTTCGCAGACTCAGTTCTCTGCTCAGGAGATGCAGTTGCTGACGACGCTGATGCAGCGAGCAGCAGAAGTTAAAGTCGCATTGATTTTAGACCATGGGACGCCTACACCTGACACCATTAACCAGCAGAGCTTATTTTTCCAGCCGGCTCGGACATACATGCGTCTCTATCAAACGGCTCGCGCGCTTTCTGTACCAGTCCTGAAAGATATTCGGGCGACAGAGGTGAAAACCACCTCAGAGCTGCAGCAATTAGAAGACTTTTGGCAGCAATCTGCTACTGGTGTAGCATCTTCCAAAACAGTTTTTTTGCAGCAGCCAAACCGAATTCAAATCGTGCAGGCTGATAACCGTTACGCGGAGGTTGCTCGGGTGGCAGCTACGATTCGGCAATTGGTCGCCGAAAAGGGCTATCGTTATCACGATTTTTTAATTTTAACCCGTCATTTGGATCAGTACGCTACGATTTTGGCACCGATTATGAATGCTCAAGAGATTCCGTACTTTAGTGATGTTCAGCAATCAATGGCTGATCATCCCTTAGTAGAGCTGATCGACGCCATTTTTGAAATTAAGCGCCGGCATTTTCAATACGCCGATGTGATGCGTTTACTGAAAACGGAACTTTTGATTCCCAAACTTGATGATGAGCACTTTATGGCCATCGAAGATTTTCGTGACGCACTTTTTAAAACTGAAAATTGGGTGCTCAAAATGGGTTATCAAGGATCGAAATGGACCCAAAAAGCGGACTGGCCCTATGCACAATTGCGCAGTGATGACCTTGGGACTGTGACGACCGCTGACCAGACAGTTTCTGATCAAATCAATGGTATTCGAAGGTTTGTCCGCGACACATTGGCACCCTTTTTCAAACGGCTAGACCAGGTGAAAAACGGCCGTGAAGCAGCAAAACTGCTCGTGACCTTTATGACCGATAACGGCGTCACTGATCAGTTATTGGCGTGGCGCGATGATGCAATCACTGCGGGTGATTTGGTTCAGGCTGGTCAGCCAGAACAGGTCTGGCAAATGTTTTGCGACCTGTTAGACGAATACGTCAATATTTTGGGTGACCGACTATTTCAATCCGAAGATTTTCTGGCGCTGCTGCAAGCCGGTTTTGAGGGCGCCGATTATTCGCAGATTCCCTCAACTTTGGATCAAGTGACAATTTCTGAGAGCGGCATTATCCAAATGAATAACCGTAAGATTACCTTTATAATCGGTGCGACGGATAAGACAATGCCTGATACAACGTTACCAACTCATTTATTAAATGATCAGGACCGCGATAAACTGACACTACCGGATGGCGAATATTTGAATGATGGTGGCATCGTGACACTGCAGGGTGAACCATATCTCAACTACTTGGCTTTTATGACCCCCAGTCAACGTTTGATCTTCAGTTATCCAATCAACGCGGGTGATGATACCCAAAACCAAATCAGCCCATATTTAAACCGCATCCAGAAACACTTTAATTTACCGATTGAGACACATACGGCAGCTCCCCGAGCTGATCAGCAGGACTTAACGCCCTATTTGGGTGCTAAGCGGGCTACGCTGCGCCATTTAATTCAGGTAAGTAATGACAGCCGGGAACGAAACGTCCACTTGAGTCCTTCATGGCAGTACGTTTACCAGGTATTGAACCACGGTGACATTCAGCCGTTAACCGAAAAGCTACTAGGTAGTATTTCCTACCGAAACGAGCCGGTTCAACTGGATGCGGAAATCGTTACCGGTTTATATAACACCACGATCAATAGTTCGATCTCTAAGCTGGAGGAATTTTATCGGAACCAGTACGCTTACTTTTTAAAATACGGGTTGAAACTGCGGGAACGCGACGAATTTGAACTTTCACCCGCTAATACCGGCGAATTCTTCCATGCGGCGATGGATCTACTGATGAAACGGGTCAATGGCGAGCACATTGATCTGGCAAAACTGGACGACCAGCAGCTTAATGAATTAATTGGTGAAATTACTTCACAAATTCTTAACGATTCAAATAACCTTCAGTATGCGATTTTAAACAGCAGTGAACGGATGCAATTCATTAAGGGCCAGTTGATCGGCGTCGTTCGTCAAATGGCGGCAACGTTCCAGAAACAGAGCCGCTACACGCCGATGAGAGCTCGGCAAACGGAAGTCATGTTTGGTCACATGAATAATGAGAATGGTCTACCGCCATTGACGTTTGATTTGAAAAATAATAAGCATATTCGGGTTAGAGGCAAGATTGATCGAATCGATACTTTGAAGCTGCCTAATAACGAATATGTTGGCATTGTAGACTATAAGTCGAGTGAACGAACGGTCAAGTTTAACGAAATTTACGAGGGGATCGCCATGCAGATGATGACCTATCTCGATGTTGTCCGTCAAAATATGCCCCTGATCACAGATGAACAGGAAGCACAGTTGGCTGGGGCCCTTTATATGCATTTACAAAACCCGCGCTTAAAGCCCACCGACGTGAAATCAGACGTCTCAAGTGCGTTATTGGCTAAGGAACGATACGAAGGAATTCTGGTGGCCGACACGGATCTGATCCACGCTTTAGAGCCAGAGCTTAAGCCCAGTCACGCTGCTAAAGTGTTTCCGTTCGCGTTAAAAAAAGATGGGTCGACCACGGCGAAAAGTTCGATCATCACGATGGAACAGCTGGATAATTTACTTCACTACACCGAAATGAAAATTGTTGACGCAGGCAACGCGATTTTTGATGGTCAGGTGGCCTTGAACCCTTACAAACCTCTGAGCGGGAATTCCACAGCCATGACCAATTCGCCGTTCACTGCCATCATGCAATTTGATCCGATGCTGCCGGAAAATAATTATCGTCTCCAAACGGCGCCATTAGGTAAGAATAATATCTTGAAACAAATTGAAGCGGAGGTCAAACGTCGTGAAATACACTAAGAGTCAACAACAAGTATTAGATACTCATCAGACGAATTTACTGGTCTCCGCCTCAGCTGGGTCTGGTAAAACGCGAGTGCTAGTCGACCGCGTGATCAATATGGTGGTGGCACACGAAAGTCTCGAAAATTTACTGATCGTGACGTTCACCCGCGCGGCTGCTGCTGAAATGAAGGAGCGGATCGAGAAGGCTTTGCGACAGCGGATCAGTGAGGCTAATGACAGTGAACAACGTTACTTATCTCGACAGCTGGCAGTTTTACCAGTAGCAGATATCAGTACGTTGGACGCTTTTTGTCAGCGAATTGTTGCGCGTTATTACTATTTGATCGATCTGGATCCAGTTTTTCGGATTCTTGGTGACCAATCAGAAAGTGACCTGTTAAAGGATGCGGTTTGGAATGACGTTCGCGAACAACTGTATGCTAACGATGCAGACGGTGCTTTTAAGCGGCTAGCCATTAATTTTTCTAACGATCGCAGTGACGACGGCTTGACGGATAAAGTGCTGCAAGTGTTTCAGTTCATGAGCGCTAAGCCTGACCCGGCGAGCTGGTTGGATACCCTAGCTGAAAACTACGAAGTCAAGGGCTCGCTAATGGCCAGTGAGCTGGTGCAAAAACAGGTTTTGCCACTGATTCAGCAGCAACTGAATATTGCCCAAACTGAATTGCAACAGGCACGTGAACTTGCTGCAAAACAACAGATCGACAAGGCCGTTAGCTATGTTAATGACCTTTTAACGACTTTATCTGAGTTTCATATGGATGAACTTAATTGGGACGGTCTCCGGGCAGGCCTCAATGAATTTCCATGGGGTCGCTTACCAAGCATTACTAAAAAGGCTGCAGAGTACGATGATTATCAACTGATTAAAGACCGGTATGTCAGTCATCGTGATAACGCTAAAGACGCGTTAGTACAAGCGGCTAAACTAATGCCTCTACCTGAAGATGAAACGGTCACAGCCATTGTGAATAGTCACGACATTGTGGTGGAACTGACCAAGGTCGTGAAAACTTTTGCGCGGGCGTATGATGCCGAGAAGCGTCGCCGACACGTTTGGGAATTCAGCGATATTGAACACTTCGCTTTGGACATTCTTCAGGCGACTTCTGATGAAGCGGTTGCGGTTCGGCAGCAGTTGTCAAAGGACTACCACGAGATCATGGTGGATGAATATCAGGATACTAATGAATTACAGGAAGCCATCGTCACTACTCTGGCGCACGATGATCCTGGTAATTTGTTTATGGTGGGTGATATTAAACAATCAATCTACCGATTTAGGTTGGCCGAACCCAAACTGTTTATTGATAAATTCAATCACTACCAGGCTGATCCGCACGCTGGCAAAGAAATCACCCTGGCGGAGAATTTCCGGTCGATGGAAAACGTAGATGATTTCACCAATCTGATTTTCACACAAATCATGGATGAGCAGTTGGGTCAGATTAAGTATGAAGGACCTGCTAAATTAGTTTATGGTGCAAATTATCCTCAAACGTTGCCTAACGTGGCTTCACTTATGATTTATGATACTGGCGTTGAAAGTGAGCAAACAGGCAAAGACGTTCCTGATGGCGATGAGGGACAAGTGACATTGATTGCCCAGAAAATCCGCGAATTGTTGGCTCAAAATACTGAAATTTGGGACCGTTCAGAACAAAAGTTACGCCGCTTGAGGTTTCAAGATATTGCTATTCTGTCTTCGACTAGGAACAGTAATTTAGAGATCCAAGATCAATTTGGCCGAGCTGATATTCCGGTTCAAATTAATGATGCGCAGAGTTACTTTAAGACCACTGAAGTTCAAATCATGATGTCGTTACTACAGATCATTGATAATCCCTATCAGGATATTCCGTTGGCCGCGGTCTTACGGTCACCAATCGTTGGATTAAATGAAAATGAATTAGCCTACCTACGAGTGACGGATAAAACCGATGATTACTACACCGCATTACTGCACTTTGACCAACAATACCAAACCGATTATGCCGGCGATCATTACGCAGATGATCTCTATCCCAAAGTACAGCGCTTCTTAACTCAGCTGCGGCAGTTTCAAACGACTGCACGTCAAAAACAGTTAGCGACACTGATCTGGCAGATCTATCAGGTGACGGGCTTTCTGGACTACGTTGCGGGTATGCCGGCGGGCCCACAGCGACAGGCTAACTTGCACGCGTTGTATGAGCGGGCGTCCGACTACGAACAAAACGGCTTCAAAGGACTTTTCCAGTTCGTTCGGTTTATTGAACGGATGCAGCGAAATGAGCATGATTTAGCTGAGGCCAAAACTCGGGCGACTGAAAATGCCGTTCAGGTCATGACGATCCACGGTAGTAAGGGACTGGAATTCCCAGTAGTTTTTCTGCTGAATGCCTCTAAACAGTTCAACATGCGAGAACTCACGGATGCAGCAGTTTTGAATAATCAACTGGGCATCGGTATTGACTACTTTGACCCACAAACCAGAGTGACGGCGCCAACCTTACCTAAATTAGTGATTCAAGCAGCCACGCGTAAGGAGGCTTTGGCCGAGGAAATGCGTAAACTGTACGTTGCGCTCACACGTGCTGAGCAGCAGCTATACATTGTGGGACAGTGTGACGGTCAAGAAAGTCTTATTAAGAGTTGGGCAGCGGCCAACCATGACGAAACGTTGGTGTTGAACGCCAATTTACGTGAAAAATCACCGACCTTCTTGAAGTGGATCGGGATGGCTTTGATGCGTCATCCGAACTTCAAACTCAATCCGGAGGGGAAAGTTTTGCCGGCGCTCAAAGATGATCAGACCCAGTTCGATATTCATTTCTATTCAGCGGATGATTTGTTGAACATGGGGCCACGAATGAAACCTGAGACTGGTGAAAAGTGGTTAGTAGGCCTTAAAGCTCAAGCACAGGTGACGGATTATTCAGAGGTTAACATCGATCAGATCAACCAACTCATGAATTTCAAATACCAGCATCTGCCAGAAACAATGACCACTGCTTATCAATCAGTTTCTGAAATTAAGCGGTTATTTGAAGACCCGGATATTAAGCAGCTAGGTGATTATCAGCCGGATTGGCAAAATACTCAAGCGGGCAACCGGTTTGTGACGCACGAATTAGGTCAGCCAGCCTTCATGCAAACTGTGACAGCACCAACCTCTGCAGAAATTGGGACGGCAACCCACTTAGTGTTGCAGGAACTGGATGTATCTCAGCCAGTAGATCTCGTTGCGGTGCAGCATGTAATTGATCGGCTTGTGACCCAAAAGGTGATGCCAGAAGCGGTGGCGGCACGGATCAATCAGCCACAAATTGTGAATTTCTTTAAGAGTGAATTTGGACAAACGATTCTTCAACATCAGGATAGTTTAAAACGTGAGACGCCGTTTTCACTACTGTTGCCAGCTCACGATGTGTTCAGCGAAGTGACCGATAAGACTGCTAAGATTTTAATTCACGGAATCATTGACGGCTATTTTGTCACCCAGGAAGGCATTATATTATTTGATTACAAGACTGATTACGTTTCAAAACGTTCTGACGCAGTGTCAAAAATTAAGCATCGTTATGAAGGACAATTACGATTGTATGCATTAGCACTTGAGAAAATGCTTCATCAATCCGTTTTTGAGAAGTATCTTTATCTGCTTTCGGCAGATCAGTTAGTTCAAATTTAATGGGATGAACGACCCCCGACTTTGGGCCGATCCAAGGGCAAGTGGCCATTTCTCTGCAATCTGTCTGGATCTTGAGAAAATCTTAATCTTTCTTAAGATTGTTAGGCCGATTACGGAATAGTGAAATTATTTATCACGCTATGGGTGGCTCTTTGTCGAGCTACCGCTAATTTAGGGTTTGGATATCAGTCAGTTGCAGTGACGAGTTGAGACTTCATTTGTTCAAGAAGAAATTAGTGCGTAGGTCAAACTTGCCGTAAGGTTTGTTATCAAAGTTGAAATCATGGCATAATATAGACAGTTAATTTTTGAAATTGGAGCGAGCTTGTTTTGAGAAAAGTTTATGAGAAAATCCCGGTGTGGGTCGTTTATTCTATTGCTTTCGTGTTCGTTGTAGTATGTTCGTTTGGTGTGTTGCGATTAAATGGCCAAACTAATATCTGGAGCGTTGATGGCATCGCACAGCACTATCCGATTCTGGAGGAGTTCTATCGCATCTTACGTGGGACAGCTCACCAGTCGTTATTCGGTTGGTCATGGAACTTAGGGCTAGGTGCCGATCAAATGACGACCTTTGCTTACTACGTGGTTGGTGATCCTTTCAGTTATTTAATTGCCCTCTTTCCAGCTGGCAAAATTGAACTTGGTTTCCAGCTGCTCACGATTTTACGTTTGTACTTTGTTGGTTTGGCATTTTTAGTATTTGCCCGTCAAATGCATTTGAAGCGTAGCGGCAGCTTAATTAGTTCGTTGATCTATACGTTTTGCAGTTATTCTTTTTATGTCAGTTTTCATCACCCATTTTTCTTGCTGCCGATGATTTTCTTCCCACTGCTTTGCGTGGCTATCGATAAGATCTATCATGGGCAGTCGTTCCTTTGGCTAGTTGCAATTACAGCAATTGCCTTGATCAGTAACGTCTATTTTGCTTATTTATTAGGACTTGGCTCATTGGCATTTGCCATTATTCGCTACATCGATTTAAAACGAAAGGGCGAACTGGTGCGGTCACTGCCACGTTCCCTTGGCTATTTTGTAGCCACAGTGGTCATGGCACTCATGATTGCGGCCATGGTACTGTTGCCAAATATTTTATCGATGCTGAATTCATCACGTTCTGGCAGCTCGAACTTTGCTAACGGGTTAAAATTTTACCCGCCAATTTATTATATGAAGCTGCCAAACGCTATTTTGAATTCTAATGGTCAAATGTATTATTGGGTCGTCATGGGAACAGCCGGCTTATCACTGATTGCGATGATTTGGTCGTTACGGCACTTTAAGCGTTACTTGATGATCAATATCACGTTTTTGCTAATTGCTGTGGCACTTTTATTACCGCAATTTGCTGCCATCATGAACGTGATGAGCACGCCTTCCAACCGTTGGGTCATGTTGACACAGTTGCTGTTTGCCCTGGTTTCCGGTTTATTTATTGATCATCTTCAAGAGCTTGATCTAGCCGATTTCAAATGGTTTGTTTGGGGCACCGTGATTTTATTGGCCTTAGTCTGGCTCGGCAACGGCTTCAGCTTTGACTTATCTACGCACCATTTAATTATGTATGGCATTTATCTCATGACATTAGTTGTGGTGGGCTATGGTATTCTTGGCGGCCTTAAAGGTGCCCGAATGAAGTACGCTCTACTGGCAATGGTGATCGTCAATACTGCTAGTGCAGGCATCAGCTTTTACAGCACAGACTATAGTCCATCAGCAAATTCAGAATTAAGCCGGGGTGTTGCTACCCACTGGACGTCAGCATTTTATGACTACGCTAACCGCTATTTAGCGAAGCATGATCGTTCGTTTTACAGAACGGCGACCACGACGGATTATTATTCAATGGGAAGTGCTGGTAATAACATTCCAATGCTGCTAAATATGCATTCAATCAGTTCATACTTTTCAGTTCAAAGTGGCACGGTTAACAAGTTCAACCAGACGTTAAGAAACAGTGAAAACACGATGAATAATCCGACTCGAAACGTGGATAATCGGACCACAATGAGTTCTTTACTAAACGTTAAATACCTGTTTGCCCGCGCTGACGAAGTTGGTCAGTCGAAGATTCCGTACGGCTTTAAAATCGTCAAAAGTCGGCGTGGTAAGGTACTCTTATTCCACAATAAACTGGTTTATGGTTTGGATAATAACTCCGGTACCGTCATTTATCGAAATCCGTATGCGCTGCCGTTAGCCTATACACAAACCGCACAATTGAATAATTCTGCTTATCATAAATTATCAGCGCCAAATAAGGAACAGGCACTCTTGGACGGTGCGCTAACGAGTCAAAAGGCAAGTGGTGTTAAGACCGTTAAGGCTGCTACAACAGCTAAAACGGTACCATACACTGTCCAAATGCGATCCTTGCCAATCACGACGCTTGGGCAGGCAGGCGTCTATCGTCTGACACATAACACGACTGCTTCCTTGGTTAGGAACCCGACGTTTTCAAACGTGATGAGTCCCGTGAAAGATGCACAGTATCGTGATTATGCCCAACTTCAGCACCCGTCGAATTCGATCGTACGGTTACTGGAAGAAAACCGGTCGATCGTGGCGGCTAATAATGCTAAAAATCAGCATGGTTTAAAAGAAATGACCAGTGATGATTTGGGACAGAATGCCTATTACACGATTACCTTGAAGAATCCGTCGGCATATCAAAATAGCGAGCTTTACATTGAATTTGATGGCATCAAGACGCGCTTCCCGTCGACAAAGACCCGCTTATCCTATCGCGCTCGGCGAGCAATGCTGGCTAACGTGCCGTTTTCAAAGGGCCAAAAGTTACGTTACTGGCGCTATTATTTGAATCACGGCTACTTTAAGTCGTATGCGATCCTTGTTCGCACAATGAACAAGAGAGCATCTGTGCAACAACTTGGAATTAATAATATGTCAGATTATGAAAAGAAGGGTTCAGCGTTACTAAATCTTGGGTATTCAACGAAAGCTCGAACTCATATTCATCTGGCATTTTACCGGGCAAATCAGATCAGTTTCAAACACGTTCGGATCATTGCAGTACCATTTGGACAGTCCTATAAACAAAAAACGGCTCGGTTGCAAAAACAGAGTCTGGGTCAACTGAAAGTGACTAATGACCAAGTTACTGGCACAAGCAATAATCGGCAAGCCAGCGTTTTGACAACTTCAATTCCCTATTCAAAGGGGTGGCAGCTAACAGTTGATGGCAAACCAACAGCAACTCAAAAAGTTAACGTTGGTTTTGTCGGTGCTAAGATTCCGGCAGGGAACCATCAAATTAGGTTGACCTATCAGACTCCTGGTTTGAAGGTTGGACGCCTCGTGTCAGCTATCGGGATTACCGCTTTTCTCATTGGATTATTGATAACGCTTGGTTTGGCTGTGATTCGAAAGCAAAGAAAGTAAGTTTCTGAGTGAATTTAGTTTGTAATAGGACTAACAGAGTGGGGCAAAACTCGGTTAGATCCCAGAATATCAGTAAAGAGCACCGTAGATTCCTGGTTTTTGGAATCTGCGGTGCTCTTGGGTTACGTGGCCGGAACCTGTGTTTTGATGTACGGTTAGAGTTGAGATTAAATAACAATATGAACTATCTCTGGGTTAAGAAATCAGTTCGATACTTACCAATTTTGACTTCTGGCCCAGCCTCTTTTGATTCTAATCTGGTTGATTTGAAAATCGTTTGTTTACCTGCCCTTTACAGTAACGCCAGAAAGATTAAAACCATCAGCATGAAAGCCGCAACGACGATGAGTGGTAAAGTCGAAGTTAAAGCGACTCGGTGATCCTGACGAATATTGAAAGTAATCATAGTTAGTACAGCGATGAGACCCACTGCAAAGAGGATCGCTAATTTAATTTGGACGGCTATATCCGGATTGGTCATAAGACTTTCACCCCTTTGATTAATCAATCAACAGTTGATAGGCGATACGCAGGTCGTTGCTGCTATGCATGTACACTTTCCCGCGTTTTTCAAAACCGTTACTTGTAATAACGCGCTGCATGCCCACATTCTCTGGATGGGTATCGATTCGGATATCTTTAAAACCTAAGAGGCTGGAGATCGTAATGAGACCACTCATGAGTTTTTCCGAAAGATGTTTTCCCCGGAAATTACCGGCAAGAGCAATTCTATGGATGGCGGTGTAATGCGCGTCGATTCCATTTTTCCAACTGCCGTCATCGATTTTCAGATAGTCGATATCGATTCCCTGATGAAGAGCAGCAGTACCAGCAAGCTGGTTATCAATGATGAGGACGTAAGTAATTCCATCTTCGATATCTTGCTTTAAAATGGCATCGTCAGGATAGCCATCCTGCCATTGGTTGATCTTTTGTGCCTTAAGATACGCTTTAGCGTCGCTGATAATCCTTTTGATCGCGGGTAAATCTGATTCAACAGCGCGCCTTAAGTAACTGACGGACATGATTTTTCACCTTCTAAACAATTGTTTGCTCAAATAGAATTCTACACTTCTCATTGCATTTTAAAAAGCTCCGGCGCCATAATAAATGCTAGGAGGTGTGGTCAATGCAGTATGAGGACATCAAATTGGCAACGTTTATTGAAAGACCCAACCGGTTTATTGCTTACTGTCAGTTGGGTGACCAGCGGGTGACGACGCACGTTAAGAATACGGGCCGAGGCCGAGAGATCTTTATTCCGGGTGTCACTGTGGCGTTGAATTATCAACCGAAGCCAACACGAAAAACGGATTATGATTTGGTAGCCGTAAAGAAGGACGATAAACACTGGGTCAACATCGACAGCCAGTTACCAAATTTGATCGTTAAAGAAGCTTTGCAGGCTCAGCAACTGCATTTACCAGGCATGCCAGAATTAAAACGCTTCAAGCCTGAAACGGTTTACGATAAATCGCGCATTGATTTTTGGGCTGAAACGGTTACCGGCCAGGACCTATGGATCGAAGTCAAGGGCGTCACACTCGAAAATAACGGCGTGGTCGCCTTTCCTGACGCCCCAACTGTGCGAGCGGTCAAACACGTTCACGAGTTAATTCGCGCTGTATCAGAAGGTGCGATAACTTACCTGCTTTTCGTGGTTCAAATGGACTATGCTCAGCGGATGACTATTTATCACCAGCGTGCTCCAAAATTAGCAGCCGCTATTCAAGCCGCAAAAGCAGCGGGTGTTCACGTTGTCGCTTTGGACTGCAATGTGACCGCAAAGAGTGTTTCACTTCGGCGACCGGTTTCTTTTGACTTGGATGCGCCGTTTCAAGAAGCTCAGTCAATTGAAAAAGAGTAGTTAGGTGCAAAAAGCACAGCAATAAGGCTCTAAGTGCAAATCCCTGTCTGATCCAGGGCGCTCTTAGCAGCCTTATTTTTGATGGTGCTTCTAATTTATCTTGATATTGCTTGTCTTGTTTACGAATTATGCGAACAGTGACATCGTGCTATTTAGTGGTATTAGCTCTGGCAGAGGGATCAGCCCCGATGAACTGAGAGTGCGATGCCCATACCACCGCCGATACAGATTGCGGCCATGCCACTATTGAGCTGATCGTGTTCTAATTCGTGAACTAAGGTGGTTAAAATCCGAGCTCCTGAAGCGCCCACCGGATGACCCAGTGCAATTGCGCCCCCGTTGACATTAAGCCGATCTGCAGGAATTTTTAAGTCTCGTGAAACGGCTACTGATTGCGCGGCAAAAGCCTCGTTTAATTCGAAACGGTCGATATCACTAATTGAGCGGCTCTGCATTTTTAGCAGATCGGTCACGGCGTAGTATGGTGCATAGCCCATAATAGCAGGATCGATGCCAACTTCTTTATAGCCGTCTAGAACTGCAATGTAATTGAGGCCTGCTGCATCGGCGGCATCCTTAGCCATTAAAACTAACATACTTGCGCCATCGTTTAAGCCAGCTGCATTCCCAGCAGTTACGGTGCCATTAGTTTGGAATGCGGGTTTAAGTTTTGCAAGAGCCGTCATCGAGGTGTCAGGTCGAATTGGTTCATCAGTGCTGATGGTGGCTGGTGTTTTTCCTTTGACTGTTACCGGGACGATTTCGTCCGTGAACCGTCCGTTTTGGGTGGCTGCTAGTGCTTTCATGTGTGATTGATATGAAAAAGCGTCCTGGTCGTTACGGCTGACATGGTATTTACGCGCGACATTTTCGGCGGTGATACCCATCAGTTCATTGCCAAATGCATCGCGGAGGCCATCATGCTCCAGGCCATCTAGTACTTTGGTTTCACCGTATCCCTTTCCCCGACGCATGTCTGGAAGAAGATAGGGAACGTTTGACATGCTCTCTGTTCCGCCTGCAAGTACAATAGACGCATCGCCCATTACAATTGCGGACTGTGCCAAACGAATGGCTTTAATACCGGAACCACAAACTTGGTTAATGGTCATTGCGGTTGTTGTGCTGGGCAGACCGCTATTTAGAGCAATTTGACGGGCAACATTTTGCCCTGAACCAGCCTGTAACACGTTGCCAATAATTGCCTGATCGATTTGTGTTGGCGAAAGTTGCGCCTGCGCGATAGCAGCTTTAGCAGCAATTGCCCCGAGCTCAACGGCGGAAAGCTGAGCGAATTGGCGTCCCATCTTACCGATCGGTGTTCTGACTGCGCTTAAGATAACAACTTCTGTCATGATTAATTTCCTCTTCATTAATAGTTTTCGTCTAACAAGCATACATGATATCACTAAATAAGTCTGTAGATTTGAATTGGTCTTAGTAGAAAGTAAAGAGTTTGTATTATTGTTTTGTCTTTCATATAATTGTGACCACGAGGAGGGATTATGATGACCTTTGATAATCAGCTTGACCAGTGGTTAGATCAAATTGATTCGACACCAATGATGAATAATCTAACTGAAGATCAACGTCGGCAAGTGGAACTGATCGTAACAATCACGGCTCAGGTACTTGTGGAGGGATACGGCATGCAGCCAGAAGATTGGACGGCTGCTCAATTAAATGACTTATTTATTAATCGGTTCGTACAATTATTAAATGCAGACGAGAAAAAGGCGACATTATTTGCCTTGATTCCAACTGCGCTCTCATTACTACTCAATGTTGTCCGCCCTGCTCGTTATGAAGAACTTCGACAGTGGGTCATTCAACATCATGATCAGTTAGTGAACTTATATGATCGCAAGGCGGATGATTTTTATCGTCAACTTTTAACGGCGATGAAAATTGCTCAGATTGACCAAACCGATAAATTAGCAGTAGCACGGTTCACCAAGCAATATTTGAGACGGCACCCCAATGACGGTCGGCAACTATTCATTAGACACTAAATGGAATTAATTTGAGGAATACCGTTGACACACGTTTATTATGATGATATATTATTAAAGTTGCTTCGCTAAAGGGCGACGGACATGAGTTTCAAATATTTATAAATACATGTTTGACATTCCTTTTGCAAAGCGGTATATTGGATAAGCTGCTTCAGATAGATATTGAAACCTCAGAAAATTATTTCGAAGTTTTAATTGACATGACATGGGCAGTGAGATATACTTATAGAGTTGGCAAGAAGTTATAGCTAACTC
>NZ_WNJO01000019.1 GCF_009720675.1 Secundilactobacillus folii | reverse complement strand
AAAATTGAACAACTTTGATCGTAAAGAATGAATAGATAGGGGAAAGTGCAATGAATAAGTTTGGGAAAATTGCTTTAATATTAGGGGTATCTTTTGGCCTGTCAGCCACTGCAACAATGCCAGCTCAGGCTAAAACAACTTGGCATAGAGGGGCACCAGCTACCTTACGTGGCAAATGGTTAAATACAATTCCTCGGAAGAAGGATGGAGTAGCAGGATTTGCAACACAACTCAAGATTACAAGTAGCCGCTTTTTCATGGGTGAATCAAGTATGCCTGGAGTCTTTGGCAGTAAACTTATATGGCATAAAAGTGGTAAAGTTTATTACATGAGAATGCATGTCAAACAAAATGGTTTTTTCCGTGGTGGTACCTGGAGTTATCGATTCTATCGAACCGGTTCTAAACTCTACTTGAATCCGACTAAAAATCATTTGAAACGTGGCTACGCCTTCAAACGAGTCGCGAAGTTCAGAAATTGGTATTAAGACCTGAATTTTAGATTCTAAATATCTCAAAAACGCTCAGCCGCACTAAACGGTTGAGCGTTTTTGATTGAGCCCAAGTTAACTTAAGCTCGCTTTTTCTTTTTCTTCTTCGTTGGTTTATCACCAACGTATTGGACCGCTCGTAATTCACGAATCGTGGTGACCTTGATTTTCCCAGGATAGGTGAGATCTTGTTCAATCTGGTTTTTCACGTCCTCAGTCAAAGCAGCACTGGCATCATCGTCAAGTACCTTTGGCTGAACCACGATGCGAATTTCCCGGCCAGCCTGGATGGCATAACTTTCCTGCACACCCTTGTGGTCGTTGGCGATCTTCTCCAGACTATGAAGCCGATTGATATACTCTTCAACTGACTCGCTTCTAGCCCCAGGACGGGCACCAGACACGGCATCTGCCACCGCCACCAGAATTGAGATCGGGGAGGTCGCTTCTACGTCACCATGATGGGAAGCAATCGCGTTGATGACAACGGGATCTTCACCAAAGGCCTTCGCAAGCGCAACCCCGATTTCAACGTGGGTACCCTCAATTTCGTGGTCAATTGCTTTCCCAATGTCATGCAGCAGTCCGGCCCGTTTAGCTAAACGCACATCTTCGCCCAATTCTGCGGCCATAACACCCGTGATCTGAGCAACTTCGATGGAGTGATTCAAAACGTTTTGACCGTATGACGTTCGGTACTTTAACCGACCAATAATTTTCATAAAGTCTGGGTGCATGAAACCGACCTTTAAGAGACTGACGGCCCTTTCACCAGTCTGACGAAGGTCTTTTAGAACTTCATTTTGAGCAGTCTGTACCTGTTTTTCAATTGCAGCGGCCGTAATCTTACGGGAAGCCAGCAAACTTTCGATTGCAATTCGAGCAGTCTCACGACGAATCGGGTCGTGGGTGCTGATCAGCAAGAGATTGGGCTGATCGGGGTCAAATACCAAATCAGTCCCGGTCAACGTCTCCAGTAAGCGGATATGCTGACCCTCACGGCCAATCAGCTTGCTCTTAGTGTCGTTGGTTGGCACTAACACGCTGTGCTCAGCGTGTTCACGCGCCCAATCAACTGGCCCACGTTGAATCGATTCAATAATCAAGTTCCGAGCAAATTTATCCGCTGATGCTTCAGCGTTGTCGGTCAGTTCGCGAACAGTCACGTCAGCTTCTTGATCAAGTTTGCGAGCCGTGTCATTACGAATCCGGTCTTTAGCCTGGTCAGTCGTTAGTTCAGCCCGCTTTGAGATCTCACTTTGACGGTCAGCCTGGAGCCGATGCGCTTGGTTCTTAGTCTCATCGAGGTGTGTCTGTTGCAAATCAAGGTCGCCTTGAGTCTGTTCAACACCTGTTTGACGCTGATTCAAACGTTCTTCCATCTGTTTGAGAGTCACTTGCCGCTGTTCCAGACGTTGCTGGCGATTTTGAATGTCCGTTTGCTGATCTGCCAGTTCGGTTTCTGTAGAACGCCGATCTGACTGAATCGATGCTTTAGCTTTTGTAAGATACTTTGATGCTTGTTGAGTCGCCTCTTTTTGAGCCGACTCCCGAAGTGCCGCTGCCTGTTGGTTTGCCACATCAATTTCGTGCTGGTACTTAACGCGTCGAAACAGGTATCCGGCGGCTAGCCCAATCACTAACATGACAACACCAATGATAGTTATAATCATGTTGGCACTTCCCCTTTATTGGTTGTGATACACGTTAATTATTATACGCTATTCAGTGAAAGAATAACACACCTGAGTGGGCTTATTCCATGTCCCGATTAAGCTCAAAGTAAACACCCAGTAACCCAACTGCATTTAGCGCAAAAATAATCCACATGACAGAATCAGGATTCGACATGGTACATAAAACTGCCGAACCACCTGCCCCCACGATGAAGGTAAGCAGGGTTACCGCTAGCCAAATAAACTTGGTGCGGCTGCCCTCTTCATGGTCGATCAGCCAACGGTAAAGGCCAACCATGAGGTTCTTAGTGTTACCCGTCATGATGCCGTTATTCACCGTTGTGCCCTTTAGTTGGCGAAAACTGGTCAGCTCGTAGCCTGACAGCCAACCTAAGATGAAGATTAAGACGAGTTCGCTGAACCATATCTGGCCGACTGCAGCTAGCAGCATCGTTGCTACGACGATACTCATTAGCCACAAATAGCGCCGGCCTAACGTTTGCCGACTGTCCAGCCAGCTCAGGGTCGCTTGGGCCACAAAACAACCGAGGGCAAAACCAACCCAGATTGGAATATTAACCCAAGCCTTGCCGATGCCACCCTGTGCAAATTTAACGGCAAAAACGATCATGTTACCGGTTTGCGCGCTGGCAAACGTTTCATCATGGGCAATGTAGGTGTACGCATCAATGGCGCCCATTGAAAAGGTGGCCAAAATTGTCAGCCAACTGAACGCCGAGCGATTTGTTTCCACTTTAGCCACTCCCTTTAACTAACGTTTCTAAGAAGATTATAGCATTCACTCAGTGAAAATACCGGTCTAAAAATGCGTGAATCGTCTCACGATAAAGCGCAGGCGCATGCTCAAACGACTGTGCATGTGCGGCACCGTGAACGATCAGTAACCGTTTTTGACCCTTATCAGCCCGGTAAAGCGGGTAAACCATCCGAGTGGGGACAAACTTGTCGTTGGAACCATGAATGAAGAGCATTGGTTTATGATTCTTGGCAACCTGTTTTAAAGCACTGGCCTGTTTAAAGGTGTACCCATTTTTTAATTCATTAATGCCACTCACAACGGGCACCAGTGGATATTCTGGAATGTTATACATTGATTTAGCCTGGTATTTAATTTCATCGTAAACACTGGTATAGCCGCAGTCCTCAATGAAAGCCTTAACTTGGCTGGGTGTTTTTTCACCGCTGATCATCATCGTAGTGGCACCGCCCATGCTGGTTCCAAACACCACGATCTGCGATTGACTGCCATTCCTGTGGATCACTTGTCGGATCCATTTGAGATAATCCAGCCGATCCGGCCAGCCGTAACCGATATAATTACCTTGACTGCGCCCCGCACCGCGATCATCAGGCAGCAAAACGTTATAGCCCAGTTCATGAAATAAACCGGCGTACTCGCCCATGTGAGAACTGCTGCCACCGAATCCATGAGCGATAACAATGGTCTTTTTGGTTTGCTTGTTAGCCGGCACGTAACTGGCAACTAGTTTCAAATGTTTTGTAGCTGACATCTCGTGCCAAGTATATTTTTTAACGCTATGATACCAAGCTTTTTCACGGTAGAGCGGATCCGATTTCTTGATTGCTGTACTGTTGTTGATAAAAGTTTTTTTACCTCTAGCAACCGCCATGTTATAAAAATAATAGCCTGCTGAACCGATGCCGACACAAATGACGGCGATGAGGACAATCAACCCGATCAGCCAGTGTTTTAGCCGTTTATTCACAAGTTTGCACTTCGCTTTCAATTAAAGTTTACGGGGTACATCATACCATATCGCCACTAGGGGCTGCAGTAATGATTGTGGTAAATACACTGAGTGGATGCCATAATTCTACCCAAACTGAATAACTAGGAGATACTTAGCCTCAAACGTGATGTGGCTAACCGTCAATGTAAATTGATTCTCTTTTTATTCCGCAACGTGTTCTGATTCGCAAAACAAGTATGTCTTCCGAACGTTTTAGGCAACCAAACTGCATTTCAACGCAAAAACTAACCAGCAAACACCCACAAAACGTAGCGTTAGGTATACAATAGTGTGTAAGAGGTGATGGGCATGTTTTCCGAACGACTTCGGGCGCTGCGCCGCGGTCAGAATTTGACTCTCGATCAACTGGCGACAGCTTTAAATCAGTTATTCAAACCAGATAAAGACCATTTAAATACCGCTGCTCAAATCGGTAACTGGGAACGTGGCATCCGTGTGCCTTCCTACATGGAAGTGCGGAAGCTGGCAGAATTCTTCGATGTGACGATGGATTATCTGGCCGGAAAATCCGAACGGGATGAATACGATCTCGACCGCCTGTTTCTCTCTGGTAAAGAATTAAAGTTCGACCAAAAGACGCTCACTTCAGATGACCGGTACGCGATTTATCAATTAATGAACGGCTACATCCACGGTCGCTCGCGTCGAACTGATGAGGATGACGATAATACGCCGATCACCCATCAGGAATCACTTGAACTTGGTTTAGATAACGATAAACATCACTAAATAATTAACGCGTCATTCATACCAATTGGCTGGATGACGCGTTTAATGATTGGAGGCAAAAACTTGAACCCGAAACAAAAGAAAAGATTACTCAAAATAGCGCGCTCGAAGAAGCCTACACAAGCCAATGACTACATTGCGACTATGACTCACTACAACGACCTTTTTGCGGATTTTCCGACTATTAGGATACTAATCAATAATGTCTTGCAGGCAGACCGCTTATTAAAACGGAGACTATTGCCACAGACGTTGCCAAAATTATTACTGCCAGACGACACGCAAGACGTTATCTACCAGCAGCTCAACGCTAAGTTCCCAGCTGGCGACCCAGAAGGTGACCGGCGCTGGAATGAATTATCCGATGCATTGCCAGATCTTGATAAGAAACTGCGTAACTTCAGGGATTATTTAGAAACCACTTACGGCATGTGGGCGTATATTTCCGCTCCGGTCGCAAAGGACGTGGCTGAATTTATCCATGGTCGGCCAACGCTGGAGGTTATGGCGGGTAATGGCTATCTGTCAAAAGGCGTGCGTGATAACCACCAAACGGTATTTACCACTGACTCCAAGGACTGGACAAAGGAAAACGAAACTGGCAAGCACCCAGTCACAACGGTTGAAAAACTGACGGCCAGTGAGGCTTTCGACAAATACAGGGATCAGGTTAACGTGATCATCATGGTCTGGTCGCCAGATGGCCTTGATATCGACTGGCAGCTGCTGCAGCAGATTCGGGCAGCTGACAAGAATTATGATTTTATTGTGATCGGCGAAAAGGATGGTGCTACGGATTCAAAGACCTTCTGGCAGCATGCAAAACTCCTGAACACCCCTGACGTTAAAAACTTGAATCAGCACTTTACCCAGTTTGACTTGATCCATGATCAGGTTTATTTGGTGAAATAGATCGATCAATTAAAGACACTGGTTTGTTATCAATTAGAACCTAATTCCCATGCCCAAGCCACACAAAAATTCCGAGGATCCCATTCCCCGGAATTTTTTCAAACTATTTCAAATATCCACTTAAAATCCGTTCGCAATATCGACGCCTTCCCAAACGCCACTATTGTTGAAGCAAACTATCAGTTCGTCACCGATAGGTTTAAAAATGAAGCAATCTCACTGCTTGGAATCGACTTGATCTCTGGATGCCCAATGGCCGTTAGGTAAACCAGATTCAGATGTCCGTGACGGTTTTTTTTGTCGTTTTTGACCTTGTCCAATACTTGTGGCGAGTTCAATAACGGATCCGTCACCGGCAAGCCAACTGCCGCAAAACGGTCTCGCAGCTTTGATGTGATGCCTTTTTCAGCTAAGCCAGCATCTTCAAACACCCGCATAATGGCGACCGTTCCGATGCTGACCGCTTCGCCATGCCGTAGCGCACCGTTCGCCAATGCCTCAACGGCGTGGCCAATGGTGTGCCCGAAGTTCAACAGTTGACGCGTGCCACTTTCGGTTTCATCAGCCATCACGACCGAGGCTTTGTAGTGAATGGAACGGGCACTTAATTCCGGCGCATTGCTGATCAGCTCTGCCGGGCTGTCGATGGTTTCGATCAGTTGCCAAAATTCACCACCTTCCAATGCCGCCGTCTTAACGATCTCACCGTAGCCTTCAACCAAATCTCGCTGCGTCATGGTACCCAACGTGTTCGGGTCAACGATGACTAGGTCCGGTTCATAAAAAGCGCCGATAATATTTTTAATGTTATCGAGGTCAACGGCTGTTTTACCCCCAACTGAACTATCCACTTGTGACAACAGTGAGGTTGGAATTTGGATAAAATGCAGCCCGCGCATGTAGGTTGCAGCCAGTAAGCCGGCTAAATCACCAGTCACGCCGCCGCCTAAAGCAATCACGCTATCATCACGGTTGAAGGTATCCGCAGCCATTTGACGCACTAATTCAGCTAGAACGGTCAAAGACTTTGAGGCCTCACCAGCCGGAAAGACATAGCGATGAACATCAAAACCGGCAGCAGCCAACGAAGCGGCGACCCGCTCTTGATACAGTGGCGCAACATTATCGTCACTGACCAGCGCAATTTTGCGCGGTGACCACTGTTTGGCGACCAGCGAACCCACTGAATCTAACAGGCCCCGATCGATCAAAACGTCGTAGTGGGTCGCCGGTAAGTTCACAGAAACTGTTGTCATTCTAGCGCCCCGCTTCCGCCTGTTCAGCAGGCATTTCAGTGAGTAAATCACGAATTGCGAAAGCTTTATCTGACAGTTCTTTGAATTGTTCTGGCAGCAATGCTTGTGGCCCGTCTGACAGGGCGTGGGCAGGATCATCATGAATCTCAACGACCAATCCTGAAGCACCAGCAGCAACTCCAGCTAATCCCAATGGGGTCACAAATTCTGTGTGGCCAGCCGCATGACTTGGGTCGATGATGACGGGGTAGTGGGTCAGTTTCTGGAGAACAGGGACTACGCCGGCGTCCATTGTGTTGCGCGTGTATTTATTATCAAAAGTTCGAATTCCGCGTTCAGCAATCATAATGTTATGGTTGCCGCCAGCCGCAATGTACTCAGAAGCGTTCAGCACATCGTCCACCGTTGCCGACATACCCCGCTTTAACATCACTGGAATATTGGTTCGGCCAACCGCTTTTAGTAACGAGAAGTTCTGCATGTTACGAGCGCCAATTTGGAAAATATCCGTGTACTTGCCAACCATTTCCACGTGTTCATCGTCCATTACTTCGGTCACGACGTCCATGTTGTACTGGTCGGCTGCGCGACGGAGGAATCTGAGACCCTCTTCACCAAGACCTTGGAATGAGTATGGTGAGGTCCGCGGTTTAAAGGCACCACCACGCAGAACCGTTGCGCCATTAGCCTTTGCGACGGCTGCCATTCGGGTGATGTGTTCTTCAGACTCCACTGAACATGGGCCAGCCATCATCGTGAAGTTATCGCCGCCGATCATGCTGTGCTTTGTCCGGATGATAGTGTCTTCGGGGTGAAATACTCGACTGCCCTGTACGGCCGCCGGCACATCTTCAATGATCTCAACAGCGGCAGATTTTTCACTGTCAGATAAGTCATCACGAGTGATTCCTTGCACGGCTACCCGATTATGATGGACAAAAATGTCGTGGTTGTTACCGAAGTGTTCCTGAAGTTCGTCAATGGTGTTTTGGTCGTTTCGATTTAATACAATAATCATATTGATCATCCTCACTTTTTTATTCTTCAAGTTGTTGTTGAATCACGTTTTTAACAGTTTCAATGGGCATCTGTTGGTTGGTCCAGCGTTGAAATGCGCCCGCCGCCTGATGCACTAACATGCCGATGCCATTCATTGTTTGGCAGCCAATCAATCTCGCCCGCGCCAGAAACGGTGTCTCAAGCGGTGCGTAGATGACATCAGCAACCAGTTGACCGGGGTGCAAAACCTTTAAGACTGGTTGCGAGACCGGTATATGCTGATCACCGGCCATCCCAACATTAGTGGTATTGACCACGACATCGGCAGCTGCCAATACCTTTTTCATCTGGCCTTCGTCCTCATATGGCACCACGTTAATGTGCGGTGACCAGCCTGTAACTTGAGACTTAATGGCCTCAAAGGTATCGTTTTGGCGTTTAAATACCGTGACGTTGGCCCCCGCCTGCGCAGTGGCTAAAATGACCGCTCGGCCAGCACCACCAGCACCTAGAACCGCCACTTGCTTGTCATTGACGGAGACCTCCGCTTCTTGCAACGATTTAACAAAGCCTTCGCCATCGGTATTATCGCCAACCAGATAACCATCACGATTGATAACAGTGTTGACGGCGTTAAGTTGCTTAGCAGTCGGCCGAATTTCGTCTAGAGCAGCCATAATCGTTTGCTTGTATGGCATTGACAGGTTGATTCCCCTAATCGGTAAAGCTCTGATTGCATGAGCGGCCTCGTCAAAGTGATCCGGTGTGACGTTAAATGCTAGGTAAACGCTGTTCAGACCTAATTCTTGAAATGTCGTGTTATAAATCACAGGCGACAAACTGTGTGTCGCGGGATTCGCCATCAAACCATATAAACTTGTGTGTGCGTCAACCAATTTATCACCCCTATTTTTTCCAACAAAAGAAAAACGTCTCGCAATGCTTTGCTTTCACAAAACACTGCGAGACGTTTAGTCGTCAAGTTTATAACAACGGAGCTTTCCGTGTCACACAGTGTTTTGAAAACCTTAACTGTGTGACCGGCAAATGATGCTGAAATACTATTGGCCGCACAGATTGCAGATGAGTGTCTGCAACCTGTAGGGCGTAGACACTACTTTGACCAATAGTAGCTAAATCGATTAGATTGTCGGTTTAAGACTTGCGATTTCAGAATCATAATGTGTAACTCCTTTAAACATTTTTGAATTGCTTTTGTTGTCTAAGACTTTAAACTATTAGAAATCGTCTGTCAAGTACTAATACTATTTTAATTTTAATTTCTGCTGGCTTTATTGATTATAGAGCCTCCCAACCCACCGTTTTCTAGGCATTTTGAGAATTAAAACCGGCTGGCTCGAGACAGAGTTAAATTTTAAAAGTGAGCCATCATCAGGTTCCTTTCGGTGCTCAGGCTACTAAATAATAGGCGGCGGTTCCTCAAAAATCACTGATATTACTGGACTTCAGTGCCATTTTACCAGTTCAAATCGTTGGTTTAATTTCTCTATGACTAAACAAATTTCATTCGGCAATTTATTTACGGACATTAAATCTAACCATGATGTAGAATTTGCCCCTGGAAAAGAAAATCATTTTCAAACTCGATCACCCTAAAAATAAACACCAAGATTAGGTCGAAAGCGAAAGGCATTCTTAATACTATATGAGATTTCCATAAGTCGAAATAAAAGTGCTTTAATTTCACGATGACAAACTGTTGAGGACGGCGCGACGAATTGATCAATCATTAATTTAAGCAGTTAGGTAGTCGGTTGCCAAACTAGTGGATCACTTCAAAATCAAAATTAACGGCTTGACAAATAAAATCAAAATGAGTAATGTAAGTGCCAATTAAACACCGTCCATACAAACCAGTGATGTGGAGATCAAGACTATTGTGCACGTAAAGAGAGCCGCCGGAGCTGAGAGTGCGACCGAACGCAGGTAGTTAAATGGACCACAGAGGGTTCTTGTGAAAGAGTGTGAGATGAGGCGTTTAATTTCCGGAGTGTAAGGGACTTAAACGGAAAATCCCGGGTTTGGATTTTTGGTTTAAGTCCCTTACACAGGAGGAAATTGCCTCATCGAACACGTTTCGGCTAGGTAGCCAAAAACGTGCCCACACCCAACTACCAAGAAACGTACAGACATACGTCAGTTGTCGGAGATGTGAATACGCATCTCGCTAAGGGTGATGTGCGGGAGAGGTCCCGGCATCAAATTAAGGTGGCACCGCGGAAGAAAACTCCGTCCTTAACTAAGCGCTAGTTTTAGCGTGAATGTTATGGGCGGATTTTTTTGTAGCCAGAGTGCGGAGCAAGGCGGTTAAGGACTGGAGCGTAAGGTGACTCTGGCAGAATTTGCGGCGGTTTTGGCCGTGAATTATGTCGGAGTCGCCTTAGGCGCAAGTCCTTGCCTTGCGGAGCACGTTTCAGCTATCTAACATCAAAACACTTCCAAGGAGGAATGCACCATGAACCTACAGCAACTGCTTACCGCAGCAAAAGACTATCCAGCAGTACCAGTTACTCTGTCATTTCAAATCCAAAACTTCGACGCGGTCTCACTTTTTAACGCTTTAAAAAAGGCTGATGAACCTGGTTTCCTACTCACGGGTAAGCCCAAGAAAACCGAAGACGGCTACACCTTCATTGGTCTGACACCGAAGCAAACCTTCACGTACCGTGATCACATCCTGACAACCACGGCGATCGATGGCACCGAATCGACTGAAGAAACTGAGCTTAAACCGATTCTGGAAAGCATCCTCAAACAGCACCAAACGCCTCGCATCGCCGGTTTACCACCCTTTACTGGTGGCTTGATCGGTTATTTCAGCTATGATTACGCTAAATACGCGACAACCGCACTGAAGCAACCGGTAGCTGATCCCATGCATTTAGACGATGCTGATCTCTTGTTGGTTGACCGGGTCATTGCCTATAATCACCGCCAGCATCGTGTCACGTTAAGTCATATCATTCCAACCGATGAATTACAGGAACGCTACGATGACACCATTCATTCGCTGCAGAGGCTTCAAAGAATCATCCGCTCCGCACAGCCGAAGCCATTGCCACGGTTTGCGTTGACCCAGCCGTTCCATTTTCAGTTCAGCCTGACAGAATTCAGTGAACGAGTCGCCCAAGCCCAACAGCACATCGTTGATGGGGACATTTTCCAGTTGATTTTTTCTAACCCTCAGCAAGCGGCCATGAGTGGTTCCCTGTTAGGCGTGGCCCCCACACTCTTTCACGATAGTCCCAGCCCCTACCAGTTTTACTTTCACCACCGGGATTTCGAAACACTGGGTGCATCACCAGAAACGCTGATCACAAAACGGGGTAACACCTTGTTCACCTACCCACTAGCTGGTACTCGACGGCGCGGTAAAACAGCAGCGGAAGACGCCAAATTCGCTCATGAATTGCAGACATCGCCAAAGGAAAAATCCGAGCATAACATGCTGATCGACCTCGGCCGAAACGATCTGGGCGTTGTTAGCCAATTTGGTTCAGTCAAGGTGACTAAAACCCGCAACTTGTTAAAATTCGCCAACGTGATGCATCTTGGATCAACTGTGGAAAGCACTGCAGATCCCCGTGCCAGCGCCATGGATATCGTGAATGCAGTACTGCCTGCTGGTACCCTTTCCGGAGCGCCGAAAATTTCCGCCATGCAGATCATTGCCCAGTTGGAGAATCGCAAGCGCGGCGTCTACGGCGGCTGCCTGGGTTACCTCGACTTCAATGGGGACTTGGACCTGTGTATTGGCATCCGCTTAACCTATCGCAAGGGCAACCAAATCGTTGTCCATTCCGGTGCTGGCATCGTCGCCGACAGTATCGCTAAGTACGAATATCAAGAGTTCAACAACAAGGCCAGCGCAGTTGTAAACGCCATCAATACCGCCGATCAAGGAGGAGTAGCCCATGCTTTATCTGATTGATAATTATGACAGTTTCACCTATAACCTGTACCAATTGATTGGGACGCTTAGTGAAGAGCCAATTACCGTTGTCAAAAACGATGCCTTCACCGCTCGGGAATTAGTCGCCAAACACCCTACCGGAATTATCTTGTCACCAGGACCGGGACGGCCAGAAAATGCCGGTAATCTGTTGGACATCCTAACTACATTTCGCGGTCAAGTCCCGATTCTTGGCGTCTGTCTGGGTCACCAAGCCATTGGCGAAGTCTATGGCGCAAAAGTAATCCACGCACCTAAACTCATGCATGGCAAGCCATCCATCATGACGTTACAAGGCCACAGTAAGATGTTTGCTAACTGCCCAACGACCTTTGAAGCGGCGCGCTATCATTCGCTGGTGATCGATCCTGCGACCATCCCCCAGCAGCTCACCGTCACGGCAACGGCCAGCGATGGTACGATTCAGGCGGTGGCTGATGAGGCAAACATGGTCTACGGCGTCCAATTTCACCCGGAATCGATCATGACTGACCCGCAGGTGGGTGCTCAGATCATTAAAAATTATTTGGCACAGATCCGCGTCGCTGCACCATTAAATAAGCTTGCATAAAATTAAATTTGAGAAAAAGTGTTGACAATCTTTTCATAAAGTTCTAATCTTATGCCAATCAAATAAATTCGCTCATACAAACCAATGATGTGGAGATCAAGACTATTGTGCACGTAAAGAGAGCCGCCGGAGCTGAGAGTGCGACCGAACGCAGGTAGTTAAATGGACCACAGAGGGTTCTTGTGAAAGAGTGTGAGATGAGGCGTCTAATTTCCGGAGTGTAAGGGACTTAAACGGAAAATCCCGGGTTTGGATTTTTGGTTTAAGTCCCTTACACAGGAGGAAATTGCCTCATCGAACACGTTTCGGCAATGTTGCCTTTTGCCGAAGCGTCCACACCCAACTACCAAGAAACGTACAGACATACGTCAGTTGTCGGAGATGTGAATACGCATCTCGCTAAGGGTGATGTGCGGGAGAAGTCCCGGCATCAAATTAAGGTGGCACCGCGGAAGTTATATCCGTCCTTAACTAAACGCTAATTATGGCGTTTATGTTATGGGCGGATTTTTTTGTAGCCAGAGTGCGGAGCAAGGCGTTATGAGAGCGGCGTGTAAGGTAACTCTGACAGAAATCCCGGGTTTGGATTTTGGTCAGAGTTACCTTACATAGAGCTCTCAGACTTGCGAAGCACGTTTCAGCTATCTAAACCGAGCAAGGAGATCTTAATCATGACAACGACGAATAAAACACGATGGCAAAGCTTGTTAGCAGCAACACCTCAACCGTATTTAACAACTCACTAACATCACCTACTGGAGGAATTTACCATGACTGAAATGACTATTGAAACTGCAATCGCAAAAGTTGCTAACCGTACTGACCTGAGCTTTAACGAAATGAACGACGTCATGAACGCCATCATGGAGGGCAAAGCCACCGATATTCAAATCTCAAGTTTACTTACCGCTCTCACCGTCAAGCATGAAACGGTCGCTGAAATTGCTGGTGCCGCTGACGCCATGCGCGACCACGCGTTGACCTTTAAAGCCGGCGAACCAGTTTTGGAAATCGTCGGCACTGGTGGTGACCACGCCAACTCATTTAACATCTCCACTACGTCTTCATTAGTCGTTGCCGCAGCTGGTACGCCGGTTGCTAAACACGGCAACCGGGCAGCGTCATCGAAGTCCGGTGCAGCTGACGTACTGGAAGCACTAGGCGTTAACATCAACGTGGCACCGGAAGCTAGCGAAGAGATCCTCAACCAAATTGGCATCTGCTTTCTCTTTGCTCAGGAGTATCATCAGGCGATGAAATACGTCGCACCCGTTCGTAAAGCACTCGGGATTCGGACTTTATTCAATGTCTTGGGGCCGTTAGCTAACCCCGCCCATGCCGGCATGCAATTACTAGGAGTTTACGATGACGCTTTAATGGAACCCATGGCTCACGTGTTAAACCAGTTAGGGGTTAAAAACGCACTGGTGATCCACGGTGAAGATGGCCTGGACGAAGCTTCCATTTCGGCTCCGACCCACGTCATTGAAGTTCGCGGTGACGCCTTCAAATCATACACCATCACACCTGAACAATTCGGGCTCCAGCGGGCACCCAAACAAGAGATTGTTGGTGGCACACCGGCTGAAAACGCACAGATCACCCGTGATGTTCTTGCAGGCAAGCCCGGAGCTAAACGTGATATCGTACTGTTAAACGCCGGACTAGCACTCTACACAGCCCATCCAGAAATGACTATTCAGCAAGCCGTTCAACGGGCAGCAGAAGTCATTGACAACGGTGAAGCCCAAACGAAATTAAACGAATTAATCGAACTGACGAAGGGAGCACAAGTGGCATGATCTTAGACGACCTTGTGGCAGCCACCAAACGCCGCCTGAAAAAAGAACAGCAAAGCGTCTCGTTACGCCAAATGCAGGCGCAGGCCGCTGCAACACCGACTAAGGATCCTCAACGAGTGTACGACCGCTTCAACGCCCCAGGCATTCATCTGATTGGAGAGGTTAAAAAAGCCTCCCCATCAAAGGGACTAATTGCAGCAGACTTCCCATATCTGGCCATCGCCAAGGATTACGATCAGCACGGTGTTAGTGCCATTTCAGTACTAACTGAACCGGACTACTTCCAAGGCAATATTAACTATTTGAAAACCATCGCAGCAAACGTCAGCGTTCCCGTCCTCCGAAAAGATTTCGTGGTTGACTCATACATGCTGTACCAGGCGAAGGCAGCCGGTGCCAGTATCGTCTTGCTGATCGTCGCCATCCTGAGTGATGACCAACTTAAGCGCTACTTCGATCTCGCCAATAAATTAGGCTTATCAGTGTTAGTAGAGGCTCACGATGAAGGTGAGCTCAAGCGGGCACTGAATGTCGGTGCCAAAATGATTGGGGTCAATAACCGGAACCTCAAAGATTTCACGGTATCGCTGGATAACAGCATCCGCCTACGAAAACTGGTACCCGATAACGTCGCCTTTGTAGCTGAAAGTGGTATTCACAACCGCGACGATGTAAAGATACTGGAGCAGCACCACGTCAACGGCATCTTAATTGGGGAAGCCTTGATGACCGCCCCCGATAAAGCCGATAAAATTACCCAACTGTTAGGAGTGTGATGACATGACGCGAATCAAGATCTGCGGGCTAATGCGAGAGCAAGATACCCAAGTCGTTAATGAAGTGCAACCTGATTTCGCTGGTTTTGTATTTGCCCCCAGTCGTCGCCAACTCACACTGAAAACGGCTTTGAAATTCCGAAATCTACTTGATGACAAAATTCCCACGGCTGGCGTTTTCGTGGATGAGCCGCTGGAAAACATGCTGAAAATCTTTCGTAGCGGTGCGATTCAAATCGTTCAACTGCATGGTCACGAAAGCGAAGAAACGGTTAAAGCTCTAAAAGCAGCGGGTGCAACGGTTTTTCAAGTGTTCAAGCCAAACGCGCCGATTACCCCGACTGCAGCGGATTACGTGATGCTAGACAGCGGTAACGGCTCAGGGATTGCGCTTGATTGGACGCGGGTGCCACAAGCCCCGCACCCGTTCATTCTCGCCGGCGGGCTGACCCCTGAAAATGTCACGACCGCGATTGCAACCGTCCATCCAGACGTCGTGGATGTTTCTAGTGGCGTGGAAACTGGTGGTCAAAAAGACGCTAATAAGATTCGTACCATCGTCACGCTGGCACATCAAAACTAACAATAAAATTACGCATTTAATGAAAGGAAACCTATCAATGACTGAACTTAACCTGAAACTAAGCAAGAATACCACCGGGCGCTACGGCGAATATGGCGGCCAATATATTCCTGAAACGCTAATGAACGAACTGGACCGCATGACTAAAGCCTACGAACACTATAAAAACGATCCCGAATTCAAAACGGAACTGCACGACTTGCTGGTAGACTATGCTAACCGGCCTTCGCTGCTCTACTATGCTGAACGGATGACGAAGGACTTAGGTGGCGCTCAAATCTACTTGAAACGTGAAGACCTCAACCATACCGGCGCTCACAAGATCAATAACGTGATTGGCCAAGCACTGTTGGCAAAACACATGGGTAAGACCCGACTGATTGCCGAAACTGGTGCTGGCCAACATGGTGTGGCCACCGCTACCATCGCTGCTTACTTCGGGATGGAATGTGAAGTCTTCATGGGTAAAAAAGACACTGACCGGCAACGTCTCAACGTGTACCGGATGGAATTGTTAGGCGCTAAAGTCCACCCCGTTACTAGCGGATCCATGGTTCTGAAAGACGCCATTAACGCGGCTCTGCAAGACTGGACTAAGCGGGTGGATGACACCTTCTACCTAATGGGTTCAGCCACTGGTCCTCATCCATACCCCTTGATGGTGCGGGACTTCCAAAGCGTCATCAGCCAAGAATCTAAACAGCAGCTGCAAGAAAAAACTGGCAAGTTGCCTGACATGGTCGTGGCCTGCGTCGGTGGCGGTTCAAACGCCATTGGTTCCTTTGCCAACTATATCAATGAACCCAGTGTGCAATTAGTGGGCGCCGAAGCAGCCGGTAAGGGTGTGGAAACTGAGCTCACAGCTGCCACCGTTGAACGTGGCTCCGACGGTATCTTTCACGGTATGAAGTCCATGTTCCTGCAGAATAAAACGGGTCAAATCAAACCGGTTTATTCGATCTCTGCGGGCCTGGATTATCCCGGTGTTGGTCCGGAACACGCTTACTTAGCGAAGACTGGCCGTGCCAAGTACGTGGGCATTACTGATGACGAAGCAGTGGATGCATTTGAATACATTGCTAAAACTGAGGGCATCGTCGCCGCCATCGAAAGCTGCCATGCAGTGGCTTACGTGCAAAAGATCGCGCCCAAGATGCGTAAGGATCAAATTATTGTTTGCACACTGTCAGGACGTGGCGACAAGGATGTGGCGTCGATTGCAAAATACAGAGGGGTAGATATTGATGAGTAAAATTGCTGAAGTCTTCAAAAACCATAAAGCTTTCATTCCGTTTATTGCCGCTAACGACCCGGATTTCCAGGGAACCGTCAACAACGTGGTGGCCCTTGCTAAGGGTGGCGCTGACTTAGTCGAGATTGGGATTCCATTCTCAGACCCAGTCGCTGACGGACCGGTGATTCAAGCCGCGGATATTCGGGCCTTGAAGGCTGATCCGGACTTACCCATGGATACGATCTTTGATATGGTCGCGGAAATTCGTAAACAAACAGCGATCCCGTTAGCTTTTTTAACCTACTTAAACATCGTGTTCCAGTATGGTTACGAGGCGTTCACGAAACGGTGCACCGAACTGGGAATTGACGGCTTGGTGATCCCTGATATGCCGTATGAGGAGCGCGGCGAATTAGCACCAATCGCCGCCAAGCATGACGTTGATTTGATTCCGTTGGTCACCCCTGTTTCTGGCGACCGAATCGAAAAGATTGCCAAGGCAGCCACCGGTTTCATCTACGTGGTTTCTTCGCTTGGGGTCACTGGCGAACGGAGCGAATTTGCTAACGACTTGTCAGACTTAGTGGCCCGCATCCGTAAAGTCACTGATGTCCCCACCGCTATCGGCTTTGGAATCCACACTGCAGAACAGGCCGCTGAAATGGCACAGATTGCCGATGGTGCAATTGTTGGTAGCGCCTGCGTGAACATTGTCGCTGAATATGGTGAGCAGGCACCGACCAAATTGCAGGATTACACGAAACAGATGAAGGCTGCCGTTGTTGGTAATCCGGTTCGTTAAGGACTGGTGCAAAATCAAAAGGGTATACGCCCTCCCTAAGCGCACAAGCTTAACTTATTGGCTTGTCTATTTGGAGAGAAGTATACCCTTTTGCTGTTTAAAAATGACAGTTAACCAATCCTTTTCTGAGCAAAACAAAAAGCCCTGAACCTGTGAACAGGCCCAAGACTTTCTGCTGCTTGAAGAGTTACCTTCATATAAACAATAACATAGAATCGTCCAGATGCAAACAATTAATTGCAAAATACCAAACATTCCTGCTGTCTGTCTCACGCTTAGAGAGAGTAATCGTTAACAATTACTATACCATTTATGAAAAGGCATCTTCAAGAATCAAAAAGTTGTCAAAATCAAGCCAATATTGTTGTGATTGCAACCGTACACTGGTAAGCTACACATGTATTCCAATTTTAGGAGGTCGTGTCGTGAATAGCAAAAATACCGCTAGTTTAGTGCACCGAATTGCGAGCTTTGAGACCCAGTACTTAAACAAGAAGTTACGTTCCCTTGATCTGAATTCCGATCAGGGACGCTCAATCAACTTCATTGCCAACCATCCTGACAGTATGCAGCGTGACGTTGCCCGCTACTTGAATCGTCAGGAAGCCAGCGTAACGAATCTGCTTAAAGGGCTAGTCAAACGAAACCTAATCGTTCGAACCATTCCACTCACCAACGAACGGACTAAACTGCTTTCACTGACCAAGGAGGGAACTGCCCTAGTTCCGCAGATTCAAGAAGTCTTTGAACAACTCAATTCACTGCTGGAAGCGCCCTTATCCGATGCCGAAGCCACTAAATTAACGCAACTACTGAATAACGTTCAAAAACAACTGGACGATAACGAAGAAGCCTAACTCACGTATATGTTCTGTAACTCAGCGTGGAGGTAAAGTGCCACGTTCTAAAATGATTTTTGATCACCAAAGAAGAGCTCGTGACTAACCATTCAATTAATTGGAGGGCACTAATTCACTCATTCAACACGAAGTAATGAATTCTAAAACTGCTGCAAACTTAGGTTCAAGTCATGCAGCGATAAAGAGGTGGTTCCCCCACTTTCGGGGAAACCACCTCTTTCTTGTATTTATGTGAGGGCTCATTTAGATGCATTCTCCTGAGCCAGGCATTTACCGGTGTGATACTACCTATGCCAGTTGGGCATTCTCTAACTGTAAGTGCGCGGTTGTCCCGGCCAAATCAACATCCAGCGGTTCGCCAGACAATAGGCTTAGCTTGGTCCCTTCACCATCAACGTGCACTTGAATCGAGCGGCCGCGGAATTGGATCCGGAACTGGTAGCTTGACCATTTCTTAGGTAGGAATGGGGCAAAGTGCAGTTGGTCGTTACGAACACGCATCCCGGCAAAACCCTGCACGATTGCCAGCCAGCTTCCCGTCATCGAGGTGATGTGGAGGCCATCGTCCGTGTCATTGTTATAGTTATCCAGATCCAAGCGGGCAGTCCGTTCATACATCTCAACGGCCTTGTCTTCGTAGTGCAAGTCGGCAGCCAAAATCGAATGGATTGCTGCAGACAGGCTTGATTCATGAACCGTCAAAGGCTCGTAGAAATCAAAGTTAGCCTTTTTTTGTTCCGGTGTAAAGTCATCAATGAAGTCCCAAACACCCTGGAGAACGTCACCCTGTTTAATATAGGGTGAACGCAGGATCTTATCCCATGACCAGTGCTGGTTGATCGGCAACTGATCCTCTGGAATCGAGGAAACTGGCTGCAGATCCTTATCAAGGAAGCCATCATGCTGAACGAAAATTCCAAGTTGCTTATCTTCAGGCAGATACATCCGGTCGACAATGTCTTGCCAGTGTTTCTTTTCATCGTCGGAGACCGCCAGTTTCTTAGCGACGTCCGGAGAAACTTCGTCGAGAATCTGCAGCGTGTATTTTAACGTCCACTGAGCCAAATAGTTTGTGTACCAGTTATTATCCACGTTATTTTCATATTCGTCAGGGCCCGTAACACCGTGAATCATGTACTTATCGTTACGCTGACTAAAGTGAACCCGGTCAGCCCAGAAACGAGAAATCTCGGTCAGCACCTTACTGCCTTCGTGCAAAACATAACTCTTATCGCCGGTGTAGCGGGTGTAGTTGAAGATGGCAAATGCAATATCGCCGTTTCGATGAATCTCTTCAAAGGTAATTTCCCACTCGTTATGACACTCAATACCGTCAAAGGTCACCATTGGGAACAGGGCACCCTTGAGGCCCTGCTCACGGGCGTTGTGGTAGGCACCATCCAGTTGTTGATACCGATACATCAGTAGGTTGCGCGTGACTTGCGGATCCGTGATGCCAAGGTAAACGGGAACCGCAAAGGCTTCTGTATCCCAGTATGTTGCACCACCGTATTTTTCACCCGTAAAGCCCTTCGGCCCGATATTTAAGCGGCTATCTTCGCCATAGTAGGTTGAAAACAGTTGATACAAGTTGAACCGAATCCCTTGTTGCGCACCGGTATCACCCTCGATCTCAACGTCTGACTTCTGCCAGCGTTCGACCCAGATCTTAGCGTGAGCCGCAAACAGATCGTCATACGAAACTGCCGTCACCTTAGCACTTAAGTCGTTCATTGCAGCTTCCAGTTTGGCTTGGGTATCGTAATCCCGGGAAGTCACAACCACCACGCGCTTGATCAGCTGCGTGCTCTCGTGCGGAGCCAGGTCACCGCTAAATTGATCAACGACCTCCTTGGAAGTGACATTCGTAGGCTTTTCAGCTGCCAAGGTCGTTTCATTGGTCATCTTCATGCCAACTGTAAACCGTGGCGTGCCAAACGGATTTTCCTTTGTGATCACCACTACTGAACCGCTAGTTGAATCCTGATCAGTCTTTAAAACGTCCCAGAACCGTTCGTCATAATTGGCATTTTCATTTTGAACATCCGTATCTAGTGCTGACTTAAACGTCACGTGAACTGCCGAGTCACTCTCATTAGTGACCGTCAGCCGAATCGCAGCCAGCTCCTTTTGAACCGCGCTGATAAAGCGCTCAAACTTGAAGCTCACCTTGTGACCGTCCTTTGTTAGGGTAAAGGAACGGGTCAGTGATGACTGCTTCATATCTAGGCTCATTTCAAAATTGCTGACTTGATCCTTCGCGAGGTCAATTGGCTGACCGTCGATCAAGACGTTGAGCTTGATGAAATTGACCGCGTTGATCACCTTACCAAAATACTTCGGGTAACCATTTTTCCACCAGCCGACCCGGGTCTTATCTGGGAACCAGACACCGCCAAGGTAAATTCCAGGCAGTGAATCAGCGGAATAATCTTCCTCGAAGAAACCACGCATGCCCATGTTGCCGTTTCCGAGACTCGTCATTGATTCTTGCAGCCGTTTATCCTGTTGATTTAAATCGTGCGTGACAATGTGCCACGGCGTGATTTCAAACGTTCTTTTCATACTTGGTATGTCCTTTCGTTAAAAAGTTGATACGATTCAAAATTTTAAAACAGTAGTCAAAGTGTTTCGTCTAAAGATTCAATTGCATTTCTGATAAATCTAAGCTGCTTTTCTTGCCCAAACTTCTTTAACCACCCCAACTGAAAGTGCGCCGACTGCCAAGAAGATTCCTGACAGCAACAGCATGGTTGGCATGTGTGAACCTAACAGTGGGAAGATGGCAAAACTGGCAAGTGAGGCAACAATTTGCGGTAGGCAAATTGAACTGTTGAACAAGCCCAAGTAAGTCCCCATGTTGGCTGAATCGGTGATCGCATTGGTTAAGAAAGTGAATGGGAAAGCGTTCATTGCAGCCCATGCACATCCGATCAAAGCAAAGGAAATAAACAACGTGTACTTATCATGAATGAAGAAGATGGAACCGAAACCAACGGCCCCCATTAACAAACTAATTGAGTAGTAAGCCTTGTGATGAGAGTTGCCGACCCGCGAAAGAACCAGTGCCCAGATAACGGCAGTGATCGATTGAACAGCTGACATGACACCGTACCAGTTACCAGCAGCTTGATAGCCGGCACTGGTTGGGTTGCTGACACCCCAGACGTTTGATGCAATGGCACCAGTGGCGTAGGTCCACAGATACTGGAAGCCCATCCAGCAGAAGAATTGAACGATTGAAACGGTCCAGAATACCTTTGGTGCGGACTTTAAAGCGCCCCAGAGACTCTTGTGTTCCTGGTTGTCTTCGATACCGTGATACTTTGCGTAGGTAACAGGGTCGTATTCTTTTACTCGGAAGACCGTTAATAAGCAGCATAGCAACAGAATAATGGCACCACCGTAAAACGACCAGACAACCGAGTTTGGCACACTACCACGCTTAGCGGTATTGGCAATTCCCAGTGCAGTCAGTGCAAATGGGAAGATGCTGGCTAACAGCGCACCGGCGTTAGAACTGAAACTTTGAATCGAGTATGCGAAGCCCTTTTGTTTTTCGTTGACCATATCACCGACCATCATCTTAAACGGTTGCATTGCAATGTTAGATGACAGGTCCATGAACAGCAGTGAAATTGCACCAAACCACAGTGCGGCTAGTGAACCAAACCCGAAACCGAAGCTGCCGGCATTTGGCAACAGACACATGACGATCATGGCAATTATGGCACCAATCAAGAGGTATGGTACCCGCCGACCGAGTTTTGGTATCCAAGTCCGGTCTGAGAAATACCCAACGAGCGGCTGAACGACCATCCCTGCTAACGGCGGTAAGATGAAGAACCAACCAAGATTGTTCGGATCGGCACCAATCGTTTGGAAGATCCGACCCATATTCGTACTTTGAAGCTGGAACGCCATTTGGACGCCCAGAAAGCCAAAGTTAATTAGAAAAATTGTTGATGATGGCAGTGTGGGCAGCAGATCCTTTTTTGCGGTTTCTGCTTCTGGCACTGCAGTAGTACTTTCTGACATAAGAACCCCTCCTTGAAGGATTTAAAATAATTGCAAACGCTTTCTTGACTTTTATTATGCAACCGTTTGCAGAATAATGCAAGCGGTTGCGCAAAATTATTTTAGTTTGTTTGTGTCACTGACTAGTTATTATCTGATGTGATACGTAACAATCACGGGAGAATTGATTTAAAAATTTTATTACTACGAGTGAGACAAAAGCGAAGATTGGTAAGTATTGAACTGATATTTTTAAGTAGAGGCAGTAAAAATGTGACTCAACCTCGAGTCTAAACGTGCCTCAAAATTCAGATCCAGGCCATGTAAGCAAAGCGCGACTTTTAGCTTAAACGACCAAAAAACGGGTGCTACCAGCTGAATTTCCATAACGGAATTGAACTAGTATCACCCAATCAATTGGCATGTTAACCAGTGGCACACCATAATTTTAAATTATTTTTCAATGTTGAAAGGAACGACTTCCGAGCGTTTATCCGCGTCAAACAGTACTCGGACGGCAGCCTGACCCATTTGTTCAGGATACAGTTCGACAAATCGGACCATTTCTCCTGCTAGCCGACCCGATTTGTTGCGGTTAAAGCTCACTAACGGCACGTCAGTATGACCCAATTGCCAGAGGATCTGGTGCACCATCATCCCAATCAGATCATCAGTGGTCACGATGCCGTCAATGGTCTTTCTAGTACCCAAATACTGGGCAACGGCCTGGTCGACGTGCCGCTGACTCTGTTGCGGCAGCCGCAACGTTTCGGTATGGACACCCGCCGTTTTCATGGCGGTTTGGAAACCCTCACGCCGCTTACGTTCGAAGCCTAACTCTGGCTGGGATTCAATAAACAACGTTTCCTTGGTGTTGAATTTACGCAACAGGTACTCGCCAACTTTTTGACCAGCCAGCCAGTTATCGTTGTTAACGTACCAGTCACCCTTTTCAAGCGGATCCCCAATTAAAACGTACTGGACTTTTTGCTGTTTAAGCAGGGCAACTACTGGGTCATCGGCACGCGAATAGAGTAAAATAAAATTATGTATCAGTCCCTGACTGATCAACGAAGCAACGTTAGCAACGAGTTCCTGCGCGGTGTTGGCAATCGCCACTGACAAGACGGCATTCCGGCTTCGAAGTTCCTGATTAATCCCCATCAATAGATCCACGAAGAATGGGTTGGCAGACGTACTCATTTCACCAGGCGGAAAAACCACGCCGACTGCGTTAGAGACACCACTGGTCAGTGTTTTAGCGTTGTAATTGGGCAAATAGCCCATTTCATCCGCAATGGCGTGAATCTTTTGACGCGTTTTTAAACTGATCCGTGGATGATTGTTCAAAGCGCGTGACGCGGTTGAAACCGAGACCCCTGCACGTCTAGCAATGTCTCTAATCGTTACTACCATAGTCCTGTTCCTCTCCGTTAGTATACTATCTCTAATCTTTATTGTAAGTCAGGCAACATAAAAATGATATGTTTTTAGCTTTAGAAAGAAGGATGCCTTATTTCAGTTGATATAAACTGGCTGTACCAAACTCTTTTGAACCATATGGGTCCGTCCGGTTGGTGGCCAGCTGATGATAAGCGCGAGATTATCGTGGGCGCTATTTTGGTGCAAAATACCGCTTGGCAAAACGCCGATGTCGGTTTAAATCATTTAAAAAACCGCACCGGATTAGATCCTGATGCGGTACTTGCCCTTTCAAAAGAGAATCTGCAAGCGCTCATCCGCGCCAGTGGCTTCTATCGTAACAAAGCCAAAGCAATTCATAACGTTTTCCAATGGTTCACTGATCATCATTGGGACTACGCCAAAATCGCGCGAGAGATTCCTCAAGATGAACTGCGCAAGGAATTACTCAAGCTCCCCGGTGTCGGACAGGAAACGGCGGACGTCTACCTAGTCTATATTTTTGACCTGCCAGCCTTCATTGCGGATTCCTACACCCGCAGATTGTTTAAACATCTGGGTTACAAAAATACCGATACCTATCAGCACTTGGCTGCTCAAGTCAAACTGCCACCTACCTTCACTTCTGAAATGGCTCAGGATTTTCACGGTCAGCTCGATGAATTCGGTAAACAGTACTTACAGGGTGAAGACCACTTTGATGACAGTTTTTTGGTGACGGCATTAGCTGAAAAGCAATGATGCCCCATCGGCATATTCAGCCCAAGATCATTAAGCTTAAAAATGCTAACAACGCCGGCAGTCCCTGCGTCAGCGCAATCTGACGGTTTACTGTAATGGCACCGTATATGCCAGCAATCACTACAAATCCCGTAAAGACTAAGCAACCTAGCAAAACTGCATTTTCCGGTAACATGAAGCGCATGATCAGTAACCCTACGCCAACAAAGCCGTTGTATAGGCCGATATTGGCCATCGTGGTTTTGGTTTCCGGCCGGCTTTGATATTCAGCTGAAAAGTCAAAAACTTTGGCGGCGGTTGCCGTTTGCGAGCCAAACATTTCAAGGCCCATAATTCCCAGTGCTTCGACTGCTACAACGATGACTAAAATCGTGCTAATGATTGACATACCTTCACCTAGCCTAACTTTGCGTCACTGGTTGGCACGAGATAAATTCCAAATGAGCCGTACCCACTGACCCACTTGTGATAATTTGAAGCATAGCCGTGCGGTGTCGCATAAATGCCGATCTGATAGCCCTTATACTTACTCCGCTTTGTCGCGGTGTAGCCTTGGGCCTCCAATTTCGACGTGATCAACTTGGTATAGTTCGTCTTGCTGGTTGTGCTGATCCAGTTGTACGGTGAAAAGATACCCACGGCCTTGGCGTTTCGATCCGTCTTTGAATATTTGGCGGAGTTATTCACCCCAGCATTAAGATCGTTACGTGCCGCTGCACTATAAGTCCGGTTAAGAATCGTTCCCGGGAAAAGGGCTAAAATATCCGCTTGCAGGGTGGCTGCCTCGCGAACCGATTTAATGGCTGCCAGTCCCCCACCATAGGACTTTACCTCAGAACTATTAGCCAGGACATCCTTGGGATTATTTCCTTTTGTGAGATAATTACGGTAGACTAATCCGGAAACTTTACCGGTATTATTAGCAACCTGATAATAGATCCCAGCCTTTTTACCTAACTTCAGCTCCACACTCTTTGATAAATACCAAGTCGTTTTCGGGTAATTCTTTAAGTTGTGAAGCTTTTTGGTGTGGCTTGAATTCCACATGTATCGGCTAGCCGTTTTCTTTACGTAAAAAGCGGGATCGGTTGGGTATTTTTTAGTTTTAACCACTTTCCACGCGGCCGACGTTTTGGTAGCCGTGACGGACTTTGTCGTCTTCGTGATCTTTGTTGACTTCACTGTTTTAGCGGCTTTTGTCGCGGCATGTGTTGTTACTGGTACACCAGCGGCTCCTATTCCGCTCAGCACTAGGACCACACTAAGTAACATGGTTGCTTTTTTCATTTGACACTCCCCCATTCGCCTACAAATTACTTATAGGTCAAATGTAGCAGAGCGTTGAAGCGATAGCAAGGTCAGACATTCAGAAACACTTTAATTGCGTTGTTTGCCCAGGGTGTTTAAACTACCCTCATGCATTTTAAAAATTCGGAGGAACGATAATGATCAATTATAACGTGCGGCCAACCCACGACCGTCTGCCGGTGGGCGCTTTGCTGGCAGCGGCCGCCGGGGGCCTTGACGCCTACACTTACTTGCAACATGGCGAAGTTTTTGCCGGTTTACAGACTGGAAATTTAATCTTATTAGGTGCTTCAATTGGTCAGGGACACTACGGTAGAATGGCGCAATATGTGACTTCGATACTGATGTTTCTGGTGGGTGCGATGATTGCCCGCTGGATTCAAAAGCACTGGCCCATTCGCATGTTACCAGCCGTAAGTCGTTCTGGTTTTATCATCGTTTACGAAATAGTCTTGCTGCTGATTGCCGGCGCGTTCTCCAGTCACTGGCCAAACATGTTGATTACCGGTATTCTTTCCCTGGTGGCAGCAGCCCAACTGCAGGAATTTCGTCAATTAAATGGCGGTCCTTTTACGTCGTTAATGATGACGGGAAATGTGCGGACATTAGCCGAATCAATTTACGATGGTCTCTTAGCACACGATAAAACCGCGGTGCCTAAGGGCTTGACCACCGGCACTGTGATTTTAAGTTTCGTTGCCGGTGCGGGCGTCACTGCCCTACTCACGCATTACTGGCATGGTCAGACCATTTGGCTCTCGGCAGTCATTCTGGCGGTCACCTTAGGCGTTAGTCATTTAGAACGCCGAGAAAAGGTGCAAAATAGTTAGTAGCAAAGGATTCTTACAGATTCTAATAGGCTGATTGTTTTTAAAAAAGTGGTGACTGCCCCAACCTCAGGGAAGCCACCACTTTATTGTCAGATTCTGAAAATCTAAACGCGTTTTACCAGTGAAAACGAACTAGCGCTGTAACTGTGAAACACCAATCTTTTCAAAGGCCTGCTGAAAATCGGCCTCTAGATCTTCAACGTCCTCGACGCCGACAGATAAGCGAAGCAACCCATCTGAGATACCGCACGCATGCCGTTCTTCGGGAGTGAGTTCAGCATGAGACATCTTTGGTGGATACGACAAAATGGTTTCCACCGCGCCTAACGAAACGGAGAAGACTGGAATCTTTAACTCCTTCACCAGCTTACGGACGTTATCTTCTGTACCAACGTCAAATGATAAGACGGCACCGCCCGAAGTCGCCTGACTAAACTGGACGTCATGGCCAGCGAAGTTGTCAAGACCCGGATAGTTAACCCCTTCCACGATTGGCTGTGCCTGCAGCCATTTGGAAATTGCTAAAGCGTTAGCGGCCTCAGCCTTGACCCGGACACTCAGCGTCTTAATTCCTCGCAGCAATAGCCAACAATCACTGATGCCGAGGGTTGCACCCATTGCATTTTGAATGAAGTAGATGGCATCTCCCAATTCCTTAGTTTTGGTGACGATCAAGCCAGCTAAAATATCAGAGTGACCGGCCAAAAACTTAGTTCCTGAATGAAGAACGAGGTCGACACCCAAATCGAGTGGTTTCTGGAAAATCGGGGTCATGAACGTATTATCGGCAAATACCAGTGCATCGTGCTGATGAGCAATCTGAACAACTTGACGGATATCCGTTACCTTTAAAGTTGGGTTAGATGGCGTTTCAATGTAGACCACCTTGGTATTGGGCTTAAAAGCCGCCTTCAGTGCAGCCGGGTCGTCACAGTCAACGAAGGTGTAGTCAATACCGTAATTAGGTAGTAACTGAGTCACCAACCGGAACGTGCCACCATAAACATCACTGGTCACGATGACGTGGTCGCCTTGATGCAGGGTGAGAAAGGCAGTTGAAATCGCCGCCATTCCCGTTGAAAAGGCGAATCCGCGGGTGCCATGCTCCAACGCCGCAATACTTTCTTCGAGAACGTCCCTAGTTGGATTGCCGCTGCGCGTATAATCGTATTTGCCAAAATGATCCAAGTCTGGCTGTGCAAAAGTTGACGATAATTGAATTGGTGGGTTGATTGCCCCAGTTTCTGGATCCGGACGAGTCGTTGTTTTAATTACTTTGGTATCATCTGAAAGATCTTCAATACTCATATTCTAGTTCCCCCTACTTATTTTTAACCGTCTCTGCGGCAGCGTTAATTGCTTGTGATAAATCATCAATCAGGTCATCACTGTTTTCGATTCCCACTGACAGCCTCAGCAAATTACGGGTAATGCCCTTTGCCTGCCGCTGTTTTTCAGTGAGGTCCTTATGAGTTTGAATCGCTGGCACCGTCATCAAGCTTTCCACACTACCCAGACTTTCGGCAAATGAGATCACTTGCAGATGCTGCAAAATCGTGTTGACCCACTCTTCATTATGAACGTAAAAACTAATCATGCCACCATGACCTGGATAAAGGACCTTGTCCACCGCATCGTTTTGTTGCAGTGAGGCCACGATTGCCTTCGCATTCGCTTCGTGTTTTGCAAGTCGCAACGGCAAGGTCTTAAGACTTCGAACTAGGAGCCAGCAGTCAAATGGATCTAAGGTTGCACCGGTTGTGGTCAGGTTACGCGCCAACCATTTTGCGTCCGAATCGTACTTACAAACGACCGCCCCAGCTAAAATGTCATTATGCCCACTCAGGTATTTAGTCGCACTATGAACGACGATGTCAGCCCCTTCGTTTAAGGGCTGCTGCAATAACGGTGTGTAGAACGTATTATCGGCAATCACTTGTACGTTATGTTTGTGGGCAATTGCCGCCGTTTGTTTAATATCAATCATTTTCATCGTTGGATTAGAGGGCGTTTCTAACCACACCGCCTTAACCGTGGAACGCGCAGTTAAAGTGGCCAAATGGTTGAAGTCCTTGCCATCCCAAAGGTGAAATTTCAAACCATAGTTATCGGTCAGTAGGTCAAAAAAGCGGAACGACCCACCATAAAGGTCGTCAGAGACCACGATCTCATCACCAGTTTTAAACTGTGAAAAGGTCAGCTGAATCGCAGCCATACCTGAGCTGAGAGCAAAAGCTGCAACGCCGTTTTCTAGCTTGGCTAACGTTTGTTGCAGTACGTCGCGGGTGGGGTTGGTCTCACGCGAATAGTCATAACCCGTCGACTGACCCAAGCCAGCGTGGCGGTAGGCCGTTGAAAAGTACAGTGGCGTGGAGACTGCGCCCGTCTTAACATCATCCGTGCGGTTACCCGCTTGCGCTAAAATTGTTTCAATATGTTCTGACATAAAAATTCCTCCCAAAAGTCTGGCTGTTTGTGAAAAATTGGTGGCAATAAAAAAATCCTCCGCCCGAGTTATATCGGGACGAAGGATTCGCGTTACCACCTGAAATTTACCTGAACTTCACAATTCAAGCCTTGATAAGTACGACAGAAAATCTGTTATACTCCGCAAGATATCGATTGCTAACGGATTGGGTAGCACGGGTCGTGGTTGACCTACCCCCAATCATGCTCAGAGATCATCTTCAGTTAACTTGTTTTGACCGCCTCGCATCAACCGCAGCTCTCTTAACAAAACGTGGTAACTTACTCTTCTCATCGTTGCTTAATTATGAAATTAATTCTCATTGTACTCTCATTTTTATGGCTGTCAAGGGTCTTCATTTTATCAAATGCAATTACCGAAGTCAGTCTAACCCAAACAAAAAAGCGCTCCATTTCTGGAACGCTCCATACAGCCACTTAACTGACGTTAAATGGGTTCTTAGAAATCCACATTTCCCTTGAACCAAGGCAGCCGCAAATCCGGCGGTGTTACATTGCCTGCTGTGCAAAAAAATCACCTAGTTGCTTGCGCAAACTGCTATTGCTAGCAGCGTGATATTCTCGACTCATCGCATACCTAGTATAGTAGCACGAAGTATTCGTCAAAGCAAATCGGACTAATTACTTGTCGTTGACGTCTTTATCATCAGTCGATTCGTCTGCAGCCGCCTTCTTAGCTTGATTTTCCTTAACGTTTTGCAACTGCGTCTGCAACCACGAGGCAATGGCCGTTGCCATATCCGCTTTGTGAGTCACAAAATCATCTGCAGAGGCCACTTTATCGATTCGAAGTGAGGAAACGTTCACATCCGGTGACTCAATCACGCTATAAATGCTGACCTTTAAGGTATCATCATCTGCCAGCATTTTCTTCATGGCGTTGACGTAACGCAGTGGCAGGTTAACAACACTGGTCTCCAGACGAACCTGAATATCCGCATCCGTGAGCGAAAGGGTTGCTTGGGCCAGTTTATTTTCACTAACCGCTTTGACAATCATGTCAACCATTGGCTGTAACACTTTTACTGCGCCATTCTTTTCAATATCGGCTAAACTGCCACCGAAATTCTGAGTCTCAAAATTTTCTGCGTCAACTGCTTCAATGAAGTCTTTTACTACACTTTCCATAATTAACCTCGATTGTTCTTTTGATTTTCCTGTTGTTGCTTGATTCGCTGCAGCTTATCGTTATCACGTTTATTATCTAGCCAGTGACGGTAGCGCATTGCTAACACCAGCCAATAACCGTTGAAAACAATGATCAGCAAGTTCAGCAATGAAATAATGGCTTTGATGCCAAGCGCTGCATGACTCGCCGTCAAAACAGTAACGATGCCGTTGAAAAGCCCAAACGAATAGATCACGATGACCACGGCCAAAATATAGTAGCCTGAATTGTGACCCAGTGCTCCCCAAATCATCGGCAGCGCATACAAAATAAGCGATACCACCACGGACCAAATCATCGCACTGACCTGAATTGAGTGCCCAAGCACGACAAAGCCAGACGACATCACCAGATTCATAACGGTAAAAAGCACCCATGAAACGATGCCTAACGTAATTAATCGTTGTTTTAGCATTGATTGCTCCTTAATCGTTGTTAATAGTCAAATTGTAGCATAGTTCAACCTCTAAAATACAGTTCCTTGCAATTATCATTTTAGATTTAAGCAGCATGGATCGTGTCGTTCTTGCTGTAGAGACGTCAGTTTGTTGGACTAGCCGGGCTAACGATTCGAAATTCTGCAAGGTGGATTTTGACGACGGCTACCGCTCAATGACAATCAAAATAGGCACTACAAAGGAAACATAATGAAAGTTTCATGTCACACAGGGACTTCTCGTTTTCACTTGTACAGATAATCAAGTTAACTGCATCAAGATCAATCAAATCGTCATCGACCATTGCCAATGAGATGGATTTTACAGCCTATGACAATGATAAAAGTTTCCTACTAATGCCAAGCCAAAACCAAGAGCACCCCGAAATTCATCCGAGGTGCTCTTGGAATATGTACCAGATGGTGCTTAAAAGCACCATCTGTAAGTAAATTCAACGAAATTAACAATTAAATTTACTTTTCATCCTTCCGTTTACGTGACTTAATTGCTATACCAAACATCGCAAGAATTTCACCAAGGATAATTAGAATAGGACCTTCGCTCGTTTCCTCACCCGTTTGTGGCAATTTACCAGTATCTTTAGAAGAATGATTACCGTTCAACCCTGAAACAGCACCATTTTCCGTTGAAACAGCAGCTTCCAGGTGGTTGCCATTACTGTTCCCAGTAGCACTGGTTACGTTCTTAACGGAATTGACGGTTGAAGTGCCAGATCCAGCGGTTGAACTGCCATCAACGTTATTACCGTTAGTGTTGCCAGTTCCAGAACCACTGTTTGCATTATTGCCAGCTGAATGGTTGTTGTTTCCATTTACGCCCGAATGATTGTTAGTCGTCGTATTTGGAACCAGAACTTGGACTGTTGTTCCGCCGTCAGGTGTTACAGATAACGTCTCACCAGGTTTAACTGAGCCATTGTCAATCGGTACCGTAAAGTTACCGTTACCATCTGACTTACCAGAAGCAATCGAATTGCCAGCGCCATTAGTAATAACAACGTTAGTATTTGGCGTTGTCTTACCAGTAACTGTGTAATTACCATTGTCATCTGGCGTAATCTTAACATCTGTCGTCGGCGTCTTTGTCTCGCCAGTAGGTGTATTTCCAGTATCATTAGGTACGGTAATCGTAACACTAGTACCACCATTTGGATCGATCTCAATGGTTTGACCAGGCGTAACCGTCCCACTTGGAAGCTTGACGTCAATATTGCCATCGCCATCAGTGGTTCCAGTCACTGGGTTACCATTGCCATCCTTGATCGGATTGCCATTGCTATCAGTGACCGTGACCGTGGTATCCGGCTTCGTCTTACCGCCAACTTGGTAACCGCCATCCGGGGTCTTAGTGATCGTCACACCGGTGGTTGGGGTGGTCGTATCGGCTGGTACTGTAACTGTTGCTTTTGTACCACCATTTGGATCGATGATAACGGTTTGACCAGGAGTTACCACGCCACTCGGAATCTTAACGTCAATGTTGCCATTGCCATCAGTGGTTCCAGTCACGGGGTTACCATTGCCATCCTTGATCGGATTGCCGTTGTTATCAGTGACCGTAACCGTGGTATTCGGCTTCGTCTTGCCGCCAACTTGGTAACCGCCATCGGGTGTCTTAGTGATCGTCACACCGGTGGTTGGGGTGGTCGTATCGGCTGGTACTGTAACTGTTGCTTTTGTACCACCATTTGGATCGATGATAACGGTTTGACCAGGAGTAACCGTCCCACTTGGAATCTTGACGTCAATATTGCCATCGCCATCAGTGGTTCCAGTCACCGGGTTACCGTTTCCATCCTTGATCGGATTGCCGTTGTTATCAGTGACCGTGACCGTGGTATTCGGCTTCGTCTTGCCGCCAACTTGGTAACCGCCATCTGGGGTCTTAGTGATCGTTACACCGGTGGTTGGGGTCGTTGTATCGGCTGGTACTGTGACAGTGGCCTTAGTACCACCATTTGGATCGATGATAACGGTTTGACCAGGAGTAACCGTCCCACTTGGAATCTTGACGTCAATGTTGCCATCGCCATCAGTGGTTCCAGTCACTGGGTTACCGTTTCCATCCTTGATCGGATTGCCATTATTATCGGTGACCGTGACCGTGGTATTCGGCTTCGTCTTGCCGCCAACTTGGTAACCGCCATCCGGGGTCTTAGTGATCGTTACACCGGTGGTTGGGGTCGTTGTATCGGCTGGTACTGTGACAGTGGCCTTAGTACCACCATTTGGATCGATGATAACGGTTTGACCAGGCGTCACTGTCCCACCTGGAATCTTAACGTCAATGTTGCCATTGCCATCAGTGGTTCCAGTGACTGGGTTACCATTGCCATCCTTGATCGGATTGCCGTTGTTATCAGTGACCGTGACCGTGGTATTCGGCTTCGTCTTGCCGCCAACTTGGTAACCGCCATCGGGTGTCTTAGTGATCGTTACACCGGTGGTTGGGGTCGTTGTATCGGCTGGTACTGTGACAGTGGCCTTAGTACCACCATTTGGATCGATGATAACGGTTTGACCTGGAGTAACCGTCCCACTAGGAATCTTAACGTCAATATTACCATTACCATCCGTCGTTCCAGTCACTGGGTTACCGTTGCCATCCTTGATCGGATTGCCGTTATTATCAGTGACCGTGACCGTGGTATCCGGCTTCGTCTTACCGCCAACTTGGTAACCGCCATCCGGGGTCTTAGTGATCGTTACACCGGTCGTCGGTGTATCCGTTGGTACCGTGACGGTACCAGGAGCACCATTGCCAGCTTGAACAGTTAGTTGATCACCTGGTTTGACTGAATCCTTTGGCACTGTTATATCGATCTTGCCATTCCCATCAGTCTTACCAGTC
>NZ_WNJO01000018.1 GCF_009720675.1 Secundilactobacillus folii | reverse complement strand
CGCTTGATCGTTAACTGTAACTTTGGTCTCTGCATCCTTCGGATCAGTGGCTAATGGATTAATGGTATAAGTCCCACCAATGAAGTCACTAGCACTGAACGTGTAGTTCGGGTTAGCTTTTTCGATCCGAGAAATGGCATCAGCATTCAATGCAACTTGGTAAGTGCCCACATTCGTTGGAATCGTAGCACTGCCATCAAATGTAAAGTCCGCATTCGTTAAGGCAACATGGTTGACCACCTTGTCACCGTAAGTAACGGTAAACGTTGGTGTGTCATCACCATAGGTGATCGTTTGATCGTTAACAGTAACTTCAGTTGTTTTATCATCTGGCGTAGTACCTAATGGATTAATGGTGTATGTCCCACCAATGAAGTCACTGGCACTGAACGTGTAGTTCGGGTTAGCCTTTTCAATTGCAGCAATGGCATCAGCGTTCAATGCAACTTGGTAAGTACCCACATTCGTTGGAATCGTAGCACTGCCATCAAATGTAAAGTCCGCATTCGTCAACTCAACATGGTTGACTACCTCATCGCCGTAAGCAACAGTGAACGTTGGTGTGGCATCACCGAATGTAATTGTTTGATTGTTGACACTAACTTCTGTTGTTTCATCACCTGGAGTGGTTTGAAGTGGCGTTATAGTCAACGTTCCTGGAACAAATGTAAGATCATAATTCGGATTGTCTGTGCTTAGCGAGGTCCCAGTAATTGTGTACGTACCCACGTTTTCGCCAGCCAGGCGAATCAGCTTATATATTAACGAATCCTGGCCTACCTTGCCAATCTCTGTAGCAGTTAAAATGGGATCCGCTTCTCCATAGACCTTTGTCTGATTATTCACTTGAACTGTTACGGGAGCTTTAGTAATCGTAACCGTACCAGCAATGAAGTTAGCAGCAGTCAACGAATAATTGGGGTTCGCTTTGATAATTTCTTGCTGTTTGGCCGTACTCAGCGTCGCCGTATACGTGCCCGCATTTGTCGGTGACGCAACCACATTACCATTCGCATCAGTAAAGACAAAATCGCTATTACTGTATGTGACGCCTGCTAAACTAATTTTATCTGATCCAGCCTGCAAGGTAAGTGTCGGTACTGCTTGCCCATAAACTAAATTAACCTTGCTGACCGTAACCTGGTCAGTTGCCTGATTAGGATCCGTCGCCTGGGGAGTAATAGTAAAAATACCCTTTCCAAAGGTCACATCATAATTGAGATTATCTGTCGCTGCATCAGTCCCCGTGATTGAATAAGTACCAACACTTTCACCAGATTCCCGCGAAATAGTGTACTTCAAAGTATCATTACCCTTAACTCCTGAGACAGTAACAGTAAACGAAGGATCCGAAGAACCAAAGACTTTCGAGGCATCTTTAATGGTTACTGTAGCATCTGCTTTGTCGATAACTAACCAGCCTGAAACCGGACTAATAACATAGTTACTGTTAGTTCCATTATTAAAGGAAAGCATATAGGTGCCGGCGTTAATCGCTTTTTTAGTTTGGCTACCAGCAGTAATCGTATAATTGATCTTATCCCCAGCTAGGAAAACGCCTGAAGGAATTGTCCCGGTAAAATCAGTTATTAAACTACCCGTATATGTCCGGTGAATTGTTTGAAGAGTTAAAGCAACTGGTTTAGGATTAACAGTCAGTTTTCCTGTAATGGCTCCCAACTTTGTCATATCATAGCCACCGACAGCAGCAAACTTGGCCAAGCCACTGGCTGATAGCTTGACAGTATAGGTTCCAGCGTTCAAATGTCCTGAACCAGAAAGCACTGGTGCAGCCCCAGATTGATCAGTAATCGTAAAGTCTGCTGCGTTTAAGCCGCTGACTGTTGGTCCATTTTCCGTAACGTTAAACGTATACGTACCGTTACTATCATCACCATAAGTAATCGTCGAATCATTTATAGATGCGGTTGCCAATTGGGCTTTAACAGTTAAAGTTGCCTGACCAATAATGTATTCAGCCGTAGCAGAGTTAAAATATTCAAGATTAATTTTATAGGTGCCAGGAGTCTTACCATCTATACTTGCGTAATCCGGTGAGGAAACAAGACTTTTATCCAGAGTATTACCACTATCATCAACAACTTTGGACACAAATGTCGAAAGGGCCGGCACAGGATCACCAACAGTTATAGTCTGATTATTAGGCGTAATACTGGCACTCGATTTTTTATAGACATAATTAAATGTACCCGTTTCGTTGACATTATTGCCCCTAAAACTATCAAACATGGCATTTAAAAATTGTTCCATATTGGTTGCGGTGGTAAGGCCACCCAAATTACTAAAATAATACTGCAAACTCGCTGAAGCATCAGCCACAAAGGCAATTTGCGTTTTATCCATATCAATTTGATACCCGGCAACATACACCGGTTGCTGAAGCAGCGTCGTATCACTTATTGCGCCTGAAAGTGTTTTCGAAGGCGCCAGTGTGTTACCATTCCCGTCCTTATACGTATACGTAACCGTATAAGTAGCCGCCTTATTTGTCACCTGGATCAGCTGGTCATTATCGTCTAGCACATAAATAGTGCCGCCCTTGGCTTTTGACTCCGCATTATAGGTCTCCAAAAAGTTAACTAACTCATCATGTGTCAACCCGGTCGTGGCCGTTTTAATTTGATTTAAAGTTAAATTAGTGTCAGCTAAATTAAGGCTAGCTTGTGACATCGTCATAAACTTTAATGCACTCTTTTGAGAAGTGGCTGCAGTAGCTGCGACCGATGCAACTTCACCACTAGAACCAGTTGCGGTTGACTTTAGGCCATCACTCGAAGCACCAGAACTGACAGAATTTTCTGTACTCGAAAGGCCAGCACTAGATAGTGGTGCTGTTGATTCAATACTGTTAACGTTTGCTTCACTAGCAGAAGAGGCCTGACTTGTGGTTTTAGAACTCGTCGCAGAGGATGAAGATGCCCCCGATGCTTTTGAAGTTCCAGTGGTAGAAGCTGCGCTATTAGACTTGCTCTCAGCCGTTGAAGCTGCGAGTGTAGCACTACTACTACTTGCACTGCTGGTAGCTGTTGAACTAGTAGCCGTCGTAGCAGACGTATCAGCGGCACTACTGCTAGAAGTAGCTGTATCTGATGTAGCGTCTGAATTACCACTAGTACTACTTCTTAAGACTGCAACGTGACTACTCTCGGACGACGAGGCGGTCGTATCAGACGTTTGATCCTCAGCCGACGTATCAGCGTGACCAATCGTCTCTGAACTAATTAACCCAGCAGACATTGACAGCAGAAAAATACCCGCATAGAGCCAGTGCTTCCCTGCCTTAAACATTTTATAATGTTCTTTTTTATCTCCGAAAGCCTCGAGTCTTTTTCTATCGAAATGTTGTTTAAAACCAAAATGCACGTTCATTTTAACTCCCCCTCATAACGAACGTAATTATATAAATAACCGTAAAATTACTCCTAAATTTGAAACGGTCTGATAAATTGGTAAATCTGATCAAGATCCAACATTAGATTAGAAATAACTAAAATTCAATGTCACGAACATGCCATTTGTAGTTTCCTAATCACACCCATTAAGTGATAGAGTCCAAATCAAATCTTCAAAATAATAAATAATCATTATTTGAAATTAGTAAAGTGCTATGAAAACTTGTGTTACTAGTCTTATAATACACCCATTTCTGATTAAAGCCAGAAATTCAAAACATCATAATGATACACTCTATTTAGACTGTCATATATAAATTACTAATGTTATGGATAATTTTCGACATATATTCATCCTTTAAGAATCCCGATATATCCGTGATTAGACGAACTTGTCAAAACTTAAATTCAAAATATCACACTCGTCTTATTCACTAATTAAACCGCCATTTTCCCAAAATTTTTAATTTTAAGTTGGATTTTATAAAAAATTGGGAGACTTTTAATTGACTTACTCAAATAAATTCTAATGGAACGCTAATTTGTTCAATTTCATTTTCATTTTATATATATGCCAGAAAAGTTTCAGGCCCTTTTTACTCAATAATCAGCAAAAATAATCGGCCGACAAAAAAGCATTGTCCAGCTATCCGCACTGATCAATACTTGTTTAAACCTACTAGATTAAACTGCTAATCTGCTGAGGTATCCGCACTTGCTGACTGCAGTTCTGCTAAAAAAGCACTGCCGTACTTCTGTAATTTGCTTTCCCCAACACCACTCACAGTTAGCATTTCCTCATCATTTTGTGGCATGACCGCACACATATCATGCAGAGTCCGATCAGAAAAAATAACAAACGGTGGCACGCCCTGCTGCTTAGCAAATTCACGGCGCAACGACCGTAATCGTTCAAATAAGGCATCGTTTTCAGGCAGAGCATGAGTGGCCTTAACAGCAACCTTTCGACTGACCTGCTCCTTACCCTGTAACACGGCAACACCTAAATCACTGACCCGAAGAATCGGGTACTGGCCGCCCTCCGAGATCAAATAGCCGGAGGCAGTTAAAAAGTCAATCAGCTCAGCCACTGACTTCTGCGACTCCTGTTTCATGATGCCGTAAGTTGATAATTCATCAAAGCGCAACTGTTTGACACGGGCAACACTGGATCCCGTTAGCACCTGGGCAACCAAAACTTTGCCAAAACGCTCGTTCATCCGCTTCACACAGGACAAGACCTTCTGGGCATCAATGGTGATATCTTGTTTCTCACGATCATCCAAACAGTTCGAACACCGGCCACACTTCTCACCATCTTCACCAAAGTAATTCAAGATATATTGCTGAAGACATTCCTGCGTATTGGCATACTGTGACATCGCCTGCAGTTTATCATATTCTCGCTGTTTCCCGGCCTCGTCGCGGTCGGACTGATCAATCAAAAAGTGCTGGATTTGCACATCGGATAACCGAAACAGCAAAATTGCCTCACTGGGTAAGCCGTCGCGTCCAGCCCGGCCGGCTTCTTGGTAGTAGGCTTCCAGGCTACCGGGGACTTGAGCGTGAATCACAAAGCGCACATTACTTTTGTCGATACCCATACCAAAAGCGTTGGTCGCCACCATAATTGGAACTCGATCGTACAGAAAATCCTCTTGGTTTTCCCGCCGTTCCTCTTTGGAAAGCCCGCCATGATACATTGTTGCCTCGATATGCCTGCGATTCAACAGCTTCGTCAGGCGTTCAACTTCTTTCCGAGTACTAGCGTAAACGATTCCTGATTGACCGGCGTTTTGCCGCAAGTATTCGATTAAAAATTTATCGTTATCTTGATGTTTAACGATTTTAAACGCCAGGTTCGGGCGCGAAAAGCCGGTTTTGACTTCTTTAGATAATCTGAGCCGGTCACAAATATCACGGGCAACTTTAGGCGTGGCCGTAGCCGTCAACGCAACGATCGTTGGCTGACTAGGCAACTGTTCGATGGTATTAGCTAGATTTAAATAACTGGGGCGAAAGTCGTGGCCCCACTGAGAAATACAGTGGGCTTCATCGATGGCTACCAAGTCAATCGGCAGTTCAGCCAACCGGTTCAAATATCCAGAATCCAATCGTTCCGGCGAAACGTACAGTAGTTTGACTGTTCCAGACGCTGCCTCCTGAAAGCGCTGGTCAATTGCTTGATAATCGAGTGAACTATTAATAAAGGTGGCTGGAATACCGTTTTCATTGAGGGCGTCCACTTGATCCTTCATTAAGGAGATCAGCGGCGACACGACCAGCGTCACACCCGTCAGCATGAGGGCCGGAATCTGATAACATAAGGATTTTCCGCCACCCGTGGGCATAATGGCCAGGACGTTTTGATGGTTCAAGATCGCGTTAATGACATCTTCTTGTCCCTTACGAAAAGTATCGTAGCCAAATTGTGATTTTAATATCGTTTGTGGCGTCATGTTTTTCGTTCCCTTCAAAATTCGCTTCCTCCAGTTTAACAGAAATTGGGCGTCAATGTTAACTACGTGATAGGCTGGTTCAGCGTTTTCCAAAACAAAAAATTGATTGATTTGAAATTATCTAACACTAAAAGAAGTCCAAGCCTGAAGTTAGGCACTTTGCTGATCCAACAGTTGATTTAACCTCGCTTTTAAATTTCAGGCACGCCTTTGTCTTTTTCAATACGCAAGTACGCAAGCTCGACTAACCAGCATTCTCAGGCAGACAAAAACCGCTCAACTGCATTGGCAACTGAACGGTTTTGTATTTTGATGATTATTTTGCTGTTATATAGCCTTGGGCCTTCAACAGTTCAGCACATTCAACGGCACCACCAGCAGCACCGCGAGCGGTATTATGGGACAGACCAACAAACTTCCAGTCAAAAATCTTATCCTCGCGCAACCGACCAATTGAAACACCCATTCCGTGTTCAAAGTTCACATCTAAGCGAACCTGTGGCCGATCATCTTGAGTCATGTAGCGAACAAATTGCTTAGGGGCGCTTGGTAAGCCTAACCGCTGTGGTTCACCGCTGTAGTTTTCAAGCGCATCGATCAAATCTTGCTTGGTTGGATTTTGACGGAAATTAACGAAGGCCGCCGCCGTATGGCCGTATAAGACGGGGATCCGGATACACTGTGACGTGATAACCGTGCTTTCATCCGGTACAATCGCTTTCTTCTCGTCATCCACGTGACCCCAGATCTTTAATGGCTCACGTTCTGATTTTTCCTCTTCACCTGAAATGTAAGGAATCACATTGCCAACCATCTCTGGCCAGTCCTTAAAGGTCTTACCAGCGCCAGAAATTGCTTGATAAGTCGTTGCAATGACTTGAGTTGGTTCAAATTGACGCCAAGCAGATAAAGCTGGCGTATAACTTTGAATCGAACAGTTAGGCTTAACGGCGATAAAACCGCGCTGAGTTCCCAGCCGCTCCCGTTGATACTTGATGACGGCCGTATGATCCGGATTAACTTCTGGGATCACCATTGGCACGTCGGGCGTCCAGCGGTGAGCACTGTTATTTGAAACCACCGGTGTCTCAGCTTTGGCGTAGGCTTCTTCGAGTTTTCGCGTATCCGCCTTATCAAGTTTGATGGCACTGAAAACAAAATCGACTTGTGAAGCAATATCGTCCACGTTAGCAGCGTCTTGAACCACCATGTCTTTGACGACATCGGGTACTTCGCCTTCCATCTTCCAGCGACCATTCACCGCTTCCGCATATGTTTTACCAGCACTGTGAGAACTAGCAGCAACCAGCTTGATTTCAAACCACGGGTGGTCCGCTAAAATTTTAATGAAGCGTTGACCAACCATCCCTGTTGCACCAATAATTCCGACCTGTAACTTCTCACTCATCAAACATCCCTCGTTTTCATTACACATGAATTTCAAATCATTTTTTAATAGTTCAAATTAAACGGCATTTAACACGAATAGTCAAGTGTTAGGCCTTTACCGCGACAAAGGCCTTCATCCGTTTCATGGCTTCAGCTAAGTCGTCATCCGAAGCGGCATAGGAGAAGCGGATATAGCCTTCACCCCCAGCACCAAATGCACTGCCAGGTACGCTGCCGACCTTGGCTTGTTCAGCCATTTCGTTCGCAAACCTTTGATCATCCTGCCCATAACTGGCAGGAATTTTGACGAAGGCGTAGAAGGCACCTGATGGGGTCGCCATCTCCAAGCCCATATCACTCATTGATCGCGCCATAAAATCACGCCGCTTTTGGTAGGCTTCACGCATCTTCACTGGGTCTTTCAACCCGTTATGAAGCGCTTCAGCAGCCGCAGCTTGAGCCGGGTTCGACGGTGAAGTCACCAGGAAGGCATGCATCTTAGTGGCATTAGCGACAAAGTCTTTCGGACCCGCGATGTAGCCCATTCGATAACCGGTCATTGCGTGCGATTTAGACAGGCCGTTGATCAAGATCGTTCGCTCCGGGATCACGTTGGCAATCGAATAGTGATCAACGCCATAGGTCAGTTCACTGTAAATTTCATCGGCAATCACGTATAAGTGGTGGTCAGCGATCACTTTGGCCAGGCCTTCCACCTCTTCTTTACTGTATTCAACACCGGTTGGGTTGCACGGGTAGTTCAGTAACACGGCTTTCACCGAATCGCCCTCTTTAGCCAGCACCTGTTCAAGTCGCTCAGGCGTCAGCACAAAGTTGTCCGGTGCGGTATTGACCTGCACAGTTGTACAGCCGGCGATGGTGACGAGCGGAAAATACAGCGCGAAAGCCGGCGTCGGAATTACGACCTTATCACCGGGATTTAAAATGGTAAAAAGTGACGCGGCAATGGCCTCAGTAGCGCCAACCGTCGCAATGATCTCAGTTTCTGGATCATAGTTTAAACCCTGACTTGCCATTAAATAATGGTGAATTCCCTGCCGCAGATAAAGGGTGCCCTTTTGGGGGGAGTAATGAGAGTCGTTTGCTTGAATACTCTTAATTGCAGCTTCCTTAACGTGTTCAGGAACGTTGAAGTCGGGTTCACCCAAGGTCAAATTGATGATGCCAGGGATCATAGCAAACTTCTGGTTCACCGCACGAATGCCGGAAGGTCCAACTGAATCTAATTTTTGGTTCACTTGTGGTTTTAAATCTTTGGCCAATTCGGGCAAAACAGTCACTCCATTTTCATTAAGATTAAAAAATCATTATCTAAAATTATAAAACAATTAAAGCACATTTTCGAGGCCGACAACTAATTCTTTCAGATCCAACACGTGGTCCATGGCCACTTTTACACCGGACATGAAGGATTGGCGGTCAAAGGAATCTTGCCGAATCGTCAGCGCTTCACCGGGGCCGCCGAAGAGTACTTGCTCGTGGGCAACGTAACCCGGTAACCGGACAGCATGGATGTGGATACCGTGATAATCTCCGCCACGCACTCCGGACAAACTCTCCGTTTCATCAGGATTACCCTGCTCGTGCTGAGGCCGGACTTGATCAATCAGTTTGGCAGTGCTTAACGCGGTTCCAGAAGGGGCATCCGCTTTATTGTCATGGTGCATTTCAATGATCTCAACATCCGGGAAGTATTTGGCAGCTTCCTGAGCGAACTTCATCAATAACACTGCTGACATGCCAAAGTTGGGGGCAATCAAACCGCCTAAGCCCTTTTTAGATGCCAAAACCTGCAATTCACTGACCTGTTCATCCGTCAGCCCCGTTGTGCCAATCACGGGATGAATGCCGTGTTCAATGGCAAACTTGGTGTTCGCGTACACCGCGCTTGGTAACGTAAAATCAATCCAGATATCCGCATCAGTTTGAATGTCATTTAAATTACCAAAAATCGCCACGTTAGCAGGTAACCCGTAATCTTTTGGATCAGATGAACTGAGGCCCGACGCGAAGCCAGCAACGAGCTCATAGCCGTCACTATTTTGCACCAGCCGAACGGCCTTTTGACCCATTGCACCAGTAAATCCAGCAATTAATACCTTTGTCATTTTGATAAACTCCTCGTTTTACTTCACTAATTCTTGTGTTAATGCATCTTCATCCATGCCCAAAGCGATTGCTAACTGACGCTTTTCGTCGTCGTTCAACGGTAAGATTGGTAAACGGCAGCTGCCGACTGCGTACCCTTGTGCATTTAAAACCGCCTTAACGGGTGATGGTGATGGGAACATAAACAAAGCAGCCATCTTAGGCGTTAATTGGCGTTTGAGGGCACCGGCCTTATCGAGGTCACCGGCGTACAATGCATCGTACATCGCGCGAATCTCGTCACCATAAATATGTGACGCAACTGAGATCACACCGGAACCACCAACGACTCGGGCTGACAATGCCTGGGCATCTTCACCACTGTATACGTAGAAATCATCGCCAGTGTGCTCAACTAAGTATTCGATGTCTTCAATGGAAGTACACTGCTTAACACCGGCAATACGAGGATGCTTCGACAAGGTCACAACCGTCTCGTTAGCCATGGTAACGGCGGTACGGCCTGGAATGTTATAGATGATGATCGGCTTTTCAGCGGCATCCGCTACGGCCGTAAAGTGAGCGATTTGTCCACGTTGGTTAGGCTTGTTGTAATAGGGTACAACGACCAGTTCGTAATCCACGCCTTCGATCTCGCTGACTTCCTTAGTAAAGGCAACCGTTTCAGCAGTGCTGTTACTGCCGGTGCCTGCAATTACTGGCACCCGCCCGCCAATAATTTGGGCGAATCGAGTGTATAATTCAATTTTTTCATCGTGACTCAAGGTTGGTGTTTCACCAGTTGTCCCGCCGATAACAAAGCCCTTACTGCCAGTTTCCAGTAGGTGGTTAGTCAAGCGTTCCAAAGCTTCATAGTCAATGTGGTCATTGGCGTCAAATGGTGTGATGATCGCGGTCATTAAATCTACGTTTGCTAAAGTTGTCATGGTAATATCCCCTTTTTTGATTGGCTCAGTGTTCATTTTGCATCTTACAATATAACTAAATTTTGAGAAATTTCTGCGCACTTCATTAACACAGAAATTTAGTTAGATCACTTATTCTGACATCCGGCTTTCTAAAAAACCGGTGATAGCGTTGATGCCCTTTTCAATTGACGATTCCTTTGGGTTCAGCGTGGCTGAATGGAGCTGTGAATCATCGTCAACACCGAGCCAAAACATGGTTCCCGGAATCTTTGAGAGCAGGTAACCGAAATCTTCGCCGGTCATTGCCGGCTTGGTTTCAACAAATTCAACGTCAGGATTCGACTTCATATAAGTAATGAAGCGTTTGGTCAAAGCCGGATTATTTTCGACTGGCAAATAACCGCCTTGGTTGAGCGCTACCTTGACGTCACAGTTAAAACTTCTGGCGATGCCATCACCCACGTCTTTTAAACGCTGATCGATTTTTTTGATCATCACTTGTGTGAGACCGCGAATCGTACCTTCAATGTGGGCGTGACCGGCAATCACGTTACGAATCGTACCAGCTTCCATTTTACCCAGTGTGATGACACCGCCTTCAATGGGATCGATACTCCGCGAAATGATCGTCTGTACTTGACCAATCAGTTGCGCAGCAGCAACCACCATATCGTTGGCATCTTGTGGATAAGCTGCGTGCCCGCCCTGACCAGTCAGATCGATGTTGACTTCGGTCGTCCCGGCAAACAGCGTACCCATTCGCGCCCCAATGGCACCTGCTGGAAGGTCTGGATTATCATGTAACCCATAGAACTCATCTGGACGCCATTGGCCTTCAAAGACACCTAATTCGTAGGCTAACTTACCGCCATTTTCACTTTCTTCTGCCGGTTGGAAAAAGAAAATCATGTTATCGCTGGGCTGATGTTCTGAAAAATAACTGAGTACTCCTAGTGCCACCGTCATGTGGATGTCGTGCCCGCATGCATGCATGACACCGGGATTTTTTGAAGCAAATGGCAGCCCAGTCTTTTCGCTGACTGGTAAAGCGTCAATGTCAGTACGATAGCCTAACGTTCTCTTAGGGTGACTGCCAGCAACCCTGACCAGCAACGCCGTGGGTAATTCATCAATGTGTCTAACCTGCAGATATTGCTGATTAAAACCGGCAACGACCTTTTCCAGGTAGGCTGACGTCCGCACTTCTTTAAGTGCTAATTCTGGCATTGCGTGCAGGTCACGTCGAATTTGAATTAAGGCTTTCTCCGTTAATACTGCCATTCTCATCACAACTTTCTTAAATCGTCTTCCAACCCGGTCTTCGACTCCGTTTGATCATCTACGTTTTTAATGAATCGAGCTGGCACACCGGCAACCATTGTATGCGGTGCAACATCCTTCGTCACGATTGCTCCAGCAGCTACCACTGCGCCTTCACCAACGTGGACGCCTTCGATCACCACGGCATTGGCTCCGATCAACACGTTATCATCAATGCGAACCGGCTGTGCTGAAGCTGGCTCGACAACCCCTGCTAACACGGTTCCGGCACCAATATGAGCGTGTTTGCCAACAATGGCACGGCCACCAAGTACCGCCCCCATATCAATCATGGTGTCAGCACCAATTTCGGCACCAATATTAATGATGGCACCCATCATAATGACGGCATTGTCACCAATCAAAACCTGGTCGCGAATGATGGCGCCCGGTTCAATACGGGCATTGATATTTTTCATATCTAGTAGTGGTACCGCTGAATTACGAGTTTGATTTTCGATCTGTGTATCAGTGATTTCACTTTGATGCTGTTTGAGAAAGCTTTCAACATTTTGCCAGTCACCAAAAAGAACACCGGTCTTAGTTTCAATAAAAGCTTTAATGCTATCTGGCACCTTCAGGTTTGCAAGATCACCCTTGATATAAACTTTGACCGGCGTCTTCTTTGGTGCGTTACCAATGAAATCAATAATTTGTTGTGCGTCTAATTCAGCCATGTGACTGCCTCATCTCTCTTAATAGTTTTATATAATAGGAAGTTTTTACGTTATTTAACTTGATAGGACCGATCTAAGTGGGTCAAATCAGCAAAGGACTCACGTTCAACGACCAATTGTGATTGGCCGTTTTCAACAAAGACAACTGCCGGGCGCGGATTACGATTATAATTGGAGGCCATCGAATAGCCATACGCTCCGGTATCCAAAACGGCTAAAACATCGCCTGGTTTACTAGCCGGCAATGGTTGCTGATCAATCAAAATATCACCTGACTCGCAATATTTACCAGCAATGTGAACCGTTTCTGTTGGCGTTGCGTTGGGCTTATCGACTAAGACAGCTTCATATTCGGCCTGATATAATGCGGGCCGAATATTATCGCCCATACCGCCATCAACGGTCACATAGGAGGTTAAACCAGGGACGTCCTTGCGTGACCCGATCGTGTAAAGACTGTAACCTGCTGGTCCGGCAATCGAACGTCCAGGCTCGATCCAAACCGCGGGCATTTCCAAATCATGATCGGTGGCACTTTGCTTAATGGTTTTAACGATGGCATCCACGAAATCTTCTGGGGCTAACGGGTGGTCATCCTTGGTATAGCGAATCCCGAAGCCACCGCCCACGTTGATCACTTCGGGTTGATAATGATACTGATTTTGCCAACTAGCGGCAATCTCGACCAATTTTTGAGCCGCCATTTGGAAACCCTTTAGTTCGAAAATCTGGGAACCGATGTGAGCGTGAATACCAAGCATGTTCATGCGGTCGTTGGCTAGTACTTCTTGCAAGGCTTCGTCAGCTTGACCCGACTTCAAATCAAAACCAAATTTACTATCTTCTTGCCCGGTCGAAATATATTCATGGGTATGGGCTGAAACACCTGGTGTGATTCGAAGCATGACCGATACGCTGGCGTCATGCACCCGAAGCACTTGATCGAGTAGTTCGATCTCGTGAAAATTATCTAAAACGATGACCCCCACGTGGTTTTCAACCGCCATCTTCAACTCTTCTAGTGATTTATTATTACCATGAAAACTAACGCGACTCATTGGAAATCCCGCCCGAATCGCCGTGTACAGTTCACCGCCAGACACAACGTCGATGTGCGCATCTTCTTGGTCAACCACTTGATACATCGCAACCGTTGCGAACGCTTTACTAGCGTAGCAGACAGCGTAGTCAACGTGATTTTGTTCAAAGACGGATTTAAACCGCCGGATTTGATCACGGATCTTAGCAACGTCGTACACGGCAAGCGGGGTCTGGTACTTGGTTGCTAATTCATCCGCATCGACACCGCCAATGGTGAGATGTCCTGCTTCGTTGATCTGTTCGTTCGTCAATTGTTCACTCATGTTATATCCTCCGGTGGTTGATTTAGGCACGAAAAAAGGTTCTTTTGTTTGCGCTAAACAAAAGAACCCCAATTAAATACATACATTATTGGACTCATGTTCGATAGCGCTCCGCGAATCCTATATCCGCGACAGTTCGTGATTTCTTGGACCACGTCCCAGCAAACTGACCGCTGTAACGGTTCAGCGCTTCGGCAACCGCCCCTTTTAGCCTGTTTCATCGTCATTACAGTAACTCGGCAGACTGACTCTTGTTGGTTGCGACCTCTTCGATTTAACTCAAAGTTTATAATTGTTTTCTCACTTAGTCAAGTCTTTTTTCATTTTCGGCTTAGATTAATCCCCATTTTAACTTGTACGTACACTAGCAAATCTGACAAGAGAGTGCATTGACCTTTTCGAACAATTTGAGTGCAAATGCCGTCGGATCTCCTAGCTACCAGCCTAGACCTCAATCAGTCCAACTATGACCTTTGGACAAAAATAAAATTTAAAAAACTTTATATCTACTTAGAGGCAAAATTAAGCGCCGCACTTTACATCCGAAAAAGGTTGCCAAAGCGAAATAAACTGTTAGAATTCAATGTAATTATTAACCGTTGATGATAAAAAACGGATTAGGGAGTGTTGATCGTGAAAGTCGTTAAGTTTGGAGGTAGTTCCTTAGCGGACGGACCTCAGTTTGAAAAGGTAATTCAAATCATGACTTCAGACCCAGAGCGTCGGGTAATCGTGACCTCGGCTCCGGGCAAACGTCATGAAGGTGACATCAAGGTCACTGACCTACTAATAGAATATGCAAAATTAACGATTAAACATGCAGACACCAGTGATATTTTTGACCAAATTTTTAGTCGTTACCAGGCAATTGGCGACTACTTCAACCTCACTGAAGATGACCTGGCGCCGATCTGGATGGCCCTCAACCAGTTGCCCGCTCAAGATTACCCGGATGACGGTTATTTAATGGCAGCTTTCAAAGCCCATGGTGAGCGGTTGAATGCCCGCTTAATGGCAACCGTCATGAACCACCAAAACATCAAAGCACGCTTCGTTGATCCAAAGGAAGCTGGCATTATAGTGACTGATGAGCCTAACAACGCTACCGTATTGCCCGAAACGTACGCTAATTTAGCGGAGCTCTCCTATCAGGATGAGTTACTGGTATTTCCAGGTTTCTTCGGTTTTACCCCGGCTGGACAGATTGCGACTTTTTCGCGTGGCGGTTCCGATATCACAGGAGCCATCGTGGCCCGCGGCTTAGGTGCCGACCTCTACGAAAACTTTACTGATGTGGACGCGATTTATGCCGCTAATCCTAAAATCGTTGATCATCCAATGGCCATTCACCGCATGACCTACCGCGAAATGCGAGAACTTTCATACGCTGGGTTCTCTGTCTTCCATGATGAAGCCATCATTCCTGCAATCGAAGGACAGGTGCCAATCAACGTCAAAAACACTAACCGACCAGACTTACCCGGCACGTTGATCGTTCCGGAAAAGAACTTCCAGCCTGATCAAACGATCACTGGTGTGGCCAGTTCCACTCGGTTTGCCGCTCTTTACTTGCACCGCTACCTGTTAAACAAAGAAGTTGGCTTTACGCTGAAGTTGCTGCAGGTGCTTAAGAAATACAACGTGTCCTATGAACACATGCCCTCTGGGATCGATGACCTCACCGTGATTTTTGATAAGACTCAGTTTGGTGACGATACCGTAAAAAAAATGTGTCATGACATCCGTGAGGCTCTCCATCCGGATACACTGGAGTGGATCGACGACTACGCCATCATTATGGTGGTTGGTGAAGGCATGAAAAACAAAATCGGTGTGATCGAACACATTGTTCAACCGTTAGTCAAACGCAACGTTGGTGTGCACATGATCAACCAAGGTGCGTCCCGAATTTCAATCATGCTAGGAACACGCCGTGCGGACGCCAACAAGGCGGTGCAAGGCATTTACGATGAATTTTTTAGCAACGAACCCGTCGAAAATCGAAGTTAAAACAAGACATTTAACCCGTTGCCTGATAGAATGGCAACATTACTACAATGAACATTGAATAATAAGGAGCGTTAAACATGGTGCAATTACGCAAAGTACATGGTTCTGAAAACCACTTTTTCTTACTGGATCAGACCACGCTTGAAAGCCCACTGACCGACCCTGAACTGGTCGCGTTAGCACAACAAATTACCAACCCTGAAACCGGTATTCTGGACGGAGCAGACGGCTTGCTGGTCGTGAATACTTCGACACATGAAAATGCACTGGGACAGATGCGGGTGATCAACGCTGATGGTTCTGAAGCTTCAATGTGCGGCAATGGCTTACGGACAGTGGCCCGCTACTTAGCTGAAAAAAATCACACGAACCAATTTAAGATTGAAACGATGACGGCCGACCTGCAAGTCAGTCGGCAAAGTGACTTGGCAGCCCAAGTACCGGCGTTTAGCGTTGAGATTTCACCAGTTCGTTTCCAACCGGCTGACTTTCCATTCACGAACTTGGGCAGTGAACCCTTAATTGATCAGCCGGTACCTGCATTTGTCAGCGGCTTAAACTTTACCGCAATTGCAGTACCCAATCCGCACCTGATCAGTTTTGTTGATGAAGACGTGATGAACGGCGATGACCTTGGTGAATTAGGCGCTCGTTTGAACGGCAAAAATGACTACTTCCCAGACGGCGTCAACGTTAGTTTTGCCCAAATTCTAGGAAAGAATCAGTTGTTTGTGCGGACTTATGAACGCGGTGTTGGTTTCACCAATGCCTGCGGTACAGGCATGTCAGCAACCAGTTTAGCGTTTGCACTGACCCATCCAAAGCTAGCAGAATTTGAACACACTATCACCGTTTATAACCCTGGTGGCATGGTTAAGACCAGGTTGCACAAGGCTGAGAACCGCTACTGGATCGATCTGATCGGTAACGCCACCGAAACACACCTGATCGACGTTGATGAATCCGCCTTGCACCAGGCCAATGTGATGCTTGATAACACCTCAATTGAAACGACAACTGAAGAGATGGCCTATCAAAAATTCGTGGCTGACCTGCCAAAGGTTTCTGCAATCGCTGTTAAAAAGTGAAAATGAATATGTATACAAAAAAAGATGGCTATCAAGCCATCTTTTTTAATGCAATTTGGCTTTCGCGGCAGCCACTAGATCGTCACTGACGAATTCGCTGGTAAACCGCTGCATCGGTGTAATTGCGTGCCGGTCCTTGTACGCCACCGGTTTAGCCGCAATCACCGCTACGGTCAGGTGATTTTCGGTCAGGAAAATCTGTCCTTCACCCTGGTATTTTCCCTTCGTATGCCTGCCAGTCCGCCATGAATGAAGCTGAAAGTCATTATCGCGCACCACGTACTGGCCGCTATCATCCTGCTCCACTGGCACACCGATATATTCTTGAACTGGATACTTTGCCTTTGCCATTGTTCACCTACTGTTTCTCGATCATTAATTCATTAGCCAGCGCCGCGATATCATCGTCTGATAATGACTTGCGTAACCAGCGCTTGCTAAGTTTCTTGCGTAGTTCATCAGGGGCCAAGTGCACCCCCGTCAACTGACCCTCAAGTTTGTGGGCGACCTTTTCATCCAACAAGTCACCGTACACCGCAACTTTAACGATCGTCTGCTTTTCAACCAGCAAGTTCAAACCGACACCGCCAGCTTCAAACTGTTTGAAACGGTAGCGGTTAAAGCCGGGATTAGCACCAAAGTTCCAGTCTACGGTCCGGTACTGATCGGCCAGTCGCTGGTCAATGATTTGCCAATCATGGTCGGTTAAATGGTAAGTCTCAATATCGGTTAATTTCTCGACGTGAAACAGTTTCAGCAATAATTGCGTCTTAAACTCTTCGCTAGTGAGCTGCTGGTATTTTGGGGCTAAATGCAGTTTGATGTTTTCGATGTCACTGCGATTAGACTTGACCCACTTACCATTGATCCGTGTCTCGACAGGATGCAATGCGTGGCTGGCTGCCTCCAGATCCATATCGTACATCAGGGTACCGCCCGCAGCATAAGCATTACCAGACTTGACCATGGTCATACCGGTAAATTTATGATTGTTGACGACTAAATCAGACCGGCCGCGCAACTCTGCATCAGTGGCGCCAAGTTCGTGCAGTGCGGCCAAAATCGGCTGGGCGAAGACGCTGTAATTACCCCATTCAGCATCATCGTCAGTGTCACCGACCACGATGTTTTCAAACACGAGGTTACCCATATCGTGGTAAACCGCACCACCACCGGAAGAACGGCGAACCAGCGAAATTTGATTCTCGCGAAGATAAGGGACGTTCACTTCAGCAAAGACATTTTGGTTCACGCCGACGATAACGGAGGGTTCGTTAATGTACATGATGAGACCGTGTCCCGGCAGTTTCAGATCACTGATCAGATAATTATCTAGCGATTGGTTAACGACTGGATCGTATATCGGTTTGCCATTGCGGCTTGTATCGATTAAAAACATGGTTGATTCCCCTTTTAACTTTGCATTTTCAGTTATAATCGTGATGTTTGAGCGCTTCATAACCCAATCATTTGATACCTACACCCCATTTTACGGTTTTTCCTGGCCGGTTACCAGCACAACGTTAAACGCTTTCTTTCTGTTGTACTTGCCGGTATAATTGAGGTACGAATAAAACGTTAAGGAGCAGATCAAAATGTCATTATGGGCAAGAATAGTAGCAAGTATTAAACGGCTTTTCGGCGGCACACCAAAGTTTGAGCCGCAGGAAAAAGACGGTGTCTGGTATCAAGAAGTTAAACCAGGCGTCATCCGTATGGGCATCACAAATCAGGCTTATGAGGATCTGGGGGACATTTCCTTTATGGATTTTTCATCACCTGACGATGAACTGGAGCCCGGCGATGATTTGCTGGAACTGGAGGGTGCTAAAGCGGTTGAAACTTTGAAATCACCAGTAAAGGGTAAAATTATCGCGCGCAACAACGATTTACTAAAGGAAACTGATCAGCTGGCAAGCCATGCCACACAGGCCAACTGGTTGGTCGACGTGAAGACGGCCTAGATTGGTTTTAATGACAAACAAAAGGCAGGCAAATTGGCACGATCCCATTTGCCTGCCTTTTGTTTGTCCAGTCAAGAACCACTGAACTCATCAATCAATCTCATGTATTAACTCCGAAAGAACTACTGATTTGAGACGCTTTCTTGACTAGCAGGTTGTTGCTGACCAGTTAAATTAGCTGGCGATAATAATCGGTCAATGAGTGCCGGTGTTAAGAGGTGCTGCTCCATTAGGAGGCTGCGCACTGTTCGACCTTCGCTGACAGCTTGTTTCACAATGCTAGTCGTCTTAACGTAACCAAGGTATGGCGAGAGTACCGTAGCAGTCACTGCAGAATGTTCAACGTTACTCAAGCAACGATTTTGATCCACTTGAATTCCACTCACGCAGTTCGTCACCAAAGTTGAAATAGCGCGTGTGAGGTAGGTCTCGCTGGCAAGAATGTCACGAAACATGATTGGTTCAAAGGCGTTGAGTTCCAATTGACCGCCTTCTGCTGCTAAGGTGACGGTCGTATCATTACCGATCACTTCAAAGGCCACTTGGTTGACCACCTCAGGAATCACGGGGTTAACTTTGGCTGGCATAATGGAAGAACCAGCTTGTTTAGCTGGTAAATGCAGTTCGGCCAGTCCTGCCTGAGGACCGCTGGACAGCAGCCGTAGATCATTACTGAACTTTGAAAGATCAACAGCTAAAGCCTTCATTGCACTGGAGAAAACGACTTCGGCATCACAGTTCTGAGTCGCGTCAATTAAATCTTCAGCCTGTCGTAATTTAAGCTGCGAAACGGCGTTTAAAGTTGGCACAATTGCTTCTTGGTAGTGGGCACTGGTATTAATTGATGTCCCAATGGCGGTTGCGCCGAGATTAACTTCGCTTAAAACGTTCTGTGTGTCGCTAAGTCGTGTCAAATCACGCTTAAACATTGACGCGTACGCCCTAAAACTGTTTCCATACGTTGTGGGTACCGCATCCTGAAGCTGAGTGCGTCCCACTTTAACGGCGTCCTTGAATTCAACTGATTTTCCATTTAAGCTGTCAATCAGATCACTCACAGTTTTTAAAAGCAGTGGTAGCTTTTTTAACATTGCCATTTTACCAGCCGTTGGGAAGGTGTCGTTAGTCGACTGTGACTGGTTAACATCATCATTCGGGTGAATTTTAATCCCCGGAAATAAACGTTCAGCAAGGTGGGCGACGACTTCGTTCACGTTCATATTAGCTGAGGTCCCTGCACTGCCCTGAATGGCTGGTGCAATAAAGGCATTGGCATACCGGCCAAGCAAAAGCTGATTGCAAGCAGCCACGATTGCATTCGCTTTCTTGTCTGAAAGCGTGCCTGCTTCTCGATTGACCTGTGCGGCGGCCTTTTTGATTTGAAGTAAACTTTCAACCAATAGGGGATTCAACTTTTCATTGGAAATCGGGAAATTTTTGGCTGCTCTTAAACTATTGATCCCATAAAGCGCTTTGTCATCAATGGCTAACTTACCAATACAATCTTCTTCAATTCGCATATGATCGCCTCACTGTTTTTATTGATGTTATTTAATCTAACATCATGTTATTGATCATATACCATTTTTCAAAAGATGCAATAGGAATTGTTTTAAAAATGAGCTCATGTTAGAACTCCAATGACTATACCAATCTTCTAAACTCCACTGATAATCATGATTAATCCGTTTTCATCAGTTTAATAAAATTGAAAGCTAATGTAATAAAACATAACATAATTTTGTTTGATTACACTTCTACTTCGATATTTTCTCTGTGGCATGACGGTGCTAGCTAGCCGACAGCCAGAACGCCTGAAATTTAATTATCCAATTTGGTTTTAAACAGCATCGTTTTCATTCACGAAGACCTCTGTGCTAAAAAGCACCCGTGCTCAACTTTCAGGCTGAACATGAGTGCTTTTAACGTAGCTAAGATCACATTTATCCGACTTTAGTCTTGATGATCCAAGCTGCTCTTTTGCATTTAGCGGACTCATTAATCATTACTCTGCATCCTTGATGCCACGGAATTGGGAATTGAAACCGTTGATTTTTCCCTCGAAGAAAGCAGACCGAAACCGATGCACCAAACGATCCCTATAATGGCTGGTACAACACTGGTCCCCTTGAAGAACAAACTAATGTAGACGATTCCAAAGAAGACGATCAATGCCGGGTCAGCTAGACGATACATCGGCATTTTAAAACCCTCTGCCATGAAATCACGCGATTTGCGGTAACGATAATGTGCCATGATCGTCAAAGCGTACACAATCAGGTAGAGGTCGCTACAAGCTGAAGTTAGGAGTGAGAAAGCATCGGAGACTGCTGGAATAACACTCAGCAAAGGTGCAATCAAAATCAGCGTCGCAGATAGTAGGATCCCTTTGGCAGGTACACCATGTGAAGACATGGACTGAAAACGAGTCATGAATTTGCCGTGAGATTCTGAAGCCAGCTGGAAGAAATGCCGTCCAGACGAATAAATCATTGAATTAAGCGATGACGCCGCAGCGGTTAAGACCACAAAGTTGATCACAGCAGCTGCCGCGCGGAAACCGATCATCGAAAAGATTTGGACAAACGGACTCTGAGTAATATTTAAACTCCGCCATGGATAGATCGTCATGATAATTGTCAGCGCACCAATGTAGAAAATCAGGATTCGGTAAATCGTCTCGTTGATAGCTTTTGGCAAAACATGGCGCGGATTCTTAGTCTCAGCGGTTGTAATACCGATAAATTCCATCCCCAAGAAAGCGAAGAAGACCATTGGCAGTGCGCCAATAAAATGATTGATCCCCTTGGGGAAAAATTGGAAGTTAGTAAAAATATTCATCACAGAAACGCTGCCAGAGTTGGTTTTAAAATGACCTAGCAGCATGAAGATCCCGGTGGCGATCATCGCTAGGATTGCCACGATTTTAATCATTGCAAACCAGAACTCAGCTTCACCAAACAGTCGCACAGCAATGAGATTAACAGATGTAAGGACAACTAAAAAGGTAATTTGAATGATCCAGCTTGGTACGTTTGGAAACCAAAAATGCACGTATGTGGCGATAGCCGTTAGCTCAGCCATCCCGACACAAATCAGGCCAATCCAGTAGGTCCACCCCGCGAAATAACCAACTTTATCTCCTAAATAGCGACTGATGAACGCAATAAAGGTATGCTGCGAAGGGTCTTGAAACAACATCTCGCCAATTGCGCGCATCATCAAGAAAAAGAAGAAGCCAACGATCGCATACACGATAATAATTGAAGGGCCCGTTTGAGAAATGGATGAACTGGCGCCTAGAAACAGACCAGTGCCAATTGTCCCACCCAGTGCGATCATTTGAACATGGCGATTTGATAAAGTTCGCTTAGAGCCATCAGCATTCATACTTGAATTTTTATCCATACAATCACTCCTTTGTTAGTGTTAATTTAATCATCAATTGAGTGAAAATGCAAGGATAAAATTAGACTTTAATTAGAAACATGATTTTATCGTCTGAATATATTAGTCAATAACAGCTTAATATAAAAGAATATTCAGACATATATTCAGATATTAATAAATCATGAGTGTTTACAAATAAACGATTAAATAGTCTTTTTGCGAATACCCTTCAAAAATGAATATGACAATTATTTTTGAATATTCATTGACTATATTCAGGTTTGTGGTAGATTAAACTTATATCTTATTTGATATGGCAACTAGATCGCTGGGAGGTTTTAGGAATGCAAGAGAGCCAATTGAATCCAGATGTTTTAAACGTTGAACCATCGGCGTTAAGAAAGTTTGATCATGAAATCAGTGCTGACCCGAAGATCGTCAAATTAACGCTTGGAGAGCCGGATTTTAACGTGCCAGAGCACGTTAAAGAAGCCGCCATTCAGGCCATTAAAGATGATCGGTCCCACTATCCATATTACTGGGGAATCCAAGAGTTACGTGATGCCGCCTCAAAATATTACGGTGAAAAATTTGGTTACCACTATAGTGCAAATCAAATTCTATGTACGGTAGGCGCCACAGAAGGGTTAGCTGCAACGTTTAAGACCCTCTTTCAGCCGGGTGACGGCGTGATCATCCCGTCTCCAGCCTACCCCGTTTACAAGGCAATGGCGGGCGTTAATCACTTAAAGCCAATCATGATCAACACTAAGGAAAATGGCTGTATCCTAACCGCCAGCCAGATTCAACAAGCCATTGACGATAATGCCGATCTTAAGATCAAAGGCTTGGTATTAACGGATCCATCCAACCCAACCGGTGCAGTTTATTCTGAGCAGGAACTGGCTGACTTAGTCCCCGTTCTAAAAGCCAATCATATTTGGGTCATCAGTGATGAGATCTATGGTGAATTAACCTATGGCGTGAACCACTACACGCTATCAAAATGGCTGCCAGACCAGACCATTATTATTAACGGCCTGTCCAAATCGCATGCCATGACTGGCTGGCGGATCGGTTTTGTATTCGGACCAACTGGCATCATGGACCAGATTGCTAAGGCCCACCAGTTTATGGTGACAACGCCGACGTCCATTGTCCAGTATGCTTCGGTTGAAGCTTTAACCCACGGCCAACACGATGCAGAAGGAATGCGTAAGATCTATGAACAAAGACTGGCTTATCTGACTACGGAACTAGACGCAATCGGCGTTTCATACGTGAAGCCCAAGGGCGCTTTTTACATTTTTGCAACGATTCCGGCAAAATGCCACCAAGACAGTTATGCATTTGCCAGAAAACTGGCTACTGACTATCACGTAGGGGTCATTCCAGGTGAGCCGTTTGGCGATTCTCACGCCATTCGAATCAGTTACGCTTCCAGTAACGATAATCTGAAGGCTTTTGTGGCGGCACTCAAAGCCTACTTAGCCACTTTTGAAACGGTCGCTGGATAAAGCCACCATTCGTCTTGTTTCTGATTGTTATTCATCACAACGCTTAATAAAAAGGTGCGCGGCCCAAATGGTCGTGCACCTTTTAGATTACCAGCAAAGCTGATGAGATTAGTTTTGGTTTTCAAGCTTTTCTGCAGCTTCATCAATCGTAGCGAAACCAGACTTGCCACTCTTTGGCTTTGGGTGCTTTGCTCGGTCTTCTTCTGCTTTTTCGATCAATGCCTTACGTTGTTCTTTGCTTAACTTGTTAGCCATTTAAATCGCGCTCCCTTTAGATGTCTGAAAATTGTGTTAGGGCTTCCTAACGACTTTATGTTATCACCATTTTACAGATTTGTTAAATTTAGGTTAGAGAGTGATTGCGTTTCAAAGTTGTGGGTAGAACTGTTTAGAATTTCTTATCCGTTGTATTTTCACTGTATTTATACCACTTCGTGGCTAAAAATTGTAGTTAATTTGGTTGAATAGGGCACTATGGTTGATGAACGAAGCCGAAAACACGCCGATATGTGAAACGAATTCGGGCACCTGACGTAGTACCCGCTCATCAAGTTCTGTGATTTTCTGGGTGTTATGTTGTGCCTGTCTCTGTCGCCTAATTTCCGCTAAAATATTAACACCATTAATCTTTAAAATACGCCAATGAATCATATTATTGGCGCCAACCGTGCTCCAGCACATCGGTCTACTTGTCATCCGATCCGCAATGACATAGCTAACCTGACCCTCCATGTTCGTACCGTGAAAACCAACCAATGCTTGGTTTTGAATAGCGCGCCAGTTTCGCTTAATATACCGCGTACTTTTCGTGAATCGTTCAAGCATCGTTTCATCCATACTATCGCCATTTTCATCCCTACGTTCATGTAATAAGTCTTTAAACAGGTGACGCTTATCTTCCATGACCCAGCGGTATAGTGTCGCTTTTGGTACGTTGAGCTCATTCGCGATCGTTGTTAAGGCCTTAAAAGTATGAAATTTATCCAATACAAACTGACTCTTAGGGATAATTGCGGTGCCTTGTTTTATCCAAGATGCACCATCTCCCGAAACAATAATTCGTTGTACGGTAGCCAGATCATAATTTTGTGACAGATAGTCTAATACCGAAAACCAAAACGTTTCCGTTTTTTGGCCATAAACACCACCGAAGGTGTGTTTATTAACGAGCTGCCGGTGACTTCGATCCACCTGCCGCCAACCTTCATGAACCACGATTAAATGACCGAATTGGATTCCCTTGGCGTCTTTATGAATATGACCTTCATCAGCCTCAATATACAGGTTTTTAACCGACCTTTGCTGGTGATTAGTCGTCAGCTCTGGGGTGTCAAAATATTGATAACGGTGGACGACTCGCATCACTCCTGCCTTACTAGTAACCAAATCAGGCATGGTATCGCAGGTTTTCTGATAGGACAAAATGGTGGCCCGATTGATGATCAATGCATCCACCTTAGTCGTCGTTCGCTGATAAGCCTCAATTTTTAATAACTAATCCAGTGGGTAACAGCGCTCTTGATTAGACACGTAGTAACGTCGATTGATCTGTAGCTCACCAATTTCAGTCACAACCTTTCTGGGCCGCAAATCATGGACTTGCCAATGCGCATGCTTCATAGGCACCATCAAATGGGTATCAATTTCCTCTAAGGCGGTCGTCGCAACTTGCTTTAACATCGTCTTGGCTTGCGCTACTAACTGTTCAATGAAACCATCTAAATCGATTTGTTGTTTGACTAGTTGTTCAACGTAGTCTAATAAGCTTTTTGCACCACTGTCTAAGATTTCCTGTATAATTTGATTCATGGGTCCCGCTCCTTTTTGTAGTAGTTTCTGGACAAAACTATTCTAACAAAAGGGGCGGGGCCCTTTTTAGGCTCCACCCACAATTACTTTACGCTATCTTAGAGAGTTAGAAATGCGGTTTGACCCTATCCGACAGCCGAAGTAGACGTGAAATTCAAATCGGCTTTCTGGCTACTGAAAAAGCGATACTAATATCTAAGAAGTGATTTCAAATTCACCACTTTTAACTTGCACATTTACCCCGATAAAACTTAATGTTTGCCACCCAGAAGGTCAATTTCAAATCTCCCAAGCAAAATATTTAACACTCAAAAAATTCAGGCTACAATAGAAAGTGTAAGGAGGAATCAAAAATGGCAGAATCAGTAGATAAGACTTTATTCATTGACTACAACATGAATGACGCTTTCGACTGGAGTGACGATGAAACACCAGTTCGTGACGCTATTTGGGATTACCTCATGGAGCAAAACGGTCATGACACTTTAAAGACTGAGGAGCAAATGAAGCCTTTCATGTCGATGTCTGAAGACGATGTTCGTAAGTACGTCGAAGACAATTTGAAGACCGCCGCGGCCAAGTAATTTTGGAACACAATTAACATTGAAACAGAAAATAAGGCTCAGCAAATTTTTGCTGGGTCTTATTTTTGTATTGTTAGCAAAATCCAATTTATAAAACCGCTTTTAGCAGAGCTTAAACGTTTTACCTAATTAGAAACGAATGAAATCTCCTGAAATTACTGGATTTATTCGTAAGTATAGTATAAAATCATTTTAAATCTAGCAAATAATTGTGCAAAGCCTTAGCAATATTCACAAAAAAAGATTGCATATACAGATTCTGCATATTATTGGTTTGCCAATTTTTTGCTAGATTTTATACTGTCAACTGTAACTCTTTTTGTAGCGGGATTTAGAGACTGATGCTGAAAGGTCAATCAAGCTAATAATTGTTGTATTTTTCAATTGTTTTTAGATTATAAGTATTCATATTTGAACTGATTTACTTATAAAAATCGGAAAATAGCATAATTATTGCATAAACTTCCTTGACTTTTCCTCATTAAAATCTTATCTTATACAAAAAGCAATTAACACCGTCCAGCGAGGCGGTCATTGAGGAGGTTATCAGATATGAAGAAGTATTTAACACTTGAAAACGGTGATCAATTTGTTGGTACCGCTGTTGGCGATTTAACTAAAGAAATCAAGGGTGAACTTGTTTTCACCACTAGCATGGTTGGCTACCAAGAAACGCTGACTGATCCATCGTACACTAACCAGATCATTACCTTTACCTATCCCCTAATCGGCAACTATGGCATTTCGCTGCATGCGAATCAATCACCAACGGTTGCCGCATCAGCCGTTGTTATGCAAGAAATTGCAACGACGGTTTTTCATTATCAAAGCGTCATGACACTGGATGATTTCCTTAAAAAATCCGGTGTGCCTGGGATAGCAGGTATTGATACTCGGCAGTTGACTAAGATTATTCGCAAACACGGTACCATGAAAGCAAGTTTGACGAATCAACCGCTGGCACAAAGCAGTTTCAATAAAGCCAAGTCAGTGGATATGATCGTCAAATCTGCTACTTTCTCCCATCCCCTGGATGAAGATCCCGATCACGTTGTCCTCGTTGACTTCGGCGTGAAGACCCACATTGTCGAATCGCTAGAAAATTTTGGCGCTAACGTCACCGTGGTGACCCCTGAAGCCACCTATGATTCGATTGCTGCGCTGCATCCGGATGGCATCTTGTTATCTAATGGCCCTGGCGACCCTGAAGACTATTCGGATTTTCTGCCCGTTATTAGAGAACTGCAAGCCCACTACCCGCTATTCGGAATCTGCTTAGGCCACCAGCTTTTAGCACTTGCAAACGGCGCCCGGACTTACAAGATGGTCTTTGGCCACCGCGGTATCAATCACCCAGTAAAGAATCTCCTAACAAATGAAGTTGTGATCACTTCACAAAATCACGGCTATGCAGTTGACATCGATTCCGTAAATGACACCCCACTAGAAGTTACTGCCATTGAAATTAATGATCAGACCTGCGAAGGTCTACGCTATCCTGGACGACCGGTATTTTCAGTTCAATACCATCCAGAAGCCGCTCCTGGGCCTCACGAAGCGACCCGACTATTTAGCGAATTCATTGATCTCATGCACACGAACGGGGGAGTACAACATGCCTAAAAGAACGGATCTAAACAAAATTGTCATTATTGGTTCCGGCCCAATTGTCATCGGCCAAGCCGCAGAGTTCGACTACGCTGGTAGTCAAGCCTGCCTCAGTTTGAAAGAGGAAGGTTACGAAACGGTGCTGATCAATTCTAACCCGGCAACGATTATGACCGATGATGAGATTGCCGACAAAGTTTATCTTGAACCATTAACCATTGAAAGTGTCACCGAAATTTTGAAAAAAGAACAACCCGATGCCATTTTACCAACGTTGGGTGGTCAGACCGGCTTAAACTTAGCTGTTGAACTAGCGAAGTCTGGCGTCCTCGATGAACTTGGCATTGAACTGCTTGGAACCAATCTTCACACGATCAATCAGGCTGAAGACCGGGAAGCGTTTAAGGCTTTAATGAAGGACCTGAACCAACCGATTCCGCCTTCGAAAACCGTTTACGACCTGCAGACTGGCTTGGATTTTGCCCATGAGATCGGCTATCCCGTAATCATCCGCCCAGCTTATACATTAGGTGGTACCGGTGGCGGCTTTGCTAATAACGATGCCGAAATGAAAACGGTTCTCAGCCGTGGCTTAACCATGTCACCGGAGACTGAGTGCTTAGTTGAAAAGAGTATCAAGGGCTACAAAGAAATTGAATTTGAAGTTATGCGGGACCACAATGGTTCGTCCATTATCGTCACTGGAATGGAAAACTTTGACCCAGTCGGCGTGCACACTGGCGATTCAATTGTTTTTGCTCCTACCCAGACGTTAAATGATAAGGAATACCAACGCCTGCGTGACGCGTCCTTAACCATTGTCAACGCCCTAAAAATCGAGGGTGGCTGCAACGTTCAGCTGGCACAGGATCCTAACAGCGAAAACTACTTTGTAATCGAAGTCAACCCCCGTGTCAGCCGTTCCTCAGCTTTGGCCTCAAAGGCAACCGGGTATCCAATCGCTAAAATTGCCGCTAAAATTGCGGTTGGCTTGAATTTGGATGAAATTATCAATCCAATCACCCAAACCACTTACGCCATGTTTGAACCCGCCTTGGATTACGTTGTGGCTAAAATTCCACGGTTTGCATTCGATAAGTTTTACAATGCTGACCGAACCCTCGGCACGCAGATGAAGGCGACCGGAGAAGTGATGGCAATCGGCAGTAACATTGAAGAGTCACTGCTAAAAGCGGTTCAATCGCTGGAGTTGGATACCAAGATGCAACAAACCCTCCTTCCCGAGGACGCAGCGGGCAAAACGCTTGCACAGCTCTTGGCAAAGATTCCAGTTGATACCGATATTCGGCTATTTGAACTGTTTGCCGCGATTGCTAAGGGCGCTACACTGGAACAATTGCACGATGCGACTCAGATCGATGAATTCTTCCTTGAAAAATTGATCAACATTATGAAAATGCAAAAGCAGCTGATGACTAGCATGTTGACTGCAGACCTCGTGCTCAAAGCGCAAAAATTAGGCTTCGATGACGACATGATAAAGGCGGTTACAGACGTTACTGACCATGAACTGGAGCAGCTGCACGACATGGCTGATCAGCACTTAGTTTATAAGATGGTCGATACCTGCGCCGCTGAATTTGAAAGCTTTACGCCCTACTTTTACAGTACTATTGGCACTGAAAACGAGTCGAAGCCACTGGGTAACAGTATCATCGTTATCGGTGCTGGCCCCATTCGAATCGGCCAAGGCGTCGAATTCGATTACACTACCGTGCACTCAGTGAAGGCAATTCAGTCTGCCGGGTATAACGCCATTATCATCAACAACAACCCAGAAACCGTTTCAACCGACTTTTCAATCTCCGACAAACTGTACTTTGAACCCTTGACCATCGATTCAGTGATGAACATCATCAACCTGGAGCAGCCACTCGGCGTGATTGTCCAGTTTGGCGGTCAAACTGCAATCAATCTCACTCAGCAGTTAACTGACCACGGTGTTAAAATTCTGGGAACAAACATGGCCGGTATCGAGCAAACTGAAAACCGGCAGGAATTTGAAGAGTTGCTGATTGATAAGGGCATTGCTCATCCGGCAGGCGACACAGCTACCAACATGGAAGAAGCCCATGAAATTGCGGATACATTAGGTTACCCGGTTCTCGTACGGCCGAGTTTCGTGCTGGGCGGAAAGGGAATGGCAATCGTTCACTCACAAGAAGAACTGGACGACTACTTGGTACCGGCTTTGAAGCACAGTCACGGGGAGCCCATTTTAATTGATAAGTACATTATGGGCACCGAGTGTGAAGTAGATATCCTGAGTGATGGTAAGCAAGTCTTTATTCCCGGAATAATGGAGCACTTGGAAGGTGCTGGCGTGCACTCTGGTGATTCAATCGCGATGTATCCGCCTCAGCACTTAAGTGAAGCAGTCAAAGCGGAAATCGTTTCGATTGCTACCAAAATCGGCGAATCCGTTCACTGTGTCGGGATGATGAACATTCAGTTTATCGTTGCTGATCAAGTATATGTTATCGAAGTTAATCCACGGGCTTCACGAACCGTCCCATTCATGAGTAAAATTACTCACAAACACTTGGCTCAGCTTGCCACTAAGCTGATCATTGGTCAGTCACTGGCAGATATTGACCTCCAACCAGGTCTCTTCCCAGAACCTGACAGCGTTTACGTCAAAGCACCGGTCTTCTCATTTGCAAAGCTGCCCGGCGCACCAACCGCACTGAGCCCAGAAATGAAGTCAACTGGTGAAGATTTGGGACATGGTGACACTTTAAGTGAAGCCCTGCATAAGGCCTTCTTTGACAGCTACCACTTCGACAGTTATACTACTGGTCCAATTCTGGTCAGCCCACACGATGCGCAAAACACCGAATTAATGGACAAACTGGACGCCAGCGGTTACCCGCATCAAGTCTACCAGATGAATCAGGAGTGGCCTGATAATTTGGCTTTCGTACTGGCCACAGAAGATGAGTCTGACGTGGCTAAACAGTTGACTGCAAGGGCACTAAGCCACGAAGTCACACTGTTTACAGCCACCGATACTGCCGCTGCCTTAGCACAGGTACCAAGTGCTAAGCAGGCTGGATAGGATAACTTTAGATTTAACCACAAAAGGGTGATTCCTCCAAACTTGGGGAAATCACCCTTTTGTGGTTTTTGATGTACACATCGATCAGAGCAAATTTGATTAAATGGTGCGCTTTCCACCGCGGCAGATCCTTGACATTACTTCAAAGTCACGTGCTTGGTCGAGGCTTTATCAAAGGCCGTGGAATCTCGGCTACTATTAGCGCGATACAGCAACGAGTTGCCTTCTTTTAACGAATTGTTTTTCTTCATCTTTTTTAGCTTATCACCTTTTTGCTGCTTCACTTCCAGATAACCAATGTACTTATCAATAATCGTTTTCTGTGGCTTGTGAAAGCGGTGTTTATAGACCGTCTTAGCACCATCCGTTTTCTTAAAGAAAGCCGATACGGGCTTGATTTTCTTGGCTCTTGGTCCCAGCTGATTGTTTTTTAACCAACTATCCGCATCCGCAAACTGATTTAAGTAACCTTCATAGTCGTGGGACCTATAAATAATTTTTTCACCCTTGATGCGGTCATTTTTCTTCACCAGTTTAACCGAATAAGACTGCGGTTTAGGAGCTTCATACCGAGTTGTCTCAATTTTCCAGCGGCGGTTCTTTAATTGTTTGATTGCCAACTGAAGCTTTTGTCGTTTTTTGGCGGATTTAACCTGACCCCTATTCAGTTTTTGCGTCAGTTCAACTTGTTTTGCTTTGCTGTTGGTATAAGCATCCTGCTGCTTTGACTGAAAATACTGTTTATCCGCCCGCTTTGCTTCAGCAATCGCGTGATTATCGGTGAAACGGTTGTAGCCCCCTAAAGAAGAGTTAACTGTGTAAACCGTCACTTTACCGTTTTGAGTCACCAATAGATATGTAATTTTACTGTCCTTTGAAACGTTTTTGCCAGTCGTTTCATACCAGATATGACGCTGATTTTGATTGGCCAAAGCTGCAAACCTGGTTGGTGCAGGTTTAACTTGGCTCTTGGCTGCTTTCTTACCGCAACCAGCTAGAGCAGTCACAAGAACACAAATCAGCGTCACCACCTTCACAGTTCTATGTTTCAAGGTACCTTCCCCCTCAAAAAAGTTCTCTAATCACAATTATCGACTATTTGAATGGGCAAATGCAACAGTTTTTTAAAGCGTTACCAAACTGTCAATGAATTGTAAGCAAACTGTATTTAACGAATTTGTGAAAACGTTTACTTTCTAATTGACACACCGTCTGCAACCTGCGAAAATTAACTTGTAGATTATCAGAACCGTAATCAGCAGCTACCAGGGAGGGATTGAATTATGATTAAAGATCAAGACTCACAAACCGCAGCACGTCAGACGCAACTCACACTATGGCTATTGGTACACGCGCCAAAGCACGTTCCCTTAACCGAATTAGGCGAACGCGTGAGCGCCGACACTGAAACTATCCGCCATGATCTGAACTGGATCTCCGACTTTTTAGCACCTTACGACCTTGTGGTGGATCCGTCAGTTGATCAGCAGGTTGCTATCCTGGGACGTGAAAATAACTTTTTCCATGCCACTCTAGACCTCTTGAAAACAATGACATCATCGACCAAACTGATCACCAGTTTTCCAATTGAAAACGCCAAGTTAGAAGCGCAACTCAGCGACCGTTTAAACGGCTTAGTTCAAACAATTCCACTTGAACTTGAAGCCCAGCAGGCAATTTATGATTACATGTGGACACTGGCAATGCGCTACCGATATGGTACCGTTAAGCGACTGCCGTTAGCCGTCTTCTTTACTCCTGGACAACTGGCACTGATCGCCCGCGAAAAGGAGATCCACCACTGGTCACAGCACACCATTGAGGTTCTTGAGGGTGATTTACCTGCCGGCCATGATATGCCGCTGATCGAAGCTTATCTATTAACTTTACGCGTTTGGTTATATTCACACTAAACGCAATCAATTCAAAATGATTTTGGCTTTCGGACGTTTAGTTAAAAATAGTCTGAACTACAATTCACTTAAAACAGGCTTTTAGAGGCAGCACTTTGGCTGTGCAATCCACCTCTTAAAAGCTTTTTTATTGGCCGATAATGCAGTGATACGCCACTTTTCTTTTGACCTTAAGTACCTGTATAATTGGGACATAACATTAAGGGGGAACGTTTATGATTACGTATCATTTCGCACAAACTGCCGAACTCGACCAGATCATGGCGATTGAAAATCAGGGCTTCACTCCTGAAGAAGCTGCTACTCGGCCAAGTATGGCTGAACGAATTGAAAAAATTAGCGACACGTTCATTGTCGCCTCGGAAGGTCACCGCGTTTTAGGTTATGTTGTGGGACCAGCTTCGAACGACCGCTATATCGCCGATGATTTATTCACCCATTTAGACGCTAATCGCTCAACGGATCGTTATCAAACCGTGTTAAGTCTGGTTGTGGAAAAGGCAGCTCAAGGTCGCGGTATCGCTAGTCGTTTGCTTTCCGAACTGGCAAAAGTTGCTAAACAGCAGCACCGTGAGGCCATCACGTTGACTTGCCTGAAAGCACTCGTTCCCTTCTACGAAAAAAACGGTTACGCCAACGAAGGCGTTTCAGCCTCCTCCCACGCTGGCGAAACGTGGTACAACATGGTCTTAGAATTGAAATAGGCTCGTAATCTGAGACCCCTTCTTTTTCAACAGAGGTTAAGCATTGCTCGGGCGCCACTCCGGCTTTTATTTTGTAAAATCTCATGAATAAGTGCCAATCGATTTCAACAGCATTTGAAATTGATTGGCACTTATTCTGCATTTAACAGTTATTTTTCGAGAAAGCTCAGTATCGCTGGTTATAAGACCAAAGATAATACCGGCCGTTAACCACGCTGATTCTTGTCACACTGGTGTTGTCAGGTTCAGGTAACGTCATTGGATCAGCTGGCCTTAGAGCTGCCATAGCAGCCGCTTTAACCGTAAAGCCGTGAGTGACTACGATGAACTTGCCGTTTGGTCGCCGGTTAACATAGTCAGCCATAAAACGGCCAACGCGATCCACAACACTTTGAAAACTTTCACCCTCGGTCGCATACTTGGTATAGCTGGGCAGTACGTCATGAAGGACCGGGTCAAAAACGTCACCGTACTGTTGCTCAAGGTCAAGATTTTTCAGTCCGTCCCATTGACCGTATGAAATTTCCAGTAACCGCTCGTCCACCGTTTCTGGCAGTTTTGCGGTTTGATTAATGATCGACGCCGTATCACGCGTTCGTTGTAATGGACTGACCAGCAGTTCATCGGCAAAGTCCACGTTAAATTGGTCGTGTAAGTGCTGTGCCTGCTGTTGGCCCTTCGCATTCAAATGCGTGATCTCAGAGTTAATGGTGCCCTGTTTTAGACCAAGCGCATTCGCCTGAGTCTGTCCATGACGAATAAAGTAAAAATCGGTCATACCCACTGCCTCGTTTCTGTCGTTTTCAATCATTGTACGATATCTGGCGCTTGCATGCATCAGAATTTTAGGCAGCAAATTGGATATCAAAATAGTCATACTCGCA
>NZ_WNJO01000017.1 GCF_009720675.1 Secundilactobacillus folii | reverse complement strand
GTTTCGGCTTTGCCATTAACTATCTGCCTCCGTTTAGATTCGTTTTAAAATCACTTGTAAGTTCTTTTTGAGCTTACTTCCATGATGCGTATTCATATTTCGCATAGCCAACAAGTGGATAGTTCAGCCCTTTAAGATCCTTTGAACGTAAGTGAACCGATGCATATTGGTATAGCGGTGTGACACCCTGGAGATTATTCAGCATCTCAGCAGCCTGCTGCTGTAACTTGACTCTTTCTGCGGGCTTTTGGTTAGCCGTGTCATTGATCTTGTTTAACAGCGCTTGATACTTCGCGTTCTTCCAGTTTGTAAAGTCAATATCGCCCTCTGGTGAAGCCAGATTCAAGTAGTCGATCGGATCTGGATAATCAGTTGACCAGCCTAAAGTCCCCGCCTGGAAGTTGTGGTTAGAAAAATCGGCCACTTCTTGTTCCAATGGAATCGATCTCAAAGTGATCGTCAACCCAGGCAGTTCCTTTTGTGCTTGGCCCTGAATGTATTCACCAACCGCCTTATAAGCATCGGTATCAGCAGTCAAGAATTGGACGCTGATCTTTTTAGTACCCAGTTCTTGCTGTGCTTTTTTGAAGTAGTACTTAGCCTTAGTCGGGTTATAACTTAACTTATTTGAAATACCGTTGTTGAAATCTTTACCATTGCTACCCTTAACTTCGCCAACTGGGACAACTGATTGCGCCGCCGTAGAACCATCCTTCAAAACGTTCTTGGCCAGTACGTCGCGGTTGATCGAGTAGCTCACTGCCCGACGCAGATCCAAATTTCTGGTCGTCTTTTTGTAATTGTTCCAAGGGATAAACGCCATTTCACCAAATTTAGAAATGACCAGCTCGTTTTTAAACTGCTTCTTGGCTGATGCCACCATACTGCCTGACAACTGAGTCTCATCCAGCTTCTTTGACTGGAATAAGCGCAAACCAGTTTGTGGCGTTTTCACAACTTGGAAGTTGACCTTCTTGATGTGGACTTTATCGGCGTTGTAATAGTTCTTGTTAGCATCCAAATTCCAAGTATCCTTTGAAGAATTCCAGTTTTTGATCTGGTAAGCCCCATCAGAAGCGGCGTGCTGTGAATCCTCGCCATACTTCGCGCCCCACTTTTGAACGTCTTTACGGTTGATTGGATAAAGTTCCGTTGCCAGTAGATCATTGAAGTAGGGTACCGCGTGACTAAGCGTGATCCTCACTTTATATTTGCTCAACGCCTTGACACCCAGATCAGAAACCGGTGCTTTGCCAGTCGAAACCTTTTGAAATCCAGCGAAGTCCTTTAAATGACTCACCCGCTGTGACTTCGTCTTGGGGTTGACCTGCCGCTGGAATGACGCGACAAAGTCCTGTGCAGTAACCTGAGTCCCATCGTTCCACTTTGCGTCCTTGCGTAAATTAAACGTATACACTTTACCATTATCAGTTGGTTGAACCACTTTAGTTGCGATTGAAGGCACGATTTTACCGTTATTATTTTGCTTATATAAGCCTTCCAGCGTTTCTGTAATGGCCTCATCACTACCGACATCCGTTGCCCGATTAGGATCAACTGTTTCGACATTTTGCTGTGCCGTTGTGTTTAACGCACGATTCTTGTTGCTGGTACTTGATTTACCACAGGCCGCAAGCGTCAACAACGTGACAACGGCGACCCCAATTCCTAACGTTTTTGAAATCCGCATAACCAAAACCCTCCCAAGTTTATCGGTTCAAGTCAACATAAATAACGTCCCATTGTCAAAAGTGACAATGGGACGTTTTCGCGTGGTACCACCCAAATTTGCAGTTATCTGCCTCATTAGAGGATAACGTCTCCACCCGTTTATTCAGCTTGCACCAAATAAAGGCGACAAGTTCATCTCACATGCCCCGTTTGTAGTCCACCTTTTCACCCACCGGTAGGCTCTTTTCTACTGGAACATCTGTCCTCTTGTCATCGCCCTTGTTAAATTATTCTCATTTTTACTCTTTCATTTTTAATTGTCAACTATTTGAATGTTAATAAAGTCTAACAGAAGCCTTTTTAACCCGCTAGTATCGACTTATTTCGCTACTTACAAAAAGTTTGAAATTTGCTCCAGTGAGGAATCCCAATAGCTAAGCAGTGGAATATTTTAACCCACCATGACCCTTAGGTTACCGGTGAAAAATGGCCCAAAAAGCGAGCAGTTGGACTGTTAGCTCCAGTCAGCAAATTGAAGGACGTTCCTGCCTCCCAACGAAGCCTCTCTCACGCTAAAATAAAATTAGATTTCTGTGAGAAAACGCTATCTTTGCCCCGTTAAACATGTTAAGATTAATTAAACTTTTCAAATATTTACATTAAAATCCTTTTATCTTTCTACAGCAATTTGAAAATATGCTGAAAGTCAGTAATGTTCTTCCCAAATATTGCTATTCATCCCATATGAAATAAGCTTTCAGAAATTATTTTAAATTGTAACTTTCCAAAAACGATAAATCAGTTTCAATTTAAACTCATGATTTACCGAAATTTATTTCAAATATCCGCTCACTTACCTCTAATTTTCATGATTATGACCTTTTGTAAACTTCCCAATTTAAAAGGGTTATGATAATGAGCTTTCAGGGTCGAAAGATTAACTGAAAATGATTCCGAAACGTTTCATTTTATCAGGTATACCAATTTGTATACCCAGGTTGACATATCGCCCTGAATACCTTATATTTTCAGAGCATAGGAGCGTGATTTAGATGCAAAATAGTAACCTAGACCAAAGATCGATTAACGCCTTACGATTTTTGAGTGTGGATATGATTGAAAAGGCGAATTCTGGCCACCCCGGCCTGCCACTCGATGCTGCCCCAATGGCATACACCCTGTGGACTAAACATTTGAACATTAATCCAGAGGATCAACAATGGGTCAACCGCGACCGCTTTATCTTATCAGCTGGTCACGGTTCAGCTTTGTTATACAGTTTACTGCATTTATCTGGATTCAAACTGACCATTGACGACCTTAAAAACTTTCGTCAACTCGGCAGTAAGACCCCCGGCCACCCAGAATACGGTGTCGTTGACGGGGTCGAAGCCACGACTGGTCCCCTTGGCCAAGGCTTTGCGATGGCTGTAGGCATGGCAATGGCGGAAAACCACCTTGCTGCCCAGTACAACCGTCCGGGCTTTGATATTATGGACCACTATACTTATGCCCTCGCAGGTGACGGCGATCTAATGGAAGGTATCTCCCACGAAGCTGCTAGCCTCGCCGGGCACTTGAAACTGGGTAAATTGATCGTCCTTTACGACGATAACAGTGTGTCACTGGATGGCCCGACTGATATGGCCTTTACAGATGACACCACAAAACGTTTTGAAGCCTATCATTGGCAAGTTCTGCACGTGGCAGACGGCAACGATACGGCTGAAATTAGTGCAGCCATCGAATATGCTAAACAGCACACGGATCAGCCGACCTTGATCGATATTAAAACGGTGATCGGTTATGGTGCGCCAGATGCCGGGACCAACGCCGTTCATGGTAAGCCGTTAGGACAGGCTCACATGGCCTACGCCCGCGAAAAATTAGGCTGGGATTACGCCCCATTTGAGATTCCCTCTGATGTTCAAGAAGGTTTTGATATCAACGTTAAACGGCGTGGGATGGCCAACGAAGACAAATGGAATGCTTTATTTGCCGCCTACACCGTCCAGTTTCCTGACTTAGCTGAGAAATTCCTACGTGGATTTAAACCGGTTCACGCCGAACTAGATCTCCCAGTTAGTCATGTTGGCGAATCTGAATCCGGCAGGAATACCAGTCAACGCGTCATTGCCGCACTCTCAGAACAACTACCGAGCTTCTGGGGTGGCAGTGCCGATTTATTTGCTTCTAATAAGACGAACGTTAAATCAGCCAGTGCCTACGAAGTCGATGATCCACTGGGTAAAAACATCTGGTTTGGCGTGCGTGAATTTGCTGAAGCAGCCGCTGTTAACGGCATGATCCTCCACGGTGGCGTCCATGCATTCGGCAGTACCTTCTTTGTTTTTTCAGACTACATGCGTGCTGCCATCCGTTTAGCTGCCATTCAAAAGATTCCAGCGACCTACATTTTCACCCACGATTCCGTTGCGGTCGGCGAAGATGGCCCAACTCACGAACCGATCGAACACCTTATGAGCTTCCGGGCAATGCCAAACGTCAACGTTATTCGACCGGCTGATATCAACGAAACGACCGCTGCTTGGAAAGCCGCCTTGGCCTCTTCACATACGCCAACTTTACTAGTTTTAACACGACAAAATCTGCCAACGTTACCGGAAACCGATAATTTGGCCGATGAAGGCGTACAACGCGGTGGCTACGTTCTTTCACCATCCGAGGGCGAAACACCAGAGGGCATCTTGATTGCCACGGGTTCAGAAGTTCAGGTCGCCATTGAGGCTCAAGCACAGCTGCAAAAGACTGGTCACGACGTTTCCGTGGTTTCGTTACCGTCGTTTGAACTTTTTGATCAGCAGCCTGACGAGTACCGCGAAGAAGTTCTTCCAAGTCATGTGACCAACCGGATCTCAATCGAAATGGGTGCCACGTTTGGCTGGGAACGCTACGTTGGTTTGAAGGGTAAAAAAATCGGGATCACCAACCGCTTCGGCGAGTCTGGCAATCCTGCTGACATCATCAAAGCGTTCGGGATTACCGCTGACAACGTCACTGCCACTTACTTGGACGCTTTCGTTCGCGAAACCAACGCGACTGTTTAGGACTTACAAATTCAAATAGAGGTGAATTTAATTGGCTGCTCCAACTTTTAAAACTAAAATTTACTCTGATGGCGCTGACTTAAACGACATGAAGGCCATCAATCAAAATGCATTTGTCACCGGCTTCACCACTAACCCCAGTCTTTTAAAGAAGGCGGGTGTGACCGACTATCTATCGTTTGCTAAAGAAGCAGTGGCAACTTTTCCCGATGAATCAATTTCTTTTGAGGTGTTTAGTAACGACTATGACACCATGAAAAAAGAGGCCGAACTGCTGCACGAGATTGGGCCAAACGTTTACGTCAAGGTTCCGATTCGAACCACCGGTGGTGAACCAACGACCGACTTGATCCATGATTTAACCGCTGCCGGTGTTCAAGTCAACATTACAGCCATTGCTACGGCGGCACAGGTTAAAGAAGCCGTCGACGCAATCGTGCCCGGTACCCCAAGCATTGTTTCGATCTTTGTTGGTCGGGTCGCAGATACCGGTGCTGACCCAATGCCATTCGTTAAGAAGAGCGTTGAACTGACGGCTGACCGAGATGATATTGAGCTCCTATGGGCCAGCACCCGTGAGATTTACAACATCACGCAGGCCGAAGCACTAGGCGTCGATATTGTGACCGTTCCACCGGCAATTTTGGACAAGTTGGTTGCCAAATATGGTCAAACTGGTGATGAGGTCACCATGAACACAGTGAAGGGTTTTGAAGCTGATATCAAGGCCACTGGACTTAAAATTTTAGATTAATGGGTCGTTTTTGATTGATAAAAGATGAGGAGAGTGGGACTAAACTCGGTTAGATCCCAGAATGCAGGCAAGAAGCGCCGTGGATTCCTGGTTTGGAATCTGCGGCGCTCTTTTCTTGCATGGCCGGAATCTGAGTTTTGACGCACGTTTAGACCATGTTCAGTCACGAGCTAAGTTACATTTTTAACTACCTTTGCGTTAAGATATCAGTTCGATACTGACCAATATTAACTTTTGTCTCAGCCTCTTTTCTTTCTCTTTCGAAAATGTTCTGACCGATTTTTGGTTTCAACAGCGTTCCAAGTATGGTATGCTAGGTAAATAGTAATTATTATCGTTTACACTAGGGAGCTGTTTTAGATATGAAGTTCGCTCAACATTTTCGGCGTTTTAGTCTCTTTTTTATTTTAGGCTTTTTGGCAATCATACTGACCAGCTGTGGCTCGCAGTCAGCAACATCCCATCACCCGCACCAGTTAAACGTCGTTGCTTCACTCGATTTTTACGGTGAGGCGGCCAAAGCGGTACTCGGTGATAAAGGAACCGTGACTTCGATCATTGATCGGCCAAGCATCGAACCGCACGAATTTGAAGCCACAACTAAAACGGCAAAAATCGTCAGCAATGCCGACGTAATCGTCTATAATGGCCTCGGATATGATACGTGGATGAACCGGCTCTCCGCTGACAACACCGGTACCACTAAGGTGAACGTGGCTCAACAGCTGTTAGGAAAACATGACGGTGCCAATGAGCACGTCTGGTATGACATGAATACCATGCCAAAGTTAGCCAACAAATTGGCGGCTGAATTTGCGAAACGCCAGCCGCAAAATAAAGCTTACTTTAAGGCCAACGCTCGCCGTTACATCCAGTCTTTGAAGCCGTTAAAAAAAGAAATCCAAAAATTACGTCAAAATAGCCGAGGCCAACGTGTCAACGTGAGTGAACCGGTATTTGATTATGCGTTAAGTGCTATGGGTTACAAACAGAATAATAATCACTACGCCCAAGCTGTCCAAAACGACACCGATCCTTCACCAAAGGATATCAAACAGATGCAAGCTGATATTCGCCACCATAAAATTGCCTTCTTTGTTGTCAACACCCAAGAAATCAGTAAGATGACAACGAACCTATTACATTTGGCAAAACAAAGCGGCGTGCCAATCGTGCGGGTCACCGAATCTCAACCAGCTGGTAAAAATTACGAGAGTTGGATGATGTCTCAATTTAAAGAAGTTGAGCGCATTCAAAACGAAAATAAATAACAACGCGTCAAAAAGGTCACTGATTGGTTATTCTAACGTCAATTAATGGCTTTTATTTTGAGTTGAAGCCAGCCAGTTAGTCGCCTTAACTGCAGGCTAGTAATTTAATGGTAATCAAGGCGTCTAAAGCTCTAGTATCTCCCGCCCGTTGGCAGACATAAATTTCATCTTTGCTTTAGTCAACACGCAAAAGAGTCGCTTTTTAAACACTGTCCTGACTTAGACACAACCAAGCTTCTGCCAATTGTATTTCCCGCTTCCTAACGGTATGATGTACGAGAAGTTAATCACTATCGAGTGAAGGGAGTTACTCTGATGGATTCAGAAACAATCAAGTCGCAATTGATCACGGCGGTCAACGAATACTTTAATCAAGTGACACTACCTGAAAATGGCCTCTTCGTTTTGGGCTTCAGTTCCAGCGAAGTTAGGGGCGACTGGATGGGCCAAAATTCCAGTGCTGAAATTGGCGAGGTCGTGATTCAGACCCTGCTACCGATCTTACAGGCTCACCACGTTAATCTAGCCGTTCAAGGCTGTCAGCACATTAATCGTGCACTGCTGCTGGAACGCGAAGTAGCAGATCGACGCGGTTATGAAATCGTCTCAGTAGTCCCCCAACTCCACGCGGGCGGAGCTGGCCAAGTAGCTGCCTACAAAGCGTTCAAGGATCCGGTTGAAGTTGAGCGAATTGTTGCTGACGGTGGCATGGATATTGGTGACACCCAAATTGGCATGCACGTTCGTTGGGTTCAGATACCAGTTAAGACTTCTGTTAAAGAAATTGGCGCAGCCCATACCACCTTTCTAACGTCTCGGCCAAAGTTGATTGGTGGCCCACGAGCCATTTATGACTGGCCGGATGATCAACAATTATAAATCGTTCTTAGAGTAGCAACATGCAGTGCAGATGAGGTTCAACTTTTCAGCCTCACCTGCACTGCCTTTGTCTTCCAACCGCCTAAATAGGATCATCGAAAAGCATCCCTACTTCACTTCATACTTCACCTTATAGGACTCAATGCCGTGACTCTCAAAAGCCGTTTCCAAAATTTCAGCAAAGGCGTTTATGTCGACGGATTTTGGCAATTGGATCGTCACGTTATTCAACTCATTCGTTTTTTTCGGTGCAGTTACCCGTTTCTTTTTAGTCATCTTCTTGGCCCCCAAACACGGAAATGATCTCCTGATGAAGATCGCTGTATGTATCTTTTATTATACGAACATACGTTCTAATTTGCAACCTGATTTTGAGGGTATAATCCAAATCAAACCTAGTAATTACATGACAAATCAAACAGCCCGCATAAAACTGTATTTGACAAAAAAATTTACCACTTTAGGCGTGATTTTTTGTCAAATAAGTGTACAATATAACGTTGCATGCGTGTATCGTCACTTACGAAAGGAGATTCTGCAATGTTCAAAATTGCCAAGGGCCGTATCTCCTACCTCGCCGTTTTTGGTGCGGTAGTTTTTATGACCATTCAGGTGATTGCCAACCTGAACCTCCCCAGTCTGACTTCTGATATCGTCAACAACGGGGTCGCTACGGGGAATATCAGCTACATCTGGAAAGTCGGTATCAAAATGATTGCGTTTTCTTTGCTCAGTATCGTTTCCGCAATCTGTAACGTATTCTTGGCTGCAAGGACCTCACAAAAACTGGGGCAAAACCTCCGAAGCGATATCTATCGTAAAGTCATGACTGCATCTACCGATGAATATAATCAAATTGAAACTTCTTCATTAATTACCCGAACTACTAACGATGTGGTTCAAATTCAAAACGTCGCTATCATGATGTTACGAATGATGATCATGGCGCCAATCATGTTGATTGGTGCAAGTTTTCTAGCTTACAACAAGGATCACACCTTAACGTGGATCTTTTTAATTTCCTTGCCATTATTAGCGCTGTTTATGGGTGTGATGCTTAAGTTTGCCATGCCGATGTTCCAAGCTATGCAGACAAAGACCGACCGAATCAACCGAATCTTTCGGGAAGGTTTAACCGGCGTTCGAGTCATTCGTGCATTTCGGCAGGATCAATTTGAACAGGATCGTTTTGAGGACGCCAACGTTGACTATACTAAAAATGCCATTAACGTCAATACGTTGTTAGCCCTAGCCTTTCCTGTGATGACTTTGATCATGAGTGGGACAAACGTCGCCATTATCTGGTACGGCGCGAAACTGATCGGCAACCAAGCCATGCAAGTGGGTAATTTAATTGCCTTCATGACTTACGCAATGCAGATCCTCATGAGCTTCATGATGTTATCAATGGTTCTGATCTTTATTCCGCGGGCGCAAGCTTCTGCTAAGCGGATTCAGCAAGTCTTTGATTTGCGTTCAACCATGAAAAATACCACTCAACCTGAAGAATTAGCAGCCGATGCAAAACATACTTTGGCCTTTGATCATGTGACTTATCGCTATCGCAACGCCGAGGAACCTGCGTTAACGGACATTGACTTTAGTGCTACCAGTGGTCAGACGGTGGCCATTATTGGGGGTACCGGTTCTGGTAAATCCACTTTGATCAACCTGATTCCCCGCTTTTATGATATTGAAAGTGGCAAAATCAAGCTCGATGGCATCGATATCTCTCAGTTGCCAATGGCAGAACTGCGCGATGCGGTTTCGCTGGTACCTCAAAAAGCAACCCTGTTTACTGGGACTTTAAGAGAGAATATGAAGTATGGTAAACCTGATGCTACCGATGAAGAGATCTGGCACGCCCTGGATATTGCCCGTGCCCGCGACTTCGTTGAAGCAGAACCAGTCGGCCTAGACCTCCACGTTGAACAAGGTGGGGGCAACTTCTCGGGTGGCCAACGACAACGACTGGCAATTGCCAGAGCGCTAGTCAAACAGGCCTCCGTCTATGTGTTCGATGATTCCTTCTCCGCCCTGGACTTTAAGACTGATGCTGATCTACGGGCTGCTTTACGTCGTGATGAGCACATTCAACAAAGTATCACGGTCATCGTGGCGCAACGAATTGCCACTGTGGCAGACGCTGACCTAATTTTGGTACTGGATAACGGTAAATTAGTTGGTAAGGGCACACACAATGAACTGCAAAAGACCAACGCCGTGTACCAAGAAATTATCAACTCTCAGATTCGAAAGGGGGAGGATAAGTAATGGCAGATACAAAGAAACAGCACACCCAAAGCTCAAGCGGCGGTCACGGACCAGGTCGTGGTGGCTTCCGTGGTGTCGTTGAAAAGCCCCAAAATTTTTGGGGCACTACCCGGCGGCTCATGAGTTATATGTCAGATCGAATCGTTGGTTTGATTTTTGTCATGATTTTTGCCATCACCAGTGTTATTTTCCAGATTCGAACCCCGAAGATTTTAGGTCGGGCAACAACTGAAATTTTTGCCGGTGTCATGAAGGGTCAATCACAGCAAAAAGCTGGCTTTGACATTACCAAGCTACCCATTAATTTCGAAAAAATCTTTCATATTATTTTGATTGTTGGTCTTATGTACCTCGCTTCAGGAATCTTTAGTTTTCTGCAACAGTGGATCATGACCCTGATATCACAAAATACCGTTTATAAACTCCGGCGTCGAATGAAACAAAAGATGCGAGTGGTACCCATTAAGTACTACGATACACATGGTAACGGTGACATTATGAGTCGGGCAGTCAACGATATGGATAACATTGCCAACACGTTGCAACAAAGTCTGACTCAAGCTGTCACCTCAACCGTGACCTTTATCGGAACGCTGTGGATGATGCTGACGATCAGCTGGAAACTGACCCTGATTGCCCTAGTCACGATTCCTTTAAGTTTAATCATTGTTGGTATCGTGGCTCCACGGTCGCAGAAGTTCTTCGCCACGCAGCAAAAGAGTCTGGGACTTATGAACGACCAGGTCGAAGAAAATTATGCTGGCCAACAAATTATCAAGAGCTTTAACAAGGAACAAGACACCATTGAGACCTTTGAAAAGCAAAATAATACTTATTACCAAGCCGCTTGGAAGGCCCAATTTATTTCCGGGATCATTATGCCGTTAATGATGTTTTTAAATAACATCGGCTATGTTTTTGTTGCCATTATTGGTGGTATTTCAGTTGCTAATGGTAATATCACCCTTGGTAATGTACAGGCGTTCTTGCAATATACCAACCAATTCTCGCAACCCATTTCACAGCTAGCAAACTTGATGAACACCATTCAGTCCACCATTGCTTCCGCAGAACGGGTATTTGCCGTTCTCGACGAAGAAGAAATGAAGGACGCCAGTAACGATAATCCGGTTAAACAGACTGACAATCTATTGGAAATGGATCACGTTCAATTCGGTTACGATGGTGATGAACTACTCATGACCGATTACAGTCTCAGCGTGAAACCGGGCCAGCAAGTTGCGATTGTTGGACCGACTGGTGCTGGTAAAACCACGATTATTAACCTACTAGAAAGGTTTTACGATGTTAAGGGTGGCGCGATTCTGGTCAACGGACAAGATACGCGCAACATGGAACGTGAAAAGCTTCGTTCCCACTTCGCCATGGTATTGCAAGATACTTGGCTCTTTACCGGCACGATATACGACAACATTAAGTATGGTAAAGAAGACGCCAGTAAGGATGATATTTTGAATGCAGCGAAAGCCGCTCACGTGGATGAATTTGTCCGTAAATTGCCAGACGGCTATGATACCGTGCTCAATGAAGACGCCTCCAATATTTCGCAGGGTCAGCGTCAACTAGTCACCATTGCGCGCGCTTTCGTTGCTGATCCTGAGATCCTGATCCTTGATGAAGCCACTAGTTCTGTCGATACTAGAACTGAAGTTCAGATTCAGCATGCCATGAGTCAGTTGCTGAAGGGTCGAACAAGCTTTGTGGTTGCTCACCGATTGTCGACGATTCAAAATGCCGATAACATTATTGTCATGAATCACGGATCGATCGTTGAAACTGGAACCCATAATGAGTTACTGGAAAAGGGTGGCTTTTACGCCGATCTGTATAACAGTCAATTCACTGAAGGCATTTCATTTGGCTAGGAGGACGATTTCGATGAAAAAATTAGGATTATTGATTTCGGCCGCTCTGTTAAGTCTAGTGCTGGCCGCTTGTGGTAAGCCAAGTCTGACCGTGGCTCACCAACAATATACACCGAGTGGTATGACGGCTGTAATCAAGGGCACGACGAACCAAAAAAAGGTTCAATACCAAATTAATGGTGCTTCAGCTAAGACGGCCAAGATCAACAACGGCGCCTACGCCATTACGCTGCCGGCAAAGCCTTACAAGCAAACGATCAAAATTAAATCTGCTAATAAAACAGTCACGACGACGATCGCAAAAAGTCCGGCAATTATGGCCTATATTCGGTTTAAGACGGCTTATAACCAAACCCTGATGGCCACTGCACTGTCCAAAAAAGATCAGGCAACTGCACTAGGATTGCAAGCTCAAGGAGCCAAGTTAAAGCAGCAGCAGGCTAAGCTCCAGGCCCAGGCTAAGGCCGCGCAAGCCAAATTGAAGAGTGGTGATACATCCGCTGCGACAACCTTATCGAGAGTCTCTCAAGAGGGAACTCAATTAAAAACTTCAGCTGCTCAGTTAAAGGCCACTCAAGCTAAGTTGGCGCCTGCCTTAGCAGTGGCTAAGAAACAAGTCGCTGGCAAAACAATCAAGGCGGATGCTAAAACCGGGATTTATAATCTAAAGTCAACTAAGTCTGCAACACTCCGAGGTAATGTGGACAAGGATCAATTGGTTGGCGTGACGCTAATGGTTCCCGTTTCAGCACTTAAATCAACGAAAGCTGCTAAGTCGTTTATGACTGAATTAGCCGTATTGACGAGCAGTGTCGGAGCGAATACGAAGACCGTGCTAAACGGCTTCAAGAATAAAGCCAATAAGAAAAATAGCAGTCAAACAACTACTAGTACTATTCATTCGAAGGGTATTGATTTTGACCTTGGCTATTCGAAAACAATGCTGTATATTTATGTCACTCATCATTAGTCGATTACTGATTTAACTTCCAGAGATCGGACAAAACTTGGTTAGGTCCCTGAGAATCAAAAATAGCGTCGCGGATTCCTGATTTGGAATCTACGATGCTATTTTTGACACTGTCAAGAAATGAGTTCAAGCCGCGTAAAATCCCGAAATTAGTCCAAGTTAACGGCAAATTTTCAGGGGACGAAATTAGTCACCTCTTTGCCAAGAGAGAAGTTTGACCACACTATCTACTCAGTTGTTATTTACAGAGTAGTCGTTTTCGTCACCACACCAACTTCAAAATCAGCTGTAATATGATCCAGTCCCTGATTCAAGATTGCTTCTTTGCGCTCAGCAGCTTGCCAAGTAAGCGGCGTCATTTCAAATAACGCTTTAAAAAGTGCCGGTGTCAGTTTAAATTCGTAGTGAATATCAGTGAAATCAACCTGTCCATAATGAGCCAAAAAGTGTTCCTTAACTGGGGCATTATCATATGTGGCGTGTTCACCCTCCGGATAAACCAAAGCCCGCAATTCCTGCAGATAATGGCGATTGGGAATCACCTTGATCAGCCGACCACCAGACTGAAGCACCCGATCGAATTCCTGATAATTAGCGGGTGACAAGATATTCACGATATCGGTGACCTGTTCATCACCAAAGGGCAATTGTGCTAAGTCACCGACCATGAATAGCGGTTTTAGTGAACTAACGGTGCCAGATCCTGCAATGTTGATTGCCGGTTTGGAAATATCCAATCCAACATAAGTATCATTTTGATTTTGTTCCGCCAGCCACTTGGTCGTCGTGCCCTCACCGCACCCCGCATCAAGCACTAGGCCACCGTGTCTCAAATGGGCGGAAACCGCCCTTAACATCGGCTCAAAGAACCCGGCAGTGAGCATCTGGTTGCGATAGCGCAACATTTCATCCGTATATTCCGTTTTCACCGGCGCGTTGATCAAGAATAGGGTGCCCTTCTTGGAGAAGTCAAATGTATGGTCGTTGACACAGCGCACAGTACCGTTTTTCACCAAGTCTAATTGTCCGTGGCACACCGGGCAACGGAACTGTCCTTGATGAGCGGCAACAAATTGACTTGCCAATTCAATTTTATTCACGATAATCCTCCGTCAGGCGATTTGATGTGCCTTAATTTTAACAGCAAATGTCAGCAAATACGAGACCGCTAAAAAACCGGCCACGACCACGTAAGGATAATGAGTATTCATATCCAGCAAGGCTCCCGACATCAACGGGCCAATCACGTTACCAACACTTGTTAACGACATATTTAGCCCGTTGATCAGGCCTTGGTTCTTGGCACTGAGCTTCGTCAACAAGGTGGTAATTGCTGGCCGCAGCAGATCAAAGGCCGTGAAGACAAACAAAGTCGCAATAACCACTTCAAGTTTGGAATGGGCAAAGATGATCCAAAGTGTGCCGGCAAATGCAATGAAGAAGCAGTAACGAATTAACTTTGTCTCCTGCAGCCGAATGACTAGCCGATCAAATAGTAAGACCTGAAAAACCAAAGAAATAATCCCGTTTAACGTCAAAACCAGTGCAATATTTGCAATACTGAAATTGAAAACCTCGTTCACAAACAAACTGTAAATACTTTCAAAGCCCTGCAGTCCAAATGATGAAATAAGAATCAAGACGAACAGCAAAATGACTGGCCGAACCAGTAAATCGTGCCAGTCTCCCTGCAGCATATTGGTTGTCACTTGCGTTTGCATTTGACTCTCTGGTCGATCGATTTCAGCGTCCTTTGGCAACAAAGTCAAAAGTGCAATTGTACTTAAGATTCCTAGAGCGCCCGCAAACCAGAATGGGGTTTTATAATTCAGTCCGGCTAGGATCCCACCGATACCCGGTCCCAGAATCAAACCACCACTGAACGCGGCTGACAACCAGCCGATGACTTTAGCCCGCTGTTTTTTAGTTGTAATATCAGCTGCTAAAGCCATACCTGTAGGCGTCACCATCGCCGCGGAAATACCACCGATAATTCGAGAAACATCAAAAACCGCTAATTGATTTGTGACCGCAAAAATTACTTCTGAAACGCCATACAGTGCCAGTCCAATAGCTAAAATCGGTTTTCGTCCGACCCGATCAGAAATTCGGCCGACAATTGGTGACGTTACAAACTGGGCAAAGGCAAATAAGGCGGTCATCACACCCATGTCAAAGGCCGACAGGTGAAGCTGGTTCTTCAAAAAGGGCATAACTGGAATAACCAGGCCAATCCCAAGGCAGACCAGGAATTCACTCAATATTAAAATGAAAATGGCACGTTTAACTTTAACCGACATGATGAGCCCTCCAATGCTATGTAGACAAGGTATCAGTATATCAGGTTTAATATATTTACTCTAGTATAATATTTATCAACTAGACTGATGCTGGGTGTTGTCGGGCGCTAGAAAGGTTCAAGGGTTCACCAATCTATTGGAAGACACAAGCAAAAGGCAGGCTAGTCGTTAACCGACCAGACTGCCTTTGCTGTTTTGACATGCTATTAGCCAAGCGTGTTCGACAGGCAATGACTGTGCCTTCTACACAATGATGCTACTTACTTTCGGCAAACTTAGTCTTGATATAATCTGCTGAGATCTGCAATTTTTTCAGCTCTTCATCGGTTAGATCAAGTTGCAACTGTTCTTGAACCCCATCTCTGCCCACAATTGCAGGATAAGATAAGTAAGTCCCATATTCTTCACGGTAATTTGACACCGGCATCTCCGTTTGCGCATCGCTCATAATCGTATTAGCTAACTTGACCGCTGCAGTTGCCACACCATAGTTAGTGTATTTTTTACCATGAAACACCGTATGCCCGCCGACCTTTGCTTGATGGTCCAAGTCATCCAAATTCAGACCGCGAGCCTTCGCAATTTCCGTAATTGGTTTACCTAACACCCGGACCGTTGACCAGGCAGTAAATTGTGAATTACCGTGTTCGCCGAGGTTGTAGCCGACTACCGAGCGAGAATCAATGTTTAATTCTGCTGCCACAGCCCGTTTCATTCGAGAAGAGTCCAGAAGTGTGCCCGTACCAACGACATGATTCTTGGGCAGACCGATCACTTGCTGATAAATGGACGTGATCACATCAACAGGGTTCGTGATCACAACCATCTTGCCATGAAAGCCTGATTCTTTGATGTGTGCGCCGACTTCTTTAGCTGCCGCACTGGTAAATGTCAGTTCTGCAAACCGGTCATCGTTGGCGTTGTCCTGTAATTTAATGTTACCAACTGCGGAAATAATGACGTCGGCGTCCTCTAACGCACTGTAATCATTCACCGTAATATTTGTATGTACTGGTAGGTTGACCATTGCGTCTTGAAAATCCAACGCATCAGCTTGCACCTTGGCCTCACGCTTATCAATGAGAACCAAGTCATCTGCAAACCCATTTGCTACTATGTAATGCGCTGCAGTCGCCCCAACATTACCCATACCAATTACTCCAATTTTTCGAGTCATTAAAAGCACCTCTGTTTTTCTAAGTATTTGCTCATCGCATTGTTATCATATTACCATTATTCTTTTAATCTGACGAGTTCAAAAAATATTCTCTTAACGCCTCCCCAGTTTTATTTCCAAACTTTTGCCAACATAAAAAGATGATAAAACCACTTGATTACTATCTTACAGGTTGTTTCCAATGGCTGAATATTCCTAAAATCAGCAACAAAAAACTGCATTTAAGGAACTCTAAAGATTAAGAATTCATTCGATGCAGCCTCATTTTCCGATATTTTCATTGGACATTTTTTCTCGGTTGTTGGTTATCATCTCGTGGTTCCTGGTAGTACTGAATAACTGCCCAGACGCCGGGAATTAAAAATAGAAAACCACCAAGAAAGCCCATCACGATTAGAACGATTGGCCATACCAAACTACTCAAATTAGATAAGCTTTGAACCGCAATGTAGCCGACCACTTGTAAAACCACTCGCCAAGCAAACCAGAATAAGCCGAAGAGCATTCCGAATCCGTATAGCCAATGATTGGTGCCCATCATGCCGCCGCCCATCATCGATCCAGACCAGTTATAGCCACCCATCATTGAAGCCCCCAGAGAGCCGAGCAGTGATAACACTAGTCCACCGACAGTCAATGCTAACTCCAGCCACCAAACGATCCACCCAACCGTTTGAATTGGACTTGGTCTTTTCATTATGTCACCCCCATTAATTAACTTCATTTTACCTGTTTGGAAGAAAAATACAATCGGTAAGTAGTGGGTTCCAAACCGGATAAGGGCCCTAAAAAGGGCTGACCCGTCTTCACTAAATCTTCCCCGACCGTGGTCCAGCCCTAATTTATCTGTTTTACATCTTTTCTAACCGCTCTATTCGCTTTTCCATTGGTGGATGGGTATCGAAGAGGTGGGTAATTGATTTTTTCTTCATTGGGTCCGAGATATACAGCGATGCACTACTTGGATCCGCCTTTTTCATCGGTTCTGCTGTGGAGATTTTCTTTAGTGCTGAAATTAAGCCCTGGGGATTTCTTGTCAGTTCCACGCTTCCGGCATCCGCCAAGTATTCACGATTTCGTGATAGTGCCATTTGTGCTAACGTAGCAGCGATTGGGCCTAAGATTACCAAAATAACGGAAACAATCAGCATGATAATCTGCAGCACGTTGCCGCCGTCACGGTCATCATCGTCACGACGACTGCCACCGCCCCACCAGAAAAAGTTTCCAGCTAGGTTGACCATCCCTGTGATTGCCGCGGCCAGAGCTAATGCAATCGTCTGCAGCCGAATATCGTAATTTCTAACGTGACTCATTTCGTGTCCGATGACGCCTTCAAGTTCCTCACGGTTTAGCTGGTCTAAGATACCAGAAGTAGCTGCAACTGCAGCGTGCTTGGGATCGTTTCCGGTCGCAAAGGCATTCGGACTTGGGTCGTCGACAATGAAGACCCTCGGCATTGGTACTCTGGCAACCATTGCCATATCTTCTACAATATGCCACAGTTCAGGAGCCTGATCCTCGCTGGTGATTTCATGGGCATGATTCATGGACATCACGATGTTAGTTGAATTACCAATCATGATCCCCGCGTAAACCAGCGCAAAAACTAATGCCAGGACTAACCCAGCCAGATAACTGTTAAAAAAGACGTAACCAATGGCTGCTCCAATGGCGAGCACTAGCAGTACAAAACCGGCAAGAACGTATACCGTCCGCCGTTTATTACGTGCAATCTGTTCAAATAACATCAGCCATCACCCTCGCTTACTTATCAAAGGTTACTTTTGGCGCAGTCTTTTCCTCTTCAGGTACCTGCAGATAATCGCTGGTCTTAAAGTGGTGAATGCCGGCTACAATATTGCTTGGAAACGATTGAATCTTCAAGTTAAAACTAGCCACACTTGAATTGTACAATTGACGTGAATATGCAATTTTATTTTCGGTATTGGTCAATTCTTCCATCAGTTTCGTGTATTCTTGATTAGCCTTCAAATCTGGATATGCTTCGGCCACGGCAAAGATACTCTTCAATGAATTCGACAACTGATCCGAAATCGCCATGGTGGCTTGATGGTCATCGCTCGGCGTATTGATCAACTGATTGCGCAACCCAACCACTTTTTCCAGGGTGCTTTGTTCGTAGTGACTATATCCCTTCACCGTTTCTACCAGGTTAGGGATCAAATCGTTTCGACGCTTTAACTGCACGTCGATTTGACTCCATGATTCTTGAACGTACGTCCGGCCCTTGATCAGGCCGTTATAAGCGCTAATGTAAATAATGAGCAATAGTACAACAACTATCGCAACAATTATTCCAGCTATCATATTCATTTCCTCCGTTCATGTTTGGTCTAACTAACAATAGTTTAACAGCTCCGCGCTCATTCACCTAATCGCATTCATTCGTCATTTCAAGTTTTTGCACAAATTTAGGGATTGATTGAACCTAACTATCATTAACTACGCACTCAGTCAGCCAAAAGTTACAAAAAACCACCGAACAAGTTTCTGCTCGGTGGTTTTTGATCGAAGGAAGGCTTTTTTTAAATACCGTCTAGCGCCCAACTGCTTCCATTTCAGAAGTGACACCAGCACCGGTATTCACATCAACGATTGCCCGGTGTACGTTGACGCCGTTTTGGTAAACGTCTTTTTCACGTTGAATGACGGAGATATCATCAATTGGGTTCTCGTCCATCGCAATGAAATCCGCGTATTTACCTGTAGCAATTTCACCATACTCATCATCAACGTGCATGGCACGTGCACAGTTGATAGTGGCACTATCGATGGCTTGTGCCGGCGTCATACTAGCCTTTTCAACGTAGAGCTGCATCTCATAAGCACTTTCACTTTCAAAACCGTTATAAGGGGTTCCCGCATCAGTCCCCATCGCAATTGGAATTCCAGCTGCGGCAGCTTTCGTGATGCTGGCAAAATGCTTTTTAATGTTGACGACAACCTTATGACGAGCCCACTCCGGCACGGTATCCTTACCATATTTATAAATTGCATACATGGCGTTCATAGTCGGCACAACGGCTGTTCCGTGCTCTTTGAAGATCTTAATGGTTTCATCGTCAATGTTAAATGCATGCTCAACGGTATCGACACCGGCACGAGCGGCTTCCTTGACTCCTTCAGCTCCCTGAACGTGAGCGGCAACGGTCTTACCCTTATGGTGCGCCTCTACTACGGCAGCCCTTACCTCATCTTCATTGAATTGAATATCATCAGGGGTCTCGCCATTCTTAAGTACACCACCAGTGACCATCAGTTTAATGTTGTCGACGCCCTTCTTCATGGCCGTTCGAACACCCTTGATCATTTCGTCGACGCCGTCAACTTCGTGGCCACTCCCAGCACCATGTCCGCCAGTCATTGTGAAGGCTCGCCCCGAAGTCATTACCTTGGGTCCTTTAATCATGCCCTTCTGCTGCATTTTCTTGACCTCAATGTCAATGTCGTAAGCAGCGCCAACGTTTCTAATATATGTAATCCCATTATTGATGGCGTCTTCCATGTTGCGAATCGCGTACATCGTATTGAATTCTCGAGAATCAGAATGGCGGTCTTCCTTGCCGTCGTTCCACCAGTAGGTTGGAATGCTTGTGATGTGAGTGTGAGCGTTCATAATGCCTGGCATCACATATTTACCCTTCATATCTACCGTTTCGTCAAATTGAACTGAACCGTCGGGCTTACCCTCACCAGTATTGACAATCTTCCCAGTTTCTGTGTCGACGACCACGTAATGGTTAGTTTCGAAATCCTGCTTGTCATGGTTGTAAATTGCTGCGTTGGTATAATTGATTTTTGTCATAATATCTTCTCCTTTGGATGTAAAGCTTGATTAACTGTAACGGACCGTCATCTGGGTTGTTTCTTAACTGTGATGTCATGCGATCCTCACCTCCTTAGTTGTTTAAAATGCAGTTTATGGCTTTTGTTGATTATTTTTTGCTGATGTTATGAATGTTGACGCTTGTTTGGGGAAGACCCGTCTTTGTGCTTCTTGGCTTCCGTGCCGAAACGTGTTCGGTAAGGCCGAGACCTGCATGTAACCGACTCTGGCCCAAAATCCAAGCCCAGGATTTTCGCGCTTCTTGGCTTCCGTGCCGAAACGTGTTCGGAAAGGCCGAGACCTGCATGTAACTGACTCTGGCCCAAAACCCAGACCCGGGATTTTTGCGCTTCTTGGCTTCCGTGCCGAAACGTGTTCGGTAAGGCCGAGAGTTGCATCTAACTCAATTCGGACACAAAGCCAAGCTCGGGATTTTCGCGCTTCTTGGCCTCCGTGCCGAAACGTGTTCGGAAAGGCCGAGAGTTGCATCTAACTCAATTCGGACATAAAGCCAAACCCGGGCTTTCTGCCCAAATTGAGTTAGACTCCACTCTCAAACCCGCCTTTCCTCACACTCTTTACTTCCAATACGCATACTGCAACTGTCCCGCTGCTCCCGACATCGTATCCCACTTCAGACCGCCCACATCACTATTTACCAAATGGGCCTGCGCCGTCTGGAACGTTGGTGCTACCGCCGCAATACTCATCAGCCGCTTATCCGCCTGCTTCTCAAATTCAAACCGCTGCGTCGCCGTATACTTTCCCGTGTCATTTACCTTGGCCATCAACGCGTCATACTGCGGATCCTTTGTCTTCGCAAAATTAATTGAGTTTTGGCTCTGCATGCCATCCAAATAATTCTGCGCATCCGGATAGTCTGGGCCCCAGCCAACCGTCGTAATATCAAAGTCCGTCGTGAAATCACGCGAAACATGAGTTGCATGCGGTACCGAAATAATGTTGACCGTTACCCCCTTCAAATTCTTCTGCACTGTCCCCTGTACATATTCAGCAATCTTCTTTTCAGTATCCGTATCATCAACCAAGAAGTCGAGGCTGACCTTATCTTTACCAATTTCTTTTTGTGCCTTAGCCCAATACTGCTTTGCTTTGGCAACGTCAGTCGGTGCTAGATCCCCAACCTCATCAATAAAGTCCTTGCCATTCGTTGGGTCCTTAGCATAATCCTTTGGCACGATATTAGTCGATGGTGAAGAGCCATCCTGCAAAACATCCTTAGCCAACGCCTGACGATCGATCACCATACTGATTGCTTTACGGAAGTTTTCATTGGCCGTCACTTTATGCTTGGAGTTGAAGTAAATGTAGTTGTTGCGGCCGTTTTTAGTCACAACCTCTTCCTTATTATTGGCATTGGCTTTCACATACTGACCAGTGATGCTAGTCAGCTGCACCGTGCCATCCTTAAACAAATTTTGCGCGGTGTTATCATCCTTCACGACTTGGACGTCAATGTTTTTGATCTTAACGTCCTTAGCGTCCCAGTAGTACGGGTTCTTAACGTAGTGCCAGGCTTCATTCGACCCGCTCCAGCCAGTAATTTTGTAGGCCCCATTAGCCATCGTGGTTGCTGAACTGGAACCGTATCGACTGCCATATTTCTTAACCGCGGCCGTGTTCAGTGGTTGGTAACTGACAAATTCATAATTCATGTACGGCACTGGTCGGGAAAGCTTGATAGTAAACGTCCGGTTGTTGACCGCGTGCACGCCCAGTTTGCTCTTATCCATCTTGCCGCTGTTGACGGCCGTGAAGTTTTGAATGTACTGGGTGTCCGTGGTGGCCTGAGACTTGGTCGCTGGATCCGCATTCCGCTGCAGTGACGTGACAAAATCTTGCGAGGTGACCGGCTTTCCATTTTGCCACTTAGCATCTTTTTTGATCGTAAACGTGTATTTTGTCCCATTTTCAGTTGGTTTCACAATTTTTTCAACCACGCCGGGTATGATTTTATTATCAGCGTTACGGCGGTAAATACCTTCACTGATTTGGTCAATAACTGCTGCCCCGTTAGTTTCAATCGACTTATTGGGATCAATGGTCATGGGTTCCCCTGGAATAGTTACTTTTAACGTCTTATCAGCACTGTTTCCTGCACCGCCAACAACGGTGGATGCACAGCCGCCTAATAAGGCACTCATCATCCCCATTGCAATGCTTACGATGATGATCATTCCTTTATGTGTGCTCATAAACTATTCCTCCTCATATATGTGTATTAATATCGATGAGCGGTCCGCTACCGCTCCTTTCTGGCCAAGAAAAAAGCGCCCCTTCAGAAAGAATAACCTTTCTAAAAGGACGCTTAAGCGCGGTACCACCTTCATTGTTGTGCAAGAAACACAACCACTCACGTACGGCCGGTCGACGCGGCATAACGTTGGCGCTATATTGGGCGCACCCTAACTGCTCTTAACAAGCAGTCTTGCTCCGATTTAACTTTAAAATGCAAGATGTTACGCCATCACAGTCCCTGACGCTCTCTGGAAACTTCTTACATTCGACTCCTTAAATCTTCTTAGCAATTTCTCATCGATATTTAATATAGCTCACTATAACTACTTTCCAAAAGCCTGTCAACACTTTTTAAAAATCTTTTTGAGATTAGGCAGTCTAAATGCATGTGCTAAGATCAACGATTGACGCTTTTAATCTTGGCGAAACAGTAGGTTATAATGGATATAGCACACTTAAGAAAGGGGCAGATATTTTGCAGGGAGACTACGGCACGTACATTAAATTTGGGTGGTTATTAACTTGCCTCTTTCTCATCTGTTTCGGCCTCAGCTACTGGCGAAACCGAACTTGGTTACGAAACGGAATCTGGTTCAGCCTCTTCTTCTACACCTTTTGGCTCACCGTCGCCATTACCATTATTGGCACAGGCAACAACGCCATCATCTATCCGGTGGGATTTCTATTTTTATTCTTACTTTTCTGTTTGGCACTCGTGTTTGTCTTGCAAGCCATTTTACTGCTTTGGAACGCACGGATCGTCTGGAAACGAGAAAGTCATTCCTTAGCTAACTCCTTGACACTGCTGCTAGGAATCGTTTTAATCCTCCTGCCTTTCATTTCACACTTGATCAACAATTATTTGCCGCCCTTTTGGAGTGATTTAATGATCACTTTTCCTGCTTTATGCATCCTGTATGCCATCTTCTGGTTCTATAACTACCTGACAGTGCTAGTGCTATATCAGTTTTACTGGCCGAGATTAAATCAGGATTTTATCATTGTCTTAGGGGCTGGCTTGATGAATGGCAATCAAGTGACGCCGCTTTTACGGCAGCGTATTGATCGTGGCATCCGCTTCTACCGGCAACAATTAAAAAAGACCGGCCATGCTCCCAAGATGATCTTCTCCGGTGGTCAGGGTGGAGATGAAACCGCAGCTGAGGGTGAGGTCATGCGCCAGTATGCCATTCATCACGGTGTTGCGGTGAATGACGCGCTGGCAGAAACGGCGTCGAAGACCACTTATGAAAACATGGTCTATTCTAAAAAGATTATCGATAATGCTGGAATCACTAACCCTAAAACGATTTTCGTCACCAACAATTACCACACCTTTCGGGCAGCAATGTTCGCTAAGGCGGCCGGTTTGAAAGCTAACGGCATCGGTTCACACACAGCTGGCTTCTTCTTGCCAAACGCTGTGATGCGCGAGTATATTGCCATCGTTTTACGCCAACGTAAATTGCACCTCATCATGGTCGCCCTCATGCTGCTCTTTTCAATTTTCTGGGTCATCATGACCCTTCACTCCGATTGGGTAGCGGCCTGGATTCAAGCGCTGCAGCAATTTTTTGACAATCTGTAAGGTGACCTAATGTGCTAAATCATTGGTAAAATACATTTTAAATGTCATTGAATCAAAACAACTGGAGTTGATCAATCGATTTTTTACGCTTCATAAACGTTCACACTAGTAAGGGATCAAGCAGCCTCGAAGACATTTCGAAGCTGCTTGATCCTTTTTTGTCACTCACCAATTTAAAATATGATCTACTATGGTGCTAGTAAAATCCGCCGACCCGCATCCTGACCGGTTTCAAGTGTCTCATGAGCCCAAGCCGCCTCCGAAAGCGGTCGAGTCATAATTCTGTCATCCAGTAGTAACCCTCGACTAAAGGCACTGTTGAGCACCCGGGCTGATTGCTGCAATTGCGGTAATGTCGCATGGCTGATCACAAAACCGTGAAGTTGCTTTTGCGCGGTATAAAACGCTCGCACGTCAAAGGCAAATTGATTCGTCTTAGGTGCTGCAATCAACGTCACGTCACCACCCTGATTCAGCAGGGCGAAGTTACTTTGCAGTTCAACCTGGCCTGACGTATCAATAATATGATCGACCCCGTTAGGAAATTGCTGATGCAGTTGGTCATTGATATCAACTCGATAGGGCAATGTCATTTGGCTGCCAAGCTGACTTAATCTGCTGAAATCTTTTTCGTTAGACGTTGTGATAACGGTTAAGCCCATAGTCCTTGCAAGCTGGACAAATTTGCTGCCAACATGGCCGGCAGCTCCTTCGATGAGGATCGATTGACCAATTTTGGCCTGCATGATATCCGATAACACGATTGCCGCCGTCGCTGAAGAATGGACAGAAGCAATCAGTTGGGTGCGGTCAACGCCAACTGGCACGTGAAAAAGCCGTTCCGCCGGTATTGCAGCCCGTTCGCTAGCAACTCCTTGTCGACCATCATAGCCCATCGAATTAGCCCAAACGAAGTCTCCCGGCTTGAAGTCTGAGACTGCTGGGCCAACTTCTAAAACCTTGCCAACCATATCCCGGCTGATGACTAAGGGAAAAGTAACGGCGGTTTTAAATCCGCCACTGCGTACGTAAGTATCCACGTGATTAACGGATACCTTTTCCACCTGAACTAGGACCTCATTTTGTTGAATCCGTGGTGCTGGTAGTTCACCGTACTGGATGTGGTCTGGCCCACCAAATTGTTTAATGAATGCGGCTTTCATAACCTCTCAACCCCTTTTCTAATATTATAGCCCAGTGGAAATCATTTTGACCTTTTAGCCTGTCTCAAAAAGCAATGGACTATTTAATAAAATGATTTTACGAAACTAGCTTTTCAATGAACAAGGTTTGTGCCAGAATGGAAGCGGTTAATAAATTATTGATTCGAGGTTATGCATGATGCTATCTGAATGGGAAAAATGTCTAAAGGGTGAACTTTTTGATGCTCACGATAACACTTTTAAAGCGCATAAACAGGCAGCTTACGATTTTTTGAAGGCTTACAACCAAACGGAATATAATCAGGGTGAACAGCGCCACCAGCTATTGCAGCGTTACCTTGGCAGCATTGGTCACACCGCAACGATTGGAACCCCGTTTTTGTGTGACATGGCTGCAAACATCCACATTGGCAACAAGGTTTCCGTCAACATGAACTGCAGCTTCATGGACTCCAACACAATCACCATCGACGATGAAACCATGATTGGTCCGAACGTGCAAATTTATACTGCCACTCATCCGACCACCGTTGCAGAACGCCTTAATCCCAATTGGGAAACCCATCCTGAACAGCATTTTGTGCTGACCAAGGCCTTACCAGTTCACATTGAACACCAGTGCTGGCTTGGTGGCGGGGTCATCGTCTTGCCAGGGGTGACGATTGGTGCTGGATCAGTTATTGGCGCTGGCAGCGTCGTTACCAAGGACATTCCTCCTCACGTGGTCGCCGTGGGTAATCCCTGCCACGTGCTCAAACAGTTGCCGGAACGTGGTTAAATTGATTAAATCAGATACTGCATTTCAATTTAAAAAGGCCCTGGTCAATCAATGACTGATCAGAGCCTTTTAATTCACTGTTGCACGATCTTAACCTTGTAACCATTGCCTCTAAGAATGGTGCTGGCATTATACGGACCTAATCCCTTCCGATACAAAACGTAAATGGTTCGGTCAGCTGGAATTTCATTTAATCGGTTGCGCAGTTCCATTAAAGGAATTTCGAGGTCTGCATGAAGATCACTGCTAGCTGGCTTATCCGCTTCATGAATGTCGAGGAAGAAACCCTGTTTGCGCTCTTCAGGCGTTAAGTTTGCATATAACACTGTCGTCTCGGCCTGATTGAGCTGGTTAATGCCCACATAACCCGCCATATTCAACGGGTCTCGAGGAGCCGAATACGGTGGTGAGTATGGAAGCTCAATCCCCGGCAGATCATGAATCGTCAGCCCGCCGGCAATCGTCGTAGATAGCTCTCCAGCCCGCTTATCCACCCCATTTTCACCCACAAACTGGCCGCCAAGAAGTTTGCCGGTTCCCGGTTGATAAATTAATTTGATATTCAGCCGTTTTGCATTTGGATAGAAGTAGGCGTGGTCGAAGGGGGTAATGAACAAGGTCGCATAATTAGTGATTCCGGCATCGTGCAGCGTTTGTTCCGTGTAACCCACCATACTGGCAGTCAATTTAAACATTTTCACAGCACTGACTCCGGTAAATCCAGGGTAGGTCAACGGGGCACCGTTCAGCATATCTGCTAATAGGTGACCTTGCCGATTGGCCGCACTTGAAAGCATGCTGGCGATCGGCAACCCTGAGATTCGGCTAGTCGTTTCGATCACGTCACCAATGGCATAAATATCAGGTGCCGAAGTTGCTAAGTGTTCATCCACCACAATGTGCCCATCTTCTGACAGGTCAAGACCCGCACTATCTGCTAACTCATTGTTTGGCTGGACACCGGTAACCACCAGTAACATGTCGGTTGGAATGGCCGTGCCGTCTGCTAAATGCACAATGTGACCATTTTCAGTCACTGCACTGACCGTTTCACCCAGCTTTACGTCAACGCCATTATCCATCAAATCATCTAGTAAAAAGTCGGTCATTTCCGAGTCATAGGGCGGCATAACCTGATTTGCCTGATCGATCAGGGTGACCTGCATCCCTGCAGTTTGCAGATTTTCTGTTAGCTCAACTCCGGCCGCTCCCGCACCCAAAATAGTGACTTTTTCCGGCTGCTTAGTCTCCATAAAAGCTTTGATTCGGTCGCCATCAGCCATACTTCGAATCGTAAAAACGTTATGCGCTTCTTCAAGACCCTCAATCGAAGGCAAAACGGGACGGGCACCAGTTGAAAGAACTAATTTGTCATAGGTCTCCTTAGTTTTCTTACCGGTTTTTAGGTCGGTAACCGCCAACATATGCCGACCGGAATCAATGGCCGTGACTTCATGGCGCACTCGAACATCAATATTATTTTTCTGCTTCAAAATTTCTGGCGTGCGTTCAATCAATGAATCACGATTTGTGATCACACCACCCAAATAGTACGGTAGCGCGCAGCTAGCAAAGGAAATAAACGCACCCCGCTCAAACATAATAATTTCATTTTGTTCATTTAGCCGGCGAAAACGAGTGGCAAACGATGGTCCACCAGCCACACCGCCAATGACGACAACTTTCATACTGATCCCGACCTTTCTTTGTAAGCGGTTTCTACAAGCTCAGAATACCGGTTAACCCATTGATACGCAAGCGATTAGTTCTATCAAAAACCTTGACAGCCTTGGTCTATTCCGGTATCTTGAAATTACTAATTCGGAGCGCCTGGATAGGCGAGATAAGATTTCAATCGGACGGCAAAAAAGCCAGACAAGGTTAGCAATAATTCTGTCTGGCTTTTTTGTGGGGAAAGGATGTTTATTTATGGCTTCACATCAGTCTTTTGGGACCAAAAACTTTACCTTGTTATTTGGTGGAAACGCCTTACTCTTCATGGTGTACAACATGCAGGTACCAGTTCTGCCGCTTTATGGGAAGTCTTTGGGGATGGACGCCGCTGAGATTGGCCTCTTCGTTGGAGCACTCATGTTTTCGGCCCTAGTAGTTCGGTTATTTTCCGGGCGATTACTGCTGCATTTTAAAAAGAAAAGTTTGCTGATCACCGGTGTTTTACTGTATCTGCTGGCTTCAATTGCTTATCCCTTTTTCACCCCCTTTTTGGCTCTAATTGCCTTTCGGTTGCTGAACGGAATCGGGCACGGACTTGGGACCACCTACTTTGCCACAGCTGCCGCCGATGAGTTACCTATGAGCCGGTTAGGGACGGGCATGGGCTACTTTGGCGTTAGCAGCATGCTGACCGCTTCACTTGCGCCACTTATTGCGCTGCCAATTGCACAATCAATCTCATTTAACGCCTTTTTTCTGACCTGTATCTTGATCCTGATCGTTGCAATGGTAATGCTGACGTTTATTACGCCTCGCCCACTGTCATCGCACGTCTCCAAGCAGCCCTTATTGGCAGGCATTCAGCGAGATTTCATTCCTCAGTCACTACTCATATTTTGCCTCGGCATTATCATGAGCGGCGTACTATCCTATATTGCGCTATTTGCTGCATCACGTCACATTAACGGCACGGCTTGGTTTTTCTTCGCTGCGGCCATCGTAGGCGTGGCTCTGCGGCCAGTTGTGGGTAACCTATTTGACCAACGAGGACCGTTCTTCGTATTGCTGCCCGCTGTCGCTTGCTTGATCATCAGTCTAACGCTGATCTGGCTGCTATCCACACAATGGCAGCTAATTCTTGCCGGGGTCTTCTTTGGTGCCGCTGACGGTGCCATCTTCCCCACGGTTCAATCGTGGGTTTTGAAGAAGGCTGGAAATACTCGCCGTGAATCGGCCACCGGAACCTTCTTAAACTGCTACGATTTTGGCATGGGTATCGGCGCCTATTTGCTTGGTAAAATCATTGATATTACAAGCTACACCAGTATGTTTGGGATTCTTTTCTGGTTTACCGTCGGATATTTAATATTGACCCTGTACTACGGGCTTCGAAGAGTGTAAACTAATCATTAATAATTTTCTCATTTATTAATTGTTTTCTTAGATATGCTTGGAGGTGGCTAAAATGTTCAGCGAAATTGGACAACTAATTTTCGATAATGAAGCAGTCGCTAAGACGCAGGATTTTACCATGGGACTAGAAATTGAAATGCAGCGGGTGGACGAAACTGGTGAATTAAGTCAGGAACCATATCCAGCCGGTGCGGGGGATGAAAAAACCAATCCATGGATTACAAATGATTTCTTGGAAACGATGTCAGAAGTGGTGACGCCACCTGCCAGCCATGCGCTGGACGCGATGCACTATTTGTTCAGTCTAAATAACGCACTGCGAACGGCGCTGTCTCCCGGCGAACTACTTTGGCCCTTATCAATGCCGCCACGGTTGCCCAAGGATAAGTCAAAAATCCCACTTGCTAAAATGGGGCCTGATAAAGAGGCCTACCTGCACGAATGGGTCAAGCGACACGGTTTTTCAGCCGGAACACCATGTGGCGCCCACATTAATTTGAGTATTGACAATCACGTATTTGAAATGGTTTATGAACAAATGAAGGATCTTTTTCCCGATCGCGTAGATCTCGAGAACTATCTATACACGATCATCGCCCAAGGATTCATCCGTTATCGCTGGCTGATCACTTACCTCTTCGGTGCCAGTCCAATTGCGGAAAAGGGTTATTTTGAAAATGGTCAGGGACCAAAGCATCCCGTTCGCAGCATTCGTCAAAGTACATATGGTTTTGGCACTAAGTTTAAGGGCGATTACACTAGCGTTCAACGCTACGTAGACCGCATTGAGAAGGGTGCCAAGGAAGGCACGTTGATTTCAGACTATGAATTCCATGGTGCCGTTCGTTTTAAGGGTAATTCAAACTTGAAAGATTTACCAAAGACTGGTATTCAGTATTTGGAACTGCGCATGCTGGACTTAGATCCAAGTAGTTCTGTAGGTGTCCGTACCGGCACGCTGCGCTTTTTGAGATTAATGGCAAGCTACTTCATCATGACGCCGGCACTGCACCCTGAAGAGGTTCAAAAAGTCATCGCTCGCGCCGACGAAATGAACGAACTCGTCTCGGTTGAAGAACCTAACACCCCCACTCAGTTTCAGGCGAAGGCCCGCGCAATGATGCGCCGGTTGGAGATGTACGCCAACCAGATTCAGCTCGGTCCGGAATATCAAGAGGAACTGGAAGATTTAGAGGACCGCATCGAAAATCCGACCACTACCCCCAGCGCACGCCTAATGACCCATGCCGAAGATGGCTCTTTAGAAGGGTACGCACTAAAACGGGCTAAACGTTATCAAAATTCAGCCCTACAAAGTATTCGGCCATTCAAGGGGTTTGACCAAAAGCGACAACTGTCCGCTGATGATTTGAAAACCGAACTGTTTAAGGGCAGTTGGGATCCACAGTAAGTCTAATGATCAAAAAAGGAGCAGTACCACCGTTAAATGCAGTGGTACTGCTCCTTTTCTCAGTTAAATTCTAAATCAATTTCTACCGAATAATAGTTTTTTCATTAGCTTTTAGGCTATAAGTTTTACCATTAAATTCTACACTACCACCATCTCTAGTTGCTGTAACTGTCAACTTAGTAGCATCCTTATCGATAGTGACTGTACCGTTTTTAATTGGTAAAACTGAATGCAACGTCTTAAATTCATCAAGTTTTGGGGTGAGTTTAAATGTTGCATACCCAGGTTGGGTTGGCCGTAAACCAATAAAGTGACGTCCCAATAAATAAATTGGACTGGCTCCCCAAGCATGACACAGGCTTTTACCATATGGATCTCCGTACATTGCGTACATGTCTTTTCCATGTTGTTTGGGATCAAATTCCTCCCAGAATGTCACCGCTCCTCGATCTAGCATACCTCCCCAATAATTTAAGAGTACCTGATACACACGTTTTTGCTCACCTAATTTACACAGAGCATCCTGTTCAAAGAACTTAAAATAAGGTGTCGTGATTTGAGTTATATGATCATTCAGTAATACATTTTTAAGAATAGACTTCTGCTTATCTGCATCAACGATATCAAACAAGATGGCAAAGATATTGGCATGACGTGTAACATGTCGCTTTCCTGACTCATACGAATCAATGAATGCACTCTTTTCGTCATCCCAAAAATACTTCATCAAATTATCGTATAATTGATTGTATTTTTCTTGATACTCGGACATATCTTTACCTAAAACTTTACCACAAGTCAGCATAGTTTTATAATCTTCCAATAACAATATTTGTTCAGCCGATACTGTGCCTTCTTTATCAATTTCTGACCAATCAACAAAAATCCAATCGTTTTTGCGACCATAAATGAAACCCTTGTCATTTGTTTGCTGAATAAAATAACGAACCATACTTTCCATTTTAGGGAAAATCATTTTTAGAAATGATTTATCACCTGTCATTTGGTAATGATTTAAGATACCGATGACCCAAAGAAGCGAATAATCAACGATAGTATTCATATGTTGCTTAATGTCATATTGCCCACGTAAAGCCAGCAGAGTACGCTTATCAATATCTTCGTTAAAGAAAGAATATTGATTGATAAAGTTAGCTTGATATGCATCCCCAGCCCAAATCCAGCGATCACGCTTAATTCCATCTATGAAGAACACATTACTACATAAGTTAAGTGTTTCCGTAGATACATTCCAAATCCTATTGATCAAAGAATTATCGGATTTAAATGATGATGGATTTAATTTTGGTACAAACTCATGAATAGCCGTTAAATCAACCTCACCATCAGTTACATTGGGTACGAAAACATAACGGAAGGCTCGCTTACGAATTTGCGAGTTAGCACTAACATTCTCTTGCTTGTAATAACAATATTCCACGTCTCTAGCTTCTGTTTCTGATTCACCATAGCAGAGCGTAATTGTTTTGGGACCAGCTAAGGTTACAATTAAAGTTCCATCTACCGCACGACCAAAATCGAACAATATTCCATTGTCAACTGATTTATGTGAAGCCACAGGAACAGTTTTAGTCTCATATTCAATGACGTTTGGATCCTGATCAGGACGTGTATATAAAGGATCATGACCAGAAAGTGCTGAAGTCACAAAATTTGACGCTAACCAACCCTCATCAGATTTCACTATATTTCCTTCAATGTAGATAGCCGGCAATCCAGAGACATTACCAACATGAATCTCAATATCATTTTTACCAGTTTCGCAATTTATAACTTCATCGAAACGATATTTATGTTCGTTAACTGCAACATAACCCGTGCCAATTGCATGAACGATGAACTGGGTTGGTTGACCAAGTTGATAAGTTCGGGTAAATTTAACGTTACGATTACAATCATCAATGTACCAATATGCTGGCCACCCCATCCCGCGTTCTTCCCGTTTGAAATTTTGTAACATCCCTTGGTGAATTTCAAAATCTCCTGGGTACCACAACCAAACTGCTGTACTTTCCGACATACTTCAACTTCCTTTCAAGTGAAACCAATATCTAACTGCTTGTTATTCCGATTCAACTTGCTCGTTTTCCAAATCTGTTGCCTTAAATTTATCTCTGTGTTGCACAATAATAATTGCACAGAGACCTGAAACTAATGTGCACCCTGCCATAATCCAGAGCAGCATTTTTGGAGAATATCCCATAAGTGTCGGTGTAATTAAGGAAAATAGTGCTGTAAGCGCTCTCACAACACCATATGAGAAACCAGTTAATGAGGCCCGGGCATCTACTGGATAAAATGACTGTGTCCAAATTTTATAGAGTGCTTCACCCCATAGAGTATTTGTAGCTGAGTAACAGATATAGGCAAGGGTAAATGCTTGCCAATAACTACTGAAAATACCAGCGGTTAAAAAAGCAATTAACCCAACTAACAAGCCACCATACATGACTGGATATCGCCACTTTGTATCCGAAACTTTAAAGTAGAAAAAGTTAGAAATCAAACAAGCAATATTGGCTATTAAGGCAATAACTGTCGAATAAGCTTGGCTACGGTTATCTACGGTTACAAGAAAATAATTAACAAATGATCCCCAAGTATTTGCTGGTAAATTCCAAAAAAGATAAAAAATTGTCAACAACACAATTGAAATTAAGATATTGCGATGCTTCAATAAATCATTGACATGGTACTTCTTTGGCTTAGATACCGAGTGAGTCTCATTTTGAACCTCAACTGCTAAAGTTGTTTCAATTGTCCGGAATTTTTTTGAGAAAACTCGTACACACCAGTTAATTAATGCAACTAATCCAATCCAACCAAAAAGCGCCGCTGGACTGCCCATTCCACGTGTAGCAGTTAAAAAACCTATAAACTGTGATAATAAAATACCCACAGTCCAAAACATTTGTGTGGAAGATATTGCTCGTCCGTAAACTTCCTTTGTCATACGCTCCGAAATCACGGCCAACGAGGTCGGTAAGTCTGCACCTGAAGCTAAGCCTGCAATAATGACACCAATTAACAGAATTGTAACATTACTTGAAATTGCAATGATAAATGAGCCAACCGCAACGAAGAAAATATCAGCATTGAAAACGGTAACTCGCCCAAACTTATCAGATAACCAGCCACCAATAAATGAACCAATCGCAACTGCAACAGTTAATAGTGTACTAATTAATCCGACCATCCAGCTATTCAATGTTAGATACTTTGTCCAAATTGGCAAAGCAACTCCCAAACTTACTAATAAAGCGGCATCCATGTAGGAAGCTAAACCAGCGACAAATATCAGCATCACATCATCTTTACTTAGACTAACCCTTTTGTCATTCATAACTTTTTCCTTTCTTAAGAAAGATACTTGTCTATGAGATAAACAGGTGTACAACTCCAAGCGTGACAATAGCTATTTAATATAGAGCTGCCATACGGCGAATAATCAGGCTTATCTGGATCAAATGCTTCCCAAAATGTATCAGCACCAAGATCAATCATCTTACCCCAATAGTCTTTCATCAATTGGACAGCTTCATCTTTTAAGCCCGCTTCAAATAAGGCTTGAGTTACATGATGATACATGTACGGTGTAGCAATACCTTTAATTGGGAACAACTGTTTAACTGTCTGGGTCATCAACTGCTGTGTATCATGATCATTTTTAACGTGTGCTAGGGTCATCCATACTTGACTGGCAACATTGACCTCACGTTTCTTACCGGAAACGAAGAATCCCGACTTGGTATCAAAAAGCTGCTTATTAGCGAACTCAGTTAACTTTGTCAGTTTAGACGTGTACTTATTAGTGTCAGCATCATGCTTCTGATTTGCTAATTCGATAAACTGCTTGAGCGTATAAATTAACACTGCTTGACCCGCAGTAGCCTTATTGAAATCGTTAGACCAGTCAATGAACACCGGATAATCATCATTTAACTGTAACTCACCTTCAGAATTTACCTGCTTTAAAGCAACATCCATTTGTCTTTTTGCAACATTATATAGATCATCCAACACTTCTCGGTCAGGATTAAATTCTTCATAATCCGACAGAATCGATATAAAGAATAAACCGTAATCGAATAAGAAAGTATCGTCCGGCTGCTCCTTGGGTTGCGTGAATACATTGGCAGGAATGCGACCGTCTTCTGTCGGCATAGCTCCAAATAAATAAAGGCAGCGCTTGACGATATCAATATTCTTGAAAGTTGAATAATCGGCTAACGCTTGCAGTCTTAAGTCTCCAATCCATAAACGGCGATCACGCTTAGGACCATCTTCGAAGACGGTTTGCATACAGTCAGCTAACGTTTTCAATCCAACTTGGTAAATTCTTTTCAATTTAGGATCCGCAAGTTCTGGTGCTTTAATCGTATTCTCCTGAACTGCACTTTCAGTTTCAACAGTTGGTGCATCGAAAACTGCTTGCCATTTTGGTGAAGTATCGAGAACCGTTAGTTCAACAAAACGAAAACTGTAACGACGAGGTAATTTAAGGGTAACTGGCAAAGTATCCAAATGGACATATTCTTCTTGAATCCATGACTTGCTTAACCAGCCGTCATAATCTGCACTATCTTGAGCGAGTTCTGCAGGCATCTCCGCAAACTTCAATTTTAAGAATAAAGGTGCATCCATAGGTGAGCCAACAGAATCAATGTTAATACTAAACTTGCCCACTCTGTGATTACCAAAATCTAAAATTACCTGATCACTACGCTTTAAATGCTGTTTTGGCAATTCATGAATGTCAGCTATCTTTTTGACACCAACGCCCTCCAACAATGTTGTATCTTTTTTCAGTTCAACGATCGACCTAGCAGTCATTTTTTGATCATAAATTTTTGGACGATAGTTGGCGGCTTTATTCAGCAATGATTGATCATGTTTAAACCGAACGTCATCGTTAATCTGAAATGTAAATCCCATAACAATTTCTCCTTTAATTCGTAATTTCCTTAAAAGTCATTGACTCCATGCTTCTTCTCTAATCTCATCATGATTACTCCGGCAACAAAACTGATGAAAACAATCCCAGCGAAGCCAAACATTGTGTTTCGAATTGCTGATGGAACAACCAAAGCAGGTGTAATAATAGCAAACAAGCCACAGCAAAATCGTGAGAAGCCATTGATAAATCCTTGAACAGATGCACGTACCTCAACTGGAAAGGCTTCTTGCGTCCATACTTTATACATTGCTTCACCAGCGATATTATTCCCGATATTATAGGCACCAATTGCAATTACAATTGGCCACAAAGCATGACTGCTGATTGCCAAACCAAGCATTGCTAAGAATTGAACGGTAATTCCAACTAAGAAGAATTTGTTCCGATATTTTCCACCAGCCACTGACGCAAATGCCATTGTAGCCAACAGTGAAATAAAGTTTAAAACAATGCCAGCTCCAGTAGCAAAGCTTTGACTTGCATGAGCCTGAACTAAAGTAAAAGTCTGAAATTGACCAAAAGTATTAGCTAATAAATTCCAGCAAACATAAAAAATCAAAATACT
>NZ_WNJO01000016.1 GCF_009720675.1 Secundilactobacillus folii | reverse complement strand
CAAAGGATGCAGAGACCAAAGTTACCGTTAACGATCAAACGATCACCTATGGTGATAAGACGCCAACGTTCACCGTTGCTTACGGTGATAAAGTGGTCAACCACGTTGATCTAACGAATACGGACTTTACATTTGACGGCAGTGCTACGATTCCAACGAATGTGGGCACTTACCAAGTTGCATTGAATGATGCTGCTATTCAGAAGATCGAAGGAGCTAACCCGAACTACACGTTCAGTGCCAGTGACTTCATTGGTGGGACTTATACCATTAATCCATTAGCCACTGATCCGAAGGATGCAGAGACCAAAGTTACTGTTAACAATCAAGCGATCACTTATGGTGATGCAACACCAACGTTCACCGTTACTTACGGTGACAAAGTGGTCAACCACGTTGATCTAACGAATGCGGACTTTACATTCGATGGTAGTGCCACCATTCCAACGAATGTAGGTACTTACCAAGTTGCATTGAATGCGGCAGTTATTCAGCGGATTGAAACGGCTAACCCGAACTACACGTTCAGTGCTAGTGACTTCATAGCTGGAGCCTACACAATTACACAACAGGCGCTAGACCCATCTGTTAGCGATAATGAAGTTGCGGTTAATGATGCTGAAACTACATTTGGTGAATCAGCTCCTGACTTTACAGTCACCTATGGCAAGACAATTACTAATCATGTTGCATTGAATAATAGTGACTTTGAATTTCAAGATGCTACTGGTCACTGGACCAACGTTATTCCTGTTGACGCCGGCACCTACAATGTTCGCCTCAGCCCAGCAGCGCAACAATTGATTAAGCAAGCCAACCCTGACTATGTCCTTTATGCGTACAACTTCTTACCAGCAACGTACACGGTCAAGCCTCAATCAACTGACCCAAGTCAAGCGACTGACGATGTCACTGTAAATGATGTGACGATTACTTCTGGTGACAAGACACCTGACTTCACTGTCACTTACGGCAGCAAGCTCACTCACCATGTCACATTGACTAATGATGATTTCGTATTTACCGACGCGAATGGTCGAATTGTTGATGGTGTACCAACAGCGCCTGGCGTTTACACCGTTGCTTTAAAGCCAGAAGCACAGCAACGCATCATGGAAGCCAACCCTGACTATGCCTTAACAAGTGATAATTTCAAGAGTGGAACATTTATGATTACCTACGTGGATGACGGTGGCACTACTACAGATTCTGGTGGTGATACTAGCGTCGTTGTACCATCAAATCCTAATGGCGGTTCAGGTCAAGCACAAGGACCTACCACCACCCAGGTCGTTGATAAAGGTCAAGGCATCAACAACGGAAACGGGGGTAAAGATAGTGGTCACAAAGGCGGTACTAACGCTGGTGTAACAACTGGAGCAGCAGCTAAAACGACAGTTACTGAATCAGCAAACCACGTTGCCAATGTTCAAGGCAGTCACAAGAATACCAACCGGTTACCACAGACTAATGAAAAGAATAGCTCAGATGCTCTGATTGGTTTATCATTGCTGACCTCACTGTTAGCATTGTTTGGTATCAAACGTCGAAAGCATGAAGATGAGTAATTTTGGTTCAAATGCAGGCGAGCTGCCAGTAACAGTTCACGACAGGCAATAATCAAAATCACGGTTACAAAAAAGGTCAACCAGCGTGATCTCCTTATAGGGGACCATAATGGTTGACCTTTTTAGTATCCAGAATGAAAAGCACTCGCCGATAGAGCATTGAGCTACCAACTAGCTAATAAAACTCATTTCACTAAATAGGCGCTCTTATAGTCTGCAAGCACACCACTGATGTTATGAACAACACCGTTCAATTTTGGATTGGTTAAGTAACTGTCTGCTTGCTGATAAAGCGGGGTAACTCCCTGTTGTTCAGTCAGAATTTTTTCCGCTGCTAACATCTCGTTCCATCGCTGTTGGGTATTCGTACTTTGATTATTACTGATGGTGTCTACCAATCGGTTATATTTAGCGTTGTACCAATGACCATAGTTATGCCGACTATTATTTGTCATCAGTTGAAGGAACGATAAGGGATCTGGGTAGTCCGCTCCCCAACCTGTCAGCAGGAGCTGGTAGTTGCCACTGATAACCCGTTTACCAATATTACTTTGTGAAAATGCATGGATGTTGACCCTTAATCCATGTAAATGACTTTCCAACTGCATTTTGACATTCTGGGCGACCCTTTGACTGATTGGGTCATCGGCCGTGGATAGCGTGAGGGTGCTGGTCTTGATATCTAACTGATGTTGGGCTTTGTGCCATTCTGTGACTGCTAGGTGGTTATTGCCACGAACATAAGAGGAAGCTTCCTGCTGATCAGCAAAGTCTGAGTGATTTAGACTATTCTTGCTTAAACCAGCGGTAACAAAGCCTTTTGGCGGTAACGAAGCGTTTTGAAGTGCTTGATTGATCAATTTGCGGCGATTAATTGCGTGCGAAATTGCCAATCTAGCGTTACGATTATTAATGAGCTTTTTATTGGCGCGGTTTGTTGTGTTAAAATTATAAGAGATTACGCGCATCATGGAAAACGGCCGGACAACGTATGAAGGGTCGTTTTTATTGGCTGGAATCTGGCTACCAACGAGCTGAATCTCAGCGACTTTGCCGGCTTTAAAATCTTTGAGGTTTTGAGCCGGTGATTTGGTTGTAGTGATGGTGAGCCGGTTGAGATACACGTGAGCTTTATCCCAGTAATAGGGGTTCGGTACCAACGTTCGAGACTGGCTGTCAGCATGCCACTTGATTAGCTTAAATGGACCACTGTAGATCTGCTTATCTGCACTAGTGCCGTACTTTGCCCCGTACCGGTGAACGGCAACTGGGCTTTGAGGTGCGAACAACGGGTAAGCTAATAGGGTTTCAAAATACACGATTGGGTGGTCCAATTTGACTTGTAATTCTCGTTTTGAGAGGGCTTTGACGCCGAGATCCTTGGGTGGGAGTTCACTGTGCCGAATCCGGTTGGCGTTTTTAATGCCGGAAAATAAATTGGCATTCACCGACTGGGTGGCGGGTTTCACACTACGCCGCCAAGAGTAGACGAAGTCCGAAGCGGTTATGGGCTGACCGTTGCTCCAACGGGCATCTTTTCGTAACTTAAACGTATAAGTTTTGGCGTCCTTACTCATGTGATAACTTTTTGCGAGGCCGGCGTTGATTCGCCCGTTTTTACCCATACGAAAGAGACCCTCCGTCGAGCTTCTCAGCTTATTGAAACTAGAAACTTTGGAAATATCAACGGTATTTAACGGCGTCTGTTCGACAATTGTGACCGTTTGATTTTGCGACATGACGCCTTGATTGTCAGACTGGTGCTTCGAATTTGATAAATTCTTTGAGCAGCCCGCCAGTAGCAAAATTGCCGCGATCCCGATCACTGCCATTCTAGTTCTCATAGTTCCTCCCTCTCAATTCCAAAATCTATCCAGTTTGATAATATCGAAGCAAATTATTGTCGTCAAGTCGTTGTAGTTCTTATGAGGTGATTAAATTGATACAACGTCCGCAACTGTCAGCAGGCCAGTTCGCCCAACTTTTAAATATTGATCGCCATTTGCTTGATTGTTACGACGAATTAGGGTTATTCGAGCCCGTAAATCGTGATAAGAATGGTCGTCGTTCGTATGATTTAGCTCAGGTTAACCAGTGGTTGTCATTGCAGGCGATGGTGGGATTAGAGCCTGATCTTAACACGACCAAGGCGGCCGTGCAGAATTATGGCGAAGACCACATTAAAATGTTGAAGTACCAGCAAAAATTAATTGAAGAACAGCTCACTCAACTTAGTACTGCTTCCCAGCAGTTGGCAAAGGAAATCACTAGTCAAGAAACGGCCCGTCAAGCCATGCCGGATGTGGCCACGGTCGTCAACCGGCCACCAGTTAACATACTAACGACTCAAATTCCCGATAATGTGGAGTCCCTCACGCCGTTTCTTGAAAAGCACGTCAGCCACGTGATGGATGCTAACGCCACCTCACCCGTCCACATCACTGTTGGCCGAGTTCATCCTAAACACGCTATTGAGACTGGGAATCCCGATCAGGTATCACAACTCTACACGACCCTAATGACGGGCAGTGAGGTGACACCGGATGCAACCCAAGCTGGCGGCCGATATGTGATTGCCTATCACCATGGTGATAAACCGTTGTTAGAAGGGTTTCAACAGATTCAAAATTACGCTCAGAATCACCAACTAAGCCTCGAAACGGACTTTTATGAAGAACCGGTGGTTGCCAGTTGGCAAGTGGACGATGCCAGCCAACAGGTCGTGCGGTTACTTGCCGCGGTGAAGGAGTAGTTATGGTGGAATGGTCAGACGAACAAATACAGGCTTTCCGGCAAACATTACTTAACTGGTATGATGCGCACGGACGTCATTTACCCTGGCGAGAAGATCATGATCCTTACCACGTGTGGGTCTCCGAAATCATGTTGCAGCAAACCCAAGTTAATACCGTGATTCCTTATTACGAGCGGTTTATGACTCGTTTTCCAACGGTCGGCGATCTGGCTAAAGCGTCTGAAGCCGATCTAATGAAGGCCTGGGAGGGTCTTGGGTACTATTCTAGGGCGCGTAACCTGCAAAAGGCGGCCGGACAGATTGTTAACGATCATGGTGGCAAGTGGCCGCGTACGGTTGAAGGGCTGCGTGAATTAGCCGGCATTGGTCCTTATACAGCTGGGGCAATTGCTAGTATTGCTTTCAATCTGCCTGTACCAGCGGTGGACGGAAATGCATTTCGCGTTTTTTCCCGTTTGCTCGAAATTGACCTCGACATTGCAAAACCGCAGACTCGCCAGGTGTTTGAAAAGGTGATCAGCCGTATCATTTCACCTGACCGACCTGGAGATTTTAATCAAGCAATTATGGACCTTGGTGCCAGCTACATGAGTGCCAAGCATCCAGATTCTGCCCATTCCCCAGTGAAAGCCTTTAATCAAGCCTATTTAGATGGGGTGGAAATGCAGTTTCCGGTTAAATCAAAGAAGCCTAGGCCCGTTAAAGTGGCCTATTACGGTCTGGTGATCCAGCACGCAGACAGTTTCTTGATGGTCAAACGTCCAGGAAACGGTTTGTTAGCTAACTTTTGGACGTTTCCATTAATTGCTGAAGATGATGTGCTGGCTCGAAGTGACACCCCTGACATGGTCACCGATGAGGAACGGTTAACACTGTTGGAACAATTATTTCAAGACGAGTTTGGCCTCCAGCTGCACGTCGTCCCAATCGGTGGCAAACCAGTTAAGCATACGTTTACGCACCGGCAGTGGTTGATCTCGTTGCTGAGCGCACAACTAGATTCAAATGTAGATTTAAGCTTTTTCCCGGGTAAATGGCTGACAACCAACGACCTGGCAAAAATTGCGCTACCTAAAGTTCAAGTAAAATTGTTTAAAAGACTAAGTAAAGGATGATTAAAATTGGCCGATAATGTAAGTACGGTGGATCACCCCGTCGACCAGCAGGGGCGTCTCTATAATAGAATTGCGCTGGTTTTGACGTTGCTGATTGGTACGTTTAGTACTTTTCTAACTTCGACGATGCTCACAACGGCATTTCCAACCCTGATGAAATCGTTTAGTATTTCTGCCAACACGGTTCAGTGGCTGACCACTGGATTCATGCTGGTCATGGGGATCGTTATGCCGATTACTGGCTTTTTTCTCCAGCGTTTTGATTCGCGTAAATTGTATCTTTCTGCCATTCTAATATTTTTGGCTGGCACCATTGCGTGTTATTTTGCGACTGATTTCTGGGAAATTTTACTGGGACGTCTAATTCAGGCGTCTGGGGTCGGCATCACCGCGCCCGTTTACCAAACCATTATGACGTCCATTTTTCCACCGTCGAAACGTGGTGCAGCCATGGGAACTGCTGGACTGGTTGTTGGCCTGGCACCCGCAATTGGGCCGACATTTTCTGGCTGGTTGCTGATCCACTATTCATGGCGGATGTTGTTTCTTTCCATCATGCCCATTTCACTAGTCGTTTTGGTTCTAGGCTGGTTTACTCTGCGAAAGGTATTGCCAACTCGGAAAGCTCCAATCGATTGGTTGTCGGTTTTAATGTCCATGATCGGTTTTGGTTCCATGCTGTTCGCCTTTTCTTCGGTTGGTGATTATCAGTGGACTGACCCGATCGTTTACGTTACGCTGACGGTCGGTGTGATCGTAGTTGCGCTGTTTGTTTGGCGTTCGACTCGGATCAAGAATCCATTGCTGCAGTTCAAAGTGTTCGAACACAAGGAATTTACTCTTTCAGCCATTCTGGTTTCGGTTTCTTTTATGTCCATGAACGGTTTTACTCTGGTATTGCCACTGTATCTGCAAACGGTGCGCGGCGAGTCACCACTGGCTTCTGGGCTGACGCTGTTACCAGGGGCAATCGTGATTGGTGTCATGAACCCGATCACCGGTCGAATTTTTGATCGCTTAGGTGTTCGAAATATGGCCATTGCAGGGATGTTTTTACTGACGGTCACGACGGCCTCATTCATTACCATTACTGCCACGACGCCTGTTATTGACATTGTCAGTCTCTACACGGTCCGGATGCTTGGTATCTCTATGGTCATGATGCCCGTGACCACGACTGGGATGAATGCTTTACCGCTGCGCTTGATTGGTGATGGCACGGTGGTCAATAACACTGCGCGTCAAGTCTTTGCGTCAATGGGGACTGCCATTTTGGTTTCTGTGATGTCAAACGTGACAACGGCGCGGACGCCAGGGCATGCCGTTGCTCAAGCTACGCCGATCTTATTCAAAAAATTAGCGTTGCAGGCAAACGTCGTCGGCTTCCGCTATGCATTTGCCATTGCTGCTTCCTTTGCCGTACTCGGACTGATTTTGACGTTCTTCTTGAAAGATACGAAGGGGGCGCAATAGCATGGTTGCAATTATTTTATTTATTGGCGCTCTGCTTTTCTCGTTCGCAATGATCTTTATGAAGCCAGGGCTGAAAAAAGCGGTCTGGGTCTTGATTGGCCTAGTTTTCACGGTGGGTAGCATTGTTTTAATGATTCTCAATTTTGATCAATACTTTGGCATGAAGACGGTGGTCAAGCAAAATTCCTATCCGCTCACGTCGAGTTTAAATACACAACAGCGGGTGCTGATGTATAAACAAATCGGCACCCAGAACGAACGGGTCTACCTCTACAAAACTAACCCGTTGGATAAGGGTCTGACAAAAACGGATCCAGCTAAGGGCGAGGCCATCGTTTTGCGCAACGCACCACACAATAAAGTGACGATCAGCCGATCGTATCGGGTTTACCGGAACGAAGAATTTCGTTTGCTTTTTAGTGCTGGCGTTAAAAATCATACGTACGTCGGCACCCAGTGGGTCTTTCATTTACGACCGGGTTGGCGAGTTATTGGCGCAAAGTAGACAATGTTTCGAAGTTGGCTTTCAGACTTGTCTCACATCGTGTATAATAAGCACAAATTGAATTTGAAAGTGGAGGAGCGGAACATGGATAGCGTATTTGACATTCTTAAAATGATCACGGTTAACCACCATACTGTCGATGGCGGCCAGCTTGTCGTGACAGACTTGGAGGGCAAGCCCAATAGTTTATTGACTGATCTGCTACGTGATACGGTGGGTAACATGCGTTTATTCATTGATTTGGCATCAGTTGACAGCGCAGACGACGTTCTTGCCAAATTAGGAGAGACAACACCGCTTCCAGATGATGTATTGGATGAGTACTCGAAGATCTTAAAAGAACGTGTTGCAGGCTTAAATTTTGCGCCTCAGAAGAGTACGATTGAACTACTGATTCGTTAGATTTCTGTGGGTAGGTCAAGTAATCTTTGAGTGATTGGCTGTTATTCAAAAATGGCTGGACCTTGAAAGGGTCTAATTTCAAACTAATGAGTAATCAACATTATATCTGCTGTAGCATAAGACGGTTCTAAATGAAAAATAGAAAAGTTTAAATCTTTTTGAGCACATATTGTTGCACTTTTTCAAAGAACCTGTTATTCTATTGTTAATGTATTTAGGCTTCGGGAAAAGGTACAACGTTCTTTTTAGAATGGCTCCTTATTCACAAGTTTCAAATGCAAAATATATTTGCGCAAGGCGCATGGAGGTTTCATTCTAATGGAACAAGGTACTGTTAAATGGTTCAATGCTGACAAAGGTTACGGTTTTATCACTCTTGAAAACGGCTCAGATGTATTCGTACATTTCTCAGCTATCAATGCTGACGGCTTCAAGACTCTTGAAGAAGGCCAACACGTAACTTTGGACGTTGAAGACGGCGACCGCGGCCCACAAGCTGCTAACGTTACTGTTGCTTAATTCTTAATTAAGCCCGAAAGACCCACTGATCGTTTGGTCAGTGGGTCTTTTTTTACTGTCTTTTAAAAATGAAGTTAATCGTTTCAGTCGGATACAGGAGCTAGCGTCTGAGCGCTGTTTTTGATAATGATTTGGATAACTTTTACTAAACCGATACGAAAACCACAAAGATTCATTACATTGAAAGATTACAGTATCTATGGATAGCAAAAGCAGAGCTATCAACTGGCTCTTGCCTTGACTATTCACGGTAGTCACGGTCGCTACCGTACTCTCCCTATAAACACACTGCAAAAACGGCTTTGAGAAGGACTTTCTCAAAACCGTTTTGTGAGTCTAATTAATTTTCAGGAATTGCGAGGTGATGTTCCAGACTGGTTTGTCCAATGGTTAATAACCAGCAGAAGAACCAGTAAATAATTGCAATCATAATGTAGATCGTCATGTAATCTTGATTAGCACCGGCCACGATTTGGGCCTGCATGAACATTTCACTCACTGTAATCATCGCAGCTAACGACGTTCCCTTGAAGAGGTCCAGTAAAATGTTGCCTAAAGCAGGAATCGAGATTCGAAAAGCTTGCGGGAAAACAATTTTACGAACGACTTTTGAATAGGGCAGACCTAATGAGTAAGCCGCTTCCCACTGACCTTTATCAACTGCTAAAAATGATGACCGAAAGACTTCTGAGACGAACGCACTGCAGTTAAGTGTAAATGAGATCACGGCGGCTGGCAGCGCACTGGCACTAAAGCCAAAGTAAACCACGAACAAAATCACCAGCATTGGCACGCCACGCATAAATGAAATAAATGCTCTGGCTGCCCAATGCAGTAACCGAAAATGACTCATCTGAGCCAGTGTTAGAAACAGTCCTAAAATCAAGGCGAGAATGAAGCTAATAATTGTTAGCCCAATTGAAACTGGGAACCCAGTCATAATCTTAGGAATAGATGAGAAGGCCAACGGTGCGTTGAAAAAGTTGGGGATGGATAAATGACTTAAAAACGACGACATTTAAACAGCACCTACTTTTTAATGACGAAGTTTCTGGAGATCTTGACGTTTGGTTTCTTGGTGACATTAGCACCGTAGTACTTTTCAGAGATCTTCTTTAAAGTGCCATCCTTTTTCAATGCGGCCAAGGCATTATCGACTTGTTTAACGAGCTTAGTGTTCCCGTGCTTCATCAGGATACCGACTCCAGAGCCGTCATCGCTAGTTGTGAAGTACATGTTTGGCAAAATCTTCAAACCGCTATTTGGAGTCGCTTTTAAAGCTAGTTTTTGCAAATAGTAGTCATTCATGATCAAATCAGTCTTACCATTTTTAACATCACGGAAGTAAACATCGTTAGAAACGTTGTTGTAGTTGACGGTCTTCGCGCCTAACTGTTTCGCCAACCGTTGATAGCTAGTTCCCGCTTCACCAGCGGCCTTTTTACCCTTTATATCAGCCCAGGAATGGATACCTGAATCATCTTTCTTGCGGACGACAATGCTATTAAATGAGTGCTTGTAAGGTGTCGACAAAGTAAATTCTTTCTTCCGTTGAGGTGAGATACCAAAGTCGTTTGCCGCCATATCAGCTTTGCCAGTTTTGACTGCAGTTAATTGGCCGTCCACGTTCATCTCCTGGAATTTAACGGGGCGACCAAGTTTTTTGGCCACTGCTCTGACAATTTGCACATCAAAACCAGTTAACTTATTCGTTTTCTGATCGTGATATGACGTTGGGTAAAGTGTCCCAGACGTTGCTACAACGATTGGGGTTTTGTCCTTAGAAGCTGATGATGTCGACTTCTTTTGACTGCACCCCGTTAAAATTAAACCAAATACCAAAACTAAACCAAATAGCTTGAACCAACCAAAGTTCCGCTTATTCATACCAAATAAACATCCTTTCCAAATAGAATAGTTTAAGTATAAGTTTGTGAAAACGCTTAAGCAAGCAAAGTTGACCAATAAACATTAATTAAATTGTGAGCAATCAACTTTTGGACAATTAGGCCTAAGCATTTGGGCATCCATCGTCATTTGTCTGTGCTAAGATGAAATTGCCGTAAATTTAAGTTAATTCTATTTGGGGGCGATCCTATCAAAACACTCGTTATTATTGGCCATCCAGAACTACCAGATTCAAGCACGCAGCAGTTCTTAAAACGGGCCGCCGAATTGCCCAGTGTGACGTGGCATCCAGTCACTGCGGAACCGTTAAACATCACGGCTGAGCAGCGGTTATTACGCCAAGCAGACCGAATCATCTTACAATTCCCGCTTTACTGGTACAGTGCGCCGGCAGTTTTAAAGAATTGGCTCGATCAGGTACTGACACGTCAATTTGCATATCCGGAGGCGGCAGGGGCCCTCGTAGGAAAAGAATTAGGGATTGCAGTTAGCCTTGGCTCGCCAGCCAGGAATTTCAAAGCTGGTGCCCCTGAACATTTTAGTGTTTCACAAATAATGACGCCGTTTCAAGCACTGGCACATAAGCTTAAAATGGTTTTTTTACCGACTTTTGTGATCGATCAATTCGGATATCAGACAGATGCGGAGAAAGCTAAGTTATTGATCAATTATCAGCGGTATTTGACTCAAGGAGACTTAGATCATTTTGAAGCTCAAGCTGATTGGTTAACGACCCAGTTCCAGTCGCTGATTGCACAAAAGCCTTCAGAACAAAAACAGCAATTAACGTTGATCTTAGAACAGCTAAAAAATAATCAAGCCGATTTGAACGATTTAAAAACTAATTTGAAAATGATTCAGAATATGGAGGACAGCTGATGGCTGAACAAACATGGGCGACACAACAATTGCTAGCGTTGGCGGCACAGACACCGCAGTTTAAAGAAAGGGCGTTGTACCTAGCTTTAGCCGAGTTAAGTGAGGAGCAGCAACGACGTTTAAAACAAGCTCAAGGAGAATTAGATGGGCGGATGTGGAATCCATCAAAATGGTGAGCAAAAGTTTATTCTAAGCATTAAAATTAGGTGTAAACTGTAACTAAACGCTAATAGAAATGGGATGATCGGATGCTTTTAGGATACGGATTTTTGTTTGCCGCAATCGTATTTGAAATTCTCAGCAGTTCCATGCTGAAGGAAGCGGATGGCTTCCACCGGTTATTACCAACGATACTTCTTGTCATTGGCTATACCATTACGTTATTTTTATTTTCCAAGTCCTTAAAGTGGCTGGACCTAGGCGTTGCGTACGCCTTATGGGGCGCTATCGGCACGTTGTTCACGGTCTTTTTAGGCGTTGTTATATTTCGAGAACGGCTTAACCGAGCCAAGATCATGGGTGTTGCGTGTATTATTTTAGGGACGGTCATGCTAAATATTATGTAATGCGAGGTGTGAGCTGATGATCAAATATTATTTTGCACTGGGCGTCGCAATCGTTACTGAGATTGGCGGCACGATGGCACTCAAGTTATCGGATGGGTTTACGCAACTTTTCTGGACGTTGCTTAGTATAGCGGTATTCCTCCTAATGCTGTATAGTTTATCGTTTGCAATGCGAGTCGTACCGCTGAGCGTCGCATATGGCCTTTGGTCAGGTGCGGGGACGATTTTGACCGCCGCAATGGGTGCGGTGTTATTTCACGAAACTTTCTCAGTGGGACAAGTGATTGGACTTCTCCTGATTGTTGTCGGTGTTGTGGCGCTGAACGGATCTGGGGCAGTCGATGAAGAGATCGATTATGAAGGGTTACAAGTTGAAGACAAATTTAAATGATAAAAACTTATTCTAGTTTAATGGCTATTAGAATCAGTCAGCATCCTTCTGAGGTCAACGGATGAAAAGTTGTCATATCCGTTAATTTAAGGGGGATTTTTCTTGGTTTAGGGCAAGTGGAGCGCGATTAGAGAGTAGAAAGACAGTAGCCTCGAGTAATTAATAGTACATAAAAACGGCTAAACTACTGAATCAATCAGAAAGTTAGCCGTTCAATAAAAGTAACCGAATATTTTGTTTATCAGAGGTTAAGGTGTTAGTTAGTGCCAGGCTAGATTTGTTGCTATCAGACCTAAATTTAAATTATTCTGCAGACTTAGTCGCTGACTTGTGATTCCGAGTTGGGCGTGTAATCGTCCAAATAGCAATCATTTCGCCAATTAGAAATAGTAACAGAACAAAAAACGCGTGTGTTGAACCAACGGCAGTCGCTGTAGATTGATTGCTGATCTTAGTCTGAGACGCTGCCACAATGGCAGCCGACATACTTGTCCCGAGGGCGGCCATAAATTGCTGAGTGGTGTTGAAGATCGCGTTACCATCACTATTTGCCACCGGATCAATAGTTTTCAGACCGTTTGTCATGAGATTACCAAAGTGCAAGCCGATGCCTAACATAAAGAAGGTGTACCAGCCTAAAATGACAACGTTGCTTAGGTGGGTGCCCATGAGTGCCAGACCAAGGACACCGATCAGTGCTAGAAAATTACCTAGACGCAATGGGAACTTAGCACCGATCCCGTCATAAATGCGACCACTGAAGGGGCCAATAATCGCACCTAAGGCTGCACCAGGTAAGACAATTAATCCGGCCGTTAGCGCGGTATTGCCATTTACTAGTTGAATGTAGTTTGGCAGTAAAAAGGAAAGTCCCAAGGCAACCGTTTGAACCAAGGCAAATGCTAACAAGTTCAGGTTAAAGCGACGATTTTTAAATAGTTTAATGTCTAGAATTGGTTCGTCCAGGTGTTGGCTGCGAATAATAAAGGCGATGAACGCGATGATGCCCAGTACGAGTGCTCCAATCACTTGCCAACTCAGAAACGGCAAACTGCCGAAGTTACTAATACCAAAGATCAAACCGCAAAAGGTCAGGATAATGAGAATGACACTGAGCTGATCGATTGAGGCCGACCGAGTGGGCACTTTTTGTTGGATACATAGCAGGCCCAAAATAAGGGAAATAAGCAATAGCGGCATGAGAAAGACGAAGATGTCACGCCAGCCTAACGTTGACACCACCAGGCCACCAAACGTCGGACCAATCGCGGGTGCCACACCGGTAATCATGGTGCCAATGCCCATCATTGTGCCCCTTTTTGACATTGGCACTTGTTCCAAGATAATGTTAAACATTAAGGGGAGCGCAATACCAGTTCCGAACCCTTGAATGGCTCGGCCCAGGAGCAACATCCAAAACTGGGTGGCTACAAAATCAATCACAACCCCAGCTATAAAGAAAATAATGGCACATAAAAACAAGCTGCGCATTTTAAAGCGTTTTTTTAAGGTCGCCGATAACGGCACCATTGAGGCCACCACTAATAAGTAGATCGTGGTCATCCACTGAACTAAGTTAGTGGTGACATTAAATTCTTTCATTAGGGTTGGAAAGGTAATGTTCATTGCTGTTTCGATGATCACACCGCAAAACGACATCAGTCCGGCGGCAATGATGGCACCGATGACCTTAGGGGATACTTTTTCTGACATCTTTTGTGTCATGCTTAGTTCTCACTCCCATTCAATTTAATAAAATACTCTAAAACCTGTTCGAATTGACGTAATTCTGCTGACGAGAATTTCTGTTGCATCGCCTGCTGCTGGCCTTGAATGTACGCTGATGCCCGGTTTTGAATTGGCTGAGCTTTAGCACTCATATTAACCGTTTTTTGCCGCGCATCCTTCGCCGATTCGGTTCGGTAAATCAGTCCGGCCTTCTCCATACGCTGCAGTGTCACCGTCATGGTCGAGCGTTGAATGGCGAATTCAACTTCAATATCGTGCTGCAGGACGTTTCCATGCGAGCCCAAGTAGTCTAAAATAGACATTTGCACGCCGGTCACGCCAAATTGGCGGGCATACTGATCCATTGCACGGTTCATTTGATTAGTAGCGTGTTTTAACATCTTGCCATAGTCTGTCATTTTAAGAATCCTTTCTAATCAGAATGCTAGCAAACTAACAATTAAATTATGCTAGATGGCTAACAATTAATTAGTGTAACACGTCTATTCTGAAATGCAAGAGAAATCAAATCATGGCAAGATTCCCCCAAAGCGGCGTGACAAAATAAAATGAATGTTTGGATAAATAAATGAGGTGGTCAACTTCAAACGCTAAAATCGACCACCTCATAGTTTAGTTTTTAATGATGTTGATCCTCTACAGCCTTATACTTCTCGTTGAGCTGCCCAGTGGTTGATTGGGCCAAATTTATGACCAACGTCAATGGGATTGCCAATGGCAACGTTCACGAAGCGCTTGGCTGTTCGAATGGCATTTTCAACCGTTTCACCCTTAGCCAGTTCTGCTGCGATGCAGGCTGACAGTGAGTCGCCGGTGCCATTGACGTGATCAGTGTGGTGATAAGGTTCTGTTAACCAAAAGCCATCACCACTTTCGAGGAGCACATAATCACGGACCTCAGTTTGCGAGGCGTCTTGATGATAGCCCTTGGCGATAATGTTTTTAGCCCCCAAGTCCTGTAATTTGTGGGCTGCTTTAACTAAATCATCATCGGACTTCAGCGTCATTTCAGCCATCTTTTGAGTCTCATAGAAGTTGGGTGTGACCACGGTTGCTAACGGAATCAGTTCGTTGCGCATAGTTTCGTAAGCTTCTTCTTCAAGCAGCATGTTACCGTGCTTAGTCATGATGACTGGATCAACTACCATGGGACCAAAATCGTATTGCTGGTAGTTCTTGACCACGTCTCGAATCAGTGTCGTATCCGCGAGCATACCCGTCTTGCAAGCGCCAACTTTAAAATCATCTGCAACGTCTTTAAACTCCTGATCGATAAAATCAGTTGGCAGCATGTGAGAAGCATGAATGCCATACGAATTACCAGCCACTAGAGTGGTCATGACTGAGATACCATAGACTTCCCGGGTAAAAAAGGTATGCATATCTGCTTGCATCCCAGCGCTACCATCACAGTCAGAACCGGCAATCGTCATTGCTTGTGGAAATGTATTAACCATATCAATAACCTCCTTGAAAACTTTCCATTAGTTTTCAGGATACCATGAATTAAGCATCAGGTGTGGAAGATTGTGCATCTTCATTAAATTGATTCACATCTTCAGTTGCACCGATTACAGATACTAGATCATTAAGTTTTAACTTATCGTCAGCAGCGGGGGATAAGTTAACTTTTCCCTCGGTTTTAATGGCAACCACGTTAATGTGGTACTTATTGCGCACTTCCAGTTCATCAAGAGTTCTACCAATAAAGGCCGGACTATCGACCTTGATCTCGGCCATTGTGACTTGATCGTTAAGCATCAAATAGTTAACAATGTTGGGCTGGAGTTGATGAAAGACAATTCGACGGGCCATATCGCGTTCAGGGCGCACAATTTGATCTGCGCCAATTTTCTCTAAAACCCGCGCATGGCTTTCATTTTCAGCTTTACAAATAACGTCTTTTGCCCCTAATTCTTTAGAAAGAAGGGTTGCCAAGATACTGGCTTGAATATTTTGACCGATAGAAATAAAAACGTGGTCAAAACTGCCAATTTCTAGCTCTTTTAAGGTATCTTCATCCTGGGCATCAGCAATGACCGCCTGGGTAACGATGTTAGTGAATTCATTGACCCGTTCCTCGTCACTATCAATGGCCAGGACCTCTTGGCCGGATTCCACCAGTGATTGACAGATCGCACTGCCGAACTGTCCCAGGCCAATAACCGCATAGTTCTCGCGTTTTACTGGTTTAACCAATTAGCACACTCTCCTCTGGGTAGCGATAGTTCTGTTGCTTTCGATTGGCATTGAGGATTGAAAACATGACCGTATACAGACCCACACGACCGATAAACATGAGAAACATTATAATAAGCTTGCCTAATACGTTGAGGTGTGGCGTTAGGCCCAGCGAGATGCCGGTTGTGCCAAAGGCGGCTAGAACTTCAAAGCCGACCTTCTCTAAACCGCCATTTTTAGGTAACGGCTGCGTCGCACACAGAATCAGAACTGCCACTGCTAAAATCGTAAACGCGACAAAAATCAGCGTTAGCGCCCGAAAGATGTTATCCTGCGTGAACCGACGATGACCAAAGGTTGCATCGCGTTTGCCACGTAGGGTCGCTAGGCTTTGGATAGTTAGCAAGCCAATGGTGGTAGTCTTGACTCCACCCGCAGTTGAGCCGGGCGTTCCGCCAATAAACATCAGCAGCATGGTAAAGGTAATCCCAGCAATTGAAAGGTGCTGATAGGGGAGTGTGATTAGACCGGCCGTCCGCGGTGTAATTGCCATAAAGACCGTATTTACTAATCGATGAAAATAAGATAGCTGACCGTCTAATTGAGCTAGGTTATCTTCACTTAGAAAGTAAACCAATACGGACAGCCAGCCAATGACGGTGCCGCTTCCCAAAGCTAGCTTGGTGTGCAACGATAAGCGATGCCGTCTGGGATAAAGCAGCAGATCCTGCCAAACTAAAAAGCCAAACGAGCCGGCAATGATCAAAATTGACATAATGCAAAGAAGGTACGTGTCACTGGCAAAGCCTTCTAAACTATTGCCAAATAGATCAAAACCACCGTTACAAAAGGCAGACACCGCGTGGAAGATGCTAAACCAAGCGCCCTTGACTAAACCGAATCGGGGATAAAAATCAATTAATAACAAGCCCGCTCCGACAACTTGAATAATCAGCGACAATAATAGAATTAGTTTAATGACGCTAATTTGCGATAGATTATCTAGGTTCAGTGATTCCTGAGCTAGCAATCGAGTGGAAAGCCGCATGCGGCGGCGCATAAATAAAAATAGCATCACAGCAAAAGTCATAAAACCTAAACCGCCAATTTCCATGAGTAGCATAATCACGATCTGACCGAATAAAGTCCAGTGCAGCGCGGTATTGACCAGAGTTAAGCCGGTGACGCAGGTGGCGCTCGTAGCTGTAAATAAGGCGTCGAGAATAGAGGTGGCATGGCTCCCCTTTGTTGCAAGCGGCAGGCTCAGTAAAATGGTGCCGATCAAAATAATGACAATAAAGCCCAACGTCAATGTTTTGGGTAGTGATAGTGATTTACGCTTAAAGTTCGTCATGGCACCGCGCCTCCGGATGTCGTCTATTCACATTGATCTTCTAAGCACACTATAGAGGAGAACGGTTGCTGTGACAAGTGTTTTGGCTCGTTGATGGACACCCATTTTAGTTTGATCAGCTTTAGGTTTTGACCGATTGACTAAAATACAAACTGAATTTTCAAAAAAATCAGCGCACCCGCTAAAAGTGGGTACGCTGATATGAAATCAAACTATTTTATTACCAATTTGAATGGATTAGCTGTGTTGTGGTTCAGGCGCAGGGTCCGTTGCGACCAGTCCACCAGCCAAATTGTCCATGTTCGGTTTGTCAGCCTTAACGATCAGTTGATCATTAGTGAAGGCCATTTCACCGATGTGGCTCATTTCACGGCCGTAACCGGAAAGCTTTACACCGCCGAATGGTAATTCTGGCAGCGTTGACATGAAGTTATTAACAAAGACCATGCCAGTTTCGATCTGGGCCGCGACTTCAGCGCCGTGATCAGCATTGCCGGAGAAGACGATCCCACCCAAGCCGTATGGGTTGTCATTGGCTAAATCAATCGCTTCTTCTTCAGAATGAACTTTGTAGACGCAGGCAACCGGGCCAAATAATTCTTGACTGTAAGCCGGATTATTCTTATCAATATCCGTTAAGATCGTTGGCATGAAGAATTGACCTGGCAAGTCGATGGGTTTGTTTCCATAGGCCACAGTGGCCCCGGCTTCAACCGCAGCATCAACTTGCTTTTGTAACTTCGCCTTGGCGGATGCTTTATTCATTGGTGCAAGTGAGGTGCCTGGGTCTAGCGGATCTCCTGGAACCACCTTACTGAATTTATCCTTCAAAGCATCGACAAATTGGTCGTAGACGTTATCCATCACGATAAAACGCTTTGAAGACGTGCAGACCTGACCCGTATTGTAGAGCCGTGCCCGCCATGCAATATTGTTAACGTCATCCATGTTTGCATCACCTAGAACGATAAATGGATCCATGCCGCCCAGTTCCATGGTGTTCTTTTTCAGGTTCTTGCCAGCAGCCCCGGCAACGGCAGTTCCGCCACGCTCTGATCCGGTTAATGCAACACCTTGAACACGAGGATCCTCGATGGCTTCGGTAACTTGATCGTAGGATAAGAATAAGTTAGTCAATGCGCCGTCTGGAGCACCGGCTTCCTTGACAACGTCAGCAAACATTTGAGCGCTGGCTGGAGTGTTAGCAGCGTGCTTTAAAATCATTGGGTTACCAACGATAAAGTTTGGCGCGAAGACCCGCATGATTTGGTAGTACGGGAAGTTCCACGGTTCAACCATCATGACGATACCGGTTGCAGAGTGCCGAATTTCAGCTTGGCCAGTGGCAATCGTGTCAACCTTTTCGGGTGCGATGATCTCTTCACCATGGTCAGCGAACCAATCGGCAATGATGGCGACAAGCTCTACTTCACCCTCCGATTCACGAAGTAATTTGCCCATGTCAATGGTACAAGCACGAGCTAATTCATCTGAGTGTTCACGTAATTTAGCTGCTACGTTGTGCAAAATCTTTGCTCGTTCAGCAATCGGCTGTTTACGGTTCTTCTTGTAGAGCGCGTGACCAGTTGCTAAAGCAGCTTGCAATTCTTCTTCAGTTGCATATGGGTATTCTTTAACGACTTCATTGTTATAAGGATTAATTGTTGCATAAGCCATATTAGCTATACCTCCTAAGTAAAATGCAAATTGGTTCACGACTAATTGTCTTCCTGATACGGTTCAAGGATAACTTGTTTTGAATCCGCTTTCAATTATTTGATTTGTGAATTTTTTGTCAAAAGTCCTAAAAATTGGCTTTTAAATGCTTTTTCTAATTCACAATATTAGGAGTGTGCTGGTTCAAAATATAGCGAGTGACTTGTAAATGGTGAACTGAATGGGAAGTGGTATGCCTGCGTACCTAATACATTAAATGGACCAGTATTGCAGCCACTTTTAAGCATATGTATTTGTACAAAACTTTTTCTGTGTCCTAAGTTGGGTAGTCATCGTGTTATAATTAACGTAACTAATAAGTTCGCTGGGGGTATGATGATGCTGATACAGCAGGTATCGATTGAAAACGATGACACGTTGAAAGACGTCCGGATCGAGGACGGGAAGTTTACTAAGATTGCGAATCACATTGAGCCTGGGGAAAGTGAAGGGCTGATCGATGGTCGTGGTAAATTGCTGCTGCCACCATTCGTTGACCCGCATGTGCACTTGGATTCGACGTTAACTGCCGGCGACCCGGAGTGGAATCAATCAGGCACGTTATTTGACGGGATTCGAATCTGGTCGGCAAGAAAGCAAAGCCTGACGATTGAAGACGTTAAAAAACGTGCCACGGCGACGCTGAAAAAACAAGCCAGTCATGGGACCCAGTTTGTTCGGTCACACGTTGACGTTACAGACCCCAATTTGACAGCACTGAAAGCCTTACTAGAAGTTCGTGATGAGGTGAAGGACTTCATGGAGCTCCAACTAGTTGCATTTCCACAGGAGGGGATCCTGTCCTTCCCACATGGCAAGGAACTGATGACTCAGGCAGCTGAAATGGGTGTTGATGCGATTGGTGGAATTCCACACTACGAATTCAACCGGGAGTACGGTGTGGAATCATTGCATTTTGTTAGCGATTTGGCTGAAAAATACAATAAGCTGATCGACGTTCACTGCGATGAGATCGATGATCCAGCCGCCCGCGGACTGGAAACTTTGGCAACCTTAGCATACGAGACTGGGATGCATGACAAGGTTACAGCTAGTCATACTACTGCGCTGGGATCGTATAACGATGCGTATGCTTATAAGCTGTTTCGGTTACTGAAGATGTCTGGAATCAACATGATTGCGAACCCGTTGGTCAACACCTTCTTAGGTGGTCGGTTTGATAGCTATCCGAAGCGTCGAGGGATGACTCGAGTGAAGGAATTGACTGCGGATGGCATCAACGTGGCTTTCGGGGAAGACGATATCAAGGATCCTTGGTATCCAATGGGCGACGGCAACATGCTGGACCCACTGCACCTTGGTTTACACGTTGCGCAGACCATGGGCTATGACCAGATCATGAACTCGTATAAATACGTGACGGTAAATGGCGCCCGTGCCATGCACATCATGGATCACTATGGTATTGAAGAGGGCAAGGAAGCTAACTGCATGATTTTAAACCGTGATAACTTCTATGACGCCCTAAACGAACGTGCCGAGGTTCTCTATGCGATTCATCATGGTCGCGTGACCGTCAAGACGCAACCGCAAGAAGTTGAGACCTTCTTCAGTGATAATCGGTTTACGAAGTGAGCATAAGTACACGTTACTTTTGAGCAAAAGGCAAGGTGTTCACGGAACATCCCTCGTTAATCAGCACTAATTTCTAAACTACTAGCATGACTAAATCGGTGTCAAAACTCCGATTACGGCTGTATAGCAACACTAAAAATGAGCTCCCTAAAGTTCCGGGAACCCACTTTTAGTATTGCTATATTCGTGTTCTAAACGAGTTTTGGCATACGCTTTATTTTCCGCAGTCAATAAAAAAGTTCTGAAAAATTTCAGAACTGAGACTGGCTATGCGCGTTTTTTAGCCTTGGCTTTGGCCTTCGGATGATGAGCTTCCATCGCTTTCTTTTTAGCAATGGCTTCCTTATGGAGCTGACGAAGCTGATCTTTATAACCGTTAATTTCATCTTCATGAGCCTCTCGCCAATCCTTTAATGAAAATTGACTGTCCGTGTCCCCAGGTTTTAAACCAGTCTGTAACCAGAACAATGCCTGAGTTAGGCTTGAAAAATTGCGCATCCACAAGGTTTGACCATTTTCGGAGTCAAACGCAACGTAGGATTTGTAATGGCGTTTCAAGAAAGTATGTTTACGAATTTTAAACGCTTCCCGTTTACGAGTCAGGCGATAATCTGGTAGGATATATTGACCGGTTAAAGTTAGTTCAGGAAAAAATTCATTAGCTTGACTGCGCTGTTCTTTTAACAGTGCATGGGCCTGGTCAATGTTGATAAGCGTGGCGTGGATTGCTGACATCAGAGTTCCTCCTCTATGGAATACTGTGCGTTGGATACTACGATAAGTATTTTGAATCGCTTTTGAAAAAGCTTACACTATTAACTTTAGCATAATATCGGTAAAATTAATATTATTGCGAACCGAATTATTGGGATTGTAATAAGAAATTACTAAACTTTAATAACATTTAAAATAATAAAGAGGGTGACACTTTGGCAAAATACTACGCGGTAAAGAAGGGTCAGCATCCTGGTATCTATACTAACTGGCCGGACGCCCAAAAAGAAGTCTCTGGTTTTTCAGGGGCGGTGTACAAGAGTTTTAAGACGCAGGCTGAAGCTCAGGCGTTTATTGACGGTTCGACAGGCGAACTAGCTGACCATGCACCAGCTGGAATGGTGATTGGCTACACGGATGGTGGGACGCGTAATACGGGCAACGTTAAGGGTGGCCACGTGCAGGCCACGGATGCAGCCGCTTGGGCGTACCGCCTGGAACTTCCAGACGGCGTTTTAAGCGGTTCCGATGGCGAATGGGGCGCCACCAATAACCGCATGGAAATCCTGGCACTGATCAAAGCCCTGGAAACGCTGCTGGATCATCATCAACAACGAGCCGATATTACCTTAGTGCTGGATTCCAAGTACGTGTTAGACGCCATCAATAAAGGATGGCTGAAAGGCTGGCAGCGGCGAGGCTGGCAACGTTCCAGTGGTCCGTTAATAAACGCCGAATTATGGCGCCAAGTTTATCAATTATTGCCACATTTTCCAAAATTATCCCTAGTTTGGACGAAGGGTCACGCTGAAAATCAGGGTAACATCTTTGTTGACTCACTTTTAAATAAAACGATGGATGATATGGAAAAGGCTGGCCGTCCTGCTGGTAAAGCAGTCCCAAAGACTTCGCTACCTTCAAAACGGCGAACTTCTAATACCAGTGGGGCTGAGCCAAAGAAAAACTATCCTAAGCAGGTACCAGAAATCAAAGAATATCATGGTAAAGTTCAATCTAAAGAAGTGGCCAAATCGGTTGATGACATACAAAAAGCACTTGAACAACTGGACTTGTTTAAAGACCAGTAATTAAGTGCTAAGTTTTGAAATAACTGATTTAGATTTAAAATGAAGCCTTAGTCGTTAGAAAGTGTTAGCGAATGGCTAGCAGGTTAACGGTTTACTTTTCTTTATGAGCGACCTTACGGAAGCGACGCTCAACTTCTTTACTCCAGAAACCGCCGGACATTTGAGTCGGTTCGTTGACCATCACGAACGCATCAGGCGCTAGTTTATTGATTAGATTCATTAAACGCCGGTCAGCTTTCCGGGGTGCCAAGATATTTAAAATCAAACGTGAGCCATCGCGACCGTAGCCCCATGTTTCCGTGACTCCGTAACCGTTATTCCGGAGGTCTTCTGGTAACTTTTTATTGCGTTGATAGTCGGGGTCGTCGTTATCGATTTTAACGGTAACTTGGAAGTTCACATAGCCCAGTGCCACGTGATCTTCGATTAAAATGCCAAGGTAAATACCAATTCCAAAACCAACGGTATATGCAATCACGTTGATGGGTGAATTAATATTTTTCAAAGCAATCGCCAATGCAATAACGTAGACGAATTCCTCAAAGACCGCCAGAAGCGGTGCCCAGAGACGTTGACGACGAACGACCAGCATCGTTCGGAAGGTGTTTAAAGTGATATAACATGCATTGAGTACAAAAATAGTGAGTGCAAGTTTCAAATAGATCGCCTCTCTTTTCTAATTAGTAGATTGTGTTTATTTTAGTTCTTTTTTGGCAGCATGAAAGGTATTTTACTCAAGAACTGGTAATTTGCAATGATTTTAGCTTTATTTTTTCTAAATCATCAAAATTTTCTGAAAATAACCTCTACGACATAAATTATGTGCTATTCTTTTGGGAGTAAGGGAGCGTGAATAATGGCAACAGAACGAGAGAAAATGACAGCTGGTGGGCCGTATAATCAATTCGACGAAGAACTGATCGCACGACGAGTCTACATTCGTCAGCAGCTGGAAGAAATTAATCACATTACCGATAACGATGATCGAAATAGTCGTTTTAAGGCTTTAATTGCCGATACTGGTGACGATTTTTTTGTGGAAACTGATTTTAAGTTTGATTACGGCTTTAATCTGCATTTAGGTGATCATTTCTACGCCAATTATGATGTTAAAATGCTGGATTCTGCACCAATCACAATTGGTGACCACGCCTATATTGGGCCGAATGTCGGTTTCTACACGCCAATTCATCCAATCGATCCAAAGCAGCGGGATGCCGATGTGGAGTTGTGTGCGCCAATTACGATTGGCCATAGTTTATGGGTCGGCGGCGGTGCTGTGATTTTACCTGGGGTTACGCTGGGAAATAACGTGGTCGTTGGCGCTGGTGCAGTCGTGACAAAATCGTTTGGCGATAACGTAGTGATTGCTGGTAATCCAGCGCGCGTGATAAAGACGGTTGATTAGTGTGACCACTTATATCAATTAACAAGTTTGATCAATAACTCTACAGACGCTTGAGTGACTTATCTGGTGGAAGATAAGTCACTTTTTATTTATCTTATAATTGCAGTAGTAGAATTTATTAAAAAATAATGCATTTTAATTGCATAAAATCAAAATGTAAGCGCTGTATAACCTTCTATAGATACCGGTACGGCGGTTTTAAGCTGCAATTTTACATCTCATTTCAAACGTGTATAATAATCACTGTAAATTCAATCGGGTTACATTGGAATTGGCAATTTGTTGCAGACGGAGCTGTTGCAGGTGGTCGTTGACGATCTCAGCAGCTTTTTTGCGTTTTACTTTGTCGACCTGAGTGAAAATACGTTGGGTGTTTTCAGAGTTGAAAGTTAATAACTTCAATTGTGGTTTCAGTGCATTGACAACTACGTTTGTGGGACCGATGCACTTAACAAGGCGTTGAACTCAATCGAGTAGCAGACGGAACGAGCTTTTTACGGGCTTTTCTGAAAGTGAATGATTGAGGTTAACGATTTTTCCAAGCTTTTGTGGAAGTTGCAATGCTAACCTGTTAGATTGAGCTCTAAAGAAATTTTCTTTATTGATTGTTTTCTGAAAGTCGATTTCTAGCATGCCGGTGAAATGGGTTCCGCGGGCAAGAACAAGTTGATAGGTGTCAGGCTATCTTTAGTTCTTAAACGCCTTGCTCCACACTCTTCATCCAATATGTACAACCATTAGAGGAGGAATATTATTTTAAGAAGCAAGTTAATCAACAAGTGGGTCTTTGTACCAACTGTGGGATTATTCTTACTGGCAACTTTAGTGTTAATGATAGGTGGAAAGGGTCTTCAAGCACCCTTAACGAGCATCTTAGGCTGGATGAACCTTAAGTTAGGTTGGTTATATTTAGGCATTTATATTATCAACTTCGTCTTCCTAATCGGATTGGCATTCAGTAAATACGGTAAAATTAAAATTGGAAAACCTGATGACAAGCCGGTTTACAGTGGCTTTAAATGGGGCGCAATGGTGTTTGCAACGGCAATTGATGCCAGCATCATGATGCTTTCCATCACTGATCCACTGACGGTGATTCAAAACCCGCCGTTTCATCTTAAGGCTTATTCCAACGGCGCATACACTGCCGCAACCATGTTGGGTCAATTTAACTGGGGTCCAATGGCGTGGATGATGTTTGCACCAGCAGCTGTTTTGATTGGTTACCTGATGTATCGGAAGGGGCAACCGGTTCAAAAGCTGAGCGATGGTATTAGCCTGTTAGACGGCGACAAACACCAATCAACTAAGAAGTTCTTTGCTGGCTTGATCAACGTTTTGGTTGTTATCGGAATTATCGGTGGTGTTGGTTCATCAATCGGGATGGAAGTCCCAATCACTGCCAAGGCATTTTCAAGTGCTACGGGAATCAAATACGGTTTGCCACTTGAAATGGGATTGTTCGTTATCTTATTTTGCCTCTTCGCCGTTACAGTCTTCAAGGGCTTGAACGGTGGGATTGACCGCTTAAGTATGGCGCACATCTGGTTAGCCATCGGTTTTCTGGTCTTAATTTTATTCTTTGGTCCAACGCGTTACATTATTACGCACGAAGCACATAGTTTAGGCATGTTAGTTCAAAAATTCGTCCCGATTGCGACGAACACTCATCCAAGTGCCACTCAGCAAGATACAATCTTTTACTGGGGCTGGTGGTTGTCGTACATGCCTGTGATGGGTCTGTTTATTGCTAAGATCTCCCGTGGTAAAACGATTCGTCAGATGTTGATGGGCATGTTGATGTACGGCTTTACTGGTTGTGCCTTGTTCTACGCAGTAATGGGCGGTTACGCTTTGTGGCTGCAACAAAACGGCGTCATTAACTTGGTCCACATTTTGAACACTCAGGGTCAAGCCGCGGTTATCGCTACGGTGATTGGCACTTTACCAATGAAGTCAATCATGACTTTGCTCTATTGTGTGTCATGCTTTATCTTCTTAGCCACAACGATTTCAGGCTCAGCCTACATTTTGTCGTCATTTACCAGCACCCCGTTGAAGCATCGTGAACCAACCCGTTTCAACCGGATGTCATGGGTCATCGTCTTTATGATCTTTGCTTTCTCACTGGTCTTAGTGGGCGGTTTCAAGGTCATTCAAACGATTTCTGTGATGGCTGGTTTCCCACTGATCTTTGTCTGCGCGGCGATCTTGTTCTCAATTCGGAAACTTGTTGTGCATGATCACGAACTGGCCTTTACATCATCTCCAGCAGTTACGGATATGGCTGAACGTCCAGCAACGGTGGAACGGAAATCTGCTATTCGTGGTAAACTGATTCTTTCCCCAACTAATTTAGCATAATTATAAAACTGGTCGAACCAGTTTGGCGGTTGCCCATCTTGGGGAGCCGTTTTTTAGTTTCGTCAAATTATTCTAATTGAGTTCTCGGGTGTTAATTTAACTGCTGAAAACGTTGAAATGACCGACTTGAAGTTAATAATTACCACCCGCTTTTTAGCAATCAGAGGGACTATGTGAGTTTTATAATTAACTTCTGTCTAAGTAAAAATTTTGTGTTATGCTGAAAATGAAAATAGATACCATGAAATGTTTCAAGGACTGTTGACCTGTATTTAACCCGTATTTTAGCGACTGAAAGTGAGGAATCAGAATGGTAACCTGGGCAAATCGCGTTGTCGTTTTTATTATGAATACCCTATTACTGACCGGTTTTGCTCTAATGTACTGGTGGTTACAGCACGCCCGTTTCCAGCGAAAGGCACTCGCGCACTTCCGAGAGCTATTTCAAATTTTGCTGACGATTGGTTTTTTGGCCCTATTTCATTTTGCGTCGGTTCTCATGATCATAAATAATGTTTACCGACCGGGTTACGGGTGGAATTACCTCACTTTTCAAATTGGAATCCTATTGTTTGGACTATTTTTCAGCCACAATCACTGGCTATTCATTAGCTTAGTGTTCACTTTATTGGTTTGGTACTGGTGGTTGCCAAACTTGCCATATTGGGGCCTATTCTTTCTGGCGAGCGTTGCACTGATGTGGGTTGCTGACAACTATGGGCGCCGTTTGCTGAGGCACCCACTATATTTTTACCCCTTTGCGTTACTTTTTGGTCTACCGTTTGTCTGGGCAAACTTCTTATCTTTACGAGGCATTGACGTTGGGTGGCTGTGGCAAATTGGTTCAATGCTGATTATTGACTGGTTAGTCTGGTTTATTCATAATCAGTTGATGAATCGGAGTTTGCGAGAGGCACGCTTATTGCGCGAAGCCAAAACCGATACCCTGACGCAACTGAATAACTTTCGGGTTTTTAATGAAGATTTGGAAACTGCTTTCAAGACCTTCAAAAAAGAGGGTGCTCAATACTTGGTATACACGTTTGACATTGACCATTTTAAGCGTGTTAATGACCGTTATGGGCATTTGGAAGGCAATGAAGTTCTTCGGCAAGTAGCGTCAAAGTTACAGCAGATAGTTCACGGCATTAGCTATCGGGCGAAAGCTTACCGGGTCGGCGGCGAAGAGTTCTCGTTCATCATTTTCGACCGTGAGCGTCAGCAGGAGTCAACAAGTGTCGTTGCCAATCGGGTGCGCCAAACACTAGGGGCACTTACGTTCAAAACTAAAAAAGGCGCTAGTTTTAAAATTACCATTTCGCTTGGACAAGATCAGGTGAGAGCTGAGGATCAGAACTATCTGGAAGCTTATAAACGAGCTGACCAAAAGCTATACCATTCAAAGCAAAATGGGCGAAATACAGTAACGGTTTCGAAAATATGTCAATACTGACTACTGATTGGTAATTCATGATAGAATATTTACTATAGCAAACCAATTTGAAAGGACGGCTGATCATGCAAAAAGTAATCATTCCAGAACTTGCAGATAAGCAAACTGACCATTATTTAACCAAAAAGGGTTATGAGGTGCTCACCGTGCCAGATCCCGACGAGGCAGCGATCCTAGCCACAGCTCCTGATGTTGCTGGTATCATGATGTTTGTTGCGCCGTTTCCAAATGATCTATACGATAAATTACCAAATTTAAAGATTTTGGCCCGTTATGGCGTTGGCTATGATAGCATCGACGCTGACTTCGCAGCGACTAAGGGTGTTTGGGTGACCAATACCCCTGGCGCGAATGCAGTGAGTGTTGCTGAAAGTACGGTCACTGATATTTTGATACTGGCAAAGCATTCATTTACGGTTTCAACTTTGATGCGCGCTGGTAAGCAGGCAGAGGGTAAGCAGATCCAAGGCTCTGAGCTAGCTGGCAAGACGGTAGGCATCGTTGGCTATGGCCATATTGGCCAAGCCGTGGCAAAAATGCTTAGTGGTTTCGGCGTCCGTACGCTAATCTATAACCGAACTAAACGCGACACACAGTACGGACAATTCGTTGACCTGGAAACACTGTTAAAGCAATCCGATTATGTGACGCTCCACGTTGCCGCTGTTCCAGCTACTATTGGAATGATTGGTGAAAAAGAGTTAGCGATGATGAAACCAACCGCGTCACTGATTAATTTAGCTCGCGGCACTGTAGTGGACGAAAATGCTTTGATTAAGGCGTTAAAGAATCATCAAATTGCCAGTGCTGCCCTTGACGTCTTTCAACAAGAGCCACTACCATCAAACAGTCCGTTATTCGACCTTGATAACGTCTTTTTGACGCCACATAACGGTTCTGTGACCAATGAGGCCGGTCGTAACATGGCAATGACAGCTGCCAAAATGATTGACGAAGTGTTGTCTGGGCAAAAGCCAGAATTTGCTGTTAACTCACCAAAACTTTAATTTAAAGTGAGCCTTTAACGGCGCTCAGAAAATAAGAAAATGGCACTGAATGAATTCCGAATGGGAACCGATTGAGTGTCTTTTTTTGCACCCAAAATTGGGGATTACCCTACGCTTGTTCAACGACTTCCTTTAGCATGATTTCAAATCGCTTGTTGTTCTTCTTGCCATATTTTCCAAATAAGGTGAATTAAAAACAGCTAATTTGGCGCTGCAAAATCTTTATAAAGCATACCCTATCACCTATTCAGGCACCACTTTTTAATTTTAGATTGAATCAGTTGGGGAATGCTAGTAAGATTTTGTCAAAAGGTTTGAAACCCGAGAAGTGTGTGAGAAACGGTCAGCTTAAACGGAAGAAGTGAACTATGTTGGCAAGGACGATTTTAGTCGTTGAAGATGAAGTGGCGATCCAGACGCTGTTGAAACGAGAATTGGAGTTTGAAAATTACCAAGTTGAATTAGCTAGCACGGGCCCGGAGGCTTTAGAGATTTTTAGGCAAATGCATCAGCAACTTGATTTGATTTTGCTGGACTGGATGATTCCAGAGATTGATGGGTTAGGTGTTCTACGGCGAATTCGTAAAGTTGACGCACGGTTACCAATTATTTTTTTAACTGCTAGGGATTTTTCAGGCGATAAAGTGGCTGGTTTGAATAGCGGAGCTGATGACTACATTACCAAACCTTTCGATATCGAGGAGTTACTAGCTAGGATTCGAGTCATCTTTCGGCATCAAGATCAGCTCAATGAGGCGCCCACTAACTACCAACTAGGTAATTTAACGCTCGATACTAAGGCTCACCAAGTTGCTTATAATGGCGATGTGATGCAGTTAACGCAGCGCGAATATAGTTTGTTGCTGGCCTTTATGCAACATGCCAATCAGACCATGACTCGTGATGAGATACTGGACGATGTTTGGGGTACCGACTTTGTTGGTCAAACGAATATCGTGGATGTCTACGTCCGACAACTGCGTCAGAAGCTGCATGCGTTAAGCGCGTCTAACGTGCAGATCCAGTCGGTAAGAGGTATCGGCTACGTGCTTAAAGAGGAGTTGCAAGATGACAAATAAAACGATGTCTAATCGGCACCTGATCATTCGTACTTATCTTCAGACCATCTTAATGACGACCCTTCTTAGTTTACTGATCACGATTGGGGTCCTGTTCGTCTTACTGTTTAATAACAGTACAACATCGGCCAATAAAATGCTTGATTCGCTGCAGGACACATTCGTGCATGTGACGCCAAATACTGATGCTTGGCAGGCATCCAGTCAGCAGGGAGCTTCCACCACCTACGTCAGAATTCAAGTTTTCCCGAATGCCAGCACGTCAGCAAGTCAATTTTACTCAACGGGCACCAAGTCGTTTATGCGCCGACATCAAGACAATCTGAATGACCGTTTTCTGTGGGTTAAGGGCAAGGGATTGTTCGTGTATCGCCAACGTCATACTCAAAAGGCTGTCTATCAGGTATGGCTAAGTTTAAATGAAATACTCAGTGAATTGATCACCGTTTTAGTGGCGATCCTCGTTGTTTCAGTGTTGAGTTCCCTATTTGGGATTGCCCTGATCAATGTTTTAAGCCGAAAAATTACCCAGCCGTTAACTGATCTAACGGCTGCTGTGACGGATGAAAAGCAAAAAGATCAGCTTGATCAAACCCCGTTACCGGTTCCAAATTCTCCCACGGAGGTTAAGCAGTTAGGTGATGAGTTCAATCAGTTGCTGTTAAAGTTAAACCGGCAAATGCAGCGGGAACAGCAATTTGTGTCCGATGCATCCCATGAGTTACGGACGCCGCTAACTGCTATTCGAGGTTATGTTAGTCTATTGAAAAATCACGGACAGGATCATCCTGAGGTCATTGCCGAATCACTGAATTTTCTCGATGACGAGTCACTTCGATTACAGAAACTAGTAGAAGCGTTACTCACGATCACCCGAAACGAAAAATTAGAGGTGAATTTGGTACCTGTTGATGTATCGTCGGTCATTCAAGAGATCATTGATGGTTACCATGTTGACAAACGAACGATAGCATTCCGTGGTGACCCAAAAGTGACTGCCGTTGCAGATGCCAACAGTGTGAAGCAAATAGTGTTAGCGCTGTTGGATAATGCCCAAAAGTATTCTCCTGCTGACTCACCAATCACGGTTGAAGTTAAGCGTTCAAATGATCAGGTCTTTATTCGGGTGACGGATGAGGGGATTGGCATTCCAGATGCTCAAAAGAAACGAGTCTTTGATCGTTTCTACAGAGTAGACGCTGCCCGTTCCAGTAAAATTCCAGGCACTGGACTGGGGCTGGCAATTGTGTCTCAGTTAGTTGCCTTGAACAAGGGCAAAATCGCAATTACCGACAACGTTCCCCATGGTAGTATCTTTACAATTGCCTTAAAGGCTGCTTTCTAAAGAATCTTCATTTTTCCTTCAGCGAAATTAGATAGTTTCATATTTCTCACGGGGTTATTCTGATACCAATCAATGACAACAACAGTCAGAATGGAGGAATCAGAATGCCAAAAGGTAAGGAACTATTGAATAAAGTGCCCGCAATTACGTTGTTATTTTGGCTTGCAAAGTTGATTAGCACTGGCCTTGGAGAATCAGTTTCCGATTATTCCAGCCAAATTTTTGGTCAACAGAATCAAGGTTTAGGAGAATTATTTACAGTCGGGTGGTCACTGAGCTTATTTGCTATATTTTTGACGTTGCAATTTAGATCTAATCGTTATCGGCCGGTTTATTATTGGCTATCAGTCGCACTACTAGCTGTTTTTGGAACGTTCTCGGCTGACACCTTTAAGAGCCTGACGGGATTGCACTATATGGAAACGACCGCCATTTTTGGCGCCCTAATGCTAGTTAGTTTTGCTGCTTGGTATCTATCGACTAAAGATCTATCGATTCATCACATTACCAGTCACAAAAAAGAAGCTTTTTATTGGTTAACGGTCGCTTTTTCGTTCATGTTAGGGACGGCCGCTGGTGATTGGCTGGCCACAGCACGAACAGGTGGTTATAATGTTGACCCAACTGGGCTGAACTTAGGCTTTCTGAACACTGGACTAATTCTAGGGGCCGTCTTTATTGCCATCCTAGCATACCGGGCGATTCGGCGTCCGGCTCAGAACAGTGTCAGTGAAATCGCCACTTTCTGGTTAGCTTATATTCTGACTCGTCCAGTAGGTGCCAGCTTTGCTGACTACTTCGGTTACGATTTTCATAACGGTTTTCTAGGCAATCAAGGCATGTCAGTGATTTGGTTAGCGTTGTTTGCGGTCAGTTTAGGTGTGATTGTATGGCAGCACGCTAAACAACAAAGTCCAGTGAGTGATGAGGTCGTTGACACTGAATCAGTTAAAAAAGTCGCAACCAAGTAATCAACGATTAATAAGGTAAAACTTTGGACAAAGATAGCGGTTTTGTAAATTCAAAGCCGTTTTTTAATCCCCCTTATTAGCCTGCATCTGAGCAAGCAAAACGTTTTGGAATCGTTTTCAAACATGCTAAACTACAGACACAAAAATAAAAGGGGGATCCTCAAAATGGCTATTGACGGATCGTTATATCATACAGAGGCGGTAAATGAAAAGGGCTTAAGCGGCGTTAGTTTTATTCGTGGTAACGAAGGATTAGCCCTAGGTGTTAGCAGCTCGCTGGTTCAAGGTTCGGGAACCAATCCAGAACAGTTAGTCGGTCTAGCAGTCAGTACTTGTTTTAACGCGACGATTGAAATCATCGAACGACTGCACAGCCTGCCGCATACTGCAGTAGTGCACACCGGTGTCGATCAACTCAAGGATGACACGGGATACAAGTTTGTAGTCCGTGTGCAGATCCTAATGCCAGGCGTTGATCACGCACAGGCAGAGTCGCTGGTTGAAGAAGCCAAGAACTATTGCCCAGTCGCTAAAATGATTAAGCAAAATGCTAACGTTTCGTTTGAAGTGGTTGATGAATTTGCATTCTAACTTCTGAAAAGAAGGATAGCAGTCACAAAAATAAAGCAGTGATCAGTTTCGAATTAACGAAACCATCACTGCTTTATTTTTCCTCGTTTATGACAAACGTTGATGTTTTAATTTTCGAAAAATATACTTATCACTGACCGCAATAAACGTTCCTTGGAATAGCAGGGCGACGATCGTGCCAATATTGACCGCCCAAAGTTGATGTTGAATGGCAAAAGTAATGATCATAATGACAATTGGGATGGAAAAGGCCGCTAGTGAGGCGGTCACCGCATTACCATGCAAATACCTAAAGCGGATGATCTGCATCAAGTCATCATTGGGGTGCAGTAACAGGTTAAGCCGTTGATAGATCGAGATGCCGCACCCGATGAACATGACGCCGATAATATCAATGATCACTGATGGAATCAGTGGCAGACGCTGAATGTCAAGCGTGGATAACAGTGACGACAGACCACTGACTAAGTAACTGAAAGGGACCATAAAAATCACGTTTCCAAGCATGCGGTGCCAGTCGAATTCTCGTAGCATTAACGCATTGGCCAGAATCACGGCCACGCCTTCAAGTAACAAGATGTTACCTAAGTTCATATTGAAGAGGTGTGACATATTGACAGCTGATGCAGTCCACAATGCACTACCAAGGTTGAGAGACACTGTGAGTGCGTTTCCAAATGAATTGATTATAATAGAGATAACTAAAAGAATGCAGTCACCTAAAATTGTTGGTTTTCCGTTGTTTTGATACACGCTCCGATCCCTCCGTACCTTTCAATTATACGGGAATGACGACAAATTAAAAGGGGCTTTTTATTCTAAAATTAGGGGTGAGGCAGATGGTGAGATTTGAGCAGTATTCAGGTGTGCTATTTGATCTGCACGGAGTGATTGCTGATTCATCACAGTATCACTTGCAGGCGTGGCACCAGTTGGCGGATGAATTAGAGATTACTTGGACGCCTAAACTGGCGGCAACGTTGCTGGGAATGAACCGGCAGGAATCAGTCGCTACCATTTTAACTGCAGGACGCAAGCTTGACCAATATTCTGATGCTCAGCAAGCAGAGCTGGGCGAACGTAAAAATAAAATGTACCTGGACATTATTTCTCACATGTCTCCGGCGGATGTATTGCCAGGCATTATCAGGTTTCTGGATGAGCTGCAAGCCAACCATTACGGTATTGTATTAGCATCGGCATCCGTAAATGCGCCGTTAGAAATTCATAAAATGCAGTTGGAGAAATATTTTCCGTTGATTGTGGATCCGAGTACGTTAACACGCAATAAGCCGGACCCGGAGATTTACGTTCGCGCAGCCAGCATGCTGAATTTACCCCCAAAAGCCTGCTTTGGCATCGAGGATTCGAAACCTGGTTTAGCTGCCGTTAATGGTTCTGGTGCTTTATCTGTTGGGGTGGGCTCACGAGCTGAAATTGCCACGGCTCAGGTTCGTTTCAGTAGTACTGCTAGCTTAACTTTGGCCGGTATTCAGCAGCAGTTAGTGGCTAAGCAGGAACAGGCAGATTAGCTCAGAAGGATAAAGACAAAAAAAGCAGGCTGTTCCAAAGCAACTTCCTAAATTTGGAAGTTGCTTTGGAACAGCCTGCTTTTGATAAAGGAGTAATTTTGAGTGCTAAGATGACGCACGTTTAGTTGTTCAAAACGTTTTTTTCTAGGTATTCTTTCAATACAACTGCCTGGTTATGCTCTTCATCTTTAGCGCCGTAAAGTAGAATGACATTTCCCTGTGCCAAATGATCTTGAATTAACTCGACGAACTTTTCACAGTCGGGATTATTGCTTAATTCATCTTCATAACGGGACTTGAATTCGGGGTACTTTTCCGGATCATGCCCGAACCATTGACGCAGTTCCTTAGTTGGTGCAATCGACTTGAACCATTCATCTAACGCCGCTTTTTCCTTTGAGATTCCCCGCGGCCAGATTCGGTCTACCAGAATCCGATAACCATCCATATCGGCTGGCTTGGTATAAATTCGTTCAATTTTGAGTGCCATTTTCTGATCACCTCTCTATAATATAACTATAGCATATTGTATAATATAACTACAGTATATGGATTGTGGGGAGATTTAGATGAAAGCTTTAGAGCAATTTTTCAGTGGCCGGCCGACGCAAGACATTACTAAGGACCTGCTTGGTAAACTGTTAAGCTATCAGTCCCCACAGGGTTTAGTCAGCGGTTACATTGTCGAGGCAGAAGCCTATTTGGGCGTCGCTGATTCCGCCGCGCACGCCTATGAAGGGCGGCGGACAAAGGCCAATGGGGCGCTGTATGGGGCGCCGGGCAATATTTACATTTATACCTCACGTGGATATTACGCGTTCGATGTTGCCGTTCAGCCAGCAGGCGAGCCACAAGGAATCCTAGTTCGGGGGATCGAGCCCAAAGATGGTCTCAACATTATGCAGGCAAACCGGCCAAAAAAGGGCTCAGAGTTGACGAACGGTCCCGGTAAACTTATGCGGGCACTTGGTATCAACGACCTCAAGTGGAATGACACAATGATCAACGAAGGCCCAATCAAGATTAGCTTTGAAGACGTGCGCATGCCACGAAAAATTAGCTCATCGGCACGAATTGGTGTCAGCAAGCGCGGCGGTCAAACGAATGCCCCATACCGCTATTTTGTTGCGGGGAACCCGTACGTTTCGGGCATGCGTAAGCGAGATATGGACTGGGAGACCCGTGGCTGGCTATAAGCTTACAGAACGGAGGTCCGGTAGGGTTTCCAACCTAAATGCAGGGCGGCGGCTCCTAAATCAAAGGTACGGTAATTAACGTGTGTAAGACCGGCATCCTTGAACATCTGAGCCAGCTTTTTAGCACTGACAAATTCAGCCGTGGTTTTCTGCAGGTAGTCGTAGTCCCTTTTATTGTGGACAGCCAGCTTAGTCATGACTGGGACGAAGTTAAAATAGGCTTTCCAGCCCATTTTAATCACCGGCTGCGTTGGCTTAGACGTTTCCAGGCAGGCTAGTTGGCCGCCGGGTCGCAGTACCCGTTGCATTTCACGTAAAACTTGGTTAGCATCGGGCACATTTCGCAAGCCAAAACCAATGGTTGCCACATCAAATTTATTGTCCTGATAGGGTAGTGACATGGCATCCCCGTGCACGAGTGTGACCCGGTCTTGAAGACCAGCTTCAGAGATTTTCTGGCGGGCAATTGATAACATATTTTCACTGAAGTCTAACCCGGTGACATGGCCAGATGGTCCCACAGCTTTAGCCAGTGAAATCGTCCAGTCACCGGTACCGCAACAGACATCCAGTACAAAACTGCCTGGTTTGATTGCCATGATTTCCATCGTGGCGTTGCGCCAATGCTTGTGCGTGCCTAAACTGATTAGGTTGTTCATGGAATCGTAATTATTAGCAATTCGGTTAAAGAGTGACTGAACTTGGTTTTCTGGTGTCTTATTAGTTAGTGCCATGTCTTTTTACCCCCCGAAGTATTCAATACCTAAATCATACCAAAAAACGCCTCGCAAGTGTGACTATCACCTGCGAGACGTTACTGTATTTTAAAGATATTTGGCGTCCATCTTGGAATCCTGGGAGGTTAAGATCTTTGGACCATCCTTTGTGATGACCAAAGTGTGCTCGTACTGAGCGGACGGTGAGCCATCAGCGGAAACGTAGTATTCCCAAGTGTCTCCGGGGACCTGCTTTGAGGCAATCTGCCAAGTACCCAAGTTGACCATGGGTTCAATGGTGATCGTCATGCCTTCACGTAAGCGTAAACCCTTACCCGGTTCACCGTAGTGGGGGACGTTTGGTTCCTCGTGCATCGTTGGCTGAATACCATGACCAATGAGTTCCCGCACATCACCCATGTGGTTTTCGTCTTCCACATAGTGTTGGATTGCGTAACCAATGTCGCCAATTCGGTTGCCAATAACGGCTTGGTCAATACCGAGGTAGAGGGCTTTTAAGGTTACGTCCATTAAGTGCTGCTTTTCTTTGCTAATCTCACCAACCGCGTAGGTCCAGCAAGAATCACTCATGAAACCATCTAAGTTAACGACCATGTCGACGGCGACAATGTCACCATTCTTTAATAGTAGGTCTTTTCGAGGAATGGCGTGAGCGACTTCATCGTTGACGCTAACGCAGGTCGCGTATTTGTAACCTTCGAAGCCCTTTTCTTCGGCTTTAGCATGGTGTTCTTCGATGTACTTATTAGCAAAGCGTTCGATATCCCAGCTTGAGATACCGGGTTTGATAATGTCGCGAAGGCCCAAGTGGACACCGGCCAAAATGGCACCGGACTTGCGCATCATTTCAATTTCGCGTTCTGATTTTAATGTAATCACGTGTAATATTGCTCCTTTTGATTAATTTCAACATCTACAATGGTACACCACCTTGGGGATTTCGAAAAGTATGAAGGTGCGGATCCAGATGCTTAGAGACTGGAGCCTAAGTAATTCATATCAGAACTCCCAAACCATTGCTCAACATCGCTAATCTTGTTACAATGTTCTTCAATCTAAAATAAAAGGGGGACCTTAATTGACATCACCGATTTTTGCTTTCTTTGATCCAACTTACTTTCTCGTTATCATTGGCTTGCTGATTTCAATGGCAGCCTCAGGATACGTTAATTCCACCTTTAAAAAATACGATCGTTACCGAGCTCAGAGTGGCATTACAGGGACGGATGCCGCCCAATATATTTTACAACAGTCAGGGATCACGAATGTGACTGTGCAGCCGACAAAGGGGAACTTGACCGATAATTATAACGGCAGTAACAAAACTTTGAACCTTTCGGAAGCCACCTACCAGTCTAGTTCAGTCGCAGCAATTGGCGTTGCTGCTCATGAATGTGGTCACGCGGTTCAAGATGCCACCAACTATTTTCCCATGCGGCTACGGACGGCAATCGTGCCCATCGCCAATTTTGGTTCCACTTTATCTCTGCCGATTATCATTATCGGGGTCATCTTTGGCATGAATCAAACGTTGATTCATATTGGAATCCTTTTGTTCTCGCTGGCATTATTGTTTCAACTGGTAACGTTACCGGTTGAATTCAATGCTTCACACCGGGCTTTAAAAATCCTAAGTGGTGGCGGTTTGCTGACTGCAAGTGAAGTGCCAATGGTAAGAAAGGTGTTATCGGCAGCGGCAATGACCTACGTAGCAGCTGCTCTGGCGACCTTTTTGCAATTACTGCGTCTGATCCTATTATTTGGTGGCAATCGTGACGACAATTAGAACGTTTTGCCTTATAATGGAAATAGACAAAAAGGTTGGTGGTAATGATGGATCTTATCTCATATTTGAAGGATCAAATCGATTTTTTAACTGAGCAATTTAACCAAGCTGAAACGGACAAGAACACAACGATGAAGTACATTGTTGAGTCTCGTTTGGACGAAGCTAAGAAAATTCAAAAAGCAATCGATGACGGCGAGATTACAAGTATCAGCTAGTTATCAGCTATTTAACAGGAGTCTACTCAGTTTTTCAACTGGTATGACTCCTGTTTTTTGGTGTAGAATAGTAGTGAGTTTCAACATACCTCAAAATATATTTTACACAACCAAACTAAACAATTATGATAGAGGTGTAAGGGAGGAAATTCTATGTCTGAATCTACAAGTTTATCGGGTCGTGCCCGATTTTGGTTTGTCGCGACACTGCTGACGGGGACTTTTACCATGTCCATCAGTCAGTCCTCGCTGTCAACGGCCTACCCGACGTTAATGCGTTATTTTTCAATTTCAGCGTCAACGGTTCAATGGTTGACCACCGGCTTTATGCTGATCATGTGCATTATGATGCCGGTCAGCCCGTGGCTATTAAGTAATATTGGGTTTAAGTCATTATTCTTATCGGTCTTAGTGATGTTTGATATTGGGACGCTGTTGATCATTCTAGCGCCGAGCTTTCCGTTGGTCCTCTTGGGGAGAGCTCTGGAAGCCATCGGTGTTGGGATCCTATTCCCGTCGTATCAAACGGTGCTGCTGACCATTACGCCGCGTGACCAACGGGGTGGTGCAATGGGCGTCGCCGGTCTGGTCATGGGCTCAGCCTTGGCAGTTGGCCCGATCATCTCAGGAATCGTTTTACGATTCACAACTTGGCAGGGACTATTTATTGTCTTCATGATCATTATTACGCTCGTTATTTTGCTATCATTTCGCACGATTTTGGATGTCATGGATAAGGTTCCTTCACACCTTGATTGGTTATCGGTGATTAGTCTAGTTGGGTTTATTGGCGTTTTGTACGTGGTCAATGAAGTTGGTCAAGCCGGAGTCAACTGGCCGTTAAACTGGCTGATTTTAGCCATTAGTATCCTTTTGATCCTGTTTTTTGGCTTCCGTCAGATGCGATTGTCAGAACCATTACTGGATCTACGAGTTTTCGCGGTTGGTCAATTCAACGCCTCGGTTTGGTTGACCGGTCTTTCCTACATTGCTCTGATTGTTGTGACGATCGTTTTCCCACTTTACTATCAAATTATTTTAGGGGTTAGTCCGTTTATTTCTGGGATGGCGCTGGTTCCTGGCGCGGTATTTTTAAGCCTACTGAATCCTGTGACTGGTAGATTAGCGGATCGAATCGGCTTTAAGAAAGTCTTGCTGATCGGTATGTGCATGATTCTAGTTGGTTGGGGTATTCTAGCATTGATTCCTGGAAAATTCTCATTGTGGGCTATGATGCCGATTGCCATGCTGATTGAAGGCGGGAACGCTTTTGTGATGATGCCAGCGGTCACACTCGGAGCGGATGCGCTACCGAAGGAAAAAATATCACATGGTACTGCGGTAATTACCACGATGAGACAACTGCTTGGGTCAACTGGTGTAGCAGTCGCCACTTTACTGTTATCGCTTGGCGGTGTGGCTACTGCAACTTTGGGGAATTTCCACATTGTTTTCCTGACCTTTTTCATCCTTGAAATTATCGGCTTAGTCTTAGCACTCAGTTTGAAAGAAAAAAAGCAGCAAAAGGCTTAATATTTTTATTTTTAAAATTGAACTCAATTTTCAATCATTTTTCAAAATTAGGGTTTTGAAAATTCTAAAAGTTGCTCTCATTTTTAAAAATAATAGTGTTTCTGAAAGCCTGATATATAAGGAATAACAAGACTTTTATTAAATTCTCATTTTCTATTTTCGTTCGTGTTTTTTTACGCTACAATGGGTACAAGGCATGTAAGAAGCCTTGGAAGGAGAATTTGTCCAATGACAGAGTCAGAGAATGTTGAAACTTCTGCTTTATATATGAATCCTAATCGAAATGTTGCTGTGATCAATTACAGCAATAAGTACTTTTCAGATATCTTTTCATTGATGAATAGTAAAGAATTACGCGAGGTTGTCAGCCTGTTTTTAGAACATCGCCGACACACTGTTGAAGCCAAAAAGAATGACTTTGAGGACGCCGATCCGGAAGCCTATGTTGAGACTATCAAAGGGGTGTTGCTGGGCCGTTCAGATGCATTTGACACCTACAATCGCTGGGAGATCTTGAATAGTGTTGAAGATCTTTATTCCTATTACCGTTCATATCTTCGCATCGGTGTGATCAATTTACACGGCAATGCTTCAACCGCCAAAACTTTCATGCAGGTCGATGATCGGTTCAATGATACCGTAATTGAAATGTACCGTGCTGTTGAGGAGAAGTTGCAGGGCTTTCGGAATAAAACCTATCGACAGGTTAGTGCCGGAACCTCAGCATGTGTGCTGACTCAATCAATTGCTTGGCCAATTCCAAGGGGCTATGAAGCTTTGAAGCCGGTTCGGTTCATTAACACAATGAGCCTGCGGCCACCAATGATGATGACAACGCCATCGAACAAGCGGGAAGGTACCTTTACGGCAGTTCCTGATAACCCAATTGACAAGTTCCATGGTTCTCGTGATGAGTGGTACTGCTTCCCAGCCAAGATCGGCGAAAGTTTAGCTTACATTTACTTCCACCGGGATTACTTTGTTAGCGGCGTAGCGTTGGCTAACTTGTTTGAATTAGCGGATGAAAAAGATATTGCTGGTCATAAACCAGACTTGATCTTACTGTTTGGTCTGCAAAAGACTGAAGGTAACGTCAGTCATTATCACCACGATGAAGAAAATGATATCTGGGTCGGTGAAGTGCCGTATAATGACAAGACAACTTACTTTGGCTATATGAAGAAGATGTGCTTGACGTTACATAATCTGCACATGATCTACGAAAACCGGTTACCAATTCATGGTTCAATGGTTCGGATCAAGTTCTCGAACGGAAAGAACAAGAACGTTGTCTTCTTTGGTGATTCAGGCGCTGGGAAGTCAGAGTCATTGGAAGCATTGCAAGAAATCGCGGACGATAAAATTCTGAGTCTGGAAACGATTTTTGACGATATGGGCAGCTTCACGCTGACAGATGATGATCTGTATGCGCAGGGGACTGAAATTGGCGCCTTCGTCCGGCTGGATGATTTGAGCTCTGCCGTGGCCTTTAATAATATGGACCGAGGGGTTTATCTGAACCCTGATCGAAAGAATGCCAGGGTGATTATTCCAGCGGATTCGTATCGGCGTGTCGTCGGCCATCATGGGGTCGATATGTGGGTCTATGCCAATAATTATGATTCAGATATTGGTCTGCATAAATTTGAGACGGAAGAGGATGCCAAGTCAACCTTCATTGAAGGCAAGCGTTTCGCGTTAGGAACGACGGATGAAGTGGGGATGAGTACAACCTTCTTCGCCAACCCATTCGGTCCCGTACAAGAAGAAGAAAAAACCCGTCCAATTATTGATAAGGTCTTTGATTACTTGTTTAAGAAGGGGGTCTACGTGGGTGAAATTTATACCCACTTGGGCACGGATAAGAGCAAGGATAGTTTGAATGAGAGTGCACAGCAGTTGTTGGATGTGTTGATGAATAGTTAGAGCGTGAGCCACGGCGTTTAGATAGCGGCGTAGAAGGGCCTGTTAGCGAAATCCCCGAACTTGGGATTTGGCTAACAGGCCCTTCTACATAGCTATCTGCCGGGGTGAACGCGTTTCAGCTATGAGGCCAAAGAGCGCTGAAAATACGACTGAGTTGGCCATTGAAAGCAGTGCTTTGAACTTGGGATATCCGTCTTATTGATTTACGCGGCCGGGCGCTGTTT
>NZ_WNJO01000015.1 GCF_009720675.1 Secundilactobacillus folii | reverse complement strand
GAATATAGCCGGCAAACTTAGTTGTTGGGGTAACTCTTGGGTTAACGTTTGTCCTCGATGACTATGTCGGGGTTATTTTGGAGAGTTGTCCGAGTTGGCCGAAGGAGCACCACTGGAAATGGTGTAAACGGGTAAAAGCCTGTTTCGAGGGTTCGAATCCCTCACTCTCCGTTCAACAACTTATTATGACCCGTTGGTCAAGTGGTTAAGACACCGCCCTTTCACGGCGGTAACATGGGTTCGAATCCCGTACGGGTCATTGATCAAGTCATTGATTATATTTGTATATGTTATCATCATGGAGGATTAGCTCAGTTGGGAGAGCGTCTGCCTTACAAGCAGAGGGTCACAGGTTCGAGCCCTGTATCCTCCATTTAGATGGTCCGTTGGTCTAGCTGGTTAGGACGCCTGCCTGTCACGCAGGAGATCACGAGTTCGAGTCTCGTACGGACCGTTGTTAATTAAAAAATTAGCAAGGCAACACATACATGGCTCGGTAGCTCAGTCGGTAGAGCAACGGATTGAAGCTCCGTGTGTCGGCGGTTCGATTCCGTCCCGCGCCATTTATGGATGGGTAGCGAAGTCTGGCTAAACGCGGCGGACTGTAAATCCGCTCCTTCGGGTTCGGTGGTTCGAATCCACTCCCATCCACCATAGGGATATAGTATAACGGTAGTACATCGGTCTCCAAAACCGCTAGTGCGGGTTCGATTCCTGCTATCCCTGTTTTAGTATGATGGCGGTATTGGTGAAGTTTGGTTAACACACCGGATTGTGGTTCCGGCACGCGTGGGTTCGAGTCCCACATACCGCCCTTGATGATTGGGTTATAGCCAAGTGGTAAGGCAACGGACTTTGACTTCGTCATGCGCTGGTTCGAATCCAGCTAACCCAGTTTGGGTGGCCCATTGCATCATGTGATTATGGCGGTATAGCCAAGTGGTAAGGCAGAGGTCTGCAAAACCTTCATCGTCGGTTCGAATCCGATTACCGCCTTTCCCGATACAATGGGATTGACTATTTAGCTCAATATCAATAATAAATTGCCGGAGTGGCGGAACTGGCAGACGCGCTGGACTCAAAATCCAGTGTCCGTTGAGGACGTGTGGGTTCGAACCCCACCTCCGGTATCATCCTGAGGATCAAGCAAAGGCTTGATCCTTTTTTTGGACTCACAGACAACTGGAGTCACATCAGTTGAAAATAGAATAAATTCTGTCCATAATACTTTGATCCTTAGATTATAGTCACGATTTAGTCGTTAGACAGTGGGGACCCCCAAAAAGCCAGGACCTTCGTAAACAGAATTTAGATTGTTAGACTAGGTAAGCTAAACTGAATACTGATTTATCTGAATGATTTTCACTCACTGCTGTTTCAGTCTTTATTATTAATAATGTTCAAGATGAAAACGATTATAGATAGAAAGCAAGTTGATTGTATCAGCTTTCAAAGTATAAGGAGGATATTAGTTGGTAAATGATTTTAGTCACTTTCAATAAACTAGACTTCATTTTGACATTAGGCGCTCGTGAACTAAACCATTTACTGAGTTGGTTTTTAATCAGACTAAAAATTCAAAAAATTTTAGTTGTCTATACCAATAGAACATGTTATACTTTGCGTGCAATCTAATTGCATTGACATAGAGAGATTGATTACTGCTTTTGTGCACAAAATAGGAGGTTGCACTATGCTCTTCGGTGAGGTTACACTGAAAGAACTAATTGATTCATATCTCGATCTGAGGCACACTAGTAAGAAGTTTTTAAGAGAAGCTAACCAAATTGATGTTATTTTACGGCTTCGAGATTTTACCCATGATCATCCCATTGAGTTGCGGAATGAGCGGTTGCAACAGGCTGAGCAATTATTGATTGGGAATGGAAACGCAACTATTGAAATCATTTATCAGGGAACTGACCTGAAAGCATTTCATGCGTTCGACATTTCAAAACGTCGTTGTCTGCCAAAGTATTTTGTTGGTTGGATTGGCAATAAAAAAGTCCAAAAAGACGAATTTATGGTCCATCTAGAAGAAAAATTAAGACGAATGATTCAACCGCAAGTTAATTGCGTAATTTTTCCTGGATTATTCGTTTAGTAAATTAAAAGGGCTGGTACAAAACAGATGATGTTTTGACCAGCCTTTTTATTGTTGTTGATTTAAATTCGATTGCTGCTGTGACAAGATTTCTTGATAACAGTCAGAAGGATCAGCATGGAGCAAATCCTGATGCTTAACGGGTAAAAAATTCAATGATTGCAGCCCCTTGTCCGGCAGTGTATTAATGATATTAGCATCAATCAGGTACAAATCCTCAGAAGGCGCATACAGTGGCTCAAACTCGTGTTCAATTTGAATTTTCGTGTTAATTTTATGGTTTGACAGCCATTTTGATAATTTTGTACAAAATTGCGTGAGGAGCGCCGTATCAACAATCCGATTTCCTGTCAATGCGGGCTGATACTTTCCCGTCCAAATATCTCCCACAACTTTAATTTCTTTCATTGCCAAGCCTCCCTAATGTCTGAGATTCCTTTTTTATATTAAGTCATAGTTCTAACAATAAAAGAATTAATCGGGAAGTTTTAGAAACTTTTAATCTATCGGGCAATGATGAAGATGCAAGCTTGTAGTAATGCCGCGATTAATAATCCTCTGGACTCTGATGGCCGCCAAATGTTTTGGATCACATACCAACCACCGAGCAATACTAAACTAACAACAGTTAACGTTAAAGAACGACGAGAATAAAGCAGCCAAACGAGAGTTAAGCAAGCAACTACGGCTGGAATCAAACGCGTTTGGTATGATTTTGGGGGAAGGAAAAAATACAGGTACACTAGTAATGGCAAAATCATTGTTGTCAGATAAACTGAGGACAAGTAATCGTGACGCAACAGAAAGTTACCAGCAGCTAAACTAGCTAGCATCAAGGCTAATAGTGCCATTCCAAGTTCATTATTGAACCATTTGGGTAGGTAGCGAATCAGACACAAAACAACTAGTGCTAAAATGTTAATGACATTGACTAAGCTGGGCAATTTGAACATGCTGACTGCCACGATGATCATTGTGAACAACAACAATATTGGGGCGGTGATACTGGTCGCAGTGGTTGTCCGCATGATGTACAAACAGCTAAATAACAAGAACGTTGAGAATGCCAGTAACATCAATGGTAGCTGTTGAGGTTTCGTATACGATTCAAAAGAATTTGCATTTGCATATAATAATAGGCCGCTCATTTCCACCATACCGAATAAAAAAGCCTGCAATAACCGACGATGGTGGACGATGAACGCTTCAATGATTTCCAACATAGATGATAAGTTCCTTTTTTGTGATACAACTAGCTTACCATTTTCACAAACTTGGTCAACTCCTAATGTTGAGAGCAATTATTCCCGCTATCTTTCTATCGCAGAAAAATTGTGGTAAAATATTGGAGTTATGAGTCTTCATTCCCGATAGGATTCACTAGCTTGACTTAGTGAAGATGCCTTGTAACCGAAAAATGAATTGGGGGAATTATCAAATGCAAGAAAGACATTTATTTACTTCTGAATCAGTTTCTGAAGGACATCCTGACAAAATTGCTGACCAAATTAGTGATGCAATTTTGGATGCTATGCTGGAACAGGATCCAGATGCCCGTGTGGCCTGTGAAACCTCGGTGACTACCGGCTTAGTACTGGTTTTTGGTGAAATTTCAACCACTGCCTACGTTGATATCCAACACGTGGTTCGCGAAACCATTAAAGAAATTGGTTATACAGATGGCAAGTATGGCTTTGACGGCGATAACTGTGCCGTTCTCGTTGCCATTGACGAACAATCACCCGATATTGCACAGGGTGTGGATGACGCACTTGAAATGCGGGATGGTGAGACGGATCCACTGGATCAGATTGGTGCCGGTGATCAAGGGTTGATGTTCGGCTACGCGATTGACGAAACGCCAGAACTGATGCCATTAGCAATCTCACTTGCTCATCAACTAATGCGTCGGATCGCCAAGGTTCGAAAAGAAAACATTTTGGATTATCTTGGTCCGGATGCGAAGTCCGAGGTCACGGTTGAATACGATGAAAATGATAAACCGGTTCGTGTTGATACGGTCGTTCTCAGTACTCAACACGCAGCATCAGTTTCATTGGATACGATTCGCCATGATGTGATTGAAAAAGTCATTAAACCAGTGATCCCAGAACATTTATTAGATGATGACACACGTTATCTGATTAATCCGACTGGCCGCTTCGTGATTGGCGGTCCTCAAGGTGATGCTGGGCTGACTGGTCGGAAAGTCATCGTTGATACTTACGGTGGCTATGCCCACCATGGTGGTGGTGCCTTTTCTGGTAAGGACGCGACTAAGGTTGACCGTTCAGCTAGTTACGCTGCTCGTTATATTGCAAAGAACATTGTGGCTGCCGGCTTGGCTCATCAAGTTGAAGTTCAATTGGCCTATGCGATTGGCGTGGCGCAACCGGTTTCGGTGTCTGTGGATACTTTCGGTACCGGTAAAGTTTCTGAGTCTGCTTTGACGGCAGCAATTCGAGAAATTTTCGACTTGCGCCCAGCAGGAATCATTAAGATGCTTGATCTGAAGCGTCCAATCTACAAGCAAACTGCTGTCTATGGGCATTTTGGCCGAACCGACATTGATTTACCATGGGAGCACACAGATAAGGTTGACGCCTTAAAAGAAGCCCTTAGTAATCACGCGGTTAACCATTAAACATTGAACTAGAATTTAATTAATAACGATCAACTTTCGGGTTGGTCGTTATTTTTCGGCGAGAGTGATCTGACTCTCAAACTGCGCTTGGGGGAGTGGGCCAGCGCGAAACGAGGAATAGTATATGTCTTCAAGAAAAACAAATGTCCCGTTAGTCACAGGGGCCATTTTTATCGCGACTTTTATGAGTGCAATCGAAGGGACAATCGTCTCCACTGCGATGCCCACAATTGTTGGTGATCTTAGTGGCGTTGCGTTAATGAACTGGGTCTTTTCAATTTTTTTGCTGACCAATGCAATGGCGACGCCGATCTACGGCAAGTTGTCTGATATGTTTGGTCGTAAGCGGTTATTTCTGTTCGGTCTAGCTGTATTTATCATTGGCTCGACCCTTTCCGGCATGTCTAACAGCATGACCGAGCTGATTATTTGGCGAGCAGTTCAAGGGATTGGTGCGGGGTCAATTATGCCGATCTCATTTACCATTATTGCCGACATTTATCCCTTTGAGAAGCGGGCTAAGGTCATGGGCTTTAATGGGTCAGCGTGGGGGATCGCGTCCATTGTGGCACCACTTCTAGGTGGTTTTATCGTTGATCAACTTTCCTGGCACTGGATCTTCTTTATTAACATTCCAGTCGGTTTACTGGCCATGGCAGGAATCTGGATCTTCTTAAAGGAAAAACCGCGTTCAAGTGGTAAATCACTTGATTTATTGGGTAGTGGGTTATTATCATTAGCTTTATTGGCTTTGATGTACGGTTTTCAGGTGCTTGGCGATGCCACAATCAACTGGCTGGTCTTAGGGGTCAGTCTAGTAATTGCCACCGTTAGCTTTTGGGCCTTTATGCGGCACGAAAGTCATACAGAGAACCCGATTATTCCGCTGGCACTTTTCAAACAGCCAACCTTTGTCACTCAGAATATGGTGGCATTACTGATCAGTGGGTTTTTAATGGGCTTTGAAGTGTACCTGCCAACTTGGACTCAGGGACTACTGGGATTACCTGCCTCACTAGCTGGATTTGCCATTACGCCCAGTTCCTTAATGTGGATCGTGGGTTCGTTTATAGCTGGAAAGTTATTATTAAACCGGACACCGAAACAGATTATCAATTTCAGCTTGACCTTCATTCTAATTGGTGGGTTAGCTATGGCGTTGGCACCACAGTCGACAGCCTTTTTCTGGTTTTTCATCATAGCCGCAATCTGTGGAACCGGTTTTGGAATCACTATCACCACCACGACAGTGACAGTGCAAAATCAGGTGCCCGCTGACGACGTCGGTGTAGCCACGTCGCTGAATACCTTGGGCCGGACGCTGGGGCAGACACTCATGATCTCAGTTTTTGGAATCATTATGAACGTCCGGATGGCTCACGGGGTCGCCACCCATAAGGGGACAACAATGGCGATGATGAATCAGTTGATCAATCCGCAAACGGCCAAGCACTTGGCCCCGTCACTGCTCAAGCCATTACGTGCGATTTTATATAACGGTCTTCACTGGATCTTCATGGTCGCCTTACTGTTGATCATCCTAAGCTATCTCATCAACTGGCTAGACCGGTCATCTGGCCAAGCAAGGCCTAAAGCCTGATATTTTATACTAAATGCAGTATACTTGTTAACAGAAAACAGGAAAGCGAGACGATCAACGTGTTTGAAAATAATCGTCCTAGATTCGCTAGTTACGGCATCGTTAACTCGTTGCCAGGCGAAATTATTGACCAAGTTTGGTACATCATTGACAACGATCTTCAGGGAATGTTCCCTTTAAAAGAGATGATCGGTTTTAATTTAACTAACCACGGCAATCACCTGACTTTTGATTTTTTGGAGGGTGATAAAACGGTGGCTAGTTTTGATACCCCGTTTCCGTACGCGGAGACTTTTCCATCTTCATTATGGGTATACGATGATGGCAGCAGTCAAATTGTACTGCTGCCTAAAGAAGACATGTAACTTTACTGACCACAGCGGGTCACTATTCACGATCAAAGAACACCATGGTTTCTCAAATGAAACTCATGGTGTTTTTTGGTTGCTTGAACGGGAGATTATCGTTTTTGTACGGCAAGTAAAAACGGTGGCTGGTGAATTTGGTTGATAAAGCCATACTGCAGGACTTGGAATTGATGTTGGTCTAAAGCTTTTACAGCATCTAGGACCGCGTCTTTTTCTGCTTCACCACCTGGGTGGCCATAGTAGACCACCAAGGCGACGATACCACCTTTCCGTAAGTGTTTCAGACAGGCTTTCAGGGCGATGATCGTCGTTGGCCCATGAGTAATGACCTGTTTATCGCTTCCAGGCAGGTAGCCAAGGTTGAAAATGGCTGCGGCAATTTCTGTCTCAGGCTTTAAATACCGTTCGATATTTTCGTGGCCGTCGTGGATCAATTGCACTCGTTTTGCTAGTCCGGTTAAAACTAATTGCGTCTGAGTGGCTTTAAGGGCTTGTTGCTGTACATCAAAAGCCAGCACGTGGCCGGTTGGTCCAACGCAGATGGCTAAAAACAGTGTGTCGTTACCGTTGCCCATAGTAGCATCCACAACGGTGTCACCGTTTGCAATGACGTTGTTCAGTAGCGTGTGACTGTACCTAAGAGCTGATTGCAGATTCATCGTGTGATCCCTTCTTTTTATAGGCTGGTTTCATTATAGCTTTTTAGGGTTAGGTGAGGGCAGTTTAGGTATTTTTATCGTTTTTTCCCGAAGCGGAAAATGGTAAAAGGTTTATTTGGGACTCTTTTTAATCCTCCTTTAAAACTTCCACTAAGCATACCTAGTCATTTTAGGGGTCTTAAACATTGAATTGGGCACACAAGTTATCACCGAAAATGCACTTCAAAGCCCAGTCTCTTTTTTTAAATTTGACTTAGATGAGTCCTTGAACACCTTATTTATCGCCTTGTAATTTTTCCTAAAATTTGGTACGATAATGACACTGAACTAAAAATTAAAGACTGATGAGGACTATTAGGTGCGGCTTGCCGTTCAGAAAGCGAATGGTTGTTGTGAATTTGTCGGCTTCGTACCGAACTCGTCTCTGAGTTTTTCAACCGAACTGAAGTAAGTTGGAACGTGATTTCGCGTTACGAAATAATGAGCGCCCGCATAATCGGGAATGTTAGGTGGTACCGCGGAAATTCCGTCCTACAAGAAAACACGTTTTTCTTGTAGGCTTTTTTAGTTTTCAGTTCGTTGACATAAGAAAGGGAGCGTATTTGTTTGGCATACAATCACAGTATTATTGAACGAAAATGGCAACATTATTGGAAAGAACACAAAACTTTCAAGACTTACGATGATCAATCAAAGCCCAAGTTTTATGCCCTCGATATGTTCCCATATCCATCAGGACAAGGCTTGCACGTTGGTCACCCAGAAGGCTATACCGCAACTGATATTGTTGCGCGGATGAAGCGGATGCAAGGCTTCAATGTTTTACATCCAATGGGCTGGGATGCCTTTGGTTTACCCGCAGAACAATATGCATTGAAGACTGGTCATAACCCCCGTGACTTCACTAATCAAAACATCAAGACCTTTAAACGACAAATTAAATCACTAGGCTTTTCGTACGATTGGGATCGCGAAGTTAATACGACTGACCCTAGCTACTATAAGTGGACCCAATGGATCTTTGAAAAGCTATACGAAAAAGGTTTAGCTTACGAAGATAAGATCATGGTCAACTGGGCCCCTGATTTTATGGGTGGTACCGTTGTGGCTAACGAAGAGGTTGTGGACGGCAAGACTGAACGTGGTGGTTATCCAGTATATCGTGTGCCAATGACGCAATGGGTACTGCGCATCACAAAGTATGCAGATCGTTTGCTTAGTGATCTGGATGATCTTGACTGGCCTGAAAGCATCAAAGAACAGCAACGTAACTGGATCGGTCGTTCTGAGGGTGCCAGCGTCTTCTTCAAGGTTGCTGGCCACGAAGATAAGTCGATCGAAGTTTACACGACTCGACCAGACACCTTGTTTGGTGCTTCATACATGGTTTTGGCACCGGAACATGAAATTGTGGATGAAATCACAACACCGGAACATACTGCTGAAGTTGCCCAATATAAAAAAGAAATCGCTAGCCGTTCTGATTTGGAACGGACGGATCTGAATAAGAATAAAACCGGTGTCTTTACCGGTGCTTATGGGATTAACCCGATCAACGGTGAAAAGTTGCCAATCTGGATCGGTGATTACGTTTTGGCTTCTTACGGGACTGGTGCGATCATGGCTGTTCCTGCTCATGATGACCGGGATTATGAATTTGCCAAAAAATTCCACTTACCAATTAAGCCCGTTATTGAAGGGGGCGACATTGACTCGGCCGCCTTCACGGAGGACGGTCCGCATATCAATTCCGGTTTTTTGAACGGAATGGATAAGGATACCGCCATTAAAGCTGCTATCGACTGGCTTGAAGAACATGATGCTGGTAAGAAGAAGGTCAATTATCGGTTACGTGATTGGATCTTCTCACGCCAACGTTACTGGGGCGAACCGATTCCCGTGATTCACTGGGAAGACGGTGAAACAACCTTGGTACCAGAAGATGAATTACCACTGCGGCTACCGGCTACCAAGCAACTGGAACCTTCCGGAACCGGTGAAAGTCCACTGGCAAACCTGGATGACTGGGTCAATGTTGTGGATAAGAACGGACGTAAAGGGAAACGTGAGACAAACACCATGCCACAATGGGCTGGGAGTTCGTGGTACTTCCTGCGCTATGTCGATCCTCACAATGACAAGATGGTTGCCGACCCCGAAAAGCTGAAATACTGGATGCCAGTTGACTTGTACATTGGTGGTGCAGAACACGCCGTACTGCATTTGCTATACGCACGATTCTGGCATAAATTCCTCTATGATATTGGCGTGGTCCCGACAAAGGAACCATTCCAGAAACTGGTCAATCAAGGGATGATCCTTGGGACCAACCACGAAAAGATGTCCAAGTCAAAGGGCAACGTGATCAACCCAGATGAAATCGTAGATAAATACGGTGCGGATACGTTGCGTGTCTATGAGATGTTTATGGGGCCACTAGATGCTTCTAAACCGTGGAGTACAGAAGGAATCGCAGGCGCACATCGTTGGCTCGACCGGGTATGGCGGCTGATTATTGACGACAATAACCATTTGCGTGACCGGGTCACAACGATCAACGATGGTCAATTGGACTTGATTTATAACCAAACTGTCAAGACGGTCACTGAAGACATGACCGAACTGCGCTTTAACGTGGCGATTTCTCAAATGATGGTCTTTGTTAACGAAGCCTTTAAAGTCGACAGTTTGCCACTAGTTTACATGGAAGGCCTCGTCAAGATGCTGTCACCGATTGCACCGCACATCGCTGAAGAGCTGTGGTCATTGATGGGTCACGATAACACGATCACTTACGCTCAGTGGCCAACTTACGATGCTAGCAAACTGGTCGTCGATGAAGTTGAAATGGCTGTTCAAGTTAACGGTAAAGTGCGCGGTCACATTAAAGTGGCGACTAAGGCAGAAAAAGATGAGATTCAAGCTGCGGCCCTAGCTGATGAAACCGTTAAACAACACATTGATGGTCACGACGTTAAGAAGATCATCGTTGTGCCTAAGAAGATCGTTAACATTGTAGTTGCAGAATAAAACGAGTTAAGAATGAGTGGTTCTTAACGTCACATGAAAAATAAGCTAAGCTTTCGGGTGGTCGGAGCTAGCTTATTTTTTTGGACTTTTTTACGACAAAGATGATATTCAAAACGTTTGCCTGATGAAATGATTAAGTTGTTGGGAATTTTCTTGACTGAATTTATTACCGTCTTTAAAATTTTCTCTTTGCTGGACAATTCCTGATGAGACAAGAACTAGTTTGTAAATCAAAGCTATTTTCTTTGCGAAGTGTTGACCTACTGATTCAGTGTTATTTGCATTCACTGTTCTGTATTTCTCAGTTAGTTTTACGTTTTAAACACGAACATTAACTATATGTTATAAAGTATAGTTCGATTTTAGTGTTGACACATGGCACGAATGTTGTTAATCTATGGGTATCAAAGGCAAAGGAGATATTGATGATGCAAGTTGCACTTGTAATGGGATCAATTTCTGATTGGCCACAAGTTCAAGCTACGGCCAATCTACTAACCGACCTTCACGTTAGTTTTGATAAGCACGTGATTTCTGCTCACCGTATGCCCAAGGAATTACAACATTTTGGCGAGACAGCAAAAAGCGAACAATATCAGGTGATTATTGCAGCAGCAGGTGGTGCTGCCCATTTACCAGGTATGTTAGCCGCTAATACAACGTTGCCAGTGATTGGGATACCGGTTCAATCTAAAGCGCTAAATGGTATGGATTCGCTGTTATCGATTGTTCAAATGCCTTCTGGTGTGCCCGTTGCGACCGTAGCAATTGGAAGTGCAGGCGCTAAAAATGCGGCTTTGCTGGCTGCGGAAATCATTGCGTTACACGATTCAGATGTTGACCACCAGTTACAGTCCTTCCGGGAAAACCAGACCAAGGAGGCTATTAAGAGCAATGAGCAACTCCAATAGTCCAATTTTGCCACCCGCAACCATTGGGATTATCGGTGGTGGACAATTAGGCCAGATGATGGCTTTAGCCGCTAAAGCAATGGGTTACAAAGTTGGGGTGTTAGATCCGACTGAAGACGCTCCCGCGGCCCAGGTAGCTGATTTTCAAATCATTGCCGCTTACGACGATGTTTCAGCCCTTAAGCAGCTAGCAATTAAAAGCAATGTATTGACTTATGAATTTGAAAACGTTGATCAGAATGCGTTGCGTCAAGTCGAGAATTTAACCCAGGTTCCTCAGGGAGTCAACTTGTTAACAATCACTAGTCACCGGCTTCGAGAAAAAACGTTCTGTCAGGAACATGGCTTGCCGGTAACCCCCTTTGCATCCGTGAAAAACATGTCGGAATTGAAAACAGCCATTGAAAAAATTGGTCAGCCAGGCCTCTTAAAAACCGTTGAAGGCGGTTATGACGGTCACGGCCAGTTTGATATTAATCAGGATACCGATTGGTCGATCATTGAATCGGAAATTGAACAGACCGAATGGATCTACGAACTTAGACAATCATTCGTGCGTGAGCTTTCCATCATGGTCACACGTGATGGTAATGACCAAGTAATTGCATTTCCAGTCAGTGAAAATCAACATCAGCACCACATCTTACACACGAGTATCATTCCAGCCCGAATTAGCCAACAGGTTGCAAACAAGGCGCGACAAATTGCTCATCAGACGGCTGAAGCCTTAAATTTAAAGGGCGTTCTTGGAATCGAACTGTTTGAATTAGCAGGTGGTGACCTCATGATTAACGAACTGGCACCGCGACCTCATAATTCGGGACACTATTCCATTGAGGCCTGTAACATTTCACAATTTGACGCTCATATCCGCAGTATTTGCGGGCTTTCGATTCCACCCATTAACCAGTTTGAACCCGCCGTTATGGTTAACTTACTCGGTAAGAACCTGTTGACTGCAAGGCGGGATTGGGTTCATCACCCCGAGTGGCACCTGCACGATTACGGCAAGGCAGAAGTTCGCCAAGCTCGGAAGATGGGCCACATTACAGTCACCGGAAAAGACGTTGATGCGTTACTTAAATCAGTGAGTCAGTTTAGCTAAACAGAAAGGATCTGGAATAATTGGCAACTTTAATCAGTGAAGGTAAGGCAAAACAGTTATTTACAACGGAGAATCCGAACGAAATTTTGGTGCACTATTTAAATCAGGCCACCGCACTTAATGGCAAACGGAAAGAACACGTTGATGACAAGGGTATCGTGAATAATCAGATCGATAGCCTTATTTTTAACTATCTTGATGCACATGGCATTGCGACTCACTTTATTAAACAGGTTTCTGACAGTGATCAACTGGTTAAAAAAATGACCATGATTCCCTTGGAAGTCGTTGTCCGCAACGCCGCTTCAGGGAGTTTTCAACGTAAATTTGACACACCATATCTGTTGGAATTTGAAGAACCCGTTCAAGAGTTTTATTACAAGAGCGACCGCCTCGATGATCCGTTTATCAATGATTCCCAGATTCACGCCTTGAAGGTAGCCACTGCTGAACAATTAGCCGTCATTCGCGACCAGGCACTGAAGGTCAATAGTTTAATGAAAAAGTTGTTTGCTGAGGCAGGCATTAAGTTAGTCGATTTTAAACTCGAATTTGGCATTGACGCAGATGGAAAGCTGATTTTAGGTGATGAGATTTCACCGGATTCATGCCGATTAGTCGATGCTAAAACGCAGCAGTCACTGGATAAAGATGTCTTCCGTAAACATACTGGAAACGTTATGGATGGTTATCGGACGGTTCTCGACCGACTTCAAGCCACAGTTGCCGAATAATCACAAATAATAGGAGGTCAATTCAATGTTTTTAGCTCAGGTTCACGTTACGTATAAACCCTCAATTCTAGATCCACAGGCGGTTGCTATCAAGAACGCCATGCACCGGCTTAATTTTGATAAAGTAGAAGCAGTTCGGCAGGGCAAATATTTTGAACTGAGTCTTGATGTTGCCACTGCAACGGATGCAGAGACGCAAACCGAAGCTATTTGTGAACAGTTACTGGCCAATCCAAACATGGAAACTTACCGTTACGAAGTAAAGGAGCTGGCAAATCAATGATGAAGTTTGCGGTTGTGAGTTTTCCGGGTTCTAATTGTGACGAGGATCTCTATTACGCTATCACCGACGATCTTAAAGCAGACGCAGAGATCGTGCCTCATACGAGCGATAACCTTGAAGGCTTCGATGCGGTTTTGATCCCTGGAGGCTTTTCTTACGGCGATTATCTAAGAAGTGGTGCGATTGCTAAATTTGCACCAGTCATGGCGGCCGTGAAAGAATTTGCAAAAGCCGGGAAGCCAATCTTAGGAATCTGCAACGGGTTTCAAATTTTGACTGAAGCTGGCTTATTGCCAGGAACGTTACAGCATAATCGGGAAATGCAGTTTATCTGTGAACCCGAACCACTCATGGTCAATAACAACCAAACACTTTTCACGTCAGCTTTTAAAGCTGGTGAAACCATCACCCTGCCAATTGCCCACGGTGAAGGTAACTACTACTGCGATGATGATACTTTGGCGCAGCTAAAAGCTAATCACCAAATTATTTTTTCTTACCAAGATAACCCAAATGGCAGTTTGTCAGATATTGCTGGCATTACTAATCAGGCGGGCAATGTATTAGGGATGATGCCACATCCTGAAAGAGCTGTTGAAAGTATCCAGGGTGGCACTGACGGTCTCAAAGTATTTCAGTCAATTTTACAAACCTACTTAAGGACGGTGTAATCATGCAGCAGCTGAAAACAGAACTAACGCCAGAAGAGATCCGCGAACAAAAGCCTTATGAAGCGTGGGGGCTTTCAGAGCGCGAATACGATTATATTTGTTCAAAACTGATTGGTCGGCTGCCAAACTACACTGAAACCGGGCTATTTGCGGTGATGTGGAGTGAACACTGTTCCTATAAAAATTCTAAGCCAATTTTACGTAAGTTTTGGAATGATGGGTCACGCGTTATTCAGGGACCCGGTGAAGGTGCCGGAGTACTTGATATAGGTGACGATCAAGCCGTGGTCTTTAAAGCTGAAAGTCATAATCACCCCAGTTTTGTAGAACCTTTTGAAGGTGCTGCAACTGGCGTAGGTGGTATTATCCGTGACATTTTTTCAATGGGTGCAAAACCGATTGCTTCTTTGGATAGCTTGCGCTTTGGTGAGCTTAGCAATCCTAAAAACCGCTATTTGCTGGGTGAAATCGTGGCTGGAATTGCCGCCTATGGGAACTGTATTGGCATTCCAACCGTTGGTGGTGAAATCGGGTTTGACGCCGTTTATGATGGCAATCCACTGGTCAACGTGATGTGTGTTGGATTAATGAACCAGGCGGATCTGAAGATGGGACGAGCCAAAGGTACTGGGAATAGTATTATCTACGTTGGTGCCAAAACCGGACGCGATGGTATTCACGGTGCAACTTTTGCGTCTAATGAATTTAGCGATGATAAGGAAGCCGATCGTTCGGCAGTCCAGGTGGGTGATCCGTTCATGGAAAAGCTGTTAACGGATGCTTGTCTGGAAATTATTCATGATCATTCTGACATTTTAATGGGTATTCAAGACATGGGTGCGGCCGGTTTAGTATCCTCGTCCGCTGAGATGGCGGCCAAGGCAAAGAGTGGCGTAACCATGGACTTAGATTTGGTGCCACAACGAGAGCCTGGCATGAGTGCTTATGAGATCATGTTGTCAGAATCCCAAGAACGGATGTTACTCTGTGTCAAAAAAGGCGAAGAACAGACCGTCCTCGACATTTTTAAACGTTATGATCTAGATGCTGTGGTTGTTGGGCACGTCACTGAAGATCGCCAGTACCGCTTGTATCAGCAGGGTAAGCTGGTGACAGATATTCCAGTCACTAGTTTGGTTGATGATGTGGTGGAACATGAACAGCCGAAACGCAAGCCGGCGAGGTTAGAGAATGTTCAACCTGTCAAGACCCCAACGGTCAAGGATCCAGCCGAGACACTAGCTAAGCTTCTGGCACAGCCGACCATCGCTTCTAAACGTTCTGTTTTTCGTCAGTATGATTCTCAAGTCCAAGCTAACACTGCGGTGACACCAGGCAGTGATGCTGCCGTTGTTAGAGTCCGCCATACCCGGAAGGCTTTGGCGATGACAACTGATTGCAACGCTCGTTACATCTACCTTGATCCGTATGTTGGCGGCCAAATAGCCGTTAGTGAAGCGGCTCGTAACATTGTTGCGAGCGGTGGTGTACCAATTGGGATTACCGACTGCCTCAACTTTGGCAGCCCCGACGACCCAGAAAGCTATTGGGAATTAGACCAGTCCGTTCAAGGAATTGCTAAGGCTTGTCAGCGGCTCGACACCCCAGTCATCTCGGGGAACGTTTCGATGTATAACGAAACCGATGGCAGAGCAATTTATCCGACTCCAATGATTGGGATGGTTGGTTTGATTAAAGACCTTGATCACATTACCACGCAAGACTTTAAACAAGCCGGTGATGTCGTTTATCTAATCGGCGAAACGGGCAATGATTTTGCCGGTTCTGAACTGCAAAAACTAGGTGGTGAACTGCCCACTGGTCAACTTCATTTTGACCTAGATAGTGAGACCGCTCATCAACGATTAGTTCTTGATGCAATTCAGTCTGGGATGCTTCAAAGTGCGCATGACTTAAGTGAAGGTGGACTTGGTGTCGCACTAGCTGAATCGATATTTGGTGGCCAATTTGGCTTCAACGGTCAAACAACGTTGACTAACGCGCAACTGTTCAGTGAAACACAGTCCCGCTTTCTTGTCAGCGTAAAGCCAGCGGATCAAGCACGGTTCGAAGCTTTGGCTGCAGATCAAGCGGTGTTTTTAGGCCGCGTTACCGATGAGGATGCAGTTCACCTCACGACGGCCGATGGTCGACTGGAAGCTGTTAGTTCAGCGCTGAAGGAAACCTTTGGAGGTGCACTGGAATGCCTAATGAAGTAAAAGGGCTAAACGAAGAATGCGGTTTGTTTGGTATCTGGGGCAGTGAACATGCTGCGCAACTGACCTATGATGGTCTTCACAGTCTGCAACACCGCGGTCAAGAAGGTGCTGGAATCGTGAGTAACGACCACGGTGAATTTCACCGCCAACGCGGTTTGGGCCTCTTAGCAGAAGTTTTTTCTGACCCCCAAAAAATGACCACACTGACTGGTCAGGCTGCCGTTGGACACGTCCGTTACGCGACTGCCGGCAATCATGGAGTAGAAAACATTCAGCCGATGCTGTTTGATCATCCTCAAGTCAAGCAGTTTGCTCTGGCGCATAATGGTAACTTGACGAATGCTAACCAGTTGCGTCAGGAGTTAAGAGCACAAAATGTCACCTTTCAAGCGACTTCTGACAGTGAATTATTAGGTGAACTGGTGCAAGTCAGCAATCAGCCAGATTTTATCAGTCAGTTAAAAGCCGGTTTAAACCATATTCGCGGTGGCTTTGCTTACATTATGATGACGCCAACAGCGCTAGTTGCGGCTTTGGATCCCAATGGTTTTCGACCACTGGTCATCGGTAAAATGGATGATGGTGCAACCATTATCTGTAGTGAGACCTGTGCCCTTGATCAAGTCGGTGCGACGTTTGTTCGTGATGTGGAGCCGGGTGAAGTGGTGATCGTTAATAATCACGGGATGACCATCGATCATTTTACGACCGATACTCACCTGGCAATTTGTTCTATGGAATACATTTATTTTGCCCGTCCAGATTCCGTAATTCGCGGAATCAGTGTTCACGAAGCTCGTTTGAGAATGGGTGCAAACATCGCCAAGGAAGCGCCCGTTAAAGCTGACGTGGTGATTGGGGTACCGAATTCATCGCTATCAGCTGCAATCGGCTATGCGAAAGCGAGTGGGATTCCATATGATATGGGCATGATCAAGAACCAGTACGTTGCCCGAACGTTCATTGAACCCACTCAGGCAAAACGTGCCCGTGGTGTCAGTATGAAGCTTTCAGTTGTCAAGTCCGTCGTTGCTGGCAAGGATATCGTTCTAGTGGACGATTCCATTGTCCGGGGAACAACCAGCTCATACATTGTCCGGTTATTAAAAAAAGCTGGTGCTAAATCAGTCCACGTCCGGATTGCTTCGCCAGTTTTGAAATTCCCTTGCTATTATGGTATTGATATCCAAACAACCAAGGAATTGATTGGCGCCAACCATACAGTTGACGAGATTCGTGACCTAATTGGTGCTGACTCGTTAGCCTACTTAAGCGTTGACGGGTTAGTCAATGCAATTGGTGAGCTTAACGACACAACCAACCACGGATTATGTACAGCGTATTTTGATGGTCAATATCCCACACCTTTATATGATTATCAGGCAGGGTTTGATGAGGAAGTTGCTCGGCTAGGCTTATACGAAGGGGTGCAGCACATTGACTAGTCAATATGAAGAAGCCGGTGTCAATATTCATGCTGGTGAAGAAGCTGTCGACAGTATCAAAGCCGCGGTCAGTCAGACGCAAAATAGTAATGTTCTTGCTGGTTTAGGTGGTTTTGGAGCCGAATACGAACTTACCAGTGAGTTGGGTGGCATTAAAGAGCCCGTATTGATTTCTGGCACTGACGGTGTTGGTACTAAATTAATGTTGGCAGTTGAAGCTGACAAACACGATACAATTGGGATTGATTTAGTGGCTATGTGCGCTAACGACGTGCTGGCACAAGGAGCTAAACCGCTATTCTTCCTGGATTATATCGGTGTTGGGCAGCTGGATCCGGGCCGTGTCACCGTACTGGTGAAAGGCATTGCTAAGGGTTGCAAACAAGCTGGCTTGGCGTTGATTGGTGGTGAAATGGCCGAAATGCCAGGAATTTACCATGATCAGGACTATGATTTGAGCGGTTTTGCGGTGGGCTTAGCCGATAAATCCAAGCTGCTTGGCAGTATGAAAGTACAGGCAGGTGATCATCTGATTGGTCTAACTTCCAGTGGCGTGCATTCTAACGGTTATTCGTTAGTCAGGAAAATTATTGCGGACGCTCAATTGGATGTTAATGCCACTTACGATGGCCTACAGCAATCACTGATCAGTACGTTATTGACCCCCACTAAACTGTATTTTGCAGACGTTTATCCACTCATTCAAGCTGGACAATTACATGCGGCAGCTAATATTACGGGCGGGGGCTTAGCGGATAATCTCGGTCGGATGATTCCTGATAATTTAACGGCCACCGTTGATCCAGCAAGCTGGGAAGTTCCAACCATTTTTCAGATCTTACAAACTGCTGGACACGTCTCAACGTCAGAAATGCGACGGGTCTTCAACATGGGGATCGGGATGGTGCTGATTGTTGGCGACGAAGAGTTAACTGCTGTCCAAGCCGCACTCGATAAGCAGCAAACGGGTTACCAAATGATTGGTGAGGTGGTGAAGCGACGTGAACACGCAGTCGAATACGCGAACTAAGCCTCGCATCGCCGTCTTTGCTTCAGGTAATGGAACCAATTTTGAGGCATTGATAAATGCTGATCTACCGGCTGATATCTGTGTTTTGGTTTGTGACCAAAACGACGCACCGGTGATTGAAAGAGCCCATCGACACCATATTCCAGTGATTATGTCACTGGTTCACAAAGGGGTCAGTAAAGCTCAGCGTGAACGTCAATTATTGCAGGAACTGGCGCCGTATCAGGTCACTATTTTAGTGTTAGCGGGTTATATGCGGATCGTCGGTCCCACGTTACTAGCGGCTTTTCCACGCCATATCATTAATATTCATCCAGCGTTATTGCCGTCATTCCCCGGTCGACACGGGATTGAAGACGCCTATGCCGCTGGTGTTGCTGTGACCGGTGTGACCATTCACTTTGTCGATAATGGTGTCGATACTGGTGAGATTATTGCTCAGGAACCGGTTCGTAGGACTGACCAAGACACTATTGAAACGTTGGCAACTAAGATTCATGCAGTAGAACATCGATTATATCCAGAAACGATTCGTCATTTAATTGAAAAAGGAGTGCTTTAATTGGCTAAATTAGCATTGTTGAGTGTTTCTGATAAGACTGGTATTACGAACTTTGCAGCTGAACTGGTGGCGCGCGGGTACGAGGTCATCTCCACAGGAGGTACTCTAAAGGCGTTGACTGATGCTGGTGTCAAAGCCACTGCCGTTGAAGATATCACTGGTTTCCCCGAGATGTTAGACGGACGGGTGAAAACCCTGCATCCACGTATTCACGCTGGGATATTGGCAAAACGCGATAATCCGGAACACATGGCTGAATTAGCGAAAAACAATATCAACCCGATTGATTTGATTTGCGTTAATCTATATCCGTTTAAGGAAACGATCCAAAAAGCGGGTGTTACTGATGGCGAAGCAATTGAACAAATCGACATTGGTGGTCCTTCAATGCTACGTGCAGCGGCCAAAAACTATCAAGACGTGACGGTGATTACCGACCGAGCAGACTATGCGGAATTTCTCAAACGTTATGATGCTAATGAGGTGGACGCCAAATATCGGCGCGGCCTTGCAGCTAAGGTGTTCCGACAAACAGCAGCGTACGATGCATTGATAGCTTCATACATGACCAGTGACGCCTTTCCCGATAAGCTCACTTTGACCTACGAGAAAGTTGAAGATATGCGGTATGGTGAAAATAGTCATCAAAAAGCCGCATACTATAAGGAACCAATTCCGGCGCGTTATTCATTGGCAAATGCCAAGCAGCTTCACGGTAAGGCCTTATCTTACAATAATACTCGTGACGCCGATGCTGCACTGCGAATCATTGCCGATTTTACGGAACAACCAACGGTAGTTGCTTTGAAGCATATGAATCCTTGTGGTATCGGTGTCGGCGACGACTTACTGTCAGCTTGGAACTTAGCTTATGAGGCGGATCCAATTTCTATTTTTGGCGGCATTATTGCGCTGAACCGTAAAGTGGATCTGGCTACGGCAGAAAAAATGCACGCCTTATTCTTGGAAATCATTATTGCACCGGCGTTTGACGAAGACGCTTATGCCGTTTTGGCTAAGAAGAAGAACTTACGTATCATGACACTGGATTTTGCTAAAATGGACACTCATCATCAAGACCTCGTCACAGTGTTAGGTGGTGCGCTTCTACAAGATGCTGACACTGCTCATGAAAGCATTGCTGATTTTAAGGTCGTCTCAAAGGCACAGCCAACGCAAGCTCAGTTAGAAGCCTTAGAATTTGGCCAAACGGTGGTTAAGCACGTGAAGAGTAACGCAATTGTTGTCACCACGGCTAACCAAACGCTTGGTGTGGGTGCTGGGCAGATGAACCGAATCGATTCGCTAAAGATTGCGGTTGACAAGGCCAAGGAAAAGGATAATTTTAAAAATGCAGTGGTGGCTTCCGACGCCTTTTTCCCAATGGATGACTGCGTAGAATACGCTGCTCAAAATGGAATCAAAGCAATCGTTGAACCAGGTGGCAGCATTAAAGACCAAGCGTCGATCGATAAGGCTGACGAATACGGTATCGCGTTGATCTTTACTGGCGTTCGTCACTTCAAGCATTAATTTTAATGAGGAGAAAAACATGGAAAACTGGTTAATTGTTGGCGGTGGCGGCCGTGAGTACATGTTGGCGCAGACGCTGGCTAAGCAGTCAGATCGACAGGTATACGTCGCTCCTGGCAACCCCAAAATGAATGAATTAGAACGGGTATCGACGGTTGACATTGAGGAGTTAGAATTTTCTAAGCTAGCCTTTTTTGCTGAAACAAAGAAGGTTCAATGCACGGTCGTTGGCCCGGAACAACCCTTATCTGCTGGAATTGTAGACTACTTTCAAGCTCGTGATCTATCAATCTTCGGACCTGATCAGCAGGCTGCTAAGTTAGAATCTTCCAAAACTTTTGCCAAACAGATGATGGCTAAAAGCGGTGTACCAACTGCAAAGTATCAAGAGTTTGATGATCCGGAAGCGGCTCTAAGCAGTCTGCCTGGTCAATCGTTGCCCTTGGTGATCAAGGCTGACGGACTCGCAGCAGGGAAGGGCGTTATTATTGCTCGTACGATGGCGGAAGCCGAACAGGCCATTCATCGTCTTGCTGCTTCAGGTTCCAAAAAACTGCTGTTTGAAGACTTTTTAACGGGGGAAGAATTTTCGTTGTTTGCGATGGTACAGGGTGAAACTTTTATCACCATGCCGGTGGCTCAAGATCATAAGCGTCTTAACGACGGTGACAAGGGGCCTAATACTGGTGGCATGGGAGCTTACAGTCCGGTGCCACACATCAACGAAACGTTAAAGTCACGAGCAATCGAACACGTCATTCGCCCAATTTTATCGGCAATGAAAGTCAATGGCACACCGTTTAACGGTTTTCTTTACGCTGGCCTGATCAATACTGCGGCTGGAATAAAAGTGATTGAATTTAATGTGCGAATGGGTGATCCGGAAACTCAAGTCGTTTTACCACAGTTACAGTCCGATTTGGGAAACTTGATTTTGGCGTTAAAACAGGGGCAGCTGCCTGACGTGACTTGGCAAAGTGGACAGTATTATCTTGGAACGGTCATTGCATCGCGTGATTATCCGCGCAACGTTGTTAATGGTCGCCCACTGCCTGTTATTACTGACCCCGACCTGTTAGTCACTTATGCAGGGGTCGCTGAAGTCGATGGCCAACTAGTCAGTCACGGCGGTCGTGTGATGATGGTCACGGCCAAAGCAGATAATTTACAGGTTGCTCAAACGCACGTCAATACCGCACTGGACGCCGATGTCGATACGAAGGCATTCACCTTCCGTCACGATATTGGCTGGCGAGCGTTGAATTAAACTGGGGTTTGACAATTACCATTTTCCCTGCATTTATTAGGGTAGATGGTCTGCTAGTTATGCGTTTCATTTTAGATAGATAAAAGGCGTGCTACCTGATAAGAGCACGCCTTTTTGGTTCGTAATACTATTTATTTCTAAGATTCTCGGCCTTAACGGATACATAGTTAAGCGGGTGCGTAAATTGACCTAACCAATTGGAGAGGAAGCTTTCTTAAAATTCAAGAAGCGTTTGCTCATCCCCAACTGAAACCTGGCCCTTTAACTACTTTACCGCACACTTGTTTTCTTCCATAGAAAATTAATTAACGCTCGGTCCACGAAGAAATTATGTTGGTGTAGCCGACTATGCTGAGCGTTTGGTCCCTTTACCTGATAATCACGGTATTCCTGTACCCGACCACTTATCAGATAGGCCAGCGACCTCGCTGAAGGAATCGAAATTACACCATCTGAATGTGTACCATTTTCAAGATTGCCGTAGATGTTTAACACCCTTGCTTGCTTTGGAAATCTGGCTCTCATTCGATACAGTAGTCGGTATTCTGGATGAATAATTTTCGGCTTGCCATTTGGTAGCAAACGATTAGCGTTTGGCCTGTCATCCCATAGCTTATTCAACGGAAATTCCGTTGGTTGATTTAATTTATGATTATTAATGATGCCATCATATGGACCGGCAATCAGCACGGCCTTTTTCAATTCTGGGTACTGCTTAGCATCATTTCCCACCATCAGATTGTAATAAACCCAAGCGTATGCACCCATTGAGTGCCCAACTGCGTTGTAAGCTGTTACGTGATACTTGGCTCTTAAAGCTGCCATAATTGACTTGAGCCACATGGCATCTTGAACCTCACCAGCGCGATTATTTTTAAAGACGACCTCGACGATGGGATTCTTCTCACGTTGAGTCAAATGCCCCTTAAATTTAATGATCCCGGTCGGTGTGACGGAAATTGACATCACGTGCCGAGCCACCTTACTATTTTGCGCGGCATCAACCATCTCTTGTTCTGAATGTTTATCACCGGTCCAACCGTGGACGAAGATCGTTGGGGTTGCTGATGTCGTGTAATTCTGCCGGATATAGTTGGCTTGCAGGCGTCGAATAATCATTGCACCACCCAACAGACCTACCAGGGTTAGAAGCACACATAAGATTGGAATAAGATGTTTCTTTAGCTGTCTCAAAAGTGACCTCCCAGTGGCATTAATTACTCATAATATTATACCAAAATGGCGTTGATTTGCGGGAAACACTGGGAACTTAGACAAAATTAAAAGAAGTGTTAATCGTTTCCAGTTATTTAAATGGTGAAGTTTGGTTAACTTCTGCAGAAAGCCATTGCTCAAAGCACTAAAACATATTAAAATAGTATGGAATTTGCAAAATGCACGATGAAAGCAGGTTAACAAAATGACTGAAGCGTCAAATCGCGATAAGGGAACGGCAACCGTCCCAGATTCAAAGGAACAAATGGTGAAGGGCTCAGCCTGGATGACTGCCGGTAGCATCTTTTCACGCATCTTAGGTGCCATTTACATTATCCCTTGGGGAATTTGGTTTGGCAGCTACTTCTTCCAAGGTAATGCGCTGTATGGGAAGGGCTACAATATTTACAGTTTCTTCCTGATTGCTGCCATTGCAGGGATTCCATCTGCCATCGCTAAACAGGTGGCTCACTATAATACCATGAACGAATATGGCGTGGGGTTTCGGCTATATAAGCATGGTTTCGTCCTAGCCGCCTTGACTGGGATAATTTGTGCTGGGCTACTTTTCTTTGGCGCACCGCTTTTTGACGGCGGTGACCCGCGAGTGATTCCAGTGTTACATTCACTTGCGTGGGCAGTCTTGATTATTCCTATCATGAGTCTTTCACGGGGCTTTTTTCAAGGTTACCAGCAGATGGCACCTTCGGCCATTTCGCAATTTGTGGAACAATTGGCTCGAGTGGTTTACATGCTTGCTTCGGCGTATATCATTATGCGCGTTCTCCATGGCAGTTGGATAACCGCCGTTTCACAATCAACCTTTGCGGCGTGTATCGGTGCGATTGCAGGAACCTTAACACTGCTATGGTATTATTTACGGCATAAGTCGACCTTTGATTCACTTCGTGCCGGCAGTAATAACCAAATTGTGGTACCAGCCAAGCAGCTCTACCAAGAGATTTTACAACAGGCGCTGCCATTTATTGTTTTAGGTGCTGGAATTACTATTTTCCAACTGATCGATCAATATACTTTTTTCAACTTCATGCGCAGTACAGGAATCACGTCCGAATGGCAACTGAATGACTTGTTCGCCATGTTCAGTGTGAACGCCAATAAACTGATCATGATTACGGTTTCATTGTCTTCAGCGCTGGCAATTACTGTTGTGCCATTACTTTCAGAAGCCTATACACGGCATGATAAAAAAGATATTAGTCAGCAACTAACCAATTCTGTTTTGCTGTTTGAATTCGTCATGATTCCAAGTGCTTTGGGCATGGCCGCCATCGCTCATCCATTGAATATTCTTTTCTATGGTACCTCACATAAGGAACTAGCGGCAGCTGTTCTGGCCTTTTCTTCGTTTGTCTCGATTATGCTGGGACTGTTCAGTGTGATGTCAGCAATCATGCAGGGGGTTTCGCAAAATAAGCGAGCCGTTCGCTATTTCGCGGTAGGTACCATCGTTAAGCTTTTGTTACAGTGGCCATGTATCCACTATTTAGGCGTTTTTGGACCATTAGTGGCAACAACGGTTGGCTTCTTAGTGGTCAATTACTTGATTATTCGCTGGTTGAATGGGGAATTCGGTGTTGATTTTGAAGGCATCGCTAAGAAGACTAATGGTATTCTCAGCTTTTCTTTAATCATGTGTGCGGTGGCCTTTTTAATGGTCAAAGTCAGCAGTTGGGTCTTCAAACATTTTGCCGTTGTGGATACCAAGGTAATCAGCCTTTTTGTGGTTACCATTGCAGTAGTGGTTGCCGGGTATTTGTACGTCTATCTAGTTTTGCATACGCGCCTAGCTGACACTGTACTTGGTGACCGAACACAGCGCTTGCGGCAACTGTTAAGAATTAAGTAATGACAAAATAAAAGACTATGTGACAAAACTGATTTAAATTCTAGAATTATAACACTAAAAAAGAAAATCCTCGACAATCAAGAGATTTTCTTTTTTAGTGTTATACACCGGAATTTGAATGATGACACACGGCGACGCAGGATAATGGTCTTGAGATGATTGAACACTAAGATTGATTATGACGTCAAGGAACTCATCACATTATTGCTAAACCATTTTGTGAAAACCAGTTTTTTTAAAATGTTAGGCCTGATGATCATGCATAAACTGCGGCAATTGGTGAATGATTTGCGTTGGTAAAACCACGTACTGGTGCTCGGCCAGCTCATCGGCAATGGCACTGTGGGCGTAGACTGCAGCAAGGACAGCGTTGGTCTGATCAGCAAATTGAGCTGTAAAACCACCAATCATGCCCGCTAACGTATCACCCATGCCGCCCGTGGCTTGTGCTGGGGTGCCGGCCGTATTAAGATAACTGCCATTTGGCGCGTAGATTTTAGTTTGATGGGATTTCAAAACGACCGTTCCACCCAGTTCCCGTCTGACTTTTTCATTGGCTTCATCCGTCTGGTCGGCAATTTTAATACCAGACAGTCGCTGCCATTCCATTTGATGTGGTGTAAAGATCAACTGTGCATCGGGGAGCTGAAGACTTTTATCGGCTACAAGCGTGATTGCCGAGCCGTCCACGATGAGCGTTTGGTTATGTGCCACGGTGTTAAATACCGTTTGCAACACGTGCAAACTTTGCGTGGTCGTGCCTAGTCCGGGACCAATTACAACGGTATTGGCCGCTGCCACCAACTCAGTTAATTCGGCTTGCGACGTGAAATCGGCAACCATTGCTTCAGGCATTCGAGCGTGCAGGCTGACAAAATTACTGGGATCGGTGAGGGTGGTGTTCAGCCCAGCACCGCTATAAACACTGGCTTCAGTTGCCATCAAAATTGCGCCGCCAAAGTGATCGTTTCCACCGACTAAGCAGACCCGCCCATAGGTACCCTTGTGGCTTTCTTTTGGCCGAATTCGAATTGTCTGCGAAAGAATTTCATCTGTAAGTGTTTGCACGATAATCGCCTTCCTGTCTAGTGTTCTTATTTTGAGTATAGCACATTGAATTACCGGTAGTGCTTCTGAGGCCATGAATAAACAGGGTTGGTGAGCGGTGAATGGCTGACCAATTCAGGCTGAGAGCTCAACCAAATTTGAACGCTGTTAAATAACCGTATACAGACACTAAACAACAACCGTTTACCTCACGCACACCATAGAGAATATGCTAGAATGAACTATGAGAACTCAATATTGGAGGACATCATTTATGTCAATTGATTGGAAAGCTGCTGCCCAAGAACATCAGGCAGCGTATTTAAAAGATTTATCCAACCTCATTGCGATTCAAAGTGTTCGTGATGACGCAAAAGCAACCGAGGACGCACCCTTAGGACCTGGTCCGGCAAATGCCTTGCAGGCCTTCTTAAAAATGGCTGACCGAGACGGTTTTAAAACGACTAACTTGGACAATTTGGCGGGTTATGTCGAGTATGGCGAAGGAGACGAGACCGTTGCCATTCTTGCTCATGTGGACGTTATGCCTGCCGGCGAAGGCTGGGCGACTGAACCGTTTAAGCTGACCGAAAAGGACGGCAATTTATACGGCCGTGGTACTTCGGACGATAAGGGTCCAGCACTCGCCTGCTATTATGGGTTGAAGATTCTCAAGGAAAATGGGATTAAGCTCAATAAGAAGATTCGCTTTATTCTTGGCACGGATGAGGAAAGCAATTGGACAGGCATGACGCACTATTTTAAGACCCAGCCCGAACCAACCATGGGTTTTTCTCCCGACGCTGAGTTTCCCTTGATCAATGGTGAGAAGGGAAATGTCACCTTTACGTTGACCACGCCGGGAGAAAATGGCGGTCAGTTCACCCTGACCCATTTTGCGGCCGGCTTACGGGAGAATATGGTTCCTCGTGATGCTGAAGCAATCGTTGAAACCGATGACAATGAGCAGTTTGTGAGCGATTTTACCGCATTTCTCGATACGGCTCCCGTTACTGGTGACGTTCATATCGACAAAGATGGCGTGCACCTCCACGTGATTGGCAAGGCAGCGCACGGAATGGAGCCTAAAAACGGTATCAACGCTGGGACTTACTTGGCGTCATTTTTAAAGGACCTCAATTTTGGTGGGGATGCGCTGAAATTCTTAATGCTGGTCGGTGGTGATTTACATGATGATTCACGTGTGCACAAACTGGGCCTGGCTTTCACCGATGAGATTATGGGTGATTTGACCATGAATATTGGGGTGATGGCTTTTGATGCTGGGAAACCTGGTAAGATCGTTTTGAACTTCAGGTATCCAAAGGGCATGACGGCTGATGATCTGCAGACAAAATTGACGGCAGTGGCTGACCAGAATCACTTTGAATTGAGTAAGGGTCGGGAAATGGTACCGCATTACGTTGACCCGAAAGACCCGATTGTGACGACACTAATGGACGCCTATAAAGAAATCAGTGGCAAGAAGGATGCTCAGCCTGAGGTCGTTGGTGGAGGCACATATGGTCGTCTAATGAAGCGTGGTGTGGCCTTTGGTGCGTTGTTTCAAGACCACACGCCGGACACGATGCATCAAGTAGATGAATTCCAGCCGATTTCTGACTTAATGATGGCCATGGCCATTTATGGGCGTTCCATCGAGGCACTGGCAAACGAATTAACCGATTAAGGAGGGTGGTGGCAATGGTAGAGCTTAGTCATTACCAGCGTATTATTGTTGGCGTTGATGGTTCAAAGCAGGCGCGTCTGGCACTGGAAAAGGCAATTGCTGTTGCACAGCGAAACCAAGCGGCCTTGTTCATTGTTAGCGTGCTTGACTTAGGAAAGTTGATTGGCGTTGGTCAGGCGCAGTTTGGTTTCGGCGCCTTGGATCAAGAAGTGCTGGACGAAGTGAAATCAAAAATGGAACGTCGCGTCGCCAGCTACCATGACCTGGCAATTAAAGCTGGCGTTCCCCGGGTGGAAATGCACGTGACGTTTGGTAATCCTAAGCTAGAGCTGGCAAAAAATTTGCCATCGCTGTTCAAAGCAGACTTAATTATTTTGGGTGCCACTGGTTCGAATGCGGTCTCACGGATGTTAATGGGTTCCAACGCCAGCTATGTGGTTGCTAACGCGCAAATTGACGTGATCATTGTACGAACGGATAGTACGAACGAAACGGGTTAGGCGTGGCGGTTAAACTTAAAAAGACTTAGCAGCTCGATGGCCGCTAAGTCTTTTTTTGTCTAAATTACATTGCCACTGAATCTTTCGTCCGGATCTTGCTCAAAGCTTCATCGACTTGAGCAAGAACGATTTGAACATTTTTGGGATCTTCCAAATTATACTTTTGTAAATTGATCTTGATCTTTGGACTGACGTCAAAGTCCTCGAACCATTTCTGGTAGGCAGACCACATCTTGTAGTAGTAAGATTCCAGTTCAGGGTGGCTGTCAACTTGTTCGTAGTCGCGACCGCGCTTCTTGATGCGATACAGAATCGTATCGAAGTCACTGTCAGCGTAAACGAGCAAGTCCGGTGCTTTTTTAGGTAGCGAATTAAGTTCGTTCATCATGTTGTCAAGCAGCTTCAGATAAACTGATAACTCGGTATCCGTAATATTACCCTCGGCGTTGTTTTCCTTGGTAAACAAGGCGTCTTCGTAAATTGAGCGGTCCAAGATGTTGTTATCATCGGACAAGGCCTTCTTGATCATCGCAAAACGTTTGTTCAAGAAGTAAATCTGCAGCAAAAAGCCGTACTGCTTTGGATCTGAGTAATATAACGGCAGTACCGGGTTATCGCCCACGGGCTCAAAAAATGCTTTCGTCCCTAAGTGGTCTGCAAGCATTCCCGTTAAAGTTGTTTTCCCGACACCAATCATTCCGGCTGTAATAATCACCATAATAGCCCCTCTTTTATTGAAATATGCAACATATAGTGTACCACAGTTTGAACCTATACTACATGTTCTTTCACAAAATAATTTAGAAATGGCTTTAAACATTGTCGTGAAGGGGTTAACCCGATGTGAATATCCACTTGGTCGCCGTTCACAGGCCTCGTTTAGTGGTAGTTGGACGCAGAGAAACCTTTGGATACCCTCGTTGATGCTAAAAGCGACCTTTTGGGTAGGAGAATTTATTTTAGAACTTACTCGGGAACGCCAAAGAAAGTCATAAAAATTGGTTTTCAAGTGGATCGCTCTAAAAAAAAGTAACTTCGGAAAAGCTGTCTTTTACCTGTCAATTCCCAGAATTTGGCGACCAGTAAGCCTTCATTTCCCAGCAAAAAAATAACAAGTAGTATAATGTGTTCAAAAGGGTAAGGAGTGTGTAGCCATATGTATGATGCAATTGTTTTTTTTGACTTGGATGGGACGCTGTTCGATGACCAGAAGAATGTACTGCCTTCTAGCATCGAAGCAATCAAACAGATGTCACAGCACAACATTTTATCTGTCGTTTCCACCGGCCGAAATATTTTTGAAGTTCAATACGTACTGGATGAGACGGGTATCGATTCGATTGTCAGTGCGAACGGCAGCTACGTGCAGTACAAAGGAAAGAAACTGCACCAAGAAGTCATTCCCACGTCAGTTATCGAAGACTTTACCAACTACGCCAACAAACAGGGAGACCCGGTCGGTTATTTCAATAATAAGGGTTTCCGGCTGAATCAGGCGAATGACGCCACTCGTGAAAACTTCAAACTGTTGCGGCTGGATGCCAAAGTTGATCCAGATTTTTATCACAAAGAGGCAATCAACTTTATGAACGTCTTTAATGCCGATAAAGAAGAAGCCTACCAAAAGCGTTTTGACGGCGTCTTGTCGCTGGTTCGAAATAATCCGCGAGCACTGGATACCATGAACTACGGTATTTCTAAACGAACGGGCATTAAGATCTTACTGGAATCTGCTCACCTAGAACATATTCCAACCTATGCGTTTGGTGATCAGCTCAATGATCTGCAGATGTTTGAGATGGTGGACACGCCAATTGCGATGGGCAACGGCCATGAACTGGCTAAGAAGAAGGCCGCTTACGTAACGACTACCAACATGAATAATGGGATCGTTAACGGTTTGAAGCACTTTAATTTAATTAAATAAGTTTTTGATTTTATGATGTGTAACGACTTGCGGGCGACTGCGGGTCGTTTTTTAATGCAATTAGTAAGGTTGGAAAAGTGAACTGCAATAATGGGTGCTTGGAATAATATTCCTTCCTTTCTCAAAATATATTCCACGTTTAAAACAGCAAAAAACTAATAAATATATATGCTATTGAAATCTTTAACGATAGGGGTTTACTCTAAGTGAGTAGTCACTTCACTTTAAATTAATTTTTATTTAAAGTTGAAGTTTTTAAACGGATATACGTAGACACGCGCACTTGCAATTGCGCACTCAAGTAGCAGAGGTGAGAGAAATGACAACTACTAATTACTTTGGGGGTGTTGACGTTGGTTCGACCACCGTCAAACTCGTGGTCATGGATGACCATAATCACACCGTTTTCGCCCGTTACGAACGTCACTACTCTGACGTTAAAGCGGCCACTGAAAAGATTTTCCGGGAAGCTATCGATGAACTCGGTGGCGATTTAAAACTGGCCTGCACGATTACTGGATCTGGTGGCATTGGACTATCCAACTTGCTCAAATTAAAATTTGTTCAAGAAGTGATTGCCTGCACCAAAACCGTCGAGACCCTGATTCCAGAAACAGACGTTGCAATTGAACTCGGTGGTGAGGATGCAAAGATCACCTTCTTCGGCGATTCTTTGGAACAACGGATGAACGGTAGTTGTGCCGGTGGTACCGGGGCGTTCATCGATCAAATGGCAACCCTGCTCAAAACCGATGCGAATGGTTTAAATACTATGGCTAAGGACGCCAAAACGATTTACCCGATTGCCAGTCGGTGCGGTGTATTTGCCAAAACCGATGTGCAGCCGCTGATCAACGATGGTGCTCATAAAGCCGACATTGCGGCTTCCATCTTTCAAGCCGTTGTTAACCAGACGATCTCTGGCCTAGCTGCCGGGCATAAGATTCGCGGTCACGTTGCTTTTCTAGGTGGTCCACTCTACTTTATGGATCAGCTACGGGCCCGCTTTATTGACACCTTACAGCTTAAACCAGAAGAGGTTATTTTCCCAGAAGATCCTCAGTTATTCGTTGCCAAGGGGGCGGCACTTTACGCGTTTGATCAGCCGTTAACGACTCTGAACGGCCTTTTGGATCAGCTGCTAAATGGCGATGATTCTGGAATGAAGCCAAGCCATTCCCTGGAGCCTTTATTCAAGGATGATAATGAGTTACAGGAATTCAGAAAGCGGCACGCCATGGCTAAGGTCGACACCCGGGATTTGGACAGTTATCAGGGAACTGCATTTCTCGGTATCGATGCGGGTTCAACCACCACTAAAGTGGCGCTAGTCAGTGACGATAATAAATTGCTGTACACCTACTATGATAGTAACGATGGTGACCCGCTGGAAAAAACCAAGACAATTTTACGTGACATGTACAGCAAGATACCAGCTGGCGTGGTCATCGGCAAAGCGGCCGTCACGGGTTACGGCGAACATCTGATTAAAAACGCTTTGATGGTCGACATCGGCGAAGTTGAAACGGTGGCCCACTATCGTGCTGCCCACTACTTTGAACCTGACGTAGACTTTATCTTAGACATTGGTGGTCAGGATATGAAGGCCATGACCATTAAAAATGATGCTTTGTCGACGATTAAATTAAACGAGGCGTGCTCATCTGGTTGTGGGTCATTTCTCGAAACGTTTGCAACTTCACTAAACTATAAGATTCAGGACTTTGCCCAGGCTGCATTGCTAGCTAAACATCCGTCTGATCTGGGTTCACGTTGCACAGTCTTCATGAACTCTAAGGTTAAACAGGTTCAAAAAGAAGGCGCCACGATTGGTGACATCGCTGCTGGCCTGTCCGTGTCAATTATTAAAAACGCGCTGTTTAAAGTTATTAAAATGCGGCGTATCGAGGATATGGGTCACCATATTGTCTGTCAAGGCGGGACCTTTTATAACGAGGCTGTCTTACGTGCCTTTGAAAAAATCGCTGGTACCCACGTGGTTCGACCTAATATTGCCGGGTTGATGGGCGCATACGGTGCTGCTTTAATCGCCGAAGATGCCTACCAGGAAGGTGACGAGACCACTCTACTAGACGTTGACCAAATGGACAATCTGAGCTTTAAGAAAGAGTACATGCACTGTGGCGCCTGCGAAAATAACTGTGCTCTGACCATCACCATTTTCAACGACGGCCGCCGGTTTGTGACTGGTAACCGTTGCGAACGTGGAGAAGCTCGTGGTATGAAACAGCGAGTACCAAAGGATAACGGTAAGGTCAATCTGGTAGCAGAAAAGTACAAACTGCTGTTTAGTTACCGGCCTTTGAGAAAGAAACAGGCTTATCGTGGGACCATTGGCATTCCTCGAGTCTTGAACATGTACGAAAACTACCCGCTGTGGCAAACGTTTTTCCGCCACTTAGGCATTCGCGCCCAGCTCTCACCAAAGGGGAATGCGAAGCAGTATGAAAAGGGGATGGAGACCATTCCTTCAGATACAGTTTGCTACCCCGCTAAACAGGTTCATGGTCATATTCAAGCGCTGATCGATCATGGCTATAAGACCATTTTCTACCCGGCTGTTGTTTATGAAGTTGACGAAAATCACGATTCTGACAATCATTTTAATTGCCCAATCGTGCAGTCTTATCCAAACGTCATTCGCAATAATGTTGATGAGATCACGTCTGGTAAGGTCAACTTGATCTCGCCGTACCTCAACCTGGCAGATCAAAAAGGGACTGCCAATAACTTATACGATGCCTTACGGGAATTTGACATCAGTCACGCCGAGATCAAGGAAGCCCTCAAAGCCGGCTATGACGCCCTTGAAGACTTCAAGCTCCAGATTCGCAACCGTGGTGAAGACACCATGCGGATGCTGATGACCACTGGTGAACACGGGATTGTGCTGGCGGGGCGCCCATACCATTTGGATCCGCAAGTTAATCATGGAATTTCACAGATCATGACTGCTGAAGGGTTCCACGTTTTGACCGAAGATTCAATTGCCCACTTGGGTGACGTTCAGGGCCTGCGAGTTGTTAACCAGTGGGTCTATCACTCACGGCTTTACGCGGCAGCTCGGGTCGCAGCCAAGACCCCTCAACTGGAATTTGTGCAGTTGAACTCCTTTGGCTGTGGCATCGATGCCATCGATACCGATCAAGTTGAAGAGATCATGAGTCAGTATAACCGGCTCTACACTTCCTTAAAGATCGATGAAGGCACGAACATGGGTGCTGTCCGGATTCGGCTGCGGTCATTGAAAGCGGCTGTTAAGGAACGTCAGAACCGTAAAATTATGCCAGTTAAATTGCATGAAAATGCCACGCCGGTGGACTTTACGCCAGAAATGCACAAGCAGGGCTACACGCTCCTGTTGCCGATGATGTCACCAATTCATCAGCACGGCCTCGTAGACGTCGCATTACGCGCATCTGGCTACAACGTCGTTAACTTGCCGATGAACGACCGCAAGTCAGTCGATGTGGGTCAAAAATTCGTTAATAACGATGCCTGCTACCCAGCCATCATCTCGATTGGCCAGATGGTCGAAGCCTTCCAGAGTGGAAAGTATGACGTGAACCATACGGCGGTCATGATGACCCAGACTGGCGGTGGCTGTCGAGCCACAAACTACATTCCGTTGATTCGAAAGGCACTCAAAGATGCCGGTTTCGGCCAAGTTCCAGTGGTCTCATTATCATTAGGGAATCAAGGTGTCGAGGAAACGCCGGGCTTTAAGATGACGCTACCGCTGTTACGGCGGGTAGCGATTGCCTTCTTATATGGTGACCTCTTTGAACAGGTGGTCTACCATACCCGGCCATACGAAACGGAACCCGGTAAAATCGACCAGATGCATGAAGACTGGCTCAAATTAGTTAAGCCTTCGATTGAAAAGGGCAGTTTTAAGGAATTTAAACGCAACGTTAATCAGATCGTCCAGGATTTCGACACCGTTAAGCTCAATAACGCGGTTAAACCCAAAGTCGGTCTGGTGGGTGAGATTTTGGTCAAATACTCCCCGATTGCCAACAATGACATTGTGCATTTGCTGGAAAAGGAGGGTGCCGAAGCCGTTGTGCCTGATATCGTGGGCTTCATGAACTACTCACTTTATAACCAGATCTACAAGTACCAACACTTGGGAGCATCTGCCAAGGCAAAGTGGTTTGCCGAATTTGCCCTGCAAGTCATCAAGTGGTGTGAACAACCCATGCAAAAGGCACTGAACGCCTCAAAGCGGTTCCATGGCATCGAAGCGATTGAAAAAGTGGCCGGTGACGCCAGCAAGATCCTTTCACTGGGTAACCAAACGGGTGAAGGCTGGTTCCTAACTGGTGAAATGATTGAACTGCTTAAGAGCGGTGTGCCAAACATCATCTGCATGCAGCCGTTTGGTTGTCTGCCAAACCACATTGTGGGTAAGGGAATGGTCAAAGAACTGCGGCGCCAATTTAAGGGTGCTAATATCGCACCAATCGACTATGATCCTGGAACTTCGGTGGTTAATCAGCTTAACCGGATCCGTTTGATGCTGGCTACGGCAAACAAGAATCTGGCGGCTGAAAAGCGGGTTGCCAACGATGCAACCACACATGCTAGCAGTCACCAGACAATGATTGCGCAAAATATTTAAGAGTTATTAGAAAAATGAGTTGAAACTGCCAAACGTGTCCGAATTTGGTGTAGTATTGAGCTTGAAACTAAAAGACGGAGAAGATACCATGGCACAAGAACATACAAATGTTGAAACACTGTTTGCCAACAATATGAAAACGACCAGTCTGTCGACGAAGCAGCAAAGTGTTTTGCAAGCCAGTCTGACGCTCTTTGCCCAAAAGGGGTATGAGAATACCAGTACTGCAGATATTGCAAAGCTTGCCCATGTCTCAGAAGGCACAGTCTTCAAGCATTTTAAAACTAAAGATGGGCTTTTGCAGGCAATTTTGCAGCCGTTTATCCAAGATATTTTTCCTAAAGTTGCCGGTGAATTTTTAGTTAGTCTGACTAACAATACGTTTGATGATTTCAGTTCATTTCTGCGCTTTGTCGTCCACGATCGAATGACTTACGCGATGGATAACCGGCAGGAAATGAAAATCTTTATCACTGAGATGGTCAAGAACCCGACTATTTTGAAGAATCTGACTAGTGAACTTGGTGCACTGCTGCAAAACGGTGTGGATAGTTTGTTCGATGTGTATAAGCAAAGGGGTCAGCTTGTTGACTGGGATGCCATGCGGATCATTCGCATCGTGAGCGGCGTGATCGTGGGCTATTTGATTCCTAATATTATTATGAGTGACAAACCTTTGGATGTGGATCAAACGACTACAGAAGTATGTGAATTCTTGCTGGAGGGTTTGCAGCCAAGATAGGTTTCATACTGTGATTATGTTGGCGTTGGAAGTTCACAAGTGATATGCGTTAAGGGAATTAAAAAAGCGTTAAGAAGCAATTTGAAAGTTAAGCTGACTCTTAACGCTTTTAGTGTTAACTCATTTTAAAAGTGAAAGCTTGGTCTTCACCGTCAAGCAACTAGACGTTGTTTCCGAGACAAGCACAAGTTTTTAAATACCGCGAATGCATTTAGCTAACATTACAGACACAAATAGACGATGAACTTGTTATAACCGCTCATCGTCTATTTGTGACCCATTTAAATTAGTTAACCCATTTTGGCTTTAATATTCGCCAAGGTCATCTGAGAAGTGTCGTCAAAGCGAACGTCGGCAGCTGCCAGTGTCTGAGCATCACCAATTCCAACCGATGTTTCGTGGGCAGCATTGATAGCTTCGATTCCAGCAGCAGCATCTTCGACCCCGATGCAGGCTTCCGGCGGCAAGTTGAGTAGTTCAGCACCCTTAACGTAGATCTCTGGATCTGGTTTCCCCTTAGATAAACTGGCAGGGTCAACGATCTTTGGGAAGTAATCAGTTAGCTGCAGACGCTCCAATACCGTTGGACCGTTTTTAGAAGCGGAAGCTAGTGAAATCAAATAGCCGTTATCACGTAGGTCATCCAGGAAGGCCTTGATACCAGGTAGAATATTATCCGGTGTCATTTTTTTGATCTCGTTGACGTAGTTGGTGTTTTTTTCAGTAGCCAGGGCGACTTTTTGGTCGTGGGTGTAGTTGTTTTCAATCCCACCAGCCTTCAAAATTATCTCCAGCGAATCCATTCGTGAGATCCCTTTTAAGCCATCTTCCAGTGTCTTAGTCCAGGTGACGCCGAGCTTTTCGGCTAATTGCCGCCAAGCTTTCGTGTGGTATAGCGACGTATCTGTAATAACACCGTCTAAATCGAACACGAAACCTTTAATTTGATCAAATGTTGCCATAGTAACCACTCCTTAAATTAGTAATCAACAACTTTTTCCTGGTTAGCTTTTAGTTCAACGGGTTGACCTTCAACTTGAACCGTCGTGTCAGCGTCAGCGGTCACGTGAACCTGCGACTGAGTGATCTCAAAGTCGTACCAGTGACCACGAATGAGTTGTTTAAATGCAATCGAGGTCCATTTGGCAGGCAGGTTCGGGTGGATTCGAATATCACGTCCCAGACTATCAACACCACCATAGTTTCGGGTTTCAATCATGAGCGTTGCACCCATGACGCCAAGGTGGATGCCTTCTGCAGTTGTTCCGCCTTGAATATCATAGTAGTCAGAGAATAACGCTTGGCTAAATAGCGACCATGATTGATCCATATTGTCATCCATTTCGGTCAGAACCGAGTAAACGATCCGTGAAAGAGTGGAGCCGTGCGTTGTGCGGTTCAGGTAGTACTGAATGTTCTTAGTCAGATACTCCTTTGGCATCTTGTAGCCTAACTGTGACAAGATATGTTCGACTTCACCAATATTTAGCACGTAATAGGCCATTAGTGTATCAGCTTGTTTAGCAACTTGATAAGCATCAGGAGTCTTTCCCTCAGCCTTCAAGATCCGGTCCATTCGTGAAATGTCGCCGTACTTGCGACGGTAGGTATCGAAGTTGAGCGTTGGTAAGTTGAAGTAGCCTTCAAACTGAGCCATAATGCCGTTTTTATTGATATCAAGTTTCAATTTATGGGCAATATCGCGCATCTTTTCAAATAATGAATCATCGAGGACACTCTTTTCTTGAGCGGCCTTAAAGACGTCCTTAGGCACCTCTGGTCGGATATCAAGCAGGTAGTTGAACAGCCATGCCACCATGATGTTGGTGTAGGTGTTGTTCGTCAATCCAGGTTGATCCGCATTTGGATAGTTTTCGTGGAATTCATCAGGACCCATGACGTGTGATATACTGTATCGCTTTTCGTTTTCGTCGTAGGTTGTCGCGCTGACCCAGAATTTAGCGATCGACAGTAGCATTTCCAGTCCGTAGTTATCCATGAACTTGTGATCGTTAGTGACTTGTGTGTAGTTGATCACATTAAAGGCAATTGCCAGTGACACGTGGCGTTGCAAACGGCTATTATCGGGATCCCAAGTATGGGTGATCGGGTTGAGGTGCAGGAACTGTGACTGTTCATCACCAGTCTGACCTGACTGCCAAGGATACATTGCACCATCATAATTTTCCTGTTTAGCATATGCGCGTGCGGCGTCCAGGCGACGGAAGCGATACATCAGCAAATTCTTTGCCAGTTCTGGGTAGTGCAGCGTGTAGAATGGCAGCACAAACATTTCGTCCCAGAAAACGTGACCCCGATAGGCTTCACCGTGCAATCCACGGGCACCGATTGAAGCGTCAAGCTGACCAGAACCGATTGCTGCGGCTGAAACCATCGTGTGAAAGAGATTGACTCGGGTCAGCTTTTGACTGGTAATGTCGCTTGTGATACGGATATCAAAATTGTTCCAGGCGTCTTTCCAGTAAGCTGCACTTTGCTTAGCAGTCTGATCGAAAGAAGCCGCCTCAACGTCCTTAGTTGCGGCTTCGATCAGCGGCTCGTCGTGGGTCTCACGGGCGGTGTAGATCGACACGTTTTTTTCGAAGGCATACGTTTGCCCCGCATTGACATCGATGGACAGCATTTGTTGCAGCCGATTATCGTCATTATGACTAGTAATTTGCGGCTGCTTCTTTTTATCGACAGCACGCAAATTACTCCCGATTGCAAATTCAATGTGGGAGGTTTTAGTTTCACCAGTCATGTAGATCTCATTTTCACGGGAACTCATACCGGTGATCTGTAAGTGATGTTGGTCGAAATCCTGGTACCGTTCAACGTTGCCGTTAATGACGGTGCCATCGATCTCAGAATAAATTTGCAGTGTACCGCTGAAGTTCATTGGTGTCACTGCGTAGCGAATGGCATAGTCATGCCAGTCATGCATATTAGCAATTTTAGTTGTCACGATCGAAAGTGAATGACCAGTGGATAATTGAACGTGCATCGTGGTTTTCAGAGTGCCGTGTTTCAGATCCAAACTGCGGTAGATATCTTGAATGTCGTTGGAATTTATTTTGAAGGGTGCTTGATTATCCACACCGAACGTCATGTACTGTGCATTTGGCATATTCACTAAATCTTCGTTGGTGACGTCGTGACCCTCAATTTTAGTCGTTAACTGGTTGTAAACGCCAGCGACGTATGTGCCTGGGTAATTATCCTCATCGGCACGTGATTCTACGTAGGCACCACGCAACCCAAAGAAACCATTTCCAATGGTCAGCATTGCTTCTTGGCCGTAGTTACGCTTTTTCTCGTATTCACCGAAGTAGTCCAAATGCCATTCATTGTAGCTTTGTTTTCGCCGAACCGCTTTTTCAAGCCCGTTTTCATCCACGTCTTGCTGTGAGACGACGGGAATATTTAACATGTTAGTTAACGCCAAACCGATATCGATTCGGTTATGATTAATACCAATGATCGTATCAGAGAATTCATATTCCAGTGAGTTGAGCAAGATGGCCGCATTAATCGATAGGCCAGCAAGCGCGACCTTAATTTTCTCTAAGTTATCGCCGATTGACTGGTCGGGGTTATAGGTGATGATAAACCGTCTATAGGGTGGTTGATTGTCTTGTGCTGAATAGGCAATTTCAATCGAATCTTGCATGACCCTTAGTGCAATTGTTCTCATAATCAGTCCTCTTTTCTATGAGTTTATCGTTTTTGCCTCATAACTTAATGATAAGGTTTTCATGAATATATCGCAAACAACATGGCTCAAGTGGGGCGTTGCAGGATTAATTTTAGGGAGTCGTTTAAATTTTGAATGGCACTTGTTTCCTGAAATTTGTTTGCAGCATGGTGCGCAAGGATCTTGAATTTCACATTTCAATTTAGGCGTTTGAAAGTGAAATGGATAGGCTAACGGATGAGAGTTGAGCTAATTACTTAGCACCAGTTTCAACTTTTTAATTTGAAGGATCAAAAAGCCTGACGTTTTGAGGCGTCAGGTTTGAAAAACTTTTCTTTTAAGCCGCTTTTGGCAGTTAATTTGTTTTTAGGAAAACGTTCACCAGACTTTTTTTAGTCACTTCAACTTCTTGATGGTGAACGTAAAATTTTAATGCCCGTCCAGCCATTAATTTAACGCTCACCGCTGATTGGGTGATTGTGATTTCCAGATTACGGCCGTGAAAATTGATCCTAAATCTCAGACTCGTCCAAGCTTCAGGCAGTTCCGGTGACAGGTTAAAGGTCTGTTTTTCCAGTCCCAGACCTGCGAACCCATAAATCAGGCTTAGCCACGTGCTGCCCATGTTAGCGGCGTGGACGCCATCTGCGGTATTTCCCTGTGAGTTTGTTAGATCCATCATGACCGTTTCCATAAAGTAGCGATAGGCGTCACTGGCCCGGTGCAAGCGGTGTGCCAAGATGCCAAAAATGGCTCTTGATAGCGACGAATCGTGCACCGTAATAGCTTCGTAGTAACTGAAGTCGCGCTGCAGTTGTTCGGCATCTTGATCTTTTGGAAACAGGAAGTCAGTCATGACCGTATCGGCTTGCTTATTGACCTGATAATGGTAGATGGTCAAGGGGTGAAAATGCAAGAGAAGTGGAAATTGATTACGCGGTGTCGTATCGATCGGCCACACTGGTTTAGACGTCGAAACGTCATCTTGCATCTTGATTTTCAGGGTGCGGTCAAACGGCAGGTACATTTCGTCTGCCGCATAGTCGAAATGGTCGATCTCATCTTGTGTAACGTCCAGTGCGACCAGCTTCTCCGGATGATTGTGCTGCAGCAGTTTCGAGTATTTAACGGCAATACTCAAGTTGTTTTGCGCCATTCGATTCGTGTAATAATTGTTGTTGACCATGGCGGTATACTCGTCGGGGCCGGTCACATCATCGATCACAAACTTACCTGCGTGAGCGCTATCCGTGGCCCAGTGGCCGTATGATAGCCAAAAGCGGGCGGTTTTAACAATCATCTCATAGCCGTAATTGGTTAGAAAATCCATATCGCCGGTGACCCGAACGTACGTGTCCACCGCGTAGGCAATATCGGCGTTAATGTGCACCTGCGCAGTACCCGCTGGAAAGTAACTGCTGGCTTCTTCACCGTTGATCGTTCGCCACGGAAACATAACGCCACTTTGGACGGCCATCTCACGAGCACGTTGTTGTGCTTGCGGCAGTTTATTAAACCGGTAGATCAGAAGCTGTTTAGCCATTTCCGGCTGTGTATAGATGAAAAACGGCAGCATAAACATTTCAGCATCCCAAAAATAGTGGCCTTCATAACCCGGACCAGTTAGCCCCTTTGCAGCGATACTGGTCTGGCCATCAGTGCCTGCTGCTTGATACAGGTGAAAAAGGTTGAAACGAATTCCCTGAGCTAGCGTCGCGTCACCCTGCAGGTCAACATCGCTGTTCTGCCAAAATTGATCGACTTTGGCAGTTGAAGCGGTCAGCAAGTCCTTAAATGATTTGTTAGCGAGCTGTTTTTCGGTTGTTTCAGCAAATTCGGATTCTACTAGGGTAGTTTGCAGTAACGGATGCGGATAACTGACCGCATACGCGAAACTGAAACTTTGCGTAAGACCCTGAGTCAGATCAAAAGTTTTGCTGTGACAGGGCAGATCATCAATGACTGCGACCTGCATTGGGTTATCACTTAACGCTTGCTGACCCACGATCAGCGCTAACTGGCTCTTCCGGGTACTGATCAGCATGGTGGGAATCTTACTTTTAATAAAGGTGCGGTCCAGCGCCATGTTTGGCTGAGCGGCGCGCATATCGTCACCGGTATTTTGGATCGGCTGGTCAATATAATTGGCCTGCTTGATCACCGTTAAGGCACCGGTGAAGTTGAGGGCTGAGACACTGTATTTGACCACAAATACATGCTTGTCCGCGTGTGAGGCGAAGGATTGAAGCGTTAGGCGAAACTGTTTGTTAGTGGGGCTCTTGATGTCAAAAATCTCAAGCAACACGCCAGTTCGCATGTCCAAATTCTTGTCTACAAGCTTAACGTCAAACGGCGTTTCATCAGAACGTTTACCGTCCAGTTCGAAAATAATGTACCGTGGATCAGGCAGCTGACAGATTGTTTGTGAATTCTGAGCGTAATACGAGTAGTTTTCACCGTATGATAGTTCGGTTAAATCATAAAAGCCGTTTACAAACATGCCTGGTTGTCCCTTATAATGGCTACTTTTCCCTTGCAGCGGATTCGATGCCCGGACGCCGAAGTGGCCATTGCCCAGGGTGTAGATCGTCTCGATGGCCCTTTCATCCTGGCGCGGTAACTTTTGTAAGTGAATCTGAAAGGCATCGTTTGTATCCATAAAAATCCCCCCGTGTGATTAATAAGTTGCGCCTATTGTAAAACAAAAGCACTCAACCGTCACGGCCAAGTGCTAAATAATTTATGATTTTTCTTTTAAAAGGTCACGAATTTCTGCCAGGTAGGTCTCTGTGGGAGTCGGTACCGGTTTAGTTTCCTCCGCTTCTTTTTTCGGCACAATTCTGTTGATTGCCTTAACTAGCAAAAAGACCACAAACGCGACGATCACAAAGTTGATGATCGCGTTGATAAATAGACCGTATTTAAAGTGGGCACTGCCCACCGTGAACACTAGGCCGGACAGGTCGATTTTACCGATGAATAGGCCAATCAGTGGGTTGATCAAGTCGGTAGTCAACGACTTGACGATAGCTGTAAACGCCGCCCCAATAATTACCCCAACGGCCAAGTCAATCACGTTTCCACGAGCAATAAAGGCTTTGAATTCTTTTAACATAGTTTCACCTCATTAAAGTTTGATACCTTAATCATAATCAATTTGGCGCCAATTTTACATAAAAAATGCCGTTTGACCACATTCTTACTTGCACTGACGAGGTAAACTTGCTACCTTTAATGTAAGAAGTGAGAAAGCACCTTGTCGTAGGTTAACACGCGGTCGTTTTACGGAGGGCATATTATGGAAACAATTCGAGAACAATTAACAACCGCCCAGAAAAAGGGTCGGCTCGTCGAAGTTTTTCGTTACGGCGATGAACGGCACTTTTTGGCGGGTAACGTGATCGCCATTGATGATAAGTTTGTGCTGATAAAGCGCATCAATGAAAATGGGGCAACGGATGGTGCCATCGTGCTGCGAATCAACACGGTCAGTAAAGTGATTGCCCAGTCAGATTACCTGAAATCGCTAGTTGCCATTATCGCTTTAGCACGTGAACGGCACTATGAAGACGTCTGGCACGTGGAAAATATGCTGAGTGAACTGGACTTCAGTGATCATTCAATTTTAAAGGCGTCACTTCGGTGGGCTTTCAAGGCTGATCAAGTTGTCAGTCTTGGCATTCACCCTGGTAAATCAGAAAAGACTTATACCGGCTTCATCGCATCATTGAAACACAAAAAACTGCATTTTAACGACGTTAACCGAGCTGACTTAAACGCCCGCTGGCAAGTTAAGTTGGCCTACGCGGATCTTAACTACGTCGAGATCGGTAGTTTCAAAACCTTTAGTACAACAGCCATTTTGGAACGTTACATGGCAAGGGATTTCCATTAGAAAGAGACGGTACGACGTGAAAGGGTTAATTTATTCCATTATCGTAGCGGTGCCGGTCATCATCATTGGTAGCACCATTTATTTGACTCGCAGTTGGTCGCCAGTGAGTGTTGGCACCATTGTGACGTGGTTCATTGCGTGGGTGGTATCAATGGCACTGGTGACGATTTTGTACGTGAAGTTGATGCCACGTAACCAATCGTCAGATGATTCGGAAAACGAAGCAACACAAAATAAAGAGGACGGTAAGCGCGAGTAACGCGCTTTTCTTTTCCATTCAGAGGTGGACTTATGCATCAGAGCTTATCAAATAATTCTGGCAAAATATCCATGTTCAATCGGCTCATGTTATTTGCGTTATTTTTCATTGCCATTGAAGCGCTACCAGTGATCTTGCTGTACGTTCGAAATGCAAGACCGGACCAAATTGGTCTGCGCAGCCTACTGTCAGCAGCTTACATCGTTGGCTTTTTAGTAGTGATCTGGGCGCTATGGTGGTGCATGAAGCAAATCACCACCGCATCATTTTGGCATTGGCCCTCGATTCGTGATTTGGCGACGATCCTGGTGTCCTTCGTGCTGGCAATCGTTATCGAGATGGGTCTTAACCTGATCAATAGCCAGGTTTTCCATCAGTCAACCACCGCTAATAACGAGGCCATTAAAACTTTATTAGCAAGCGACCACTGGATCTTTTATTTACTGATGTTTTCGGGTATTTTCCTATCGCCGTTTGCCGAAGAACTCCTGTTTCGAGGGTTTCTAATGAACGCCTTTTTCAAGCGCGATCGCTACTGGTTGCCAATCGTGGTCAGCGCAATGCTGTTCTCCTTGGCACACGCGAGCACGACGTTGGCCAGCTTCTTGATTTACGTAACTTTGGGTTTCTTTTTGGCTTACACCTATCGGAGCACGAATAACTTGGGAGCTTCGATCGGACTGCATTTGTTGAATAACTTGATTGCCATGGGCGGAATGGCGGCGTTGATGAGATAGGAAAGGCACTTGTTCGCCTAGCTTGGACTTTGTGGACGGAATGTGGGTAGAAATTTCGAAAGCGTATCTTGATTAAAAGGTGCTAAAACATCAAAATAGCCCGAACCGAAAATTTTTGGTTCAGGCTATTTTGACAACTAAGGTTCAAAGACTTCGAGTTAAGCTGATAGCTATTAATCTAGTTAACGGATGGTTTAAAACAAATGATTTACGAAGCTATACCAAACCTAGGCTTCCTTGATTAAGTCTTTTTGCCTGATCTGGTCAAGTTCGTCCATCACTTCATGAATCTGGTTTAGAAGGTGGTCGTAGTCAACACCGGTCATCTTCATTAAGTCGATGCAGTCATTGACGCGGGCATATACATTATCACGCTCTTCGAGGGCGTAATCAGTTAAGTTGACGTTAACTTGACGTTCGTATTGTTCACTGCGCGTTCTAGTGATCCAGCCTTGTTTTTCCAAGCGCTTGAGTAACGGAGTCAAGGTTCCGCTGTCCAAATTCAGATGGCTTCCCAGTTCACGGACTGTCATTGGGCTAGTCTCCCAAAGTGCCAACATGGTAATGTATTGCGGATAAGTTAAATGAAATGGTTTGAGAGCGTCCTGATAAAAGTGGTTGAATTTTTTGCTTGCACTGTAAAACGCAAAACAAAGTTGCTCGTCCAATAAACGAGGGGTTGTGTTCGTCATAAGCGAACCTTCTTTCTTTATAAAATGATTGAATTAATCGTGTACAACTAAATTGTTTCTTCAGCTATTATTCTATCGTGTTCAACCTAATTTGTCTATAAATAACAGCGATATTTTATCCAATTAATGTTATAAGTTTGGCTGTTGACCAAGTGGAAGTGGTGTACGCTGGACAATTAGATCGGTAATAATGACGACAAATATTAGCTTGATCAACGCCGGAGTGATAAAGGGGAGGATACCAACAGTCAGAGCCTGCACAAGTGAAAGTTGATTGCTCACCGTGATCCATAGGCTGCCAGCCACTAGTTGCATGATTGCTCCAGCAACGTTAGCAATAACAAGCATCGTTGGCGATCGCCGTGACCTTTGCAGCCACCAACTGGTCACGCCAACGTAAACCAAGAAGCCCCATATAAAGCCGCCAGTGGGCCCAAATAAGGCCGCCAAACTAGTGGCGCTACTGGCAAATACAGGTAGGCCAATCAAACCAAGCAACAGGTAAAGCAAAATTGCCAGTGTCCCGGCCATCGGCGTTAACAGTGAGGCAATTAGACCAACTGCTAAAGTTTGGCCGGTCAGTGGAATTGGACCAAGTGGGATGGTGATCTTAGAACAAATGACCAGAATAGCGGCGAACTGGCTAGCAAGTAGCCAGTTGACCAACTTATGATGAATTGTCATGGACGACCTCCTAGTCGTTATTCCATGAGGGTACACCAAATACTAGTAATATTCAAGCAATATCAAATTCTGATTGGGTAAGACCATGCTGCATTTGAAAAGATGCTTCTTTTATGAATCTCCGCTATAATGGTGAAGAGAGGGGGCGGTTGAATGTTTATGTCAACTGGTTCGTATAATGCGGCACACATCATTAAGGGCGTGATCGCGGTGACAGTCTCAACGATGCTGAAGTCAGAAAAGCCCGACGAATTTTCTAAGTTCGATGGTCTTTTTGATGAGGCGAAACAAAAGTTATTTGAAAAAGCGAAGGCCAAGAATGGTGATGGTGTCGTCGATGTGAGCTTCAATACCGAAGTCGTGCGGATGAGTGTGGCACCCAAGTTTTTGGTCGTTCACGGATACGGCACAGTCATTTCCCTGCCAAAGAAGCCAGACGCGTAGAAGTTTACAAATGAATTATAAAAGGCTTTACAAAACTACTCAGAATAGTGTATTATTATTCCTGTTGTGATGCCCCGGTGGCGGAACTGGCAGACGCGCAGCGTTCAGGTCGCTGTTTGGGTAACCAAGTACAGGTTCGAATCCTGCTCGGGGCATAATAAAATAAAGTAATTGAATAAGGCCCGCGTACGGGAAGTACGTGGACCTTATTTTCTTAACTAGAGATTTATGCAATTGTTATGAGCTCAATGACTAGCCCCTTTTATCTTCATCAGCTGACTTCAATAGTTTCTTTAAATTGGTTGTGGAAACTTTCTTTAAGCTCAATTGCCCATTATAAAAAGTTAAGACGAACTCTTTTTTCACTTCAGGATCAAAGTAGGCCAGCACTTGGTTTGAGAACGATGACGAATTGCCTATTTGAGTATCGATCATTGGTGTTCCTAGCTGTTTTCGAACAACTGAAAAATCAGCTTTCTTCTTAATTGGCTTTATTTTTGATTCCGTGATTCCCTTGGAATTACCAAAGTTGATGGCCTCTTTTTCAATGGCCACTTTCTTATTAAAGGCCACTACAATGACTGTGCCATACTGATCACCTTTGCGTGCATACCAAGTGTATGTGTTATGCTTTTTAGTCGCTTCAGTTGGCTTACCTAATTTGGTTCGGATCTCCTGGAAACTGGAACCGCCCTTGGTAGAATCAAAGGCAGCCAGTTTGATTTGATTATAATTAGTCATTAAAGCCTGACTTTTTTCGGCTTCCTGAGCACTTGGGTGGTAGGGAAATACCCGTTGAAGTTCCATTGATTTTGGACTCGACAAACGAGCAGCCTGTGATGATTTAGATGGTGCCGAACTATTCGACTTTGAACTGCTACTCCCGCAAGTAGCCAAAGAAAGTGATGCCAATGTTGCAATCCCCAAAACAGCTAATTTATTCATAATCTTCATCCTCCAAAAAAATTAATAAA
>NZ_WNJO01000014.1 GCF_009720675.1 Secundilactobacillus folii | reverse complement strand
GATCCTGGGTTCTGCGTCTTATTTGCTTATATGGCCGGGCGTTGTTTTGGCGAACGCGTTTCGGCACGGTGGCATTAAAGCACGGCGGGTTAGGTAGACCAGCGTCTTATTTGTCTATATGGCCGGGCGCTGTTGCGGCGAACGCGTTTCGCCACATTGAATAAAGTTCGCCTACTCAAGTTCGCAAACTGGAAGTTAGGACACTGACTTACTGAATCTAACACCTTTAAGAAGCAGCTTAACAAACTAAACCAAGGTAAATTTCAATCGAGATCAAAACTGAATTAAACCATATCAAACCGATTTCTCTCCCGAGATTGTTTTGGTGTGGCTTTTTTCACTTTTCCCAGGAAACCAATCACGTAGTTAAAAATTAAATTGACAAATACAATAGCAACTTATATAGTTAGTTACATAAGTAATTAACCAATTAACGAACTTAAATTTAAAGCCTGGAGGAACATCATGCAAACAGCGTCTATTGTCTCAGTTAAAGACCTACACAAAACGTATGGCAAGTCAGGGGAGAAACAGTATGAATCATTGAAAGGAATTAGTTTTGAAGTTGCTAAAGGCGAATTTGTTGGCATCATGGGTGCTTCTGGTTCAGGCAAAACGACCTTGTTAAATATATTAGCCACTCTGGATCAACCCACTTCTGGGCGAGTTGAAATAGACCACCAGTCGATTGCTGACCTGAAAGGCAACCAAATGACTGATTTTCGAGCTCATAAGGTTGGCTTTATTTTTCAAGACTTTAACCTATTGGATAATTTAACGAACTACGAAAATATAGCCTTGCCGCTTTCTTTGCAAAGCGTGAGTTGGGATAAGATTCGATCTGCCATCACCCAAGTGGCACAACAATTAGCAATTAAAGATATTTTGGACAAGTATCCCACTGAAATATCTGGTGGTCAAAAACAGCGAATTGCCGCAGCACGGGCGTTGATTTCTCACCCAGCATTTCTTTTCGGTGATGAGCCAACCGGTGCACTTGATTCGAAAAGTGCTCGGGATTTACTGGAAATGCTGACTAGGGTGAACGTAGCCCAGCAAGTGCCAGTCTTATTGGTAACCCACGACCCTTTTTCTGCAAGTTACTGTCAACGAATCCTTTTTATAAAAGACGGTAAAATTAGCCAGGAGTTAAAGCGGGGTGGCCGGTCACGAAAAGCATTTTACCAAGCTATTTTGAACTTGCTAGGCACGTTTGACTGAAAAGGGGGATACCATGATAAATAAACTTGCATTTGCCGGTGTTAAAAAGCGTTTGAAAGACTATCTCGTCCTCTTTTTAGGGCTGATGATCTCCAGTGCCATCTTTTACATGTTTGAATCACTGGCAACTAATCAATCTTTTCTGAAAGCCAACGCCCAACAAATTACAGGCGCTAATTTCATCTTTTTATTTGGCTCAATTTTACTGACTATCATTACGTTAGTTTATGTTTTTTATGCCAATTCCTTTTTGATGAGTATGCGTCGTCATGATTACGGTCTTCTCATGATGCTGGGAGCTAAGCAGTCTAAAATCGGTCAACTGATCATGATTGAAACTACCTGTATCGGCGCGTTTGCCAGTATTCTTGGTGCACTGGTAGGCTGGGGATTAACAGCCTCCATTGGCAGTTTCTTAATCGGCCAGTTGATTGGCACAAAATTACATCATTTTAGTGCTTTTTATCTTCCCGCTATGATTGTCACCGTTTTACTTTACCTTGGCCTATCTTTGATAGCTGGTTTGATCAATCGATCGACCTTAACTAGGACGCCAGTTTTAAAGTTATTAAAGGGTGATCAGCAGCCAAATCGGCCAACCTTAAAACCGACTTATCAAATTGTTCAAGTGGTTTCCGGTACTATCTTATTGGCAATGGGCTATTATTGCATGAGTCAAATTACTAAAATTGGCCTGAGTACGATTCCCATTGCGTTACTAACAGTTATTGGCGGGACGTATTTTCTATTTAACGCGGTTTTCGTCTGGTTGATGAGATTGTTAAAGCACTCCGCTCTAGCAACTCGCGGTCTCGGTAATTTCACGCTTTCACAGCTGACATTTCGAATTCGAAACTACACGAAAATTCTCTCAGTGGTCTCTATCTTGGTAGCTCTCGCCTTAGGAGCAATTACTGTTGGAATAGGATTACGACGCCAGGTACTGTCAATGGCAACTTCTAACACCGCTTATACCATGGCAATTAAGGATCCGAGTCAAAAAACGCTTCGACTCATTAACCAATTGCATTTGGCAACTAAAGTCACTTATCAGCAAAAAGAAGGACGTCGCAACGTTTATTACAGCCGTGATCAATTTATTGCTAAACCTTTTGAAGTTACTGGTCAAAACGCTAAGATGAATCTTCGTAAAAGTGGGTTAACAACGTCGACTTATAGGAAACTCACGACACAGCAGTTACAAGCGCATATTGAAAAGCTAATGTTGATGCAACCTGGTCAACAACAGTCTAAACGACCCAGAATTGCGTTAAAATCCACTTTTGAGCAGTCTCAAAACCGGCTCAGCCATTTGCTGCTTTTTCGGGTGAAAACGTTAAAGAACGACTTACCCATTTTAAGGCGAATCACACGTAGTCTGGGCATGAGTCAAACAGCAAGTCTCATTCCAGGTAGTTATGGCATTTACGTGGCCGGTAACGGTTTATTTGGTGGGCTGGAGTTCATGGGCTTCTTTTTGGGAATCGCCTTTCTAGCCATGCTTGCCAGTTGCTTGATGTTTAAGATTCTTAGCGGCGCCGCAAGTGATCGAATCAGATATGAGATGTTAAATAAAATTGGTACTAAGCAAGTAACTTTGCGGCGTTCAATCAGCAAGGAGATCCTCGTTTTATTTGCGCTTCCTGGTGTTGTGGGTGTTGTGCACGTCTTATTTGGACTCCAAATGTTTAAGCCTTTGATGCTTGATCCATATGGTCAACTCTGGGTGCCGTTTACAATCTTCTTTGTCTTGTATATGATTTACTACGTGATTACGGTTTGGCTCTATGAGCACATTGTCATACCAAAGCTTAAAATTGATCGATAGGAGAGTTAGAACAGCTAAATGAGGAACCAGGTGGTGCAACATGCAGTTTAACTTTGATAGTACTGAACCGCTATATCTGCAAGTCGCTGAACAGATTGAAGAAGCCATTTTTTTAAATAGTTTTGAGGAGGGTGCGCAAGTGCCGTCCACAACAGAAATATCTAAACAGTTTCATATTAATCCAGCGACCGTACTGAAAGGCATGAATATTTTAGTGTCTGCCGGTTTTTTGGAAAAGCGCCGGGGACTGGGAATGTTTGTAGCTAGTGGTGCAAATGGCAAAATTCGTGAAAAACGACAACAGGAATTTTACAAAGACTACATTTTAAATCTCGTCAGTGAGGCTCAAAAACTATCGTTGCCGGAAACTGCGATTATTGAAATGATCAAGAGGGGGTACGAACAAAATGGACTCGATTAAAATTGCGCACTTGTCCAAGTCATTTGGTCAGCAAGCGGTGTTGACAGATATCAATCTCACCATTGAACCGCAAACTATCTACGGCCTTCTTGGGCGCAACGGAGCCGGTAAGAGCACTTTATTTAATATCATTTCCGACCGTATCCCAGCAACTTCAGGGGAAGTTGTGATTGAAGGCCAAAACAACGTTAATAATGATCGGGTGCTTAACCGGATTTATTTGATGGGTGAACGCAATCTGTACCCGTCACGGATGCGAGTCAGTGATATTTTTCAAACGACTGCAGCACTGTATGGCCGAATGGATATGGATCTAGTCCATCAATTATCAAGCCAGTTCGGACTAAATATTCGTACCAGATTCGCTAAATTGTCCACTGGGTATCGGTCGATCTTAAAATTGATTATTGGCTTAGCGGTGGATGTTGACTACGTTTTCTTTGATGAGCCGACACTGGGCCTTGATGCTAATCACCGGGAATTGTTTTACAGTGCCTTAATGGACAGTTACGCCAAAAGGCCAAGGACGTTTGTGATCTCAACTCATCTGATTGAAGAAATTGCCAACATGGTCGAACGGGTGTTGGTCCTTCAAGAGCATCACATTACGATTGATGAGACCACTGAAAAGGTTCTGAATAAAGGCTATTCAATTACCGGGCCAACTGCAGACGTCACGGCTTATACAGCGGGTCTCAATGTGATTGGCCATGATCAGTTGGGCAACTTACGAGTTGATTATGTCTACGGACAGTTGAATGGATCCCGGCCCATTCCAGATACAGTGTCGATTAGTCACATTGATTTACAAAAGTTATTTGTGAACCTAACAAGTCAGGAGGTAGCAACTTTTGAAAACTAAAGCAGCTTTTTCTTATCAGTTTAAAAACTACTTGCGGCTTTTTGGCTGGACTTATCTTTGGGCAATTGTTTTGGTGGTCTTTTTGCCACTTTTAATTGCGTTGATTTTGGGGCAAATACACGGCTTCTCCGTGGCTGATTATTTACCCAGAGTTCTACCAGCAATTGTCGTTGGTTCGTTTGTATTTGCCTTCGGCGGTATTACTTATGATGGATTTAAGCTGTTCATTCAAAATGGTATCGGCCGTAAGACTTATTTCTACAGCAAACTGCTGGCGTTAAGTTCGATCTTGTTGATTGGAGAACTCATTAACGTTGTTTATGGTGTGCTCTACACGCACTTTATTTCTAATCGACGCGCAGCAATTTTTGCCTTTTCCTCCTTATACGGCAAGTACTTTAATTCTAAGGTTGAAAACACAATTTCAGTCATTGTGATCACGCTATTGTTTATTGTGTGCATCATGGTAACTGGTATGCTGCTGGGAACTATTCTGGGTCTCTTTAGTCGCCGAGCTCAAATGATGTTGATTGTTGGCGCCCCAATCCTCCTGATTATTCTGCTAGCCGTACTGATGTCGGTAAACACGCAAAATCGATTGATCTCAACTTGGCTACCACAGTTTTTGCTGTACATTATTGGGATGAGCGACATGTCAACACCACAGGGCCACTTTATTGCTTTTGCACCGATGATATCCGGAAGTGTGTACATCATTATTGTGCTAGTGACCACCTATTACCTGACACTGCGTCTGCGGGTACCACGGTGATCGATTCCAGGGAAATACCGTTTTTTGACGCTTTTGACTATGACTACCTGGACCGGTTTTCGTCAGACGTGCAAACGTGCTAAAATAGATAGCATAGTTAAAGAACGGAGCGAAGACAGTGGAAGCTAATAAACAAATCGAAGCGTTACGTGCGCAATTGGACGATATTCGCAAACAAGTCAATGCTGGAGAGCTATTTCAATCTCTCAGTACCAAGCTTGAGCAAATTATTGCTTCAGTTACACGTGATTCACAGGTTTCAGACGTGCATCTGTCAGATGATAGTGACGGGATTCGCGCCTTACTAACACGTTTGAATGACCAGTTTAAAAGTGAGTCATTGACCGCATTGAGCGACTCAGAAGTTTTGCAATTAGTGCGCCATATTGGTTCTCCAGATCCAAGTATTAGGGACAAGGGAATCTATTTCCTATTTAATGATTTGATTCAGCAGCATTTATTGTCTGATCAGCAGATGAACTTGGTCGTCCGTTATCTGATCAGCGATACAGTGCTATTTGCTCACGTTTTAGAACCGGAAAATGATGCCATTTATCAGCGGTCGTTTGCCGTTCTTTTGCTTTCTGTGATGCTGTATGCTGACCGTGCTGGTTACGACTTTTTAAGTCAGGATCTCGTTAACCAGATCGTGGATCAAGTTGCACTGTATATGGTTCTGGAGGTTGACACTCGGGGGTTCATTGACACCAACGGCTGGGCCCATGCCTTTACCCACGTTGGCAATGCTTTAGATGAATTATCTGAACGCGCATTATTGACGCGGGCGGATAAATTATATCTGATGGCTTTAATGATCGAGCGGTATAAAGCTTTGACTGGCGCACTAATTTTTGGCGAACCTCAACGGCTGGCCGGTTATCTGGCACGCTTGACCAATAAAAATAAGCTTTATGCGGATTATTTCTTAAAACAGTTAAAACACTGGCGACAACAATTAGTTGTCATTCAGTCTCAAGAAAGCCAGTCCGGTTGGAACCAAATTTATAACCGCGGGCGGCTGATTGAAGCCATGATTATTCGTCACGATTTTAGTGATCCAATCATGAAATATCTCAGTTCGGTGATTGATTTTTTAGGTTAAAAATAGCCGACTGTCATTCAATGAAAGGGTGAAACCAATCAATTATTATCGACGTTTATTTCAAACGTGCTATCAATTGTTAAGGGTTCGTGCGGTCAATTTAGGCTGGCTACTTTTATTGGCGATTTTAATGACGCTGCATATTTTAATGCTAAATGCCGGCCTGGTGTTAGTCAAAGCGGTATTGATCATTGCTTTTTTGTTCGGGTTGATCCTAGAACTTAATTTGATTCTAACGGCCTTTACAACGAATAAATCAATTCTAAATCAAACTGATCTACTGGTCATGACGGCTTGGAAACGCCTTTCTAAGCGGTGGCTGTCACTGCTCGGAATCGTTATTTTACTGGCAATTTTGTGGTTACCATTTGGGGACGCCGGTTTTACCGCACCGGTGCTAAATCTAGTCATGCTGCCACTTAAGTTCGTTGATCTAGTGGTTCTTCAGCGGCGCATTGTTGTTGTTATTCTGGCCATCTTATACTGTGGTTTGTTATATTTATTTTTAAAACTTCTTGCCCGTATAAGGGTCACCGTGAAACCGGAATTAGTTCCAATTAACGGTTGGCATCGGCTGGTGTGGTTTTTGCGCCCCTTATGTGCATTTTGGCTGCCAATGGCTATTATCGATCACGTCGTTATTTGGGGATTGCGAGAGCTTGGAGACCAGTTATCCAGTGGCGTTAGTAATGGTGCTAGTTTAACTATTTTAGTGATTTTAGTGGCTTTTTCGCTGTTAATGTTGAGTGCTTTTTTGATTGCCATGATTTGGGAATCAGTTGCACAGCCAGCGTTTCAACCAGATTTTGATGAGATCGAGTTACACAGCATGGCGTGGTTCCCGACCGGCCTAGTCTTCTTATTGGTGGTCCTTTTTGGCCTCCAGGCGTTTCATTTTGGGGTTGCTGCTTCTCCTAGCGTTACGGTCGCTCATCGAGGCGTGATTGGGAATAATGGCGTGCCTAATTCATTAACGTCTTTTAAGCAAACCGTGAAACATCATCCTAATTATGTGGAAATTGATGTTCAAGAAACTAAGGATGGTCACTTTGTAGTTTCTCATGGTCAAGATGTGACTGTAAAGAACTCTTCGGGGACTAAAAAAGTGGATTTACAGGAAATAAACTACCACGATATTTTACGACACCAGGTTAAATTCCACGGCAAAAAGACTAAACTTGTTGAATTATCGACTTATATGTCAGTAGCTCAATCTAAGCATCAGCGCTTGATGGTGGAACTGAAGGTTACACCACAGGATAGTGCGGATGTTGTGCAACGGTTTGCTAACCAGTATGGCGATCGATTGATTGCCCAGCACGACTTTGTTCATACGATGAGTTATCAGGCAGTTCTGAAATTAAAACGGCTGAAGCCTAATTTGATTGTTGGCTATGTTGTACCGTTGAACATTATGTCAATTAAAAATTTACCAGCTGATTTTTATTCACTACAAGCCATTGGCTTAAATAACACGATGGTTCGGCAGGCTCATTCCATTGGAGCACCGGTCTTTGTTTGGACACCAGATCGTGTTTCGGATATGCAAATAATGCGGGTGTTGGGTGTTGATGGTCAAATTACCAATCAGCTGATAAAGCTGCAGCAAGTCAATCGTCAGCCAGTGCGGAAATTTAACTGGGCGATTGTTGAAAATGTAATCAATCAATTTTGCTGAATTTCTCGTAGTTAACTCTATGAGGAGTGATAATTGTGACTAGTAGATGTCCGTGGGCTGAAAAAAGTCCGCAATTATTGATTTACCATGACTTAGAGTGGGGTGTTCCGGTGCATGATGAACGTCAGCTATTTGAGAATTTGTCGTTAGAGATTTTTCAAGCTGGCTTAACATGGCAGTTGATTTTAAAGTATCGTCAGGCGCTGAAACATGCTTTTTGGGACTTTAATCCAGAACAGATTGCCGAGTTACCACCAAGTAAACTGCAGGAATTGTATCATGATGACCGGATTATTCGTAATCATCAAAAAATTGATGCGGTGGTTGAAAATGCCAGAGTGCTGACCAGCCTTCATGAATTGGGTTGGCGCTTAAGTGAAACAGTGTGGCAACATGTCAACGGCGTCCAACTTGATCATCATTTACAGGCTAATGAGCAATTGGCGTTTGAGTGGTTCGTTGCAGATCTATCACAAACCCTGCGTCATTTGGGATTCAAACGGATCGGGCAAAAAACCTGCTACTCAATGTTGCAGGCGTCTGGCATGGTCAATGACCACTTATTGACTTGTTATCGTCATGACGAGATTAGTGACTCTGAATCGTAATGCTGATTCAAAAAGTGGCAAGCTTCCGAAATTGGGAGCTTGCCACTTTTTGTTTGATTAAAGTTATTCAATAGTATGAGGCTGTAACAAAACGACGATTGTCAAGTATGACTGGCTTTCTTCACGGCCCCAGTGATTTTTATTTTCAATTCTCTCAAGAATGTGACTTAGCCTAAACCTACTTCAGAACTCAGATCCTGGTCAAATAAGAAAATAGCCCCGCAGATTCCAGCCCAGGAATCCACGATGCTATTACTTAACTTCTGGGACCTACCCGAGTTTTATCGTCCTCGCATTGCGTTACCATATTTCAACATGGTAAATTAACTTTTATCGGTTGTTTTCAAAATCGCAGTGAGTCATAAAGATAACCCCGCTGAGAATTATTCAATTATCGATTAATCATCGACGTGTTTTGCAGGATGTTTAGCCGGCTTATTCTCCAAGTCGGTCCGAACAACCAAGACGTCGCAAACTGCGGTTCGAGTGACGTATTCAGTAACTGAACCAATCAGCAAACGCTTCACGGCGTTTAGCCCAGTGGCACCAATCATAATCAAGTCGATATCTAATTTCTTAGGCATGTCACGGGCGATAATGGTCTTAGGTGCACCGTATTCAATTGAGTAGTCAACGCTGCTAATGCCAGCATCTTTGGCCTGTTGAATATACTTATCCAAGGTCTTCTTGGCAGTATCGGTTACTTCTTCGACCATGGTCGTATCGAAGCTCGAAATATTTTGAAATGCGCGGGTGTCCACAACGTGAACAAGGTGCAGATCGGAATCGTTTCGTTTAGCAACTGCAACGGCTTTTTCGAAGGCCAGTTCGGCTTCGTAAGAACCATCAACTGGAACTAAGATATGCTTATATTGTTGTAACATGATGACTCACCTCTCTCTACTTGTTAACTCCATTCTACGTTATTTTGACGTAAATAAAAAGAGAAATGTAAATCGTTTTCATTTGATCTTCGGAAAGAAATGCACCAGCATTAATTGGACAGCGATGATATCAATGACGCCAACAAGCAACGTCATGGAAATGAAAACGTCATTTTGCATGATGGTTGCAATTGCTGCCACAACGCCAATCACAATCAACGACCAGCCACCAAAACGGACAATGCCAGAAAGGTTACGGTTACTTTCGGGATGAAAAACCAGAAATGGCCGCTTGGTGTGGCTAAGAAAATACCAGCCGATAAAAAAGGTTAATAAAATAAAGATGATCATCAAAATATTAATTAACACGGAAAAGCCTCCAGTGGGTGATCGTTAAATCAACAAATAAAGAGCTGACTTACAAGGTGCAAGTCAGCTCCCAAAGTGTTGCCACTTTGAAGATCTAATAGTGCCGTTAATTGCCCGATAGGTTTTGGCCCGCTGATAAGCAGGTGGGACAGGTATATCGGTATTCATGCTACCAAGTGTACAAGGCCTGCAATCCAACCGAGTTAACCTAAGTCCCAATGTAACAATATTGTTCGGCAAACACGTATGTGGGCAACGCGCACACCCTAGAACTTAAATATATTTTAGCATAAATAAGGCCGATTATCCATTTTAGCCCTCGCAACGGGTCAGTCTATTTTTGACCACGCTGTGCAGCTCGTAGACGCTTATACTGAGCTGCCAGGGCGGTTTCAAATTTACCGTTGGTTTTAGGTGAATAGTACTGGGCATGCTTAATTTTATCTGGGAGGTATTGCTGGGCCACCCAGTCGTTTTTAAAGCTGTGCGGATATTTGTAATCGACGCCATGTCCCAGTTGGGATGCGCCTTTGTAATGTGCATCCTTCAAGTGATCAGGAATCTCACCATAATTGCCGGAACGGATATCGCTCATTGCAGCGTCAATGGCCATGATTCCTGAATTGGATTTTGGCGACAGACAAAGTTCAATCACGGCATCTGCTAGTGGTATTCTCGCCTCGGGGAACCCAAGCCGTTGAGCTGCTGTGACGGCCTCAACAACCCTTGCTGCGGCTGGCGGATTAGCGAGACCAATATCTTCATATGCGATGACGGTCAAGCGTCTAGCAATTGTCGGCAGGTCGCCAGCTGTTACCAAGCGTGCCAAGTAGTGGAGGGCGGCATCGGTATCACTGCCACGAATTGATTTTTGAAATGCAGAAATAACGTCGTAATGGGCATCACCGTCTTTGTCGTGGCTGAAGGCTTTTTTCTGCAAACATTCTTCGATGATTGGCAGGGTTAAATGAATCGAACCATTGGTTTCATCTGTGGACTTAGCGGCCAATTCCAGACCGTTTAACGCACTTCTTAAATCACCGTTGGTGGCCGTTGTCAGCATCCGTTCAGCAGCAGAGTCTAATTCAATCTTTTCATTTCCCAAGCCCCTTACCTTATCCGTCAAAGCTCGGTCAATGGCTGTCCTAATGTCATCTGGTGTCAGCGGTTTGACCTCAAAGATTTGCGTTCGACTCCGAATAGCTGGATTGATTGAAATATAGGGGTTTTCGGTGGTGGCGCCGATTAGAACAATGCGGCCGTTTTCAAGGTGGGGGAGTAAGAAGTCCTGTTTTGCTTTGTCTAAGCGGTGAATTTCATCCAGTAATAATATGACTGTTCCGCTCATTTTGGCTTCCTCGGCCACGATTTGAAGGTCTTTTTTTGAATCAGTCGCTGCATTCAGTTTACGGAAAGCGTATTTTGTTGAACCAGCAATGGCACTGGCAATACTGGTTTTACCGGTACCAGGTGGCCCATAGAGAATCATTGAAGACAGCATTTTAGCTTTGACCATCCGGGAGATAATTTTTCCTGGGCCTACTAAATGCTGCTGGCCGACCACGTCTTCAATTCGTTGTGGGCGCATGCGGTAAGCTAAAGGTTGTGGCATATCTGTTCCTCTTTCAAAATTTACTGATTAAAGTGGTGCTTGATTTTTTCCCAGAATGAAGTTGGCGTTTTGGTTTCTTCTGGCTGAGCATCCTTAGACGCGGGATATTTTAGTTCCACTTTGATTGGATTCACATCGATCGCTGTTTTAGCGATCACGACTAAGCCAGAATTTTTCGGCTGGTCACCGTAAAAATCATCTTGCACGATCGTAAACGCTCGCTGCAACTGCCCAGCAATCGTTAGGTATGGCTTTAAAGATGCCATGCCTGCGTGGCCATTAAAGATGACCTGATAAACGGGATGAGCAGTAAGTTCTTGCTTGAATGCGGTTTGAAATTCACCTTGCTGCACCTGTTCGATCGACATTAGAAGTGAGACCCGTTCGCGGAAGGTTCCTAAATATTGACGTTGTTCATCGGGATGCAACTTTGGTGGACCGTACATGGCGTTGTCCAAGTGTGACGTTAATTCATCTTTGTCAGGCATTGCGTAACACCAACTTTCTTATATAATAGATTTGTTTGAAATTATCAGATGCATCCTGATATGAACATGAAGCAAGATGCGAATTGACTGTAAAATACATTGTAACATGGCTGAACAAGGAATGTGATCTTAGGGATGATTTGCAATCCTTCAAATCCAAATAGAGGTGATTAGATTGTTTACCGAATCAGATTTTGAGATCTTTGATGACCCGACGCTTTCGGGACGAATGGCTGGTATTCGTGCCAGAATCGATCCTAAGTTTGAGGCACTAGCACCGAAAGTCATTAAAGGCTTGTCACTTGCTCAGGCCATTTACCCGCATATCGCCAAACATTTACGGCGGCATAAAAATCCACCAATGAATACTTGGATTGCATTTAGCACTAATCCGAGGGGCTATAAAATGATGCCACATTTAATGATTGGGTTTTGGGATGACCGTTTATTTGTTTGGCTTGCGACTCTAGCAGAAGCCAAGGAACGCCAAAAGATGATTGCGAGATGGGAAGCATTATTGCCAAAGCTGACTGAGTTGAGTGGGAATTATCAAATCAGCCCTAACCATACTGCTAAATCTTATCGTGACCTCACACCAGCGGGGTTAATCGCTCAACTTAACCACTATCGAAGGGTTCAACAAGCCGATTTTATGGTGGGAAAGCAGTGGTTTAGGGGCGATAACATCTTTTTGCAACCTGCTCAGGTTCAATCGGAGTTATTACGGGTCAGTATTGAACTTCGACCAATTTTTGCTGAATTAATTAAATAGGCAGACGTCATTAATTTCATTGATGAAAGTCGACTCCAATCTTGATTACCATCTAGCTTGAATCGGTGTTAAAAATCAAAATACAGTTGGCGATGATACCAAAAGTGAGTTTTGACGGGTACCTTCAGAAAAAATTTCGATTTCGTGGGTGCACCTCAACTCTCAAGTTTCAAGGTGCCCACTTGGGGTATTACTATCCTTTATGTTTAAACGGATTTTGTCACCCAATCGAAAAAAAACGATTTGCACGGGTTCGTGCAAATCGTTTTTTGATAATCATTTGTGAATCAACGGTTGTAGAATTCAACGATAAGTGATTCGTCAATATCAGCATCCAGTTCCTCACGTTGTGGTTCACGAACAAGCTTACCTTCAAGCTTGTCAGCATCGAATTCAACGTATGGTGGACGGCCAACAACTGCTTCTACAGCATCCTTGATGACTTGCATATCCTTTGACTTTTCACGAACGCTGATCACTTGACCAGGCTTAACTTCGTAAGAAGGGATGTCCAAACGCTTACCATCAACGGTGATGTGACCGTGGTTAACCAATTGACGAGCTTGGCGACGTGTCGTAGCCAAACCTAAACGGTAAACGACGTTGTCAAGGCGACGTTCAAGTAAGATCATGAAGTTAACACCATGCTTACCTTCACGGATCTTGCCAGCACGCACGAACAAGTTGTGGAATTGACGTTCAGTCAAACCATAGGTGAAACGCAGCTTTTGCTTTTCACGAAGTTGAGTGCCATATTCGGACAACTTTGAACGACGGCCTTGACCGTGTTCGCCGGGTGCAAAAGGCCGACGTGCTAATTCTTTACCAGTACCTGAAAGTGATACACCAAGACGACGTGAAACCCGCCAGCTTGGTCCAGTATAACGTGACATAAATTTGGTTCCTCCAATATTTTTAGTTGGAGTAAAATAATCTAACGTGAGTTTGATATTCGTGCAGATCCCTTTGCAGTTTTCGCCTTGTGCAGCCGCAGGTTACTTACTGAACCACCATTTGGCAGTGATCTGTTGACGAGCTTACCGCTCACCGCTGCATTATTTTACACAAACGCCAGTATACTGCCAATCTTTACTGAATGTCAATATGTTTCAGTAGAATGGCAGCAAATTGTTCCAGCTCTGCTTGGTCGTCTTCAGTAAAACGCCCAATTTTAGGTGAGTCAAGATCCATGACACCAAGTTTAATACCATCCTTGGTTAACGGGATCACAACCTCACTATTGCTGGCAGAATCACAGGCGATGTGACCGGGAAATTCGTGTACGTCACGAACAAGCTGCGGTTCTTGCTGCTGCAGAGCAGTTCCACAAACGCCAGTGCCGTTTTTAATGTGTACACATGCAACGTTGCCTTGGAAGGGACCTAAAATCAGCTCATCATCTTTTGGCTGATAAAGATAGAAGCCAGCCCAGTTTAAATCTGTCATACTTTGATTTAGTAAAGCTGAGGCGTTACTGAGGTTAGCAATCAAATTGTGTTCATCGTATAACAGAGCGTCTAACTGTTGATTCATCATTGAAACGGTGGTCTTAGTTTCCGTCATATTAGTACCTTCTTACTTTTTAGTTTACGAATGTTTAAATTCGCATGAAGCCTTTTCGCTAGGTATGCTATAATTTAAGCTGTTATAGATTTTAATGGCTATTCGATGAAAAATCAAACATAACTATTTCATATACATAAAGTTATATTTTTGGTCACGAAGGACGGGGATTAGATGTTTAGGGTTTTAATAGGTATCGTTATCCTGGCAATCGTCATTTACGCTGCGATTTTAATTTACCAGCAGTACTTGATTCGGCGGTTGAAGGGAATCGATGAACAAAGAACTGAACTTTCGTTGGATGCGCTGGGAACTGCCGTAGCGGAAGTTAAGGCTATGAGCCTGACTGGTAAAACGTTGGAGCAGGTTAAAGACCTCACTAACGATTATGAGGACCTGAATAAAAACCGGCTGCCAAGGTTGGAAAAACAGATCAACGATGCGATCAACAACGCTAAGCAGTACCGGGTATTAACTGCTCAGCAAGCAACCAATAAGGCCACCCAGTCTTTAAATGTTGCTCAACAGGCAATTGATCAAATTCAAAAACGGATCCAGGAACTTAAGAAGATCGATGCCCAACATAAACAGGCCGTTAAATCACTGGAGGCCAAGTATCAGTCGCTCCGGAAGACACTGCTGGCAAAGAACTTTATGTATGGTGATGCTATCGATGGACTGGAAACCCAACTTGGAAAACTGGAAGACGATAACGATCACTTTCGAGAACTCACCAGTCAAGGCGATCATGAAGCGGCAGCAAAACTGTTGGATCAACTTCAATCGGATACGGACCACCTTGACGACATGTTGGAAATGATTCCGCCGTTGGTCAAGAACCTCGAAACTGAATTTCCAACCCAAATTGATGAACTTAAACAGGGTGAAAAAGAACTCAGCGAACAGGGTTATCAGTTTCCAGAAGCTGACTTGCATGACCAGATTGCTGCGTTACCTGCCGAGATTAAAAATAGTAAGGCTCAGTTGGCAAAGCTGAATCTGGATAACGTTCAACAAGTAGATACGGCGCTGTCGACAAAGATCGATCACTTTTACGACCTCATGCAAAAAGAAATGGCTGCTAAGCCGAAGGTCAATGAGAAGCTGGATTATTTAGCCAAGTTCATTTCCCATGCTAAGAACCAAAATACGTTGCTGACTCGTGAACTAGAGCGTTTGAATCTCAACTATACTTTAGACCATAACGAACTGGAAACCGCGCGGGAGTTTGCTGAACAGATCAGAAACATTGAAACGGCTTATCAAAAAGATGTGGAAGCCGTCCACAATAATGAAGCAATCTACACGGAAGTCGAAGCTCGTCAGACTCGGCAAGCTCAAGATTTGACTCAGATTGAAAAGCAGCAACAGGAGATCAACGATTCAGTGGCTGGTCTTGCTCAGGAAGAAGAGCAGGCCAAGCAAACTTTGCAGAAGTTCGAATTTAAACTGCACAGCATTCGTCGGGAAGTTGAAAATTTGAATCTACCAGGAGTTGCTAAAAGTTACCTTGATTATTACCAAGTTGTTAGTGATGAGATCGATAAATTGAATGATGATATGAACCAGGTTCAAATTGACATGGAAGACATTACCAAACAGCTCATCATGATTCAGTCTGACTTAGATATTTTGAGTGAAAAGACAGAGGACCTGGTTGATTCTGCGCAATTGGCAGAGCAACTGATTCAATATGCCAACCGCTATCGGATCACAAACGAGGAAGTGGCAACTGCCAGCAAGGAAGCCCAGCGCCTTTTTGATGAAGATTTCGACTATGCCAAGAGCTTGGAGACCATCGCCACTGCCGTTGACCAAGTTGATGCAGGCGCCTACAAAAAGTTGGAAGATCGATACTATCAAGCTAAGGCATCGTCTGATGAACCTGTTACTGATGAGGAGACAGATCAACAGTAAATGATACGTGCAGAGGTAGGGGCAAAAGTTAATATTGGTAAGTATCGAACTAATATTTTCACACAGAGGTCGTTAAAAATATGACTCAACCTTCAAGACTGTCCATGGTCTAAACGGGCGTCAAAATTCAGCTCCCTGCCATGCATGCAAAGAGCGCCGCAGATTCCAGAACCAGGAATCCACGGCGCTCTTTGTCTACACTATGGGCTCTAACCGAGTTTCGCCCCATTTTTTGGTGTCTGATGAAAGGCTAAGTTATCAACTTGTATTGGGTCAGGGAACTAAATTACGGTGAACAAGTTGATGATTTTCGCGTTAAAGAAGCACTCCTAAACTTTAGCTGGTTTGTTTGTAGACCGATTTTTATCATGGTCTCGCTTACGTCCGGTGCTTGCTTTCCCCATCCTAATCCATTATAATCAATCCCAGTCTACGTGGTTGGAGTCGAACCAATCTAAAACAAAGAGGCATAGGATATATGATTTATTTTGATAATAGTGCAACTACCAAGGCGGATCCCGAAGTTGTTTCCACTTACGATACCGTAAGTCAACAAGTCTGGGGTAATCCTTCTAGTCTGCATCAATTTGGCGAACAAGCCTTTAACTTGCTTGAACAGTCCCGCAAACAAATTGCCGATTTGCTAGGCGCTTCTCAAAGTGAGATCCTTTTCACCAGTGGTGGTACCGAGGGTGACAACTGGGTCGTCAAAGGAACCGCCATTGAAAAACGGCAGTTCGGTAAGCATCTCATTACAACTGCTGTTGAACACCCAGCAATTCATAATTCGATGGAACAGTTAAAACAACTGGGCTACGATGTTACGTATCTACCGGTTGATAAGCACGGCCGTATTTCAGTTGATGATTTGAAAGCTGCGATTCGGCCAACAACTATTTTGGTTTCTGTGATGGCCGTTAACAATGAAATTGGGACAATTCAGCCACTCAAAGAAGTCGCTGAGGTCTTAAAAAACTACCCCAAGATTCACTATCACATTGACGCCGTTCAAGGGATTGGCAAGGGTATTCAAGATTTGATCATGAACGACCGGGTTGATTTTGTGACCTTTTCAGGCCATAAGTTTCACGCTCCACGAGGGATCGGTTTCATTTACGCTCGTCGTGGCCGGAAGATTGCGCCTTTGATGACTGGCGGCGGTCAGGAACGAAATCTGCGCAGTGGAACTGAAAATCTGCCAGCAATTGCTGCCATGGCCAAGGCTCTCAGGTTATTATTAACTGATGAAGATCAAAAAGTGGCCTTGGAACGACAAATTAAGCAGCGGATATTTGATCACGTTAAACAATTTCCATTAGTGACAACATTTTCTGAAACGGGCGCTGATTTTGCCCCTCACATTCTTTGTTTTGCCATTCAGGGCGTCCGAGGCGAGACTATCGTGCACGCCTTTGAAGAGCACGATATCTACATTTCAACGACTAGTGCCTGCAGTTCTAAGAAACACGTGGCTTCCAGTACGCTAACTGCAATGCACATACCAGAAAATCTTTCTACTAGTGCGATTCGGATCTCTTTAGACGATCATAACACGCTGGCTGAAGCCGATCAGTTCAACCAAGTATTTGATCAACTTTATGATAAATTCAAAGTACTGTCAGCATAATCAAGAACGAAAAGGGGATCCATATGCAATATTCTGAAATTATGGTGCGTTACGGTGAACTCTCTACCAAGGGTAAGAACCGTAAAGACTTTATTCGTCAACTGGGCCGCAACGTTCGACGCAGTTTGCACGAATTCCAAGGCCTTAATATTCGCGCCCAATATGACCGCTTACACGTGGCCCTGAATGGGTACGATACAGATCAAGTCATTAAACGGCTTAAGGGTGTCTTTGGCATTGAAAATTTTTCGCCAGTGATTAAATTGGAGAAGAATTTTGATGCTGTTAAGGACACAGCGCTTGAAATGATTCAGGCCCAATTCCAACCGGGAATGACATTTAAAATTAATACCAGACGTCAGGATCACCACTACGAGTACGATACCAATCAAATTAATGATAAGTTAGGCGGGCATATTTTACGTCATATCCCAGGTATCAAAGTTAAAATGAAGCATCCTGATATTACGTTACGTGTAGAAGTCCGTTTGAACGGTATCTTTTTGAGCAGTGAAACCATTCAAGGCGCAGGTGGTCTGCCCGTTGGAACTGGTGGTAAAGCCACCATGATGCTCTCTGGTGGCATTGATTCACCGGTGGCGGCATATTTAGGCATGAAGCGGGGAGTTCAACTGGATATGGTGCACTTCTACAGCCCGCCATATACGAGTGAACAGGCTCTAGCTAAGGCTAAGGATCTGACCGCTAAGTTAGCCGGCTATGCTGGGAGTATCCAATTTATTCAAGTCCCGTTTACCCATGCTCAAGAAACGATCAAAGAGAAGATTCCCGAAGGTTATTTGATGACTATTCAACGGCGGATGATGTTACGAATTGCTGCGGCCATTTCACTGGCCCGCGGGGATAAAGGCGTCTTCACAGGTGAATCGTTGGGTCAGGTTGCTTCTCAGACACTAGAAAGCATGATGGCAATTAATGATGTCACCACGTTACCCGTTTTGAGGCCATTGGTATCAATGGATAAGACTGAGATCATTAAGATCGCCGAACAAATTGATACCTACGATTTGTCGATTTTACCGTTTGAAGATTGCTGTACCATTTTCACGCCACCAGCACCAAAAACACGGCCAGATCTGGAGAAGACGCGCAACTTTGAGAAACTGATCGATGTTGAGGGGCTAATGAAAGAGGCTCTGGATGGTATTGTGGTTTCTGAAATTAAACCAGGTGATAACTTCATGAATCAGCAACAAGAAGTTTTTGCTGAGCTTCTGTAAGCGTGATTTCTGCGGTTAAACAAATAAACTTGAAGTGGTAATCAAATTAATCGTTGTCATCTCTTTTGCAATCAAACTGTCAGACTTTGGCAGTTTGATTGCGATTTTAGTTATCGTAAAATTTCGATGATATTGCCTTGCTTTTCGAGCTTTATCGCGGTAAATTTAACCTAAAAGTTGACCGTCAAGGTTCGACTAAAGGAGTGGTAATTCATGCAAGTTACATTTAATGGTGAGGCTGCCAAGCTGGAGGGAACGCCGCCACAAGTTGGTGAGCAGTTGCCAAAGTTTAAAGTTTTCAATCAAAACGATGAAAAAGTTAAAATGGCGCAACTTTTGGGCAAGCCACTGGTTCTGTCCATTGTTCCCGACTTAGATACACCAGTCTGCAGTACGCAGACGCGCAAGTTTAACCAGCAGGCTGACCATTATCCAGATGCGACTTTTGTAACGATCTCTAACAATACTATTCAGCAGCAAAAGAACTGGTGTGCTGCGGAAGGTGTGACAAATTTGCAGGTTTTATCCGATGAGGAACTGTCATTTGGGTATGCTACCGATTTGTATTTGCCCAACCTCGGTTTTTTAGCGCGTTCAATCATCATTACTGATGCAGAAGGGAAGATCACCTATGAGGAGATTGTTCCGGAGATTACCGACGAACCAGATTACTTGGCTGCACTGGCCGCTTTAGAAAAAATGACGGATAGAGTTGACGAGTAATCAAAAATTGGCTATCATAGCGAGTATAAGCAATGAGCAAGAGAGTAGATCGTAGGTGCCGTGCAGAGAGAAAACGCTAGGCTGGAACGTTTTTCGCACCGCTGATTGAAGGTAACTTGTGAGCTGTCGGGCTGAACACTAGTAGGCCTGACCGGAGTGACATCCGTTAACGATTGTTATTAAGAGGGGTTAAAAGCCCAATTTAGGTGGTACCGCGAAGCACTTCGTCCTATGTTGATAGGACGGAGTGCTTTTTTCTTACATAGCAATCAATTCAAGAAGGGAAGAGATTAGATGACAGATAAGTCAACAGAAATGCCACCCAAGTACGATCCTCAGTCTGTTGAAGCTGGACGGTATAACCAGTGGCTTGCAGACGGATTATTCAAACCTAGTGGGGATAAGAAAGCCCACCCATATTCAATCGTTATTCCGCCGCCAAATGTTACTGGAAAGCTGCATTTAGGTCACGCTTGGGATACAACACTGCAGGATATGATCATTCGGCAAAAGCGGATGCAGGGCTATGATACTCTCTGGTTGCCAGGAATGGATCATGCCGGAATTGCAACGCAGGCGAAGGTTGAAGCTAAACTTCGTGAGCAAGGCATTAGCCGTTACGACCTTGGCAGAGAGAAGTTTATTGAAAAGGTTTGGGAATGGAAAGACGAATACGCGAATACCATTAAGCAACAATGGGCGAAGCTTGGTCTTTCGCTTGACTATTCCCGTGAGCGGTTCACGTTGGACAAGGGGCTGTCAGAGGCCGTGAAAAAAGTTTTCGTTCAACTTTACAAAAAAGGGTTGATCTACCGCGGTGAGTACATCATTAACTGGGATCCGCAGGCCCGAACAGCTCTTTCCGACATTGAAGTTATCCATAAGGATGATAAGGGTGCCTTTTATCATGTTAAATACAAGTTTGCTGACGGTCAGACCAAGCTGAACGGTAAGGATTACATTGAAATTGCAACCACTCGGCCCGAAACGATGATGGGCGATACTGCCGTGGCAGTGAACCCAAGCGATGAACGTTATAAAGATGTTGTCGGTAAAAAGGTCATTTTACCGTTAGCAAATCGTGAAATTCCGATTATCGCTGATCAACACGCGGATCCAGAATTTGGTACTGGGGCTGTGAAAATCACTCCAGCCCATGATCCAAATGACTTTTTGGTTGGTAACCGGCACCATTTGGAACGAATCAACACCATGAATGAAGACGCCTCAATGAACGAAAAGGCGGGTAAGTACGCCGGTATGGACCGTTTTGAAGCTCGCAAAGCAATGGTTAAAGACTTGCAGGATCAAGGCTTAATGATTGCTATCGATCCCATCGTCCACTCAGTTGGGCATTCGGAACGGACTGGTGTCCAAGTTGAGGCACGGCTGTCGACGCAGTGGTTTGTTAAAATGAAACCACTGGCTGAACAAGCCTTGAAGAACCAAGAAACGGATGATAAAGTCGATTTTGTGCCCGAACGATTTGAAAAGATCTTTGAACAGTGGATGGATAATATCCACGATTGGGTAATTTCCCGCCAGCTGTGGTGGGGTCATCAGATCCCTGCCTGGTACAACAAGAAGACCGGTGAGATCTACGTTGACGAACAACCGCCGAAGGATATCGAAAATTGGGAACAGGATAAAGACGTGCTTGATACCTGGTTCTCAAGTGCTTTGTGGCCGTTTTCAACCATGGGCTGGCCGAACACGGACGCCCCTGATTACAAACGGTACTTCCCAACGAACACGTTGGTTACCGGCTACGATATTATTTTCTTCTGGGTATCACGGATGATTTTTCAAAGCCTTGAATTTACTGGTCGACGGCCGTTTGAACACGTTTTACTGCACGGCTTAATTCGTGATGAACAGGGTCGTAAGATGAGTAAATCCCTTGGTAATGGGATCGACCCAATGGATGTTATTGATAAGTATGGTGCTGATGCCTTACGTTGGTTCTTGTCGAATGGTTCGACGCCTGGTCAAGATATTCGGTTCACTTACACCAAGATGGACGCCGCTTGGAATTTCATCAACAAGATCTGGAATGCCAGCCGATACGTCATTATGAACTTAGGCGCTATGAGCAAGCCCGAATTACCTGATGAGAGTCAGTGGGACTTGGCTGACCGTTGGATCCTAAGTCGTCTGAACAAAACGGTTGCGCAAGTGACTGAACAGTTTGAAAAGTTTAATTTTGGTGAAGCTGGCCGAGCACTTTATGATTTTATCTGGAGTGACTTTTGCGACTGGTACATTGAAATGAGTAAGGAAATCTTGACTGGTGATGACGAGGATGCTAAGGACAAGACGCGTAACGTTTTAGCCTATGTTTTGGATCAAACGTTACGCCTGTTACACCCCATCATGCCATTCGTGACTGAAAAAATTTGGCTCACGATGCCACACGAAGGCCATTCACTGGTGACCGCCCAATATCCAGTCACTCATAAGGCGTTTGAAAATGAAAAGGCCGAGGCTCAGATGGCTAAACTGATCGAATTGATCAAAGCGGTCCGTAACATTCGTGCGGAAGCCAACGCACCAATGTCATCCGAAATTGACGTGTTGATCAAGACCGATGATGCAGAGTTGACTCACGTTTTTGAATCCAACCGCGATTACATTGACCGTTTTGTTCACCCAAAGGAACTGCAAATTGGTCCTGATGTTAAGGCACCAAAATTAGCAATGACCGGGATCATTACCGATGCTGAAGTTTATGTACCATTGGCTGAACTGGTTGATTTAAATGATGAGGCCGCACGGTTACAAAAAGATATCAAGAAGTTTGAGTCTGAAGTTGACCGCGCTAAAAAGAAACTTGCAAACAACCGCTTCGTTGAAAATGCACCTGATGAGGTGGTCGAAGGTGAGCGTCAAAAGCAGGCTGAAAATGAATCAAAATTACAAGCTACTAAAGACCGTTTAGCAGCTTTACAGACTGCACAGTAAGTGAGTGACATGGTATAATAGGACGCATGATCAACGAGTGGTGTCGCACGAGTTGTCAGTTGATTAGCGACGTTAATATACCAATTCAATGACTGATACAAAACAAGCGAAATTCTCAGTTGATAGCTGAAAATCTCGCTTGTTTCATATTATCGTTAAATGATTGCGTAGCAAAATTAGTGGTCTGAACCGGAAAGAGTGGCAAAGTTAACATGGTGGAGAATTATGAAGCGGCGTTAGGATTTATTCATGGCAGAACAAAGTTTAAAAAAAGTGATCATCTTAACCGAATGAAAAAGTTTCTAGCCTTACTCGGTGATCCTCAAGATAACGTGTCGGCGATTCACGTAGCCGGGACTAATGGCAAGGGGTCCACCGTGGCGTTTACTCGTGACCTGTTACAGTCACAGGGGTACACAGTTGGCACGTTTACCTCGCCGTTTTTAGTGCGGTTTAACGAACGAATCTCAGTGGACGGAAAGGCTATAAGTGACGGTGATTTAATCGATTTAGTCAATCAGGTACAGCCGGTGGTTGCTGATTTGGATGCCCATTATCCAGAGGGCGGTCCAACAGAATTTGAAATCATTACGGCAATGATGTTCCTGTATTTTAAAAACCACGTTGATGTCGCCGTGATCGAAGTCGGCATCGGTGGCCTGTTAGATTCGACAAACGTTTTCACACCGGCTGTTTCGGTGATCACGACGGTCGGTTTTGACCATATGAAATTGCTGGGCAACACGCTGGCTGAAATTGCTTCACAAAAAGCTGGGATCATCAAGCCCCATGTCCCAGTGGTCGTTGGTAAATTACCGGATGAAGCAATGGCGGTGGTCAATCAAACTGCTAGTGCCCACCAAAGCCCAATTTATCGGCTTGGCAAGGAGATTCAAGCACCAATTAAATCTGAGGCAGGCTGGCAGGAAAAATTTGACTTTCATTTTCGTGATTTCAACTTTAAAGGGTTAAAAATAAGTCTTTTAGGTGATTATCAGGTTGATAATGCCAGTTGTGCTTTGGCAGCGTTTCTTTTATATCAGCAGCAACATCATCAGCCCGTCGTGGCAGCCAACGTGGCGCGCTCATTAGATGAAACCGTGTGGGCTGGCCGTTTTGAGCCGTTACACAAAGAGCCTTTGATCGTCATCGATGGTGCCCATAACGAACCTGCGATCACCGAGTTAACGAGATTGCTTAAGCAACGATTTAGCGATAATGAAATTTTTATTTTGTTCGGCGTACTGGCTGACAAGCAGCATGATAAAATGCTTTCAACGCTGCGGACAATTTCAAATCTGCATATTATTCTGACTACCTTTAAGGGCCCAGGGACCCGTCAAGTTACTGATCCCAAGGCGTTAGCTGCGCAGTATGCTGACGATGATCGAATCGAGGTTATTGATAACTGGCAACTAGCAATTGGTGCTGTTTTACAGCGAATGTCTGCTGAGGATCTTTTCTTGATTACCGGTTCGCTGTACTTCATTTCTGATGTACGGGCCTTCTTTTTGGAGCCTTAAAGTACTGAAGATGCGTTTAGGTTGCAATGTAATATTTAATTTCTTTTAAATCGTTAATTAATACTTGCCAGGACGCCCCTAAATTAGTTATGCTTTTAACCGGCAAGTAGTTATTAAATGACTAGGTATGGTATAATAACACCTAGCAAATTAACAAGCAATCTAACCGTGTGATTGTGGCTAAATGAAGGGATGAAACAGATTGTTCGGATTAGGAACTAAAAACATTGGCATCGACCTCGGTACGGCCAACACGATAGTCTATGTCGACGGTAAGGGAATCGTTTTACGCGAACCCTCAGTCGTCGCAAAGAACTCGAAAACTGGCGAAATTGTTTCCGTTGGTGAAGATGCGAGAGCAATGATCGGACGCACACCAGCAAGTATTGTAGCTATTCGTCCAATGAAAGATGGAGTGATTGCCGATTATGACACAACCGTTGCCATGATGAAGTATTACATTCAAAAGACATTGGGTAAGTCAAACGGTAAACCATACGTCATGGTTTGTGTGCCAAGCGGGGTCACAGAAGTTGAAAAACGGGCTGTGATCGATGCTACTCGGGTTGCCGGTGCTCGTGATGCATACGTGATTGAAGAGCCATTTGCAGCAGCTATTGGTGCCGGTCTTCCTGTAATGGATCCTACTGGGAGCATGGTTGTGGATATTGGTGGTGGGACCACCGATGTTGCCACGATTTCATTAGGTGGGATCGTTTCTAGTCGTTCAATTCGAATGGCAGGGGATAAGTTGGATGAAGCCATCGTTGCTTACGTTCGTCAACACTTTAACCTCTTGATCGGTGAACGAACTGCTGAACAGTTGAAGTGGGATATTGGTTCCGCCTCAAAGGAAGCCGTTAAAGAAGATGATGGGGCTACGATTCGTGGGCGTGATCTCATTTCGGGACTGCCAAAGACGATTGAGGTATCAGCAATCGATATTGCCGATGCGATCCACGAGCCAGTCGAAGAAATTATTTCTGCCATCAAGGAAACCTTGGAAGAAACTTCTCCAGAAATTGCTGCTGATGTGATCGACCATGGGATCGTTTTAACCGGTGGCGGTGCGCTCTTGAAAAATCTGCCTGACGTGATTGCTGATGCTACAAAGGTGCCAGTTTTCATTGCTAATGACCCACTTGATTGTGTTGCGATTGGCACAGGTGAATCACTTAAGAGTATTGATGTCATGAAAAAGAAATAACATTCGGGAGTGAGGCATCGGTTCCAGTCATGTATCTGTTAGGCATAATGCACTGCGGATAGGCTGAGAGCCCCTCCAGCCGTGAAAGCAAATAATTCCGTATGTTCAATTTCAGAACATACGGAATTATTTACTTATAGCCGTTGGATTGAAAAATGCCGCGCTTTTTGAATGTGGTAATGAGACGATATCAACTTGTTACAATTTTGAGATTGCAACGTTCATTGGAGGACGATCATGAATAAATTCTTTTCAAACCGACGATTAGTGATCGTGATTGTTTGTCTAATTGTCAGTTTTGGGCTTATGAGTGTTTCTGTTGCTATCCGCAACAAACGCTCAACACCGCCATTGATCCAGCAGTTTGGCAATGACGTTGTGGGACTGGTCAACCGGGTTATTGCGTGGCCAGTTAATGGTTTGAAGGGTTCCGTGACTGGTGTTTCGGATTTACTTAACACCTATCAGGAAAACCAGCGATTAAAGAGTCAGGTTCAAGAACTGGCGCAGACTAAAGTTCATGATCAATCTGTTAGTCAGGAAAATAAGCGGTTAAAACAAGAACTAAAGTTAAACCACGCCTTGACCGATTACTCACCTGTTAACGCTACCGTAATTGCACGAACACCATCATCATGGGAAAATCAAGTGATCATTGATAAGGGTAGTGCAGCAGGTATTAAAAAGAACATGCCAGTGCTTTCTGGGTCTGGTTTGGTCGGGCGTGTCTCAGAAGTTAACCGGACAAACAGTAAGGTTGAACTGCTGTCAAATAGTAGTGAATCTGCCAACCGTTTTGCGATTTCAATCACCAATAAGAGTGGTAGCACGGTCAATGGTATTATTTCCGGTTTTGACAACGCTAAGAATCAAATTGAGATGGGTAACATTACCTCAAAGACCAAGATTCAAAAGGGCGATAAAGTCGTTACCAGCGGTCTTGGCGGTATCATGCCGGCTGGCCTGTTGGTGGGTACAGTCGCCTCAACTGGAACGGATAACTATGGGACGGCCTCAAAGATTACGATCAAACCCGCTGCAGACATTTCCGAACTTAGCGTTGTGACAGTTGCAATCAGACAAGCTCAAACAACCAATTAAGGAGGCAACTATGTTACGAGTAACTAAATTACGTTACGGCTTTCCAATTGGGTTGTTACTGTTTTTCTACCTTGACGGTATCTTGGGTGCGGTTTTTCCCAAACAACTTTTCAGTTATCCGTATTCAATGAGTAGCTACTTAGTTGTTTTGTGGCTGGTACTTTCGGTTTTTTTTGAAGACCAGATTCATATTCCGCTAGAAATTTGGGCTGCAATTGCTGGGGGCCTGTTTGACGTCTACTATACCGGTATTTTTGGAATCTTTGTGTTTGTATTTCCAATTGTAGTTGCACTGACTAGGGCCTGTTACAAAGCCTTTCCAATCAACTTTTTAAGTGGTCTGCTGGTTCATTTTATCGACGTGACCATTGTCTGCACCTTAAGTTACGTGGGCAATTTGGTTGTGCACTTGACCAGTGCTTCTTTTGCTGACATGCTGGTTTACTCGTTAGCGCCGACACTGGCGTATAATTTGGCCGCTTACGTGATACTATATTTTCCAATTCAATGGGTCTTTGACCGGTTGAAGAATTAAAGAGGGGTCGGGAGTATGCAAGCTGTTGTGTTAAGAGGAAATCAAGATGGTTACCAGATCGTGTTGGATCAGGCCGCCGGTTTTGAAGAGATCAAGGAGAAACTTAGGGAACTGCTTGATAATTTGGCAACTGATTCGCCGGTGACTGATAAGATCAGTTTCGATGTTTTAAGCCCAAAACGGTTACTGACGGCGGATCAACATCAGCAATTAGAAGCGATTTTTGGGACCTACGATCATTTCCAGATTCATAAAGTGATTCCGGACGTGATGACGATTGAGGATGCCACCCGTTTAAAAGAACAGGAAAACGTTCACCTAGCTACTCAGACTATTCGGAACGGGCAGACGCTTGAAATGAAGGGTGACGTTTTATACTTTGGTGTCATTAACGAAGGCGGGCGGCTATTAACAACCGGCAACATTTACGTTATGGGTCGCGTCTTGGGAATCTTGCAAGCTGGTTACCCTAGTTCTGAAGATAAGATCGTGATCGGTGATTTTCACCGAGCACAGCAAATTCGAATCGGTGAACAAATCAACATCGTAGAACCGGATGAAGTTCCGGATGACGCACAGACTGTGGCATACGTGAACGACCTTCATGTATTGGAATACGGACAACTTTCAGAGTTAAAAACAATCAATCCAAAAATGTACCACCAAATGGGAGGCTAACATAAAATGGGAAAATCAATTGTAATCACCTCAGGTAAGGGGGGTGTCGGCAAGACGACTTCGAGTGCAAATATTGGTACGGCACTCGCATTGATGGGAAAACGGGTTTGTCTCGTTGACCTGGATATTGGTCTGCGAAACCTGGACGTGGTACTCGGGTTAGACAACCGAATCATTTACGATATCGTTGATGTGGTTGAGGGTCGCGCTAAATTGGCTCAGGCCCTGGTCAAAGATAAACGGTTTGATGATCTGTTGTACTTACTGCCCGCGGCACAAAATACGGATAAAACCGCCCTGTCTGAAGAGCAGGCTAAAAGTATCGTCGATGAGTTAAAAAAGGATTTTGATTACGTCTTGATCGACTGTCCTGCCGGTATTGAGCAGGGATTCTTAAACGCCATTGCGGGTGCCGATACGGCGATCATTGTCACCACCCCAGAGATTTCGGCTGTTCGTGATGCTGATAGAGTGGTTGGCCTTTTAGAAAAGAATCCTTTGAAAGAGGAGTCTCATTTGCTGATCAACCGAATTCGCAGTCATATGATGGCGGATGGCGATGCTATGGATATCGATGAGATCACTCATCATCTTGGCGTGCCGCTACTGGGCATTGTCCTCGATGATGACGAAGTCATTGCAACCTCTAACCGTGGCGAACCGATCGTTCTTGACTCGGATAATCCTGCCGGTCGCGGTTACCGAGATATTGCACGTCGCTTGGAAGGCGAGACGATTCCATTGATGAAGATTCAGCAGCCCAAGACTGGTTTTTGGGCCCGAATCAGCCACTGGTTCAAACGCGGCTAGGTCAGCGTTAAATCCATTTAAACGTTGACTAATATGGCTTGATTGAGCTTTGAGATGTCTGGGGTTTCCAATTTTGAGAAATAAACGATATTGACACCTGAAAGATTTAAGCTATAATGAGAACTAATCTAATAAATAACTTTGATCAGACTAGTAGTGATGATGTTTTAGCCAGAGAGTCCGGGATGCTGAGAGCCGGATAAATGATCATGATGAATCACATCTGTGAGTTGACTTTCTGAATGAAGTAGGAAAGATCCGGTAAGCTCGTTATCGCTGAAGTTTATTAATTAAACTTACTGAGGTTAGCTGTGTGAGCAGTTAACGAATCAGAGGTGGAACCGCGAAATGATCGTCCTCTTGGCATTGGCCAAGAGGACTTTTTTAATTAGTGGACTTCTTGAGGGTCGCTGTGTGAGCAGTGACTGATAGTGAGGTGGAACCGCGATAATTGTCGCCCTCTTGAACCGTATTTGGTTCAGGAGGGCTTTTTTATTTAAGAAGGGGGATCCGTTATGTTACATTATGCAAGTCAAATATTACCATCACTTTTAAGTGGTGCTTGGATGACCATCAAGATTTTCTTTTGGACCTTGATTGCTTCTATCCCGTTAGGCGTTGTCGTTAGTCTGGGATTAACGTCAAACATCCCGCCACTGCGGTGGATCTTAAAATTTTACGTCTGGCTGATGCGAGGGACACCACTGTTACTGCAATTAATTTTTGTCTTTTACGGTTTACCGATCATTGGCATAATCTTTCAACGTTATGACGCCGCCATTTTTGCTTTTATTTTAAATTACACCGCCTACTTTGCCGAGATCTTTCGTGGTGGTTTTCAGGCGATTCCTCGCGGTCAGTACGAAAGTGCTCGGGTGCTCCGCTTAACACGTGGTCAAACGTTACGTCGGATCGTCATTCCACAAGTGGTTAAAATTGTTGTGCCGTCAATTGGCAATGAAGTTATCAATCTGATCAAGGACTCATCATTGGTCTACGTCATTGGTCTTGGCGACTTATTAAGAGCTGGAAACGTAGCGACTGCCCGCGATGTCACTTTGCTGCCACTGGTATTGGTTGGTATCATTTACCTTTTGATGACCGCCGTTGCCACGTTTATTCTACGGCGAGTGGAACAGCACTATCGGGCATGGCGTTAGAACCAGAAAGGAGATCACAAGATGCTTGAACTTAAAAATATTAAAAAGCAGTTTGGCAACCGAACCATTTTAAATAATTTCAATTTGCAGGTTCCTGATGGCCAAATTGTTGCTGTCGTTGGTCCTTCTGGTGCTGGTAAAACAACGTTACTGCGATGCATTAGTGGCTTGGAGTCCGTTGATTCTGGTCAGTTTTTACTGGATGATAAACCGTTTGATCCCGCTAACAATCGGGACAATGACAATGTAATTGGCGTCGTCTTTCAAGACTTTCAACTGTTTCCTAACCTAACTGTTTTGGCTAACATTACGTTAGCACCACAATTAGTTTTGAAACAGTCCAAGGCTGATTCAGAAAAACGGGCGCAAGAACTGATTGACCAACTGAATTTAACCGGAAAAGAATCCCTTTATCCTTATCAGTTGTCAGGTGGTCAAAAGCAACGCCTGGCCATTGTTCGAGCTTTGGCAATGAACCCCAAGATCCTTTGTTATGATGAACCCACCAGTGCTTTGGATCCTGATTTGAGGCAGACCGTTGAGCAAATCATCCTTGGCCTAAAACGTGATCAAATGACTCAAATCGTGGTGACCCATGATATGCAGTTTGCAAAAAATATTGCTGATCAATTGGTACGAGTTGAACCAATCAAAGCCTAGTGAGGAGATGTGAGCATGAAAAAGAAAATTTGGCTTGTCCTGATCATGCTGGTCTGCACCGTCTCCCTACTGTCAGGCTGCGGCGGTGTTAGCATTGGCAAACGAGCCAATCACGTTGATAATTGGGAACGGATCAAGAACCGGGGATTTGTCACCGTTGGGTTAGACGATACATTTGTTCCCATGGGATTTCGCGAAAAGAGCGGTAAATTAGTTGGTTACGATGTCGATTTAGCGCGTGCCGTTTTCAAGCTCTACGGGATCAGGGTGAGCTTTCAGTCGATTGATTGGTCAATGAACGCTACTGAACTTAATAATGGGACGATCGACTTGATCTGGAATGGTTATTCGAAGACGCCGGAACGTGAAAAGAAGGTCGCCTTTAGTGACACTTACCTACAAAATGACCAAACCCTTGTTACCTTACGTAAGAACCATATCAATTCATTTGCCGATATGCAGGGGAAAACATTGGGGGCCCAAGCCGGTTCATCAGGTGCTCAAGATATCAGTACCTATCCAAAATTATTAAAGGATCGCATTAAGGGTAACACCCCAGTACTTTACGACTCATTTACGAATGCCTTCATTGATCTTAATGCTGGGCGGATTCAAGGGATGATCATTGACTCCACATACGCTGGTTACTATGTTAACCATGAAAGTAATCCCAAGGCATACCAGATCACTAACGGGGCATTTCCAAAGGAACAATTTGGTGTTGGGATGCGGAAAACCGATGTTACAATGCGTCGAAAAATCAATCGTGGGTTAAAGATTCTGGCTAAGAACGGTACCCTAGCTAAGATCAATCATAAATGGTTTGGAAATAGTGCCGACTCACCTTTACTCCAGAATAAGTAAAGCTTTAAAGCACAAAATACGTTCAGAGCGTGGGACAAAACTCGATTAGATCCCAGAATGTAATCAAGAGCGCCGTGGATTCCTTGTTTTGGAATCTACGGCGCTCTTTGATACATGGCCGGGATCTGAGCTTTGACGCCCGTTTAGGCCACGTCCAGTTTCGAGATTGAGTAACACGGTAACTACCTCAGCGTTTAAAAAGGAGTGCGATACTTACCAATATTAACTTTTATCCCAGCCTCTAAATGTATTTTTAATTTAGTGATTTTGTTTTTACTTGAATCGTTTTGGAGAAAGTAACCTGCGCCACAAAAATCACAAATCTGGGAAGAACGTATCATAAAGCGCTCTGACAGCTACGTCAGCATGAGCCTGCTTGATCCCAAACATCATCGAAATTTCCGAAGCGCCTTGGTTTACCATGACTAGCTTCACGTTTTGCCGTGCTAAAGCATCAGTTGCTTTTGACATAATTCCGGTGCGGTTGGCCATTCCTTCGCCAACGACCATTAGTAAGGCGTAGTCATGAGTGATATGAATCTCGTCGGGGCGCAGTGCAATGACCAATTCACGAATCAACGTTTCTTCAATATCCGCGTTTAATTGGTCCTGACGCATAATGACCGTCAAATCATCAATCCCAGACGGCATATGTTCATAAGACAAATCATGTTCAGCAAGAACTTTGAGAATTTTTTGCGAGACACTTTTTTTGTCCAGCATGTATTTTCGAATGTAGATCCCACAAAAGCCAGGCGAACTTGCGATTCCTGAAACGGGGTAGGCCGGATTAACACGTTTGTGTGACATGATCGACGTTCCGCGCTGACTAGGATGATTGGTGTTTTTAACTACCACCTGAATGTCACCTTGGATGGCGGGAATCAAGGCTTCATCATGAAAGACAGAGAAGCCGGCGTATGCTAGTTCCCGCATTTCTCGGAAGGTCATGTTATGGATCGCAATCGGATGACTGACGACCTGCGGATTAGCGGCGTAAATGGCATCCACATCGGTAAAGTTTTCGTAGCGACTGGCGTGAACGCCACGAGCGATGATGGCACCCGTGATATCAGAACCACCACGAGAAAATGTGCAAATCTGCTCCTGTGTATTGTAACCAAAGAAGCCAGGTATCACCCGAACTACCGAACTGTCCGCCCAAGCATAGATTCTTTGATAACTGCTGGGCTCAATTTCGGCATCATTTGGTGAATCGGTCACTACCAGACCAGCGTCGTGCGGATCTAAGTACTTTGCCCGAACCCCTGACGCCTGTAGAACTTGAGCAAAGAGAACAGCATTCATTTTTTCACCGTGAGCTTTAAAAGCGGCCATGAGGTAGGTTTCATCTTCGTATTCTTGATCTGGCAGTGACAGAATGGTCTGTTTAATGCCCTCAATCACTGAAGCAGGTAAATTAAAGGCCGTTGCTATCTCGTCGTAGCGGGCAATGATTTGACCGGTGATCGTTTCTGTAGGCTGTTGCTTCAAAGTGGCATTTGCGTACTGAATTAAAAGGTCAGTGACCTTGATATCACCGTCAAAACGTTTGCCAGGAGCAGATACGATAACAAATCGCCGGGCTTGATCAGATTTGATTATACTAACTACCTTGCTCACTTGAGCGGCATTTGCGAGGGAACTGCCCCCAAACTTAACGACTTTCATTAAAATTTCCTCCTAGATGGTAACCTTGACATTAAGAATAGCAAAGAAACCAGTTAAATTGCAAGTTGCTACAATTGGATTTTAGGTTGAAAAACAAGGGGCTAACAGACTTTTAGAAAATGAGATAATCCTCAGTATTCGTTAAACTGGTCATTCTTTTTGAAAATTAGGCTTAAACTGAATATATTTGTTATTTTTCAAATCAAAGGGGTAGCGTTTTGTTTCTAAATCATCTAATATAATTTGGTAATGTTTAAGAGGAGGGCAAAAATTGCCAAAGCAATTAGCTAAGGGTGTATGGCTTAATGTGATGCCAACGACCCAATTTAAAACAATCAGTATGACTGTCGATTTCTTAGTACCAGGTTCCGCCCCAGAACTATCTAATCGCATTCTTTTAGCACAGCTATTAGAGACTAGCAGCGCGCAATATCCGACCCAAACAGCGATGGCCGAAAAATTATCAATGATGTACGGTGCCAGCTTTGGGGTTAACGTTTTTCGCTATGGCAAAGCTGAGGGACTTCGTTTTTCAAGTACTATTATCAATGACCACTTTATTGGCGGTCATTCCCTGCTTAATGAAATGATTGACTTCATGCAGAGTGTCATTTATCAGCCGTTAGTAAAGGATCGCGCCTTTGATCCGGAGACCTTTAACCGTCAAAAGCAAAATCTAATTGCTTATTTGAGGTCGTTAAACGATGATAAACAGTACTATGCCGAACAACAATTGAATGCGCTGTATTTTAAGGGTCAGCCTTTTTTTGCGACTAGTTTGTATGGTGATGAAGCCTCTATTTTAGGAATTAACGGTTCAGACCTTTATCGCGATTACCAAACTTTATTAGCGCATGACCAGATTCAGATCACAGTCGCCGGTGATGTCGACGAAAAGGCGGTGGCTTTTGCCCTATCAAAGTGGGGACTGACCGACCGCCAGGAGCAGATTGAAAATCCAATTTTTCAGCGACCGGTTACCGCCGTTGAAACGGCTACTGAAAGTCAGAAGTTGCAGCAATCTAAGTTGAATTTAGCCTATCGATTGCCAGTCTATTACCGTGATGAAAGGTTTTACCAAGCCCTAGTTTTTAACGGTCTCTTTGGTGGCACACCAATCTCGATGCTGTTTAAAAACGTTCGTGAGAAAAATAGTTTAGCCTATTACGCCTCCAGTCGTTTTGACGGTTTTACGGGCACACTGCTCGTTCAAGCCGGTATCGACCAGTCAAAAGAAGCCGTTGTCAAGCAACTCATTGACGAACAGTTGGTTGCAATCAGCAAGGGTGAGTTTAGTGATGAGGTCTTTAACCAAGTGGTCGCCAGCTTGATCAACGCTAGGGAGTCGCGCCTTGATTCTCAACGCGCCTTGGTGAATCATTCAATGTTAGATCATTTAGTACGGCAAACTGTGAGTGCGAAAGAGTGGGTTGCTAAGGTCAAACAAGTCACGCCGGCTGAGGTAGCTGCCATTGCAAGACAAGTCCGGTTACAAGCGGTTTATTTTTTGAAGGGAGAGGATCTCAAATGAAACAGCAGCACTATTCAGAGTTAGGTGAGACCCTCTATTCCGAAACCTTAGCCAATGGTTTGCGGGTCTATTTGTTACCCAAAAAGGGCTTTCATAAAACCTACGCAGTTATGACGACCGATTATGGTTCCGTTGACCAGTCCTTTGTTCCCTTGGGTGAAACCAAACCGGTGACTCAACCGGCGGGTATTGCCCACTTTTTGGAACACAAGATGTTTGAGAAAGCCGACCACGATGCATTTGATACGTTTGCGCATTTTGGCGCGAGCTCCAACGCATTTACCAGTTTTACACACACGAGTTATCTCTTTTCAGCCACTCATCACTTGAAGGATAATTTAGTGACGTTGCTTGACTTTGTTCAAGATCCTTACTTTACAGCTCAGACTGTTAATAAGGAAAAGGGAATCATCGGCCAGGAGATTCAAATGTACGATGACGATCCTAATTCACGGGCTTACTTTGGCACGATTGCTAACCTTTATCCCGGTCAGCCATTGGCAGATGATATTGCAGGAACGATCAGCTCAATCGATAAAATTACGGCCGATGACCTCTACCTAGCACACAAAACCTTTTATCATCCAAGCAACATGAGCTTATTTGTGGTTGGTAAATTAGTGCCAGATGAAACGTTAGACTGGATTCGAGAAAATCAAGCGGCAAAGCAGTTTGCTAAACCAGCAGTTATTCAGAGAATCTTGCCAGCAGCATCCTCGAAAGTTATTTCTCACCGAATTTTGAACATGCCGGTAGAACGTTCCAAGGCCACCATTGGTCTACGTGGTTTCGATTCTTTGCCAACTGGGTTAGAGCGTTTAAAATACGAAGATGCGCTATCACTTGGATTCACACTCTTATTGGGAGAAACAGCACCCGACTTTTTAAAACTCTATGATCAGGGCGTGATTGATGACAGTTTTGGTTATAATATTGAGATTCAAAGGGATGCCCACCACGTGATCATGGCGGGTGAAGCCGAGGATCCACAGGCCTTTGAAGAGGCAATTTTATCAATCTTGAAGGGTTTCACAGAGAAGCTGCAGCGTGCCAGCAATCGTTTTGAAGCGGTTCGCAGAGAAGCTATTGGCAATACGCTAACTTCATTTAATTCCCTTGAAGCGATCGCCAATCAGTTTGATGACCAACTTTATGCACCGGCAAGTTTATTTGACGAGGTCAAAGTCATCAATTCTCTGACACTGGAAGATGTGATCGACACGATGAGTCACTTTTTAGAGGCTGCTACGATCAGTCGACAGGAAATTCTAGCCGGTAATTAAGAAACCATTAAAAAGATGTTGCGATTCAATTCATCGTTAAATCAGGGTCAGACCTATGCTATACTAAGACTGAAATAAACAGATTTTATAGGTGGAGAAATATTTATGAGTGAAAATACTAAGTCAATTGGCGAAACGTTACGTGACGCCCGAATCGCTAAAGGTTATACCTTAGACGACCTGCAACAAACGACCAAGATTCAAAAACGTTACCTGATTGCGATTGAAGACGGTAATTTTTCGGATCTTCCCGGCGACTTTTATGTCCGTGCATTTATCAAACAGTACGCTGAAACAGTTGGTCTAGATGGTAATGATTTACTGGAAGAATACAGTGATCAACTGCCAAGTACCAAGACCCAGGAGTACGTTGACCGCGTGAATGAGGACAATCCATCAACACGTTCGGCACAGCGCAAAGTGGATGATCGAACTGCTCGAATCAGGCGGCAGGTACCGATTGTTGCTGCCGTGGTCGTGGTCGTTGCAGTGCTCATTGGTATCTGGTATGCTAGCACCAGGAATTCACAGTCGAGCAGTAGCTCGCAAAATGTTGATAGCAGTTCCGTTTCCGTTTCTGGCAGTAGTGCTAAGTCCAGTTCACAGGCAAGCAGTTCGAGTAAGAAGGCCACTAAGGCCTCTACTAAGGCTTCTAAAGCTAGTTTCAGTAAGGTTTCAACTTCTGGCTCGACGACGACCTATACCATGACTAATGCACCGAAGACTAAGACGCTGAAGATTAGGACTTCTTCGAGTGCTTGGGTGGCCGTCACTTCGGCTGGATCGTCGGTTTATCAGGGCACACTGCCGGCTTCGCAGGTAAAGACGGTTAAGCTGAGCTCGAGTGCAACCTCGGTTAATATTAATTTAGGTAATGCACCTGTGACCAAAATTTCAATCGGCGGTAAGCAATTACCGATTTCAACGGCCACTAGTTCAGCCACAACCGCTTCTTCGACAACGACCGGCAGCAGTTCCACGACTACTGGAACGGCAAATGGAACCAGTGCAAGTTCTACGTCATCAACGACCACGTCACAAGTTCAAAACATTGTGGTTCAATTTAAGTAGTTGTAGAGGTGAGCCTAAGGGCTTGCCTTTTCTAAAAAGATAAAAGAAATGTTTAGGGGTGGCAGCTTTGAATTTACCAAATAAATTAACCGTTGGGAGGATCATTTTAATTCCAATCTTTCTCCTAGTCCTTGCAGTTCCAATGAACTGGGGCTCTGTTGTTTGGCTTTCGACTAGGATTCCTGTCACACAGATTGTTGCCGCTTTGATTTTTGCCGTGGCGACAGCGACCGATTTTTTGGATGGGCAAATTGCCCGTCGACGTCATCTGATTACTAACTTTGGTAAGTTTGCTGATCCACTCGCTGATAAAATGATTGTGATGACCGCGTTTGTTTTATTGGTGGAAAAAGGACTAGCACCAGCTTGGGTAGTAGCAATCATTGTTTGTCGAGAACTAGCCGTAACTGGTTTGCGGCTCTTGATCGTTGAAACCAACGGTGAAGTCATGGCCGCTAAAATGCCTGGTAAGATCAAAACGGTGTCGCAAATGTTCAGTATTATTTTTCTTCTGCTGAATAATGCGTTCTTTGCTATTTGGCATTTCCCGTTAGGTACGATTTTACTGTATATCTGCCTGATCTTTACGATTTATTCGGGAATTGACTATTTTGTCAAGAGTCGTGGGGTCTTTTCAGAATCCGTTCATGAATAAGCAGTATCTTAGGGAGTACTCGGAAGGGTGCCCCCCTTTTCGTTAAAATTGATCATTACTGGAGGAATGTGTATTGAATGCTGAAATTATTGCTGTTGGAACCGAATTATTGTTGGGCCAAATTGCTAATACAAACGGCGCTTATTTAGCTCAAAAATTAGCTGAGATCGGCGTTAATGTTTATTATCAGACAGTTGTGGGGGATAATCCCGAACGACTGGAAAAGGTGCTTAATGTTGCTGAGAAGCGAAGTGATCTAGTGTTGACCATTGGGGGATTGGGTCCGACTGAAGATGATTTAACCAAGCAGATCGTGGCGCGTCATTTAGGGGAATCACTCGTAACTGACCAGCCGGCAAAGGATAAGATCGATACCTATGCTGCAACAACCAAGCGAAATCTGACCGCTAATAATTTAAAGCAGGCCTTAAAGATCGACCATGCAATCAGTTTGACCAATCACAACGGGTTTGCGGTTGGGGACCTGTATGTCAACGAAGATGGTCCTAGTTATGTCCTATTGCCGGGTCCACCAGCGGAGTGCCTAATGATGATTGATCGTGAATTAATTCCGCAATTAAAAAAACGTGGGCATTCAAATCACGTATTTATCTCTAGGGTGTTAAGGTTTATTGGAATTGGTGAGTCAAAATTGGTGACGGACTTAGCTGATTTGATCGATCACCAAACCAACCCAACCATTGCACCGTATGCAAAAATGGCAGAGGTCACACTTCGAGTTACCGCTGCTGCCCAGGATGAACAGCGGGCAAATGAACTCATTGAGCAAACCGTTGATAAAATTTTAAAGCGTGATGGCCAATATTTCTATGGTTATGGGGACGATAATTCATTGACTCAGGTTGTCATTAATCAGTTGATCGATCGAAAACTGTCTGTTACCGCAGCGGAAAGTCTGACAGCTGGAGAATTTCAAAGTACGATCGGCAGTGTGCCCGGTGTATCAGCGGTCTTTCCCGGCGGTTTTGTGACCTACGCAAATGAGGCTAAACACCAGTTGCTGGAGATCCCTAACGACGTCATTGATACTCAGGGAGTGGTCAGTAAAGCGACTGCCATTTGGATGGCAAAGCAGGCCAAGGCGAAAATGCAAACGGATATTGCAGTCTCCTTTACGGGTGTGGCTGGTCCCGATGAGTTGGAAGGTCAGCCAGCGGGTACTGTTTGGATCGGGATTGCGTATCGTGATCAGGAACCAGAGGCTTTCTTGTTTCATTTTACTAATGGCAGACAGCAAGTTCGTGCTCGAAGTGTCATGACTGGTCTTGATTTGATTCGGCAACGTTTAGCAGCAGAATAAAAGTACGAACCTTTGTTCTATTTTTGCTTGCATTTTCACTTCAATACAGGTATAGTTTAATTTGCAAATGGCTACTAAGGAGGAACTACATGGCTGACGAACGGAAAGCGGCTTTAGACGCTGCTTTAAAGAAAATTGAAAAAAACTTTGGTAAGGGCTCGATCATGCGAATGGGTGATAAGGCCGATACTCAGATCTCAACGATTTCCACTGGTTCACTGGCACTTGATAACGCACTGGGTGTGGGTGGCTATCCACGGGGTAGAATCGTGGAAGTTTACGGACCTGAAAGCTCTGGTAAAACGACCGTGGCTTTACACGCAGTTGCAGAAGTTCAAAAAGAGGGTGGTACGGCAGCCTATATCGATGCTGAAAATGCCTTGGACCCAGCCTATGCCACGCATTTAGGCGTGAACATCGATGATCTGCTGTTGTCCCAGCCAGATACTGGTGAACAAGGCTTGGAAATTGCAGATGCTTTAGTTGCCAGTGGCGCCGTTGATTTACTAGTTGTTGATTCAGTCGCTGCATTAGTTCCACGAGCTGAAATTGACGGTGAAATGGGTGACGCCCACGTTGGTTTACAAGCACGACTGATGTCTCAAGCACTGCGGAAACTTTCAGGGTCGATCAATAAAACCAAAACGATTGCGATCTTTATCAATCAGATTCGTGAAAAAGTCGGTGTCATGTTTGGTAATCCTGAAACAACTCCTGGTGGTCGGGCTTTGAAATTCTACGCCACGATTCGTTTGGAGGTTCGGCGAGCTGAGCAGATCAAAGAAGGTACTGATATTATTGGTAACCGTGTTCGTATCAAAGTCGTGAAGAACAAGGTTGCGCCGCCATTTAAGCGTGCTGAAGTTGATATTATGTACGGTACTGGAATTTCTCAAACTGGTGAGCTCGTTGATATGGCCGTTGATAAGGATATTATCAATAAGTCCGGTTCATGGTATTCTTATGGTGATGACCGGATTGGTCAGGGACGTGAAAACGCGAAGTCTTACCTTGCAGAACATCAAGATGTTATGGATGAAATTCGGACTAAGGTTCGTAAAGCCTATAACATGGATGGGGATGCGGAAGATGACGCTAACATACCATCAGAAAAAGACGTGGAGACGTTAGATATCGATACGCCTGATAAAGATGCTAAAAAAGCTAAATCAGCTAAATAATTCCCTTATTAAAGTCCGAGATGATCGGGCTTTTTTTGTGCGAGGCTATTCAAGAAAAGTTTTTATTTTATAAGCTAATTTTCAAAATATTGAAATTGCTAAAATGATGTTGCATTTTGCAATCCCTGATTGATTTGTTTTTTGAGGAGTCAGTTTTGTTGAAAACAAGTCATGGAGGCAAATTATTTTTTCTATTCTCGCTTAGTTGGTTGAATGATTGGCAAGCTAGCTCAGCGAATTTTGTCAAGACATTCCTTCTGCCTAAGTTTCAGCTCCACTCTTTTATTGACAGTCTCGCCTCTAAACATTAGAATGTTAGTTGTGTCAATAATCAATTAACATCTAAAAATTTACTGATTTAGCAATCAAATAATTTTGATGATGCGGAGGTGGAATCATGAGTATTCCTGAAATAATCCTCGCTATCATCGCTATCGTTGTAGGTGTTGCTATCGGTTACTTCGTTCATAAAAGAATTATTGAAAATCAATTGGACGCGGCACACGAAACAGCACAGGGCATTTTAGCTGATGCGAAAAAGCAAGCTGAGACTGACACCAAAGAGGCCCTGCTTGAGGCCAAGGATGAAAGTCATCGCTATCGATCCGAAGTTGAACGTGACTTAAAGCGGCAACGCGGAGAAGTTCAAAAACAAGAGGATCGGGTTTTACAGCGAGAAGAAGCACTGGATCGCAAAGATAACGCTTTTCAGAAGCGTGAAGATGTTTTGGAGCGAAAGGAAAATAAACTTAACTCTGAACAGCAAAAACTGACCAAATTGCAACAGCAAGCGGACTCACTTGTTGAGAAACGACAAGCAGCCGTGGAAGAAGCAGCTGCCTTGTCACAAGAAGAAGCGCAGTCTCTGATTATAAACGAAGCAAAGCAAGCGTTAAGTTCTGAACGCGCTAAAATGATTAAAGAAAGCAACCAGAAAGCTGCTGAAGAAGCAGACACAAAGGCGAAGGAATTAATCGTTCAAGCCATTCAAAGAAGTGGGGCTGACATGGTCTCTGATACGACCGTTTCGGTTGTCACACTGCCTAACGACGACATGAAGGGGCGGATCATTGGCCGTGAAGGTCGTAATATTAGGACTTTAGAGACCCTAACAGGAATTGATCTGATCATTGATGATACTCCTGAAGCCGTCGTCTTAAGCGGTTTTGACCCGATTCGTCGTGAAGTTGCCAAGATTGCCTTAGAGAAGCTCATTCAAGATGGCCGAATCCATCCAGCTCGAATCGAAGAGATGGTTGAAAAGGCGCGTAAGGAATTGGATGAGCAGATTCAAGACCTTGGTGAACAAACGGTGTTTGACCTTGGGATCCATTCAATGCATCCTGCATTGATCAAACTGGTCGGTCAGATGAACTACCGAATTTCATATGGGCAAAATGTGTTAACGCATGCAATTGAAGTTGCTAAATTATCAGGGGTCTTCGCTGCTGAATTAGGTGAGGATGTTACGCTAGCAAAACGCGCAGGATTATTACACGATATTGGTAAAGCGGTTGAAAATGACGTTGAAGAGTCTCATGTTCAAATCGGTATCGATCTAGCTAAGAAGTATAAAGAAAGCCCGGTTGTGATTGACGCAATCAGTGCTCACGAGTCGACTGGCACAGCCCATTATGTTATCTCTGAATTAGTGGCTGCTGCTAATACGATTTCGGCTTCTCGACCTGGTGCACGGAGTGATTCACTGGAAAGCTTCATTCACCGATTGGAAAAGTTAGAAAACATTGCCAACGAATTTGATGGCGTTAAAAAGTCATTTGCCATTCAAGCAGGACGCGAAGTTCGCGTAATCGTTAAACCAAATAAAATTTCAGATTTGGACGCTGTGACACTAGCTCACGATATTAAAGAAAAAATTGAGAGTGATATGGATTATCCAGGTCACATCAAGGTTTCGGTTATTCGTGAAGTTCGGTCAGTAGCGTACGCAAAGTAACACTTATGTTTTACAAAAGTATTCCTTGGAACGCAACAGTTCTTAGGAGTACTTTTTTACGCTATGAATGTGTTAAACTAAAGCATGTTGTAGCAAACTAAAAAAGATTAGAGGAACAGCATGCGTATTTTATTTATCGGTGACGTTGTTGGTAACCGCGGCGTTCAAATGATTCAGACGTACCTTCCCAAATTAAAACGGGACCTAAAACCTCAAGCGACCATTGTCAATGGTGAAAATTCGACACCGGTTGGTCGGGGTATTAGTCAAAAGATTTATAAGCAGCTACTTGAAAGCGGCGCAGATGTCGTCACGATGGGTAACCACACGTGGGATAATCGCGAGCTGTTTGATTTTATTGATTCTGCGACTAGGCTGGTTCGGCCAGCCAACTTCCCGGGAAAAGATGTGCCTGGACAAGGGTGGACAAAATTACGCGTCAATCAGGCTACCTTAGCAGTTATTAATTTGCAGGGGCGGGTCTTTTTACCGCCATTAGATGATCCGTTTGCTGTTGCTGACCAGCTGGTGACTGAGATTCGCAAGGAAACTCCGGTGATATTTGTCGATTTTCACGCTGAAGCCACTAGTGAGAAACGGGCTATTGCCCTGTATTTAAAGGGTCGTGTGTCGGCTGTTATTGGGACCCATACTCACGTTCAAACCAGCGATGGTCAAATCATCGATCGGCAAACTGCTTTTATGAGTGATGCCGGGATGACTGGACCTTCCGCGGGAGTCTTGGGTATGCAGCCGGCGGGGGTGCTTTCCCGATTTCTCAATCAGCGGCCTTCAAGATACGAAGTTGAAACGAGCGAGCCAGGTATTATGTCGGGCTGTGTGATTGATATTAATGACCAAACAGGCCACGCAACCAAGATTCAGCCGGTTTTAATTGACGGCGCGCATCCTTATGATATTTAATTAAGTTGACAAGAAATGAAGTAGAGGTGGAAGGATTGGCGAAAGTAAGTCAAACGCCGATGATGGTTCAGTATCAAAAGATCAAGGATCAATACCCAGACGCTTTTTTATTTTACCGTCTAGGTGATTTTTACGAAATGTTCAACGACGATGCGATTAAAGGTGCCCAGTTATTGGAACTGACGCTGACAACTCGAAATCATAGTTCCAAAAATCCCATTCCCATGTGTGGTGTTCCCCACCACGCCGTGCAAAACTATATCGACATTTTAGTTGATAAGGGTTATAAGGTTGCCATCTGTGAGCAAATGGAAGACCCCAAGCTCGCTAAGGGCATGGTCAAACGTGAAGTGATTCAGTTAGTGACACCGGGGACACAAACCGATGCAGGAGCGGGCAACGCTAAGCAGAATAATTATTTGACCGCTCTGACTCGAGTTGATCAGCAGTTTGGGTTTGCCTACGCAGACCTTTCCACCGGAGAGTTAAAGGTTGCAACGTTAAGTAATTTTGATTCGGTTTTAAACGAAGTTATGAGCCTGCAAACCAAGGAAACGGTCGTTGATAAATCGATTACAACTGACGTGATCGAGAGACTGCAAAAAATTGGTATTTTAATTTCCCATCAGGATGAAGTTGTCACTAAGTCAGAGCTTAGTTATTTGACTCAAGATGTTGAGTTGCCTGAACAAACGGCGGTATTAAATCATCTTCTGACCTATATTGTGACGACCCAAAAACGCAGTCTTGCTCATTTACAACGGGCTATCGTCTATGAGCCGGCATTTTTTCTCAAGATGGATCACTATTCACAACGAAACCTTGAACTGGCTCAAAATATGCGAACCGGAAAAAAGAGCGGTACGTTGCTTTGGTTGCTTGATGAGACTAAAACGGCCATGGGTGGCCGCCTACTTAAACAGTGGCTTGATCGGCCGTTAGTCAATCGTACCGATATTTTAAATCGGCAAAATAAGGTGGCTGTGCTAGTTGATCAGTATTTTGAGCGCAATAGCTTGCAGGAAGAGCTCACGCAGGTGTATGATTTGGAGCGCTTGGCGGGCCGCGTGGCGTTTGGCAGCGTCAATGGTCGTGACTTGATCCAGTTGAAAACATCTCTGCAGCAAATTCCCAAATTACAGCATATTATTAATGAATTGCCCAATGATACGTTCGATGATATTTTGAAACGGTTAGATCCAATCGATGACGTGACCGATGTGATCGAACGAGCGATTGTGGACGAACCATCTGTTTCCGTGACGGATGGTGGCGTGATCAAAGACGGTTATGATCAGAAGTTGGATGAGTATCGTCTAGCAATGCACAACGGTAAGCAATGGCTGGCAGAACTGGAAGCCTCGGAACGTCAAATTACGGGGATTAACAATTTGAAAATTGGTTTCAATCGTGTCTTTGGCTACTACATTGACGTCACCAAGACCAATTTAGGAAAATTGCCTGAGGGACGTTACGAACGGAAGCAAACGTTAGCAAATTCAGAGCGCTTTACAACTCCTGAATTGAAGGAAAAAGAGCGACTCATTCTTGAAGCCGAAGAACAGTCAACTGACTTGGAGTACAAGTTGTTTGTTAAAGTTCGTGAATTAGTGAAAAAAAACATCCAGCGAATTCAAAAATTGGCCCATGCGGTTTCAGAACTGGACGTTTTGCAAAGCTTTGCGGATGTCAGTGAGAAGTATCGTTTCGTGGCGCCAACACTGACGAAAAAGGGGCATACCTTAGACATCGTTGAAGGTCGGCATCCAGTTGTTGAAAAAGTTCTTGGCCGTCAAACCTATGTGCCCAACGACGTTAAAATGCCAGAGGACACGTCGATTCTTTTGATCACTGGGCCTAACATGTCTGGTAAAAGTACTTATATGCGTCAACTGGCCTTAACCGTGATTTTAGCGCAAATGGGCTGTTTCGTTCCTGCCAAATCGGCAACCATGCCAATCTTTGATCAAATATTTACTCGAATTGGTGCGGCTGATGATTTGATATCGGGTGAAAGTACCTTCATGGTGGAAATGAAGGAAGCCAACGAAGCGTTGGAGCATGCGACAGCTAATTCACTGATTTTATTTGATGAAATTGGCCGTGGGACTGCCACATACGACGGCATGGCTTTAGCACAGGCAATTATTGAATTTGTCCACGATAAGGTCCACGCTAAGACGCTTTTTTCGACCCACTATCATGAATTGACCGTCCTTGAAGATAGCTTAGCGGGATTGAAAAATGTTCACGTGGGTGCAGTCGAGCAAAACGGAGAGTTAGTCTTTTTGCACCAAATGCAGTCTGGACCCGCTGATAAATCATATGGGATTCACGTTGCCAAATTGGCAGGTTTGCCTGATTCGCTTTTAAAACGGGCGGATACGATCTTAAGTCAGTTGGAAACCACGCAAGACCAAAAAAACACCGGTCAAGTGGTGGCGACTAACCAATCCCGTGATCTGCCAGAACCGGATGAAACGGAACTCGTTCAGTCTGAACCAGTTGACTTGACACCACCAGAACAGGCCGATGATACGCAACTATCATTATTTGGAGAACCAGAAAAAGAGCCATCTCAGGCGGATCAGCTAGCAAGTCAAGTGAAGGCCTTGAATTTAATGGGTATGACTCCAATGGATGTTATGAACCAAGTGTATAAATGGCAACAGCAGCTAAATCAGACAAAGAAAAAAAGATAATGGGGTGAGAAGATGGCAGTGATCCACGAACTTTCAGCAGTTTTGGCTGATCAAATTGCAGCTGGTGAAGTGATTGAAAGACCGGCATCAGTTGTTAAAGAACTCGTTGAAAATGCCATTGACGCTGACAGCCATGAAATTGATATTTTAGTTGAAGAAGCGGGCTTAAAATCAATTGAGATCATTGATGACGGCAGTGGCATTGAAGCTGATCAGCTGGCCCTTGCATTTCGTCGGCATGCCACCAGTAAAATTGATGACCGTAAAGACCTTTTCCGTGTTCACTCGTTAGGCTTTCGTGGTGAGGCGTTACCCAGTATTGCATCAATTGCAGACGTGGAGATGACAACTTCAACTGGCGGGGAGGGTGCAGTCATCCACCTAGCAGGCGGTAAAGTTATCTCTCAAAAACCGGCTGAGGCGCGCCGTGGCACGGATATCAAAGTCCGTGATCTGTTCTATAATGTCCCAGCTCGGTTAAAATACATGAAGTCGCTGAATACTGAGCTCTCAAAAATTGTTGATATCGTCAACCGATTGGCTTTCGGGCATCCAGATATTCAAATTTCGCTAACTCACAATAATCGTGAATTAATGCGCACAGCCGGACGGGGTGACCTTCAGCAGGTCGTCGGCAGTATTTATGGCATGAATAAGGCGGCTAAGATGCTGCCAATCTCAGGTTCTGACGCCGATTTTAAAGTTAGCGGTTACGTCTCGCTGCCGGAACTGACTCGTGCTAGTCGCAGTTACATGACAATTTTGATCAATGGGCGCTACATTCGTAATTTTCAATTAAGTAAAGCGATCATTGCTGGTTACGGTTCAAAACTGATGGTTGGCCGTTATCCAGTTGCAGTGGTGAACCTGGAAATGGATCCGCTGCTAGTAGATGTGAATGTGCACCCGACAAAACAAGAAGTCAGAATCAGTAAGGAAGACCAACTGAGTAAGCTTTTAACGGTCACTATCCGATCAAAATTAAGTGAACAAAACCTTATTCCTGACGGTTTAACGAATCTTCACCATGGCAGAGTCGACCCTGCTAAAGTGTCAGTCGAGCTAGAATCAGTCTCTCAGACTCACCAACCCCAAAGCAGTCAGACTGAAACCGATTCAACTGATAGACAGTTGGTAGTCCGTTCCCAATCTTCCGCACCGAAACCGAACTCGGCTTCGGTGGGCACGGCGGATTCGCAGGCGTTATTTGCCCAACAGCCCTCTGAAACGGGTCATCGGCCAATTGTAATTCGTTCTAAAGAGCAGTTGGATTCTCCAACGGTAGCAGCATTTGAGAACAAGTATCAGGTACCCAAGCCACCGTTCGATAAGGTAGTTCAAACGTTAGATCAAACGAATGCAAAGCGGTCTTCCAAGATGACGGAACAAGAATTGTTTCAGCAAAAAGGCCGGTTTCCAAATTTGGTTTATATCGGTCAATTCCACGGAACCTACCTTTTAGCCCAGGCGGATGAGGGACTTTACATTCTTGATCAGCACGCTGCCCAAGAGCGCGTTAACTATGAGTATTATCGGCAGGTAATTGGTGAAGTCAGTGCCGACCAGCAGCGATTGTTAGTGCCTATCGTTCTAGACTATAGTACTAGTGATATGCTTAAAATCAGTGATCAGTTGGAGACACTTGCAGCTGTTGGTTTGCATTTGGAACAGTTTGGCCCAAATAGTTTCATTATCCGCCAGCACCCGACTTGGTTTAAAACTGGTCAAGAATCAGATACAATTAAAGAAATGATTGATTGGGTATTGCGAGATGGTCATTTAACGGTGGCTCAATTCCGTGAAAAAACGGCCATCATGATGAGCTGTAAGCGCGCTATCAAAGCTAATCATCATTTGGATGATCAACAGGCAAGAGCCCTGATCGAACACCTTAAAAAAGCTGAAAACCCATTCAATTGTCCCCATGGCCGTCCAGTGCTGATTCACTTTACGGATAAAGATATGGAAAAAATGTTTAAACGAATTCAAGAACCACACCAGTCACTTAGATCTGAGATTTAACGATCAGTAACTGAAAACGATAGGTCATTTGATAGTACAAATTAAAAAGGCAATTGTTTGAAATGGTTTTGCTCCTTTGGATAATAACCGTGATTCTGGAGTGAAGGCTGTGATGAAAACGATTGCCTTTTTTAGTAATCAATGGGTATCTAGGAGTCCGTTATTCAGCTAATCTTGGTATTTATCAAATGAGGCATTAGACGATTGGAAGGCCTGATTAACTGATTAGACAGCATCATTTGAGGACTGCTGATGAGTATTCGCGTTCAGCTCGCTGCATGTAAGAGTGTGTGTAGGTGATATTTTCTCGAAAATTCCGTGCTAATAGTGGCTGTATTTGGTAAAATTAGACTGTTAAATTGATTTCGGAAAGGGGATTCTCATGGAAGAATCACAATTAATTGGCATCATTAACCGCCTTAAGGCGATGCAGGAAGATGCAGGTGACGAGCCGCAGCCGCGTCGTTTCGAACGTGATGGTGTTGAAAAAGCACAAGTTGTTTATAACCCTGATACGCAGACCTATACCTTAGATGAATATCAGCCAGATGAACATTTTGAATTTGATAACATCGACCTAGTCGCCATTGAATTATTTGAACTTCTTACTGATAACTAGACTGAAAACTATGGGGAACCATAGTTTTTGTTTTATTGTCGTTGTATGATTATCAATGCATAGCGCGGTTATTAAATTTACAAGTTTGAAGTTTTTTCAAAGTAATTCTGATGAGATTGCTATTTACTTGAGATTCGATATAATGGCATTTGTTAAGTTTATCCTGGAGGCACGAGTTTATGTCGGATTTTGTAAAGCGAATGGCTGCTAAGTTACACACCGTGTTCGGCTTTTTTATCTTAGTGGTCGTTTTATTTTGTATTAAAACCTATATCGCTTACCAAACAGAGTTTACGTTAGGGGTAAAGGGTGGCGTGCAGCAGTTTTTACTAGCTGTCAACCCGATTCCAACGGCGCTGCTACTGTTTGGTATTGCGCTTTATTTCCGTGGTCGTTTAGTTTACTGGTTAATGCTTATCATCGACCTGTTACAAACCACTTGGTTATTTGCCAATATTATTTACTACCGGGAATTTTCAGATTTCCTTTCGTTTAGTGTGATCAAAGGTTCAGGAAATGTTCAAAACAATCTGGGGAAGAGCATTGGTCAGATCATTCATCCAACGGACTTTTTAGTCTATCTAGACATTGTCTTATTGATCATTTTACTTATGACTCACGTGATCCGAATTGATGGGCGTCCGTTTAAACGCCGCTATGCACTGACAATGACGGTCCTCGCGTTTTCCCTGATGGGTGCCGAGTACGGGATGGCTAATGCCGACCGTTCAGGACTGTTGACCCGGACATTTGATAACAATTATTTAGTCAAGTATTTAGGACTTAACGAGTACGGTGCTTTCAGTATTTATCAGACCCAAAAGCAAAGTGCGACTCGTGCACACGCCAGTGCTAGTGACTTACGAAGTGTCGAAAAGTATTTGAAACATAATCGTGTGGGTGCTAATCCGACTTATTTTGGTACTGAAAAGGGTAAAAACGTCATTATCATTCACCTAGAAAGTTTCCAGCAGTTCTTGATCAATTATAAAGTGGATGGCAAAGAAGTGACTCCCAACTTAAACAAGTTTTATAAGAATCAAAACACGATGAGTTTTGATAACTTTTATAATCAGGTGGCTCAGGGTAAGACTTCAGATGCTGAAATGATGCTTGAAAATTCATTGTTTGGTCTGCCTCAAGGCTCCGCAATGACGGAGTACGGGACCCAAAATACCTTTCAGGCAGCGCCGGCGATCCTTGATCAGCGCGGTTATACATCAGCTGCTTTTCACGGGGATGTTCCAAGTTTCTGGAATCGTGATAACACTTATAAATCATGGGGTTATGACTATTTCTTTAGCTCACAATATTATAAGGAGAAAGCAGACTATACGGTAGGTTACGGTCTTAAAGATAAGATCTTTTTCCGTGATTCGGCTAAGTATCTACAACAGTTGCCTCAACCGTTCTATGCTAAACTGATTACTCTAACTAACCACTATCCGTATGAATTGGATAAACAAAATACGGATTTTCCAGCAACCAAGACGGGTGACAAGACGGTTGATCCATACGTTCAAACTGCCCATTATCTCGACGAGGCATTTGGTGAGTTTCTCACGTACCTGAAAGAGTCGGGACTCTATAAGAACAGTATGATCGTTCTCTATGGTGATCATTATGGGATCTCGAATAATCACCGCTCTGCCATCGCACAATTGTTAGGTAAGAGTAAGGTGACAAATTATGACTTAGCTCAGTTTCAGAAAGTTCCATTGATGATTCACGCTGCAGGTTTGAAGGGTGGCATTAACCATACCTATGGTGGTGAAATTGATGTGTTGCCAACGTTGCTAGATTTGTTAGGCGTAAAGAATACTAATACGATTCAGTTTGGTAATGATTTGCTAGCCAAGAATCGAAATCAAACCGTTGCGTTTCGGGATGGTGACTTCGTGACACCTTCATACACTAAGATCGGAAGTACGGTTTATAATACCAAAACGGGTGATGTGATCAAGCCGACAGCCAAACAAAAGAAGGTTTTGGCCAAGGAACAAAATCATGTTACTGCGGAGCTATCTTTATCTGATCGGGTTATTCAAGGTGACCTGTTACGCTTCTATCAACTGAAAAATTTTAAGACTGTAGATAAGAAGAATTATAATTATCGTTATGTAAACGGCGTTAAGCAGTTAGAGCAAGCACAGAAGAAAGAACCAACTAGTTTGAAAGCCAAGAATCATGGCAAGGTGACTGCCACGTATAAAACGGATGCACCTGAGTTAAAGTAGTTTGAAAAACATCACGAGAACAGCGCATTTGGCGTTGTTCTTTTTTATGAGATATTCCAAAAAATGTAAAATACATCTTGACCTAAATTCTTTATCTTGGTAATATTATATTCGTTGTTAAAAAGTGTATTCAGGAATCGTTGTAGATGGCAGATGATTGTTCATCAACTTTTGATGTTTTGGATTCAGCGTTGTTCTTTGAAGATGGTTGAATACACAAGTTAATTAATAATTATTCAAATTATTGTTTGACTTCATTAATAGCAATTGCTATACTAATATAGCTTACTGATTTGATCTGAGTCCATAAAGCTAATTTATCGTTGCAAGTCTGGGATTTATTCTTAATTAGTTAGATAAAATATCGCTTGACATTTTATTGCTCGGATGATATCATTTATAAGTTGCCTGTTTAAATATTCATTGGTAACCAACAATAGTAGACCTTTGAAAACTGAACAAAGTTTCGTTTCACAAATGTGCAGGGCATATCGACTAAGGCCGA
>NZ_WNJO01000013.1 GCF_009720675.1 Secundilactobacillus folii | reverse complement strand
TTCGATGACTACTTTTTTTGTTTTTTCGATTGCTGTTTAATTAGACACCTAATTAAACCTTGCTGTTCTTTTTTAACGTTAAACACCTCTAGCATTCATTTTATTATAGATGTATGATTATTCCGTTAAATCAATCTTATAGGGAGATATACATTATGAAATTAGTAACCAAGATACTCAGTACAAGTTTGGTATTGGGAATAGACTTCGTAACCGTGGCAATTGCCAAGCCAGTCAACGCTCTCGCAGCCTGGCAAGATCACTATCGAGACAAAATATACTTAGTGCGTGTAAAGAAAGCAACTAAAGCAGAAAAGGTTAGAACAATTGGGGGTTCTGTGGCATATCGTACAGTCAAAAGAGTCACTTTACATAAAGGTGAAGTGGTTAAAACGTGGTATCGAACACAGGGTGGATTTATGTGGATGTTAGAAGGTGGTAAGCACGGGAAATATAATAGCAATTATCACTACAGTTGGAATGTAAATTGGTCGAAAAAATCATTTAAGGTCGTAAAGACCTATCGTGCATAAGGTCTACCTTTTAAAGAAAGTCATTGCGAAATGAGAATAGCAAAACCATTTGTATATATTAAAAAACCCGCCTTCTGAGCCATATTTTAAAGCTCAGAAGGCGGGTTTTTAATCGTGTGAAAATCAATATATATCATGCCAATTGTCATCATCATGCGAGTGCATTGCCCAACTATCTAGCCAGCCATTATCATAGCCGGAATCCCAGCTATCATCGGTGGGGGTATCAGCATTGACACCCAAAAGCCAAAATACAAACCGCATGATCATCAAAACGACAATAATAGGAATGAGCCATATTAATAATAGTTCGACTCCGGACCAAATAATCGCCCAAAAACCAGCTGTCACGTGGGCAAGCCATTTAATAATTGGCTTCAAAATCTCAAAAAAGAATAGAAAAGTTCCACCAACTGTAAACCAGTGGTAAGACGCTTGTTTTTTCTTGAAATGGTGTCCCTGTGCCATGATACCACCAACCTTTCTGGGTTAACTGGCTATGTAGAGTAATATGATTATTTATTGTCATTTTGATTTTCGCTTGTTGCTTTGATTTAAAAAACCCGTATTTTAACCATTTGAATATTTTAGGTTCAAAGTTTTTACGACTAGCAGAAATACATATTATCAACCCTTATAGTTATTTTAAACTGTAATAGTTGAATTAATTCTGACTTGCTTGTTATGAACAAGTTAATCATCAATTTCAATCAGCAAATTCACGCATATCAAATTATACTGAAAATAGCATTATTAACTGAGGTATCCGAACTGAATTTATAGTAAAAAATTCCAATATGATTATTCTGTACAACTTTTGCCATGTCACTCGTATTTTTAAATGTTTATTAGTGAATATTTTGTGAACTAGAATCAGTAGTAAGTTTGTCTGTTAGTTGAACTATGTTTGTTTTGCTGTTCTATACTATAGTACAGGTTGCAGATTTAACCATTTGCTTTACCTACATATAACTCCATAATTTCAGTATAACAGGGTATACGTAAAGTACAATATTATTTCTGACGCGTGACGGCTAATTTGGGACAACTTTTCTGCAACTAGTTAAATAAAGTTTTATTTGTTGCTGTCAAATTATAATCACAGTTCCGAAATCAAATTACAGAGGCATATTATAGAAGTACCATGTTAGTTTGTGGTTCATTACTAAATTCTCAATAGAGAAAATTTGAGAAAAAGCGCTATCTGAAGAACATCTGATTTAATGACCTTTCATCGTAATCCTCTCTATATTTTTTTGGAGCATTCCAAGTTTTAAACGCTATTTGATATTCTCCTTGATTGTTTGATTAATTCCAGCAAAATTTATTTATGACATTTCAAAGTATCCTACCTTGACTGGGTATCAGTCCTTAACATCTCAACTATACTTAGCTTCTTTATTTGTAACAATCATGAAATGGATTTACCAGCCTTGCAATGCCTAATTTGTCTGCTAACCTGAAAGTCTGCATACACTTCATTAGCAAACTATCTTTCAGAAATTGTCAGTAATCTACTGAACAATTTCTATTGACAAAGAAACCGTTTTCAAAGTAAACTTAAACTGTTATATTAGTTTGCTAACCAGAACAAATGAATGCTAAGAATAGCATTCGATTAGCTGAGTTGTGAAGAAAGGATGTATTTGAATGTCTACAAATAGACCAAGTCAAAAGTATACGAATGAATTTTGGACTGCCACTTCCGGAGATTTAACCCAGAAACGGGAACCACTTAGTACACCAAAGTACTCATCAAAGCCTGACCAAGCTATACCAATCGTAATTGATCCCGCAATCAAACAACAGGATTGGATTGGGGCTGGAGCTGCATTGACGGATTCTGCAGCATCTCTGATTTGGCACTCCCAAAACGAAAAACAACGTGATCAATTACTCCATGAACTTTTTGATCCAGATCAAGGCGGTTTCTCAACACTTCGGATTCCCTTAGGATCATGTGATTTCCAAAGCCAGGAATATTATACGTATGATGACGTTCCATTTGGTGAACAAGATTATAAACTGGAACATTTTTCAATCGGTACCGGCAAGCCTGGAGCATCGGATGCAACTAAAGACTTAAAGTATATTGTGCCAGTTTTGCAGAAAATTCTAGCAATTAATCCGGCTGTAAAAATCATTGCCTCTCCTTGGTCTTCGCCTGCATGGATGAAGAACACAGGCCATTTAACTCATGGCGGGCGTTTACGATTTGGCGAATTTACAGGGAATGGTTATGATCCCTTTATTGATTCGTTTGAAGGAGTCTATGCTAATTATTTTGTAAAATACATTGAAGAATATCAAAAATTGGGGATTCCAATTTACGGTGTGACTGTCCAAAATGAGCCTTCTAATGCTTCACACTGGCCATCGATGGTTTGGACTCTTGATGAACAAGCAGAATTTGCTAAAACATATCTTCGTCGAGCACTGGACCAATCATTTCCGTCTACTAAGATTTTTATCAATGATGATAGCTTACATGCTCTGGACACACCAATTAGCGAACATGTTTCCCCTGAGCAGGCGGCTTCAATCGACGGGTTAGCTGTGCACACGTATGCAGTTCCATATAATAATTTATTCAACGGTATTCGTCGTTATCCAAACTGGCAGTTAGTTATGACCGAACGTCGTTGCATGATGGAGGAAACTCCAGAAGATGCTGCACATATTATGTTTGGTTCGATTGGTAATTGGTTAGTACGTCATGGTCTTAGTATGATTACTTTGTGGAATTTAGCGCTGGACGAACGCGGTTTACCAAATGCTGCAGATTCAACTGGTCGCCGTGGGGTGGTCACTATCGATCATAAAACGGGTAAGGTCCAACGGAATCTTGAGTATTATATGTTGCGAAACTTTGGCCAAGATGTTCCAGTCGGTGCAACCGTTGTCCAATCTTCTAACTACACAACAGATGGCATTAAAGGTGGTCTTGGCTCGGTTGCATTTGTAGCAGAGGGAAGCCTGACAGCCCACTTATATAATCCTTCTAGTGAGCCGATTACAGCAGCAGTTACCGTAAATGGCGATGGGGCTGCTTGGCAAACAGTTGTGGTTCCAGCATGGGGAACAGTCAGTTTGCATAAATCAGTTCATGAGATTAACACTTCAAAAATTCCTGAAGATGATTCATTCCCATTAAACCCAACGCCTGCTAATAATTATAAATAGTCGGTTGACAGATTTTACTGAATACTTTTTTGTTTATAATTTCAATATTTTTAATTTAAAAAAGAGCAATCAACGTTAAATCTCACGCTGGTTGCTTTTTTCATATTTCCCAAAAGTTCGTGCAAGCCGCTTATCGGATTTGAACCGATGACCTCTTCCTTACCATGGAAGTGCTCTACCTTCTGAGCTACAGCGGCATTTATATTATACTACATGAACTTGAAGCAATGCATTTCTTCTAGAAAATGAAAATTAACTAGTCAAAATAAACCGAGCGTAGTATACTTATAAAGTTGGTATTTTATCAAGGTATCGGGAAGTAGCTCAGCTTGGTAGAGCACCTGGTTTGGGACCAGGGGGTCGCAGGTTCGAATCCTGTCTTCCCGATTGTATATCATAAAAGGCTTGGATTCTTCGAGTGAGTAAGATATGCTTTTTACAAATATGCTTATGCCGGAGTGGCGGAACTGGCAGACGCGCTGGACTCAAAATCCAGTGTCCGTTGAGGACGTGTGGGTTCGAACCCCATCTCCGGTATATTAAAAGGGAACGTGCATGAGCACGTTCCCTTTTTGCCTTTTAAGCAATGAAAAGTTGATAGTAGCCCACCGCAGCTAGCGCCTGGGCAGTATTGATCTTTCCCTGTTTAAGGAATTGCAGGACTTCGTTAAGACTGACAAGCTGGACATTCACGTACTCGTCAGCATCAAAATGAGTCTCGGTTTTGTTTTGCGGATCAAATTTGAGCAGCATTAGCGCAGCTGTTTGATCCATAAAGCCCTCAGAAGAAGTGATGGTGGTCATTACTGTAGCCGAGTCAGCAATAAAACCAGTTTCCTCTTTGAACTCGCGTTTGGCAGCATCTTCTGGTGACTCACCTTGGTTGATGATGCCAGCAGGCAACGAAACTGAATCCGCATTGATCCCGACTCGGTACTCGCTGGTTAACGCAACCTGATTATCCGGAGTCACCGCTAAAATCGTAATTGTTGGATCAGTATGAATCAAATCACGTTCGACAGTCAGACCATCTGGCGTGTCGATTTGAAGTTGATCGACCGCGAAGACTCGGCCTTGATATTGACGCTGACGCCGTTTAATTTTGCCAGATTGATGCCAATTTTTAAACATGTGCAAGATTTCCTTTCAGGTTCGTGTTATATTCTAATTAGTACTGTGTATAGCAGCACCATTTTACTACAAGAGGTGGTTCAAGTGAACTTCATTGGAACATTATGCCTCCTATTAGTTTTAACCACTTTTGCAGGGCACTTCTCGACCCGTCTTGGTATTCCATCCGTGATCGGTCAAATTCTGGTTGGTATCTTAGTTGGACCGGCGATTCTTAACTGGGTTCAGCCAACTCAGATACTGAGTATTTTTTCAGACATTGGGGTTGTCCTACTGATGTTTATTGGCGGATTGGAAAGCGACTTGACGCTGTTACGGCGCTTCTTTAAACCAGCCATTGTGGTAGCGTTGAGCGGCGTTATTATGCCGGTGGTTCTAATGGGCGGCGCAGCAACTGCATTTCACTATTCATTGTTCGAAGCAACATACATAGGTGTTATTTTTAGTGCAACGTCAGTTTCGATATCAGTAGCAGTTCTTCGCGATTACCACGCTCTGGATACCTCCGAAGGGGCAACGATTCTCGGTGCAGCTGTTGCCGACGATATTATGGGTGTTATTTTACTGTCGATTATGATCAGCTTGATGGGTACGCAGGGATTAAATACAGCTGGGTCGCACACGAATTTAGCGTTGATACTTTTAGAACAGCTAGCCTTCTTTGGTGGTACATATTTGGTTGTGCGCTGGATTGCGCCATACCTGATGTCGCTTAGTGAACGAATGTTGATGAACGCTAGTGTGACGATCATGTCAATGGTAATCTGTCTCGCGATGGCTTGGTTATCTAACGCTGTCGGGCTGAGTGGGGCTGTTGGCGCCTTTTTTGCCGGAATTGCTGTCGCTCATACGCCGTATCGTGAAGTTGTCGAAGCACACACCGAGCCTATCGGTTATGCGGCCTTCATTCCGTTATTTTTCGTTGGGATCGGGTTGAGTATGTCATTTCGCTATTTAGGACAATCCTTGTGGCTGATTATTGTCATGACTATTCTAGCCTGCCTAAGTAAATTGTTAGGTTGCGGTCTGGGTGCCCGTTTAACCGGGTTTGGCAACCACAGTAGCTACGTGATCGGTACCGGCATGATCTCTCGAGGTGAAATGGGCATGATCACTGTTCAGATTGGGTTGCAGTCTGGCTTATTGTCAAACGCGACGTACTCTAAGATGGTTTTAGTCATTATTTTAGCGACGATGATTGCACCATTCATGCTGAAACAGTCACTGAGAACCGGACCAAAGCAGCAGGCTAGACAAGTGGCAGTAAAAAGTGACAACTGAGCTAAGTGCTTTTTTGAATGAACAGGGACATTCGATTAATTTTTTGAAATGCATTAGTGCATCAACAAAATTGGCCATAAATTAAAGCGGCAACCGATTTCCTTTTGAGGGGGATTCGATTGCCGCTTTAGTAGTTTTAATTTGTTAATTCGTGTTCGATCTCTAATACTGAATCAGGCATCTTTTCTGAAGCAATCAATGGTGAAACTGGACCGATACTCATTAATACCAGCTGGTGCATTGCACGAGTCGCAATGGTGTATAACGTACCGGTAAATCGGTCATCGGGGAAATTAGTAGCTGAGACATCCCAGGCGATCACGGCGTCAAATTCCAAGCCTTTTGCGAGGTAGATTGGCATGACAAGTGTGCCCTTGGGCAGCGATAGGTCAGCATCCGTCATTAATGTCACATCATCGTTTTCGAAGTGCAGTTTTTGGTAAACCTGATGGGCTTGTTGCAGATTCTTTGTGAGGATCGCGACCGTACCGTTATCCGCGCGTAGATCGGCAACTTCTTGTATCAAGGCGTCTAAACCGCTATCTAAATCGTAACGAATGACCATCCGCGGCAGTTTGCCTGGACGATTAAAGGCTTCAATTTGATCACCATCAGGTAATAGGGCTTTGGCAAACGTCGTGATTGGCAACGTGGAGCGATAGGAACGGTTCAGTTTTAGGAGCCGCGGTCGGCGAACATGAAAGGCTGACCGCAAGCTGGTCAGTAACGCTTCCGGAGACTGCACAGCCTTAAAAAGGGCTTGTTCAGCATCACCAAGAAAAGTCATTTGCGCCTTTGGGAAGGCGTGGTGAAGATACTGCAACTGAGCAATCGAATAATCCTGCATCTCATCCACAAACAGGTGTTGCATGGCGTGATTTTGGCCACCACCGGTCAAAATATCACGCATGTAAAGGAGTGGGGCAGCGTCGACGAGGTCGCACTTATGAAATTCGATGTCGTGCATGAACCGCTTCTTACTGTCAGCCATTGCGTGGGGCGCAACGTCTTCTGGTGGGGTGACCGTGTCCATGAAGTCGGCATACTGGCTATCAATATCTAGGAAGTAATTATTGTAAATGGCATCGTAAACTTTTCTCAGCCGACGAGTCACAATTTTGCGGGCAATGTAGTTGGTCTCCGCATCCACTTCTTGAAAGTCATAACGCCGTTTTGATCCCAATAATTCATGATATTGTTCATCGGAGAGCTGATCGATTTGTTCGGCGACCCAGTCAGACTGAGCTTCCTGATTGATCCGGTGTTTCAAACGTTTGATCAAGATATTCTTGGTTCTTAAAAAACGTTCTGCAGGTTGCAGCTTGGGTAAGTCTTGATAGATTTTTTCGATTTCGGCTTTATTAAAGAATATCCGACCATCAAAAAAGATGTGGTTAAATTTGAAGTGCTCAGGTGCTAAGTGCTGACAATAATCAGCAACTTGGTGCATATAAGCAGACGAAGACTTAAAGTCTTGTAGTGCTTGTTGCTCGAGGGACAATTCAGCATCTTTTTCATAGCGGTCAAAGAGTGACTCAACATCGAGGCCTTCCAGGCGCTGTGAGAGAAATTCAGCTAGTGTGACCTGACGCATATTACGTTCGCCTAAACTTGGCAGCACGTCTGAAATGTAGTGGCTGAAAAGTTTGTTAGGTGAGAACAGCACAATTTGATCGGCCTGCAATTCCTGTCGACTATGGTAAAGCAGAAAAGCAATCCGCTGGAGGATGGCAGAGGTTTTGCCAGATCCGGCAACTCCCTGCACCACTAGTAGGTCAGAACGAGTATCGCGGATGATATCGTTTTGCTCGTGCTGAATGGTAGCCACGATATTTTGCATCGTTTCGTCATTTTGCTGACCAAGGACGTGTTGCAGTAACTCGTCGCCAACAGTTTCATTGGTGTCAAACATACTTTCAATGTGGCCGTTTTGAATCAGAAACTGACGCTTTTTCTTAAGTGAAGTCATTTGCTTGCCGGCCGGGGTGTCATAAGTGACATCACCTAACGTCCCGTTATAGTAAATGGCTGAAATTGGTGCCCGCCAGTCGTAGACCAGAAAGTTGGATTCGTCATCTGTGAAGGAGGCTGTGCCAATGTAAAGTTTTTCCTGTTCTGATTCACCGGGATCTTGAATATCAATACGACCAAAGTAGGGTGATTTTTGCAGTTCCTTATAAACGTTTAATTGACCTGCGATGATCTGTTCATTTTCAATTAGTCGTGAAGCAAGAGCCCGTTGCTGCTGCAGCTCGGCTGAAGTTTCAATTCGGTCGTCAACTTCAACGTAGTTTACGGAAGTATTGGCACTGTAATTTTCCTGTACCAACTTCATTTCCGAACGGGCTTTGCTATATTCCATAGAAACCGATTTAACTTTAGCGGCAATTTGGTGAATCACCGAATCAACGCGCTTTTGTTCTACTTTTTGTTCATGTGATTCCAAAGAACCGCCTCTTTCGTTTAATGTGCTTGAACCATTTTAGTGTGCTTAACCAAGGTTGTCAATCGGTATTACTCAATCGATGTTTTCACTTAAACCCTGCTATTTTTTGCATGCCGAATTAACCTTAAACCACCAGACAATTTTGACATTCCAGCAAATATTGCTTAGAATAGTAAGCATTAAATAGTAAGCATTGAATAGATGATAATTCGTCAGTGCGTACGCTAGCCGTCACGTAAGAGAGACCGAGAAAGCTGAAATCGGTCACGATGGCTGCTTTGGAGCTGACTTGTGAATTAAGGGTGCCTCCGTATCGGCGAGAGTGGTGACTTTTTGGTCACAATTAGGTGGTACCGCGGTTGACGTCCTATTGCATGCGCAATGGGACGTCTTTTTTTATCCGGTAGCATCGCGATTGATACGAGCCTGACAACTGAAAGGATGACGATGATGAGTAACAAGAAAATTATATTAACGGGTGACCGCCCAACTGGTAAGTTACATATTGGACACTACGTTGGTTCATTACAGAACCGGGTCAAATTACAGAATTCCGGTGATTATGATTCTTTCATTATGATTGCTGACCAACAGGCTTTGACCGATAATGCCCGTGATCCAGAAAAGATTCGTAATAGCCTTATTCAGGTCGCCTTAGACTACCTAGCCGTTGGAATTGATCCTGAAAAATCAACGATTTTAGTCCAATCACAGATTCCAGCTCTCAGTGAATTGACCATGCACTACCTTAACCTCGTCACTGTGTCACGTTTGGAACGGAACCCAACGGTAAAAACTGAGATCAAACAGAAGAATTTTGGCCAAAGCGTGCCAGCCGGATTCTTCATTTATCCAGTTAGTCAAGCTGCTGATATTACGGCCTTTAAGGCTACTACGGTTCCCGTTGGTGAAGATCAGGAACCGATGCTGGAACAAACACGCGAGATCGTTCGCAGTTTTAATAGCATTTATGGTGAGGTACTGGTTGAACCAGAGGGCTACTTCCCACCAGAAGGTGAGGGCCGAATTCCTGGCTTAGACGGGAACGCCAAGATGAGTAAATCCTTGAATAACGCGATTTACCTGTCTGATGATGCGGATACCGTTCAAAAAAAGGTCATGTCAATGTACACTGATCCGACTCACATTCACGTTGAAGATCCTGGTCACATTGACGGTAATACCGTGTTCACTTACCTGGACATTTTTGATAGTGATACGCAAAAAGTTGCAGAACTGAAGGCACAATATCAACATGGCGGCCTTGGAGATGTTAAAATTAAAAGGTATCTAAACGATGTTCTTCAAGCCTTTCTAGACCCAATCAGAGCCCGTCGTCAACGGTACGCTCAAGATATTCCTGGTGTTTACAAGATCCTTAAAGACGGCAGTGAAAAGGCTAACCAAGTGGCTAATCAGACACTTAATGAAGTCGTCAATGCCATGGGATTAAACTATTTCGGTTAATCAAACTCTGAAGGCGACGTTTTTGAGGAACTTTGCTGTTAAGTAGAAAGGAAGTTCGGCATATGGATAATTTAGTGATCGTTGATTTGGGCTCTAATTCGGTTCGGATGACGATTAATGAGATTCGGCCGGACAGAACCTTTCGTGAAGTTAGCCGTTTCAAAGAAGATTCACGCTTGTCTGAGGGCATGGGTTCAGAAAAAGTATTACAGGAACCAGCCATCAAGCGAACCTTGTCGGCGTTGCAGCACTTTAAGGAACGTTACGAAGATTTGCCTAATTTGACGGTCAAAGCAATTACAACGGCCGCTGTCCGTCAGGCAATTAATAAGGAAGACTTTTTACGCCGGGCTGCCAATGAAGTTGGTCTGCATTTTGACGTTTTATCCGGCGATGATGAAGCCTTTTATGATTATCTAGGCGTCATGAACCGGCTGCGGGTCGAAGATGGCTTGATGCTTGACATTGGTGGCGCTAGCCTTGAAATAGTCGACATTCGGTCTGGTAAGGAAGCTAATTTAATCAGCATTCCTTTCGGTGCCGTTAACCTTTCAGAACAGTTTAAGCTCGCAGATCGAATCGACGCTGCCGATTTCTTTGAGGCCACGATCTTTTTGCGGCAACGGTTAAAGGATATCTGGTGGCTCAATGAAGCCAAGAACAAACCGTTTATCTTACTGGGGGGCGCTAACCGCTCCCTTGCCCGGATGAGTCGGCGGCAGCAGCAGGTTTTACACGTTGAGCAGATTCACGGCTACCAGCTTGCCACGCAGGAAGTATTTCGCCTGTTTAGCATGTTGCTGAGTAAAAATGGCGCTGAACGACGGCAGATTTCCGGCCTTGAACCAGATCGCGCCGACATAATTGTTGGTGGAATCATGCCATTAGTGCTATTGTTGCAGATGTTGGACTCCGACCGGGTGATTTTCTCGGAGAGCGGGGTACGTGAAGGCATTATCAACGCGTATCTAAATCAAGATTATGAATAAGGATAGGTAAGCATGAAACCTGCATTTTCACACTTTTACAAGCGGACACCTGCTGAACGGCTAGCAATTTTAGCCAAAACAGTGGGACTGTCTGATGATGAGCAACAGACCTTAGCAACTCGTGCGGCGGATGGGGATGCGCCGTTACTGATTGAAAATTATTTGACCGCGTATCAGTTACCAGAAGGCGTAGCGGTCAATTTTCGCGTGAACCAGCACGATTTCATTGTCCCCATGGTAACGGAAGAACCCTCCGTGATTGCCGCTGCCAGCAACGGGGCAAAGCAGTTAGCACAGGCTGGTGGCATCACAGCCACGTTGCGTTCGCGGCTGCTAACGGGTCAAGTGGTTCTGAGCGACGTGAAAGTGTTTGCGTCCATTGATGACTGGGTGGCACTGCACCAAAGCGAATTGCTGGAGGTTGCAGCTCAAGCCCACCCGTCCATCGTTAAACGCGGCGGTGGTCCTCGCAAGGTCAGCGTTCGTGATTTGGGGGAGGGCTTCGTGTCCGTTGACTTAACGGCTGACGTTAAAGCGGCGATGGGTGCAAACATGATGAACACCATGCTGGAAGCCATTGCACAGTTGATTCAAAACAAACTGCATCATACGACGTTGTTTAGCATCCTGTCCAATGCGGGTGATCAAAGCTTAGCCACGGCGGAGGTCTCAATTCCGGTCACACAGCTAGGCACGGATACTGCAACGGCGCAGCAGACTGCGACCCGCATTGCCCAGGCCAGTCGTATCGCCCAACTGGACCCGATGCGAGCGGTGACCCATAACAAGGGGATCATGAACGGGGTTGACGCGGTGGTTATTGCCATGGGTAACGACTGGCGTACAATTGAGAGCGCCGCCCATGCATTTGCCGTGCAAAACGGGCAGTACCGCGGGCTGAGTCAATGGCGAGTCGATGGTGATCAACTGGTTGGCAGCTTAACGTTACCATTACCAGTTGGGACAGTCGGCGGTGCCACCAAGGTGCTGCCACTCGTCACGATCAATCAAAAAATTGCCCAGGTTGATTCACCAGAAACATTGATGAAGTTGATCGTTGCAGTGGGGCTGGTACAGAATTTTGCAGCGCTTAAAGCTTTGGTCACGACTGGGATCCAAGCCGGACACATGAAAATGCAGTTGCGGTCGCTTGCCATGTCAGTGGGCGCTACGCCGGAACAGGTTCCAACCCTCGTCAAGTTGCTGCAACAGCAAGCTGACCCCAATGAAGCCGTTGCCAAGCGGCTCTTAAATCAATTAAAATATTAATCAAATAAGTCTAGATTAGGAAGTAAGGGAAGACGACCATGCAAAACATTGAAATTAATTCTGAAGTTCAATCTTTATTGGATGCAGTGAATAAACTGTTCCCAGGAAAAGTTGAACTGCAGTTTATTGGTAAATTGCAGAGTGGCTATGTTCGACATGATCAAGCACAGGCTGTTCAGGATAAGGATCAGATCATGGTTCAAATTAGTGATCTGACGGCACCGAATTACACCGCGTCACACGAGTTATTGCACATCTTAATGACTTTGAAGGGTTTTCCACAGATCTACTTTGCCATTTCTACCGGTGAGACCCAGTTAGACCAGCAGCTTATGATGCTAGGCACCGAACTGTACGATACGGTCAGCCACTTAGTTGTCGTCAGTGAACAGCGAAAGCACGGGCTGATCGATGATGAGATTGAAGCGGACTACCTCAAAGGGATTCAAGCTACGATCACGCCGGAACCCGATCCAGTGGATGATAAAATGACGTTGCGGTTATTGACGCTGACTGATGCATTAGTCTTTTACGGCGACGGCAACCAGCAGATTAACGCGCAATTAAAAAAGGATTATCCGACTGCATTTGCCGCCGCTAAAAAACTGTATGCGCTGATCACGGAGAAGCCAGTTGATTCGCCATTCACGCTTCGGCGCAACATTGTGAAGCTTTTTAAGGCTTTTGATTCTCAACTACAGGACTGGGGCTTGCCACCAATCAACATGACCGAGTTCGCTACCATTTCTAACGTCGTTTCTAAACGGCAGTTGCGCTTGGAAGTGCGTCAGTTGTTTGAACTTTACCATTCCGACATGGTTGACATTAAGTCCAAACGTCGTGCGTACGTGGGCATTAACCGAACGGATGGGCAGAATTCCTTTGTCATTTCCGCACCAACCAAAAATAATGATACGCCAGACTACTATAAAGCGGTGTATGCACTATCGGTGGAAGAACTGTTTAAGAAACTTGAAATGCCGTATATTTTACGGTAAATCCATGAGGAGGGTTTGCTGATGGATGAAACGATTCAAAACGCGTTTGAACAATCAAAACACATCGTTTTTCTAACTGGTGCCGGGGTCTCAACACCGTCTGGGATTCCTGATTACCGGTCAAATAACGGTTTGTACACGCATCACAAGAATGCGGAATACTATTTAAGCCACACGTGTTTAACGCAGGAACCAGCCGTTTTCTACGACTATGTTAAGACCAATTTATATAAGCCAGATGCTAAACCAAACGTGATCCACGAAAAGCAGGCCGCTTTGACGCAGCAGGACCGCGCCACTATCGTCACGCAAAACATTGATAACCTGTACCGTGAGGCTGACGCCAAGCACCTTGTGGAATTTCACGGTAATCTATACCGCGTCTACTGCCAGAAATGCGGCCAGCAAGTAGATTGGCACCAGTATCTAAAGAGTTCGGTTCACGAGGGCTGCGGTGGTCAGTTACGGCCAGATGTGGTTTTGTATGAGGAGGGGCTCAACGAGCAGAATATATCAAATGCAGTTTCAGCGATGAGTAATGCTGATTTGATCGTCATCACTGGGACCTCGATGCGCGTCTATCCGTTTGCCGGTTTGCTGGACTATCGTAATCCGATGGCGCCAGTGATCGTGATCAACAACGAGCCACTATCATTTCCCTTTCACTTTGAAATGGTGCAAGAAGATGCGGCGAAGTTTTACGATGACCTAAAAGTTTAAGTGCTATTTGTTTTGACGGCCGGTTTTACCGGTCATACATAGGAGAGGGGTGTGACACAGTGGGAAAAGACCGCTTAGAGGCGTTTACTGACGGTGTGATGGCAATTATCGTGACCATTTTAGTGCTGGAAATTCCGGAACCGGACGGCACCACGTTTGCTGCATTATGGCCACTGCGGTATAAACTGATGTTATACCTACTCAGCTTTTTGACGGTCGCGGTTTACTGGAATAATCATCACCACCTCTTTCAAATTACAGAAACAGTGAGTGGCACGGTACTCTGGGCCAATAATTTATTCTTGCTAACGATCAGTTTAATGCCTATTGCGACTGCCTGGGCGGGCACGCATATCGATTATTTTGCGCCGGAATTCACCATGGGAGTCATTTTTCTAACTGTTAACATCAGTTTCTTTTTGCTAGTCCGGTCGCTGGTATCCGCCCATGAGCGTGATTCCGCGTTTACTCAGTTCTTTGGCCGTGGTTATTTTAAACCTTGGTTTTCAATGGCAATGACGCTGATTGGTATTTTACTGGACTTTGTTTGGCCACCGTTTGTTGCCATCTTCGCGTTTGCCAACTTAGTCCCTTGGATTATTCCGGATCATCGAGTTGACCATTATTTGAAAAATAATCCTTCCTAGATCAGCAGTAAAGTGAGGTGTCAATTGTGATCACCATCGGATTAACAACTTGGACGGAACATCCAGCGCTGATTCAAAACGTCGACCGGCCAGTTAAACTGGCTGAGTACGCGGCGGCTTTGCCAGTGGTTGAAGTCGATACAACTTTTTATGGAATTCCCAAAGTTAGTACGGTCGAAAACTGGCAGAGACAGGTTCCTGCTAAATTCCAGTTCATTGTCAAGGCCAATAAACTGATGACTAAGCACGACTACGGTGAGGAAACCGCGTCAGATGAGGAGCGTACCCAGGCGTTTACAGCCTTTCGCCGCATGGTTCGACCACTCGTGAAAGCCCATCAGTTGAAGGCCGTCTTGTTTCAGTTTCCACCCTTCTTTCAGCGCACAACTGAAAGCTTGCAGTGGCTATTTGAAGTCCGTGACCAGATGGCTGACCTCCCAATTGCCGTTGAATTCCGGAATCCAAGCTGGTATGATCCGGCGTTAACGGATGATTTAATGCGCTATCTAAAGGGCCTTCATATGACCCACGTGATTGTTGATGAACCCCACCGGCTAAATGACGGCGTACCGTTTACACCGACAATTGCGGATGATCAGCTAGCATTACTGAGGCTTCATGGCCGAAACGAAAAGGGCTGGTTTGACCGTGGTCAAGATTGGCGGGGTAAACGGACGCTGTATCAATATAGTTCCGAAGAGTTGGCATCCTTTGCCCAAACAGTTCGGAAACTTGAGCCTCAAGTTAAAGAAGTCTGCGTGATTTTTAATAACAACTCGGCTCACGATGCCGCCCCCAATGCTTTGACATTCAAAGACCTCCTGCATTTATCATGGCACGGCTTAGGGCCACAGCAGATGAGCTTGTTTTAACGGTCAATAAAATTTATAAGATGAGTCGAAGCGTTTTGGAAATGTTTACCACCCATTTGCATTTCATTAAAACCCGGCTATCATTAACCTCAACGCGATTCTAGCAGAGTTAATGACGCCCGTGCGCTTCCTCCGCTTAGCGCTTTATGCTATACTGTTAGAGACTTTTTAAACTATTTTAATAATCAAATTTAAAAATAAAAACTATCGAAAGGGGCCTGTTGATAACATGACAGAAACCAAACCAACGTATTACATCACTACACCGATCTACTATCCATCTGGTAAATTACATATTGGTAACTCCTATACCACGATTGCCTGTGACGCCTTAGCTCGTTACAAGCGTGAGACTGGTTATGACGTGTTCTTCTTGACTGGAACGGATGAACACGGCTTAAAAATTGAGGAAAAGGCGGAACAGCTTGGTACCGACCCCAAGAGTTACGTTGATGAAATGGCAGCTGGCATTAAAAAGCTCTGGAAGAAGTTGGAGATTTCCAATGATAAATTCATCCGGACGACGGATGATTATCATGAAAAAGCCGTTCAAAAGATGTTCCAGCAGCTTCAAGACCAAGGTGATATTTACCTTGGTGAATATGAAGGCTGGTATTCAGTTGATGATGAAGAGTACTTTACCGAAACCCAACTGGCCGAAGTTTACCGTGATGACAATGGTAAGGTGATTGGTGGTAAAGCACCAAGCGGTCATGAAGTGCAACTGGTAAAAGAACAGTCATACTTCTTTAAAATGGGTAAGTATGCTGATTGGTTACTGAACTATTACAAGACGCATCCTGATTTCATTAAACCAGCAACCCGAATGAATGAAATGATCAACAACTTTATTAAGCCTGGTCTAGAGGATCTAGCGGTTTCTCGGACTACCTTTACTTGGGGTGTACCAGTAAAGTCTGATCCTAAGCACGTGGTTTACGTCTGGATCGATGCCTTGACCAACTATATTACTGCACTGGGCTACGAAACTGATGATGACAGCCTGTTTAAGAAGTATTGGCCGGCTGACGTACACATGGTGGGTAAGGAAATCGTTCGGTTCCACACTATTTACTGGCCCATTATTTTGCACGCCCTTGGTTTGCCGTTGCCAAAGACCGTCTTCGGTCACAACTGGCTCTTGATGAAGGACAGTAAAATGTCGAAGTCAAAGGGAAACGTAATCTATCCCGAAACGCTGGTTGACCGTTACGGCCTTGATTCAGTTCGTTATTACCTGATTCGTGCAATGCCTTTCGGAAATGACGGCTCGTTTACGCCGGAGGATTTTGTTGATCGTCTCAACTACGATCTAGCAAACGACCTCGGTAACTTGTTAAACCGGACCGTTGCGATGATCAATAAGTACGAAGATGGTGTTGTTCCTGCCTATCAGGCCGGAGTCACTGATTTTGACGCCTCTTTGGAAGCTACCACTGTTGAAACCTTAGCGAATTTCCATCAGCAAATGGATGATCTTCATTTGTCCGATGCACTGGGTGAGATTTGGAAACTGATTGCGCGGACGAATAAGTACATTGATGAAACTGAGCCATGGATCTTAGCTAAAAATGACGATGATGATAGTCGCGCCAAGCTGGCTGCAACAATGGCTCACCTGGCTGCCAGTCTGCGGGTGATCGCTTATTTGATCAGTCCAGTTATGACCCACGCACCGAAAGAAATTTTGAGCCAGTTAGGCATGAGTTTTGACCAGGATATTAACTTGAAAGATTTAGCTCTGGCAGATTTGCCAGCGAACACTAAAGTCGTTGAAAAAGGAACACCGATCTTCCCTCGGCGAGACGCTGATGAGGAAGTTGAGTTCATTGCCAATCAAATGACCAAGTCAGACAAGAAGAAGGGTCGGGCCGCAATGGAAGCTGCTAAGGAACAGGCCCAGACAAATAACGGTGTTTGGAATCCTGAAGATACCGAGTTGAAGTCTGCCAAGAAGCAGGTTCGTTTTGAAGCCTTTGATAAGATCGAACTGAAAGTTGCTGAAATTATTGATGTTCAGCGCGTCCAGGGTGCCGATAAGTTATTGCAGTTCCGGTTGGATGCCGGTGACTCTGATGACCGTCAGATTTTGTCTGGGATCGCCGAATATTATCCAGAGCCAAAGGACCTATTGGGTAAAAAGGTGCTGATCGTCGCTAACTTAAAGCCCCGTAAGATGCGTGGTCAGGTCAGCCAAGGCATGCTGCTGTCCTCTGAAGACAGCCATGGTAAAGTTCAGCTAGTCACGGTTCCTGACAGCCTCGAAAATGGCTCAACAGTTGAATAAATAACTGAACTTTCGCATGGTGCGAGAGCCGAAATCCGAATCTTCAGATCTTTGAATTTTCGGATTTTTGTGTCAATGCAGGAGATATAATTATGAAAATATTTGATTCACATACGCATTTAAATAGTCCCGAATTTATTAACGACGTCCCGCGATATCTTAAGCAAGCTGCCGACTTAGACGTCGACAAGATGACCATCGTGGGGTCAAACACGGAATTGAACCGTGACGCACTTAAACTGGCGCATACGTACCCGCAACTCTACGCTGCGGTTGGCTGGCATCCAGAAGATGCTAAGTTTTATGACGCTAATGCAGAAAAGGAATTAGAAGAACAGCTCGATGAAGACCGCGTCGTTGCACTGGGCGAAATTGGGCTTGATTATCATTGGGACAGTTCCCCGCAAGATCTGCAGCGTCGCGTTTTTAAACGGCAGATTGAAATTGCTAAATCGCATGGTTTGCCCATTGTGGTTCACAATCGAGATGCATTTGAAGATACCTACAACATCATCAAATCAGTCGGCATTCAAGATACTGGCGGTGTGATGCACAGCTTTAATGGTGACCCCGAATGGCTGAAGAAGTTCCTTGACTTGGGAATGATGATTTCTTATTCTGGCGTCGCTAGTTTTAAGAATGCTCATGAAGTACATGATTCAGTTCGGGCAACCCCACTTGACCGGATGATGGTGGAGACTGACGCGCCTTATTTGACGCCGGAACCCCATCGCGGTGAACAAAACGAACCCGGTTTCACCCGCTACACCGTTGAAGCAATCGCTAAAGAACGGGAAACAACACCGGAAGAAATTGCGGCTGCCACTTGGTCCAATGCCCATCACTTTTTTGGCATTAAGGAGTCCTAGATTGAAAACTATCAAAGAAGTCATTGTCGTTGAGGGCAAGGACGACACGAAACAAATTGCTAAAGCGGTTAATGCTGACACCATTGAAACTAGGGGGTCAGCAGTTCCAGAAGAAACGCTAGACTTGATTGAAGAAGTTGCTAAAAAACGCGGCATCATTATTTTTACCGACCCTGATTTTTCGGGTGAAAAGATTCGTAAAATTGTTTCTGAAGTGGTGCCAAACGCCAAACATGCATTTCTACCGAAGGCGGAGGGCGTTCCAAGCAAGGCTGGTGGTTCTTTAGGTGTCGAACATGCCAGTCCGGCAGCTATTCAAGAAGCGCTGGAAAACGTGTATACTGAGGCTGATGAAACCGTTGAAACCATTAGTCAGGCTGATTTGATCAAGGCTCGATTAGTGGGCGGTCCCGAAGCAAAGGCGCGTCGAGAAGCGCTTGGCGAGCGACTGCGGATCGGTTACGTTAACGGCAAACAACTAAAAAAAAGGCTATCAATGTTTCAAATCAGTCAGAAAACTTTTTGGGATGCAATTCAAACGATTGACCAAGAGGAGCGTGAACGCCAATGAATATACCGTTAATAGCAAGTCCGGCACGAACACAGGCGATTATTAACCGCTATGGTTTAAACGTTAAAAAGAGTTTAGGTCAAAACTTTTTAACGGATGCTAATATTTTGGAACACATTGTGAAAGCCGCCGATTTATCGCCGAAGGATGATGTGATTGAGATTGGGCCAGGAATTGGCTCTTTGACCGAATTTCTAGCCAAAAATAGCCACCAAGTTTTGGCGTTTGAAATTGATGAACAGCTCATCCCGATTCTTGATGAGACGCTTTCACAATATGACAACATTACCATCTTGAATCAGGATATTTTAAAGGCCAATTTACCCAAGGTGATCAAGGAACATTTTGAGGCAGGACGACCCTTGAAGCTGGTCGCCAACTTGCCTTACTACATTACGACGCCGATTTTGATGAACGTTTTGCAAAGTGGGATTCACTTTGATGCCATTACGGTCATGATGCAAAAAGAAGTCGCTGATCGCTTAGTTGCTGTTCCTGGAACGAAGGCTTATGGCTCCTTGTCGATCGCGGTTCAATATCAGACTGATTGCCGGGTTGTTTTTGAGGTTCCCCGGACGGCGTTTATTCCACAACCAAACGTTGATTCAGCGATTATTACTATGACTAAGCGGGAACCGTTTGATCCGGTACCGTTTGATGAAAAAGCCTTTAGTAAATTTGTTAAAGGTAGTTTTCAGCACCGACGTAAGAGCTTTTGGAATAACTTGCTGGCAATTTTTGGTAAGGATCAAGAAGTTAAAGACCGCCTAACAAATGTCTTGAATGCAGTTCGAATATCACCACAAATTCGTGCGGAAAAGCTGACCATTGAACAATTTATTGAGATGGTGAATGCACTTCATGATGAGGGTCTTTTGTAATAACAATAATTTTTACAAAATAATTTTGGGTAGCCCACTTGTTCACAGTAATATACTGTCAATGTTATTGGGTCAAATCCCTGAGTTATCACTATGTAATCGAATTTTTAATCACTTAATACTTGTTGTCGATTGCGTGTTGTGGTATAATTTGACTTTTTTGTGAAACCATGATAAAATGTTTCACACAAGGGGTGAGGTTATGCCAACAAGTTTAGCAACGATTAAGGACCGGCTATCAACTCATATTGGTCAGGAACTTATGGTAGTCGCCCAGGCAGGGCGCAAAAAGACAACGGAACGTCACGGAATTTTAAAGGAAACCTATCCAGCGGTTTTTGTTGTCGACTTAGATCAAGATGAAAATTCATTCGAGCGTGTCTCGTATAGTTATACGGATATTTTGACACAAAATATCCAACTTAACTTCGGCGATGACGATAAGGCGGATGACAATCAGTAAAAAAAGGTCGTTCAGGCCTTTTTTTATTGCCCTGATGATCTGGAAAAGTCGATGATGTCTTCTTGATTTAACGATTGACGATTGATTGCTAATGAATTTGAAATTGAAAGAAAAAGGTTATTTTTCGATTAACGTTTTAACTAGTTGTGCTATCATTAATACGTACGCAATCTTGGGGGAAGTTGGTGTGGGTACTGTTAGCCACAGGTTAGCAGTCTAACTAGTTTAGTCCTGGAAAGTGTATAAATAGTCTGTAGGGGGAATATGACATGAAACATTCAGCATTACTTTTAGGTACGGTTCTTGGAACGGTCGCACTATTTGCATCTTCAACGGCTGCCAACGCGGCTTCGTATACGCAGCGGAGCAACGCGTTAACGCAGTATTCTTCAAGTAGCTTGCGCGTCGTTAATAACAAGGCTACCGGTTTCGTTAAGGCTGGTACATATCAGTTCGCTAAGAACACGTCTGGCGCCAATACCATTTCAGGGGTTGCCGGCAATCAGAAATGGACGTTGAAAACTAAGTATCAACTACCAACGACCCACGCTGCAAAGGGTAACAGCAAGTACGATATGACTAATCCGCAATCTTCAGCTTACGATGGTGGGCACTTCCTTTACGTTGTCTACCAGCCACATTACACCAAAGGGATGACTAATAAGGGGTTTGTTGCCCGTTATGACCTGCGAAAACTGGATGGCATGTCACTTGCTAAGCAGCAGGAACTGCTTGACAGTAAAACTGGCAGTTCAGCTGTTAAAATTGGTGGCATCTTTACGACTGGTCATGGTCAGTCTCTGGCTTACGATAAGAAGCACCATTCGTTGTACATGTGGCGTGATAAGACCTTACAAGCGACTCGAACTTCCACTTTGCAACGCATCAGTACCAGTTCGTTGAAACCAAACAAAGCCATCACTTTCCATATGACTAACCATGGTGCAAACGTACCTGGTGGCCATGAACTGGCCTTTGATCACAGCGGTAACGCCTATTTTTGGACGGTTTCAGGATCACGTGTCAAGGTTTATAAGGGGACGATCGGTTCCAAGACCGTTCATTTCCGCTTGACCAAGCAGATGTTCTCACATCGTCCTGGTACCCACGAACAAGCGATGGGCTATAATGCGCATAACGGTCGTTTGTACTTAGTTGCTGATGATTCAATCACCAGTTTCCCAGCTAAAAAGCTGAATGGCCGAGGATCGTTAAAGGCCAGTGATTTCAAATACACAAAGTTTAATTCACACCGTGAATTTGAAGCACTGAACTTTGACAACAGCGGTCATGGGATGCTGTTAAGTAACCGGAATCCTGAAGTTTTACGCAGCACCACTGCTTACTAAGATAATTTTTAATGTTTGGCGAATGTGAAAAAAGCGTTTGAAAGCGATACACCAGTGAGTTCTCCGAAGTTTTTGAGGGAACTCTCTTTTTGTATTATTTTATGGACGTGAGCTGATTTTTGGCGTCAATTTAAGTCAATTAGTAGTCTAGAAATAATTGGAGATCAACTTGTAATTGTTAGTTTTACCGCTTTTTAAAGGGTGAAGGGAGAAGATACTCCCGAGTGCCTAAACGCCTTGCCTACACCCCTAAAGTCTGCGTATAATACCTATAATAACTTTATACAGAGGAGTACCAATATACGAAAACGTTTCATAACTGAACTGTAGGTGATCAGAATTTGAAAGTAGTTGAAAAGGCAGCAGCTAAAGTAAACCTGGGCCTTGATACACCGTTTCGCCACCCTGACGGCCAGCCAGAGTGGGATATGGTCATGACTTCCATTGACCTTGCGGACTACGTTGAAGTTCGTGTGACCGGATCTAGACACATTAGTGTGTCTTCTGATTCTGGCTTTTTGCCCAATGATCAACGTAACTTAGCATTCCAGGCAGCCTCGTTATTGCAACACACGTATCAAATAAAAGCTGGCGCCAACATTAAAATTAAAAAAAATATTCCGGTTGCAGCCGGCTTAGGCGGTGGCTCGTCGGATGCTGCCGCGGTGCTTCGCGCGCTCAATCGATTATGGAAGATCGACCTGCCAATGAGCCAACTAGCTAAACTTGGACTCAAAGTGGATTCGGACGTGCCATACTGTGTATTTGGCAAAACAGCACACGTTACTGGTCTTGGGGAGCAGATTCGGGTTTTAGATCCCGCTTTGAAACCAGTCTGGATCGTGCTTGCCAAGCCAAATGTCAGTGTTTCCACGCCAAGTATTTTGCGTCAGATCAATTATGATTCTTTGGCTCATCCTAATATTAGCGGTGTTTTAACAGCCATTGATCAGGGCGACCATGATTTATTGCTGGCCAATATGGGTAATGCGTTGGAACCGATATCGGCCAAGCGCTACCCAGAGATCAAACGAATCAAGGAACGGATGAAAGGTTACGGTGCCAAAACAGCCATTATGAGTGGCACTGGCCCCACAGTCTTTACTGTTTTCAATAAGGAATCCCGTGCTCAGCGGGTATTTAATAGCATTCGAGGCTTTTGTCCGGAAGCCTATTTGGTTCGTTCACTATAAGGAGGGATTTATTTGTCGAAATGGATCAAAATTTCAGCAGCTGCTGTTGCGGCGGGTTTTACCGCTACCATCGCAGCGAGTGTCGCCGTTTATCACAATCTGACCCACATTAGTGATAGTGAAAAAGATCAGGGGCACCATAAAGCGGTGGCCGAAAATACCCCTGAAGATAACGTCTGGTACTTAAAACAGCCAATTCAAGAGTGGCATCAACTAACCCCTGACGGATTGACCCTACGAGCTAGCTATATTCCGGCATCTTCAAACAGTCAGCGGGTCGTTATTTTAGCCCACGGGATTAATCACGCTCGTGAGCAAATGATCCCGTATGCGCGACTGTTCCACGAGAATAACTTCAACGTTTTAATGCCTGATGCCCGCGCTCAGGGACAAAGCGATGGGCACCGAATTGGCTTTGGCTGGCCGGATCGAAAAGATTACTTGCGCTGGGTCGATGAAGTGATTCAGCAAGTTGGCACGGATGCGCAAATCGTGCTGATGGGATTCAGTATGGGTGCAGCCACGGTTTTAGCTGCAGCAGGTGAGAATTTGCCCGCTAACGTTAAGGCAATTATCGCTGATTCCGGATTTGCGTCGATTTATCAGATGGCCAAAACAACCCTGCGGCGTGATTTTCATCTACCGGCCAATCCAATCGTCCCGATTGCTGATTGGTTGGCACGGTGGCGAACTGGCTCAAGATTGAGTCAGGAACGAGTCGATGAGCAGTTGAAACACGCTCACGTTCCGATTTTGATTATCCATGGCACAAAGGATCAAGTCGTGCCGTTGAAGCACGCCAAAACACTTTACGAAGCAATTCAGGGACCTAAGCAGTCCTACATCGTGCCCAATGCCCAGCACATTGGGGCCTATGCGCAGGATCCAGCCCGCTATCGTCAAGTTTTGCACGATTTTTTGGCGCAATATTTGTAATTTTCATTGACATCTTTTCAAAAACCTTTAGAATTGAATAGTAATCATTACTGTTTACAGTAAAATAAAAAAGAGCACCTGGTAGTGCTTTTTTTGATTGGAGACAATATGACCGATTCGATTTTACAACTAAAGCAGCTTTCGTTTGCCTTTCCAGATAAGCAGGTGATCAATGACCTGTCCTACAACCTAAAAAAAGGCGATTTTTTAAGCATCGTTGGTGAAAACGGAGTGGGAAAGACGACCTTGATGCGGCTGATTTTACAGGAATTGAAGCCCACTAGTGGCGAATTGGCGTTCCTGCCAAATCGAAACGCCGTTAAAGTAGGGTACGTTCCCCAGTTCCGGAATGTCGATAGTGAATATCCTTTGAGTATTCAAGATTTTGTGGGGCTCAATTTTGCCCGCTTCGGTGTCCCTTGGCTCACGGGCTCAGAACGCAAGCGGGTCCGTGAGATCTTAAAGGAAACCAAACTCAATGACATTCGTAAGCGACCACTGGGGCAGGCCTCTGGTGGTGAAAAGCAGAAGGCCTACCTTGCTCAGGCATTATTGGATCGACCAAATTTACTGATCTTGGATGAGTCGACTGCCAGTCTGGATCCGGTTGCTAAAACCGAACTTTTAGACTTAGTCAAGCAAATCAACAATCACCAGCAGTTGACAGTCATTTTTGTGACCCACGATATTCCCTTAGCGCGCCGATACGCAGATGACTACCTCTTTTTGAGCCCTGGCCATTATGAAGCCGGTAAAATTACCGAATTAACGAACGAGAAAGTGGGCGCAATGAATAATGCTTAGTTATCCTTTTATGCAAAACGCCTACATGGCGGGAACTTTAATTGCAATTATTTCGGGTATTATGGGCGTCTTCGTCATTGCTCGAAACATGTCTTTTCTGACCCATACGTTATCTGAGATTGGGTTCGCTGGCGCAGCTTTCGGTATTTTCCTGGGTTGGCAGCCGTTGAATGGGATGCTGCTATTCACCACCATCAGCTCCATTGGAGTTGGTGAACTGGGTGCGAAGTCTTCTCGACGTGAAAATTCTATCACGGCGATTTCAGCCTTGGCAATTGGCTTAGGGATCCTGTTTCTTTCCCTTGCCGACAGCAACGCGAGTTACGCCACTGGCATCTTATTTGGTAGTGTAATTGGCATTAGCCGCGCCAACGTGATTCAAATGGTGGCCCTGTCGGTAGCCGTCCTGATCGTAATCGCCTTGATCTACCGGTTCTTGAAGTTTGATTCTTTTGATCCGGTTGGTGCACGCGTTCAAGGCCTTTGGACCCGGACATTGTCAGTGATTTTTCTGGTTTTGCTGGCGTTTTCAGTGAGTGTTGCCGCCCAGATCGTTGGGTCATTGCTGATTTTCATTTTGCTCACTTTACCGGCAGCTGCTGCAAAGTATTTTGTTCATACGGTCGGTATGATGAGTACGGTAGCAGTGGCATTTGCACTGATTGGCGTTTGGCTTGGCCTGTACCTCAGCTACGTGACGAATTGGCCCGTTAGTTTCTTCATTGCAGTGATTGAAGTTTTGTTTTACTTTTGTGCGCTGATTTACCAGCGGATTCGGGCTTGATCATTGTCATCGTCAACTTTTTAGTGAATTTTAACGAGGATCATCATCTTGAATGAATCAAGGTGGTGGTCCTTTGAATGTCTAACGCGTAAAACCGCATATCACGGTTAAATACAGGATAGTAAAACGAATTATCATCTTATCATAGTTAATAAAATTATGAGATTCGGAGAATTCGTAGTCAAAACCCGAACATTTATGCTAGAATGGGATTATTAAATATGTTGGATGTTCCATGGAGGATACGAAAGTGAAAGTACGAAGAAGCGACCGGTTGATTGATATGACTCGGTACCTTTTAGAGCGGCCTCATCAGTTGGTGTCGCTAACCTTTTTTTCTGAACGATACGGTTCGGCCAAGTCTTCAATCAGTGAGGACTTGACCATTTTAAAGCGCACCTTAAAAGCTCGTGGGACGGGAATCTTGGAAACAGTTCCTGGGGCTGCAGGTGGCGCTCGTTTTCTGCCGTACATCACACAGGGGGAAGCAACGAAGTTCGTTGATAGCGTCATTGAATCGTTATCGGAGGCTGACCGGTTTTTACCCGGCGGTTACGTTTACATGTCAGATTTGCTGGGCCGTCCCAACGTGTTACGTCAGGTTGGCCGACTAGTAGCAACTCAGTATCTGCATGATAACGTGGATGCTGTGTTGACTGTAGCGACAAAGGGGATCCCAATTGCCCAGAGTATCTCGGAGCAGTTAAACGTACCATTTGTGATTGCCCGTCATGATTCGCAGATCACTGAGGGTTCAACAGTGAGTGTCAATTACGTTTCCGGTTCCAGCAGTCGAATTGAAAAAATGGCGCTGTCGAAGCGCAGTTTAGAGCCCGGTGCTCGTGTCCTGATCGTGGACGACTTCATGAAGGGTGGCGGCACGGTCGGCGGTATGCAGTCACTGATCAAAGAATTTGACGCTACTGTGGCTGGCGTTGCGGTGTTTGCTGAAGGTGCGTTTGACGGGGAACGGGTCGTACCTAACTATACGTCCGTGCTGAAGATTCACGCGACCGATGATCACGTTGACGTGACACCCGGCAATTTTGTCGAGCAGATTTTTACGTCGGAACGAGTCAGTCAACTAACGAATTAAGCCGTTTTACGATAGAATAATAACGATGGTAAGTGACGTTGTAATTTACAATTTAAGGAGTTTAAGTAATGGGTACTAGAAATACAATCATTCTGGCTGCCGGTAAAGGCACCCGAATGAAGTCAAAGCTCTACAAAGTCTTGCACCGTGTCTGTGGCCGTGCAATGGTCGATCACGTGTTAACGCAAATTGAAAAAACGGACATGGATCAAGTTGTGACAGTCGTCGGCTACGGAGCTGAAAAGGTTGAGGAAACACTTGGTGATCGTACCAAGTACGTCCTGCAAAAAGATCAGTTAGGAACTGGTCATGCGGTTTTGCAGACCGAGCCGCTTTTAAAAGACCAGCAAGGTACAACGCTGGTGGTCAGCGGCGACACGCCACTGCTGAGAGCAGAGACCTTTGAGAAACTTTTCAAATACCACGAGGCCAAAAAAGCGGTGGCCACGATTTTAACAACTCAGATGCCGGATCCAACTGGCTATGGCCGCATTGTGCGTAATGATATTGGGATCGTTGAAAAAATTGTTGAGCAAAAAGACGCCACGAAGCAGGAACAAGAAATTAATGAAATCAACACCGGCGTTTATGTATTTGACAACCAAGCCCTTTTTTCCGCACTGCATAAAATTTCTAATAATAATGCGCAGGGTGAATACTATCTGACTGACGTCATTGAGATTTTGAAACAGCAAGGAGACATTGTGGCCGCTTACCGGATGCCTGATTTTGAAGAATCCATGGGCGTTAACGACCGGGTAGCACTGGCTAATGCCACCAAAGTTATGCAACGACGGATCAATGAAGCCCATATGCGCAATGGCGTGACGTTGATTGATCCGGAAAATACCTATATTGATGTTGACATCAAAATCGGTTCCGATACGATTATTGAACCTGGTGTTTTATTGAAGGGCAAGACGGTCATCGGTGATAACTGTTATATTGGTGCGCATTCAGAGTTGCATGACACCGTCCTTCACGACAACGTTTCGGTCACGTCTTCATATCTGGAAGATTCTGAGATGGAAGATGGTAGTAACATTGGTCCGATGAGTCACTTGCGGCCGGATTCTCACATTGGCAAGAACGTTCACCTTGGTAACTTTGTTGAAGTCAAAAAAGCGACGATTGATGAAGGCACGAAGGTGGGGCATTTGACCTATGTGGGTAACGCTCACCTTGGTAAGCGGATCAACGTGGGTTGTGGCGTTGTTTTTGTCAACTACGACGGGGCCCATAAACATGAGACAACGGTTGGTGACGATGCTTTTATTGGCAGTAACTCCAACCTGGTAGCACCACTGACAGTGGCAGACCATTCATTTATTGCGGCTGGCTCAACCATCACGGATGAGGTTAACCAATATGATATGGCGATTGCCCGTGCTCGGCAGACCAATAAACCGGGATACTTCAAAAAGTTGCCGTATGATCCAGAAAAGTAATGTACTGGTAATGTGATATATTGTAGAATGAACGTAGAAAATGCCATTGGAGGATCTCATGTCAGAGAAATATAATGACCCAAAGTTAAAAATCTTTGCGTTAAATTCCAACAAACCCCTAGCTCAGAAAATCGCTGACCACGTTGGGGTTGATCTTGGGAAAACATCAGTTGACCGTTTTAGTGATGGTGAAATTCGGATCAACATTGAAGAAAGTATTCGTGGCTGCCACGTTTACGTGATTCAATCGACATCCGCACCCGTAAATGACAACCTCATGGAATTGCTGATCATGGTTGATGCGTTGCGCCGTGCAAGCGCTGAAACAATCAACGTGGTCATTCCGTACTACGGTTACGCTCGTCAAGACCGTAAAGCTCGGTCGCGTGAACCAATCACGGCTAAACTAGTTGCTAATATGTTGGAAAAGGCTGGTATCAGCCGAGTCGTAGCGCTCGATTTGCATGCTGCGCAGATTCAAGGATTCTTCGATGTACCAGTAGACCATTTAATGGGGGCACCATTACTGGCCGATTACTTTTTGAATCATGGCATTGCTGAAAATGCCGTTGTGGTTTCTCCAGACCACGGTGGTGTGAGTCGTGCCCGGGCGCTAGCCGAATTTTTGAAGGCCCCGATTGCAATCATTGATAAACGGCGACCACGAGCTAACGTGGCTGAGATCATGAACATCATTGGTGATGTAAAAGGCAAGCGTGCCATCATGATCGACGATATGATCGATACTGCCGGCACGATTACGTTAGGTGCTCAAGCTTTGATGGATGCTGGTGCACTGGAAGTTTATGCGAGTGCAACTCACCCCGTGCTTTCTGGTCCGGCAATCGAGCGGATTTCTAAATCAGCCATTAAACAGCTGATTGTGACCGATTCGATCCAATTACCACCAGAAAAACAAATTGATAAAATCAAGCAGATTTCCGTTGGACCATTAATTGGCGATGCCATCATCCGGATTCACGAAAATCGCCCTGTGAGCCCACTGTTTCATAATCGTTTTCGGGGAAATGATTAGTTTAATGATTAATAGATAAGTCTGATAAACCAGATTTCGGCTTATATGTCGAGGTAAAATAGGTGAATCTCCAAAATTGGGGAATTCACCTGTTTTGTCAGATAACGAAGATCTTTCATGAATCATTGACGCCTATGCGTGAGGCTTATTCGATAAAAGGGCCCAGGGATTTTTAAGCTTTGACGATTTCGGCTTTAGGGTTGCGCTATCGTCAATTCTCACTTATGCTAGATAGCAATAACTTTTGAATAGGTGAATGAGTGTGAAAATTATAATGCAGTATCGATGGGCGCTGCTGACCCTCGCAGTAATCTTAATTGTCGGGGTGATTGCCATCCCCCTTTCTTCCTTGATTGTGGTGGCCAACGTCTGGTTTATGCTAGGACTCGTCTTTTTAATTGGATCGGCATTTTTTATTTTGGAAAAGGGTCACTTATTCGCTGGCTGGCATCGACGTCGACGAAAGGGTGAAGACCCATTGCCAGAAGAAAAGATTGCACCTCGAGACGTTGCAACGGTCAAGAATGGTCCTATTATCGTGAACCGGTATGCCAAGTTTTGTTTGATCAATGCCATTGTTCTATTAGGTCTTGGCATATTCCTGACCCTATAATAAGTTCATGATTGTTCTAATATATAAAAATGGGACTGTGGTAAAACTACGATTATTAATAGTGTGACCAGTTTCTTCACGCCACAATTAATCCTTAATTTTCAATTTTATTAAGACGGTCATCTAGCTTAAACCTGCGTCAAAACTCAGAATTCGGCATGATAGGAAAAAGCGTCGCAGATTCCAAACTGGGATCCACGACGCTATTTGTTTGCTTTCAGTGTGTTTCACATTCTCGCTTTAAGAAAGGGCAAAGCCAAAACAATTGATTTAGAACTTAAAGTGCAAACTTTTCAATGGCGTAAGCGACACCATCTTCTTCATTGGTCTTGGTAACGAATTGGGCGGTCTTTTTCAAATCATCGATGGCGTTACCCATAGCAACGCCAGTGCCAGCAAATTTAACCATCGTCAAATCATTGCCCTGATCACCAATGGCCATCACTTCATCCTGTGCGATACCAAGTTGGGTTGCCAGTTCAGCAACCGCGTTACCCTTGCTGGCTTTTTTATTCATTGCTTCCAAGAAATAGGGTTCGCTTTGAACGACGTAAAAGCGTTCCTTTAATACCTCAGGGAAATTTTTAATGAAAGCGGATAGTCGCTTTGGTTCGTCAACAAACATTCCCTTAACAATCGTTAATTTATCAGTGATTTCTTCAGCAGTCCGGTATTTGATTGGCATCTTGATGAGAAATGCCTCTGCAATCGTATAGGGACTGATGTTGCGGTTGGTGGTGTAGATATAATCGGTGGTTTCCACATGAAAATGAACACCACCCTTTCGAGCTGCCGCTTCCAGATCGATATAGTCTTCTAAAGTAATGTTGTGATGAACAATGGCCTTGCCTGAAATCGTCTGGGCAAGACTGCCATTAAAAGTCACGACGTACTCGTTGTTACCGCTGATATCCAGCGGAGCCAGATACTGTTTAACTCCCGTAATTGGGCGACCAGTACACAGGACAACTTTGATGCCCTGTTGACGAGCGGTCGTTATGGTATCAATCGTATGTTGGGTAAGTTGTTTTTGATCGTTGACCAGAGTGCCATCGATATCAATTGCGATCAGTTTGATTGCCATGAAAATACTCCTTTGTTAAATAATGTAGTCATTGTGTAAATGGCGTTGAAAAGATTTATAAATGGGGTCAAAAAGCTCCACGTCGGCTTGCTTGTCCTCCAGCATTTCCTTTGGAAAGAAGAACCGCTGATCACCGGAAAACTTACCGGTGATCGCGCTGACCAGGGCGCTGACAGTCGATAATTCAATCAGATGACCATCCGACTGCATCAGCTCGATCTGCGTCATCGGTTTCTTCATTTTCGGATCATACGCATCGTAGGGTAGGTCGTAGCTATTGTTGGTTTCTGTATAGTATTTTGCATCGAAACCGGCTTTTTCAATCAGCTGCCGTAACATCGGAATCTTATTTTTGGTCTCATCGTTAAAGCGAACCGACTTGAGCGGTTTCCGATCCAAAAACCGGTGAGCAAGGTCGGCAAGCACAGGGTCACTCGACTGGCGCCAATGGGCGAAATAGGTCGTCAGGGTACCATCATCGAGTAAGAGGTAATCATCTAAATTAAACTGATGATTGAAAAACGGGAATAATAGGTAGGGAGCGCCTGCTTCATGAGCGTTATCACCGGTTGAGTAGTCTTCTTTTGCCCGTTGCAGCAGGTGATTTAAAATGACTTCCATGGAACGAGACGTCGGGTGAAAGTAAATTTGCTGGTACATTTGAAAACGGCTAACAATGTAATCTTCCACCGCGTGCATCCCGCTCACTTCAAAGGCAATCCCATCTTTATACGGTCGCATCACGCGCAGAATTCGCGTTAAATCAAACGTACCATACTTTGTTCCGGTGTGGTAAGCATCCCTCAGCAGGTAGTCCATTCGATCCGCATCAATCTGGCTGGAAATCATCTGGACGACTTGTGGATTCGGGTACTTTTTTTGAATCACCGAGGCAACTTGTTCCGGAAACTCTGGACTAACGCTGCGTAGTACCTGATTGACTTCAGTCGTTGGTGAAGTTAAAATTTCTGCGGTGATTTTTTCGTGGTCAGTGTGGAAAATGTGTTCAAAAGTGTGGCTGTATGGACCATGTCCGATATCATGAAGCAGGGCTGCGCAGAGCGCGACTAGCCGCTCATTATCGTCCCAAAGCCCGTCACCCGGTGTTTTTGATGGATAGTTACGTTTGAAATTATCGCAAATTCGCCGAGTGATCTCATAAACCCCTAAAGAATGCGTGAACCGAGTATGTTCGGCTCCGTGGAAAACCAGTGACGCCGTTCCCAACTGTTTGATTCGTCGTAAACGCTGGAATTCCTTGGTGTTGATCAAATCTAAGATCAGTCGATGCTGAACGTAAATGTAATTATGAACGGGATCGCGAAAAACCTTTTCACGCGGAAGCCGTTCTGCTTGATATGGCAATGTTTACCAACGCCTCCTGTAATCGTCTTAAATGCCAAGCTGTCGTTTTTGCATTTTGGCGAGTTCTTTATTGTATACTTTTTGAAATTCTGGGGTCTGAGTCGACGTCATCAACGTGTGACGGTCAAGCCGAATGCCTTGTTGCTGATAGGCAGCAAGCATGGCGGCCTTCACTTGGTCCAGTGACAGTGATTGATTCATAGCCTCTTCAACGTTGATCATGCTATCAGGCCAAACGTCTGGAAAATCCCATTCATTTGGCTGTCCTGCTAGACCAGTATCGTAAAAATCATGCACCATTGCCCCGCGAAAGTCCTGATCACCCAGGACACTAAGGTAGGCCATGACGACCAAGGCCTGGGTACTTCGGCGCTGGGAAATGCCGGCAAACTTACGACCATTGACGCTGAGGTCGTAATCTCCAGGACAGTAGGAATGCGTGACTTCATAGCTTTCTATTGCTAACATCGGAAACGTTTGCTGAATGAGCGACTTCATCAGTTCGTAGCCATCATTGACAGATAGGTGGTGTGAATCGGTTTGCGGAATAAATAACGACACGTTTAAGACGCCACCGTCACTGACAACGGCCAAACCACCAGAGTTACGGATGAAGTGGTCGTACCCATGGTCACTGACAATCTTGAGTGCCGACTGCAGTTCAGGCAGGTGCCGATCCTTAAGACCAAGGATCAAAGTTGGCGGCAAGGTCCAAAAGTGTAAGATTGCTTGGTTGGTGTTGCCACTTAAATCAAGCAGTGCGTTGGTCATGCCAAATGCAGCTAGTTTTTCCGCTTGTTTTAACGGTGTATCAATGATTTGTAAATTTGAAAATAATGGTTGTTTTTCCATGGTATCCCTCATCATTTGTAGCAGATAATCTGGTTTCATTATAGCGGAAAATGACGTTCACGTCACTTACTTTTGGACTAGCCCATTTAGCAAAGCCACCAACGTTACTTGAAAGAAGCCGAATAGCAGGCAGTTTGCCCACATTGACCGACCCAATTTTTGCCGAGTTTAATCGTGCCAATTCTTGGGTAAAAGCGTTATAATGTACACAACGTACTGAAAACAGAAGGGAAGGGTTGCAATGGATGACTTGTCAACCAGCATTCCAGTTGGCATTCACTTAACGACTCATACCGTCCAGGATGGTCAATCGTCTGACTATGCGCTCGACGTTGAGGGGCAAATTGTGCAGATCGGTGAGACCATCTATTTGCGGTATCAAGAGCCAGAAACTGATGATGAAAATGGTAGTGTACCTGTGACGATGAAGTTCTTACCGAATGGTGATGTGGCACTAACTCGCAGTGGTGAGAATCACTTACGAATGCATTTTAGCGCCGGTAAACGCATTCGAGCAACTTACCGCACACCATATGGATTGATACCAATTGAGACTGTGACGCCGCAGCTACGGGTCGGCTTCCATGAACGCCCATTTGGCGGCTCAGCGGCCATTGATTATCTGCTGTACGCCGGCGAACAATTATTAGGAAATTACGAGATACGATTGCAATTTACGGTATAACCGAGTATAGTGTTTCGTAGACTGTGGAAGGGACGTGCACCAGTTTGGAATTAAAAGTCTTAGAAGGCCAAAACAAAAACGAATTGTCGATGATTGAAGTAGCTCACGCTATCTTAGCCCAACGCGGGGATGCCATGCCGTTTGTTGACTTAGCCAATGAAGTTCAGGCATACCTGGGCGACTCGGATGAGGAAATTCGCGAGCGTTTGTCTCAGTTTTACACTGACTTAAACATTGATGGTAGTTTCATTTCGTTAGGTGATAACCTCTGGGGTTTACGGACCTGGTATCCATTCGAATCGATCGATGAAGCAACGGTCGGTGCCGAAGAAGATGAGGATCATCCAAAAACCAAGAAGCACAAGAAGGTTAACGCCTTCTTGGCCGATACGGCTGATGATGACGACGTGATCGACTACGATGACGATGATCCTGAAGATCAAGACGACGTTGATGTAGATGACGACGATCTTGACTCAGACTATGATGATGACGATGATGAAAGTGATGACGATGCAAAAGAGCTTGGCAAGTACAAAGCTGATTTGGCAGACATCGACGACGGTAACGATGACGATGATGACGACAGTGACAACATGCCAGACGGTATCGAAGGTCAACTTTCAGAATTTAACGTAGACGACGATGACGACTTGAGCGACGGGGACGACTCCGACGACGAGGAAGAATCGCAAAAGAAGTAAGCTTTGGTTTAAGCTCGGCCAGTTACTGGTTGGGCTTTTTTACTGGTCTAAATTTTGAATAATGATTTGAATTCAAACTAAACGGTGGTGGCTCCTAGCTCTGATGTGAATGGCTGATACTTAGCCCGATAGTTTGTGGAAACCTGAAAAATCTTCTTGGGGCGGGGTACGGTTGCTAAATGAAGTTTCCGCTTGACGCATTCAAGACATCTTGTTATTATGTTTTTTGGGCACCTTACGAGGAATCGTAAGGTCAACGTTCGAAATAAACGCTCCCTATTCGATTGAATAGGGAGTTTTTTATTAATTTGCGACTGCTTCACCCCAAACTAATCTATGAGGAGTTATACAATGACCAAATATATTTTTGTAACCGGCGGCGTGGTTTCTTCACTAGGCAAAGGAATTGTTGCGGCATCTCTTGGACGCTTGCTTAAGAACCGTGGGTTAAATGTGACCATCCAAAAATTTGATCCCTACATTAACGTTGACCCGGGGACAATGAGTCCTTATCAACATGGTGAAGTGTTTGTTACCAATGATGGGACCGAAACCGACTTGGATCTTGGTCATTATGAACGGTTCATTGACAATGACCTCAACAAGTATTCCAATGTCACGACTGGTAAGATTTATTCTGAAGTCTTAGAAAAGGAACGCCATGGTGACTATCTTGGCGCGACAGTTCAAGTGATTCCCCACATTACCGGAATGATCAAGGAAAAGATTATGCGGGCGGGTAAAACACTCAATGCCGACATCGTGATCACGGAAATTGGTGGGACGGTTGGCGATATTGAATCACAACCATTTTTGGAAGCAATTCGTCAGATGAAAGCTGAGGTCGGCGACGAAAATGTGGTTTACATCCACACAACTTTGATTCCCTACTTGCGTGCAGCTGGTGAAATGAAGACTAAGCCAACTCAGCACAGTGTTCGCGAACTACGTGGACTGGGGATTCAACCAAATATTTTGGTGGTTCGGACAGAGGCGCCGATTACTGAGTCAATGCGTAAGAAGATTGCCCTGTTCTGTGACGTTAAACCAAATGCGGTTGTTGAATCGATGGATGTCGACACGATTTATGAGATCCCGCTTCGCTTGAAGAAGCAGGGCATGGATCAACTGGTCTTGGATCACTTGCACGTGCAGGCACCGGAAGCAGATATGGATGCATGGCAAGCAATGGTCAACAAAGTTAATCATTTAAAGAAAACCATCAAGATTGCGTTAGTTGGCAAATATGTGGGGCTTCATGATGCTTATATTTCAATTGCAGAAGCCTTGAAGCATGCTGGTTATCCACTGGATGCTGACATTGACTTGCAAATGATCGATTCCGAGAAAGTGACGCCAGAAAACGTCGCCGAAACGTTGAAAGATGCTGATGGCTTATTAGTTCCTGGAGGCTTTGGCGACCGCGGAATTGAGGGCATGATCACGGCGATCCAATACGCTCGTGAAAATGACCTACCATTCTTAGGTATCTGCTTAGGCATGCAGATGGCCAGCGTGGAGTTTGCCCGCCACGTCCTCGGCTACACAGATGCTAACTCGACCGAAATGAACCCTAATACCACTCACAAGGTGATCGACTTGATGGCCGATCAGACTGACGTCGTTGACATGGGTGGTACCCAACGACTGGGGGCTTATCCTTGCAAGCTGCAACCCAATACGGTAGCTGCAGCAGCTTATGACAACCAGCCGGAGATTTCAGAACGGCACCGTCACCGTTACGAATTCAATAATGCCTACCGCGATGAAATGAAGGCCCACGGGATGGTCTTTGCAGGGACTTCGCCCGACGATCATCTAGTCGAAGTTATTGAGTTACCGGCCAACAAATTCTTTGTCGCCTCACAGTATCATCCAGAATTTCTTTCACGGCCTAACCGCCCAGAAGGGTTATTCAAAGCGTTTGTTGCGGCAGCTAACCATCAGCATGATGATAAATAAACAATGAGTCATAAAGAGGCCACGTGATTGTTGATGTCACGCGGCTTTTTTAACGAAATAGGCAATAAAATCGTGCTTTACTAATAATTCAATAAGAAAAGTTAATTTGACTGTCTCAAATATTACAAATTGACGTAATCGACGTTAAACTATTGTATTTTAGCTGCTCATTATTTATCATTGATTGATGATTGCACCGAAGCACGATTTTTATAGTAGAGGAATTATAGGTCATGAAAAAAATGATAATCCACGGTGGAAGGCGCCTGTCAGGTAGCGTCAACATCGGTGGCGCTAAAAACAGTACGGTCGCACTGATTCCCGCGGCAATCCTGGCTGATACACCTGTAAAATTTGATATGGTACCAGATATTCTTGATGTTCATAATCTGATGCTCATTTTGGAGTCCATGAATGTGCACTCCAAATTTGCGGACGGCGTATTGACTATTGACCCCACTGAAATCGTGGAAGCACCGATGCCCAGCAGAGCAATCAAAAGCTTGCGTGCATCATACTATTTCATGGGTGCATTGTTAGGTCGTTTTGGTCGCGCAACCATTACTTTTCCTGGCGGTGATAACATTGGCCCGCGCCCCATTGACCAGCATATTAAGGCTTTTAAAGCACTGGGAGCCGAAGTCAAAGATGACCACGGTACGGTTCACATTACAACTGGTGAGGGCGGTCTTCATGGTGCCCGAATCTTCTTGGATGTTGTCTCTGTTGGTGCCACGATCAACACCATTTTAGCAGCGGTCAAAGCAACCGGTTTAACGACCATTGAAAACGCCGCTAAGGAGCCAGAAATTGTTGATATTGCCACGTTTTTAAATAACATGGGTGCGCACGTTCGTGGTGCAGGTACCGATGTTATTCGGGTCGAAGGTGTGCCGGTTCTGCGGGCGACAAACGTGCATACGATTATTCCCGACCGGATCGAAGCGGGCACATTTTTGTCGATGGCTGCCGCAGTTGGCGATGGCGTTCATATTAATAACATTATTCCAGAACACTTGGAGTCGTTTACGGCTAAACTGATTGAAATGGGCGTTGATCTACAGATTGGTGAAGACTCAGCGTACGTTGGTCCTTCTAAGAATTTGAAGGCAATCCAAGTGAAAACCATGCCGTTTCCTGGCTTCGCCACCGACTTACAGCAGCCCATTACGCCATTATTACTCACGGCAAAGGGCAGCAGTGTCATTGTGGATACGATTTACCCGCAACGACTAAAACACGTTCCGGAGTTGCAAAAGATGGGAGCGAAGATCAGGCCTGAAAAGGACATGATCGTGGTTGACCATACTGATCATTTAAGGGGCGCCCAAGTCGAAGCTGGAGAGATACGGGCTGGTGCTTCACTCATGATTGCAGCGCTGATGGCGGATGGTGAAACCACCATTAACAACGCGGAAAATATTTTGCGCGGTTATGGCAGCATCGTTGAGAAACTCACGGGTTTGAATGCTGACGTGAAAATCGAAGACTCAGACCGAGTCGAAGAATTCTAGTTGGCTACTTGAACTGACCGTGTTCTTATGATATTCTATTTAGGTTGACGGTAATAATCAATCTCTGTTTCAGTCAATGATTCAGGGCAAAGGAGCGTAATAATTATGAAAAAAGGAATTCATCCAGATTACCACCAAGTGGTATTCCAAGATTCAAGTACCGGTTACAAGTTCTTGTCCGGTTCAACTGCAACTTCGCAAGAAACTGTTGAATGGGAAGACGGCAACACTTATCCATTGATTCGTGTTGAAATTTCTTCTGACTCACATCCCTTTTACACTGGTAAGCAAAAGTTCAACCAAGCAGATGGTGCTGTGGATCGTTTCAACAAGAAGTACGGTCTCAAAAACGACTAATAACAACAAGTAAGCCACTCACGTTTCGGCGTGGGTGGCTTTTTGTATTTTATGACGAAGTGACGCCGCATAAGGATATTATTTGACGATGAGCTAGAATTGAGAACTTACAGGAATGATTTAATTCTCATGTTTCAAGTGCTGGCGTCTTAGCGTTGCGGTGTTGTGCCAGAACAGCAGGAAGTTCATTAATACTAATACGGATGTAGAAATGAACACCCCAGAGTAATCGAAAACGGTTGAGACTGTCGAGCCAATCATGGGGCCTAAGACACTACCAACGGCTTGAAAAGACTGGTTCCAACTGAAGATTCGCCCGGTGACCTGTGGCGGTGTATTTTTCGACAAAAGTGTTTGAACAGCCGGGAGCATCGTCGCGTTGGAGATTCCAATCAAAAAGCGTAAAAACATGAGTTGCCAAACGTTGGTGACGAATGCCATTGGTAGGTAGACCAATATGGCAAAAATGAATCCCACTGTGAGCACCAATTCGGTTCCCACTTTATCACCTAGGCGGCCTAACTGCGGTGCAGCAAACAGGGCTGCCACGCCTGGAATGGCGGCAACGATGCCGCTAAACAACGTGATAGCCGATCCCTTTGGCATGATTTCGCGAACGTACAGGGATAAAATTGGTGAAATCGACATGTTTGAGGCCTGGATAATCAGCGTAGTGATAAACATCCCTAAGACTAGTTTTGGGTGCTTAATGACCCCGAGTACTTCTTTAGTCGAAAGCATGTTTTGTTTTTCCACCGGTTTAAAGGATTCAGTGACAAAAAAATAACTCAAGATGAACACTGAAAGTAACAGCGCACCCGTGATAAAAAAGGTGACGCGGTAAGAAAAAATTTCAGCTAAAATACCACCTAGCAGAGGGCCAAATAGTGAGCCGCCCACGTATCCGGTGGCCAATGTTCCTAACGCTTGGCCACTCTTGCTTTTCGGAGCTTGGGTCGCCATCAGTGCGTTGGCGTTACTGATGTAGCCAGAAAAGATCCCCTGAATGAACCGTAGCGCCATGAGTTCCCAAACGTTGGTGACGGCACCCATCAGCGCCATGACGATCGCCATTCCTAGCGATGCTCGGATCAGCATTAATTTGCGGCCCTTTCTGTCGGCCAGCCGACCCCACATTGGACTGGCAATCGCCGTCATCAAGTAAGTCGCAGAAAAAGTAATCCCGGAGTACAGGTTCAATTGGTCCTTGGTAAAGTTGCCTAAAGTATCCACGTAGAGGGATAAAAATGGCATGATTTCGCTAAATGCGAGACCAGCCATAAACGTACCAAACCACAGGACAAATAAATTACGGCGCCAAACTGGACGTTTAGGATGGGAGATAGTGGGTTCTGGTTCAGTCAAATGAGATCAATCTTCTTTCTTTCAATAATGGCTTTAATCAGGTAAAATGGACGAGTAAAATAAAACAGTAATACTAATAGATTAGCACGTTTTCAGTAGATAACAAGCCATACCAATCACGTGCAATCAACTGTTGGGCGCTTTCAAAAGTGTGTCAACGGGGATAGCGGGGATGTCATGAAAAATTCTGGGAGAAGTAAATTTACGAAGTGGGCGTATCGGGTTGGTTTCACAATCTTAATTTTGATTTCGTTGGGCTTGATTTTTAACCAACAAATCAAAAACTACATGGTCAGTTCTTATCAGCCCAAAATTACGGCTAAGTCGGCGGATGCTAACAATCGGAAAAAAGCTGATTTTAACTTTAAAAATGCTAAGGCTTTAAACTTTACAACGGTGGCAAAAGCCCGCATGAATTCGCAAAAGATTCTGACGATCGGTCAGATCCTAGTACCGAGTTCTAGCGTGCATCTACCGATTGCCAAGGGGGTCTCTAATCAGACCCTAGCCCTAGCTGCTGGCACGATGCGAGCGGATCAAAAAATGGGTCATGGTAATTACCCGCTGGCTGGTCACCACATGGTGCGTAAAGATATCCTCTTTTCACCCCTGTATTTTAAAACTCGGGTGGGTGATAAGATTTATCTGACTAACATGAAGAAGGTTTTCACCTATAAGGTTTACCGACGAGAATTTATCGCTGCCACACGCGTGGACGTGGTGAATCAGACTCGGGCTAATATCGTCACCTTAGTCACATGTGATGCCACGGGCGCCCGGCGATTAATGATTCGTGGGAAGCTGACCAACACCGCGAAGTATTCCGATACGCCAGTGAAGATTCAAAAAGAGTTCGCAGCTAAATTCAATAATAAGTAGCCTTACCTAAAAACATAGACTGTGGCCTCTTACCATTAAAAAATGGTTTCCCAAGTTCGGGAAACCATTTTTTAATGGTGGATGTTGATAGCTAAAAAGCTTAATCAGGCCATTCAAAAGCTTAAATTAGTTGGCTATTTGATCTAACCAGGCTGGCAGAGCACTGCTTAAAACTTGGTAGGTATATTCGAAGCGGTGAGTGTACCAGGGATCTGGAATCTCTTGACCCTGTTTATCAGGTAAAATATCTAAGCACAGGTGAATCTTTGACTGGTCTGCTGCGGGCGCCATTTGGCGAAGGTTGAAGACATTTTGACTGTCCATGGTGATGATATAATTGGCCCAGTCAAAGTCGCGTTGGGTAATCGGACGTGAGTGCATGTAGCTGTAATCAAGGCCGTGAGCCGCCATCACTTTCCGGGCACCAGGATGTGGCGGATTGCCCTCTTCTTCGCTGCTGGTGGCACACGAATCGACTTTAATCTGGTCGCTTAAGCCACGTTTGGCAACCAGTTCTTTAAAGATTGCCTCTGCCATTGGGGAGCGACAAATATTTCCCAGGCAGACGAATAAAACGTTGGTCATTTCAATGTCTCCTCTTTTGCTCGGTTTTCTACAATCATATTGGATATTGCTAAACCAGTCAAGCGAGTCATGTCGCGCCTGATAACTAGCCACTATACCTTCAATAAAATTTGTCTATATTCCCTTTTTAACCCACTTTTTATTTCAGTTTCGTAGTACAATGGGATAGTGAATATTTGAGAGAGTGTGAATAAAGAGATGCAAGGTAATTTTGTCTACATTAATTGGGAGCAGGTGAATAACCTGGTGATTTCATATGGCATTACACCCGCGGATTTCGTGAATGGTGTGCCAGATGTACCGCAGCGAATTGTGTTGATCGATGGTCGGCTTGAGGGAAATCAAGTCAACAGCCATACGCGGTTTCAAACCGTGACCGGTCAGAATTCGGTGCGGGAATTTTTGCTGGATAAAAGTGCTCAGCCAAAGGAATGGCTAGATTTCCATGAAACGGATGATTTAGACCTTCTGATGCCTGGCGAAATTGCCGAACTATTGTACATGGCGCATATGGGAACCCACTACCATTTGCCGCTCTATTCAAAACTTCAAAACGACTACGCGTTTCTGACTGTTAGCGATGATTTTACCAAAGTGTATTACCGGAATATGCGGACTTTTAACCATATTCTAGACGTTTCGCTCAAACGTCATCTTCGGCTTTTACACAGTAATCGCTGGATGATGTTTAACCGGCCATTTTCGGTCAGTGATGTACCGGGAGACATGATCAAGCAGTTGCAAACGGCCTTTACGGATGGTGTTATTTTTGCGTTTGATCAAGCTGTGGAACGTCGCCGTCGCTATCTGGTTCCAGTGAGGCTTCAGGAACATCCCGAACGTCAAAGCTGGTGGCATGATCGAATGGACGTTTACGATGCGACTCGTCAGGTAGCAACGATGAGTTATGATGTTGAGCAAAAAAAGTGGGGGCTTCAAATCACGGATGATACAGCATTTAATGCAAATGAAATTGATTTATGAGCGGACAAGTCAGCGGTGGTTGACTTGTTTCTTTTTTTAGATTTGGGGCGTGGTATAATAAAAAACGACCTGTTCCAAAAACGATATGTAAATAGGAGATTTTCTTATGAAAATGCAACTTGGTGAAATCGCTCGAGCGGTTTCTGCCCAAAATGATACGAGTAACTGGGATGAAATCGAAGTGTCAAGTGTCGCCTTTGACAGCCGTCATCTTGATTCTGGTGCCCTGTTTGTGCCTCTGGAAGGAGAGCGGGATGGCCATGAATTTGTTCAAGGCGCCCTTAAAAATGGTGCGGTAGCAACCCTTTGGAAAGCTGATCATGGTGCGGTGCCTACTGACATTCCAGTTCTGGTTGTAGAAGATCCGCTAAAGTCGTTACAAGCACTCAGCAAATATTATTTACTGAAGATCAATCCTAAAGTTGTGGCAATCACTGGCTCGAACGGGAAAACGACAACTAAGGACATGGTGGCATCAGTACTCGCCACACAATTCAACGTGACCAAAACGAAGGATAATTTCAATAATGAAATCGGAGTTCCGGTCACAATCCTGTCGATGGAATCTAATACGGAGATCATGGTCATTGAAATGGGTATGGATCGACCCGGTCAACTTGATTTTCTAAGTAAGCTGGTGTCACCGGACGTTGCCGTTATTACTATGATTGGCGAGGCCCACATTGAATTCTTTGGTACTCGCGATAAGATTGCGGATGCTAAGATGGAGATCACGCATGGACTGAAAGAGGACGGCACGTTTATTTACGATGGTGACGAGCCACTACTGACTGAACGCGCTAAGCAGATCGATCAGCGTCAGATGACTTTTGGTCGTCAGGAAACGGACGATATATACTCAACCAGTATCCAGACAACTGATACCCAGACCAGTTTTACCACTAATCAGGCACCAGATGAGACGGTGGTTGTCCCAATGATTGGTGATTACAACGTTAATAATGCACTGGCCGCGTTGAGCGTTGCCAAGATTTTTCATATTTCACCGAAGGCTGCAACGGATGCCTTCAAAGATTTAAATCTGACTAAGAACCGGGCGGAATGGGTACCTGGTGCAACCGGTGAACGAATTTTAAGTGATGTTTATAATTCTAATCCGACTGCGGTCAAAGAAGTCATGGCAGCCTTTACAAAGGTTGCAACCGAAGGCCAGCGGCGGGTCGTTCTCGGAGACATGCTGGAATTGGGCAACGAATCTGACGATCTTCATGCCAGCTTAAAATCGGCATTCGACCCAAAACTGATTCAGGATGTTTATTTGGTTGGGCCGCACATGCACGCATTGTATAGCGCCTTGCAAGATTTGTACGATTCCGATCATCTGCACCTTTACGAAACTGACCAGCAAGCTAAGCTAATTGCGCAGTTACAAGCAGATATTAAACCGACTGATATAGTACTGATCAAGGGCAGTCACGGCATTCACCTCGAAGATGTCCTGGCAGCCTTGCAATAAGCAATGAAATTCTTTGCTGAATACGCATCGGGGTTACTTTAGGATGCACGAAAAGTAATATGTGTTGCTTTTCTTTTGGCCATGATGTATGATACTTTAGTTGTAATTTTTTCGAACTAACACTTGTTATCGGAGAATAGGACGCTTCGTGAGACGGATTTCTCATAGTCCTATTTTCTTTGTAAAAGCCTATTAGGAGGATACTTATTTGAAGTTTTCAGAACTCGGGTTAACAAAATCCTTGCTTAAAGCCGTTGAGCGTAACGGTTACGAGGAAGCAACCCCCATTCAAGCACAGACCATTCCAATGGTATTGGAAGGTAAAGACGTTATTGGACAAGCACAGACAGGAACTGGGAAGACCGCAGCCTTCGCCCTGCCAATTTTACAAAATATTGATCGTGACGACCCGAATATTCAAGCCTTAGTGATCTCACCAACGCGTGAATTAGCGATTCAAAACCAGGAGCAAATTTACCAACTGGGTCGCGAAGAGCGGGCTAAGGTACAGGTTGTTTACGGTGGTGCTGATATCCGGCGTCAAATTAACAGCTTGAAAAATCACCCACAAGTCCTAGTCGGAACACCAGGACGTCTGTTGGACCACATGAACCGGCATACGGTCAAGTTGGATCACATCAAGATGCTGGTGTTGGATGAAGCCGACGAAATGTTAAACATGGGTTTCTTAGAAGATATTGAATCAATTATCAAAGCAACCCCGTCAGAGCGACAAACGATGCTATTTTCAGCAACGATGCCTGACGAGATTAAGCGGGTCGGCGTTCAATTTATGAAGGATCCGCAGTACGTCAAGATCAAGGCCAAGGAATTAACCACTGATTTAATTGATCAGTACTATATTCGCGCCAAGGACTACGAAAAGTTCGATGTCATGACCCGAATGTTTGATGTTCAAGCACCAGACTTGAGTATTGTCTTCACTCGAACAAAGCGTCGGGTGGATGAAATTGCTCGTGGCCTAGAAGCCCGTGGTTATAACGCTGCTGGAATTCATGGCGATTTGACTCAAAAACGCCGGATGCAAATCTTGAATCAGTTTAAGCATGGCCAACTTGATATCCTTGTTGCAACCGATGTGGCTGCTCGTGGGATTGATGTTGAAGATGTGACTCACGTATTCAACTATGATATTCCGCAAGATCCAGATAGTTACGTGCACCGTGTCGGCCGTACTGGCCGTGCCGGGCATCATGGTGTCTCATTGACCTTCGTGACCCCTAACGAGATGGACTACCTGCGTGAAATTGAAAAGTTGACTAAAGTGCGGATGTTACCATTGAAGCCGCCTTCGGAAGCAGAGGCCTTTAACGGTCAACTGAGTAACGCTGAAACCACCGTTAAGGAGCTTGTTGATAAGACCGATACTGAAAAGTATGCTGACGTTGCTTCTAAACTCCTTGATCAATACGAAGCCATTGACTTGGTTGCTGCGCTGCTGAATGATCTGACAAAGGACGACTCAACAAAGGTCCCAGTTAAGATCACGCCAGAACGTCCGCTACCACGTCGCCATGGTGGCGGCGGTGGCAGTCGTAACTATCACGGACGTGGCGGTAATAACCATGGTCGTGGTGGCAATCGCCGCTATGGTAAAAGTAATGATAACCACCGTCGTTATGGTTCTAACAAGGATCATCGTGACCGCGGTGGTAACCGTGACCGCAGAAAGAACGGCGGCAATAAGCACGGCTTTACTATTCGTAAAAAAGATTAATCACGAAATTTATAGTGGGTGACGAAACTCGTTTGGATTCTCGAGTTTCGTCATTCAAAAGAGGATTTTCTATTGTGGGGAATCCTTTTTTTATGGCCAAACATAGAGATCAGAGTGTGGTCCGTGGGATATGTGGGCCAGTAGTCTTGTAACACTCGCTTTTAGCAGGTAATTCGCACTCAACTCAATCTAAAAACAAGGTGAAAATCAATCAAGCCAAGGTGAGTAGGTGTCATGTTAAGGGATGGCTGTTTGTGGTAGAATAAAAGCTACGAAATAAGAGAGAAAAGTGAGGATCTGCAAGTGATTTACGGTATTGGTGTGGACATTGAAGAAATCGGCCGAATTTGTGCCGTCAAAGAGCACGAGCGGTTCGTTAAAAAGGTGCTAACTGCAAATGAGGCTGATGTCTATCATCAACTAACGGGAAAGCACGCGAATGAATTCCTAGCCGGACGCTGGTCAGCTAAAGAAGCCTATAGTAAAGCGTTTGGAACGGGAATTGGTCAGGCCGTTTCGTTTCAAGATATCGAGATATTAGATGATGAAAGCGGTAAGCCAGTCTTGAAAAAACACCCCTTTAACGGCAACGGGTTTGTTTCAATTTCCCATACCAGTCAATTAGTGATGACGCAGGTTTTGCTAGAAGGAGACGTTAAGAAATGACAATTGGTAACCATCGGCCCTCACAACTCGTGATCGATCAATCAGCCATCTACGATAATATTGCTGCTGAAAAAGCCCGTTTAAAGTCGGGTACAGAGCTATTTCAAGTTGTTAAAGCAAACGGTTATGGCCATGGTATTACACAGGTCGCTCGAACCGCTGAACGAGCCGGAGCAAGTGGCTTTTGTGTGGCAATTTTGGATGAAGCGCTGACGTTGCGGGCTGCGGGCTTCAATGAACCCATCTTAGTATTGGGTATCACAGAGCCAAAGTATGCTGATTTAATGGCTAGTCACCATATTTCAGCCACCGTAGGCTCAGTTGAATGGCTTGAATCGGCGGCCAGTTTTTTGCAGACTGGCCATCACTTAGCGGTTCACCTAGGGTTAGATACCGGTATGGGTCGGTTAGGATTTCAACAACCAGAAGAATTAAGTGTCGCTGTCAACTATTTAGAAACACATCCCCAGTTTGACTTTGAAGGGATCTTTACCCATTTTGCAACGGCTGATTCTGCTGATACCGACTACTTTAAAATCCAGGTTGCTCGCTGGCAAGCCTTCATGGCTGTGTTACCAAAACGGCCACGGTACGTTCACGTCTCCAATTCGGCAACGTCGCTTTGGCACGAAGTCTGCAATGGTAATATGATTCGTTTTGGTGTTGCGGCTTACGGATTGAATCCTTCTGGTACTGAACTAAAAGAGCCGTATAAGCTTAAGCCAGCAATGAGCTTGACGAGCCAACTAGTTTTCGTTAAGCAACTGCCTAAGGGCTATTCGGTCAGTTACGGTGCAACGTATACTGCAACGGAGGATGAGTGGGTTGGAACGTTGCCAATCGGGTATGCAGATGGTTACGAACGTCGCTTACAGGGCTTTCACGTGTTAGTTGATGGTCAATTGTGCGAGATTATTGGCCGAATCTGCATGGACCAGCTTATGATCCGGTTGCCTCAAAAATATGCCGTGGGTACAAAAGTGACGCTGGTTGGTGCCGATCATGGTCAATCGATTACTCTTCAAGACGTTGCGGATTACTGTGGAACGATTCACTACGAAATCGCCTGTGGCTTTACAGCGCGTCTCCCACGAGTGTATGTTAATTAACAGCTTATTTTGATTATCAATGTTTTTTCTATTTGCAAGCGATAATTGGTTTTTAAATATGATTAAAAAAGGCAAACAAAGTTGGTACAAAGCCAATTTGTTGGTCTTTTTCTATTTGATTACAAACCGGTTTTAAGTCGGATTTTTTTGCGAACAGGATGGAATTTACTTATCGAGGTAGAGTTTTGCTCTAAATACTTCTATTTTCCAGGCTTGAATGGTAGAATTATAAGAATAAGTGACAGGGATGAATAGGAGTCAATCATGAAGAATTACGTTGTTCGAAATATGAGCTGGCAACAGCAACGGTCTCAGCCTTCAATTTCTTTAAGTCGAAGCGCTTTGTCATTTGCCGTTTCTAACTTAGGGCAAATTAAACTAACCGCTGGAGTAGTTGCTAAAACTGAGGCTCTGATTGCTGGCTATCAAGCAATGGGTCAGTTAAATTCAGAGATTGTGCAGGAATACCTGCCGTGTGAAGCAGAAGTCGCCGAACTGTATTTGGATGCCTAACCATTATTCGACGAGGGATAGGGGATGAAAAAATGGCAAATGATGAGATCAAACGCGGTGATATTTTCTATGCGGATCTATCACCCGTGGTTGGCTCTGAGCAAGGCGGAGTTAGACCCGTGCTGGTCGTGCAGAACAACATTGGGAACCACTACAGTCCAACCGTGATCGTTGCCGCAATTACTGCACGGATTTCCAAGCCAAAAATGCCAACCCACGTTGGAATTAAAGCCCATCACTCAGGCATTGAAAAAGATTCGGTCATCTTATTAGAACAAATCAGAACCATCGATAAGCAACGACTGAAAGATCATGTCGACCAACTAGATGATGCGACGATGCAACAAGTTGACCGAGCTTTAGAAGTCAGCATTGGGTTGAATAAGAAGAGTGATTATAAGAAACGGAAACATGCGTAATAAAACTACATAGCAAAAGGGCCACCATCTGACTACCAAGATGGGGCCCTTTTTTTCAGTTTTAAATTTCATTGTGCAAATCTTCAATTTCAGGCACTCGGAATTCTTTGCGTTCCAGCGCATGAACGATTCGATCCAGCCGGTTCTTATCAACATCAGCTGGCAACGTAAACATGATTCGGTGAACCAGTTCGCCTTCCTGAGCATCTAGGCTGATAACGCTGACGATACTCGTATACTTGGTGATGATTTTGGCGCTGCCGGCTAAATCACCGCGGTTACCTGGTGAAACCACCGTCAGAACATAGGAACCGATGTTGACGTTCCACGCTTGTGACAGCATATCCATCAGACGTGTATGGGTCAAGATGCCGTAAAAATGGTTGCTAGCATCGAGAACGGCGATGTAGGGTAAATCTTTAATGGAGAAAAACACGTTAAAGAAGGCGGCGTTTACAGTGATGAACTTCGTGGCATTTTTTAATAAAGTGGTCACCGGTAGCTTCATGTCTCCACCACGAGACTTGTGCCGGTAAATATGCATCTTGTAGATATTTCCCCTAAAGATCGTTCCGGTTTCATCTAAAATTGGAACGCATCGATATCCAGTATCTTCAAGAACCTTTAATGCCTCTTCTAGGGTGACGTCTTCTTGAACGGTCACCAGTCGTTCCTTTGGCTTGACCAAGGATTTCAACAACATTTGGTGTAACCTCCTAATGATTAGAACTCTCTAATAAACTACCGCAATCATACCATAAAGGCCTTAAGATAAACAACCGGAATGCAGTTTTAACGCCAAAAAGAAATCCTAAAGGCGGATTAAAATTTAAATTAAAAGGGTTTTGTTGTCGGGTTTTTAAATTAAATCGATCCGCTAGCAAAGGGAAAATTCAAACAATCTTAAAATAATGAACTGTCTTTTTAGAAAATAGACTTAATTTATTGTAAATCCAGCTGATAGGGACTATGGTTATTTTATCCGGTTTGAAAGCGTAGTCTTAATTCTCAAAATATCGGAGATGTCTTTAACGACTGATATTAATGACATTCAAGCCGGTAAAACTTGGGTTAAATAATAATTTAGGGTCATAAAGTCATCAAAATGTCATCAATAATCAAGTATATAAGGTTGGCATTGGTAATGAAAATTATTATAATGTCTTTAAGAAGTTTTACGCTCAAGTAATCCTTTTGAATATGACGGTGGGGGGAGTTATTTTAATTTTTTATTCGGCATTTTAAAGTAGGCTTATTAAGGGAGGGGTAACCATGGGTAACATGGGTAAAAATAATCACAACCTAGTGCGAGACAGCAGTATTAAAAAGCAGAGGTATAAACTCTATAAAGCAGGAAAACTTTGGTTAGTTGCTGGTTTGACGACCTTAAGTTTGGGGCTAGCTCAGTTTGGGCTTGCTTCAGAAGTTAAGGCCGATTCTGCCACCAATGACGATCAAGGAGAATCAGAAACGACTGATGCAGGAACAAAACTGCAGCAGCCTCAAGTCGTATTATCTGCTCAGCAAAAGGTAAATGAAAGCGGTACCAATACGAATGTAACTTCTAGTACGGATACTGAACAGACGACGGCGACATCTGATTCGCAAACTTCACAAAATGCAGATACGAATGGTGCTCAAGTTGCCGAAACTGGGGCGTCGACTGCAACCGATACGACTGCTAGTGATACTGATCAGTCGAGTTCCACTCACAAGGCTGCCAGTCCAGTTAATTCTGGTAGCAAGACCGCTCAGACTAATACTGAAAATGATGGTGAAGATTCGGCGAAACAAACAACTGATCAATCTAACAGTAACAGCACAACTATCAATGATAATCGAAATGATTCAACATCGGATAACACTGCAAATGCTGAGACAGAAAAGCAGGCTGCCAATGCTACTGTTCAGTCGCCAGATCAAGTTACAGATCAGTCAGCCACCCAGTCTGCAGATTCGACAAACACTGATAAAACGGCAGGCGTTAGCGACGTAACGTCTACCACTCAACCAGTGACTGCGGAGACATTAAAAATTGATAAGCCCGCTGCTTTGGCAGCCAAGACGGCAGTTTCTTTACTACAGACAGAACAGGGTACGGACACCGCTAATGCAAAAACAGACGGTACTGCTACTGCTGACGATGGCACGACCAAAAGTACAACGGCTGATTCTAAATTACCAGCCGGTTTTACGGTAACCGATCCAGATTACGCAGCGGGCAGTTACGCAGCCTCAGTAGCCAACAGTGGGGACAATTACATTTATTACGAAATGGAAGTGAACAATTATCACCTTGATTTAGCGACTAACCGGCAAGATCCAAGTAATTTGATCTTAATTGTCAGCAAAAAAAATGGAACGGGCTGGAGCGTCGTGTCAACAACGCCAATTACAGGGAGCAGCTACACAGATCCGACAACGGGGACGATCGTCTATAACGATCCGCAAAGTGTTTATGTGAGTCACAGTAATATGACGATTGTCACAAACGTCTATGGGAAGCTTGGTGGTAATGGTTCAGGCTGGAACGGCGACGTGGTCATTAAGCCAGTTGTCCAAACCCAAACGACTAATTATGTTGATCAAAATGGTAACCCATTGGCTGGTGTCGATTCAGTTGAGATGCAGGGCTTATCAGGCCAAAAGTACACGACGAGTCCATCAGAAGAACTAGAAGGTTACACACCGGCTGCCAGTGATAACGCAAATGGCTACATGTCGCCATTTATCGCGAATGGGCAGTCGATTACGGAAGTTCTTCACAATGGTTCAACACCGTCGACAGTGAAATATACCGTTAAAGATATAGATGCAGGTACTATTCTTGCCGAGTTTACCTATGCAAGTGGTGCTACTGATTCTCATACATTAACTTATACTAAGGGAGCCGGTACTTCACTAGGTACAGGTAGCACATGGCAATTCGGTTCTTTTAAAGTTATCAATCCATACATTCCACAAACCACGACGATTACCTACACCTACGATGCCCAAAACGTTAATGTAAATGTCAAATACGTTGACCAAAATGGCAATGAAATTCCGGGTCAGGATCCGCTAACGAAGTCATTTGTCTTCAACGAATCGACAACCATCGACCATCCAACGATTAACGGTTACACGTTTGATACCAGTTATCCCGTAACGACAACGGACAACCCTGATAGTTATACGGTGACGTCACTGACGGCTGATAATACGGTTACGCTGCACTATAAGGCCAATACCGAGAAAGTGATCGTCAAACACGTGGATCAAGCTGGCAATTCTATTGGCACTGATTCGACTATTGATGCTGATTTCAACACTACCGTTGACCTCCCAAAAACGGATCCCAACTACTCAATCGATGGCTATGAAGTTGACCCAACAAGTCCGACTAGTTATAAAGTTTCGTCTGATGGTGACGGCACCAATGAAGTGACGATCCACTATATTCAGCAACAAAACGTTAGCGTACATTACGTCGATCAAAATGGCGCTGCTATCGATAGCAGCCTGCTTGGCAGTGCGCCAACAACCTTGAGGGGTATCGTAGATGAGCACCTGACGGTCACCAGTCCTGCTATTGCGGGTTATACAGCATATCCTGACAACCCAACTGATTACACCGTGGTTAACGGGGATAATTCAGTAACACTAAAGTACATTCAAACTCAAATCAAGGTTTCGGTTGGCGATGGCCCAGATTACGCAGTGGTGGATGGTAACGGTCAGCCGGTTAAACCGGACACTGCAGTCAATGGTACTGACGGACCAAAGTGGCCAACCGGTTTGACCGATGATAATTTGACCAAGACCGGCAATCAGCAAGATGATCTGGATAAAGTGGTAACGGAAACGATCCACTACTTGAATTCGGATGGCACGGTAGTCAGCACTACGACTGTGCCAGTCTACTTTACTCGGACAGCGACGGTCGACTTTAGTCAGCCCGATAAACCAGTAGTTACCTTTGGCGACTGGGTTGCAACGGCGGGCCCCGATTCAGTGACGACCAGTCAGGGTGCAGACTACACGCCGGATGAGACAGTTACGCAAAAAGACGGCTCAACTGCATTTGTATTCGACAGTACTGGCAAAGCCTTACCCGATGATGCAACTAAGATTGCAGGTCAACAGGTGACTGCTGATTCAGCCAATATTGATTATTACGTCGTTTATTCGCAAAATACAACTTATACTCGAACCATTCATTTTGTGAACGTTGATGCCAAGGCTGGTACGGATAATCAGTTGTTACCGGATCAGCAACAGACCGTCACTTTTGCACCTCAAGTCACCTTGAGTGTTGATAATGATCAACCAGCCGTTACTTTAGGTTCTCTAGTACCAGTTGATGGGACTGATAGCTTTGCGGCCTACACGGCACCTACCGTTGACAATTTTGCACCAACCACAACGGGGGCACCGGCAGCCACTATTACACCGACTTCTGATGGAACTGCGCTTAGTCAAGAAACGACTATTAATTACACTAGTGACACTAAGACAGTTAAAGTACAGGCTCAAGTTTTGGGACCTGATGGCAAGACCTATGAAGATTTTGGTCACGATGTGGATACGTCGTTAACCGGCAAAGTGGGTTCAAGCCAGACATATACCCCGAAGGCGTTTGCTGGCTATAGCACAGATACGACACCAGTCACAGTTAGTTTTGCTATCAATGCAGATGGGTCTTTGACGGATCCAATTGTTACGATCACCTACACGCGGAATGCACAAACGGGTTCGGTAGAATTTTACGATGACACGACCCAAACGGTTCTTCAGACGGATCAGCTCAACGGACTAACGGACTTGCCAATTGATTTCAGTACGGTCAATTCCGATCAACAAACCTTTTTGCAAAAGGGTTATGAGCTCGTTAGTTCAGACGTCCCGGACGAGGCTAACTTTGATACGGCTGATAGCGCATCACAGGACTTCATCGTTCATTTGAAGCACGGTTTATCTGATCCATCCACGCCAACTGATACCAATGATCCGCAATATCAAAACACGCATAAACAGTTCACGGTTAAAGTTACTGGAACCATGCCAGATGGCACGGCTGTGACTCAAACCAATGGGACTCAAATTTTAGGCTATCAACGAACTTACACAACTGATAAAGTGACTGGCGATGTGACTTATGGTGATTGGACCAGTGATGGTAGCACCTTTAGCGATGTTACTGCAACACCAGTAACGAATTACACGGCGAAGGCGGAAAATGGCAAATCCAGTGTGTCTGCTGATGATGTTGCGAGTCAACTAGCTTCGTTTGGAGCAGCAACGAGTACGGATGCTGGCGCCGCTAACTTTAACTTTGCTTATACGCAAACAACCTTTACGCCGACGAATCCAGGTACGGATGCCGGTAAGAACGATGCCACTGCTTTGACGAGAAACGTGATTGAAACGGTTAATTACCAGCAGGCTGATGGCACCAATACTTCGATTTCACAGACGGTTAAGGTTTATCGGACAGCGCAATTAGGAACCGATGGTCAGTACACTTATACAGCCTGGACGACTGATACCAATGGTGACGCGACGAAGGGTGACTCATCCGTTACTTTTGCGGCGGTCTCAGCAGATGATATTACCAGTCACGCGGCCAAGGGTTATGAACTGGATCAGGTTACTACTACGGCTAATGGCCAAACTGACACAGCCAATCAGGCCGTAACGATTGACCTAGCCAGTGCGGATGGCATTACGACAGACCTTAATGTGACGCGGGACGTTAAGTATAAGGTTTCGCAGGAAAAGGCGACGTTGACTTATACGGATCAGACGACTGGTCAGGTCATCGATACCGAGAGCCAGTCAGGTGACGGCGACACAGCTGTTTCATTTAACATTGCCGATAAGATTGACGAGCTTACAGCTGCTGGCTATCAAGTAGTGAATGATGCTGATTACACCAAGGCGCAGGCTGCACAATTTGATCTAGATCCTGATACTGACCAAACTTTCAATATTAATCTGACCGAAACTTCGACTACGCCAACGATTCCAAAGGATACCACTGAGAATTATTACGATGAGACCCACAAGACTTTAACGGTTACAGTTGATGGTGCTTTGCCAGATGGTACCGATGAGACGCCAACGAATGGCTCGCAAAAGGTTCAGCTTGAAAGGACAGTTAGCGTCAATAATGTCACCAAGCAACCCACTTTTGGCACTTGGCAAGAAGCCAAAGGCTCTGCTTTTGACGGCCCAATCGTGGCAAAAGTAGTTCCTGAATATACCGTAAATGATAAGAATGCTGTTACGATAGATGATATCGGGTTGAGTGCATTTGAAAATAGTGCTGATGATACGGACAGTAACTACACTTACTCATTTACCTACACGCGGACAACCTTTACGCCGACGAATCCGGGTACGGATGCCGGTAAGAACGACGCGAATGCGCTACAGATGACGGTTAATTATGGTGTTCAGTACGGTACTGATGCAGTTTCACCGATCAGCAGTAAGACGTTCTATCGAACGGCAACAAAGCAGGCTGATGGTAGTTATGACTATACAGTTTGGACCACTAATACTGACGGTATCAGCACCAGTGATGCCGACCAGCAGGTAGCTTTTGATCCGCTGAGTGATCTAAAGACACCTGCAGGTTACACTTCGGCAGTTACTACTACTGTTAATGGCACTGCACAAGCGGCCGCTAACGATTCGGTTACAGTTAACCCTGTCGAGCCGGGGAATACTGCGATTGAAGTTGTTCGTCAGGTTACCTACACGCCAGATACAAATACCACGGCCACCGTGACCTATCATGATGACACTGAAAATAAGGATGTTAG
>NZ_WNJO01000012.1 GCF_009720675.1 Secundilactobacillus folii | reverse complement strand
TATCAGATGGAGGATTAGCTCAGTTGGGAGAGCGTCTGCCTTACAAGCAGAGGGTCACAGGTTCGAGCCCTGTATCCTCCATTGAGCCGTTAGCTCAGTTGGTAGAGCATCTGACTTTTAATCAGAGGGTCGACAGTTCGAGACTGTCACGGCTCATAGTTAACACTATGTTGACATTGAAAGTTAGATTTGATACTATATCTATTGTGTTGCCGACTTAGCTCAGTTGGTAGAGCACCTGTCTTGTAAACAGGGGGTCGGAAGTTCGAATCTTCTAGTCGGCATTTCAACTAAATATGCGGAAGTAGTTCAGTGGTAGAACATCACCTTGCCATGGTGGGGGTCGCGGGTTCGAATCCCGTCTTCCGCTTATGTCATATACGCCGGGGTGGCGGAATTGGCAGACGCACAGGACTTAAAATCCTGCGGTCAGTGATGACCGTACCGGTTCGATCCCGGTCCTCGGCATTTAAGTTAATATATTATTATTTTGCACCCATAGCGCAACTGGATAGAGTGTCTGACTACGAATCAGAAGGTTGTAGGTTCGACTCCTACTGGGTGCATTTAAACGGGAAGTAGCTCAGCTTGGTAGAGCACCTGGTTTGGGACCAGGGGGTCGCAGGTTCGAATCCTGTCTTCCCGATTTAAATAAATAGTTTTTGACAGGTTTATTTAAACGCCATCGCGGTGTAGCTCAGCTGGCTAGAGCGTCCGGTTCATACCCGGGAGGTCGAGGGTTCGATCCCCCCCGCCGCGATTTGATCTTTGGCTCGGACCTTTAGCTCAGTTGGTTAGAGCAGACGGCTCATAACCGTCCTGTCGTAGGTTCGAGTCCTACAAGGTCCATAATGGTCCTTTACCATTGATCATTTAAATAGTTTCATTATGGAGGATTACCCAAGTCTGGCTGAAGGGAACGGTCTTGAAAACCGTCAGGTGGGTCAAACCACGCGAGAGTTCGAATCTCTCATCCTCCTTATTATCGCGGGGTGGAGCAGTCTGGTAGCTCGTCGGGCTCATAACCCGAAGGTCGTTGGTTCAAATCCAGCCCCCGCAATTGCATGGTCCGTTGGTCTAGCTGGTTAGGACGCCTGCCTGTCACGCAGGAGATCACGAGTTCGAGTCTCGTACGGACCGTTTATATGGCTCGGTAGCTCAGTCGGTAGAGCAACGGATTGAAGCTCCGTGTGTCGGCGGTTCGATTCCGTCCCGCGCCATTAAGATTAAGAAGTCCCATGCGGGTATAGTTTAGTGGTAAAACCACAGCCTTCCAAGCTGTTGTCGCGAGTTCGATTCTCGTTACCCGCTTTTTGGGCCTATAGCTCAGCTGGTTAGAGCGCACGCCTGATAAGCGTGAGGTCGATGGTTCGAGTCCATTTAGGCCCATTTGGAGAAATACTCAAGTGGCTGAAGAGGCGCCCCTGCTAAGGGTGTAGGTCGCGAAAGCGGCGCGAGAGTTCGAATCTCTCTTTCTCCGTTGTAGTTTTTAGTTTTATATAGAAATGTATGACCCGTTGGTCAAGTGGTTAAGACACCGCCCTTTCACGGCAGTAACATGGGTTCGAATCCCGTACGGGTCATTATCATATTATCGCGGGGTGGAGCAGTCTGGTAGCTCGTCGGGCTCATAACCCGAAGGTCGTTGGTTCAAATCCAGCCCCCGCAATTCGAATGGTCCGTTGGTCTAGCTGGTTAGGACGCCTGCCTGTCACGCAGGAGATCACGAGTTCGAGTCTCGTACGGACCGTCCATGAACGACATCGCTTTATTTAGCGATTATTGTATAAATAAACCACTTTTGGTCGTTATTGATCAAAAGTGGTTTTTTGAATCTATCGTTTATTTGAAACAGAACGATACAGTCTAAGTCTGCCGATTGGTGATCTGTAATGGTTCAGCTGTTGAGCGAGAAAGACTAGGTCTGGTTATTGTAAACTAAGTTGATAATCATGGTATAGGCGTTCTCTTAGCCGTGAGTCATGGGCAAAAATGTATAATCCCTTGATGCCACGTTTCATCAAAACATTGATCGCATTTAAATTCAAAGTCACTTTTGCCTGTAGAACTTCTTTTGGATCGTTCATATCCTGGCGTCGTTTAAATGATTCGACATCGGTGATTTTATCAGTATCGATGATTATCGAATGACCGTCTTGGGAAAGGTTGACGAGTGGACCAAGAATAATGCCAACATAGTTCAAATCAAAGCCCTGACAGGTGTAGATTGAACCGACTTCGTTAATCGTTTCGGGGATTTCCGCCCAGGGTGTGGAGGAGTAATTATACTGATCCCAGGGAAGACTAAAATTACCCTCTGTAATATAGTGGTGTCCACCATCCAAAGTAGACGGATAACCAGTGGTTGATACGATTCGCGCTAACCCAACGCGTTTATTTTGGTTGACAATTTGCTGACGCATAGCTTCTGCATCATTAAAAATTTTGAAATCATAATGATTTTGAAAACCTTTTTGGATTGGCAAGAGTTGTTGATCCCCCGTAAAGTGGTTGATCCAATTAATCAGGCTTGGATCAGCTTCCATTCGGAATTGATGAGTTAAATGAAGCCACTTTTGAGTGAAGGGAGCTAGCAACGACTGCAAGCGCTTTTTGGTCCAGTATGTTTTTAATCTCAGAACTTGGTGCTCGTCAAAAACAATCACTAAGACGTGTGCAATTTTAAGCAGGGACAGTAATTGATTAGTGCCGTAAAAATGATTGTAATGGTCGGGCTGAGATAGTAATAAATGTGATTCATCAATTACACCCACATCAAACTGGTTATGCTGCTTATTCATTAGGTTGATGAGTGAAGTTGGCCGTTGAAAATTCTTTTTATACATATTCGGTAGCTGACCAGCAAGGTTTCGATAAACTTTCAGTAACTCTGGGTGATTAACAATAAAGTAATTATTGGTTCCTGATAACTGATTATGTTGGTGGTGTGACTCGCGCTGTATTTCGTAAAATAATTGACTTAATACCACGCTTTTGCCTGTACCAGCATCGCCAGTGATGACCAAAACAGCCGGTTTTGTATCCCTCAGATGCTGACAAATAAAGGACTTTGCCGTGTCAATCAATACTTGTTGATCTTTTGATGGCTTCTTAAAAGGTGATAGCTTTTTAGTTGCTTGATTTTGCACATTGGTCTTCCTTTTCATTATGTTAAAGCTCGCTGCGCCCAGTAGCAGGGGCATGAATATCATATATCTCAATTGATATACATACTTGGATTTGCCTAAATAAAGTGATACCAAACGAATTTCCAAGGTTACTTGGTTAAATTCATTTGGTATCACCTTGATTTCACTTCATTGATTGCTATGATGTTGCCCTAGCTTATGAGGGTTCAACTGGGTGGTAACTAGCTTCGTGATAATTATTTTGCGTGGTCAAGAAATAGTTAAAAGGCTTAAAAGATGGATCATGTTTCCAGACAGCAAAATCTTCAGTAGTTTCCCAAGTTGATAAAATGATGTTGTTAGAACGGTTCTTTTGGTCCTTCATAAAGTAGATCGAACGCATTCCCTCAGGCATAGCTTCAGTGGTGACAAAGTGGTTAGCCTTTGAATTGAACACCTTTTGGTCATCTGCTGAAAGATTAGCCAAATAAATAAAGTTGATAAATCCTTGCCAGTCGGTTGTCCCACGATGGAGTTTGATGTCATAATGGACTGGTGAGCTAAAGACAGACTCCTGACCGGAAACATCCAGCAAGGCTAATTGTTCACCAGAGGTTGAAGAGTCCAGTAGAATCATCGGCCGATCTGAATAACGCTTTTGGAGGTCGGATAGTACTTGTTGACTGCCATAGGTGATACTAAGTCGAGTAATCATAATCATTCCTCCTTCTTGTCACTTATTATTATACAGTTTATAAGTCAAAATTAGCAATCATGCCAACTTCTGATGAGTGATTATATTTTGGACTGAAAGGAAGCATTATTATGAAAATAACGGTACTAGGTTACTATGGAGGCTACCCTGCAAATGGCATTGGTACCAGTAGCTATTTGATTGAATCTAACGGGTTTCACTTACTTATGGATTGCGGCAGTGGGGCACTGTTAAGCCTTGAGAAGGTTCTCGATCCACTGCAGCTTGATGCCGTGATCCTGTCTCACTACCACCATGACCATGTAGCAGACGTTGGCGTACTGCAGTATTACTGGCAATTGCATGAAGAGCGTCCCAATTTACAAACATTACCAATCTACGGGCCAACAGCTGATCCGCTGAACTTTGGTAGCCTTACTTGGCCGCATGCTTCACAAGGAAAAGGCTACGGTGCCGATGACACACTGCACATTGGGCCTCTAACGGTCTCATTTTTAACCATGAAGCACCCTGTACCTGCATTTGGGATGCGAATCGTTGAGAATCAAACTGGTGAGACACTGGTCTTTACAGCTGACACTGATTATATTCCCGAACTGATTCCGTTTGCGAAAAATGCTGACCTATTAATGACTGACACAAACTTCTTTGACGACAAGACCGGTCCAAAGTGGCATATGACTGCTAGTGAATCTGGCCGAGTTGCTTTTGAAGCGACTGTTGGTCAACTGTTACTGACCCATTTGCCACAGACGGGTGATTTGAAGGCTTTGAAGCAAGAAGCTCAAGAAAGTGCTGGTAACATCCCAGTTGCGTTAGCTGATTTACGGAAAACCTTTGCGGTGAAATTGTGATGAATCACTGACATGTTTGAGACCTTTTAGTGAAGTCCATTCTCACAGAGCCGGGATTTTGTTATATTAGAACTAACGAAAGCCCCTAATTCTGAAAAGTTTGGAGGTCATTCAAATGACGGTCACTTTATTTACTTCCCCTAGTTGTACATCCTGCCGCAAGGCAAAAAAATGGCTAAAAGCTCACGAGGTCGATTTCGTTGAGCAAAATATTTTTGTGCAGGCACCCAGTGTTAAACAAATTAAGTGGATCCTGCAACTCACTGAGAACGGTACGGAAGATATCATTTCCAAACGTTCAAAAGACTATCAAGAATTAACGGTTGACCTTGACTCGCTGCCAGTCAGCGAATTAATAAAATTGATCACGGTTTATCCTGGTTTGTTGCGCCGGCCAATTTTATTCGATAATAAACGGTTACAGGTTGGGTTCAATGAAGATGAGATCCGCCGCTTTTTACCCCGGCACATTCGCATTATGGAATTGGAAAAGGCATTGAAAGCCGCTGGTGCTGATTGAAAGCGTAAATGTCTCTTGAAGGGTTGAAAATAAATTAGTCAGAGTTTATAGTAATCTTCAAAGTAACATTAATGAAATCGTTGGTAGGTTTATTGAGTTGCAAAATGCAGGTTGACCCGCGAAGCTTCTGGATTTTCACACCTAATTTTTATGGGATTAATTCAAGCCAGATACTTTACAAACTGAGAAAAATCTTTAGTATAGAGATAGGTAAATCTTGGTGCGGGCAGAAAGAGGTGTTGGGTCATGGAAATGGAAAGAATTAACGAGAACACGATTCGCGTGTTGATTGGCAATGATGATTTAACCCAACGGGGGATTACCGTCCTTGATCTGCTTGGTAACCACAAGCAAATTGAAAGCTTTTTCTATAGTATTTTGGAAGAAGTTGACGTTGATCACCAATTTCAAGAAACTGATGCTGTGACTTTTCAAGTCTTGCCAAATCGTAATGGACTCGAGCTGTTTATCAGTAAGGGTGGTGCCGATGATGGTGCAATGACTGGCGAAAATGACAGTGATTCACCGGATATTGAAATGGTTAATGAAGATGACGTGCCAGATTTCCTAAAACGGCAGTTGATGCAAACCGATAGTAGTGCTGATGAATCGAAGAATCAGCCAGCCGCGGACAATAATCAGTCTTCAGTGACTAAGTCTTCACCACTTCATACACAAGTGCTCAAGCTTCATAGTTTTGACGATATGATCTCAATTGCTCATGCACTTAAACTGTCAGATGTTGCTTCAAACTTGTATCATTACAAGAATGATTACTATTTGGAATTGATTTTTCGGGTGAATGAAGCGTCCCCCGGAAGTATTAAAGATGAACTCGCTGTTGCTTATGAATATGCAGAAAAAACGAAGATTACCGCCGATGTTCTGGATGAACACGGAAAGAAAATCATGGCGCAGACTGCGCTTGAATTGACCCGCCGTTATTTTAAAGCATAAATGAGAACAACGGAATAGTTTGAATAATGAAAAAGCGTTGTGGTAGTGTAAACTATCGCAGCGCTTTTTCGTAGTTATTGATAAAGAGTGAACTGAAAGGAGTTTTGGCATGCTAGTTGCCCATACCGAACAGGAGATGCAAATCAAGGCTGCCGATGCCAAACGGGAAGCCATTTATTTTTGTCCCAGTTGCCGTGAACAGGTCATTTTGAAACGTGGCCGACGCACGATTGCTCACTTTGCCCATCATGCACATTCACTTTGTCGACCGTTCAGTGAGTCTGAAACTCAGGCCCATCTAACAGGGAAGTGGCAAATAGCGACTTATTTTGGGACTGGTGAGGTGGAACTCGAACCGTATTTAAAACAAATTGCACAACGACCGGACCTATTATTGCGTCGTAAACATCACTCCTTAGCAATCGAATACCAATGTTCACCAATTTCAGCGATTAAACTGCAGGATCGTAATTTAGGCTATCAAAAAGCTGGTTTGGACGTCGTTTGGATTCTTGGCGAACAGTATTTGGCGAAAATGAAGCGGGTCCGACAAGCTGAAAAGTGGTTGCGTTACTCCAAAAAATTAGGGTGGTACTTATTATTCTGGCAAACTGATCAGCAACAATTAGTGGTATGGCACCACCTAACTTTAAGCGCCATGGGGGAATTGCAGGGCTATGTTAAAACCAGTCACAATGGTTATTTTGCACAGTTAAAACCAGTCTCTGTTAAGGTCATTAAACAGCAGATTCAAACCCAGGTTCAAGCGGGGCTTCACTACAAGACTCCTAAATGGCTTCGTTTACAGCAGTTCTGCTATGAACACGGTAGTTTATTACAAGATATGCCACTGGTTTGCTATCATTTTAATGGTGCCGAGCCTTTGAACTGTGAGGCGCCAGTTCTTTGGTGCTTTTTGATGGTCGTTTTGTTACGATCTCAGCGACTAGGATCGCTGGTCAGACAACTTGATTTTGAAAAATGGGCTGCCAAGATCAGCATTTATTTTGAAGGCGCACAGCTAATTCAATGTTCAACCCAACAAGTCATTGACAGTTGGGGACGGCAGCTTGAGCAATTCGCCTTGCTGATGCAGCAACACGGTATCTTAAAACGTCTCGATCAAAAGGCGTGGCAATTGGTTGCCATACCATAGCGGTCCTGTGGTATTCTAGTTGCAGTAATAAAATTGGTTTTAAAGGAAGTGTTGTCGTTGGCAGAAGTGAAACAATTACCGACCAGAAAACAGGTCAGCCCAGAATTGACTTGGGACTTGACCCCAATTTATCACGATCAAAAGGCTTTTGAACAAGCCTTCGAAGCCGTTTCATCACAAATTGACCAGTTGCCAGCCCTTCAAGGTGAGTTAAAGAATGGGCCAAAATCATTATTGAAAGTTATCGAAGGGATTCTTAGTGCCATTAGACCAGCTGAAAAGCTCTATGTCTACGCTTCTTTGAAACACGATCAAGATACTTCAAACGCCATTAATCAAGCGCTGAGCGGTCGGACTCAGATGCTAATGACTCGTTTGGGCAGTAACATTGCCTGGTTTGAACCAGAACTGTTAGCAATTGATCGTCAAACTTTAGAAGATTGGTTAAAAAATGCCCCAGAATTAAAGCCCTACGTGCATTATCTAAGAACCATCACGGATGAGCGTGATCACGTTTTAACTCCAGCAGCGGAAAAATTGTTAGCGCAGGCGGGAGATGCGTTGAATGCCTCTAGCGATACATTCAGCGTGCTCAACGATGCTGATTTGGAATTTCCTGCCGTTGAAGATAATGATGGTAATTCTGTTCAGTTATCGCAGGGAATCTATGATCAATTAATTCAGTCGACTAAGCCGGAAGTCCGGCAAATGGCTTTTAAGCAGCTATACGCTGTTTATCATCAATTCCGGCATACTTTTGCCTCAACTTTGATGGGAAATGTAAAGACTCACAACTTTCTAGCTAAAGCGCATCACTATTCGGATGCTCGTCAAGCGGCAATGGGTGTTAACCACATCCCAGTCAGTGTGTTTGATGCATTAGTTACAAGTGTTAACGAACATTTGCCGTTGTTGCATCGCTACGTGGCACTTCGAAAACAAATTTTGAAGCTTCCCGAGTTGCACATGTATGATCTTTATACGCCAATCACTGGTGAACCAAAGTTATCCTATAGCTTTGAACAAGCCAAAGAAGAAGCCTTAAAGGCTTTGGCGGTTCTAGGCCCAGATTATTTAGACCACGTAAAAGAGGCCTTTAATTCGCGTTGGATCGACGTGGTGGAAAATAAGGGTAAACGTTCAGGCGCCTATTCGTCAGGAATGTATGATACTTCACCCTATATTCTTTTAAACTGGCAGGATAACTTGGAAAGTTTGTTTACACTCGTTCATGAAATGGGACACAGCATGCACAGTTATTACACGACACATAACCAGCCCTATCAATATGGCGATTATTCAATTTTTGTTGCCGAAATTGCTTCGACAACTAACGAAACACTGCTAACGGATTACCTACTGAAGACCTATCCTGATAAGCAGGTTCAAGCTTACGTTTTGAACCACTATTTGGATGGGTTTAAGGGGACTGTTTTCCGCCAGACCCAGTTTGCCGAATTTGAACATTTTGTTCATGAACAGGATGGTGCCGGTCATCCATTAACAGCCGACTTTCTCAGTCAACATTACTTACAACTCAACCAAAAGTACTATGGTGATGCGGTGATCTCTGATCCAGAAATTGCTGATGAGTGGTCACGTATTCCACATTTTTACTATAACTATTACGTTTATCAATATGCGACTGGATTTGCAGCGGCGAACACCCTCGCTAGCCGCATCCTCAGTGGTGATGAAAATAAACGGGCTGCCTATTTGAACTATTTAAAATCTGGTAGTTCGGATTATCCGATCCAAGTGATGCAAAAGGCCGGTGTTGATATGACCAAGACTGACTACTTGGATCAGGCCTTTGCCCAATTTGAGAAGCGACTTGATCAATTTGAAAAGCTTGCTAAATCAATGGGTTAATTTTTGGGTAGTGGCTTGTGCTGTGTCATGAGTAGTTGTTCATGGCAATAACCAGTTCGGCATGACCGAGAATGGCAGCCAGTGACTCGCTGTCACTAAGGCAAAATAAAGCGGTACCAGCTTTGAATTTCCAATGATGAAAATTCAGCTGATACCGCTTTATTCATGATAGTTCACAAGTTGATTCATTAAATTTCAAATATCATCCGGGTAAAGCATCAATTGTCTACTTTTTTAAAAGACTCACATCATAAGATATGTAAGTTTGGTGCTTGCTTTTGTCTAGCCAACGCTTGCTTAGCCAGCAGTCCGCTATTCTCGCAGATTTCATACAAGCTCTGGTAGGTAACGTCAGACAGCATTAGTCCGCAATCAGACACGTCCGCGTTATAGATAATTGCTGTAGAAGGATCAGCAACATTCATCTCAGAGGCTAATCGTTGGTCAGCCTGAAATGCACGCTGGGCGAGTTCCGAATTACGATCTTCGCCAAACATATCAACGTCTAAATTGACCTGGTCAGCAACATCAAAGACGAGCTTTTCAGAGTAGGGAACGTCTTGTTCAACAAGCTGATCTTGCAAGTTTAGCAAGAAGAGCCGGCCCTTTTTCTTACCTTGAAAGAGGGCCGCTTTATAGTCCAGAATAGTCCTGTAATGCAGGTTAAACTGTTGATTTCTAAGGCTCAAATTATGGCAGTCCAGATTGTTCACTTTCATACGTTGATCAATCATTTGCGGATTCAGTAACGGAATAAACTGGTAAGAAACTTCGCCGAAAATTTGATCAGCGAGACGTAGAATGCTTTTTTCCGACTTCATACAGCGACTGCCTAATGGGTTGATAAAAAGATATACTTCTAGCAAAGTAATTTCCTCCATTATTTAGTCGTTACCAAGTAAACGACCATCAGTTCAAAAGTAATGATATAGCATTTTGAGCGAATTGCAAGGATTTAGGCCAGTCGCCAAACTAACTTAAACGCCGAAATCGGTTCCAAAGGTGATACTGCCGGCTAAAACAGCTTTTCCATTTTTATACAATAATTTTGTGAGCAAAATAGTGGTGTAAAGGAAGTTAACAGAAACTTCAAGGCTCCAGCCACCCAGCCGTTGAAAAATATGCTAAAATGAAGTCTGTTTGTAAAACAATCCACAAACCACTGTAATCATTTCGAGGTGAACAGCTTGATTGAAAATTGGGATCATTTTCTACTACCGTACAACCAGGCGGTGGATGAACTTAAAGTTAAACTTCGGGGGATGCGCAAGCAGTATCAGAATCAAAATCAGCGCCCACCGATTGAATTCGTGACCGGACGTGTTAAACCGGTCGACAGTATTAAAGAGAAAATGACACGCCGACACGTGACTGAAGAGCGGCTTGAACAAGACATGCAAGATATTGCCGGGCTACGTATTATGTGCCAGTTCGTCGAGGATATTTACCAGGTCGTTGATTTGCTGAGGAAGCGCTCAGACCTCACGATTCTTGAAGAACGCGATTACATTCATAATGAAAAGCCCAGCGGTTACCGTTCGTACCATATTGTCATCGAATATCCGGTTCAGATGGTCACTGGCGAAAAGAAAATTCTAGCTGAGATCCAAGTCCGGACACTGGCTATGAACTTTTGGGCAACCATTGAACATTCTTTAAACTACAAATATCAAGGTGAATTTCCAGAAGAATTAAGCGCTCGGCTTCAACGGGCAGCTGAAGCAGCGTTTAAACTGGACACGGAAATGTCAGAAATTCGGGAAGAAATTGAAGAGGCTCAACATCTTTTTTCGTATGGTAAACGACCTGAGCCTCAGCAGCCAAATAAGAGGGATGAATCGTAATGAAGATTGGCATTTTTAGTAATCCGGGACAGGCATCGGCTCACGTGTCGAATGCGTTACGTGCCAAGATCAGAGATGAACATTTAACGTTTGATAATGACCACCCTGACATTGTGATCACCGTTGGCGGTGATGGGACATTGCTAACGGCGTTTCACCACTACCAAGATCAGTTAGCGAGCATTCGCTTCGTCGGCATTCACACGGGTCATTTAGGTTTTTATACCGACTGGCGAGATTACGAAGTCGACGAACTGATTGATAGCTTGGCTCATGATAATGGTCAAAGTGTGAGTTATCCGTTACTAGACATCGATATTGAATATAACAGCGGTGAACATCAATCATTGCTAGCGCTGAATGAATCGACAATCAAGAAAGTCACCGGGACGATGCTTGCTAACGTCTACATTAAAGACCAATTGTTTGAATTATTCCGTGGCGATGGCCTGTGTGTCTCAACGCCAACTGGTTCAACGGCTTACAATAAGTCGGCTGGCGGGGCTGTTATCAGTTCTGAATTAGACGTTGTTCAAGTTTCAGAAATTGCCTCCATCAATAACCGCGTTTTTAGAACACTGGGTTCACCAATCATTATTTCGCCGACAGAATGGGTCAGGGTCGAACCAGTCCGGCTGGATGAAAACTTGATGACCTGCGATCAGATGACGATTGAAAACCGGTCGATCAAAGCCGTTAATTTTAAAATTTCTAAGCAGCGAATTGCCTTTGCACAATACCGACACACCCAGTTTTGGAAACGGGTGTCTGAATCGTTTATTGGGGTGAAACCAATTGATTAAGTTTGCCTGGCAGTACCGCGAAGATTCACCGATTTATGTCAGGACGTTTATGCGGCAGCAAGGCATTAGCCGAACGCTGTTAAAACAAATCAAGTTTTCAGGTGGTCAAATTAAGGTCGATGGTCAAATCGTTCGGGTCAATTACAAGATGCAGACTGGCCAAAAGCTGGAGGTGACGTTACCACCAGAAATTGCCAGTGACCATGTTGCTGCTTCAGCAACACCATTAGTAATTTTGTATGAGGACGACCATTTTTTGGTTGTCAATAAACCGGCCGAGGTGGCCTCAGTGCCTTCACACCTTTATCCAGATGACTCGCTGGTTAACCGGGTCAAGGGATATCTGCAGCGGACGAATGCCCCGAGTCAAGTTACCCACATTGTCACCCGATTGGACCGTGAAACCAGCGGGGTGGTGATCTTTGCTAAGCACCATTTTGCCCATACCGTTTTGGATACCCAGTTAAAGCAACATACATTAAAGAAAACATATCTTTGTGTTGTCACGGGTCGACTTCATACCACACATGATATTATTGATGCCCCGTTAGGTAGGGAGCCAGATTCCTTCATCAAACGCATGGTGCGCTCAGATGGCAGGCCTGCCCAGACTGAATATTGGCGGGTCAAATTAATGAGGGCTAGCACGCTTTTACGGGTGAGACTGCATACGGGTCGCACCCATCAGATTCGTGTCCACATGGCTAGTATTGGGCATCCATTAGTTGGGGATTTTCTTTATGGTCAGCAAACCAACCCCTGGATTCATCGTCAGGCTCTGCACTGTGCGAGTGTGAGCTTTTATAATCCGTTTGCACAACAACAGGTAACTTGTTATGCGCCGCTGCCAGTAGACTTTGCCAAATTGATCGCCCGCGAAAGTCAGCTTTAATAAGCGGTGACAAATCTGGGATTGGTTAAATACATGACGAGTAGCTTAACTGCCCGATTATTCTTAATTGTCAACATTAATCCGGAATTTTTCGCATTGCCGTTAAAGGTCAATGTGCAGAATTTATTTTAAAAATCAGGTTAAAAAAAGCGACCAGATCATACTCCTAATGAGTTTTTATCTGGACGCGCTTTTTTATTAAAAACTTGGTTGCGCTCAAGCAAGTAGTTAGCTATCAGTTCAATTTATGAGAACCCTAAAGAAACTCAATCACTGATGTGGATTCAAGTTGAGTACAGTTGACCCCCTATTTTTGAGGTTGTAAAAAGTAGTTCAATCCCAGTTGTTCATTTAATTGATCAGGTTGGGTATCACTGGATGTCCAGACGATTAGTTGCATTCCAGCAGCGCCGACGATGTTGTTGAGCTTTGACAAACGGGCGAGATCGGGCTGACTAGCAGGCTTAGTGAGGACTTTTTCAACGCCATTGTCAGCCAACCACTTCAAGTTGTCAGCTAATTGTGCGTCGTTTAGCTCATCAACCGCCGTACCAAAAGTAACACTCATACCGCCAGCGGCAGCAATCAAGTTTGCCATGGCTTCGGTGTCAACTTGGCCGTCTGCGGTGAGGGCGCTAACGATGATGCCATCCGCCCCAAGCTGCTGAGCATCTAATGCATCGGCTTCCATAATTTTTAGCTCAGGATCACTATATACCGAGTCTCCGCCACGTGGCCGAATCATAATCGTTAACGATAGTTGGTGATCGTGGGCGTACACGGTACTTTCAGCAATCATTCCCTTGCTAGGAGTAGTTCCACCATCCGTCAGATTATCGGCGATGGTCGCACGCACGGTTTGCTGAGTGATTGACTTAGTTAATGCGGGATAATTGGAAACGAGCGGTTCAATGAATTTCAATTTCATTCTCCTTTTTTAAAATGCAGTTTGGAATCTACCTGTTATTATAGCAATTTTTGAGGTTCTTTGGGAATTAAACGGTCAGCTTGACTAGGTTAACCTACTGGTGTCAGAGTCGGAAAGGATGGCATCAATCACTGAAGAGTAGGTGAAAACGATTGCAAACCAAATAGTGATCAATATAACCGTCGTAATTCACGAAAAATCTTGCATTCTTGGTTAAATCGCGTTATATTATTTGTTGAGAAATCGTTCGGGAGTGGATGTCGAGAAATCGTCAGCTACTGTCGAATTTGCACTTCATTAACGCAGTTCCTCGCCGTGTTGACACCGAGGGGTTGCGTTTTTTTATGTAATGCGTTTATAACTTTCAAAAGATAAGGGGTTTCGCTATGGCTAACCACATTGTATTGTTTGAACCTTTAATGCCCGCTAATACCGGCAACATTGCTCGGACCTGCGCGGGGACTGACACCATTTTAGACTTGATTGAACCACTAGGATTTTCAGTTGATGATGCCCACTTGAAAAGGGCTGGATTAGATTACTGGGATAAGGTGGATATTCGCTATCACAAGACTTTGCAAGCGTTTATGGCCACGGTTCCGGATGTTCAGCGACTTTTTCTGGTCTCTAAGTTTGCTGAATATGCCTATACGCAGCACGATTACACCGATGTTGCTGGCGGAGATTACTACTTTATGTTTGGTAAGGAAACGACTGGGCTGCCAGAACCCTTTATGCGGCGGTATGCGCAACAAGCCATTCGAATTCCACAGGATGATGCGCACATTCGGGCATTAAATTTGTCCAATTCAGCTGCCATTGTGATTTATGAAGTGCTGCGGCAACAAGCCTTTCCAAAATTGGAGCTGAGTCACCGCTACGAAAATGATAAACTGAAGTAAAACAAGGTTTAATTGGGAGTGAACATTTTGGCTCAAAAGCGAAAGACCACCCGCCGGCGTGCATCAAAAACAAAGCGTCGACGGCAAAAAAATAGTCAACGTCGGACTGCCTATACGGGTAATGTCATTGGCGCTGTTACGTTGACACTCTGTCTGCTAGCGGTCTTTAAAACAGGTTTTATTGGTATTTTAGTGGCTAATGTAATGCGCTTTTTGGTGGGGGATACATATCCAGTTTTGGGTCTGATTGGAATGGCATTCGGGTTCGCGTTACTTGTAACTGGTCGGAGTCCTAAAATTGCCCCTAAATGGATCTGGAGTGTTGTCCTGATCTACCTTGGAGGACTGCTGTGGCTGCACGTTGATTTCTTTTTATCAGACAACCAACACACAGCGTTTTTAACGTACACGTGGCAGCTGATTGGTTCAGACCTAGTCAATAATACGGTCAGTACGTCAGTTGGTGGTGGCTCTATCGGTGCACTTTTACTAGTCGTGACGCACTTTTTAGTTGGCTTTATTGGGGCTCAAGTAGTCGCTGTCTTGTTTGTGCTGGCTGGGATCATGGTGGCCTTTAACGTGTCACCGGCCCAAGTATTTCATGGCTGCCAAGTTATTGGCCAGGGGTTATGGCATGGTGTACAAAGGGTCGCTAATTTATTGGCAATGGTTGCAACCCGAATGAAACGGATGATAAGCCAGAGTCGAAAGCCAAGTCAAAAGCCGCAATCGGTTAAGCCGACGCCAACTGACAATAAAGATTTGCCTGAGCCAGTGGCTGATCAGCTTAAACCACAGTCAATTTCGAAGCCGCAGTCTGAAGAAATCCCAATCAGTGTGGCAACCCACCAAACACAATCAAACGCCTCTTCGCTTGCAGAGAAACCAGCCTCTTCTGAGTCCGCTAATGCGGATTCAGAGCCGATGATGGTGGCGACGGAAAGTGATGATCCCAATTATCAGTTGCCAGGTACGGATTTATTGACGCCAATTCCGCAAAAGGATCAGCAGGCAGATTATCAAACCATTGAAAAAAATACTAAGATCTTAAAACGGACATTGGACAGTTTCGGCGTGGATGCAGAGATCAAACACGTCAATTTGGGGCCTTCAGTGACGGAGTATGAACTGCACCCAGCGATTGGTGTGAAGGTTTCAAAGATCGTGAATTTGGCTGATGATCTGGCGCTAGCGCTGGCTGCCAAGGACATTCGAATTGAAGCCCCAATTCCAGGTAAATCTTTAATTGGGATTGAAGTTCCTAACCGCGAAATTTCTACGGTGGCCTTTCGTGACGTGAGTGAAGCAGTATCTCATGGACCAGCTCATTTACTAGAGGTGCCGCTTGGACGAGACGTCACTGGCAAAGTGATCACGATGGATCTGACCAAGATGCCCCATTTATTGATTGCTGGATCAACCGGTAGTGGTAAGTCAGTGGCTATCAATGGCATCATCACCAGTATTTTGATGAACGCTAAACCTAGTCAGGTCAAATTAATGCTGATTGATCCCAAAAAAGTGGAGCTTAGCGTTTACAACGGCATCCCGCACTTATTGACGCCGGTGGTTTCAGAACCGAAAAAAGCGGCTCGTGCACTGCATAAAGTGGTTCATGAAATGGAACAGCGCTACGATTTGTTTGCTAAAGTCGGTCAACGTAAAATTTCTGGTTATAACCAATTTGTGCAGGCTGAAAATCAGAAAACGGATAAGCCGTTGCCGACGTTACCGTACATCGTTGTGATCGTCGACGAGTTAGCCGACTTAATGATGACGGTTTCTAATGAAGTCGAAGATGCCATCATTCGGTTAGCTCAAATGGGTCGTGCAGCAGGAATCCATATGATTTTAGCAACCCAACGGCCCTCCGTTGATGTCATTACCGGACTGATCAAAGCAAATGTGCCATCACGAATGGCCTTCGCGGTTTCAAGTGGGGTTGACTCAAGGACCATTTTGGATACTAATGGTGCGGAAAAATTACTAGGACGTGGTGATATGCTGTATATGCCGGTTGATCAAAATTCGGCCATCCGTGTGCAGGGAGCCTTTATTCCAGACAAGGATGTTGAAAGGGTCACGGACTTTATTCGGAACCAACAAACTGCTGATTACGATGAACAAATGATGGTTTCCGATGAAGAAGTTTCTGAGGATACTAGTCAATCAGATGACGAATTATTCGATGACGCGTTAAATTTTGTAGTCGACCAGCAAAAAGCCAGCACTTCCTTGTTACAACGGCATTTCCGGATCGGTTACAACCGAGCTGCAAGACTGATTGATGATCTGGAGCAGGGTGGCTTTATTGGGCCGCAGGATGGCAGTAAGCCGCGACAAGTTTATAAGCAAAAAAAACCGGAAGAAAGCAATTCTTAATTCTTCAAACCTGATTTAGTTTGAGACAATAAAAAGCACTGGGAGTTATAAATTCTCAGTGCTTTTTATTATTACGGGGTTTAACCCAATATTAATGTGCTTAGTTAAAACATGCCCAGGGACGAAAGCGCACCAGCGACAAGCGATCCCAAGGTAGCAACGATCATGATCCAAACCAAAACCATAGTGATTTTTTCGAAGGTTGTCTTCTTCTTTTTTTGCATTTTACGCACCACTTTTCAATATGTTTACTTCGAATAGTTTAACGTGGACTCAAAAGAATTGCAATCTTGTTTTGAATTTTCTTGATTTAGTCAATCCATTTGGGGTAAAATTTCGGTTGTGTGTTTAGCAAAATCAAACTGCATTTAAAAGTGAAAGGGCGGACGCCATTGATTCAGGTACTTTTTCAAATATTAATTCTTATAATAGTGATGGTTGTTTTGCGAATTTTTCGTCACACGATCGCCGGCGTAAGTCAGCTCAGATTGCTGCCGGTTGATATTTCACCGTTCTTTCTGCTTTGGTTTATGTGGCAGTTATCACACACCTGGCCTGACCCCTGGTTTGCCTCCATTATTTTCATCTGGATGCTGATATCGATTGTCATCACGTTATGGTGGGGATTTTCCAAGGGTGAGTTACTCTGGAACAAATTTCTGATTTTTTATTGGCGGTTGTCAATCATTATTTTATATCTGGGTTACGCCGCCACCATTATTAGTTTGTTATTACGTGCTTAACGATTGTTTTTACTCATAATTTAACCAAATCTTTCCCCGTTCAAACACTGTTTGGACGGGTTTTTTTAAGATTTTGAAGAAATTTTTGGGGAGTTGTGGTAGAAGGTGGGGGGTTGTGGTAAACTTTAGTTAAATTAGCTGATATTAGGAGGCGATACGAATGTTCATGGGAGAGTTTGAGCATTCGATCGATACTAAGGGGCGGCTAATTATTCCAGCCAAGTTTCGTGATCAGTTGGGTGAGGAATTTGTGATTACCAGAGGTATGGACGGCTGCCTGTTTGGCTATCCAATGGACCAATGGGAGGTCATGCAAAAACGGCTTAGTGCACTACCACTAAATAAGCGGGACGCCCGAGCCTTTGTGCGTTTCTTCTACTCAGCTGCGACCACGTGTTCACTTGATAAACAGGGGCGGGTAAATCTGCCCCAGTCATTGATCAAGCATGCTGAACTGGAAAAACAATGCGTCATCGTGGGAGTTTCTGACCGTTTTGAAATTTGGAGTCAGGATCGCTGGGAGGCGTTCGCAACGAAGGCCGAAGAAAACTTTGACGACATTGCCGAGAATTTGATTGATTTTGACCTATAACCGGTAAAGGAGGATAATATGGCAGAGTTCCATCACCGAACAGTATTACTAAACGAAGCCGTTCATGCACTCAATGTACATCAAAGTGGCGCCTATGTAGACTGTACGCTTGGTGGCGGCGGTCATACCCATAGGATCTTAACCGAGTTAACGACGGGTCATTTATATTCGTTTGACCAGGATGAAACGGCCATCGAGTACAATCAGGAACAGTTAGGCACTGATATCGCTGCTGGTCGGTTGACGCTCATTCATGAAAACTTTCGTCAGTTAAAAAGTGCATTAGCAGATCAGCAAGTCAAACACGTTGATGGGATTCTTTATGATTTGGGTGTTTCTTCACCGCAATTTGACGATGCTGAAAGAGGTTTTAGTTATCGCTATGATGCGCCGCTTGACATGCGGATGGATCAAAGCGCACCACTGACAGCGAAAACGGTCGTTAATGAATGGCCTTATCAGGAATTAGTTCGCATCTTCTATCGGTACGGAGAGGAGAAGTTCGCTAAGTCGATTGCAAGGCGAATTGAAACTCACCGAGAAAAGACGCCGATCAACACTACTGGAGAGCTGGTAGACGTGATCAAAGAAGCAATTCCGGCTGCGGCAAGGCGACATGGCGGTCACCCTGCTAAGAAGGTTTTTCAGGCCATTCGTATCGCGGTCAACGACGAATTATCAGCTCTTGAATCATCATTGGAACAAGCCTTCACGCTGTTAAATCCAGGGGGTCGGATATGCGTGATCACCTTCCAATCTTTGGAGGATCGACTGGTTAAAACCATGTTTAAAGAACACAGTAGCCTACCAGAGCTGCCACCTGGCTTGCCAGTAGTTCCAGACAATTTACAACCAGATTTTAAACTCGTAACGCGGAAACCGATTTTACCCGCTGACGATGAACTTGAGGAAAATCACCGTGCGCACAGTGCCAAATTACGAGTCATTGAGCGAAAATGAGAAATGATGTTTCAAAACTAAGGGATAGGATGATGATGATGTATGGCTCAAAATAATTTAGCAACTCAAATTCAACCGCAATCGCTTCCGGAACAACCGACAGTTCCATTACATAGAAAAGCAGCGCAAGTCGTGACCGTTCCAAAGAAGCTGACACTTTCTAAATTTGAGAAATGTTTACTCGTTACCGGTACTTTGATTGTTGTCGTAATGATGCTTTCTGTTGTGTCGATGAAGATCGGTGTTTCATCGGCTCAGCAGCAGCTTCAAGATGTAAGCAACAAAATCACTAGTTTTCAAAGCAAGAATACTAATGATCGCCAAACCATCAACGAACTACTGAATCGTTCGCGCTTAGAAAAAATTGCAAAACAAAACGGTATGACGCTATCAAACAGTAAAATAAGGAACGTGAATAAATAAAATGAAACAATCACCCAAACGAACGGTGACTAGCCAACAAGTCCGACACAATCAACGGGTCCTCGGAAGATCACTGTTGATGTTATTTACCATCGGTCTTTTGCTATTCATTGGTCGTTTTTCTTATATTGCAATTGGCAAAAATATTCAACACGTTAATTTGAGTGCGCAGGCCAAGAAACTATACACGGCCAATCAGACCTTAAAAGCACAACGTGGGACGATTTATGATGCCTCCAATCAACCGATTGCCGAAGATACGAGTACCTATTCGGTTTACGCTGTGCTGGATAAAAGTCAGCGGAGTATTGCAGGTAAACCGTTGTATGTCACTAATAAATACAATACAGCCAAAGTCCTCGCTAAAAACCTGCCAATTAGTTTCAAAAAAGCGATGGCTTATTTGACACCAAGTTCAAAAAAAACCTTTCAGGTTGAATTTGGTGCTGCTGGACAAAACATTTCCTTAACAACTAAGAAAAAAATTGAAGCCTCACACGTCACGGGCTTGACGTTTGTTCAGCAACAGGCTCGTTTATATCCGAACGGCGTGTTTGCCTCCCATTTAATTGGTAACGTGACCTCGACTTCTAAGGGCCAGCTTGTTGGTACCATGGGTATCGAGGGTGCCTATAACGATTTGCTGAAGGGCACTGACGGTTTTAAAAAAGTTAGTCGGGACAATAACGGTTATCAGATACCGGGAACTCAGCAGAAAGCTAAGAAGGCTAAAAATGGTGACAACGTTTATACAACGCTCGATAGTCGTTTGCAAACCTTACTTGAAACGCAGATGTCATCGCTGCAAAGTAAGACCCATTCAAAGTCCCTAAACGCCGTGTTAATGAACGCTAAAACTGGTGCCATCGTGGCGGCAACGCAGCGACCGACTTTTAATCCCCAGACTGGCAATGGCATTAATTCGGTTTGGCGTGATACGTTACTGCAAGACGCTTATGAGCCTGGTTCGACCATGAAAGTCTTTACAATGGCTGCTTCAATTAACAGTGGTCATTATAATGGTAATGCGACTTATCAATCTGGCCGTTATGAAATCGGTGGCCGGGTGGTACCCGACTGGAATCCTGGCGGCTGGGGGACGATTACTTACAACAAGGGTTTTGCACTGTCTAGTAACGTGGCTATGGCCCATCTGGAACAGCAAATGGGCGCTAAAACCTGGGAAAAATATATTAAGAGATTTAAATTTTTGTCGTCGACACACTTCGGTCTACCAGGTGAACAGACGGGCAGTATCGCCTTCAATCAAACAATTGAGCAGGCTAATACCGCTTTTGGTCAAGGGATTCAGGTTACCGCTATGCAGATGATGCAGGCTTTATCTGCCATTGGAAATAATGGTAAAATGTTAAAGCCGTATTTGATTCGAAAAGTGGTTGATCCGCAAACTGGAAAGGTCATTAAATCAAACGGTAAAAAAGTCATCGGTCAGCCGGTTTCTGCCTCCACGGCAAAAGCGGTTCGACGCCATATGGAAGATGTCGTTTATAAAAAGTACGGTATCGGTGGCGACTACAAAATGAAGGGGATTCGAATTGCTGCTAAGACCGGGACAGCACAAGTCGCTGATGGTAAAGCAGGCTATCTATCAGGTGATGATAGTTATCTTTACTCGGTGGCTGGAATGGCGCCAGCAAGTAATCCTAAATACATTATGTACATTACGATGAAACAGCCCACGCTTCCGGGAACTGAAACAGCGACACAATTAATGGCTGATGTCTTTAAGCCCGTTATGCGCCGAGCGCTTCAAGAAGATACAGCTAGTGGGTCTGGCACGAATTCTGACAAAATGTTATCCTATGTGAATCGGTCAGTTTCTGGCGCTAAAAGTGACCTTAAAGCGAAGGGCTATCAGGTCACCACAATTGGTGTTGGCAATCGGGTTCTTAAGCAGTCACCCCTATCAGGTCAGGTCGTCATGAGCAAGCAACGGGTCATCTTGATTACTAGTGGAGCTCAAAAGATGCCAGATTTAACAGGCTGGTCATCAAGTGACGTGCTCAGACTGGGTAAGATGTTAGGCTTGACGGTTGATACTAAGGGTAACGGTTATGTGACTAAGCAAAGTATCGCGGCTGGCAAACAATTCAGTGATTCTGATCAGCTAACGGTTACTTTAAAATAGCACTGCCGTTTCAAGTATAAAAACGAGGTATAGAGGAGAAAGTCATGAGTTCAGTTGTATCATTCATCGTTAGTTTTTTGATCACAGCGGCGTTTATGCCAGCGTTGATCCGCTATTTCCGGGCTAAACACGAGGGCCAAATGATTCGTGAAGAAGGGCCTTCGTGGCACGAAAAGAAATCTGGTACCCCAACAATGGGTGGCTTAATGTTCATTATTGCCATCATCATTGCAACGATCATTTCTGGGTTAGCCTTTAAAGTCATGAAACCAGTTACCTGGATCCTGCTATTTATCTTGATCTTATACGGATTATTAGGGATGTGGGACGATTCAATTAAGCTGTTTCGTCGTCAAAATGAAGGCTTAAAGGCCTGGCAAAAGCTACTTGGCCAGATTGTCGGCGCTGTGGTTTTCTTTGCGGTGTATTTGCATGAAGGGCTACCTTTACTCTTGAAGATTCCTGGACTGCCACCACTGAATCTGGGCTTTGGATATTTGATTTTCATTATGTTTTGGCTGGTTGGTTTTTCCAATGCGGTTAATCTTACTGACGGTCTAGATGGTTTAGTTGCGGGGGTCGGTTCAATTTCGTTCATCACTTACGGCGTGATTGCGCTGCATCAGCATCAAAATGATGTGGCACTCTTTTGCTTTGCCGTAGTTGGCGGACTACTGGCGTTCTTGATATATAACCATAAACCGGCTAAAATTTTTATGGGCGATATGGGCTCACTGGCTTTGGGCGGTGCGCTAGCCGCCGTTTCCATTTTGGTTCACCACGAAGTGTCACTTTTATGGATCGGCCTGATTTACGTGGTGGAAACAGCCAGCGTCATTTTACAGGTGCTTTCTTTTAAATTGACAGGTAAACGAATCTTTTTGATGTCACCGATCCATCACCATTTTGAAATGAAGGGTTGGAGCGAGTGGCGAATTGATCTCACATTCTGGGGCATCAGTGCTATTACGGCAATTACCGGCCTTTGGGTCATGTGGTAATTAAAATTAAAATTAATAGGTGGCGGACAAGATATGAAAAATATCAGGACGTATGAAGGTAAGCGCGTGATTGTGGTTGGTTTGGCTAAAAGCGGGCTAAATGCGGCACGGTTATTAAAACAATTGGGTGCAAAAGTTACGGTGAGTGACCAACAACCACTCGAAAAAAATAGCGAAGCGCAAGAATTGCAGGCTGAGGGCGGTTACACGATCTTGACTGGTGAACAAAAACCGGAACAGTTGGAAGCGGGCTTTGATCTGATGGTCAAAAATCCGGGAATCCCCTACGATGTGCCGTTGATCAAGGCGGCTGTTGATGCTCACATGCCGATTCTTTCAGAAATTGAATTAGCCAGTGAAATTGCTGAAGCGGAGTTGATTGCCGTGACTGGCTCAAACGGCAAGACCACCACAACGACCATGATTACTAAGATGTTGAATCAGGAACGTCAGGCCGGAAAAAGTGCTTACGCCGGCAACATTGGTGTACCGGCTTCAAAAGTCGCCCAGGAACTGACCGCTGACGACACAATGGTGATGGAAGTTTCCAGTTTCATGTTACTTGGCACCACCTCTTTTCACCCCCATATTGCGGTGCTAACAAACATTTTCGCCAATCACTTGGACTATCATAAAACGCGGGAAAACTACGTTCGCGCGAAGATGCGGATCACCCAGAATCAAACGGCTGAAGACTATTTTGTTGTCAACTTTGATTCGGATGAACTGGTAGGCTTGAGTAAGCAAAGCAGTGCGCAAGTTGTGCCATTTTCGCGTCTTGGCAAATCACACGCCGGTGCCTACGAGTTAGATGGTACACTTTACTATCAAGATGATGCGATTATGCAGGCTGACGAAGTCAAAGTGCCTGGCGACCATAACGTTGAAAACGCCTTAGCAGCGATTGCGGTGGCTAAAATTGAGGGTCGATCTAACGCCGCAATCAAGCATGTTTTGACCACTTTTAGCGGTGTTCGCCACCGAACTCAGTACGTGCTCACCAGTGAAGGGCGGCAATTCTATAACGATTCCAAAGCCACTGATATTGAAGCTACAGAAATGGCATTGAAGGGTTTTAAACAACCGGTTGTCCTTTTAGCGGGAGGCCTCGATCGTGGCTATACGTTTGAAAGGTTAACACCCTTTTTCAAAGATCACGTAAAAGCAATCGTCCTTTTTGGTGAAACGAAACAGTTATTGGCCGACGCAGCTAAAAAAGCGGGGGTCAAGCACATTGAATTTACCGAAAATGCTGAGACCGGGGTGCCAACGGCTTACGCCTTAAGTGATCCAGGTGATGTGATTTTGTTATCACCTGCCAATGCCAGTTGGGATCAGTACCCCAACTTTGAAGTTCGTGGCGACCGTTATATCAAAGCAGTTGAAAAGTTGACCGGTAAAAAGGAGGAGCTCTAATGCGATTAATGGTTTCCGGCGGCGGTACGGGTGGCCATATTTATCCCGCCCTTGCGGTCATCAACGAATTAAAACGACAGGATCCAAATGCGGAAGTGCTCTACGTCGGTTCTCACCGTGGCATTGAAAGTTCCATCGTGCCAAAGTTAGGAATTCCCTTTAAAGCAATGACGATTCAGGGGTTCAAGCGTTCACTTTCGTTGGAAAACTTTAAGACGATCTACCTGTTTTTAAAGAGTGTGCATCAGTCTAAACAACTGGTTCGGTCGTTTAAACCAGACGTGGTCCTGGGAACTGGCGGTTACGTGTCAGGAGCGGTTCTTTACGCAGCTGCCAGGTTACACGTACCAACAGTTATTCACGAACAAAACAGCGTGGTTGGAATGACCAATAAATTTCTCAGCCGTTACGTAGATAAAATTGCCATTAATTTTGAAGCTGCTAGATCGCAATTTCCAGCGTCAAAAGTCGTGATGACAGGTAATCCCCGAGCCCAGGAAGTGGCCAATATCACGAGCCATTTTAGTTTGACTTCGTTAAAACTCAAAGACGATGTCCCAACGATCATGGTTGTTGGTGGCAGTCAAGGAGCACTAAAGCTAAATCAGGTGATGGTTGAAGCACTGCCGACGTTAGCGACAAAACCATATCAGGTTATTTTTGTTACTGGCCCGAAGCGCTACGATGATGTGATGGCTAAAGTTGCTGCTGTGAAAGAGGCAGATAATATCTCGATTCAGGCCTACATCAATAATATGCCAGAAGTGTTACCAAAAATTGCGGGCGTCGTTGGCCGTTCGGGAGCCACAACACTCGCAGAGCTAACGGCTTTAGGCGTTCCGTCAATCTTGATTCCTAGTCCGTACGTCACTGCGGATCACCAGACCAAAAACGCGATGAGTTTGGTCAATGCTAACGCTGCTTTGATGATCAAGGAAGCTGATTTAACAAGCGAATCCCTGGTCGCTAAAATGGATGAATTGATGACTGATGATCATCGGCGAGCTGCCATGGCGGCGGCTGCTAAAAAGTTGGGTAAACCGCATGCTGCTACGGAAATGCTGAGCGTTTTACAAGGGGTTAGTCGTAAGTAATTAGGAGTGTGCAAGATGAGCTTTAAAATCAATCGTGACAAATCCAATCGTCACGTTGCCATCACACCTTGGGAAAAGTATCAAAAAGAAGAACAGGAACGCGCTTCCAAAAAGACCGGCCGGGTTCATCGAATCGGTGCAAAGCTCCCAAGGCTGAAACAGCAAAAACACCGGCGTCTTGCACAGCGCATGGGTCTGTTGATCAGCATCTTTTTGGTGTTACTGATTATTTCAGGTTATTTTATTTCACCCTTGAGTCATATTGGGCGGGTGCAGGTACTTGGTAATCATGAATTATCGAAATCTAAAGTCCTTGCTATCAGTGGTATTCGGACTGGTGATTCGGTATATTCGGTAATTGGAAAAGAGCAGAAACTGGCTAAAGTGGCTAAGCAGAATAATCCACGGGTCAAGCAAATCAGCTTTTCGGTCTCGCACTTCAATCGTTTGACCGTTCGGCTCAAAGAATATCAAACAGCTGGCTTCGTCCCCGCTAACGGCTATTATCGGGTCGCATTGACTAGTGGTGTCATCTCGAAGGAACGCCAAAAGCAACCTTCTGGCAGCTATCCAGTTTACGATCGGTTTAAGAAACCCGACGTGCTTTCGCAAATGATCAAGCAGTATGCTAAGCTACCCCAAAAGATTCAGTCGGGGATCTCTGAGATTCAATTTTCACCAACCCAAGCTGATCCGAACCGCGTTCATTTATATATGAATGATGGCAATGAGGTGTACGCCTCCAGCTTGACCTTTGCTAGTAAAATGGCCTATTACCCAAGTATTGCCGCCAAAATGTCGCACAAAGGAATCGTCAATTTAGAGGTCGGTGCCTACTCATATTCGTTTGGCGGTAAGTAGCGACCATGTAAATCCAGAGTTGGTTTCTAAAAATTAAGTAAAATGCTTTCAATTGCGTACTCTCGGGGTAATATTGCCTTTTTTAAAGGGGCGTAGTTGTGGTAAACTGGAAAGTAAATCAAGACTTTATTTTCACGGGAACGCATTAAATCGAATTCAGAGGAGGCTCCTACAATTATGGATACTTCAGGCATGTATGTAGGACTTGATATCGGGACTACCTCAATTAAAGTCATTGTGGCAGAATATTTGGAAGGCCAGCTGAATGTGCTGGGCGTCGGTAACGAACGTTCAGCTGGTTTGAGCCGTGGTGTGATTGTCGATATTGACAAAGCCAGTGAAGCAATCAAGCGCGCGGTTAAGACGGCCGAAGAAAAGGCCAGCATTCAGATCCACGATGTGATTGTCGGCATCTCGGCGAATATGTTAAAAATCGAACCGGTAACTGGGATGATTGCCATTGGTGATCAGGCCCGAGAAATTACTGATCAAGACGTGCAGGATGTGGCTTCAGCTGCCATTATTCAAAACTTGCCGCCGGAACGGGAGATCATTAACCTGATCCCCGATGAGTTTATCGTTGATGGCTTTGATGGCATCAAAGATCCCCGGTCAATGGTTGGGGTTCGATTAGAAATGAATGGTATGCTTTTTACCGGGCCAAAGACAATCGTACATAATACCAAAAAAGCGGTTGAGCAGGCAGGTTTGAACGCACAGCTAGCAGTTGTGAGTCCAATCGCCCAAGGATTAAGCATTTTAAGTGATGGGGAGCAAGATTTTGGTACGGTATTACTCGATCTTGGTGGTGGTCAGACGACTGCAGCTGTCATTCATGACCACCGACTGAAATACGCTGAAGTAGATCCTGAGGGCGGTGATTACATCACCAAAGATATTTCGGTAGTGTTAAATACTTCATTTGAAAATGCTGAAAAATTGAAACGGAACTACGGTTTTGCGGATTCTTCCCGCGCTTCAGAGGATAATCAGTTCCCAGTTGACGTGGTTGGGCAGAGTCGACCAACCGACATTTCAGAAAAGTACCTAGCAGAGATTATTGAAGCCCGGTTACAGCAGATTTTTGATAAACTAAAGACTCAGTTGTCTGCAACCGGTGCGTTGTCACTTCCGGGAGGTATCGTTTTGACGGGTGGTGTGGCGGCCCTACCAGGAATCACCGATCTGGTTCAAGATTCATTTGATGTACCAGTGCGGGTCTCGATTCCTGACCAGATGGGATTACGGCATCCATCGTTTACCCAGGCGCTGTCACTGGTTAGCTACCGGGGCAAAATGAGCGAAGTTGATCTGTTAGTCCAATCCGCTTTAGCCGGCAGTAGTCAGTTGGCCTCACAGGTTCAACAACGCCCGCAAGAGCAAGAGCCAAACGTTGCCGTTGATGATACGTCAAGAACTAAGTCAACTCAAACTAGAACTAAACAACCGAAGAAACGTGGACAGGGCATCAGGAAATTCTTTAGCGATTTCTTTGATTGACCTGATTAGTGGAGGGAATATAAAATGGAATTTTCGTTGGATTCAACACAAAACCGAGGCGCTAACATTAAGGTAATTGGTGTTGGTGGTGGCGGTGGCAATGCCGTTAACCGAATGATCACAGAAGACGTTAAGGGCGTTGAATTTATTGTTGCAAACACTGACGTTCAAGCGCTTGAATCGTCAAAGGCTGAAACTAAGATTCAGTTAGGACCTAAGCTCACCCGTGGATTGGGTGCTGGATCTAATCCGGAGATTGGTTCAAAAGCCGCTCAGGAAAGTGAAGATCAGATTAGCGAGGCTTTGTCGGGTGCTGACATGGTTTTCGTCACTGCCGGCATGGGCGGTGGTACTGGGAACGGTGCTGCACCTATCGTCGCTAAACTTGCTAAAGAGCAGGGGGCTTTGACGGTTGGTGTTGTTACCCGGCCCTTCACTTTTGAAGGTCCCAAACGTGCTCGTTTTGCCGCTGAAGGTGTGGCTGCAATGAAGGAGAACGTTGATACGTTGATCGTCATTGCTAATAACCGTCTGTTAGAGATCGTGGATAAGAAGACGCCAATGATGGAGGCCTTTCAAGAGGCTGATAACGTCCTTCGTCAAGGGGTTCAAGGAATCTCCGACCTGATCACTAGTCCCGGTTACGTTAACTTGGACTTTGCTGATGTGAAGACGGTGATGCAAGATCAAGGTTCTGCTTTGATGGGTGTGGGGTCCGCTAACGGCGAGAACCGGACTGAAGATGCCACTAAAAAGGCGATTTCATCGCCACTATTGGAAGTTTCGATTGATGGCGCCGAACAAGTTCTCTTGAACATTACCGGTGGCCCAGACTTGTCACTCTTTGAAGCTCAAGCGGCTTCTGAGATCGTGTCCGAAGCAGCAACCAGTGACGTTAACATTATTTTTGGGACTTCAATTGATGAAAATCTTGGTGACGAAGTTCGAGTTACGGTTATTGCGACTGGAATTGACCAGAAGAAGCGGGAAAATTCCCGTTCCCACCGTCATTTAGCTGGCGATTCGACACCGGTCAATGATTCACGACGGCAAAATGATGCCAACCGATTGGACAGCTTCAACGCTGCTCAAAGCGGTCAACCTGATTCAACCGCCTCTCGTCGGCCAGCGTCCAGTGAATTTGATGGTGTTTCCAAACCTGATTTCAGCGTCTTCAACAACGATGACGATGATAGTCAGGCCGATGATGATAGTGGGCTTGATACGCCGCCGTTCTTCAAACACCGTCGTAAAAATAACTAAACACTCTGTGCGACCTGAAAGTGATTGAAAGGAGCGTTAATGATGGCAAAATTCAGTATGAGTCATTTCTTTGGTGTAGACGATGATTATGAAAATGATGCTCAGACTCCTGATGAGACGCAGCCGGCAACAAACCAATCGACGGCTCTTAACCGGCGGTCGCAACACGATGACAATAAAGTTGTGTCACTAAACGCTCCGCGAGCAACCGTCAATAAAATTGCGCTGTTTGAACCGCGAATCTATGCGGATGTCCAAGACGTTGCCAGCCAGTTGTTGAACCAGCAAGCGGTGATCGTTAACTTTGCTCGGATCGATGATGCAACTGCCCGGCGGATCGTTGACTTCTTGACCGGAACAGTTTTTGCCATTGATGGTGATATCGAACGAATCGGTGATGCCATTTTTCTTTGCACGCCAAAGAACTTTGAAATTACTGGTGACCTCTCAGCTAGTCTGGGTGAAAAGCTTAAATAAGGAGTGAGACTTTGGTCACTGTTATTAGTTTTGTGTTTTGGCTGCTTGATCGGGCCATCGAATTGTACATCATGGCGATTTTTGTATACGCCTTGATGAGTTGGTTCCCAGGCGCATATCAGACCAAAGTTGGTCGGTTTTTAGGTGCAATTGTGGAGCCGTTTCAGCGCTGGTTTAATTTTGCCACAATTGGCATGATTGGCTTTGCACCGTTGGTCGCTGTCTTCGTTCTGGGGATTATCCGGGGCGGGCTGTCTTATTTAGAGCAAATTATTTTTCACCTTATGGGCGTAATGTAGGAGGAGTTGACTTTGGCTGATCGAGTCGCGCAGCATTTTCGAGCTGAAGAAGCACCATTTATTGAAAGTGCCACGGGTTGGATCCAACAGGCCAGTGATGAATATCGGCCTATCTTGACCCACTTTTTGAATCCTAGGCAACAGTATATCCTGTCGACGTTAGTCAACCGTGATTCTGAACTTAAATTGGCGTTTAATGGCGGTTATGAGACCGCTGAAATGAAACGGGCAATGATTTTTCCGGATTACATTGATCAAAAAGAACTTGATTTTGAATTGACTCTGTTTGAAATTGATTACCCAACTAAATTTACCGAACTGGAACATGGTTCGATCATGGGAACTGTATTAGGAGCCGGTGTTGATAGGGATGTGCTGGGTGACATCATTACGGATGGTTCGCGATGGCAATTTTACATTACTGCGGACATGAGCCGATATATTGCTACTCAGATTGACCATGTAGGGCGCATCAAAGTTCGCTTGATTCAGATGGACTTAGACGCCCACATTGAGCCCTTGAATGCTTGGGAAGAAGAGAGTACCACGTTGTCATCGACCCGGTTAGACAACGTGGTGGCGACTGGCTTTCACCTGTCGCGGCACCACGCTAAGGAATTGATTGAAGCTGGGAAGATCCAGTTAAATTGGAATGACTTTGGCCGACCCGACTACCAACTTGAACATCAAGATGTGATCTCAGTTCGTGGCTTTGGTCGTGTCAGACTAACAAGTGTCAACGGCGTAACTAAAAAAGATAAATTAAGGGTTACGTTGGCGGTTTTGCATAAATAATTGCAATTGGGAGGAACGAGCTATGGTACTTAGCCCACTAGATATTCACAATAAAGAATTTTCGACGAAATTACGTGGTTATAATGTTGATGAAGTTAATGATTTTTTAGAAAAAATTATTAAGGACTATCAGATCACCCTTGATCAAAATAAGTCTCTAAGTGACCAGTTGAAGGCTGCACAAGAGAAATTGAAGTACTTCAATGACTTGAAGGATTCGTTGAACCAGTCAATCATTGTTGCTCAAGAAGCAGCTGACAAAGTTCGGACCAATTCGCAAAAGGAAGCCGACATTATCACTCAAGAAGCGCAAAAGCAAGCTGATGATACGGTTAGCGAAGCGTCAGATAAGGCCAATCAGCTGCTTTCGGAAGCAGCAAAAAAGGCTCAAAATTTAGCTGTTGAAACTGACGATTTGAAGAAGAATACCCGTGTCTTCCGTCAGCGGCTTCAAGTGATGCTTGAAAGTCAATTGGAAGAGATTAAGAGCGATAATTGGACGACCCTGTTGAAGGACACGGGTGATTCAACTTACGATGAGATTCAATCCTTTATCGATCAGAATAAACTTGACAATCAGAATGATAATGGCGTAAACTCAGACTCAGATTCACAAGCAGATGACTCGGCAGAATCATCAGGAAAGATTTATGATGCTGATCAACCTGTTGATCCGAATCACGATCAGCAGACTGAAACGGTTGTGATCTTTCCGGATGATGAGTCTGATAAGTAATCTGCAGATACATTAAAGCGCATGGAGAATAGAAAGTTTAACAACACGTTTAAGAGAGCCGGTAGAATGGTGCAAAACTGGTAACCACTATTGTTATACAGATCATCTCCTAGCTGTCTGATCGATACTGTAGGTCAGTCCGGATCGGCTCCGTTAAAGGCTAAGATAAGAATTATTTTTAACAAAAATTGGGTGGTACCACGAAGACTTCGTCCCTGGGATGAGGCCTTTTTTTGTACCATTCAATTACTTAAGGAGGGACCCTAATGCGGGTGAAAGACACACTGAACTTGGGAAAGACTAAGTTCAAGATGCGCGGCAATTTACCAGTCAAAGAAGTTGACCGGCAAAAAGCTTGGGCAGACAATCATGTATACCAGTTACGACAAAAATTAAATGAAGGTAAACCGACGTTTATCTTACATGATGGGCCGCCATATGCGAATGGTGATATTCATATGGGTCACGCCTTAAACAAGATTTCAAAAGATTTCATTACCCGTTATAAATCAATGAACGGTTTTCGGGCACCCTACGTTCCTGGTTGGGACACCCATGGCCTCCCAATTGAACAAAAGTTAACGCAACAGGGTTACGATCGTAAAAAGATGTCAACTATTGAGTTTCGGAAGCTTTGCCGTCAGTATGCTTTGGAACAAGTTGACCGTCAACGTGAAGAGTTTAAACGCCTTGGTGTAGCTGGTGACTGGGACGATCCATACCTAACATTGAAGCCGGAATTTGAAGCACAAGAAGTTCGTGTTTTTGGTGCATTTGCAAAACGTGGCCTAATTTTTAAAGGAAAGAAACCCGTCTTTTGGTCATGGTCTTCTGAGTCAGCTTTAGCTGAAGCAGAAGTTGAATACCATGATGTCACTTCCCCTTCTGCATTTTACGGTGAACAAGTTGTTGATGGGAAGGGTGTTCTTGAAAACGGTACTACATACATGGTGGTTTGGACAACGACGCCATGGACCATTCCAGCTTCTGAAGGAATTACGATCGACGCCGGTTTCGATTACTCAGTGGTTCAGCCTAAGGGTGACGACAAGAAGTACGTTATCGCAACCGAATTAGTTGCTGACTGTGCAGAAAAGTTTGGCTGGGAAGACGTTCAAACGCTGAAAACAGTGAAGGGTCAAGAACTTGACCGCGTTTTGACGCAGCACCCGTTTTATCCTGACCGTAAAATGGTCACCATGCTCGGTGACTTTGTGACTACTGAAGCTGGGACTGGTTTAGTTCACACGGCGCCTGGCTTCGGGGAAGATGACTTCTACGTTGGTCAAAAGTATGACTTACCCGTTAACGTCCCCGTTGATGATAAAGGATACATGACCAGTGAAGCGGGACCTGATTTTGAAGGGGTCTTTTACGACGATGCCAATCAAATCTCACTCGATAAACTTAAAGCGGCCGGTTTGTTATTGGACTACATGCCATACAAGCACAGTTACCCATTTGACTGGCGGACCAAGAAACCCGTTATCTTCCGAGCAACACCACAGTGGTTTGCTTCGGTGGATAAGATGCGAGATGAAATTCTAGCGGCTATTGATGACGTTAAATTCTACCCAGATTGGGGCAAAAAGCGACTCCACAACATGATTCGTGACCGTGGCGACTGGGTCATTTCACGGCAACGTGTCTGGGGCGTTCCGCTACCAATTTTCTATGGTGAAGATGGGGAAGCCATTATCACCCCTGAAACAATTGAAAACGTAGCTCAGTTATTTGCTAAGTACGGCTCGGACGTCTGGTTCGAACGTGATGCCAAAGATCTGTTACCAGAAGGCTTCACTTCACCGCATTCACCAAACGGCAAGTTCACTAAGGAAACGGATATCATGGATGTCTGGTTTGATTCTGGTTCGTCTCATCAAGGCGTACTAGTTGAACGGCCAGAGTTGGAATATCCGGCTGACATGTACCTCGAAGGTTCTGACCAATACCGTGGCTGGTTCAATTCAAGTCTGATTACCAGTGTTGCAGTGTCTGGCCACGCACCGTACAAGTCTGTGCTGTCACAAGGCTTTACCCTTGATGGCGAGGGCCACAAGATGAGTAAGTCTTTGGGCAACACTATCGCTCCCGCAGAGGTTATTAAGAAAATGGGAGCTGAGATCGTTCGTCTATGGGTTGCTTCAGTTGACAGTAGCGCTGATGTTCGGGTCTCCATGGATGCATTTGCTAAAACTTCAGATGCTTACAAGAAGATTCGAAACACGATGCGTTATATGCTGGCCAACACCACGGACTTTGATCCGAAGACCGACGCCGTACCAGTTGATGAATTAGCTTCGGCTGACAAATACATGCTAGCGATGTTCAATCAGTTTGTGACCAGCGTTAAGAACCATTACGACAACTACGACTTCTTGGACATTTATAAGGAATTGATGAACTTCGTCATTTCCGACCTGTCAGCGTTCTACCTTGATTTTGCCAAGGATATTTTGTACATCGACGCTCAAAACAGCCAGACTCGTCGTTCAATGCAGACGGTGTTATACGACGTAGCTGTCGGCTTGACCAAACTGTTAACGCCAATCCTGCCGCACACTACCGAGGAAATTTGGCCGTTCTTAAAGGAACCTGAAGATTATGCCCAATTAGCTGAAATGCCAGAAGTTAAGCATTTTGATGGTGAAGAACAGTTAACTGCTAACTGGGATGACTTCATGAAAGTTCGTTCAGATGTGCTGAAGTCCCTTGAAGAAGCTCGGGATCAGAAGTTGATTGGCAAGGCTTCCGAAGCTAAGTTGGGTCTTTATCTTGATGCTAAGAACACGCAGTTGCTGGCTGATTTAGATACTGACGTTCGTCAAATTCTGATGGTTTCAGGGTTGACGACCGGCAGTCTGGACGATGCTCCAGAGACTGCCGAAAATTACAATGACGGTGTTGCAGTGACCGTAGCTAAAGCAGATGGTGAGGTTTGCGCCCGTTGCCGGATGACTCGTGAAACGGTAGGTGACGACCCTGACTATCCACACTTCTGTGCTCGCTGTGCAGGTATTGTTAAGGCTGAATATCCGCAGACTGCAGGCGTCCCATTTGATGATTAAACCTGATTTTAAATCTTGAAAAAAAGCGTTTTTCTTTACAGCTTTAATGATTTCAACAAATAGTGAGACTGTGAAAAGCACGTTTTAACTTAAAAGTCTCTCGATGGCGGTGATTCCCTGAGGTTTGGGAAATCACCGCTTTGTCGCGCAAAAACGGCATTTGATTCATGATGAAAGCGCTAGTTAGAAGGTCATTATCTGCTGGCCATAAATAGGTAATTTCTTAATTATTGTCCAGCTTTATACAGCCTCCTTGATTTGCATGGGTGAGGTAGTTTAAAATGAAAAGCGAGTAATTGAAATTTGAGGTACTAGATTTCTGGTGTGCCGATTTCTTGGAATCAATATCTCGGTGTCTATGAATGGAGTGAGCTGAATGATCAAAGGTACTGTCGAACGGTATAACGCGCAAAACGGTTTTGGATTTATTAAAAGCGAGGCCGGTGAAGAAGTCTTTGTTCATTATTCGGGAATCGAAATGGGCGGTTTTAAAAAACTCACTCCAGGACAAACCGTGGAATTTGTCATTGTGGAAGGGCAAAAGGGACCTCAAGCAGCCCGGGTTCATGTCATTGATACCCAAAACGGAGCAACCAAAGTATCAGGACAACCACAAGATTAGTTGCAAAGGATGATTAGATGGATCTTGAAGAACATGTGATTGATCATAAACCAATTTATGATGGTGCGATTATCAATGTTGAACGGCAGACGGTAACTTTGCCAAACGGTGACACCGCCTATCGAGAAGTTGTGCATCACTCGGGCGCCGTAGCAGTGATGGCGGTGACCGATGAGCAAAAAATGATTTTGGTTCGTCAGTGGCGAGCACCGATTGGTAAAACAACGCTAGAAATTCCCGCTGGCAAGTTGGATTCGCGAGATGGTGATCAACCAGAGCACGCAGCAATTCGTGAATTGAATGAAGAAATTCGCCTGCACCCGCTGCATTTGCAAAGAGTCGCTGGTTTCTATTCGTCAGTTGGCTTTTCTGATGAATACATGACTTTATACGTTGTAACCGGACTCCAGCCAGTCGAGTCTGAACTGCCCCGTGACAAAGGCGAAAATCTTGGTATTCAAGCTTATTCCCTGGCGGACCTCAAACAAATGGTTGCAAACGGTGAGATTGAAGATGCCAAGACCGTCATGGCAGTCTGGCAGCTTGAAATTATGCAGTTGAAAAAGTAGGTGGCAATAATCGCAACTCAAAATAATCAACGTCAAACTGATGATGATCAGCAATCGTTAAGTAGAAGTGCTTACAGAGCGCAGAAGCGAAAAGAACAGGCGGCTTTTGAGCAGCGCGATCGTGAACGTTTGAAGGCCGAAACCCGGTATGCAAGACAACATACTAATCCTCAGTATGATCCTAGTGAAGAAGAGGCATTAGTTTCGCAAAAGGTCAACCGGCTTAAACGACGGCTAAACTGGGCGATTTTGGGTCTTTCATTAGCCATCGTCGCGACTTTTTTAGTGCTTTTTTTCGTGGAATTTTAAGCTTAACAGTGGTCGATCAATAGCAATTTGATAGAATTTGATAAAGTGAGGAAAACGATATGAAGTATGGTATCCTATGTGCCATGGATGAAGAAATAGAAACACTGAAAAAAGCGTTAACCAATGAAAACGTGGTCGATATTTCCGGTGTTTCATTTTATGAAGGGACGATCAGCGATCAAGACGTGGTACTCGTTCGTTCAGGAATCGGAAAAGTTCAGGCAGGTTTAACAACGGCGTTATTGATCACACAATTTAAAGTTGACGTGGTGATCAATTCTGGATCAGCTGGCGGCATAGGGCAGGGCTTGCACGTTGGCGATATTGTTTTGTCAACCCAAACTGCTTACCATGATGTTGATGCGCGGGCATTTGATTATGAATACGGTCAATTACCAGGCCAGCCGGCCCGTTTTGATGCCGATAAAAAGTGGGTTCAACGGCTTGAGAAAGCTGCTGAATCGACCGGCTTAACCGTTAAAACTGGTTTGATCGTTTCCGGTGATCAATTTATTGCAAGTAAAGATGCCATTGACGATATTCTTAAACATTTTCCAGATGCACTTTCCAGTGAAATGGAAGGCGCAGCTGTGGGTCAGGTTGCCCATCAGTTTAAGACACCTTACGTGGTCGTTCGGGCAATGTCTGACGTGGGTGATGAAAATGCCGGTGTCAGTTTTGATGATTTCATCATTGAGGCTGGTAAACGGTCTGCCCGAATGTTACTGGCACTGTTTGCAGTTTAAAGGTTTAAAGGGGTTTTGATCGTGAAAGAAATTTATTTAGATAACGCAGCAACAACACCGATTTCAAAAGAAGTTTTGTCTGAAATGACGGATAAATTACAAAATGTCTATGGGAATGCTTCGACCCTCTATGGGCTTGGACGCCAAGCACATACGGTTCTAGAAAATAGCCGCCATATTATTGCCCAAAGCATTAACGCTGATGACGATGAGATTATTTTTACCAGTGGCGGTACTGAGAGTGATAATACGGCAGTCATGCAAACTGCCTTGGCTCGTCAAGATTTAGGTAAACACATCATCACGACGGCCATCGAACATGAAGCAATCTTAAAACCGCTGCATTTTCTCGAGCAACACGGTTTTGACATCACTTACTTACCAGTTGATGAAAACGGTCAGATCAGTATGGACGATTTAAAAGCGGCACTTCGAGATGATACGATTTTGGTGACGATCATGACTGGAAATAATGAAGTTGGCAGTCATATGCCAATTCATGAGATTGGCGAGTTGCTGAAGGATCATCAAGCGTGGTTCCATACGGATGCCGTTCAGGCCTATGGTTTGTTAGATATTGACGTTCAGCGCGACCATATTGACATGCTATCGACTTCGGCTCACAAGATCAACGGGCCAAAAATGGTTGGTTTTTTGTACCGGCGTACCGGTATTAATTTTCCAAGCTTTGTTAAGGGTGGCGATCAGGAGGAAAAACGCCGGGCTGGGACTGAAAACATCCCTGGAATTGCTGGCATGGCCGCGGCCGTAAAGACGATCACATCGACGGAAAAAGCACACCGTCAGGAAAAATACCTGGGCTTTAAGCACCAGATCGTTGACGGTCTGAAGGCTGCCGGTGTCGATTTTGAAATCAACGGCTCATTAGATCCTAATAACTTGCAACACGTCTTTAATATCTGGATCAAGGGAATCTCGACTTACGTGATGCAGACAAATCTAGATTTGGCTGGCATCGCTGTTTCAGGTGGTTCGGCTTGCACCGCGGGTTCACTAGAACCGTCTCACGTACTGACCGCAATGTATGGCGAAGACAGTCCCCGGATCTCCGAATCAATTCGAATCAGTTTCGGGCGTTACACCACTTCTGATGATATTCAGTCGCTGGTTGATAATATTTCAAAAATCGTGTCGCGTTTGAAGGCACGCAGTGAGGTGAAGTAGCATGGCTTTTGATAGAACATCAAAGTTACTCGGGGATGACCAGTCATACACGATCAGTGAGGGAATCAAGAAGTTTTCCCTGCGTGACGTGGGCTTTATCGAGTCAAAAAACGGTAATTTTACCCTTAAACGTTCGCTAGATCCAACGTCGCCATACAATGCAACGGTGGAACTAAAAGTGATGGTTAATGCCGACCTTTCCGGATTCAAACTTTCAGCTGTTGCGGGGAAGGGTATGCGCGAAGTTAATATTTTCAAGATGGATCGAAAAGACGCTTTTTTAGAACAGTTTCACTACATTATGGAAAACTTAGCTGAGCGAGACATCATTGTACCAGCATAGACTAAACGCTTGCATTTGTTGAATGAGGCATGTAATATTGCTATTACTGGATTATTGCGACCTTCAACTCGTAGATTCTCCAGAATCTGTTATGAAGTGATGGTGATTTTATGCAAGACAACAGCCAAACACGTGTGGTTGTCGGCATGAGTGGTGGGGTTGACTCGTCGGTTGTCGCCCTGCGTCTTAAGCAGCAGGGTTATGACGTTGTTGGTGTGTTCATGAAGAACTGGGATGACACTGACGAAAACGGCGTCTGCACCGCTACTGAAGACTATAAGGACGTGGCTAAAGTTGCTGCTAAAATTGGGATTCCTTACTATTCAGTAAACTTCGAAAAGGAGTACTGGGATCGTGTATTTACCTATTTTCTCGATGAGTACAAGAAGGGCCGGACACCTAATCCTGATGTGATCTGTAATAAGGAAATCAAATTTAAGGCGTTTCTCGACTACGCTTTGGATCTCGGTGCTGACTACATCGCGACGGGGCATTATGCACAGTTGAACCGTGACGCTGAGGGCCATATGCACCTGATGCGTTCGGTTGATACAAATAAGGATCAGACTTACTTTTTAAGTCAGCTTTCGACTGAACAGCTGGACCGGGTTATGTTTCCAATTGGCGACATTACCAAGCCAGAGGTTCGTCGAATTGCTGAAGAGGCTGGTCTAGCAACTGCTCACAAGAAGGATTCCGTTGGGATCTGCTTCATTGGTGAGAAGAATTTCAAGGAATTTCTCGGTCATTATTTACCCGCTACCCCCGGTAAAATGATGACTGTCGATGGTGAGGTCAAGGGCGAGCACGCCGGTTTAATGTACTATACGATTGGCCAACGTCGTGGACTTGGCATCGGTGGCGACGGTGAGAATAACGAGCCGTGGTTCGTGATTGGCAAGGATTTGAAGAAGAATATTTTGTACGTTGGCAAGGGCTATCATAATGAGCACTTGTACGCAACGCACTTGGACGCTTCTGATATCCACTGGGTCAATGACATCGATCGCGGTCAGGACTTCCGGGCAACAGCGAAGTTTCGTTACCGTCAAGTTGATACCGGTGTGACGGTTCATCTTTCCGATGATCGCCAAAAGGTAACCGTTGAATTTGACGCGCCAGTCCGTGCAATTACGCCGGGTCAAGCCGTTGTTTTCTACGACGGTCAGGAGTGCCTAGGCAGCGCCATCATAGACGCCGCTTATAGTAAGTCTCGTCAACTGCAATACGTTTAAATTTAACCTTCAGAAACCGACTTGGGTCCGTGATGGATCGAAGTTGGTTTTTTATTTGCCAAATTCCGTTTAAACGTTGACAGCGCTGTTTCTTAGCTTGGAATTTGATGGTCAACCTGTCATAATAGAAATTAGTCAGTATTTTAAAGAATACCGTTAATGAGAGGGAAACAAATTGAAACTATTTTTTTTGAGACACGGCAAAACTGAGTGGAATTTAGAATCCCGTTATCAAGGTGCTGGTGGTGACTCGCCACTGCTTCCCGAAAGCTATGAGGAGATCAAACAGGCGGCTAGTTATTTAAAACAGTTTAAATTCGCCCATATTTATGCCAGTCCAATTAAACGCGCTCGCGAGACGGCCCGCAACGTGCGCAAAAATTTACCGGGGAAACCGGCCATCAGCTTGCTGAGTCGGTTGGAAGAATTTCACCTTGGCAAAATGGAAGGCATGCTGTTCAAAGAAGCAGCTGAGAAATTTCCACAGGAATTCGATGCATTTCGCAATCGACCGGCCGAATATCAGCCAGTTGAAATTGGTGGCGAAAGTTTTCAGCAGTTGATCGACCGGATGACACCTGCGATTCAAGTAATCGTTCATGCTCACCCCGGCGATCAGCAAAACGTTTTGGTTGTTAGTCATGGGGCCGCTTTGAACGCAGAAATTAATGCGTTGCTTGGGACCTCGCTGGCGCATCTTCGCGACCGCGGCGGTTTAAGTAATACGTCAACCACAATTTTAGAGACTAAGGATGGTGGTCAAAGCTTTCAACTGGTGGTTTGGAATAAAACTGACTACTTGAAGCGGAAACTTGACCCTACAGACACCATTTAATGAGGTGACGACATGACAGAGATGGATAAACAACTTGGTTCTGCTGCTGCCAATGATAGTCAAAAAGCAGCCCAAATAAACGCTAATAAAGCCAAACAAGAAGCTAACAAAAAGAAGTCCGAAAAACTGCTGCATAAGCTCGTCCAGGCTGTTGATGCGCATCCCGATGATTACCATACCTATTATGATTTAGGTGCACTCTTGGTTGAACTTAAGTCTTATTCCCAGGCTGAAGAACTGATGATGAAGGCGTTAGGACTGTTTGCCGATAAAAGTCAGGATGCCAAAGATACTTTGACTTATGGTTTGGGTAATGTTTACTATGCGGCCGGTGAGTATCAAAAAGCGATTGAACAGTTTAATCAGGTTAAGGACTCTCAATTAAAAAGTGATGCTTATTTGATGCTGTCTCAAAGCTATATGGGAAATAATGACCATAAAACGGCGTTAGTTTTTGCCCTCACGGCGGCTCAAAATCATCAGCAAGATCCACAGGTCAACCAGTTGATTGCCGATAATTTACTGGCTGTCGGAAGTTTTCAAGAAGCTGCCAAGTACTACGATAAGGTGCTTAAAAGCGATCCGAAAAATGGCCAGGCCGAGTTTGACCGGGGAATTGCCGCAGTTGTTTTAGGTGATGATGCCAGTGAGTATTTTAAGGCTGCTAAGCAATTGGATCCGCAGTACTACGAAAAGGGTCAGTCGCGTTTGGCTGGTATTCAAACCCTGTTAACGAAGAAAAAAGGCCAGCAATAATTGATTGAAAGGGGCGGCGTAAATGGCCACTGAAAACATCAACCTATTTGACACGGATCAGCAACCTCAGCAATCATGGTTAGTCGGTACCGTTGTCGCAACTTTTTTTGAAAGCCCCGATAGTTTCTATAAGGTGCTACTGGTTAAGGAACAATCTACCAATCTGAATTGGCACGGTGATGAAATCGTGGTCACGGGTAATTTTGCTGACGTTGCAGAAGAGTTACCCTATCGTTTCTTCGGTCGTTTGGTCGATCATCCGAAGTATGGTCAGCAGTTTCAGGCTGATAACTATCAAAACGAAGCGCCGACAACAAAGGAAGGTATCATTCAGTATTTGTCGGGAGATGAATTTCCAGGGGTTGGTAAGAAGACCGCCGAAAAAATCGTTGCCTTACTTGGATTGGATGCAATCGATGACATCAATCAAGATCCCGCCGTCCTAGATCCATTAAACTTGAAAACAGAAGTGAAACAAACGCTGGTGGATAATCTGACCACTAACAATGGTGTGGAACAAATTATCATTGGCCTTAACGGCTACGGATTTGGTAGTCGCTTAGCCAGCGCAATTTTTGAACGGTATAAGGAAAAGACACTCAACGTGATTCAGGAAAATCCCTATCAATTAGTCGAAGATATTAATGGGGTGAGCTTCAAGCGTGCTGACCAAATTGCTGAAAAGCTTGGGATCGGTGCGCTCTCAGCCCAGCGAATTCAAGCTGGTCTACTGCAAAGTTTAACTGAACTGGCAATGTCAGATGGCAATACGTTTACCAGTGCTGAACCACTGCTGAATCGAACCATTCAGCTGCTTCAAGATAGTCGAAATACGGCTGTTGATCCCCAGCTAGTTGCTGATCAGTTAGTGGAATTGGGTAAGGAGCAAAAAGTCGTCGGTGAGGGCAACCGAATTTTTCTAAAAACTATGTATGATGCGGAATGGCAGGCCGCAGAACATCTGAACCGAATCATCCAGTCTTCGACGTTGGACCAATTCAATGATGAGGTAGTTGAAAAACAGATACAAACTGTTGAACGGAACTTAGGCATTACCTATGATGACTCTCAAGAATCAGCGATTTTATCAGCCATCAATTCCCACGTTTTCTTGCTAACTGGTGGTCCTGGGACTGGGAAAACAACGATCATTAATGGCATTGTTAACTTATATGCGCGCTTGCATGATCTGTCACTGGATATTAATCAGTATCAGGACAAACCATTCCCAATTTTACTAGCGGCGCCGACTGGCCGGGCAGCTAAACGGATGAGTGAGACAACTGGACTGCCAGCCAGTACAATTCATCGTCTGTTGGGATTAACGGGACGTGAAAATAATGGTGATGCTGTGGCCAAGGACATCGAGGGCTCACTTTTAATCATTGACGAAATGTCGATGGTCGATATTTTTCTCTTTCGAACGTTGCTGAAATCCATTCCGGATTCTATGCAAGTGGTGCTGGTTGGTGATAAAGACCAATTGCCATCAGTCGGACCTGGGCAGGTTTTCTTTGATCTGCTAAGCAGTCATCGAATCAAGGCTCTGGAATTAAATACCATTTATCGGCAGGACGACGATTCGTCGATCATCCCCTTAGCTCACGATATCAAAATGGGACGACTGCCAGCTGACTTTACAGCTCATAAGTCTGACCGTTCCTTTATTCGGTGTAATGCCTATCAAATGCCGTCAGTGATCGAACAAATCATTGGTAAAGCAAAGGAACGTGGCTTTTCCGCGGAAGACGTGCAGGTTTTAGCGCCGATGTATCGTGGCCCGGCAGGCATTACCCGGCTGAACACCATTATTCAAGAAATTATGAATCCGTTGAATGATACCCGAAAAAAGGAAGTTGAATTTCGCGGTGAAAAATTCCGGATCGGCGACAAGGTGTTGCACCTTGTCAATAGCCCAGAGAACAACGTTTTTAACGGTGATATTGGCTCCATCGTTGGGATCACTTTCGCCAAGGCGAAGGGTAATACTGATAAAGTAGATAAGTTAACGGTGGCTTTTGACCAGACTGAGGTGACTTATCCACGCAATGAATGGGATAAGTTAACGTTGGCCTACTGTACGTCAATCCATAAGGCCCAGGGCAGCCAGTTTAAAATGGTCATTTTGCCGATGGTGATGCAGTATTCGCGAATGTTGCAACGCAATTTGTTGTATACAGCAGTCACCAGAGCCAAATCAACACTGATCTTGTTGGGTGACCAAGCTGCATTTGAACAAAGCGTTAAACGTCAGTCTGTAAACCGGAACACGGCTTTAGTTGACCGGTTGACGGCGACAATCAGCGACGTACAAACCGAAGTAGTCAATGAGAAACTAACGCCGGCAGTTAGCCCACTAGCCACCTCAAAAGCGACTTTAGCAGGGAATGAGGAAACTAAATCAGCGGATGATGACGCCGAACCAGCCATCTTGAACCAGGGTGTTTTAACGGCGGAACTAATCAGTAGTGGCCGGATCGATCCGATGATCGGAATGGGAAAAGTTACGCCTAAATCGTTTACTAAAAATTAGGGTTAGTGTAGTATTTGAAGAGTAGAAAAGACGCTAAAATCGTGGAGGAAAATCATGGCAAATCGTAGTGAAGCAAAGCACCCATTAAAAATGTTTGCACTTAATTCAAACCGGTCCCTGGCGGAAAAAATTGCCGCCGCAGCTGGCGTTAAATTAGGCCAGGCGACCATTAAACACTTTAGTGATGGTGAGATTTCAATTACTGTAGATGAAAGTATCCGTGGCGATGATGTGTTCTTAGTTCAATCGGTTTCCGACCCAGTCAACACGATGTTGATGGAACTGCTGATCATGGTGGATGCTGTCCGCCGTGCCAGTGCCCATTCGATTACTGTTGTGATTCCTTATTACGGTTATTCACGAGCGGATCGTAAAGCTCGTTCAAGGGAGCCAATCACAGCTAAGCTGATTGCGTCATTACTAGAAGATGACGGGGTTAACCGAGTCGTGACACTAGACTTGCATGCGGCGCAGTTACAAGGGTTCTTCGATATTCCAATGGATCACTTGGAAGCCACACCCCTATTAGCAAACTACTTTGTGACGCATCATTTACTGGATAATTTGGTGGTTGTATCACCTGATCACGCCGGTGTTTCCAAAGCCCGGCGGATGGCAGAACTGCTTAAGGCGCCACTGGCCATTATTGATAACCGAGATCCCAAGAAGTCGACCACTTCGGCCGATGCAGTTATCGGTTCAGTGGCGGGTAAAAACGCGATTTTAGTTGACGATATTATTGATACAGCAGTGCGAATTTCAATTTCAGCTCAAACCCTGAAAGATGCCGGCGCACAGGATATATACGCGGTTGCGACCCACCCGGTATTTAGTCAAAATGCAGTCAAACTGATGGCCACATCACCGTTAAAAAAGGTTATTGTGACGGACTCGATTCAACTGCCGGCTGCCAAGCAATTTGATAAGGTGGAAGTTATTTCGGTTGGCGATTTAATGGGTCAGGCAATTCGGCGAATCTATTTGGAACAAAGTGTTGGTCAATTATTTGTTAATGATGACCTTGCTGAAGGCGACCAGGCTTAGTTGGGAGTAGAAAATCAAGATGGATAGTGCATTAGCCCTTGCACACCGAGTGCGACAGGGTAGAGTGTCAGCGCGGGAACTTGTGGAAACTACGCTGGCGAAAATTGAAAAGATGAATCCACAGCTTAATGCAGTCACGGCAATCAGAAAGTCTGAGGCATTTAAGGAAGCGGATCGGCTTGAAGATCACGGTCAACCCTTCTTGGGTGTGCCGCTATTGATCAAGGGTCTTGGTCAGGCTTTAAAGGGGCTGCCAGCCACTTCTGGTTCCAAATTGCTGGCTGGTCAAGTCGCACAAAGAACTGATTTTTTCGTACAACGACTGCAGGAAGCTGGTTTTATCATTGTGGGTGAAACCAACGTTCCTGAATTCGGGTTTAAAAATATTACCGATTCCAAATTATACGGTATTGCACATAATCCTTGGAATCTCAATTACTCCCCTGGGGGTTCCAGTGGGGGTTCGGCTGCTAGCGTTGCTGGTGGCATCGTGCCAATTGCTGCCGCTAGCGATGGCGGTGGTTCGATAAGAATTCCAGCCAGTTTTGCTGGTTTGATCGGTCTTAAGCCAACGCGTGGTCGGGTTCCCGTTGGACCTGGTGATTGGCGTTCATGGCAGGGTGCAGCGATTAATTTTGCACTGGCTCGGTCTGTGGCTGACGTGGCTGCACTGCTTGATACAATGCAAGTTGTGCAGCCAGCAGCGGCCTTTCAAACGCCGCTGCTTGACCCAAGTGTTTTGTCGCGTCTCAATCAACTGCCAACTCATATGCAAATTGCCTATTCGACAACTTCACCGGTGGGTACACCGGTGTCACAAGCCGCAAAAGAGGCAGTTATGCATGCAGTATCATTTTTAAGTGACCGCGGGTTTGACCTCGTGGAAGCTTCACCGGATGTTGATGGTGTTGCTTTAATGAACAGTTACTACGTTATGAATGAGGGCGAAACGGCTGCGATGTTTGATGAGTTAGGAGCCGCTTTTAAACGACCAGTTACGGCTCATGATGTGGAGCCATTGACTTGGGCTCTGGGTGTGACCGGTCGGCATATTAGTGCGGCACAATATAGCAAAACGCTGGCACTTTGGGACCAAACCGGTTATACTTACGCAAAATTCCATGAGCAATACCCGCTGTATCTGACCCCAACAACTGCTGACGTTGCCCCAAAGGCGGATGACCCATTGGTCTCCCCCGAACATGCCGAGCAGTTGTTAAGCATCGAAGATCTGGCGCCAAAGGAGCAGCAACGATTGATCTATGACCAGTGGCTACCAGCTTTGACCCGTTCACCATTTACGCAACAGGCTAATCTCACTGGCCAACCAGCGATTAGCCTACCAACTGGTCTATCAGCAGCTGGTTTGCCGATTGGCATCCAATTTACCGCTACTAAAGGGAGTGAGCCATTACTATTACAGATGGCTCAATTATTTGAGCAAGCACAACAATTTCATATTAGGGATGGAGAATAACTAAATGACATTAAAAAAACTATTGATCGGCATTGGCAGCCTAGCGCTGGCGTTGACACTGGCCGCTTGCGGTAAATCGCAGAGTAGCAGTTCAACTCAAATGGCTGACAAACAAGTTTTGAATCTTAGTACCACTGAGACGATTTCAACACTTGATAACTCCGCGGCGTCTGAGTCAGTGAGTTTAACGGCGCTGTATAATTCCAATGAGGGGCTGTATCGACTGGGCAAGAAGGCCAAAATTAAAAATGCCCTAGCCAGCAAAACAACCGTTTCTAAGGATGGTTTAGTCTATACGTTTAACTTGCGTAAAAGTGATAAATGGACTAACGGCCAACCAGTAACCGCCAAGGATTTTGTTTATTCTTGGCGACGAACTGCTAACCCTAAAACGGCAGCTAACTACTCTTATTTATTTGCTGGTATCAAGAACTTTAGTGCGATTCAAAAGGGTAAGATGAGCCCGAACAGCTTGGGTGTTCAGGCACCAAGCAAATACAAGCTGGTTGTCACCCTTAGTCGCCCGGTTCCGTACTTCAAATTGTTACTTTCATTCCCAGTGTTCTTCCCGGAGCAGCAGTCGGCTGTGAATAAGTATGGTAAGCAGTATGGGAATAGCAGTAAGACGGTTTCTAATAACGGACCATTTACCATTTCCGGTTGGAATGGTACTAACAACACGTGGGAATTAAAACGGAATCCAAATTACTGGGATAAGAAACACGTGCACCTTAACCGGATCGATTTTCAGGTTGTTAAGAGTCCAAGTACTGGTCTGAACCTTTATAATCAAAAGAAACTTGATGTCACCCCATTGGAGGGTACCCAAGTTCCTAGTTACCAGAACAACAAAGGATTTAAGAAGTTTGTTGGCGGCTCGATGATGTATCTGCAAATGAATCAGAAAAAGGATAAAGTTTTGAGAAACGTTCAGGTTCGTCAGGCACTTGCGCAGATCGTCAATAAGCAGGCATTAGCAACCAAGGTTTTACGTGATGGGTCGACACAGCCCAAGGGGTTTGTTTCGACTAATCTGTATCAAAATCCGAAAACTAAGGCTGATTTTGCTAATGATGCCTACGTCAAAGAGGGCGTTGCCTATAATCCTACGAATGCTAAGAAGCTTTGGGCACAGGGATTAAAGGCCGTTGGTCAAAAGAAAGTGACCCTAACGCTGTTGAGTGATGATACTGATCAAGCCAAAACAACCACTCAATACTTGCAAGATCAGTTTGAAAAGTTACCAGGACTAAAGGTTAATATTGACAACGTTCCTAATAAGAACCGTTTGGCACGTTCATCAAGTGGGAACTTTGATTTGGTTGTTTCTTCATGGGGTGCCGACTTTGCGGACCCGATCAATTTCTTGAATCTTGAAGAAACTGGGAATCCAACTAACAATGGTGACTGGTCAAATAGTAGCTATGATAAGTTGATTCAAGCCTCACAAACAACTGATGCAAATGTGCCACAGAAACGCTATCAAGACATGGTTAACGCCGAAAAGATCCTCATGAAAGATCAGGGAGTTGTTCCACTTTATCAGCCTTCCACCACAGAATTGTGGCGGACTAACGTACACGGTTACGTTTGGAATCCGGCTGGTATGAGTCGTGGTTACAAAGATATTTATATGACAAAATAAGTAACAAAATGAAAACGCCGTCCCATTTTGGAACGGCGTTTTCAATACATAAATAACGGGTCAAAAGCTTTAGTACCAGCATTACTAACCTTTAATTACTTTTTAGAGCTTACACACCTTCCACTGATTATGGCATAACCTTTTCAAATATTTATGAAAATCGATGGTTAACTCTAATTCAGATTGAAATTTTATTTGAAACATGTTATACCTTAATAGTAAGAAATGAAAGCGATAACATGATTTTTGATAATTAATTAAAACGTGTTTGTTCGTTGAAAGTGGAGGATTAGGCATGAATTTTGAAGATTTACTAACTGAGCAGCGGAACCGGCATTCAACACATATTGACCAAGTTGATACCGACGAAATGGTCGCAATTATTAATCGGGAAGACCAACGTGTCGGGCGTTCGGTCCAAAAGCAGTTGTCCCAGATCTCTGAAGCAATCAATTTAGCCACTAAAAGGTTTGATGCGGGTGGCCGGCTGATATACATTGGCGCCGGCACATCAGGCCGGTTGGGCGTCTTGGACGCGACCGAACTTCGGCCGACATATGGCCTTGAGGAATCACAAACCTTTGGTATTATTGCGGGCGGACCGGAAGCGATGTTCCACACGCTTGATGGAGTGGAGGATTCCGCGGAACTCGCCGAAAACGATCTGAAAAAAGTCGACCTGAACGAAAAAGATATTGTGATTGGTATTGCTGCTAGTGGTGCCACAGCTTACACAGTCGCAGCCGTGAAGTACGCTAAGCAGGTCGGTGCCTTAGCGATTGCCGTTGCCTGTGTGACCGACAGTCCACTGGCTAAAAACGCGAACGTGTCTATTTGTCCGATTGTTGGCCCTGAAGTGATTACTGGCGCGACGCTGATGAAGGCGGGAACGGCACAGAAAATGGTGCTTAACATGCTTTCAAGTGGCATTATGATTCGTTCAGGAAAAGTTTATCAAAACTTAATGATCAACGTGGTGCCTACGAATGCGAAGACTAAACGACGGGCTAAGCGAATTATTGCTGCTGCCACGCAAACGTCGACTTTAGCTGCTGAACGTGCTTTAGATCGTGCGGATAATAACGTGCCTTTGGCGATTTTACTGATTGAAACTAAGGGTACGATTGCCGAGGCAAAAGCATTGCTGCATCAATCGGGTGGCCATGTAAGTGATGCGGTGAAGCTAAGTTTGCAATCCTAGAAACAACCATGAAAAACCGGTTGAAAAGACGGCTGAAACAGTATTTTCACAAGCTGTTCCCCTTGACCATATTCGCATGTCCTCTTAAAATTAAGGAGTAAGATTATTGAAAGAGAAGAGGACTTACCAATATGTATGCAGCGGATGAAAACCGCTACGACGGGCGGATGCCAGTTCGTCGTGCGGGTAATAAAGGATTACAGTTACCAGCGGTGTCATTTGGCATGTGGCATAGTTTTGGCGATGAAGCCAACTACGGCGACAGTGAAAAAGTGATTTTGAAGGCTTTTGATAGTGGTATTTTTAGTTTTGACTTGGCCTATAACTACGGACCTGGGTCTGGAGCTGCGGAGCGCCTTTTTGGCGAGGTTTACCGGGCTAATCTGAAGCCTCACCGCGATGAACTCGTGATTACCACGAAAGCTGGCTATCATATGTGGCCAGGACCATACGGACAGATGAGTTCCCGCAAAACGTTGATCAATGCCTTAGATGGCAGTTTGAAGCGGATGGGTCTGGACTACGTTGATATTTTCTACAGTCATCGTTTTGATCCGGACACTGATCCGGCTGAAACGGCTGAAGCCTTGGACAGTATTGTACGATCCGGCAAGGCGCTCTACGTGGGTATTTCTAACTATAACGATGCGCAAACGAAGGCGATTTTAAAGACCTTTAAGGAACTCCATACCCCATTTGTGGTTAATCAGCTTTCGTATAATATGTTGAATCGAAGCGTTGAAGAGGATGGCGTGGTTGATACCTTGCGCAACAACAATTTAGGGCTAGTAGCTTATGGTCCCCTAGCTGAAGGATTATTGACCAACAAGTATCTCGGTGGTATTCCGGATGATTTTCAGATCCATTGGAGCAGCACTGACGTGATGGATCAAGGGCGTGACAAACTGACTAAGAAGTTGAATCAGTTAAATGATTTAGCTCAAAACCGTAATCAGACGCTGGCCCAAATGTCTCTTGCTTGGTTATTGAAGGATCCGGTTGTGGTTAGCGTTGTGACTGGTGCTTCCAAAGTTTCTCATTTGGAAGATAATTTACAGGCGGTTCAAAACACTAACTTTTCGGCTGATGAACTGGCTAAAATTGAGTCAATTTTAAAAGCTTAAATAGATAATTCGTAGTATTTCCCCATTTCCGACTTGTTAGAAATGGGGATTTTTCATAGAATAAGGATATGTGTTCTAAATTAATTGGGCGCCCGTTTTAACGCGGGGTGCGGCGAGGAGGATAACGTGACTCAAAAAGTAACCATTAGGGATCTGGCCGAAGCTGCTGGTGTTTCAGTTACCACGGTTTCTCAGATACTGAACGGTAAGGGTGAACGCTTTAGTAGTGACACCCAAGCCCGCGTTTTAAAGCTCCAAAAACGTTTGGGGTACGTGCCTGACTATAATGCTCGAAATCTGATCATGCGATCGACGCAAACAATTGGTGTGCTGATACCCAACCTGGCCAATCCGTTTTTCAGTATGTTCATCAAGGGAATCCAGCGGGCGAGCAGAACCAACAAATTTGTACCAATCATATTTGATGCTAATCAAGATCTTGAATTGCAAAGCATGTATCTAGAGGAACTGATCAAACGGGCTGCGAACGGATTAATTATCGCTAGTGCAACTCTAGATGCCAACGATATTGACAGGATCTTGACTCGTAACGGTATCCCTTACCTGCTATTCGATCAAAACGACGCTCAAATTGGCGATCGAGTCTGGGTGGATGATTACAAGGGTGGTCAAATGGCGGCCAATTATCTGATGTCGATGGGCCACCGACGGATTGTTTTACTGGCTGGGGAAAATATCACCCAAAACATTCAGCAACGAATCAATGGCTTTCGAGCTGCGCTGAGTAAATACCGCTTATCGTTGCCCGACTCAATGGTAGTGCAGTCACCAATGACTAAGCTAGGTGGGTATCGCGCAACTGCCGACGTCCTTTCACAGAAGCCAACGGCTGTTTTTTGTATCAACGATGAAATGGCCATCGGTTTATATCGTGGTGTCCAAGAAAGCGGCCGATCGGTTCCCACAGATATTTCCATTATGGGTTACGATGATATTGATCTGGCGAATTTTGTGACGCCAAAGCTGACTACGATTCACCAGCCAGCCTTCGAAATGGGGCAGTTAGCCACCGAACTACTGATTGAACGCATCAAGAACCCCCGGTTAGCCCATCAAGACCGTGAGTTACCGCTGGAATTAGTCACTCGGGAAAGCGTCGCTAAAATTGCTTCTGATATACACTAAAAATGTGAAACAAATATGAACTTAATTTGATAAAAGTGCGAATATTATCATTAAAACGGTATTTATAGAACAAAATTTTTATTTAATCTAATTTTAATAATCTAATAATATTCAATAAACTGTGCATATTGATACGTACTCGTTCAATAATGCACGGCTTTTTGTATATTTTTACGTTGTCAAGAAATTATTTTTTAAAATGTGATGGATCTCTCATTTCAATTGTGAAGCTTTCGATAAATAGGGTACTAATTATGGTTATGATTAAGTTGTTCAATAGAGATAGGAGGTAACCACCATGACAAAACCAATTCATGTGACATCCGAAATCGGTAAACTCGACGTTGTGATGTTAAAGAGACCGGGAGCTGAAGTTGAGAACTTTACGCCAGAAATGATGCCACGGCTATTATTTGATGATATTCCTTACCTACCCATTGCACAACAAGAACACGATAATTTTGCTGAAACGTTGCGGAATAATGGCACTGAAGTCTTGTATTTAGAACGGTTAGCTACTGAAGCTCTTGACGCTGGCGGATTGAGCGTTAAACAAGCTTTTTTAGACCAAATGCTAACTGAATCAGGATATGCGGCTGGCATTCTTCACCATGTCCTGGAAGAATACCTACTAAGTATGACAACGAGTGAAATGGTTGTTAAAATCATGGCAGGGGTTCGAAAAAACGAACTCGACTTTGTTCCCCGTGATTTAGTCAGTGCGGCTGAGGAACATGATTACCCATTTTTTATGGATCCGATGCCAAACCTATATTTCACCCGTGATCCTGCCGCTTCGATCGGTGACGGGTTAAGTATCAACCACATGACTTTCCCGGCAAGGCAGCGTGAATCGCTGTTTATGGAAACGATTATTAACTATCACCCAAGGTTTGCTAACCAGGGGCTTCATGTTTGGCGAGACCGTGATCAAACGACTCGAATCGAGGGTGGTGATGAACTTGTGTTAAATGATACTGTGATTGCCATCGGGGTCTCCGAGAGGACAGCAGCCAGTGCAATTGAAGACATTGCCCGTAAGTTATTTGAAAAACAGAGTGGTTTTGAAAAAGTACTTGCCATTCGAATTCCCCATAACCATGCCATGATGCACTTAGACACCGTCTTCACAATGATCAACCACGATCAGTTTACTGTTCATCCGGGCATTTTGGGTGAGGGTGGTCAAATTGATACCTGGACGATCACCGAAGACGCAGAAGGTGAGTTGCAGTTAAATCATGACCGGGACCTTAAGCGGGTACTGAAAGAGGTTCTTGGCTTAAGTGAGATCGATTTAATTCCAACTGGCGGCGGTGATCCATTGATTGCTGATCGTGAACAGTGGAATGATGGTTCTAACACTTTGGCAATTGCCCCGGGCGTGGTAGTTACTTATAATAGGAACTATATATCGAATCAAGTGCTCCGTGACCACGGGTTGAAAGTGTTAGAAGTGCTCTCAAGTGAACTTTCAAGAGGCCGCGGTGGGCCACGCTGCATGAGTATGCCGCTAGTTCGGCAGGATCTAAAATAAAAGGAGCTGGGATCATGACTGATTTTAAAAAGAGTGTTTTTGAGGGCCGTTCTGTACTGGCCGAAAAAGATTTTACCGCTGGTGAATTAAATTATTTGATTGATTTTGGATTACATCTGAAAGCGCTTAAAAAAGCGGGTGTGCCACACCATTATCTGGAAGGTAAAAACGTTGCGCTGCTGTTCGAAAAGACTTCCACACGAACCCGTTCTGCATTTACAACCGCGGCAATCGATTTAGGTGCTCACCCAGAATTTCTTGGTGCTAACGACATCCAATTGGGTAAAAAAGAATCGGTTGAGGATACCGCTAAGGTTTTAGGCAGTATGTTTGATGGTATTGAGTTCCGTGGCTTTAGCCAAAAGGCCGTTGAACAACTGGCTGAGTTCTCCGGTGTACCGGTTTGGAACGGTCTGACTGACGAGTGGCATCCGACTCAAATGCTGGCTGATTTCATGACGGTAAAGGAAAATTTCGGTCACTTAAAGGGCCTGACATTGACCTTTATGGGTGACGGGCGTAACAACGTCGCTAATTCGTTGCTGGTTACCGGTGCAATTTTAGGCGTAAACGTCCACATTGTAGCACCTCAAGAACTGTATCCGGCTCAAGAGATCCAAGACCTGGCTAATGGTTTCGCCAAGGATTCTGGTGCCCAATTACTGATTACGGATGATCTTGATAAGGGCATGAAGGGCTCAAATATCGTGTATACCGACGTTTGGGTATCCATGGGTGAAGATAACTGGGCCGAGCGAATCAAACTGCTGCAGCCCTACCAAGTCAATATGGCAGCGTTGAAGAAAACTGGGACTGCGGATGATCAATTGATTGTGATGCACTGTTTGCCAGCCTTCCACGATACAACGACTGATTATGGCAAGCAAATTGAAAAGGAATACGGCATTAAGGAAATGGAAATTACGGATGAAGTATTTCGAAGCAAATATGCCCGTCAGTTTGAAGAAGCTGAAAATCGGATGCATTCCATTAAAGCGATGATGGCGGCAACTTTAGGTAATTTGTTTATTCCGACAGTTGAATAAGAAGCTTGGGAGGGGACTTTGGCTGGACGCGGCAACGTGTTTGGTGGGGGTCCCTTGATTGTTAAATACCGTTAGTTTGTACTTCGACGATACGAAAGGATGATTCCCATGACAGGACGAAAAATTGTGGTTGCGCTGGGCGGTAATGCGATTTTGGCAAAGGATGCCAGTGCCGCAGCGCAACAGCAGGCTCTTAAAGAAACCGCCCAATCGTTAGTCAAATTCATTCAGGCCGGTGATGAACTTATCATTTCTCATGGTAACGGACCGCAAGTTGGCAATTTACTGCTTCAGCAAGCTGTCGGTTCAACGCCTGAAAATCCGGCAATGCCCCTGGATACAGCAGTAGCAATGACCCAGGGCAGCATTGGCTACTGGCTTCAAAATGCCATGGCTGCTGAATTATCACATTTAGGAATTGAAGTTGATGTGGCGACCGTTGTGACTCAGGTCGTAGTTGCTCAAGACGACCCTGCATTTGAACACCCTACTAAGCCAATTGGTCCCTTTTACACCTGTGAAGAGGCAACTGAACTGCAGGTTGAAACGCCGACGTTCCAGTTCGTTGAAGACGCCGGCCGGGGATTCCGGCGCGTTGTTCCATCTCCACGACCAATCGACGTGGTTGAAGCTGGTGCAGTTAATCAGTTGGTTAAAAACGGGGTTGTTCCGATTGCAGTGGGTGGCGGTGGCGTCCCCGTTATTCGCCGTGGTCATGAACTCGTTGGCTGTGAAGCCGTGATTGATAAAGACTTTGCTTCGGAAAAATTAGCTGAGTTGGTTGGCGCTGATCTGTTAATTATTTTAACAGCCGTCGATCACGTTTACGTAAACTTTAACCAGGCTACTCAAAAACGTCTTGAAACTGTATCGGTGGCGGAACTGCAGCACCACATTGCAATGGGTCAATTCGCAGCCGGAAGTATGCTGCCCAAAGTTGAAGCAGCGATTGATTTTGTCGTTCATCGCCCGGCTGGTCAAGCTGTTATCACATCGTTAAGTAACTTAGATGAATTCATTGCCCATGGAACAGGAACCATCATTGCTAATTCAGCGGCGACGGAAAGTGTTTGAAATTAAAAAGCGGTCTGCAAACGCTATTTTAGTCAGTTTAAAATGGTGCTTGCAGGCTTTTTTGTCTGGTGGAGATTTCAAAATGAACGGGATTTATATCTAAAGGGAGTTTTAGATGGGGTATAATGGTTTCAAGTGTAGAAAGGAGCCGTTAGTATGCCAGATTCCCCAGATCTATTTCGCAGTTATCTGCGCCAGCAAGCTGAATTTCGTCCGTTTACTGAAGAGCAGTACGCGACTTTGACTCAGAACCTAACTGTCAAAACTTACCCCAAGGGGCAGATTTTGTTTGACCATGGCGACCCGCGGGATCGTTTTTACTACGTCGTTAAAGGTGCTGTTCGGTTGGAGCGACTGGATGAGACTGGTAATTTTACCTTCATTAATTACGTGGCGGCGATGAAGGGTTTTCCTTACCGGGGTCTATATACGGATTTGGATTACCCTTATACTGCAACTGCACTGACTGAAATCACGGTGGCTGCATTTCCAATGAAGACGTTTGAGAACGTGGTTGTGCTTAACGTTGAGGCTGCTAAGCAGGTTATCAATCAAATGAGTCAACTGATCGTTCGCATGGAGACCCGGCTGCAAAAATTAGTGACCAGCAGTGCGGTGAACCGGGTCACTCAAGCGCTAATCGTTTTTGGAACAGATATGGGTGAAAAGATGCCAGAGGGCGATCTTTTGATTCCCTATCCAATCACACTGATCGAACTTGCGCGACTTAGTGGTACGACCCGCGAAACCGCTGGTCAGGTCGTGACTCGCTTGGAAGCCGAAGGTAAACTAACTTACAATAAGAAACGGTTCCGATTCGATCCCAAGCAGTTAAATGCACATTAGACTATCCCATGAAAGAAGAGGTTTGGCAGACGTATGTCATCAAAGATTACAACAATTGAAGTTTTTCCAATCGCAGTACCATTAAAATCACCATTTAAAACGGCACTTCGAACAGTCACTACGGCAGAAAGTTTACTGGTTAAAGTGACCGATTCGGATGGTTTCACTGGCATGGGTGAAGCTGCTCCCACAGCTCCGATTACTGGTGATACCTCGGCTAGTATTCGTTATGCGATTGAATCCGTGATTGCACCTAAGTTAATTGGTGGATCATTAGGAAGACCGGATCAGCTCAAGGCAATCGTTGACCGGGCATTAGTTGGGAATCATAGTCCCAAGGCTGCCCTAAATATTGCCATCAATGATTTACTAGCAAAACACTACGGCGTTTCGCTGACCACGCTGCTTGGCGGGTATCGGCAACAAATCAGCACCGATTATACCGTTAGCGTTGGGACTGCGCCGCAAATGGTGGCGCATGCAAAGCAGTTAGTGGCTGAGGGATTTGAAACGTTGAAGGTTAAAGTCGGAAGTCAATCACCGTTTGAAGATCTCAAACAGGTGCGGGCGATTCGCAAAGCGGTCGGCTCAGACATTCAGATTCGGCTGGACGCGAATCAGGGTTGGACTAAAAAACAGGCGGTTCAAATGATCAACCAAATGATGACTGAGGGCCTGAATATTGAATTGGTTGAGCAGCCCGTACCGGCAAATGATTTTGAAGGCATGGCGTACGTGACGGCTAATACGCAAACGCCGATTATGGCTGACGAAAGTATTTTCTCGGTCAAGGATGCGTTGAGACTACTAAAGATGGCGGGTTGTGATATTATTAACCTCAAGTTAATGAAGGCTGGTGGTATCGATCAGGCTTTGAAAATCAACGTGATTGCGGAGGCCTTTGGAGTCCCTTGCATGGTTGGCAGCATGATCGAATCCCAGGTTTCAGTGACAGCGGCTGCTGAGATGGCAGCTGCCAAAGCCAACATCATTTATTATGATCTGGATGCTGCCATGATGTTTCAGACCCAGCCAACCACTGGCGGGATTACTAATCAAGGCGCACAGATCACAATTCCAAACGAACCTGGCTTGGGCATCACACTTAATAACGAACAAATGGGGTGAGAGCATGGATACACGGCGAGTGATCGTTCCAGTCGCAACGTTATGGACGAGCAAAGAAGCACCACGAGATATCGACAAATTAGCTCTCGACGGGGAGACTAAGAAATGGGTGGCTCAAATGACAACTGAACAAACGGTCGATTTGTGCGACTCCAAACGATTAGAGACTCAAGCCTTTTTTAACGATGAAGTCATTATTGAACACATCGAAGGTTCCTGGGCGAAGGTTTACTTAACCAGTCAGCCAGACGACGCTGATCCGCGGGGCTATATTGGCTGGCTGCCTACCAAACTGTTATCAGAGGCGCCGGTAGAATATTCAGGGACAACGGCGCGTGTTCGGATCGCAGTACCTTTCACCATGTTATATGATGAAAACAAGCAACAGGTTTTTGAGATTACCATGGGGACAGAACTTACAGAACTGGCAGCGGAGGATGATTGGCTTAAAGTAGCCACCCCGTTAGGTGAAAACTACATTACAAAGGACAGTGTTGTGATGGGGGTCGATGGTGATACGGCTGGTCAAAAAATGGTTGCGATGGCACGACAATTTCTTGGCCAACGCTATTTGTGGGCCGGTGTTTCACCATACGGCTTTGACTGTTCTGGATTAATGTACACGTTGCACCGAGTTATTGGATTTAACATTCCACGTGATGCGGATGATCAGTACCATAATGGCCAACCAATTGAACCGGCAGAATTAAGGGCTGGTGACCTGTTATTTTTTGCCTATGAGCATGGCAAAGGGTTCGTCCACCACGTTGGCATGTACATTGGCAATGGCCAGATGATTCAATCAAGGACACCTGGAAAAGAAGTTGATATCGCAAAATTAACGGAGCTTCGGTACGCACCAGAATACGTTGGAGCAAGAAGGTATTGGCGATGAACTTAGAAACAGCCTTAAAACAACTTATTGAGCCTTACAAGCAGTATGCTAGTATCTCGTTGTATCATGCAAATCACTTTGAATTCAGCTTTCGGGACCAAGAACAATTGCCTGCGGCCTCATTGATCAAGCTAGCTATTTTGGGTACCCAAATGTCGCAGCAACCTGATTTGAGTGATCCAGTCGACGTTTCGAAAACTGCTCCAGTTGGTGGAGCCGGGGTATTACAACTGCTTAGCTCATCCCGGTATTCGCTTGGCGATATTTTGGGCCTCATGATTGCTGATTCGGATAATTTTGCTGCTAATGTGATGATCGATCGGCTTTCGATGAATGGCATCAATAGTTGGCTTGATCATCAGGAGTATCTTCACACCCACCTTGGCCGATATTTAATGGATTCATCGGCCCAGAAAACCGGTCATGAAAACTTAATCTCAGCGGCCGATGCTCTGCGGTTGTTTCGTGATTTATTGGCTTATTTTCCACAGATTGAACCATGGTTTATAAACCAGCAGTTTCGCTATAAACTGCCCGTGAGCTTTGACGAAACTTCAACCGCAGTAACGGTTATGAATAAAACCGGCGAAGGGCCGATGATTGATCACGATGTGGCTCGATTTCAAAAGGGTAATGATTGGTATGATATTGCTGTGCTGACAAATGGCATTCCAGATCGCATAGATGCCCTAAATTTGCTGGGTAAAATTGGTCGGGTAATATATCGTTCGTTATGAATTCATTAAAAAAGACCGGTGAAAGCGAAACAAGTTTGGTGGCGTGCTACACTTGCAGTAGCCTAAATTGAAATGAGGTTATAACGATGAAAAGAACAGTTCGCATTGGTTTGATTGGTGGTGCCTTGCTGCTATTACTTGGCGTAGCTGCTCCGATTCACTCAGTTGCAGATACCACGACCACTTCAAGCGTGAGCGCTGCTAGCGTTAGTGACTCCAGTAACGGGTCAGGTGATGCCGTTCAGACAAAAGCCCTGTCCAAGCCTTACGTGGTTTACGGTTCCGGTCTGGCTTCCGAAGATAAAGACGCGGTTTCAAAAGCCCTTGGTGTTCAATCGACCTATGATAGCTTGACTGTGAATGGCTCGGACTATGCGACATACATTAATTCAGCGGGTACTACTGACGCCAGCATGATCAGTTCAGTGGCGCTGGCTCCAGCGGATCCAGGTTCGGGTGTTAAAGTCAATATTGTTAATTACAATGGTCAAGATAACATCACTCAAGTGACATCGCAGCAGTATGCAATGGTGGCAACTATGGCGGGTGTTAAAGACGTCATTATTACTGTGACAGCTGATAAACCAGTGTCTGGTGAATCGGCACTAACCGGTGTTTATAAAGCATTGGCTACCGATGGGATTACTTTGAATCAGCAAAACACTCAGGCTGCTAACGGTGTGCTTGACGCAACTCAGCCGGCCATCAGTGATAACAAAAACGATAGTAAGTATCCGGGTAAATTAATGTCAGCAGTAGGTAACGTGTCGTCGGAATTGGCGAAGCAGCGTCAGCAGGATAATCAATATGCTACCAAAGCTGAAATCAAACAAATGCTGGACGATGCACTTGCTAAGCAAGGAATTCAATCGCAAACTTCAACCACTGTAGTCAATAATATCGTGGTCGCATTAAGCTCAGTACAAAAAGCACCAGTGTCCAGCACCTCAAGCTACGTGGATAATGCCAAACAAGTTGCAAGTAACATTAGTAACTCGGTAGGTAACAAGATGGCACAGTTAAAGGACTTTGCCAGTCAGGCTGATACCAGTAGTATCATGGGCTTCTTGAGTCGTATCTGGCAGACAATCGTTAATTTCTTTAGCCATTTGTTCAGTTGATTGGCTAGATTTTGCCGCTGATTAAATAGTAAATATTCATTAATACGTGAACTAGTTGCAAATGTTAACTAAATTTGTAACTAGTTTTTTTGTATATTACAACTCTTTTTAAACCGCGTGATTTCGCTTTTAATGAGCCCTTATGATTTTCACAAAGTTGTGTGGCGCAAGAAAATCTTAAACTTTTTGGCGAAAAATTTAGAAAGTGTGGTACTATGAACATGTGAATTCTATAAAAACGCATTCATTCAAGACAATTAGGAGGGGTGATTCGATTTGGGAAAACCAAGTACATCGACCAAAATCATCACCGCTGGCGTTCTCGGAGCAGCAACGTTTATGTTTGCTGGTCCACTGCAAGCCAGCGCTAAGACAGTTACCGTTAAGTCTGGGGATACGGTCTGGAAGTTAGCAAATAAATATGGGGTTTCAGCCAGTTCAATTGAGAAAGCCAATCATCTTAGTAAGGATATGATTTTTGCTGGACAAAAATTGGTTTTAGGTTCTACTACGAACAAAACCGTGACTAAAACGGTGACTAAAAGTACTAAAACGACAAAAGCGAATGTCACTAATCATCAGGCAACTTCACTTAAGACGTCGGCTTCAGCTTCTACATACACAGTTAAGTCGGGGGACTCTCTTTCAAAGATTAGCAGGAAGTATGGGACGACTGTTAGTCAATTAAAGAGCTGGAATCATTTAAAGAGTGATTTCATTTATACGGGTCAAAAGTTAGCCGTCAAAGCAACTGCTGCTAAAGCTTCAACAGGTACTACGAAGTCAGCGACGGTTAAATCGACGACCTCAGCGGCTAAGAAAGCAAGCGCTACTTCTGCCGTTAAATCGATTAAAAAAGCTACCGCTACATCGACTACTTCTAAGAAGACCAAGACTGCTAAAGCGGATGCTGTGTCTGCACCAGTAACATCAGTAACTTCTTTAGCAGTGAAGTTAGCTTCGGAAAAAATTCCTTACGTTTGGGGTGGTTCTTCCTTGAAGGGAATGGATTGCTCTGGATTGGTAGCTTACGTTTATGCGCATACGCTTGGAATTTCGTTACCACACAATACGGTAGCGCAAGAAGCTCATGTGTCTAAGCATTCTGTTTCGAAAGCTGTCCCAGGTGACTTATTATTTTGGGGTGCTGCTGGTGCAACTTACCATGTTGCCATTTACATTGGTAATAATCAATTTGTTGCAGCACCAGAGCCTGGTGAAAACGTTCAGATTCAAACGATCAGTTCATACTTCAAACCAAGTTTTGCTGGTACTGTAAAAGCTTAATTTAGGCTTTAGAAAACTGAATGATGACTCGTTAGTTCCTTTGTATACGGGGCTAGCGGGTCTTTTATTTTCTAAACACTCGGTTATCTGCGCAACTCGTTAAAATTTATTAGTAAATAAGGTTCACAAAGCGGGCATTTGGTGTTATAGTCTTTCTTGTTTTAAAATTACTTAAACAATTATTCTGCAAGTAAGAAGGCGTGTAACTGATGAGTAATCGTTCAGAGATCCTCACCGAATATCGAGAAGCAAACGAGCAATTAGATGAATTAAAACAAATTGAGTCACAACAGGTGGCGCCCTGTCATGGCGAGGCGGTTACCATCGAGCCAAAGTATGGTGAACAGATGAAAGAACTGTCGACGAAGTGTGACTATTTGAACATGATTTTAGAAGCCATGGACGCTTCTGAAGATTAACTTTTTTGAATAGCGCTTCGATTTGGTTTTAAAATAACTGCGCAAGGATAAGTCTAAGAAAAAAGCTTCCTATTAAGTTAAGACCATGTCATAAGTTTCTTCACTGGGAATTTAGCGCTGATTTTCATTAAATTCTGGACTGCAATTAAGCTCAGAAAGTTCTTCTAAATGACCGCATATATTCAGACAAAAAGTGAGTACCCTGAAATCTTTTGGGTACTCACTTTTTGTCTCATTAAGCTAGATAATCTGAATAAGATTTTTAGACGTTTTTTTATGTTAAATTGTTGGGTCGATCCAAAAGGGATACTGCTTGATTCCAAAGTAGGTGTCCCAGTACCGGCCACCCATTTCTTCGCCATCGATTTGACCATATTCAATGGAAGACACGCTGACGTGTAATTTATTGACGTGATAATGGTGAACTGATTTCAATTTCAGGTGTCGGCCCATTGATAACAATAATGATATAAAAAGTAGTTTAAAAATGTTCGATTTTTCAATTACAACTAGGTCGAGGTTCGGGTCGTGAACTGACGCCGGGGGTGCAATTTTGACGCCACCTCCGAAGTAGGGGTGGTTGGTAATGGTGACCAAGTACGCTCGAGGGTAAATATCTCTGTGTTGACCGATATGAACCGTTAATGGAAAGGCAGTTTGGTTATAAAAAACGCCGATAATTGCAGCCAAATAACTAAGTGTTCCAACATGAAAATGGTTCAGCCATCTTTTGGACTTCGCACTATTAGCGGAAGTGACTACGGCAGCATCGAACCCGATACCAATGTTGTTAGTGAAGACGCCCTTAGTTTGTTTTTTTGCATCAAAATAGGTGCCAATTGTCAGCCAGTTTTCACTGGTACAGTTTAGAACTTGATCAAGTGCTTTTCGCCATTGACTAGCCATTTTGATACCCTTGGCAAAATCGTTCCCGGAACCCACGGGCAAATAGGCAATTGGAATCGGCTGGTCTAATTGAGCATCATCAAGTCCTGAAAGTGCTTGGTGTAGTGTACCATCGCCGCCGATTGCTAACACGACGTGCCGTGGTTGATTAGAAGGGTTATTTTGCTCATCTGAATGCTGTTTGGCGAACTGCCGAGCCAACAGACGAGTGTGTCCAGAATAGGCTGAGCGGACAATTTCGTACTCTACGTGTCGTTCGTCAAGCGCATCTTTAATTTGCGGCCAAATTTTTTTAGCATTACCGCTACCGGCAAATTCATTTAAAATGATGTAGTAACTAACCGACACCTAAATCATCCTCTCCAAACTCCTAAAATCACACTTGACTATTATAGCGAACTTTACTATTGAGGGCTAGATTGAAGTGTTGAGATTTGATTAGAATGTAATGAGAATTGCTATAAATCAAAACGAATAGTAGTTTAAAAGTGCAGTTTAATAGGGCTTACGAGCAATCATTAAAGCTCAGTAAGGAGTGTTTAAGTGTTCTTTAAATCGCGAAGTCTGCTTAATAGATTCAACAGTCAATAAAAAACTGTGACAAATCAACAATTGAATTGATAAGAAGGTGACGAATTTCTTTACGCCACAACTGATTTTAATATGCATTTATCTCAAGACTGTTATCAAAAAAGCGTGTGCCAGAACACAGATTTCGACTGTATAACGCCAAAAGGAGATTTCCCAAAATGTACGGAATCTCCTTTTGATGCAATACTTTGGAATCTAAGCGAGTTTTGGCACACGCTTTTTGGTTTGAAAAATTAATCCATAATCAGCATTGGTAAAATCATTGGGTGACGTTCAGTCTTTTCATACAGGAAATTCTGCAGATCATCAATGACGGCGTTTCGGATCGACGCTTCATTAGCCTTCTTTGAACGCATGGCCCGTCGAATGGTGGCAAATACCAAACGCCGGCCCTCATTCAATAGTTCACCAGATTCACGCATGTAAACGAAGCCACGTGAAAGCAAGTCTGGACCGGCCTGAATGATTTTATCCTTAAGGTTGATCGTAGCCACGACCACGACCAAACCTTCTTCAGAAAGCAGTTGACGATCACGCAACACAACGTTACCGATATCACCGATACCGCTGCCGTCAATGTAGACATCACCAGCCGTAAAGTGGCCCGCGATTCGTGCGGTATCCTTTGTTAAGGCCAAAACGTCACCATTTTGCATGATGAAGCTGTGATCAAGAGGCACCCCGCATTGCTCAGCCAGTTCAGTATGGATTTTTAACATCCGGTACTCACCATGAATCGGCATAAAGAATTTTGGCTTCATCAAGCGCAGCATCAATTTTTGTTCTTCTTGACCACCGTGGCCAGACGTGTGAATATTATTGACACGGCCATGAATGACGTTCGCGCCGGCTTCTTCAAGCTCATTGATCACGTGGTTTACACTGAGTGTATTCCCGGGAATCGGGTTACTTGAAAAGACTACTGTATCGCCAGGTTGAATCGAAATTTGACGGTGGGTGCCGTTAGCAATTCGTGATAGGGCCGCCATTGGTTCACCTTGTGATCCGGTACAAAGAATCATGACCTTATTGGCTGGCAGCGAACGCAGCTCATTTGCATCAACGAGGGCATCATCAGGAATGTTTAGGTAACCTAATTCACGCCCATTAACAATTGCCCCTTCCATACTACGACCAAAGACTGCAATTTTTCGGTCGTGGGCAAGAGCAGTCTCACAGGCGGTTTCAATTCGGGAAATATTTGAAGCGAAGGTTGCAAAGATAATCCGCCCCTCAACTTTATCAAAAATCTTCCGAATTGATTTACCGACCCAGCGTTCCGATTTCGTCCAAATTGGCCGTTCCGCGTTGGTGCTGTCAGCCATCAGGCAGAGCACACCTTCTTCGCCTAAACGCGCCATTTTTTGCAGGTTCGGCGGCTGGTTGGTAACTGGCGTCAGATCGAACTTAAAGTCCCCAGTCTGGACAATTACGCCAGAAGGGGTGTGAACAGCGATACCTAACGTATCTGGAATCGAGTGAGTCGTTCTAAAGAACTCAACACTTAACTTGCGAAATTTTAGAACGGTATCTTCGTTGATCTCGTGAAGTTCAGCTGTCCGTAAAAGGCCATGTTCTTCCAGTTTATTTTTGATCAGCGCTAGCGCTAGTGGTCCAGCATAGACGGGGACGTTAAGATCCTTTAACAGGTAGGGCACCCCACCAATATGGTCTTCGTGACCGTGGGTGATGACCAGTGCCTTGATCTTTTGCTGGTTAGCGACAAGGTAGTGATAGTCAGGAATAACATAGTCAATACCAAGTAATTCGTCTTCTGGGAACTTAATTCCGGCATCGATCAAAACAATCTCATCCTGGAATTGAACACCATAAGTGTTTTTCCCAATTTCGCCAAGTCCACCAACGCCAAAAATTGCTGTTTCATTGTTTTTGACGTTTAGTTTTGTCATTTATTAAACTCCGTCAACTTATAGTCCGGGTTCTCTTGCTCATATTCAAGGAACTTACCCTCTAACGGTTCGATGAATTCAATGTTGTGGTCGGTGTTAGCAGCGACTTGAGCGCGTGCTTCAACTTCCGTAGCAGCATCAATATAAAGTGATTTCGTATCCTCACGTTTGGGGTTACGCACTTTATCTTCCTGATAGTAAACTTTAAAAATCATAGTGCAACTGTCGACTTCCTTTCTATAATACGGTTGAATAAGCCGCATCGATTGATAACCGATCATTTTGTACCGAACGTCTTGTTGTTAATGAACAACAGTTGATAATATATTATCATATATAAAATAAAATGTATAGCTTCTCGGTGGAGGACCTAACCGCAAGCTGGTTTGCTTTCAGACGTTTTCCACTTATAATAGGGGAGTTGAAATCTAATTTGTGTTACTATGATGCAAAAGGAGGGGTGGCCATGGGCCGGACAGCAACGATTATTATTGCGGTGGTGATAGCAGTTATCCTTTATCTGGTGATTCACCACGCAGTTGTTAAGCGCAACACAAAAGCTGCTCAGCAAGCAGCCCTTGAACAGACTAACGTCGCCGTTAAAGCGGCTTTACAACGGTTGGCTGATGAGCATTTTATCGATAGCTCAGCCACCATTTTGGATGCTAATGTTATTCAGGACGGTTGGGGCCGAGGCGTCATGGCATTTGAATACCTCATTTTGATTGACCACATTTCAAATGATCAGTTACCAATTTTACGTCAGCGCTTGAATCATATTTTAGCGGAGTTTTGTGCGGATCATCAGGTTGAGTCAGCCGTCGCCTCAGGAGAGTCAGCTTTTCTGGTGACTGATGCTTGGCGTCATACGAAACGAATCCATTTGGGGGTTGCCTACCTGGCTAATGAAGCAACAATCGAATACATTCAAGATCTCCACCGCTTGGACTCTAAGCCCAAGACTTCTGAACAAATATGATTGGCGAAGTAAAGAAAGCATCTGAAGTTTCATACCCAAATTATTTGATTGATTAACGATAGAATGCAAAGTGAAAAAGGGGCTAGGACAAAAGTTAATATTGGTAAGTATTGAACTGATATCTTAACGCAAAGGTCGTTAAAAATGTGACTCAGCTTCGAGGCTGTACATGGTCTAAACGTGCCTAAAACTCAGAATCCTGCCATGCAAGCAAAGAGTGCCGCAGATTCCAAACC
>NZ_WNJO01000011.1 GCF_009720675.1 Secundilactobacillus folii | reverse complement strand
ATCGATGGCTATTTTTTTACATAAAAATGAATCCAGATTGTATTTTTATTGGTTTATACAGTATATAATATAAAACACTAGTCCAATCGCGTCTTAAGTCACGAGTGAATAAAATTAATGTTTACCTGTAAACCTTGCTATTGCAGCGTCTATAGCACTTGAATAGGCGAAGCCTAAAATGAGACACGCTTACTATCTGAGATTATGATAAAATGGTAAGGGTGGTTTTAATAATTATTTAGAATGAGGGGCTCGAAAATGAAACGTTATCGAGGTTATCGCTTGACCTTAGGGTGGCAGATCCTGATTGGGCTGGTTTTAGGTATTGTGCTTGGGGTTGTCTTCTATCAAAACAAGACGGCAATAACTGCCATGCAAAATATTGGAACGATGTTCATTGATTTGATTCAGATGATCGTGCTGCCGATTGTTGTTTCCTGTTTAACAGTTGGTATTGCTAACATGGGCGACATTAAAAAGCTTGGTCGAATTGGTGGGAAGACGTTGATTTACTTCGAGCTGATGACAACTATTGCAATTATCCTAGGACTTGTAGTTGCCAATGTGTTTCATCCCGGAGACTTTATCAATATTCATTCTTTGCATTCTCAAGATATCAGTCAGTACGTGTCAACTGCTAAGACTGCTAAAGCACATAGTGGGATCTGGGATACGCTGATGGGTATCATCCCAACTAACGTTTTCAGTGCATTAAGTACTGGTGACATGATGCCAGTAATCTTCTTCTGCGTCTTCTTTGGTCTAGGTACTGCAGCCATTGGTAAAACAGGCCAAATCATTATTGACTTTCTGCAGGCTGTTTCAGAAGTGATGTTTAAGGTCACTAACTGGGTTATGCATACTGCACCAATCGGTGTGTGTGCTTTAATTGGGGTTACAATTGCGCAAATGGGACTGTCGGCGCTGGCGCCTTTAGGCTACTTTATCGTTCTTGCGTACGCCACCATGGCAATCTTTATATTAGTCGTGATGGGTTTTGTTGCACGGATGTTTGGACTGAATATATTTACCCTATTAAAGGTGATTCGTGATGAGGTGGTTTTGGCATTTTCTACCGCTAGTTCAGAGGCAGCCCTACCTCGAATCATTGATAAAATGGATAAGTTTGGTGTCAGTCAAGGAATTGTTTCCTTCGTTATTCCAACTGGCTACACTTTCAACCTTGATGGTTCAGCTATTTATCAATCATTAGCCGCATTGTTCTTGGCTCAGGCCTATCATATTCATCTAAGTATCGGACAACAGATCACCTTGTTAGTTGTCCTAATGATCACCTCAAAGGGAATGGCGGGGGTGCCAGGTGCTTCATTCGTGGTGCTGTTGGCAACCATCTCAACAATTGGTGTTCCAATGTCAGGATTAACCTTCATTGCCGGAATCGATCGGCTTGTGGATATGGGTCGGACAGCTGTCAATGTGGTTGGTAATTCGTTAGCTTCAGTAGTAATCGCTAAATCTGAAAAGGAGTTCGATGAACAGAAATCATCGGATTATGCTGCAACTTTCAATAAGCAACAAAGTGCACCAAGTCAGAATAGCTGACCGTTTGTAAAATGATTGAAATTTAAAAATAAACAATTAAAAAGCGTCCTGAAGATCATCTTCAGGACGCTTTTTTGGTGCTGTATCGATTGGTTGATACCGCCAAGTGAGGTTGATTCCCATCAAGCTATACTTGCGGATATCGTTAACAACTTCGACAGCGTTATAGTAAATGTTATGATGATGGTTGACGTTTTAAAATGAAATTCTTACGCTTTAGAGGCTGAAGTTAACCAGATTAAAATCTCCCCATACAGTTCCCCGTATGGTGAAGCACATAAACAGCTGATCGGCATTTCACTACCAATTGGTCTTTGCTGGTACTGAGACTCAAACTGTTAACCCTTGCTTTCCCAATTCAATCGAACGGTAAATCAATCACACTAACGATTACTAACAGGATCTTCGCATTAGATAGGTTGCAACACCGATCACGAAGAAATTCAAGTGGTTGATTGACTTACCAAATCATCTCAAAATCGCCAATTATAGGGCAGGGAAAGTAGGCTGACACTATTGAGTTCCAGCAAATTAGTGCCAGTACCTCATACGGTGATGAGCCATGACAGCTCGCTTTCCCTGACACGCGTGATAAGACTGCGATCCAGGATCATATAAATCTGTTGTCATAAACCCTCACCTCCAATTTTCGTTGCCTTGCGTTAGGTACTTAAAAAGCGCTCGGTCAACGATTGACTGAGCGCTTTTGATTCACACACTTTAATAACCCAAGCACGGGTTGTTTAGCCAATCGTTGAGCTTTAGCACTATACGGCGTAGTTATTACATAACAGCTACATTAGACCGAGCCTTTTTTTAACCCGGACAGCTGACTCATTGGCGTTTTTCGACGTTTCTGAGCAGTAGCATTTTCCGCATAGGAGCCTCACCTAACGGCTTATTCAATTTCCACTATTTAGTATACACGGTTTTCGAGAAAATAACAATCTTAGTGCTCAGAAATGTAAGACTAAAAAGACTTTTCTGAAACTGATTATTTGATGTAAAGGAGGATGAGAATATCTATTATTAAAGGCCTAAAAATAGACGGATTGTTTTAATCTGTATTTCTTACCAAATGTTCTTAAAAGAACTATACTATTCATTGGGTAAGTACGCATTAGTTTAAATTAAGGAGTGATCAGCGTGTTACAACCAGGCGTGGTTTTATTTGATCAGTTGAGTGATGTGGCAAAAGAGCGTGCAGTCCGCGATTTTATCGACTTTTATCTTAGTAAATACGCGACAAAAAGTCTCGAAATTTTGACTGAATATCCCATTCAGTACGAAATTGAACAAATTAATCACGATATTAATCTTAATAGTAACTTCGGTCCAGAACAACTCCGTGACTATCTTTACACCTATGACGAGCGACTCTTTTCGCGCATCATTTCCGCACTAGATCAATCCTTTATGGAAAATGGTGTGATGTCCGGTGAGACATATGATGAATGGTATCAAAAGAAATACGATGCAATTGCACCAGGACTTTAATCATTTTAAGCCAAAGGCGACCTTCACGGGTCGCCTTTTTTAGGGATTGAAAAGTAGATTAGATCCAATTGTAGGGGAAATTGGATGAGAGTTGGTCTGCCTAGTAGACCTTCTCCAATATGATTAACGAATGTAGTAGGAATTACTACACGTAAACAGCGTAACCAGATGGCCTTAAATGAAGCTTAAGGGTGAATTTAAGCTAGTTATTAGCTTCCCAGCGTCAGGATAGGTATAATTATAGGATGTAAACTTATTTTGATGAATGAGGAGGCTCCCTATAATGAAAGTATTTGTAATTGGTGCTAACGGCAACGTAGGCCGACTAGTCAGCCAACAGTTGGCTGACAACGGCGATCAGGTTGTCGCGGGTATTCGCAAGCCAGAGCAAGCTGAGTTTTTTGAAGATCAACACATTAAAACGGCTCACTTTGATTTGCTAGGCCGTCCTGAAGAAATGGGCGTTACCTTAGACGGTTTCGATGCCGTCATCTTTACCGCTGGTTCAGGCGGAAAAACCGGGGACGACATGACGTTACTGGTTGATTTGGACGGTGCCGTTAAGAGTATGCAGGGCGCTCAAATTGCCGGTGTTAAGCGGTTCGTACTTGTCAGCGCACTGTGGGCTGAAGATCGCAATCGCTGGGGTGATGCAATTCGACCATACTACGCTGCTAAGTTCTACGCGGATGAATGGCTTCGCTACCGCACCGAACTAGACTATACGATTTTGGAACCAGGTGCCCTGACTTTTGACGAAGGTACTAGCAAGATCAACACCGATGGCTTGGAAGGTGGCTCGGTTGCTCGCGCAGACGTTGCAAGGGTCGCAATCGCCTCACTTAAGCAGCCAAATACCATTAAGAAAACGATCCCAATCGTGAGTGGCGACACGCCAATCGAGGAAGCATTAAAAAAACTTTAAGCACAACGATATGCTCTAGTAATCACCTATTATAGCGTTTATAGTAATGCTATTAGCAGTTAGGACAGTCGTTATGAAACATCCACTTGGATTCTATAAAGGAACAGTAATGGGTGGCTTCCTAAGCTTTGGGAGGTCACCTATTTGTGGCTATTTGGTCGCTTTGAGAGCGTGATTAGCAAATCTTAGGCTAGAATTTAGCTGCAATGGTAATTGAAAACGGTGGCTTAAAGTTGAACCATGGGATCCGTGGCAGCATACTCAATCGAGTGATTTTGCCACAACCCTTTTAAGAGATAAGGAGGTGGATCAGGTGATTACTAAGAGTCAATTTATTCAATGGATGCCTTACTTGGTGTTCGTTATCATTCTTTTTTCTGGCCTTGGCATGCTGATGAGGCATCGGCGTGGATTTGGTCAAATGATAACGATCATCAGCTTTGGTATTTATCTGGCAGTCGTGGGCTATCTTACCCTGACCCCCACTTCCTATGCATTCGGCGTTGTACCGACGATGACGCCGTTTTGGGTCGGTCATGTGCCAACTAACCCGATTCCGTTTCGGGGTATTGAAATGGACTTTTATTTGAATATCTTAATGATGATTCCGATGGGTGTTTACCTTGCGCTGCTTCGGCCAACTCGCCAACACCACGTTATTTTGAGTGGAATAGCAATTGGGATCACCATTGAGGGGACGCAGTTTATTTTAGACACGTTTGTAAACCTCTCGCGATGGGTCGATATTAACGATGTCATCACCAATGCATTTGGCGTTGTGATTGGTTACTTTGTTATCATCGTGCTTCGCCATTCGCCATTACGCCGGGTGATTCATTTCTTCTCTTTGAAAAGATTATCCACGCAGAAAATATGATCATTCAAAATAACCGTTATCCAATGAGTTCGCTCATTCGGTAACGGTTTTTATTGCATATTTAAGTCATCATTATCTAGTAACCTTACAGCTCAGATTCTATCCAGATAGTCACAAAAAAGGGATCTCCCAAGTTTAAGAAATCCCTTTTTGTGACTATACTCTCGAATCTAAACGAGTTTTGTCAGACTTTTCTCAAAATATTACTGTTCTTCATACCATGGATAGTGGAATGAACCATCACGGTCGACACGCTCGTAAGTGTGGGCACCGAAGTAGTCACGTTGTGCTTGCAGCAAGTTAGCTGGTAAGACTTCTGAACGATATGAATCGTAGTAAGTGATCGCAGCACTAAATGCAGGTACTGGGACACCCATCTTGATAGCTAATGCAACCACGTCACGAGTAGCTTCTTGATACTTCGCAGCAATGTCTTTGAAGTAGTCGTCAAGCAGTAAGTTAGTTAAGTTAGGGTTCTTGTCGTAGGCATCCGTGATGTTTTGCAGGAAACGAGCACGGATGATGCAGCCTGCACGCCAGATTTGAGCTAACTGACCATATTGCAAGTTCCAGTCGTAAGCTTCTGAAGCGAACCGTAATTGTTCGAAGCCTTGTGCGTAACTCATGATCTTACTGAAGAAGAGGGCTTGGCGAATCTTTTCAACCATTTCCTTCTTGTCGCCGATCTGTTCGTCAGCCTTTGGTGCGGCTAAGACTTTGGATGCTGCGACACGTTCCTTCTTCATCATGGAGATGTAACGTGCATAAACGGCTTCAGTAATAACTGATTGCGGAACTTGAACGTTCAGTGCATCTTCTGAGCTCCACTTACCAGTCCCTTTGTTGTTCCCACGATCCAAGATCATGTCAAGAATTGGCTTGCTCTTGTCATCGCCCAAATCATCTTTACGAGTCAAAATGTCAGCAGTGATTTCAATCAGATAACTGTCAAGTTCACCCTTGTTCCATTCTTTGAAAATATCAGCCATTTCATCTACTGAAAGTCCCAGAACGTGACGCATAATGTTGTAACTTTCATCGATTAACTCTTCATCACCATATTCGATACCGTTGTGCACCATCTTAACGTAGTGACCAGCACCGTTAGGGCCAATGTAAGTGACACATGGTTTACCGTCTTGAGGTGCTTTTGCGGAGATCTGTTCCAGAATTGGTGCAACCAAATCGTAAGCTTCTTTTTGACCACCTGGCATTAATGATGGACCTTGGAGTGCACCAAGTTCACCACCAGAAACACCCATACCAATAAAGTTGATTCCTGATTTATCAAGTTTTGCGTTCCGTGCCATAGTGTCATGGAAGTTAGTGTTACCACCATCAATCAGTACATCACCCTTATCGAGCAATGGAATCAACTCATCAATAACAGCATCAGTTGGAGCGCCAGCCTTAACCATCAAGAGAATCCGACGAGGCTTTTCTAGAGATTTGACAAATTCTTCAATCGTGTGACTTGGGACCAGTTTCTTGTCGCTGTGGTCCTTCATTACTTGATCAGTTTTCGCAGCAGTACGGTTATAAATACCAACAGTGAAGCCGCGACTTTCAATGTTTAGGGCTAAGTTTTTGCCCATAACAGCCATTCCGACAACACCAATATTTGCTAATTTATCAGCCATTACAAACCTTCCTTTTGATGAGATTATTGATTTGAACACAATTAAAGTTTAACATTTCACAATCTGAATGTGAAGGATAAATGCTTGTTTTAGTTAATATTTAATGTGATATAAATTCAGTGACCAATTGAAATGAACGACTTTTAGGCGAATCGAAATGACATGAAAATTTGGTGAAATTCACAAGTGAAAATAGCCCTTATTTTGGGCGTCTATTATTGATGATGCATCAACGGACTCAAAAACCAATGCCATGCCGAACATATAGATTGATGACGCTCAAGCAAAATAATCACAACAAAAAAAGATGGGTTTCGTAAAATACGAAACTCATCTTTTTGATGTCGTTTTAAAGTCACTCGAAATACTTTCGAGTATTTTTAGACTTACTTACTTATTTAAACGGTATACCCATTGACGATGATCACGTTGAATCAGTTCGTCAGCTGAGGCTGGACCCATTGAACCAGGGGTGTAGTTCGGGAACTGTGGTTGTTGCAAGTCCCAAACTTTACGGATCTGGTCCACAAAGCGCCATGCGTAGGAAACTTCTTGCCAACTGGAGAAGTTGGTACCGTCACCCTTCATTGCATCATGGATCAGACGTTCATATGGTTCTGGTGTAGCTTTGGAATCCTTGTCATCTACGAAGTAATCCAAGTCGATCGGTGCGGTTTGGAAACCTTGACCGTTTGTTTTGGCGTTTAGACGAAGTGAGAAACCAGCGTGTGGTTCAATGTACATCGTCAAAACGTTAGCTTCAAGCGGTGCATTGTGATTTTGTGGGAATGAGAAGATGTCGATCAACGGCTTCTTGAAGACCACATCCACACGGGTGAACTTGTCAGCTAACATCTTACCAGTCCGGATGTAGAATGGTGTACCTGACCAACGGTAGTTATCAAACAGCAACTTACCAGCAACGAACGTTTCGTTGGTTGAATCGTGAGGAACATTATCCTCATCACGGTAGGCGCGTTGATCGTCACCAGCACCGTATTGACCACGGACGAAGTTAGTTGAAGCTTCAGCCACGTTGTAAACCCGCAGTGAACGTAAAGCCTTCACTTTTTCAGCCCGGATATCAACGTCGGTGAATGAAACGGGTTGTTCCATTGCCAGTAAACTGACGATTTGCATAATGTGGTTTTGTACCATATCTCGCAAGGCGCCTGAGTTATCATAGTAGGCAGCCCGTTCCTCAACACCCAGTTTTTCGGACAGCGTAACTTGAATGTTGTCGATATAACGGTTATTCCAAAGTGATTCAACCAGTGTGTTCCCAAAACGAACAGCTTCAATGTTTTGAATCATTTCCTTACCTAAGTAATGGTCGATCCGGAAGATTTGTTCTTCTTTGAAGGACTTGCTTAAGGCCTCGTTCAATTGTTGAGCGGAGTCGAAGTCACGGCCAAATGGTTTTTCAATTACCAGACGGCTGAAGCCTTCTGTGTCAGTCAGGCCCTCACTCTTCAGGTAACCGCCAACCGTACCAAAGAAGCTTGGTGCCAGTGAGAGGTAGAAGATCCGATTACCGCCCAGCTTATACTTCTTGTCAAGCTCGTCGCAACGGTTCTTTAAAACTGAGTAATGGGCTTTGTCAGTAACATCATGAGCTTCGTAAGCAAAGTGAGAAACGAATTTCTCCGCATCCTTATCAGACTTAGCGGTGCCAATTGACTTACGGACGGTTTCTTGGAACTCGGCGTCCGTCATTTTATTTCTGGAAGTACCCAAAACCGCAAAGTGTTCACGTAGAGTACCCTTTTTGTATAAATTAAACATGGAAGGATAAAGTTTCCGGTAAGCTAGGTCGCCGGTCCCACCAAAGAATAGAAATAGTGAAGTTCGTTCAGTAGCCAATACATTCACTCCTTAAATTTTATGAGGTAAAGTAGTCGATGACTAAGTACGAATAGGCGAAAAATTTCGTCTAGACCACTCGTATCGGAATTATTATATAACAAATCGGCAGTAAAAAAAGGGGATTACGAAAAGTTTCTTACATAAATTAGTGCTTAAAGTTCTGCAAGCGGTTACTAATACATATGAAACAAGCTTTCAAGTAAGACAACATTTTTGAAAGAAAATCTCGCGAAAATCCGACTGAGATTCGAGTTTTATTGAAAATTCATAATTGTTGCTGAAAGTGGACTCAATTCAGCTTAAATTTTCACTGGTCGAATCAATACTGCCACACACCTATACAACAATACCGGTTTGAGGGCTAAGTAGCAAGTGGTTTGACTTATTTTTCAACCAGTCGACGGCAAGCTTCAATCCTTCAAGCAACTGAGCAGCTAGTGATCTTTCAGAGGGGGTAAGAACTGAACGAGAGGCCATTTTGCGCCCTAGAAACCTTGTCATTTTAGCTATTGCAATTCTACTAAATGAGAGTAAAATTGCTCAAATAATCAACAAAAGGAAGGTAACGACAATGACTTTGGGAGAAATCGCGACCCGTTCAGGGCTCACAGCGGAGCGAATCACAACGATCACGCGTGCTGGGCTGCTACCCTGTAAGAATGAAGCGGCCGCTTATTCGGACAAGGACCTTTACTGGTTAGATATGGTGAACTGTTTCATTGAAAATGGTTCGTCAGTTGAAGACCTCAAAACATTGATGCCACTTTGCGAAACGCGGGTGTAGTATTCAAAAGGTGCACAAGCATCATCAAGGGTGTGCAATAGTAGAAAGAACATAAAAGGGTGGTTTCCTGAGACTTGAGGGAAACCACCCTTTTAATGTGTCCTAATCGAACCACGAGTTTCACCACTCTTTCAATTAGCGACACTAATTGCTTGCTGTTAGACAACTATGTTAGTAGTATTCTTGGCGGCAGAGCGATTCAGCCGCAACCGCATGAGTGTCTAATATTAAGCGTACTTATGAGCCAATTTAGCTCCCGCTGCAGCGGCAACGGCTGCAATGATATCATCTAGAAAAGTATTGACCCCCTCGCCTTTGACCGTGTCTAAGCGTTTTAAAATGCCGTGTTTTTCACGATCCAAGTAGCCAAAGTTAGTGGTGGCAATCTTGCCGTAGATTCCAGAGATGCCCCCTTCAGCTAAAAGTTCGTCAACGCCGAAAACGCCCGCATCATTTTCAACGATGCTTTGCAGTGGCTCTGGCAGCTCACTTTTACTAGCAAGTTGATCAAGTGCGATGCCAACCATCGCGTTATTCATGACTTCGCGTTTATGCAAAACATCCACTACGGCAGACATGGCCTCATCTTCGTGAAGTTCTGGAATGAACTTTAACTGCATTTTATAAGTGATCGAAGCGATATCTTCAAGTTTGATCTGTTTTGATTTAAAGTAGTTAATGATGCAGTTATAGGCTGCTGTATCAGGATATTTAAAGTTTCGATTGTTCAATTTTATCATCCTTTCAAACCGACTATCTACAGTGTACCAAAAAACGCGCAATATTGGATGTTTCCGGTGGTAAACGATGGTAAAATAGAAGCAATTTAGTTGATTTCAAGGAGGAATGGCACCATGGGCGTTATTCGAATCAATAATCTCAAGTTTCATACCTTTAATGGTGTATTTCCAGAAGAACGTAAAAATGGTCAGCAATTAGCCATCGACGTTGCTTTGCACTACCCAATCGAGAAACGGGTACAAACCGACGACCTGGACGAAACCATCAGTTATGCGGACGTCAACAAGGATATTGACGCCTTTGTTCACACGCATTCTTACAAACTGATCGAATCACTGGCCAACGAACTGCTGAAGATGCTGCTAGGAAACTTCCCGATGGCCACCAAAATTACGTTGAAGATTCGTAAATACAGTGTACCAATGCCCGGTATCTTCGATAACGTTGAAATTGAAGTGGCGGGTGAGAACCATGCGTGAACGCGTCTACCTAAGCATTGGTTCCAATATTGGTAACCGGCTGGCTAACCTTGAACAGGCCGTCAGTTTATTAAATCAAAATGCCGCAATTCAGATTCAGGCAGTTTCTTCGGTTTACGAAACGCAACCCTGGGGAAATTTAGCACAACCAAACTTCTATAATATTGCGGTTGCGCTGACAACTTCGTTAGCACCGCAGACGCTGCTTGATGTGCTACACAGCGTGGAACAAGCTGGTCATCGCAAACGGCTGGAGCACTGGGGACCGCGCACGATTGACTTAGACATTGTTTATTGGGGCAATCGTGAGATCCACACGCAGACGCTAACGGTCCCGCATCCTCGCGCTCACGAACGAAACTTTGTCTTATTGCCAGTCGAAGAAGTTGCTGGCGATGATGCTGCTGTTTTATCAATGGTCACGACTGCCTTAAAGCAACAAACGGATAAGAGCTGGATCAAAAAAGTAGAAGGGGTCACAGTAAAATATGATGGATGAAACGAATCAAAAAAAGATTGAACAAGCCGTTAAGATGATTCTTGAAGCCGTGGGTGAAGATCCTAATCGCGATGGTCTGCAGGAGACGCCTGCTCGTGTTGCTCGGATGTACAGTCAGGTCTTCGCTTCTGTAAACGCACCGGCTTTCGATAATTACAAGCTTTTTCCGGTCGAGGAGACGACCGAAATGGTGCTGATCAAAGATATTCCGTTCTATTCAATGTGTGAACATCACCTGCTGCCATTTTTCGGTCAGGTTCACGTGGCTTATATTCCAGATCATAAACGGGTCATGGGCCTCAGTAAGATTCCACGGCTGATCGACTACTGTGCTAAGCGGCCAAACGTTCAGGAACGAATGACGGTCAACATTGCTAAGGAACTCAACCGGATCCTTGACCCTAAAGGGATTGCGGTCTCGGTATCAGCGCGTCACATGTGCATGGAAATGCGCGGTGTTGAAAAAACGGGCAGTCAAACTGAATCGAGTTACTATACCGGTCAGTTCAAGACGGACAACGAACTGAGACGGGAATTTTTACAGCGAATTAGCGGGTGATGACTGTGGATCAACAAACCGTTCATGAAATGTATCAGAAATTGATCAAGCAGTTTAATCAAGCGCGGTTAGTGGGCGAGACTAACCGGGTACCTTTGCTGCGCAAAATTGTGGCAGCTTTAGGCCACCCAGAGAAGTACTATCATGTGATCCACATTGCGGGCACAAATGGAAAGGGATCAACGGGAGCTATGCTGAGTGCTATTTTAGAACAGCAGGGTTTCCACGTTGGTCGGTTCAATAGCCCAGCCGTTTTAAACGATCGCGAACAAATTCAGTTTGACCATCAATGGATCTCTGAAGCTCAGTTTATTGATAGCTACACCGAAATTAAACCGGTGATCAAACAGCTAGGATTAGCGGTGACGGACATTTCAATCTTCGAATGGCAGTTTTTGATTAGCCTGATCTGGTACCGGAATCAACGTGCCGATTACGTGATCTTGGAAGCGGGTTTGGGAGGCTTGACGGATGCAACGAACGCGATCAGTGCACCACAACTGACGGTATTTACCAAAATTGCCATGGATCACATGCAGATCCTTGGTGACACGCTGACTAAAATTGCGACGCAAAAGTCTAAAATTATTAAGCCAGGTACCATAGCAGTGACGTTGGCGGAACAAAAGCCAGCTGCAATGCAAGTTTTACGTGATGAAGCAGAAAAGCAAAACGTGCGGTTAATTGCGCCAAAGACGACGATTGCTGTACAGCAGCGCAGTTTAACTGGGATGGTTATAGATCTTCACAGCGACCTGTTTGACTGGTCGGGGTTAAATACTAATGTTATCGGTGATTTTCAGGTTCAAAACTTAACCCTTGTCCTAACGGCAATTGCAGTTTTGAGGCAGCAACGCGTCGTCATTAAAGATGATGCCGTTTTAAATGGACTGCAGCACGTGATGTTGCCGGATCGCTTGAGTGTGATTGATCAGCAGCCACTTACCGTGGTCGATGTGGCGCATAATCCTGATGGTATGACCGCGTTAACAACCAGCTTAAAGCACTTGGTGGGTCAGCAACCGATGACTTGGGTCATTGGCTTTTTGGCTGATAAAGCGGTGACTGCCATGCTGCAGTTGCTGTTGCCACTGGCCTCACAAGTGTTGACGGTGACCCCCGATAATCCACAGCGGGCACTGTCAGCAGCTGAGCTAGCAACTCAGATTCATAATCTGAAGCCTGACGTGAAAGTTAATGCAATGCCGAATATGGCGACAGCGATGGTTCAGGCTCGAAAGGATTTGCCTGCTAACGGGCTGATCGTTGTGGCGGGCTCCTTTTACGTGGCACGAGAACTGGCTGCAATGGAGGCTGCCAATGACTGAGTGGCTGATTGCTTCAAACAATGACTTTAAAACACGCGATTTGATCAAGTGTCTTGCAATGGTTGGAATAGCAGCAATTAGTTATCGCCAAGTGCTGCCCGAATTAAATTTTCCAAGTGAATCTCGTTTTAGTTACCAAAAAAACGCTCAAAATAAAGCGCGATTTCTGTCAGAATACACTAATCAGGGTATAATCGCCGATGACAGTGGGATAGAAGTAGCTGCCCTAGGCCCGCACCTGGGAGTCACGACTAAGCGGGAACTGCACCAAGACGTTAACCATAGTGACAATGAAACGCTGTTGAATGCGATGGCCGGCAAATCAAATCGCAACGCCACAATGGTTTGCACTTTGGCAGCTGTTAAGCCCGACAAATCCGTCGTCACAGCGACTGGACGAGTCAACGGTCAAATTACGTTGACCACTCAGGGCAATTATTCTACCGGCTTTGACAAAATTTTTTACTTGCCCAAACAACGACACACGCTAGCGGAACTGCCAGACGCGGTTCGAATTCCACTGACTCATCGTGGACGTGCCGCAGCAGAACTGGCCGCTAAATTGAGAGGAGATTAACTCATGCATATTCAAGAAATAACTGACCAATTTCGTCAGAGCAATGATTTCCAAAGCCAGGCTGTTTACCAGCTTGCACAGCAGCAACGCCTAGTCACCCTGCATTTTACCGGCCTTGACGCGCCACAATTGGCAGAGCTTGAGAAACGGCTTCGCCAACTGGACGCTGTGGTGACGGTGGATGAGGATGGGATGACTGGCTTAGTGACACTGCCGGCGCTGCGACTTTTAGCAACGCATTGGCTGGATTGGTTTGCTGATGACCGCAGCGGGTCTCAAGCACTGGCTAAGGTGTTGCAGGCTCACGATTTAGACTGGCAAGTTGCCGGTCGACGCTTTAAGCTTCGTGATACGTCACTGATTTACGCTATCATGAATATCACCCCAGACTCATTTTACGATGGTGGTCGCTATACCACGATGGATGCTGTGCTGGCACACGTGGATGAAATGCTGACGGCCGGCGCTGACGTCATTGAAGTCAACGGTCAAACGACGCGGCCGGGCTACCAGGAAGTCACGCCAGAAGTGGAAATGGAGCGTACGATACCCTATGTTGAGGCGATTCGTAAGCAGTTTCCAAATGCACTTTTAGCGATTGATACCTATAAGGTGCCCGTGATGAAAGCTGCGATTGACGCTGGTGTTTCAATTATTAACGATGTCAATGGCTTCACTGATGATCCGGCCAAAGTAGCCTTGATGGCTAAAACTAACGTGGGCCTGTTGACCATGTTGAACGGGCGCAATTTTAACTTTGAAATTATGACGGATGAAGCACACCGGTTCTTTGAAAATAATCTGGCAGCTTTAACGGCTGCTGGAATCGATCGCGACCGGATCGCCATTGACCAGGGTCTTGGTTACGCCAATGATCACGTTCAAGATGATGACCAGGACTACGTGATCATGAATAATACGGATCACTTTAACGATTTGAATCGGCCAATGATGGTTGCTGTATCGCGTAAGGGCTATCTGCATAATTTACTTGGCCTCAAGAAGGATGACCGACTGCCAATGACGTTAGTGAGCGAGGTCGAAATGATTCAAAAAGGCGGCAAAATCATTCGGGTTCACGATGTGGCTGAAACGCGGCAAATGGTGACGCTGCTTGACCGAATTAATTCTGGCTACTGGCTGGTTTAGTTTGTTTTTGGAACCGTTCGCCGGCAGCTATATGGTGAAACACGCTTTTGTGAACTAAATCATGAAAAAGTGTTGCCAGATTATTGGCACTGTATTTAGCAAATCAATGAATTAAGGGAAAATTAGTATTGACGAATAATTCTCAATATGTTTTAATGAGAGCAATTCAAATCGAGAAGGGAACCAATCACGATGACGACAAAATTGACACAGGCTAATGCGTATTGGAACGGCTATTACTTTAGTTAGCGTCCGCAGCTAGAATGCGGACGCAAGCACACTCGCGTTCGCGTCTAAAGCATGCCGTCAATTTGTCGTGCCAGCTAGACGTGAAAGTCCTAGCTGGACCGTTATTGATGCCGTAAAGGGTCAAATGAGAGCCAGCTAGATCGTCTAGCTGGCTTTTTTCGTACTTAAAATAAGGAGTGATCATAATGATGGAAACAAAGGATAATGCATCAGGCGCGTGGCGACCCAATGAACTGGCAGCCGCCCGTCAGCAGATCAATCAAATTGATGATCAGATCGTGAAGCTATTAGCCCAGCGGTTTGACGCAGTCACAAAGGTTAACGAGGCTAAGCAGTCTGCCGACTTGCCCGTTATGGATCAAGGACGTGAAGATCAGGTACTGGACCGCGTTACTAATAAGGATCCTAATCCAGAGACTCACGTTTACATGCGCCAGATTTTTGAAACCATCATGAAGAATTCCCGGGATTATCAGACTCATCTAACCAATACCGATTCGAACCACTAAATCGCAGTTCACCACTAACTTGAGAGAGGAATATGACAATGAATTACTTAACTGCAGGAGAATCACACGGACCACAGTTGACCGGCATTATCGAGGGATTACCCGCCGGATTGACCTTAGATATTGACGCTATTAACGCTCAGTTAGCAGCTCGGCAAGGCGGGTATGGCCGTGGTAGCCGTCAGAAAATTGAACATGACGTGGTCAATATTGTTGGCGGTGTTCGTCACAAAAAGACGTTGGGATCGCCCATCGCACTGGTGGTGAATAACCGTGACCATGCGCACTGGAGCCAGATCATGGATCCAACAGCGGCGCCAACGCCCGAAAACTCGCTGAGAACCGTTGAACGGCCTCGTCCAGGCCATGCCGATCTGGTAGGAGGAATGAAATACAACCATCGGGATCTCCGTAACGTCCTCGAGCGTTCCAGTGCCCGAGAAACGGCCATGAGAGTGGCGATCGGTGCGATCTCAAAGCAGTTCCTCCAGCAACTGGGAATCGATATTGTGGGTTATGTGCAGCAAGTTGGTGCCATTCAAGCTGATGATCAAGCACCACTGAATGTGGCTAAAATCGACCAGGTGGTCACCCAAAATGATTTACGAATCGTGGAACCCGCTAAAGTCGACCAGATCCACGCGCTGATCGACAAGACTAAGAAGGATGGCGACACGCTGGGCGGTATTATTCGCGTGGTAGCTACTAACGTTCCCGCCGGCTTGGGCAGTTACATTAGCTGGGATACCAAGTTGGACGCAAAACTGGCTGCAGCGGTAATGGGTGTCAACGCGATGAAGGGTGTTGAGATTGGTGACGGCTTCAAGGCGGCAACCAGTTTTGGCAGTCAGGTTATGGATGAAATCGACTGGGACGCACAAACGGGATTTACCCGCAATTCTGACCATCTAGGCGGTTTTGAAGGTGGGATGACTAATGGTATGCCAATTATTGTTAAAGCGGCTATGAAGCCAATTCCGACGCTCTACAAGCCGTTACAAAGTGTTGACATTCAAACTAAAGAAGTTAAGAAGGCCAGTGTTGAGCGGTCTGACACCACCGCCATCGTGCCGGCTTCGATCGTGATCGAAAGTGTGGTTGCTATCGAGCTGGCAAAGGCCATCACCGACACGTTTGATGGCAGTAACATGAAGCGGTTATTAGCCCAGTTAAAAGATTATCGAGAAGCGTTTAAAAACTATTAGGAGTGAGGCAAATACATGAGAGCTTTAAAGGGTAAACCAGCAGGCGGATTACACGGTGAACTTGTAGTCCCCGGTGATAAAAGTATTTCTCATCGCGGTATTATGCTCGGCGCAATCAGTGAGGGCATAACTACGCTGACTCATTTTCTGACCTCAGCCGACTGTTTGTCGACGTTGGCGGCCTTCCAGCAACTCGGTGTGCCCATTGAACGGACAGGAACAACGGTCACGGTCCATGGCGTTGGGTTACACGGCTTAAAGGCTAGCAGCAAAGCTCTTGATATGGGTAATTCTGGCACCACAACGCGCCTGATTATGGGCTTGCTGGCCGGGCAAAACTTTAGTTCAACGCTGATTGGTGATGCGTCGCTGTCAAAACGGCCGATGCGCAGAGTCAGCGAACCTCTGGCACAAATGGGAGCTGAGATCACGACGACGGATGGCCATTTACCGGTCACAATCAGTGGTAAGCCGCTTCAAGCAGTCAATTATCATCTGAAGGTCGCTAGCGCCCAAGTCAAAAGTGCCCTGATTCTTGCCGCACTACAGGCGCGACACCCAAGTACGTTAGTGGAAATACAGCCGACACGCGACCACACTGAACGGATGCTGCGGGCGTTTGGCGGTGAGCTCACGACTGCTGCTGACGGTGTAACGATCACTGTGCAGCCGCAACCCCACTTGAAGGGGCAAGCCATGACGATTCCCGGTGATATGTCCTCAGCGGCATTTTTCATGACGGCGGCCAGTCTTGTACCCGGTTCTCAAGTCACTTTAAAAGACGTTGGGCTCAATGAGACACGGACGGGGCTGTTGAATATCTTACGTGAAATGGGCGGTGCTATCAGTATTCAAACGGAACCGACGACGGGTGAACCGATTGGCGATCTGACGATTCAACCGGCTCGTTTAAAACCAATCGATATTGGTAAAGCACAGATTCCAGCAGTGATTGATGAACTGCCATTAGTGGCGCTGCTGGCAGCTAAAGCTGATGGCGTCAGTCACATTTCAGGCGCGGAAGAACTGCGGGTCAAGGAAACGGATCGGATCAGTGCCATTGTGACGGAATTCAAAAAGCTTGGCATTGCTATTGAGGAGCAACCAGACGGCTTTATCATTGATGGCCGTCAACCGTGGCACGTAGAAGATCCCGTGTTAGACGCACACGACGATCATCGAATCGGTATGGTCTTAAGTATTGCGGCGCTGCTAGTGCAATCTCCGCTAAAGTTAAAGGGTGCTGACAGCGTCCGCATCTCCTACCCAGAATTCTTTGATGACCTAGACAAATTACTGCAGTGAGGTGAGTGGGATGACAACGATATTGATCAGCGGTTTGGGCTTGATTGGTAGCTCAATGGCACGCGTGATGAAACAAAGCGCTGCCGAGTTGACCCTTCTTGGTGATGATCCAAACGACGATACAGCCCAGTTTCTGCTGGACCAGGGAATTATTGATGAACGCGTGACGCTGTTAGATGCAGCCAATCGAGCTGATATCATTCTTCTTGCTGGTCCCGTTTCAGTAATTATTAAGCAACTAAAGCAATTAGCGAACGTTTTATTGAAGCCCAACGTACTGGTCACCGATGTTGGTAGTTCTAAAACACAGGTGATGGCTGCAGCGAAGGACTTGGAGAACCGGCAAATTGCATTTATGGGCGGTCATCCCATGGCCGGTTCCCACCAGACTGGGGCACACGCCGGACGTAAGCATCTATTTGACCACGCGACTTACTTCCTAGTGAACGGTACCCAGACGACGGCCCAAACAAAGTCGTTTCAAGCGCTGCTAGCTACCGCTGATTTACGCTGGACCACCGTTTCAGCGGCTGAACACGATGCGTTGGTCAGTTCAATCAGTCACGTTCCACACGTGCTGGCTGCTAACTTGGTAAATACAGCTGCACAGCAATTACGTCATGATCCAGTCGGTTTGAGTGCCGCTGCCGGTGGCTTTAAAAGTACGACCCGAATTGCAGCGTCTGACCCAAGAATGTGGACGGCCATTATGCTGAGTAATGCGGACGTCATCAGTGATCAACTGACGACCTATATTGACCAGTTGAAACTGATTCAAGCCGCTATTAAGTCTCGAGATGCTGATCAGATCCGCCACTTTTTTGAACGCGCTAAAGCAATTCGTGAACAATTAGATCACGATGACTCGAGGGGAAAGTAAAACTTTAATTGACGGGAGATAAACCTTATGAAAGCGATATTAGTCGGATTCATGGGCAGTGGTAAGACCACTGTTGGTCAACTGCTGGCCGAACGATTACATACTGAGCATCGTGATCTAGACGACGTGATCGTTGAACGGGCAGGAAAAACCATTCAGCAAATTTTTGACGATAGCGGTGAAGCAGCATTTCGCAAGTTGGAACACGATGTTTTGAAGGAGGCACTGAACACGGCGGGGATCCTGTCGACGGGCGGTGGGACGCCAATTCAGCCTGCTAATTATGACCTCTTGCGTGACAGTGAAGTACCGGTGATCTTGCTGAACGTTAAGCCAGAAACAATTCTAGCACGCCTAGCTGACGACAATCAGCGACCCCTAGTGAAGGAGTTAGGTTTAAACGGCTTAATTGGGCTTAAATCTAAACGTGATTCGCGGTATCATGACGTTAGCGACATTGAAATCGAAACGGACGACCTGACGCCTGCACAAGTGGTGGATGCCATTTTGGCTCATATCAGTGTGCTGCAAGGCCGTGACGTTGTTTAGGTGGGATCAAAGATGGAACTGATCAGCATTCCGCTACGGCGGCTGGATAAGATGGTTCATCAGCGTTATCGAGATGGTACGGGAATCAATTACCTGATAAATAAGAGCCCGTTTCGGGTCGACCAGTATGGTGTTCACTTAGAATTGGTGGACGCAAAGGGTAAAGTCTATCAAAAAATTGAAGTGTATTTTGAACCCGATCAGCTCCTTTCGAAACCCTTTGAGGCTAACGGCCGTGAATACCGAATGGCATTAACCGAGTAAGCAGGCCGTGTGCAGATCAATTTAATAGCTTGAATGTGACTGCAGAATTGCTTGAATTAGGGGATTTGGCAGTCCTTTTTATTGAAGCGGTGTTTCACTTAAAGATAGGCGCATAAAAAGCGCCCCCTTACCTAAACTGAATCTAAAAACACATGCTTAATGGCGCATAAATTAAAAAGTGCTAAAACTTCGTCAAATAGACTAGCATCCTAAGGTTTGGCGGGTTATACTCAATCTTGCTGATTAAGTCTGAGATATTTTTTACAGACACTATAAGGGAGAGATTTATAATGAAAAAAATAGCTGTTTTAACGGCCAGTTTAGTTGCAGCATTAGGCTTTGTGGGCGCCGGCATGGTCAATCAGACTACCGCTTCCGCCAAGACGACGGTTGCGGCAGGAAGTCCAAGCCTGTCGATCAATAATATTTATACCACTTCAACTAAGGTCACTGGTAAAGCCTCAAAGGGCGTACGGATCATTGTTGAAAGTTCGAAGAAGAAAGTGATTGCCACTGGGACTGCTTCGAAGACCACTGGTGCTTACAGCGTTAAGATTCCTAAGCAAAAGCAGAACACTAAGCTTTATGTTTACGCGCGTAACTCTTCAACAAAACGGTATTTCTACCGCATTATGACCGTTAAGTCGCCAGCTACTAAGACGACGACCACTACCAAGAAGACAACCAGTAAGACATCAACGACTAAAAAGACCAGTTCAACCAAGAAGTCTTCAGCCGCTAGTTTTAAGATTTCAACACCAACCGGTTCGTGGAAGTCAAACAGCTATAAAGGCTGGTCAATCAAGTATTCCTTCAGCCAAAAAACGGGCTTGAACGAGTACGTTTACTATGGTAAGAAGACTGCTCATCCACTTCGGAATGCCTCTTATAGCGTAGATGCTAAGACACCAACGTTCTGGAAGATCAATGTGAAAGCCAAGGGTGGCGCTAAATCGACGTTCTACATGCGCTTTACTTCAAAGAGCACCTTCCACATTGTTAACAGCAAGAACCAAGCGATCAAGAGTTCTGTTGGCAAGGCACCAGCTGCTAACTACACTTATAAATTACAATAAATTGCATTTAGAGGAGAGTGGGCGAAGCTCGCTTTGACCCTAGAATGTAAGTCAATAGCGTCGTGGAATCCTGATTGGAACCTACGACGCTATTTGCATACTTAGCAAGAATCTGTATTTTGTCACAGCTGCCCTTGTTCGTTCAAACGATTCACTGCACTGGAGCGAAATTGGAACGTCTTTGAGCTGATAAATAAGGACGCTAAGGGCAGTAGCGTAGATGGTATTTCGGTTTGCGTCCGGCAATTGGTCTGTTACAATGAAGCTAACAAACTAACCATGGAGGTGCTCGCATGACGACTATGAAAGCAATCGGCGTAAATGCCAATCATCAATTAACTGACCTGACGCTGCCGAAGCCAAGTGCCAGTTCCAATCAGGTGCTGGTGCAGGTTGGTGCCGTTTCAGTGAATCCGGTAGATACCAAGTTAAAAGAGACAGTCACACCCAAAATGGCACCGAAGATCCTGGGCTACGATGCAGTGGGGACGGTCGTTGAGACGGGCGAAGAAGTGACCAAGTTTAGAGTTGGTGACCAGATCTATTATGCTGGTTCGACTCAAATGGCGGGTGCTAACGAAGAATATCAACTGGTGGATGAGCGACTGGCCAGTTTGGCTCCCCGGTCACTGACTGAAGCAGAAATTGCGGCTATGCCGCTTACTAGTTTGACGGCCTATGAGCTGCTATTTGAAAAAATGCAGTTTGTGGGCAAAGCTAATCAGAATCAGCGACGGACGTTACTCATTATCAATGGTGCTGGTGGGGTCGGTTCCATAATGGCACAGCTTGCGCACTGGGCGGGGTTGACGGTACTGGCCACCAGCAGTCCAAAGAACTTTGACTGGTTAAAACATAACCAAGTGGACTACCCGCTTGATTATCATGAGGATCTGCTGGTCCAGGTTCGCGACCTAGGCTACGATGGCCTCGATGCAGTTGCGATCCTTTACGCGCCGGAAGATTACTTTGACGTGGCTGCTGAACTGATCAGGCCATTTGGACATATTGGCTCAATTGTTGGTAGTTCTGCTGATTTGCCATTATACAAAATTAAAAATAAGGCTGCCAGTTTTGATTGGGAGTATATGTTTACTAAGAGTGACGCTGATTATAACGTGAATAGTCAGGGGAAGACGCTCCAATTAATTGCCCGACTTCTAGACCAGGGTGTTTTGACCCCCACGCTGACACAGGCCTTAACGGGTGGTATTAATGCTGCCAGCCTTAAGCAGGCGTACGACTTAGTCAGTCGGGGTCAGGTGCACGGCAAACTTGTGTTGACCGGTGGCTTTAACGCACCGGTCACGGATTGAAGCGTGCTGAGATGATAGCCACTAAAAAGGAAATTCGGTTACCATCGCTGTTCGTGGCCACGTTGATGTTGAACGCGGGCGCGGCGTTTATGTGGCCCCTGATTACAGTTTATTTGAATAAATACTTGGGTAAGTCACTCACGACGGCCGGAACGGTTTTGCTGATCATGTCACTTTTGATGATGGTTGGCAACTATGTCGGCGGTCTCTTATTCGATCGCTGGTCACCATACCGAACGGGCATCCTGGGCGCCGGCATGTCTCTGATGGCGATGCTGGTGCTGATCTTTTATCACAGCTGGCCAGTTTTCGCACTGATGTTATTTGTCGTTGGTTTTGGTGACGGTATTAGTCTGACAGTCGGTAATTCGTTTGCGGCGACCATCAAATCACACACCACTAGGCAGGTTTTTAACTCAATGTACATTGCCTTAAACGTTGGTGTCGTCATAGGAACGCTGCTCGTTGGTTACCTGTTGGATGATTTCGGCATCACCGTAGTCTTGGCGGTAACTAGCCTTTGTTACGTCCTACTATTTGTCTTGATGGTGACCGAGTTCAAAGTCGAGGTCCGCGTGGGCCATAATGGCTATCAGGGTGATGGTATCGTCCCCAAGCTTAACTTACGCGTGATCTGGCTGATCTGTTTGATGGTCTTCACCCTTTATGCCAGCTATTCGTTGTGGGAAAGTGTCCTTTCAGTTCACATGACGAACCTGAACATTCCGTTTCGAGATTACAGCCTGTTATGGACGTTGAACGGTTTTTTGATCGTTTTTGGCCAGCCACTAATGAACCGGATATTTGCGAGTCATAAGCTGGCAACGCAGGTGGGCCTAGGGGTGTCGATTTTTGCCCTGTCGTTTTTCCTGCTGATCTTTGCCAGCCAGTACAGTGCATTTATCATTATCATGGTAATTTTGACGGTTGGTGAAATGATTGGTTTCCCGGGACTGCCCGCTTGGGTGGATAGTTTAGCAGCAAACGGCCGAAAGGGTAAATACCAGGGAATGTATAATGTTGCCATTTCACTGGGTCGTGCTGCTGGGCCGTTGTTCGGCGGCTTAATGATCGACTACTTTAATTATCGAGCACTCTTCTTAAGTGTGACGATTGCGATGCTTTTGGCGCTTGGCCTCGTGATACTGGGAAATTTTCAGCGCAGCCACCAGTAATGTTTGACTGGGCCTGTTGCAACCTAAATAGGTGACTTTCCTGAACTTTGGAAAGTCACCTATTTATCATTTATTTAAAAAGGTTCCGACTGCCTTTTGAGAATTAAATTGCTGACACTCAATCCAGGTTGAATCCCTGCTGTTTGATCACTTGCACCAGCTCGGCTCGCAGATTCGGGTCGCGGCTCAGTTCGCCAATGATGTGTCGGCTAAACGTCATTTGTTTCAAGTTGCTGTTACGACTGGCATAGTAATCTGCTGTAGTGGCGTTGTAACGTTCCAATTCAACGGCGAAATCATCAGGCCAGATGTACTGGTTGGTAAAATGCATCAAGGCTTGTGGCAGCCGGGGTTTCAAATCTGGTTTTTCAGCGGGATGACCGACCGCAATGCCCAACAAGGGAAATGTCAGTTCTGGTAAATGCAGTAGGTCGATGAGCCGTTGCGTGTTGTTCAAAATGCTCCCCATAATAGTACTGCCAAGTCCAATGGCTTCGCCAGCTGTGACAATGGCCTCGGTGGCAATGGCAGCGTCGAAGACACTTGCCATGAACTTATCAAACGACCGTAAGACACTGGTATCTGCGTTAGCCGCTTGAGCAATTGCTAGGTTTCGGTGCTGGTCAGCAATCATCAAGAAATAATGGCCGCTATTTTCCACCCAGTGATGACCAGTGATCTCACCGATTTCGTGCTTCAGGTCCTGGTCAGTGATGCTGATGATGCTGTACTGCTGTGAAAAAGTACTGGTTGCTGCATGTTGGGCTGCGGTAACCAGCGTGGTAACTTCGGCATTAGTCAGTGACTGGCCATCAAACTGACGGACGCTTCTGTGATGATTTAAAACAGATAAAATATCCTCGCTCAAACTCTCGTCTCCTTTGTTACATGTTTAACAGCTGCACGCGTTCGACCATTTTTTTGTACACCCGTGCTTCGTCGGCGGGGACACCGCGAAGTTCGTAATTATCAATGAATGGTGCGTCAAACTTTTCACTATAACGACGTGCGGTCAAGCAGTACTGTTCATTAAAGTTCTTGTTACCGCTGCCAACGATTCCAATCAGTTGTTTGGCGTTGTCGTGATAGTCGATGTATTCGCCCATGACATTAGTCATCAGTTCTTTGACACCGTTATCGATGCCATTACCGCCGTCCAGATAGGTCGGCACAAAGCAGAAATACGGTTTCGTTTCATCGGTAAAGTCAGTTTGTTCTGAAATCTCTGTTGATACGATTTCTGGTAAGCCCTTATTTTTAATGTGCTGTGCCATCGCGTAGTGCGTTAGGTGTTCAACAAAGCTGCGGGTATTACCTTCGATTGAAATAAATAAAATACGCATTGGGTCCATGTTTTTTCCTCCGAATAACCGATAAATTGGTAGATGTTGTGTAGTTGATACTTTATGATAGCACGGATAGTGTTACAATTTCATTATAGGTTGTCGAAATATGGTGGGTTCCCAGTTTATTTGAGCATCTTTACATAAGTTGTGGAGTGCGGTTTAAGGGATTATGGCATTGGTTATATGGCATTATTTTTTGATAACGCTGATTTGAAGGCGTTGCCTGGATCTATCAGGCTGCTTTTTTGTTTCGGGAGGTGTCACTTTTTGTTGTGACCAGTACTGTATTTTAACAACGAAGTCGCCGCTAGGCCACGTGATCCTGCAATTTGAGGATTAAGGCGAATGCAACACGAATTTAAATAAACAGAAGAAAGAGAAACTAGAGGTGAAAAAATGTCTGAAAAACAAGATCTACGGGTTCGAAGAACTAACGAGCAAATTACCAAGGCTTTCTTTTCGCTTTTAAAAGAAAAGGGTTTTAAAGCCATGACTGTCCAAGATATCAGCCGACGTGCTCGGATTGGCCGGTCGACATTTTACAGCCACTATTATGATAAATACGACCTGCTTGAAAAGTTGGTGACGGAGTATACCGAAGTTTTTCGGGGTATCGTGAACCAGCGCTTCAAGATCCATACGCCAGAAATTGGCTCTAATACGGTCAAAGTTTTGATTGTGGCATTAACGCAGTATCGCGAGATCCTGCTGCAGTTATTTGACATTCATACCGAAACAGCCGATCTGGAGCGCAATTTCCGACAAATTTTGCGGTCAACGGCCTACACGTATTTTCAGCATGTCGACTTACCCAATGAGATTGATTTGCCACTAGATTATCTAAGTGACCTGTACGCCAGTAACGTGATGCTGTTCTTGCTGTGGCAGTTGCGAAACGGCAAAAACGACTCCGTGATCCAGTTTGGTGACCGCCTGCAGGAGTTTGTGCTGAACCCAACTAAGGGATTGTAATTTAGAGTAGCGCCTGGACTAGGTTACTGAGTAGTTTGACGGCGTAGCCTAGCATCACGACGCCACAGACGCGGTTGATCCACATCAGGACTTTCGGGTTTAACTGTGAACGTAATAGGCTCACGATGGTGGTGAGGCTGGTAAACCAAACGAAGGAAGAAATGGCAACGCCACCAACGAATAAGTCACCGCTGAGACCTGGCAGTGACGCCCGAAACGCCCCTAAAAGCAACGTACCGTCTAAGATGGCTTGTGGGTTAAGCCAGGCGATGGCAAAGGCGGCCATGATCGCGGTACGGTATTTAAATGCCGTTTTGGGGCTGGCGACGTCCAGCGGCGTGGTGGTTGAACGGATAAGTTGCCAGCCCAGAATGGCGATGAAGGCACCGCCACCAGCGAACAGGATCAGCTTTAAGAGCGGCCAGGTTGTCAGGAGCTGACCAACGCCAAAAAAGCAGGCTAATGACAGACTGATATCAAAGAAAATGACAATTGCACAGATGAGGTAGGCGCGGCGCTTGGGTTGTTCCAGCGCCGTATTAATTACATATAAATTTTGCATGCCGATCGGAGCGACATAGGCGAGGCCAAATAAGAGGCCTTTGAGTAAGTTGAACATATTAAAACTCCCTAGAAATCGAAAGAAGGTGTTTTGATGATCGAAGTTAACTGGCAACCAGATGCCACCAGTAAAATTCCAGTCTACCAACAAATTATTAATACCTGCATCTCGCATATTCAGCGCGGTGACTGGCCAATCAATGCCCAATTGCCATCGCAGCGGCAACTGGCGTCCCAGTTCCATGTGAACCGTAGTACCGTTGCCAAAGCGATGACCATTTTACTGGCGGATGGCGTGCTGACCACTGCATTTGGCGGCGGCACCCGAATCGCTAGTAACAGTTGGTCAACGATGATGCATCAGCCGGTCGACTGGCAAGACTTCATTGATTCGGGCGAATTTGTGGCAAATCAGGCCACGATTCAGCGCATCAACAAAGTCGAGACGCAGGCCCGCATCCGGTTGAGCACCGGTGAACTGGGACCGGATATTTTTCCGGTAGAGCTGATGCAGCACGCCATGTTGCAAGCAAGCACCAAGTTGACCAGCATGAACTATTTACCGCCCATGGGATCTCTGGCGTTGCGTCAGATCATTGCCGAACGGCTCGCTAAATGGGATATTCAGACCAGTGCTGACAGTGTGCTGATCACTTCGGGTTCCCTGCAATCCCTGCAGTTGATCGCCGTTTCCCTGTTAGCGGATGGTGCAACGGTCTACACGACACCAGCCAGCTATCTCAAATCGTTGCGGGTCTTGCAGTCGGTGCATGCACAGTTCAAATCGCTGCCAACGGATCGTCAGGGTCTTCAATATTGGCACATTACTGCCGGTGAGGGACAGCGGCTGCTGTACGTGATCCCAACGTTTGATAATCCAGCGGGCGGTGTGATGAGCCAGCAGCGGCGTGCTGATCTGATCCAGTATGCTCAAGAACGGCGGCTTCCCATTATCGAAGATTCCGCCTATCAGGATCTGTGGTTGGACGAGCGGCCACCGCAGCCGTTGAAGGCACTCGATAAGTCCGGTAACGTTCTTTATCTGGGCAGTATTTCCAAGTCGCTAGCACCGGGAATGCGCATCGGTTGGATTGTTGGACCACAATCGATTATTAAGCGCTTGGCGGACGTGAAAATGCAGACTGATTATGGTGCCAGTTCCGTGTCCCAAATGGTTTTGACTGAGGTTTTGAACGACCCTGATTACGACCGCTATCTGGAGACGGTTCGACAGAAGTTGAAATTACGTCGAGATAGCGCGTTATCGGTGCTTGAGTCTGAGCTCGGTCAGGTGGCAACTTGGCAAAAGCCAGCCGGCGGGTTCTACATCTGGCTGACACTGGATCCTGCCGTTAACGTTCAGCAGTTATTTGACCAGGCTGATCAAAACGGCATTGTTTTAAATCCTGGCTCGGTATACGGCAGCGGAGCTCAGCACAACGTTCGCCTCTCATATGCATTTGAAACCGAAAGCCAGTTTGCAGCAGGCATTAAACAAATTAGTCGGTTTATTCGAGCACAACTTTCGAAAGAATAGGTTTATTTTAGCGGCTTATCCCGTCATTGATATCAGCCAAATTTGAATTTTAAAGCCAACCAAATAAGATGGCATTTCAAAAAAATACGATAACCGATAAGTTTCCGCAGTGGAAGTTTGTCAGTTATCGTGTTTTAATATTGGATCTGATTTACGCGCGATTAGAAGAGTTGATAGCTAGATTAAGAGACGAGGTCATTAGTTCAACCTGACTTGTAAGCTCATAATCGATTAAATGAAGGAAATTGCGCCACCAACAACCGTTGCAATCAGGATCAGCTGCGCGTTAATGATCGAATAAATAAAGGTCGTTTCCTTTTTAGGCCGCTTGCTGAAACGCACGGTATTACGCCACACGATTGGGATCGTGACGAGTACTAACAGTGTCCAAAGTGGCAGTAAGCGCATGATAGCGGCAAGAATCACGCCCACGTAAGCCATGACAAAGCTGAGCTGCCATAGGAGCAGGGCGCCCTGTTTGCCCCAGTAATAAACGAGAGTTTTCCGGCCCAGATTCAGGTCTTCTTTGCGGTCGGCAATGTTGTTTGCCAACATGATGTTACTGATGGTGAAGACTGCGGGAATGGCAACGATTAGTGTTTTGTACCAGAGTCCCTGAAGGTTAGCAAGCTGGAAGACGTTAACGTAGGTGGCCAGGAAAGTAATGTTATAGCCCATTGTCAGTCCTGAAAAAGCCTCACCATATGGTGTTTTCGAAATTGGATAGGGACCGCCAGAGTAAAAATAACCAACCGCAAAACTGGCGATCCCCACCCAGAGGACGGGTAGGCCGGTGCGGTAAACCAATGTTAGTCCTAAGACGGCTGAGAACAGTGTCAGACTAATAATGGTCGTTTGTGCCTGAAGTGGCGTAATCTTAAAGTTCTTCAAGATATTGTTGTGGCTATCCTGGTCGTGAAACCGTTCATAGTCCTTGTACTGATTATGGGCGTTGACCGCGAGATGGAAGGCCACCACAGCTATCAGGATCATTAAGCTGTTGAGCCAGATAAACGAATGGTAGTAACTTGCCGCAAATAAAATTCCTAGCAGGCAGGGCATAATAGAAGTAACGGTTGATTTACTCTGCACTAACGCGCTTGCTTTATCAATGACAGTCATGTTTCTAAGCCTCCAAAGTAATCGGAATGAATTGTCCCTATTATTGTACTTTAACCCGTAAAAATTGGGTAGTGGTCTGAACCTAAAAAAATGTACAAAACGGAGAATATCAATGATTTTAGACTACTTTCTAGCTTAAAATCTGGGTCAAAACCCAGACCCAATTTTTGCAATACAAAAATGGATCCCCGATTTAGTTCAAGGGATCCACCTTTTGCATTGCTATTCAGTGATGTAAGCGTGTTTTGCCACCCTCTCGTCACCGTTAATCTTCTTCGTCTTCTTCATCCTCGGTTGGAACCGGTTCGTTTACCGTTACTTCAAACCAGTTGATGAACGAATTTTCATAATTTAAAACTTTAAAGTCAAAGTTCTCAATGTGCAAAACGCTTCCCTGTTTCAAATCCGGGTGGTTATCCAGAATTGAACCGGAAAGGGTAACCACGTCATTAGTTTCGAACTCTTTAATATCAACGTCAAAGTAACGTTCGAAATCGTAGGTGGTCATCTTGCCGCTGACTTGATAGGTGCCGTTTGGTTGTTTAAAGATGTCCTCGTTAGAAGCATCGTCAATTTCATCTCGAACGGTACCAAACAATTCTTCATAAATATCTTTATCGGTAATAATTCCTGAGGTCCCGCCATACTCGTCAACCACGACAACGATTGGTGTACGCTTGTGGATCATTTGGGAAAGCACTTCCGTGATCGGTGTTGATTCAGGGGTCGTGGAGATGTTTCGCAATAAGCGATCGATGTGGATCGTGGGGTCAACTTGCTGCTGTCGGATCAAATCGTAATTGTAGACGTAGCCCAAGATCTTATCCTTGTCACCGTCCGCCACAACGGGTAAGCGCGAGAATTTTTCTTGCAAATACATGTTGATGGCTGTTTTGACCGTTGCCGTAATGTCAATCACAATCAACGCTGTCCGGTCGATCATAATGTCCTTAGCAACCTTATCGTTTAACTCAAACGCCCGTTGCATATAAACGTAGTCGTTTTTCTCCAGCTCACCGCCTTCAACGGCGTTTCGAGATAGGCTCAAGATCTCTGCTTGAGAAAGCACCTCGTCGCTTTCATTTGCAACTGGCAGACCTAACATCTTAACGATCCCGTTAGCTGACACGTTCAATAACCAGACAAACGGGTAGAACAGAATGTGGAAGTAATGCAGTGGTGTTGTAATGTAGCGCAACACTTTTAATGGCATATCAATCGAGATATTCTTCGGCACAATTTCAGTGAAGACCACTTCTAAGTAGGTCAGCAGTAAGACTCCGATCACTGCACCGATTGCATGGGCCGTTGTGCCACCGGGATTGGTGTGCGTGATGTCCATGAGATCAAATAAAATGGCAGATAAGGTTGACTCACCGAGCCAACCTAAAATAATGCCGGCAACGGAAACCCCAACCTGAGTCGTTGACAGGTATTCGTTGAGGTTCGTTACCATTTTTAATGATCGCTTCAGCCGATTCTTTGAACCTTCACCGTTCTCGAGGGCCTCTTCGATGGCGCTAGGTCGGGATTGAACCAAAGCAAATTCGCAGGCAACAAAAAACGCCGCAAAACAGAAAGTGATTAATATGACAATCAAGTTGATAATTATCTGACCACTATCCAAGAATTCATTCCTCATTTCGTAAGTAAAATCAAATTAAAAGTTTACCTTTCATTATACAGCTAAACAAGGGTGATTTTAAGGGTTTCAGGAGATATTGATACCAATTTACAAGGGATTATCAGTACGTATCAGGAAAGTACAAGGGTGCAACTTTCATCGTCAATAAACTTAGGTACACCGATAAATTATTGATAACTATTAATAACTTAATGAATGGATGCGGAAGTTACAGTATCAACGATTTCAGCAGTGGCTGATTTAGCCGCGATGGGTCCGAAAGTGAAGATGTCGGCTAGTGAATTGCCACCCAGCCGATTACCAGCGTGAATCCCGCCAGCAACTTCACCAGCAGCGTACAGCCCGGCGATAACCTTGCCATCTTGGTCCAGTACGTGGGCCCCATTATCGATGGTCAGGCCACCCATTGTGTGGTGGATGGCAGGTTTTCGCGGCGTGGCATAAAACGGCGCCTTTTCCACCTTCAAGTCGAAGACGTTCTTACCGAAATCAGGATCCTCGCCCTTATCGACGTAAGAGTTGTAGGTGGCAACGGTTTGTTCCAGCGTATCAGGATCAACATTGATCTGCTTGGCAAGGTCGGCTAGTGTATCCGCTTTGAACAAACGGCCGTCCTTGACTTGCTGTTCAAGTTTTTCTTCACTGGTATTATATGCGGTCTTTTTGATCTCCTCATCAGCAATCAGGTAGAAGAGGCCACCGTTGTCAAATGCAGCTTTGGCGAGGACGTCACGTTCGGCGTATTCGTTAACGAACCGCTTACCTTGCTGGTTAACCATTAGGAAGTTAGCAGGTGGACACTGGATACCTGAGAATAGCTCGCCAGTTTTCGGATCGGAAACGGGCATCATTTGAATGAAGCCCATCCCAGTGAGATCAGCGTGAGCTTGTTCCGCCAGGCCAATGCCATCGCCAGTAATTGTTGGGGCGTTAGTAGTCGCAATATCATCGTCGATATGATCCCAGTAGGTATTGTATTTTTGAACTAGCTTTGTATTGGCTCCAAATCCACCGGAAGCCAGGATGACCGCTTTTGCTTGAACCGTAAAGGAGTGGTCGCCCGGCTTTTCAACCAGGACACCGCTCAAATGACCCTTGGCGTAAAGTAACCGGGTGACAGGGCTATCGGTCACAATTACCCCACCGTTATGTTTGACGTACTTGCTGAGTGCTGAAATATAAGCGCCACCAGCATCTTCAACCGGTTTATGGCCCCGACGCCACAGTGCACCGACAGGCATGGCCACTTCTGAGGTATCAAATTTGACGCCAATTTTAGCTAACCACTTTTGAGATTTAAGGACGTTATCAGTCAGGGTCTTAACTAGACTGTATTTGCCGTAAATTCGATTGCCCTTTAAATCGGTTCGGGTACCGCCTAAATAAGTTTGAATACGATGAAGTTCGATGGAATCGAAAAGGTAAGGCTTCTTAGTCTTAATATCTTCGAAGTAATCCTTGATTTGGGACTGGAGTGTCTTGAAATCATCTTGGTATTCAGGATCGATGTCGTCCACGCTCATATCCAGTAAGTTTTGAAGCGTTTGATGTTCACCAGGTAGCGCATTAAACGTGTTTTGCCATTCTGGATCAGCAGCGTTCATTGGGCCACCAGTTCGAATGGTATTGCCACCCAAAGCCGGTGCCTTTTCTAAGACAACGACTTTGCGCCCCTGATCCAAAACCGTTGCAGCTGCTGATAGGCCAGCACCGCCACCGCCGACGATGACCACGTCAGTTTGCAGATCGCTGTTGGGTTGTACCTTTGGCACGTATTTGTCACGTTGTTGCCATTCAGTCTCATCACCACCGGCTTGCTTAACGGCTTCAGCGACACCCGCAAGAATGCCACGACTCGTTTCAGATGCACCAGTAACGGCGTCAACGTTCAACGTCTGACCGTCAACGATCGCTTGCGGAATACGGTCGTAGACCACGTCGCTGATACCAGCCGTCTCGCTGCGTTCAGGCACGTTAACCGATTCAATCCGATCTTGAGAAAAGGTCACGTCAACGGGGAAAGTGCCGTTGTGTCCCTGTGCCTTAACCGAATATTTGCCGGGTTTGAATGTTTGTTTCTCATTTGCCATGTAAAAACTTCCTTCGTTTAAAATTCAGTTTAGTTATTTAATGTTAGCGGATACATACTTAATTCTATCATGAATTTTTAGCGGTGGGACTGTTTGTTCTCGACTTTCATTAGACTGTTCAGCTGATTTTGATGCTCCTGACATGGTGGTATTAAATGGTCAAGTGGCTGACCAGCATGTAAATACCGTCAGCGCTAAGTTTGAAGGGTTTTAAACACTTGCTGGGTGACGTGCAGATCAGGAATTATTTTGACTATTTTGCGTCCTTAGTCCACATAATCGTGATGGCCACCAACTAGAAAGTGTCGTCAACAGAGACGAACGGCCATAAGCGTGTTCTTAAATCTTGAACAGACCACCAACCTCACAGCATAATTGCGCTTAATTACTGAAATAGTGCTAAAATAATAATGCAACATAAATTAAAGGAGATCTTAGTTATGGCAGACAAAAGTGCAGATAAAGGCGCAACCTCAACCAAGCCAGCTTTTGAATATACTGATGAAGTGATTCAAAAGGCTGCCGACCTGATTGCCAAGCAAGGCTACGTTACCCGCAAAGACATTCCAGAAATGAAGGATTTGGACTGGGCTGACGGTTTAGGTGAAAAAGTCAATCAGTATTGCATCGATAAGAATGCTGATCGTTACATTTACCACGAAAACTTTGATTATGATGGCGGCGATATTTCCGCAATTATTTTCGATATGGACCAAATCAAGACCCGCGATGACGCCCTTCACAAGTTAGGCGAAGTATTGAACGAAAAAATCATCAACGGCAGTTTGGACGAAATCGAACACAACATTACAAATTAGTCCAGAACCTCACTATGAAAATGGTGAGGTTTTTACTTTCATTAGCACTTAAATAGTTAACTAGATCATTGACTTGTAAAGGTCTCTACTTGTGAAAATGCAGATTAATTGATGCCATGAATCATTTAAAAATAACCGTAGACACCTCGCTAAATTCCGTATTATAAACCCCGTTGGATGCTGATATCATGCATTTTATAAGAGTCGGTTAAAATCAAAATCACAAGAATCTCAGATTAAACGTTTACAATGTTTAATATTGGTGTTAACATTTTAGTGAATTCGATAACATACAATCTATATTTAGGAGTGTATACCATGAAAGAAAACTTTGATTTCTTAATGCCAAGTGTTAACTTCTTTGGTGCCGGCGTCATCAAGAAGATTGGTGACCGTGCCAAGATGTTGAACATGAAAAAGCCATTGGTTGTTACTGATAAGGTTTTGGAAGGCATGGACAATGGTCCAGTTTCACAAACGTTGGATTCATTAAAGGCTGCCGGTGTTGACTACGTGGTCTTTGACGGCGTTGAACCGAACCCTAAGATCCGTAACATTAAAGCTTCTAAGAAGATGTATCTGGATAACGATTGTGACAGTATCATCACTGTTGGTGGTGGTTCTTCTCATGACTGTGGTAAAGGTACTGGTATTATTTTGACTAACGGCGACGATATCACCAAGTTAGCTGGTATCGAAACGCTTGACAACCCACTACCACCACTGATGGCTGTTAACACAACTGCCGGGACTGCTTCAGAATTAACCCGTCACTGTGTGATCACTAACGAAGAAACTAAGCTGAAGTTCGTTGTTGTTTCATGGCGTAACGTTCCACTAGTTTCGTTTAACGACCCAATGCTGGAACTGGATGTCCCAAAGGGCTTAACCGCTGCAACTGGGATGGATACTTTCGTTCAATCAATCGAACCATATGTTTCGACTAACCGTAACGAAATCACTGACGGCCAATGTGTTGAAGCCATTAAATTAGTTGAGGAAAGCTTACGTGAAGCGGTTGCTAACGGCCATAACGTTGAAGCACGGACTAAGATGGTTGAAGCTGAAATGCTTGGTGGTATGGCATTTAACAATGCTGACTTAGGTTACGTTCACGCGATGGCTCACCAATTGGGTGGTCAATATGATGCCCCTCATGGCGTGTGCTGCGCAATGCTATTACCGATCGTTGAGGAATATAATATTCAGGCATGCCCAGAACGCTTTGCAGAATTGGCAAAGATCATGGGTGAAAACACGGATGGTTTGTCAACGCGTGATGCAGCTGAATTGTCGATTAAGGCAATGCGTCAGATGTGTGACGATGTCAATATTCCACGTTCAATTAAGGCAATTGGTGCAAAGCCAGAAGACTTTGAATTAATGGCTGAAAATGCTTTGAAGGATGGCAACGCGTTCTCGAACCCTCGTAAGGGAACTAAAGAGGATATCGTGAAGTTGTTCCAGAAGGCGTATGATATGAAGTAGAGCGTAAAAAAGGGCGTTTAGCCCCCAGAGTATAATCCAATAAGGCGTGTGACCCTGCACTTGGGTCATGCGCCTTATTGGATTATACGGCCGGGGGCTGCCCTTTTTTGCGCGTTTCGGCTGTGTAACAGTGAAACATATATAAAGTGAGGATTCGGCTGGTTTTTGGCTGAATCCTCACTTTATTTTGACTTATACGGCCGGGGCATGCCGAACTGGAGCGCGTTTCGGTTAGATAACAGGACAAGGCGTGTGACCCTGCACTTGGGTCATGCGCCTTATTGGATTATACGGCCGGGGGCTGCCCTTTTTTGCGCGTTTCGGCTGTGTAACAGTGAAACATATATAAAGTGAGGATTCGGCTGGTTTTTGGCTGAATCCTCACTTTATTTTGACTTATACGGCCGGGACATGCCGAACTGGAGCGCGTTTCGGCTAGATAACAGGACAAGGCGTGTGACCCTACACTTGGGTCATGCGCCTTATTCGATTATACGGCCGTGGGTGCCCTTTTTGCGCGTTTCGGCTAGGAAACAGTGAATAATAAAAAAGGATTTCCAACTACACCACCAGAAATCCCAAATTCAACATAGAGTTAACCCCATCAAAGTCGGTTAAATTAAAAGTAGCTCTTCCACCCTAAAACGATCGCTAACACAATGGCGAAGATTCCCACCGCTTTTCGGATGTATTTCGCCGGTATGATGCGAACAATAGCAGGACCGATATAGCCACCAACAAATAGTCCAAGAAGCAAAGGGATGATGACTTTCCAGGCAATCGGAATACGAATGATGAAAATCACGCTAGAGATGATGTTGTTTATAAATGAGGAAAAGTTACGCATGGCATTGATCACGGCGTAATCTTCATCGACTAATTTAGATAGGACTGCAATCAGCAATAAACCGGCCGCAGCGCCAAAATAACCGATATAAACACCCACCAGCATTAGGCTGATCCAACTGATGATTTGCAAGTATGAATGTGTCCCTTTATCAGTTGTCGAACGCTTAGGTGATAAGATCATAATTCCGGCGATGAAGATAAAGACAGGCACAATATTTTGAAATGCCTTTGAAGAACTATGGGTAAGGAGGATGGCTCCCAAAATACTACCAATTGTGGAAAAAGCCGCAATCTCACAGGCCTTCCCCCAATGGTGACGAAGCTCTTTCAATGAAGAAAGTACCGTTCCCACTCCGGCCCCGACTTGGGCGACAGTAATCGTAGCGTTGGCGGTAATTGGCGGGATTCCGACCGCCAAAAGCACTGGATACAGTGTTAACGACGCCATGCCAACGATTCCCATGAGAATGCCAGCGATTAAACTCATGATAATTAAAAGCAGTACAGTCGACATAGTTTCCCCTTTCCATCAACGGCACTGTTGTTTTTGGTAACGCCTGCACATACCAATATTTAATGCATATAGTGTAGCACAAAAATTAGTGCGAGAGAATTGGTGCCTGAAATTATATTACCAACTGATTTGACAGCCTTAAAGTACTCATTTAAATGACTAAAAAAAGTGGCTTGTTACGAGCTCGCCTGGATTGAAAACAATTCTAGGGTACGCGTCAACAAGTCACTTTTTAAAATTATAATTATCTAAAATATTACTTTAATGCTCCAGCTTTAGCATCGATATGATGTTCTGACCAGAAGTATGCAGTAATGACTGCGAAACAGATTGCTGGAACGATGAATGAAAATTGCATTGAGCCAGTAGCATCTGATACGAGACCTTGAATAAGTGGGATGATTGCGCCACCAATTAATGACATAACAATCAGAGCGCCACCAGTTTCTGTATATTTCTTTTCTGTAATGGTATCCAAAGTGTGTGAGTAAATAGTTGGCCATTCAGGACCAAAGAAGAAACTAGTTGCAATTGCCGCATACACAGCAGTTGCGTTGGGTACTGTGAAAGTAATAACCAGTGTTATAATTCCACAGGCGGAGAACCAAGTCAATACACCAGTACTTGAGAATCGACCCATAAATGAATTTGCAACTAACTTCCCCACGAACCAAGCAATGTAACTCCAAACCATAAAGGACGATGCGGCACTGTCCGAAATGTTCATCAGGTTGAGGGCTAAACGAATGGTGAATGACCAAACAGTGGTTTGCATACCAGCGTAAACAAATTGTGCGCCAACACCTTTCATGAAACGACCATTAGTTAAAAGGTAGTGGATCGATTCACCCAATTTAGGCTGTTCTTCAACCGCTTTTTCGGCTTCCTTATTAGTAGCTTTAGAACGTGGCATAGGTGTTACAGCTAAGATTATCAACATAACGACCAGGACAATCAAAATGTACTTGTAAGGGCGCAAGGTCATTTGAAGCATTCTTTCACCATAAGCAACACGTTCAGCACCATGCATGCCAGCCATTTTATCTGCTAAGTTGCCAACTTTCCCAAAAATCAGGTATTTACCAAGTAAAATACCGGCAATATCGCCTAATGGTACTAAGGTTTGAGAAATATTCAAGCGAATAGTCGAATATTTTTTCGGACCAAGCATTGAACTGTAAGTATCACAGGATGTTTCCAAGAAGCTTAAACCAACAGCAATTGCGAAGATTGCGACCAAGAACATACTGTAAGTGGCCACACGTGATGCAGGGAAGAACAGTGCACAACCAATAATGTAAAAAATTAAACCGGTCATAATAGCAAATTTATACGTGTTCTTCTTGATAACAAGTGAAGCCGGTATGGCGATTAAGAAATAACCACCGTAGAAAGCACTTTGAACAAATGCTGTTGAAGCATCGTTCAGTGAAAAAACTGTTTTGAATTGAGTGATTAAAATATCATTCAAACTTGCGGCACAACCCCAAAGGGGGAAAATAAGAGAAACAACAATAAATTGAAAAATTGGTGTTTTACTTAAATACCCATCTGATAGTTGAGTCCAGCCATGTTTTGATTGGCTAGCATCCATAATTTTTCGCTCCTTTAATGTAAGTGTGTTTAGAATCTGACAAAGTTTTAAAAGGTTTTAGTGAAACCTTTTACTATAAATAAAAAAATGGTGAATTAAAAGGTTACCCCAGATTCAAGGATAATATTAGAGAAGGGAGTCATTTCACCGGTTCTAATGAAAGCGTGAGTCTTCGCGAGATTCTTTTTCAAATCTGAATGTGGCATAAATTCAACCTCTACATCAGGTAACAGATCCTTAATTGCCTTCAACTGATCTGGGTTTTGAGTCTTAATCTCGTCAGCGAGATAAATCTTTTGAACTTCTAGCTCACTTAAGACATTCTTCAGTACATCAATGAAACTTGGAATTTCCTTGGTGAGTGCCAAATCAATCTTTTGAGTTCCCAATGGAACTGGCATACCTGCATCCCCAATACTTAACCAGTCCATATGACCCATCCCAGCGATCACAGTAGATAGCTCTGTGTTAATAACAGTTGTTTTTTTCATAATAGATTTTAGTACCTCCTTGCAATATAATTAAGCTAAAACCATTTACTAAAAACATTAACCAACAACTTGATATAACCCTAGCACAACTTGAAATCGCTTGCAAGAATTTTTTAAGGAGTTAGTGAAAAATGGCACATAAAGTTACTATTAAAGAACTGGCCACAGCTGCCGGTGTATCAGTTACCACAGTTTCCCAAATTTTAAATGGAAAGAGTAATCGTTTTAGCTCTGAAACTATAGAACGCGTTCATCAATTACAGGATCAACTGAACTATGTTCCAAATTTTAACGCCCGAAATTTAATTTTGAACGAAGCCAAATCAATTGGGGTGGTGGTTCCAAATATCGGGAATCCTTTTTTTAGCAGCTTCATTAACGGTATTCAACGAGTTTCACGTGAATTTGAATATCTGCCCTTTAACTTTAGTGGTGCTAATGATTCTAGCTTGGAAGAGTACTACGTTGAACAATTAATAGGACGTGGCACTAACGGTTTGATTATCGCGAGTTCTTCAATTACTAAAAATACAATTGATAAAATATTGAAGAAAAACCAGATACCTTATTTGCTGATGGATCAAAATCCCTTATCTGATGGTGATCAAGTTCGAACCAATGATCGCGTTGGTGGTCATTTAGTTGCCCAATACTTGCTGTCAATGGGTCATAAAAAATTTTCAGTTGTTGTACCCAACGATGCAACAGATAATATAAAATTACGAATAACTGGGTTTAAAGAGGAGCTGGTTACACAGGGACTTGATCCGTCTTCGATGATTAATACAGTATATTCACCTTTAACAAAAAGAGGCGGTTTTGACGCTGCTATAACAGTTGTTCAGAGTGATGCAACGGCAGTGTTTGCGGTTAATGATGAACTTGCAATTGGCCTTTACAGAGGTCTAAAAAAATTGGGCTTAAAAATTCCTGCGGATATCTCTGTTATGGGTTATGACGGAATTGATCTTGACACGTTTGTAGAACCAGAACTATCTACTATTCAGCAACCAATAGCAAGGATGGGGGAACTGGCTACGCAATTGCTAATAAATCGTATTAATGATCCAACTATTTCTCAGCAGGTGGTTGAGCTACCGGTTCGGTTAATTAAGCGATCAAGTGTATCCACACCGAAAATTAAAAATTAAATTCTCATTGAAAACGGTTTCTAATAGTGATAGTGTATTTGTTGTTAAATAAATAACAAACGTTATTTATGGTTTAGTAAAACCTTTTATCTATAAAAACATAAACCAACGACCAAACTTTTTTGAGGAGCATAATAATTATGACTAGAACAGTGACAGTATTGGGAAGCTTAAATGTTGATACAACTTCAAAAATTGAGAGAATACCACAACCAGGGGAAACAATTGCCAGTCTGAGCCGGAGTAGTGCAGCTGGTGGCAAAGGTGCAAACCAAGCAATTGCAGCAGTTCGCGCCGGCGCTGACGTTAATTTTATTGGTAAAATCGGTAAAGATGACGCTGGTCATTTTATGATTGATTGTCTGAAGGAAGATCACGTTGACACTACAAATATTTCTGAGGACAACCAAGCTGGTACAGGTGCTGCGACGATCCTGCTAGATCAGAAGGGTCAAAATAGTATTATCGTTTACGGTGGCGCCAATCAGCGGCTAACCAAAACTGATGTGGACGCTGCATCGGATAAGATTAAAGGTTCGGACTTTGTTGTTGCACAATTTGAGACTCCGCAAGAAGCTGCTTTAGAAATGTTTAAAATCGCTAAAGCCAATGGTGTTACAACAATTTTGAATCCCGCACCTGCAGCAAAGATTTTACCTGAATTATTAAGAGTTACGGATGTAATTGTCCCTAATGAAACTGAAAGTGCTACTTTGACTGGAATAGAAGTGACCGATGAATCTTCGATGATGGCAAATTATCAAGCTTTTAAAAAATTAGGAGTTGCTAATTTGATCATTACAGTTGGAGACAAGGGTGCCTTTTACGCTAATGAAAATGGCCATGAGTTCCTACCAGCTTTTAAAGTTAAACCTGTTGATACGACGGCAGCTGGAGACACTTTTATTGGAGCTCTTAGTTCTCAATTAAAGCCTGACTTTAGCAATATGAAAGACGCAATTAATTTTGCACAACATGCCAGTTCCCTAACGGTTCAAAAGATGGGTGCAATGCCGTCAATTCCAAAGCTTCCGGAAATTCTAGCAGTGTCAAAATAAATATAAAGGCCCAGCAAGAAAGATGCTTTTGCTGTGTGGTATATTTTTTATTGAAGAAATATGAGCACTGGTAACATAAGTTTTGTTTTCGAAATCAAACAGTCTTATGGGAGATTAAAGGAAGACGCTTAAAAATCGTCAATAAAATTTCAAAATACAACTTAACTAAAAATCATTAGAATAATGGAATTTATGCATTTTATACATGGTCGATTTATTTTGTCGTACCATCACAAGATAATATTATCCATTGCTAAATTAGTTTCTCTAACTTAGTGTGAAAAGCTAATTTATTAGAATGTGGTCGCATTTGAAAACAAGATAGACATAACGGAAGGGTAGATGGAGATTAATGGATTTAAATAAATATATTGATCACACTTTGTTAGCACCAGATGCTACGAGAACTGATGTTGATCGCGTCGTTAAAGAAGCCATTGAGAATAAGTTTGTATCAGTGATGATTAATCCTTATTGGGTTTCATATGTGCACGAAAAGTTAAGTGGTACCGGTGTTAAAACAGCAACGGTAATTGGATTCCCTCTGGGTGCAAATACGACATCAATTAAAGTTGCGGAAGCAAAAGAAGCCATTAAAAATGGTGCAGACGAAATTGATATGGTTATGAATATTGGCGAGTTTAAGAGCCAAAATTATGAAGCAGTGGAGAATGACATTAAGGCAGTTGTTGAAGTAGGACATGATAATAACAGAATTGTTAAAGTTATCATTGAAAATGCTTTATTGACATCTGATGAAACTGCAAAGGCTTCTAAATTAGTGTCGGATGCCAATGCTGATTTTGTCAAAACGTCAACAGGATTTTCAATAAGCGGTGCTAAAGTGGAGGATGTAAAAATCATGAAACAGGCCGTGGATGATCATACTCAAGTCAAAGCAGCTGGTGGAATCCACTCAGCTGAAGAAGCGCAGGCAATGATTGATGCTGGTGCCACTCGATTAGGAACGAGTGCAAGTATGAAGATTATTGGCAAGTAATCGATTTAAGTTTTTAAGCTGCCAATTGGCAGCTTTGTATATAAAAAGTAATGAAAGCGTTTACTTGACTGGGCTTAACAAATTAATTAAGGAGTCTTGAAGTTGAAAAAAATAAATTTGACTCACGAGATGTTTAATAATTCGAACTTTGAATTGTACAAAGATGATAACTTTACCGTCACAACATTTATTTTTCCGTCAGGCATTGAAGCATTGAAAGTCGAAAATTCACGCGGATATTTAACCTTATTACCGTTCCATGGGTTAATTATTTGGGATGCTATTTTCGACAATATTTCTCTTAAAATGAAAGATATGTTTAAACAACCACTACCTGGCTCAGGGATTGCTGATACGTATGGATGCTTTCAATTTACGTCGGGATTGTTAGCAAATGGTACCCCAGGTCCAGAAGATGATTACCAACTACATGGTGAGTTTCCAACAAGTGAAATGGACCATTCATATTTAGTTCTTGGCGAGGGCACACTGTCGGTGCATAGTGATTACGAATACGTAAAAGGGTTCGGGTACCACTATTTGGCAGAACCTTCTGTCAGAATGACCAAGGAAAGTGGATTGTTTGATATTCGGTTAAAGGTGACTAATCTTTCAAACTATCAACCTATGCCATTACAGTATCTATGCCATATGAATTACGCTTATGTTGATAATGCTCAAATGAGTTCAAATATTGCCGATGAGAACTTTCAATTACGACAAACTATCCCGGATCATGTTCATCCAACTCCCGAATGGAAAAAGTTCAATGAAGCGCTTAAAACATCTGGAAAGTTGATAAATAAATTGGATGATCCTAAGCATTATGACCCTGAGATCGTCTTTTTCTCAAAGGATCTTAAATCAATTGTTCCTGAGGCAGAATTTCGTGTTGATATTGGGAATGGGAAAAACTTTTTAACGAAGTTTTCGACTCAACAATTTCCAATAGCCACTCGGTGGATCTTATATAATGCTGATCAACAGGTCAATGCTTTCGCAATACCTGGAACAAGTACGCCAGAAGGATTCACCGCCGCCAAAAAGGCTGGTACATTAATTATGCTCGATGCCAAAGAAAGTCGAAATTTTGAAGTGACAACAGGGTTGGAAAAATAAGGAGGCTTTATAGATGGCCAAATCAGATGTCTTAGTGATTGGTTCTAATATGGTTGATCTAATTACTTATATTGATAGAATGCCAGTTGAAGGAGAAACCGTGGCCGCACCTAATTTTGAAATGGGATGTGGCGGAAAAGGAGCCAATCAGGCTGTTGCAGCAGCTAAATTAGGTTCAAAAGTATCGTTTGTTACAATGCTAGGCAATGATGACTTTGGAAAGATGCAGATGCAGAATTATAAGAGCGTTGGAATTGATACTTCGGCTATCGGGGTTGGAAACTCTAACAGCGGAGTAGCTCCAATTTTTGTTGACCCTTCTTCTGATAACCGGATTATTATTGTTAAGGGAGCCAATAACGAACTGACCCCAAGTGTTCTAGACAAGTACGAAAACACTCTCAAAGAAGCAAAGATAATTGTTCTGCAGCAAGAAATACCGCTTGAAACTAACTATCGGGCTATTGAATTGGCAAATAAGCATGACGTTCCAGTTTTGCTGAATCCTGCACCCGCAAATGAAAATTTAGATATAGATTATGCGCGAAGAGTAGATTACTTTGCACCAAATGAAACTGAGCTTTCATCGCTGACTAAGTTGCCCGTAGAAAATATGGATCAGATAAAATTAGCAGCACAAAAGATGGTCGATTTAGGTGTTAAAAACATGATAGTTACCTTGGGTTCTAAGGGCGTCCTTTGGGTTAATGAAAGCCACAGTGAATTAATTGGAGCAATGCATGTCAGGGCTACTGATACAACTGGTGCTGGAGATTCATTCATTGGTTCTTTTGCGCATTATATAGCTGCAGGAGATGCCATAGATGAAGCTATTCGTCATGCTAATGAATATGCTGGAGTGACTGTTACTCAAAAAGGTACTCAAAAGTCATATCCAAGTGCAGAAGAATTTAAAAGCCTTAAGAAGAAACTATTTTCGATTGAATAGAGCGTTAGATGATGAAGACACCATTGGTTTGGTGCCTTTTTCAACAGTATAAAATTCAACAATGTTGGATAGAAATAATTAGCACTCTAAAATTCAAGTGCTAATTATTTGCATCTTTGACCAATACTGACTAATATAATATTTGCAAGGTTGATGAGGGAATACGAATCACTCGTCCACCAACCTTAGTTTGAAATTCTGAAAGGGGTTTTACACTATGGCAAACTTTTTAGCAAACAGAGATTACAATGAATTGAATCCAATGAACTTCTTCAATGATTTTGGCAACTTTGGTCGTCAGTTCTTCAATACTGATACGATGAAGACTGATATTAAGGAAACTGATAAGGATTATGAAGTTTCGGCTGAACTGCCCGGTTTTAAGAAGGATGGCATTCACCTTGATTATCGCGATGATACGCTACGAATCAACGCCGTCCACAATCTAGACCGTGAAGATAAGGATGAAAAGGGCCACGTTCTTCGTCAAGAACGCAGCTCAAGTAATATCACCCGCAGCTTCTACTTGCCAGGTGTTGATAAGGACAACGTTAAGGCGACCTACGACGGCGGTATTTTGAAACTGACACTGCCGAAAGCTATTGCAGATAAGGCAGACAGTCATCACATCAGTATTGAATAATCTGGTAGAATCTTGTGAGACACCCAAAAACGAATCAAGCACGATTGATTCGTTTTTGGTATTTAATGGCCTTCTCGGGAGTATTTAAGGACGGAAAAGAGAAGAATCTCTCACTCCCCAAGTTTGACGCATATTAGTTGCTCAAGATGGCCGATACTTTGTATACTGTAAGCGCCGAAAGGCAAAATTATGGTGATGCAGTCAATCGACAAAGTTTCTAAAGATTTGTAATTAGCACTCTTTATATTAGAGTGCTAATTAGTTGCAATCCTGATCAATACTGACTAATATAGTAACTGTAAGGTTGATGAGGTGATAAGAGCCACTTGTTCATCAACTTTAGCTTAAAATTCTGAAAGGGGTTTTACACTATGGCAAACTTTTTAGCAAACAGAGATTATGATGAAATGGATCCAATGAACTTCTTCAATGATTTCGGTAATTTCGGTCGTCGTTTCTTCAACAACAATGACACAATGAAGACTGACATTAAGGAAACTGACAAGAGCTACGAAGTTTCAGCTGAATTACCCGGCTTTAAGAAGGACGGCATTCACCTAGATTATCGCGATAACACGTTAAGAATCAACGCTGTCCACAACATTGACCGTGAAGATAAGGATGAAAAGGGCCGTGTGCTCCGTCAGGAACGTAGCTCCAGCAATATCACCCGCAGCTTCTATCTGCCTGGCGTTGATCAGGACAATGTTAAAGCAACCTATGATGGCGGTATCTTGAAGTTGACATTACCAAAGCTGACTGAAGACAAGAAGGATAGCCACCACATTAGTATCGACTAATAAAATTGAACATTTGATTGCATCCAATGACGGGTTTGAATTAAACCCGTAGCCATTGAGGCTGTGACATAAGTCTCTTAATTTAAAAGCAGGTAGTAAAAATCCTCGGATTTTTAACTACCTGCTTTTTTGATATAGTGACAGAAAAAAGAGTATCGGACGCTCCCGACATATCAGTGTTAATCCCAGCTGGGAATACTTTAAAGCTCAGCAACATGAACGATTAACCGCTAAAAAGACTGCCCAAATATATGCCCGACGGAAAACAGATGTGGAACCAGTCTTCGGTAGAATGAAGGCTTCTTTAGGGTTCAAACGTTTTATGGTAAGCGGTTTGACAAGGTAACCAAGGAGACTGGTATCGTCATCATGGCTCTGAACATGGCAAAGATGGTCAAAATTGAGGGATAAAACCGTCAATTTTGACCAGCAAAAAAGACTTACCGAGAAATCAAATTTGGATCTCTTCGATAAGCCCTTTTAAGACTATGATTTAAGACTTAAGTCACAGCCTCTGATTAGTATAAATAGGGTTGGCACAAAAGTCATGAATGGTCAGCATGAAACTGATTTCTTAACGCCCTGGCTGTTAAAAATTCTGAGACCTGACCAGGTGTGTCACACCCTTATTTCTTAATGATGAACTTTATACTGCTTTCCGAGTTCGTAGACCAGTTCAGGATCTTCTCCAGTGCGTTGATTGCGGTTTAGCAAGTCGATCATCCCGCATTCGTCTTCAGACAGCTCAAAATCAAGTTGATAGTTTTCTTGAATCCGTTCTGGTGTTTTAGACTTTGGAATTACAGCAACACCGTTTTGCAGATCCCATTTCAAGATCAACTGAGCAACGGAAACGTGGTGGTGACTGGCCATCTTTGCCAGCATCTCATTATCTAAGACGACTCCTCGTCCCAGTGGACTCCAAGCCTGCGTCACGATCTTATTTTCTTTATCGAACTTGACTAATGGCCGTTGGTTCAAGAACGGATGCAGTTCAACCTGGTTGACGACCGGCATTTCCTTAGCCTGAGTCTGCAGAAGTTCTAAGTGCGCCATGCTAAAGTTCGAAACGCCGATCGACTTTACCTTACCATCAGCCTTTAATTGTTCAAGTGCCCGCCACGTTTCAAAAAAATACTTATGGACTGGCCAGTGCACTAACAATAAATCGAGATAGTTGGTTTGAAGCCGTTTTAACGAATCATCTATGCTCTCAATAGTCTGGTCATAACCCTGACTAATTTCAGCGACTTTTGACGTGATGAAGACCTGGTCTCTAGGGATTTGCAAGTTGATCAGTGACTGCCCCAGTAAGTCTTCATTCCGGTACAACTGAGCCGTATCAATTAGGCGGTAACCAGCATCAAAAGCGGTTTTAATTGTACTATCCATTAATTCCTGTGTGCCAATCAAGTAAGTTCCGAAGCCAACCAATGGCAGTTCGTTACCATCAGCCAGCTTAACTGTATTTTCAACCATATTTATTCCTCTTTCGCATCGTATTCCTATCCATTATAACAAAAGCGCTTCCACATATTTTGACTTTTCTTTAAAGAAGCCAAGAAGTCGCCCCAGAGTGAATGGAATTTTTGTACAATATAGGTAATTAATTTTGGAAGGTGGCTTGCGGTATGGCAGCTCAGCGTGGACTAACGGAAAAAGAAGTGCAGCAGCGAATTGATGCTGGGCAACGTAACGATCCAGCCCCTTCTCTGACCCGTTCCGTGCAGCAAATTTTCCGCGACAACCTGTTAACTTGGTTTAACCTAATCAACGTTATTTTAGGTGCACTGGTACTGCTGACTGGTAGCTATAAAAATGAACTGTTTTTGGGCGTTGCAATTTTTAACACTGCGATTGGCATCTTTCAAGAGATTCGCTCAAAACGCCAAATTGATAAGATGAGTCTGCTTTCGGAATCAACTTATAAGGTGATCCGGTCGACTGGCCAGCAGACGGTTCACCAAGATCAAATCGTTCAAGACGATATCATGATTGTCAGTCGTGGTGATCAGTTACCCGTTGATGCCCGTGTCCTTGAGACCGCGGGAATCGAGGTGGATGAATCTCAAATTACTGGTGAAGCGACACCAATTTCGAAGACTGTTGGTGACAACTTAGTTTCTGGCAGTTTTCTTGTTAGTGGACAGGCTATGATTCAAGCGACCCACGTTGGTGCTAAAAGCTTTGTTAACTCATTGTCGGATGAAGTTCAGTCCGGCGAGGGCGCCAATAGTCAATTATTGACGACGATCAACCGGATCATTAAAATTTTGACGATCGTCATTGTACCGCTGGGCGCAGCGCTCTTTATCTCCCGCCTGTACAACGATAATAGTATCAGTCAAGCGATTTTAGGCACGACGGCCGCCATGATCGGCATGATTCCAGAAGGACTAGTGTTGTTAACGTCGGTTTCGTTGGCCGTATCCGCCATGAATTTGGCACGGCGACGGGTCTTAGTACGTGAATTGCCAGCCATCGAAGGCTTGGCACGAGTGGACGTACTCGGCTTGGATAAAACGGGGACCATCACCAGTGGTAATTTGCAACTTAACAGGCTCATCCCCCTGGCCGGCCAGCAATTGGAAACGTTAAATACAGTAGTGGGTGGCACCATCAATGCGATTGGTGACGACAACGAAACTGCGCGAGCGTTAACTAAAGTCCTGCCAAATCCAGAGTGGACTGCGACTAAAGTCGTGCCATTTTCATCAGCCAGAAAGTGGAGTGGTGTGACAGTCGATAATGGCAACTTTGTCATTGGAGCACCAGAATTTCTACTCCATCCGGTTCCTGCTGACTTGTCAAAGCAGATTCAAGGCTACGCTACAGATGGTTTTCGGGTGTTGTGCATTGCCCAAACGGCACGGATGTCAGCGGATGATTTAGGCGAGATCAAACTACTTGGCTTAATTTTGATTCAGGATGAAATTCGTGAAAATGCCCTGGAGACGTTTACTTATTTTCAAAATCAGGATGTGGCCCTCAAGGTGATTTCGGGTGATAATCCAACAACCGTTGCCAATATTGCAGGGAGAGCAGGCATCAAGGGTGCGGATAAGTTAGTTGATATGAGTAATTTGGGAGAAGACATCGACTATGATGACCTGGTAGCCCGCTATAACGTCTACGGTCGGGTTACCCCCTCCCAAAAGAAGCAGTTGGTGATGGCTTGGCAGCGAGCTGGGCATACCGTTGCGATGACCGGTGATGGGGTCAATGACATTTTGGCGCTTCGGCAGGCCGACTGCGGGATCGCCATGGCCAGCGGCAGTGAAGCAGCCAAGAGTATTGCCGACTTCGTGCTGGTCAATTCAAACTTCGATGCCATGTTAAACGTGCTGAATGAGGGACGTCGGGTGATCAACAACATTGAGCGGGTGGCGTCGCTTTACCTCATTAAGACGATGTATTCGGTGGCGTTGAGTTTAATTTTTATTTTCATGATCAGCGGCTACCCGTTCCAGCCGATTCAGTTGACACCAATTTCAGTCCTGACGGTGGGGATCCCCTCCTTTTTCCTTGCACTGGAACCGAACTACCAGCGCATTACGGGTCAGTTTATGAAGCAGGTCATGGTGATTGCTGCGCCTGCTGCAATCTGTGTGGTCACGTACATTCTAGTGATTGACCTTGTCGGCGGCGTTCAATTCAAGTTGAGCTATGCCGAGACATCTACTTTGTCAGTCTTGCTGACGGGCGCCGTCTGTCTGGTGGCATTATTAATGGTGGCACGGCCGCTAAACCGGTTCAAATTCGGGCTGGTGTTGCTGATGGGTGGCTGTTTTGTGCTCATTTTCGTCTTTTTTGGCAAACTTTTTTCTCTGACGAGCATTTTTAACTGGCAAATGGCACTCTTCTATCTACCATTACTGGTTACGGTTTATCCTTTTTACTACCTCGTTCAGGAGAGTTTAGGTAAGCGGGTATTTGCAAGAATAAAATGGCGGTAAATACATTATCTAGTTACTAAGACTAGATAAAGATGCTATAATAACCATGAGATAGTTGTTAAAACAAAAAGGAAGTGGCCACCATGGCAGAATTCGATCAGTATAACCGCTGGGAAGCCCAAATGCGTGAGATTCAATTACCCCATTGGAATGAACTACCTAAGTTCGATCTTTATATGGACCAGGTTGTTGCGTTTGTGAACGACGCAATTGGTCAACTGGGTGTGGAACCAATTACGCCGGCGATGATCAATAACTACGTTAAACATCAGGTGATTATTGCGCCAATCAAGAAAAAGTACCAAACGATGCAGTTAGCTGATTTACTCTTGATCGGGCTATTAAAGCCGTTGTTTTCGACGGAAACGATTCGTCACGGCATCGATCAGGTGACGGCTGGTGATTTTCCAAAGCAGGCGTTTGATAATTTCATCGACGTGCTCAACGACTCACTGCGCAACCTTGGTAAGGGGAAGTCAGAGGTACCTGCTAAAACATTAAACGATAAGTTGATGCAGGTCGCAGCTGACACCATCATTAACCGGATTCAATCAGAGCAATTGCTGAAGATGATTGAAAAGCCAATTAAAAAAATCAAATAACCAATCAATTAAAAAATGTTTCGCAAATTTTGCGAAACATTTTTCTTTGCCCTTAGATACCTGATTTAGCAGTCTTTACAGCATAATGAAAATTATTTGCAGATTTAGTTTCAATTCCCAATTCGATAGTAAAATACTTCACAAGGATAAATATTAAGCGCTTTCATTATTAATTTAATTATGAAAAGGCTTGTGAAGACCAATATATCAGGGCTAGCAGACAACTTCGTTTTTAAGAAAAAGAAATTAAACTTATCTATTTACATTTAAAAATTCTGTGATAATATAGTTCATGTGAAGAAGATAACAAATGAATTTTCATATCGGAGGTCATCAAATGTTAAAAGAAATGAATTCAAATAAAAACAACGAAAAGCCTAAAAAGACTGCCACTGTCCAGGAAACAATCGATGCATTAGTCGAAAAAGCACATGACGCGCTGTGTGCCATGGACGATTTTGATCAAGAAAAAGTCGATAACATTGTGCACCAAATGGCAATGGCCGGACTGGACCAACATATGCGACTTGCTAAAATGGCCTTTGATGAAACTGGTCGTGGTGTTTGGGAAGACAAGGCGATTAAAAACATGTTTGCCACTGAAGAAATCTGGCACTCAATTAAAAATGATAAGACGGTTGGGATCATCAATGATGATCATGAACGTCAACTGATCACGGTTGCTGAACCTCTGGGAATCTTAGCTGGTGTGACACCCGTTACTAACCCAACTTCAACAACTTTATTCAAATCATTGATTGCCGTTAAGACCCGAAACCCAATCATCTTTGCTTTCCATCCCCAAGCTCAAAAGTCATCTGAAGAAGCTGCCCGGGTGGTTCGTGACGCAGCAATTGCTGCCGGTGCTCCTGAAGGTGTGATTCAATGGATCGAAGAACCAAGCTTGGAAGCAACGACTGCTTTGATGAATCACCCCCGCGTTGCCTCAGTACTGGCAACTGGTGGCCCTGGCATGGTTAAGGCCGCTTACTCAACCGGAAAACCAGCGTTAGGTGTTGGTCCTGGTAACGGCCCAGCTTACATCGAAAAAACAGCGAACATCAAGCGGGCAGTTAACGATATCGTGCTGTCAAAGACCTTTGATAATGGGATGGTTTGCGCCACTGAAAATAGTGTGATCATCGATACAGAGATCTACGCTGAAGTTAAGAAGGAAATGCTGGCACGAAAGGTCTTCTTCATTAAGAAGGCTGATCAAAAAGCCTTAGCCGATGCAATGTACGACCCAAAGCGCGGTGGTGTTAAGGGCCCAATCGCCGGCATGTCAGCCGTTAAGATTGCTAAATTAGCAGGGATCGACGTACCAGAAGATACGAAGGTCCTAGCTGCTGAACTGAACGTTGTCGGTCCAGACAACTGGTTATCAGCTGAAAAGCTTTGCCCAGTGATCTCAGTTTATAAGTCAAAAGATCACAAGGATGGTTTCAGGATCGCTAACGACCTACTGCATTTTGGCGGACTCGGCCACACTGCAGCGATTCACACTTTAGACGATGATCTAGCAACCCAATACGGAATCGAAATGAAAGCTAGCCGGGTCTTGGTCAACACGCCTTCCGCACTGGGTGGTATTGGTAACCTGTACAACGAAATGATTCCTTCACTGACCCTTGGAACTGGTTCATGGGGCAAGAATTCGGTCTCACATAACGTTTCATCGTTTGACCTATTGAACATCAAAACTATCGCAAAGCGGCGGAATAATATGCAATGGATTAAATTACCTCGAGTATACTTCGAAAAAACATCAGTCCGTTACCTCGGTTCAATGCCTGGTATCAAGCGGGTCTTCATTGTTGCTGACCCAGCGATGATCGAATTAGGCTACGTTGATAAGGTGCTTGGTGAACTCAAGCGGCAACCAGCCGGCATTGAATACCAGCTATTCTCAGTTACTGAATCTGACCCAACAACGGACACGGTTGAAAAGGGAACTGCTCAAATGAACAACTTCCAGCCGGATACCATTGTGGCGCTCGGTGGTGGGTCACCAATGGATGCTGCCAAGGGCATGTGGTTATTCTACGAGCATCCAGACGCAAGTTTCTTCGGTGCAAAACAGAAGTTCTTGGATATCCGGAAACGAACCTACAAGTTTGAAAAACCGACTAAAGCGCAATTCGTCGCTATTCCAACCACTTCTGGTACTGGTTCAGAGGTCACACCATTTGCTGTGATTACCGATGCCAAGACCCACGTTAAATACCCACTGGCTGACTACGCTTTAACACCAGACGTTGCTATCGTGGACTCACAGTTCATCGAGAGCTTGCCAAAGCGGACCATTTCCTACGCCGGTTTGGATGTGCTGACCCACGCCATTGAATCCTTCGTATCTAACATGGCTTCGGACTACACCCGTCCATGGTCACTGCAAGCTATCAAGCTAGTATTTGAAAACCTGACTGCTTCTTATAACGGTAATTTACAAGCCCGTGAAGAGATGCATAACGCAGCGACTATTGCGGGGATGGCCTTCGCCAACGCCTTCCTAGGTGTTAATCACTCCATTGCCCACAAACTGGGTGGTGAATTCGGTCTTCCCCATGGTTTGGCCATTGCTATCACGTTGCCACACGTTATCCGTTACAACTTCAAGGAACCTCGTAAGTTAACGACTTGGCCGAAGTACGAATACTTCCGTGCCGATGAAGACTACGCTGAAATTGCCCGCTATATTGGCTTAACTGGCAAGAACAATGAAGAACTGAAAGAAGCCTTAGTTCAAAAGATTATTGAATTAGCTCACTCAGTTGATGTGACCTTGAGCTTAAAGGCCAACGGTGTCGACAAGAAGCACTTCGATGAAAAGGTTGATGAATTAGCTGAGTTAGCTTATGAAGACCAATGCACGACTGCAAACCCTAAGGAACCGCTGATCGGCGAACTTCGTCAAATCATGATCGATGAATATGACGGTAAGGGTGTTGAAGAATAACTTAAATTGAGACACAAAAAACGATCCTGCATTTGCGGGATCGTTTTTTGTTGACGTGGTTGGTGTCGGGTTGAATTGCACTGCAAAAACGGTTGCGAACTTTTACGGAAGTAAAGCGGGCAAAATTAATATTAAGAATGCAACTCCTGTGTACCACTTTCGGAGTCGGATTTATCGGATTTGTCCTCGGCCTGCTGATCCGGAAATAGTTGGAACATCCATTTCGAAAAGAAGTTAGACCCAATGATGATCAGGTAAACCCCAAGGTACATCGAAACGACTAATTGAATGAGAAATACAGGCCAGCTCTTGATCGAAACATTGGTCACGATCAGCATCGTTGTTCCCCAAGCTAATAGCCAGGCAGGTACGACCGCCCATTTCATGATGGTGCCCTGCAGGAAGAGGACTAGGAAAGTAAGAAATCCTAGGATCACCGCACTAACGACCACGCCATTTAGTTGTGGGAATTGTAAGAACCACAGACAAAAACAGCCTAACGCAATGCCTAGGAGGAAGCTAACAGAGATATTCAGGACTTTATCCACTGGGGCGCCAGCACCGAAGAAGTATGATGCGGCAATAAAGGCTGCACCACTCATCCACAAATGAAATGAGCCCGAGATCAAACAGAAGAGTAGGGTGGTCAAGCCAACGCCGATTGAAGAGTACCAGACTTCTTTACTAATTTTCATGATGGTTCACTCCTTTAAGAAAAGCCAGCCACAAAACGTTCTTGTCGTTTGAGTGACTGGCTTCTTTTGATTATTCAGCTTATCAAAACGACATTTTAGTAAAGACGTTGTGAAACGACGTCAACTTTTGATGGATCGCCTTCACGGCCTTCTTTCATGACAATTTTACCTGGGTGAATAGCATGGACTGGACAAACTAATGCGCACAAGTGACAGCCCACGCACTTGCTGGTATCAATCGATGGCCGACGCGTTTTTTCATCCCATGAAATGGCCTGGTGAGCACCGTCATAGCAACTGATGAAGCAGCGACCGCAGCCAATGCATTTGTCCCAATCAATTTCTGGGTACATCTTGTAGTTCCGGTCTAAGTCTTCGGCAGGCACGATGTTCTTATTGGCTAAGCCAACCAGTTCAGATAAGTGCTCGACGCCTTGTTCTTCCATGTAGTGCATCAAACCATTCTTCATATCTTCAACGATCCGGTAGCCGTATTGCATAACCGCGGTCGTGACTTGCAGTGTGGTGGAACCCATTAGAATGAATTCAACGGCGTCTTCCCATGTTTCAATACCACCAATACCGGAAATCGGCAACTGTTCCAGTCCGGCTGCTACCCGAAGCTGCTGAATAAAGCGAAGTGCGATTGGTTTAACCGCCTTGCCAGACAGTCCAGAGATGGATGATTTGCCATTGACGATTGGTAGTGCCGTCTTCTTTTCCAGATCAACGTTGGAAATCGACTTAACCGTGTTGATGGTGGCGATACCGTCAGCACCACCCGCCATAGCAGCTTTGGCAGCTGGTACCATGTCCGTGATGTTAGGTGTCATCTTGGCCATCATTGGCAGGCTTGATCCCCGTTTAACGGCTTCACAATACTTCTTGACCAATGGCGGGTTTGAGCCAACGTCTGACCCCATTGCGTGGCTGGTCATCTGCGGGCAGGATAAGTTCATTTCAATCATGTCGGCGCCAGCTTCGGTCACTAAGCGTGCTAACTCTTCCCAGTCCTTTTCCGTTGGTCCCATGATGGACGCTATCACAACTTTATTGGGGTAATTTTCTTTTAGCTTCTTGAGATCAGCTAAATTTTGATCCAGGGGATGTTCGGCGATTTGTTCCATATTTTTAAAGGCGACAAATGGTGTGCCTTCCTTGGTCAACTCGTCAAAACGAGGTGAAACTTCATCAACCTTGAAATCTTCGGGGCCAATGGTTTTAAATACAATACCGCCCCAGCCCTCATCAAAAGCTTTGGCACACATTTCATAGCAGTTGCCCACCGGAGATGACGATAGACAGAAGGGGTTTTCAAAATGAACCCCGAGAAAGTCAATGGATAGATCCTTATTAATCATTTTGCTTGCCCCCTAAGATAGCGTCAATTTCGTCAGCGACTTCTTTTCCCTTTTGAACGGCGTAGACAACGGTTTTATCACCTTGAGCAATGTCACCGGTAATAAAGACTTTTGAATCGTGAGTTCGATAGCCTGCTGAAGGTGCTTCACCGTGTTCGAGACGAATACCTAAGTTTTTGGCGTTCGTATCTTGACCAATTGCTAGAATAACTTTGTCGGTCTTGATGGCTAACTGACTATCGATGTGACGGTGTTTGAAGACCACAGTGTTACCTTCAATGTGATCCGGAACGTAACCGTCAAGAATGGTGACACCCTCAGCTTCTGCGCCAGCTAATTCTTTCTTTGAAGCTTTGAATTCGCTAAACTCTTCGTAGACACAGTCAGTGACGTGTTTCACGTCTAATTTCTTTAAGGTTGTCACAACGTCCATAGCAACGTCACCGCCGCCCACGACAACAACATTATCAGGTAGGTCGAGATTACCTTTGTTTTCCTTTGCGCGTGCTAAGAATGAGACGGCTGTTTCGACGTTATCTTGACCTTCAAACATTGGTAACATCTTTGATTCACTGGCCCCGATCGCCACAATCACAGCATCGTTATCAGCCTTCAGTTGATTCATAGTAATATCTTTGCCAATGGTGGTGTTGTAGTGAATCTCGGCTCCAAGGTCAAGGATTCGCTGAATCTCATAATCTACAATGTTGCTTGGCAGACGGTATTCAGGAATGCCGTAGGTCAAGTAGCCGCCAGCTTTTGCACTCCGTTCGTAGATATTAACGCCGTAGCCCTTCTCTAGTAAGGTCACAGCGGCTTGTAATCCTGAAGGACCACTACCGACAATGGCAATGTGCATCCCGTTACTGTTGCCCTTTTTCAGGATGTGCATATCAGCAGCCTGTTCGAAATCGGTCACGTAGCGTTGGATTCCGCCAATATCGATCGGTACATCGATCCCGCTGCGTGAGCAAGCCAGTTCACAGTATTTTTCAGTCGGGCAGACCCGTGCACAGATGGCTCCTAAAGCGTTGTTTTCACGAATGGTCTCGGCAGCTCCCTTCACGTTGCGGAAGCGGACACTACGGATGAACTTGGCCGGATCGGTGTGAGCCGGGCAAGCCTTTGAACATGGAGCGTCGTGGCAAAGTAAGCAGCGAGCAGCCTCTTCCATCACAGTGGTCATGGTATATCCCTGTGGTTCAGTTTGATAATCTTTGGTAGTCATACTCATCGTCCTCACTTATTGAGATTTGATTTCGGAAGAATTGGGTAAATACTTTGTAGAATTCTTCACTTGTTATGGTCAAAATATAGCATGAATCAGCGGACGATGACAAAATGCCAGTGATTATTGACCATCATTACCGCTGCAATGGGAATGATTAACTAAAATAACGTATGACTGTTCTATATAAAATTTTATATAAATGAGACAGACAAGGAGACCTTGTTTAGCAAAAGACTGTCAGAAATGACCTTCGTCACTGATATGGCTGCTTAAGTGCATTTAACCAGAAAATTTCACCAGAAAAGTTATACGAATTAAGAATAAAATAATGAAATTAAATGTAAGCAGAAGAATTTTTGCACATTATTTCGATGTAACATGAAAAAATTTGCAAGTGATTAGGGTGTTTCCCGATGTCTCATTAGTCACCGAAGCCATATAATGTTAATAAGAAGAAGGGAGGTGGCAGCAATGGACATTAACTGTTTTGTGAAACGGCGAAAAGCGTTGAAACTTTCACAATGTAAGCTCAGCAGTGGTATCTGTACGCAAGCAACGTTGAGTAAGTTTGAAAGTAATGGGCATGTGCCGTCACTTTCTATTCTGAATCGTTTATGCGCCAGGATGGGGATGACCGTTGATGATCTCTACCAGAATCAGTGTGAAATCGTTGATAGCATTAGCACCCGGCTTGATCGCATTGAGAAGCATTTGATGACTGAAAACTATCAGCAGGCATTGCGTGATTTGGGGACAATTGGTGAAGATCAGATTGAATCTTTACCGGCTAAGAGTCAGTTTTATTACTTGCGAGGCTTAATCAACACCCTGATCAACGGGAAGTCGGCTGACATCAACTTTGATTTTTCACTTATTTTCAACGAATTGGATGCTAGTCAGAAGACGATTTTTACCTACTTAGCTTTTTTAGGCAGTGGTATTATGTATCACCGTCAGGGCGAAATTAAGCGCGCCGCGTTTTATTTTGATAAAGTTAACCATTACCTTAGTGAATGTGAAAAACAAATCGACCAGATGCATGATGGTCAGTACTATTTAAGAGTTCTAATGATGATTTACTACATTGCTGAATTTAATGCATCGCAGGGTGATTTTCGAGCTAGTAATCGACTGATCGATAAGGGAGTGGCAATGTGCTCCGAACAACACGTCACGTACTACTTACCGCGGTTAAAGTTCTTAGCAACGCAAAATGCCATTACGCTGCGGCGGCCGACTGAGGAAGTTCAAAGTTTGATGAGTGAGACGTTAGCCTTTGCTAAAATTAATCAAAATCAAGTGATTGAGGTCAAGCTAGCGGCCCTAAAGCGTCGGCTTGAACAGCCGAGACACACCCAAGTTAAAGTTCAAATGAAGCGTCAGTTGCGTAGTGAATATTGATCACTTTTAGGTTACTGAGAGTTGTAAAACTAGAATATAACGCCAAACAGAAGGTGCCCATGAAAGAGGAGGGCACCTTCTGTTTGGCGTTATATGGGCAAATCAGTGTCTCAATTGGGCTTAAACTTGACCGTATTCTTGAAATTTCTGGACTGGTTGGAGCTAAAAACCTAGTGGTGTGCTAGTTAGAAAAGTTATTTTATCACAAACTTAGTCTTGCAATTTAAAGGGGATCTATTAGTCAGTGCATTCTAAAAATCAACCAACCGGTGTTTGATAGCGTAACTTACCAGTTCAGCGTGGGAAGGGTAGTCCAGCTTACGCATAATGTTAGCCTTGTGCGCTTCGACGGTCTTGGTGGTGATGTATAAGCGACTGGCAATTTCTTTGTTTGAGCAGCTTAGGACGATCAGAGGTAAGACCTCTTTTTCCCGTGCAGAAAGGGAATTGTAGTAATAAAGCTGTTCATCACACTGCCGTGAATCGATGTTGGTAAAGTCTTCTGGAGTTAAGACAATGTTTTGATCCACGAAAATTCGGTTGCAAACGACAGTGGCCAGAGCTGCTTCAAATTCGCTTTGTGGGGAGTTTTTTAAAACGTAGCCTGCAGCGCCATTATGGAGTGCTAAATCGATTGACTCTTGGTCTTCGTGGTCGGTGTTGATCAATACGTAGACGTTTGGGAACATATCATGGATTCGTTGAGTTGCATTGATACCAGATTCACCAGGTGCCATGACCAAGTCCATCACAACGATGTCAATGTTATCTTCGGCTACGCGGACAACTGCGTCAGTGGCGTTGCTAGCTTCCGCGACCACCTTGAAGTGTGGCTGTTGATTAATGACGGTTGCTAAACCGACTCTATAAATCGGATGGTCATCGGTGATCAATACTCGATACATGACAGTTACTCCTTTCTAATTGATGACTTATTTTTAAAACGGTTTACTCTCGAATAGAACTAGGATATCATGAATTTAGGCAAAAGAAAACGGTTTCATTGTGAAATAATTAATTAATGGTCTGATTTCTATGATTTAGCGCCATAAAGAGCCATTCACTGAGGCTGAATGATAGTTAAGGCGCAACCTTCTTAATGAACTGCCGCTGTCATCGAGTAGATTGCTTAAAGTTAGACGATGGCAAGCATTTATATAATTCTGGTTACCACCTGAGAAAAACATTTATAAAAACGGAGATTCTTGCGATTTTCTAATGATTCTTCCTTATTTTTTGACGACTGGATGAAATGCCTTTAAAATACAATTCCGGTGCGTTATAATCTACCTGTCATAAATCACAAGGGACTTACAAATTGTTTCCGAAAGTTGTGTAAACACCTCTAAAATAGGAAATTGTGGTTAAAAAGGCGATGTGTGATATTTTTAACAAGTCGCTACAAAATCCTAATAATTAGGATGAACTTGTGTTAGAATAGAAGAAATATGAGAGAACGATTAAATTATATTGAGAGCGGTGTTCGAGATGAACGACAGTATTTATTTATTAACGCCTGAAGATAAAAATTTTATTTCTCATGTGTGCCGTAATTTACAGACCTTTGCGATTTGGGTTCATGATTCAGGGCATCCAGAGGATTTTAAAATTGAAGAGGCGCGTGAAAGTAGCGCAGATTATTTGTTAAGTTCACTGCTGGAAAAGTACCATATCGAATTAACGGATAAGCCTAAGGCGGTTCGTTTATTGGCAACTGGTTCGTTAGCTGCGACAGACATCAATGTCGTGAACGTGATTAAAGAAGTTGCACGTTTGATTGATACATTTGCAGCAAGTGTTTCATAAGGTCTTTGTTTTAATCGGGTATCCTCGAGGCTGGTATAGGTCTCGAGGGTATTTTTGTGTTTAGAAAACATTTCGTAAATTGAGAATATAATAATTAGTTGTGGGGCATGAAGACGTCAATATTCATTCTTTCCTGGCCACTACTTAACAGTAGTATATAAATTTTGCGACTGTCGTTTTGATTCTTTTATCGGTTCTTATTTCCGTGCTTATCGCTGTTTCACGTGAATGTAACCGTATACGCCGCAACCTTTAATTTGGTATACTACAGGTATTAAATGCATTTGGGAAAAGGGGATTTATCCATGCTTAGTTATTTCGCCCTGATTACGTTAGTTAAGCTGTCGGGCTTACTGATTCCGTTTATCTGGTTTTTGTGGATCAGTAACCGACGCTGGCGAACGTGGGGAACCGTTGCCATTGTGGTGCTGTTTATCGTCAGCTATATCAATACGTATTTCAACTTACCAGACCTTGCCTACCCGTCATTGATCGATGGCTGGCTGATGTGGCTCATCGGTGGATTCGTCGTCGTGGCAGTTTTGCGTCGTTTTGTCTTCAATCCTAACGGCGTTACCGAACGGGCAGTCAATGAGGATAGTTTTATTGGCCGGCTGATGCGGCAATTTGGGGTCACTATCGGCTGGATCGGCCGATTGATCGGTGCAGCGGTGGCGGCTTTCGTCCTAGTTCTCGTGCTCGGGATGGTCTCATCGGTGATCACGGCCATGAATCCCAAGCCGGCTGTTAGTTCAATCAAGACTGAGATCAACAATTCAACGGACGGCGCACCGATGCCGGTGATTAAAAAGAGCGCCGAAACCCCTGTGGTCAATGCACCCCAGACTGTCTCGACCGATATGAACAACTCGCTGAACAGTTTTAAAAATTCAAACGTCTATGATTTAAACCATATGCGGGTTCAGATGTATAAGGGCAAAATGGTCTATGTCGCGCCCGTTGAATTCTCTGGTGGCTTCTGGCGCTATATTCACTATTTGAAAGTCCCAGGTTACTTCATGACTAACGCCACGGATAAGAATGCTGACCCTAAGTTTGTCAGCAAGCCAATGCGCTATACCCCAAGCGCCTACTTTAACCGCGATGCTGACCGTCGTATCAATGCTTATAGCATGGGCTACACCATGGTGGGTTCGACTTCACAGTTGGAAGTGGACAATAATGGGACGCCTTATTACGTGCGGACACTGGCAAAGCCGCTTTCTTATTTCAACCGAAACTATGATTTTAAACACTATAAAGTGGCGGTTCTAAATACGATTTCGGGTAAAGTTAAGGTCTATTCACCAAATAAGGTTCCGAAGTTTGTCGATGTGGCAGCGACGCCTGAATTAGTTCAAAAAGAAGTTACGATGTTTGGTAAATACCGTCATGGGTTCTGGAACGCCACGAGTTTTGGTGGTCATAATGATGTGATGAAGCCAACTGAAGCGGGTACTGAAGGTGGCAATACGCTGACCCCTTACGCCTATAAGGGACGGATCTACTACTTTACTGGTATGACCAGTGTCAATAGTCATCAAAGTTCCATCTTGGGCTACGCCTTTGTTGATGCACGCACCAATAAGTTGCATTATTATCGGGAGCACGGTAACGTCATGACGCCGGAACGAGCCATCTCGTACGCACAACAAGATATCAACCCGCAAAACTACAAGGGAACCTTACCGCTGCTGTACCGAATCGGTGGTAAACCAACCTGGGTCGTTTCGATGCTTGACCGCGATAATAATTCGTTCATGAAGTTTGTGTATTTGCTGGCGGATGGTAATAACCAAGGCGGCACTTACGCGGTTGGTGATGATGCTCAAAGCACCTTGGATCTCTTTCAGCAACGAGTTAGTGCCAAGACCGGCGTGGTTGCTGAGCCAAAGGTCACTGGCAAGACGATCTCTGGTACGGTTGAACGGGTCGTTAAACCTGATAGTAAACAGATCTTGTTTATTTTGAAGGGCGATAGCCACGTTTACCGGATGGATACGTCATCGAAGAGTTTCCAGCCGATCTTCCAGTTCATTCAAGCTGGCGATAAGGTCAGCTTTAAGGCTACCGCTACGGATAAGAACCAGTTAGCAACGGCAAACGTTGGCCTTGATACGTTTAAGAATCAATCGCTAACGCCTACGAAAGCGAAATAAGTCTGAAATCCCGCAAGGATGCAGCAAATTCCGTTTTGAAATCAGTTTAAAAAGAAGATGATTTCCCTGATTTGGGGAACCATCTTCTTTTGTTTATTGGACAAGATTTAAGTTTTAGGCCAAGCAACGGTCCAGAAAAGATTGGAAGCTATTACTTGGGATTGGTTGAGAAGCCCGATGACGTCCTATCAAAAAAGCGCCACTCATAGTTTCTCAATGCTCAAAATTATTTATCGGCCGTCTCAGCAGCTTCAATTTCAGCCAACGTCGGAATTGAAGGGTGGGCGCCCATTCGCTGAACTGTGATTGATGACGCACGGTTAGCAAAACGAATTGCTTCGGGCAGGTTGCTCAAATCCTTTTTGAGTTGGGTACTGAGTGCTCCAATAAAAGTATCGCCGGCTGCTGTGGTATCGACTGCTTTGACCTTGAAGGCGTCCACAAAACCGTAGTGACCGTCAGCGGTGTGATAGAAGGCGCCCTTGCTGCCAACGGTGATGATCACGCCCTTGGCACCCATTTCATGAAGCTTTTCAGCACCCTTGATCATTGAAGCTTCATCGGTGATCTTGACGCCGGTCAACGTCTCACATTCCGTTTCGTTTGGCGTCACAAGGTCACTGATTGCCAGTAAACTGGTTGGGACTTCGCGAGCAGGAGCGGGATTTAGAATGGTTACGACACCATGCTTCTTGGCAATTTTAAAACCCGCTTCAGCAACTTCAATCGGGGTTTCGAACTGGGTGATCAAGAAATCACTTTTGGCAATGATATCTGAGGCGTTATCAACGTCTTTAACGGAGAGTACTTGGTTCGCACCACCGTAAATTAGGATTGAATTTTGACCATTCTTATCCAGCAAAATGAAGGCTTGGCCAGTTTTAGCTTCCTTGGTTACCGTGACCTGATCCACGTTAACACCAGAATCAGTCATTGATTTGACCATGAATTTGCCGTTTGCATCCTCGCCAATTTTACCCACAAAGTAGGTTTCAGCACCTGCTCGTGCAGCAGCAATGCCCTGGTTAGAGCCCTTGCCACCACCGGCAAAGGATTGGTCGCCCATCGCTAAAGTTTCGCCGGGCTTCGGCAAACGTGGGATCTCAAGGATGGTGTCGACGTTTAAACTTCCAATAACAGTCACTCGATTTGTCATGATTAATAAACCTCGTTTCGAAATGTAAATGCAGTGTCGTTGAATCTGAGTAAAACGTTTTACGTATCTTGCACTTATAATATATCAGATAATGTAAGCTGTTTCAATAAACATGCGGAATTTCTAATGATTGTTTACGGACTTAGCCGCCATGTCAGTTGCCAAAGTAAGAAACTACCATCACTAGTATGTCCTAGTGGTCGATTACTGCGCAATCACTTTTAGAATTTGACGGGTCTGTTCCACCGTTAATTGACCGGGGGCGGACTGATTGTGCACTGTGGCAAAAGTCAGCACGCTGTCAAAAGTCTGCCCGGCAACCCGGGTGACGGCGCCAAGTGAACCCATCGCTATGGAGATCACTGGCTGGGTCAATTGCTGACTGGCTTCGTGAGTGGCATTCATGAGGTTTAAGACGTCAGCGTTACTCTGTGGCATGACCGCTAGTTTGACCACGTCACCACCCAACGTACCCATCGTCAGTAGCTGATCCAGCATTTCAGCCTTCGCCGGTGTTTGTTTGAATTCATGGTGGCTAATGATGGTTCGTACCTGGTGCGTACGGGCAAACGTGATGAGCTGTTGGGTGATCGTCGGGTCACGCTGCCATTCAACATCGATTGCAGTAACTTCGGTGTTCAGCATGAGTGCTGTATAAAAGTTCAGGTAGTCGCTGTCGGCAATCTGACGTTTGCCGCCTTCTGCGCGATCTCGCAATGTGATGATCAACGACAGATCGCCTAAAATTTCAATTAGCCGGTTAGCAGTCGTGATGACCTCCGTGGTGTCTTCGAGGTCGTTAAAATAATCCAGGCGCCATTCGGCGAGGTCTGCAGAAGACGAAACGACTTCGCCGGCTTGACCGATCACGGTATTGGTGTCAGCGCCGGTAATCGGCACGCAGATCTTTGGGATGCCGTTGCCTAATGAAAGTCCTTTAAAGGATACTGGTGTCATATCGTGTCAAAGCTCCTTTGTTAAACTGTATTTCTCATGAATTTAGCATGTTTCGCTCATCCACGCAAGTTTGTGATGAAAATGCGGGTTGATGGCTTCTTTAACGAGTGCCTAAAGCAGCTTCATTTTAATCTAATTTTAATAAAAATACCGTATGATAATTGCTATCATTGAGAAAGTTTAGGTGAGCGATGTGGAAGCAACTGAGCAATTAGCTGCAATAAAAAAATTTACTTCACAAAAATTGGCGGGGGACGCAACGGGTCACGGTGTCGACCATATCAATCGAGTGGTGACAAATGCTAAGATGCTGTTGGCGGAGGAACCGTCAGCAAACTATCTGATTACGTTGGCTGCGGCGTATTTGCACGATGTCATCGATGACAAATTAGTGTCAAACGTGTCTTCGGCACAACGTGATGTGGAAGCGTTCTTGGGTTCGGTGGAATTTGTCCCGAACCAGGTTCAGGTCGTCATGTTTATCATCAATAATATGTCGTTTAGTAAAACCTTGACGGATGACCAGCATCCGTTACCTCTAGAGGGCCAGATCGTGCAGGATGCGGACCGCTTGGATGCGATTGGTGCGATTGGCATTACGAGGGCGATCTACTATGGTGGCCATCATAGTGAAAAAATATATGATCCAAAAATCAAGCCAAGGCAAAATATGACAAAGGCGGAGTATCGCAATTTGGATAATGAAACGATTATCAACCACTTCTATGAAAAGCTGTTAAAATTGCCGGAACAGATGAATACGCCGGTGGCAAAAAGGATAGCGAGGGGAAGGCTGGAGACGATGACGACGTTTTTGGAAGACTTTAAGGCGGAGTGGAATGGATTAAAGTAAGGTGCGGAACAAGGCGGTTAAGGACTGGAGTATAAGGTCACTTAGTCATAATTTGCGGCGCTCTTTGCCGTGAATTGTGACTAAGTGACCTTATATGCAAGTCCTTGCCTTGAGGAGCCCGATTAGGCTAGGTAGCCCAAAAGCGGTTATGGACTGACTTTGGCAGAAATCCCAACCCGGGATTTCTGCCAAAGTGACCTTACATGTAAGTCCTTGCCTTGAGGAGCCCAGTTAGGCTAGGTAGCCCAAAAGCGGTTAAATACTGATGTGTCAGCAACTTCGGTTGAAATGGCAAATTGTATTTATGCAAAATTCACGATTCCATAGCCGCCAACATTAAATCACCGACTTCCCTAAAAAGCCTCAAAAGTAAAAACGGAGCCAACCCGTTCCCCCCTAAAACAGGGCAGAACCAGTCCAGCTCCATACATAAACAACTATTCAGCTTCCAGCAGATCGACAAACTCACCGTGAACTAATTGGCAAACGGCTTCCGCATTGACTTTAACGGAGCGGCCAATTTGGCCCGATGAGACGATTATGGTGCCTTGCTCCTTAGCAGTGTTATCAAAGTAGATCGGGTACTTTAACTTTTCCCAGATGCCAACGGGCGTGTTTGCGCCGTGTTCATAGCCGGTGGTTTTAACCAGTTCCTTTAGCGGTACCATATTAACTTTTTTATTACCCGATGCCTTGGCGAGCTTCTTTAGGTCCAGGTGGTTATCCAAGGGGATCACGCCCACGACAGGTCCCGTTGTTTTACCCTCAGCAACGAGGGTCTTATAGATGGTGTGCTGGTCGAGTTTAGTCTCATCGACTTCCATTTCTTGCACATCACCAGCTTCGTGAGTGGCGAAAGCAAGCTGTTCATAGCTGATTTTGGCTTTGTCTAAAATCTGCTCAACTAATGTTTTGTGTAATTGACGGCCCTTTTTCTTTTTTGACACAGTGATCAGTCCTTATCTAAATACTTTTGGTGCAGTCCAGGGTTCTAAATAAATAGGTCCAATTTTTTGAATAGTTCGTTTCAATCTACCAGAATTGTCAAAAATCTGTTATACTCTTCGTAACTACAGAATCAGTTAGTTGGTTGCAAGGGAGATTGGAATGGCAGATTTAGTATATCGAAGAGTGTTGCATGATTTAAAATCGCGTATTCACGATAATCAGTTTCCGGACAAACGACTACCAGATGAACGGAGCCTAAGTGAAGCATACAACGTGAGTCGTAGTTCAATCAAGCGAGCACTCAGTGTTTTAGCAAACCAAGGGATCATTTTTAAGAAACGTGGCTCTGGCACTTTCATTAATCCATTATACATGAAGAACCAAACCATTTTTCATTATGAGGGCTCAAACTTGGGAATTACTGATAGTTTCAAGAGTGATGGTAAGACCCAAGGCATTAAGCTCCTGGACTTTAAAGTAGTTCCGGCTAATGAAGAGATGCAACAGGACTTGTTCCTTGAAAAGGGTGAGTTCGTATACGAAATTCAACGGTTACGGCTTTTTGACGATCAGCCGTTTATGATCGAACGCGGTTTTATCCCGATTCGGATCGTACCTGAACTGTCCCAAAAAGTGGTTTCGGGCTCTATCTTTAACTATCTGGAAGACGAGCAAAATAAGGTGGTCACTAAGTCCTTCATGACCGTGAAGGCCGCGCCATCGAATGCGGAAGATCAGGAATTACTGGGACTTAAACCAACGGAGCCCGTGGCCATCATGGAAGGCATCTTCTTCTTGGATGACGGCACACCGTTTGAAGTGTCCAATATGCGTTTAAGATATGATTATTTTAATTACAATACGTTTGTGACCTTAGATGAAGAATGACTGACGAAAGTTCAAAAGTGGTAAACATTTTGAACTTTTCGTCTTTTTTTAAACAAATTTTTCGGCCGTTTTAGCTGAATTTCAACTTAAAAGTGATTTTGTAAGTGAATCGATAAAATCATCTGAAAGCGTGTCATATCAGGGGATTAGCAAGATGTATTTTCAGAAATACAGGGCTGCTTTAACCGCTTTCATTAATTGGACCGTATCAATTTACGAAACGGTTGACTTTTGTGCAAATCGGACTATCATAGTGGTTGTAAATTATCGGTACAAGATGTATTGGTAATTACGACCCATAATTCTATCAGCTAAGATTATGTAGTTATCTTTTATCAATCAAAGGAGTGTTACTCTAATGGCAGTAGATTACGATTCCAAACAGTATTTGGAAGGCGTTGACACGTATTGGCGTGCCGCCAATTATTTATCCGTTGGTCAACTTTTCTTGCGTGACAACCCATTATTGAATCGCGACTTGACCTCAGACGATGTGAAGATCAAGCCTATTGGTCACTGGGGAACTATTGTTTCTCAAAACTTTATTTATGCCCATTTGAACCGGGTCATCAACAAGTATGACCTTAACATGTTCTACATCGAAGGTTCAGGTCATGGTGGTCAAGTTATGGTTTCTAACTCATATCTTGACGGTAGCTACTCAGAAATTTATCCAAACATTTCTCAAGACGAAGCAGGTCTTAAGAAATTGTTCAAGCAATTCTCCTTCCCAGGTGGTGTTGCTTCTCATGCTGCACCTGAAACACCAGGTTCAATCCATGAAGGTGGCGAACTTGGTTACTCACTTTCACATGGTACTGGTGCAATCTTAGATAACCCAGATGTAATTGCTGCTGTTGAAATTGGTGATGGTGAATCTGAAACCGGCCCTCTGGCTGCATCATGGTTCTCAGACAAGTTCATCAACCCAATTAAAGATGGTGCCGTATTACCAATTATCAACATGAACGGCTTCAAGATTTCTAACCCAACCATCCTCTCACGGATGAGTGACGAAGACTTGAAGAGCTACTTCACTGGTATGGGCTGGGATCCAGAGTTCGTTGAAGTTAAGAACCCTGAAGACCACGAACCCGTCCATGAAGAGATGGCTAAGGCAATGGATAAAGCCATTGAAAAGATCAAGGCCATTCAAAAGAACGCTCGTGAAAACAACGATGACTCATTACCTAACTGGCCAATGATCATCTTCCGTTCACCAAAGGGCTGGACTGGTCCTAAGGAAGACTTCGACGGTAACCCTGTTGAAGGTTCATTCCGTGCCCACCAAGTTCCGCTACCAATTGCCTCAGGTTCGATGGAACATGCAGACAAGCTGGTTAGCTGGTTAAAGTCATACAAGCCAGAAGACTTCTTTAATGCTGATGGCTCAATTAAAGACGAAGTTCGCAACATGGCACCAAAGGGCGAACAACGGATGGCAATGAACCCAATCACAAATGGTGGGATCAAGCCAGAACCATTGAAGCTGCCTGACTACAAAGACTATGCTGTTAAGGTGACAACGCCAGGTGCAACCATTGCTCAGGATATGATCGTTTGGTCTGACTGGTTGGCTGACGTTATGAAGATGAATCCTGACAACTTCCGTGGTTTCGGTCCTGATGAAACTAAGTCAAACCGTCTCTACTCAGCATTGGATACTGGTAAGCGTCAATGGATGGAAGACATTCACGAACCATATGATGAAAATATGTCTCATGAAGGCCGGATCATCGATTCACAATTGTCAGAACACCAAGCTGAAGGCTGGCTGGAAGGTTACACCTTAACTGGTCGTCATGGTTTCTTTGCGACTTACGAATCATTTGGTCGTGTTGTTGACTCAATGCTGACTCAACACATGAAGTGGTTGCGTAAAGCTTCTGAACAATCATGGCGTAACAAGTACCCATCATTGAACTTCGTGGATACTTCAACTGTTTTCCAACAAGACCACAATGGTTACACTCACCAAGACCCAGGTATGTTAACTCACTTGGCTGAAAAGAAGCCTGAGTTTATCCGTGAATACCTGCCAGGTGATGCTAACACTTTGTTGGCTGTTGCTGACGTTGCATTCCGTAGCTATGAAACAATCAACTTGTTGGTTACTTCAAAGCACCCACGTCCACAATGGTTCTCAATTGATGAAGCCACTAACTTGGTTCACAATGGTTTAGGCTACATCGACTGGGCATCTACTGACCAAGGTCAAGAACCAGACGTTGTCTTTGCAGCTGCCGGTTCAGAACCAACTTGGGAAGTCTTCGCCGCTGTATCGTTATTACACGACGAATTCCCAGACATGAAGATTCGGGTTATTAACGTTGTTGACCTGTTGAAGCTTCGTAAGGATGACCCTCGTGGCCTGAGCGACGAAGAATTCGACCGTTACTTCACCACTGACAAGCCTGTTATCTTCGCCTTCCATGGTTTCGAAGATCTGATCAAGTCAATCTTCTTCGACCGTCATAACCACAACCTCCACGTTCATGGTTACCGTGAAAACGGTGATATCACCACACCATTTGACATGCGTGTCTTGAATGAACTGGACCGTTACCACTTGGCAAAGGATGCCGTACTCAGCATTCCAGAATACGCTGTGAAGGGTTCATACTTTGCACAACGCATGGATGACAAGGTTGCTAAGCACACTGCTTACATCCGTGAATATGGTACTGACATGCCAGAAGTTAACGACTGGAAATGGGCACCACTTAAGTAAATTAAGTTGTTAAAATGCAGTTGAAAAGCACCTCGAGATGAATTCTCGAGGTGCTTTTTGCTGTTCTAATAGTTTAAATTAAGCTCGAAATGTTGGTAAATAAAAATAGTTCTTAACGCTGCCAACTGAATAGCTTCGTGATAAGTCTTTAGCGATATTTGGATTGATTCGTACAGCTAGTCGATATTGATAATTTCCTTTTTTACTGATGCGTTTGTCCGGTAGTTTTAACATGTTTTTCTTAGCGTAGTAATGGATCAGATTACCATTTTTCTTGATGGCCGTGATTTTAGTGGAAGAAGTTGGACGAGAATTGGTATTACCATTGGCAAAGTATTCCACGTATTGGTCGGTCGTAAAGTGAAGTTTTGGTGCCTTTGTAAAACTGGTTTGGTTCGTATAGGCTTTCCCCTTAGCAAGTAACTTTTCAAGATTACTGTTGCTCTTGGTTGCCTTGAAGTTGGCAGTGTATCTAACCGTCACTGCTTTACTCGTCGTTTGATGGCGAATCTTGTAACTCATATTTGATAGATCCAATCGGGCATAGACGATGTGCTTTTTAGTTGTTTTATAGGAAATGGCTACTCGGGTATTTTTAGGTAAGGTCACCTTGCCTGACTTCACCTGACGAGTGGTCACAGCGTAACTGGATGAACTCTTCGCAGCTGCTTGAGTCATTGTTGCAACTCCCAAACTAAACAGGGCAAGTCCCGTTGCAGCGATAGATCCCATTAATTTTTTAAATGTCATAAACGTCCCCTCCTTGTGGCGATTATAATCTAAAATTTGGGGGGAGGTCAATTACCTGGTGCTATTTTAAGGCAGGGTATTTCACAGCAAATTAAGGTGAGGTAATATTTCCCTTAATTATCAAATCAAGTGTCCTATCTTTGCAAAAACAGTATGAACATCATCACATGAATATTTAAAGACAGCATTTACTCAGCAAAGGAACTAATCCACAAATCAATACAGTAGCTAAAACGTAGTTCACTCGATGTTATAATCTAAGTGAATTTAAATTTTAAGGGGGAAAATCATTATGAAAAAATGGTTAAAGCTCTGCGTTGCAACCCTTGCGCTAGTGCTAGGATATACAGTTACTTCAACGGTAAACGCACATGCTAGTTCGTTTACTTACTTTGGGGGTGACGGATCAAAGACTTACCATCATAAAGTAATCAGTTATCAGAAATATACGTTAAATAAAACATTCTATAATAGTAATCTTGATGTAGGTGACACTTCAACTGGTAGCACAAAAAATGGAAAAATCCAGCTTTATCACTTATATGTTTTCCACGTATCTCCCAAGGTTTCACGCTATCAAACTTGGGTTAAACTAACTGGGCATGTCTATAACTATAATAATGCTCCCGCTAACAACGTTTGGGGAGCAACTAACATGGATGGAATAACTCAGAAATATGTTTTGCAAATTCAAGATTCAACACCAGCTGGTTATACATTCTCAAAAGGCACTAGCAAGAGTCCAATCTTATTTAGTAAAAAGGGTTTAGCACCAGGTGATGATGAAGGATTCCAACTACTGGCTCACTCTAAAACTGCAACGCAGCGACTGGGTCAAACAACTATTAATCTTTTTATGGTAGGTCATTATAAGGATTTAAAACTAAACTTAAAGTAATAATCTCAAGGAGTGTTCTAACTATGTCGGAGCGCTTTTTTGTCTGATAATTCGTCACCCTAAATTACCAACGTTGTTGAGGGGGTCCTTTTTTATTTTTTTACCTGAATTGTCAAATCAAGTGCAACACTAATGGCCTATTCTCATAATTGGTCTACTAATGGTTAAAGGTCAGGCATCAGATCACCTGGTGAACAGTACCCTAACAGTCGCCTTGGCCGATCATTAAGCGCATCCTGTACGGCTTGAATCGTTGTGATGTCGTAGTTATACAATGAATGACCCTTAGGGATGAACTCACGAATAAGTCCGTTATGATTTTCGTTGGTCCCACGTTCCCACGGTGAGTAAGGATGTGCAAAATAGATCTGTGTGTCCTGAATAGTAGCCAGTTCAGCAAACTCGCTGCCGTTATCGAAAATAATGGATTTGAAGTGTTCTTTGCCGTAATCAGCAATGATGGTTTCAAGTCCTTCTCGACAAGTAATGGCATGATAATTGGGTATTCTGAAAATAATTTGAAACCTTGTGACCCTTTCGGTCAATGTCATTAGAGCAGGTTGATCTTCGGTCTTTTTTCCTTTAACTAAGTCTCCTTCCCAATGACCAATCTCAGTGCGCTGGCCAACAACTGCAGGTCGCGTTTCAATGGAGTCACCGAGAACGTGTTGATTTTTGCGGGAATGAGACCGACCAGTACCTTTAACGCGACGACGTAATTTAACCGGTAAGTCACTGTTTCGCAATGACAATACGCCAGCATTAATATCGCGATAAACAGTGGTTGTAGAAGGGCAAGGTCGTTCTGGATAAGTATGACGATAGAAATATACGAAAGTATCAACACTATGAACTCTTGGTCGGCGTTTTAGCTCAATGGTTAATTGGGCATAGAAATCGGCACACAGTTCCCGTTTGAAAGCCCGGTGACAATGTTGGCGATGATCTTCATAAATGGCCTGCCCAGTCTCAGCTAAGTAAGTCTTGGTTAATTTATGATTCGCTTTAATCTAGGTAGTAGTGCCCCGCTTAATTTCTCGACTAATAGTCGCTTTATGACGACCTAACAAGCGTGCAATTTGAGAAATTGATAAGGGCTGAGTTAAAGTACCGTCAGGTTGCAGCTGCGGTGTTCGCCAAGCTTCAATTTGGCCTCTTTCTTTAAAGGATAGTTGTTTATAGTGGTGAGTCATGCTAATCTGAGTTTGGGTCATGATGAATTCCTACTTTCTTACTTGCGTGGTTGCTTATAAGAATAGGTCATCATGGCCTTTTGGTCTAGTTAATTTGTGTTGCACTTAGAGTTTAAACTCGGGTTTCGTTTAAAGAATTAAAGATTACTCTTTTGATGAATCCGGAACTTAACAGTACGTATCCGGCACTAACATCAGGTGTGTATCTTCTGTAATAACGATCATTTGCAATCATTTCATTTCCTCCTAATTGTTTACAATAACTACTTTACCCATCATATGACCCTTCTCCACCATTTTGTGAGCTTGACGCAAATTGGCGGCGGTGATGGGTGAGAGAACTTCTGTGGTGGTTGATTTCAATTGATTTTGATCTAATAGTTTTGCAATTTTTTCAAGAATATTATGTTGTGTGACTAGATCAGTTGTCCCATAGTATGATTTTGAGTACATCCACTCCCAAGAAAAATCAGCTCTTTTTTTAGTTAATTTTTTTAAATCAACGGGTTGCCTGTTTTCTGTAATAGAAGCTATTTTGCCATTGGGTTTGATTAATTCTGCCATCTCATTCCAATGCTGGTTAATGTTATTTAACTCTAAAATATAATCAACATAGTGGTATCCTAGCTTGCGGACTTGCTGCACTAGATCTTCATGATGATTGACCGTTTTATCTGCACCGAGATTTTTTACCCAAGCTACTGTTTTTTCTCTTGATGCTGTCGCAATTACATTCAAACCGGCAATATGAGCTAATTGGGTAGCTATAGAGCCGACACCACCCGAGCCATTAATAATTAAAATAGTTTTGCCAGCGTTTTGTTCTATATTTTTCGGATCTAATTCTAATTTTTCAAATAGCGCTTCCCAAGCGGTCAGAGAAGTGAGTGGCATTGCGGCTATCTGATCATTTTTGAGTTTTTGAGGTGCGTGGCCAACGATTCTTTCATCTACTAATTGGTATTCACTGTTACTACCAGGGCGTTTAAAAGAACCTGCGTAAAAAACATGGTCACCTTTTTTAAATAGACTGACTTTCTCGCCAATTTCAATTACTTGTCCAACAGCGTCCCAACCAATAACTTTTGGTTTTTTTCGGATACCTCGTCCTGATTTTCTTACACCAATATCGACTGGATTGATAGATGTTCCGTCGACTCTTACTAGTAGATCGTGATCAGTTGCATGTGGCAATGGTTCGTCGAATTCAAATAAACTATTTTCATTACTAACTGGCAAACTTTGTGTAAATCCGATTGCTTTCAAAAAAGTTCCTCCTCTGGTTTAATACACAAAGCATAGTTTCATTATCCGGAGGGCACAATCGTGAATTTTTAGTGACTAGTTACAACAAGTTCACTAGCATAATGTGGAATTTTAGTTATACTTATTATTAGAGAGAGGGAGAGATTGAATTGGATAGTAACCGACACATTTATAGTTGTCAGAGTGGGTGCCCAGTAGAGAGCACATTGCAAGTCATTTCAGGGAAATGGAAGAGCGTTATTTTATATCACTTGATCAAACATGACGCCACTCATTTTGGCGAACTTTCGCGCGCTATACGAGATTGTTCTCGTAGAATGTTAGCTTTGCAGTTAAAGGAACTTGAGAGAGATGGGTTGATTTCCAAACGGCAGTTCCCGGTGATACCTCCCAAAACAGAGTATTCACTCACTAGTTTTGGAGAATCAATAGAGCCGGTTATTTTGGCAATGGAAAGTTGGGGCAACTACTACAATAAGGTTAACGTTGAAAATGGGATCAATGTTGAGGCCAATCAGTAATCACGAAAAAGAAGACATCAAATTCACGATTATCCGCTAAGGTCACGACAAGCATTAATGTAATCTTTTGACTTAAAGGGTTAGTCTGCACTAGTTGAAATAGGGTTTTGAAGGTGTATGCACCTAGGTATATAATATAAACATAGTTAAGCTAGGTGGTTAGCTATCATCAAACTTAACTTAGTGGAATAGCAGGACATGCCCTCTCAAATTTCTAGTCTACGGAGGTGATGGTCGTGCTGAATAGGAACGACTGGAGGACAGGTAACGGATACCTTAGCTGGTATTGCGTTGGTTATCGTAGCTATTGGTAAGCTGGCAATCAGCTTAGCTAAAGCGTACGCGATAACAAAAAAAGCTAACCATAAAGGTTAGCTATCCACAGTCTTTCTAGTCCACGATTGAAGTCATTGGGTGGCCCCCCAATGGCTTCTCTTCGTGTACAAGTATATAGAGAAATGAGATGAACGTCAATGACTAAGACCTCGGAAGCTCAAAAACGTGCCACTCAGGGTTATCGTGCTCGTAATCGACAAAAGAGTACGATTCAATCGGCCCGTTCGGCGGCTAAGACTTACATCAAGAAATACGTAACTAATGAAACTGAATTGAACGATTTACAAGCTCTCATCGACCAAAAAAGAAAAGAATTAGAAACTAAGAGGTGAAGTGCTACATAATAACAGAATTTTGTGAGGCCACGTCTGTCTTTGCAAGCAATCAGCTAAAATTTGCTGGTAAGAATTTCAGCGCCTTTATTGGTCAACAAATAACCATGACCAGTTTGATCGAAAGACAAGCCTTCAAATTCCCGACCGGAGTTAAATTTCGTGGCAAGAACGTCAGTTGACTTTAAGTGTCCCAGCTTAGCCACGGGGACGGACGAAATTGAATCATCACTAATGAAATAGAGGCGATTATTAGCGGGATTGTAGTCAACTGATTGATTTTTGGTGCTGGGGCGGTTAGCTAGACCTTGAAGTATTAACTTAAACTTCGTCTGATGGGTACTTAAAACCCCCTGATAAATTTTGAATTGGTGGGTGCCACTAACATAGCTGCTAAAGTAGGCATAGCCGCTTCGATCAAAAGTTAAGTTGTTGCCCATAGTCACTTGGTTGTGGTGATTACTACGCAAACGGAAGTGTAGCGTTGTGCATGGTTTTAATGTTGATTTGGATAATCGTTGAACTGTTGTGTAGCCTCCCGCTATCCCGGGATTTTGGACGAACCATAGCTGATCATTTTTAGGGTTCAGAGCCAAGGATTGGCCGTGTCCAGTATGAAATTGTGGGCCGACTTTAATATTGGCGAGAATAGTTTGATCTTGTGCAGTGACCTTATTTTTCTGTAGCGCATTAGTAGCTTGGCGAATAATTGCCCAGTTGTTGCTAGTGGTCATATCCTTTCTGAGTTGTTCCAGATTGTAGTGAACAGCAAAAGTGGGTTACACCTCTTTTGCGTCTGCTAATATATATAAAAATATCTGTTGCTAATAGGCAAGAGAACTTGTCTACCAACAACAGATATTTTAGAGCCGTAAAAGGAGCGCCATGCAGATAAATTTTATCTGCATGGCACCCCTTTTACGTGATTGGGATTAGAGTTTTTTTTGCTTAACCACTTAGCATACTACTTTAGTTTTGCGAGGAAAATCTGAACTATACCATTCATTCCTTCATCTTGGTTCTCCATGGGGTATGGGGATGTAAAAGAGAAGTTTTTGGGGAAATCACTCATCACCTGAGCATTGTCAGGCATGTAAATTCCAAGATAGTAGTTACTCATCGAATTTCGCTTTTCTTGCGTGAATCCATTATTCTCCAGTACACGTTTAATATAAGTGGCTCGAGGAGTAATCGCTCCACCTGCCATATCACCGCCAACTTTTTCGGAGATAGATAGTGTGTCAGTGTTACCAGTCGGTTTCAATACTCCAACATTAATGATGCCCGTGTACTTTTCCGTTTTAAGAGGATGATTGGCATTGACATTTTGAGTAATCTGAGATAAATCTAAACTTAATTTTGAGTTGGGAAATAGTTTCATAACCTGTCTTGCTAAACGCTGTGAGCGTGCGGTTTGCATGTAGGTTTCAAAGCTAGACTGGGTGTTGAACTCACTGGGAGCTTTTGACAACAAGCGAGTCAAGTATCCACTCCAAATCAAACCTTTTACATTACCGGAGTTTGAGCTGATTCTATAATAAACAGCGGATTTCTGATTATATTTTTTAACCGAAGCATAGTTAACGTACCAGTTTGAGTTAGGATAGTTCTTGATGTTATGAATTTTTTTAGTGTGACTGTAGTTCCAGATGTAACCACTTTTAACACTGGATTTCACGGTGTAAGGAACAGATCCAGCACCTGATTTTTCGGCATTAAAGGAATAATTACTAGATATTTTGCTGGCGTGAACTGTTGTAGTACTAAATGCAGCTATTCCTGCGACAGCGACGACTAGACCGATCAAAGCCTTAATTTTTTCATAAGTGTATCTCCCTTTCTTAACTGTTCAAATCCTAACATGTTTGATGAAAGTGAACAATTTATATTCATATTATAATAGATATTTCAATTGTTGTAATTAAGTATTGGTAATAGCTTTTTAAAGAGGAATTTTGATCGCATTTTATTAACTTTTTGGGTGTACCCTATAGTACAGGTTTTGCAGTTGTGCCAAAATGCAATTAAATTGAGGCTTGAAAAGAATCTTTAACCTGTCCTTTTGAGTTGTCTTTTTAAATCAATCAGAGGTGAATGAAAAATGGCTCGAATTGGGTATGCGCGAGTGTCCACAATGGATCAAAATTTGGCTAGACAGATTCAAGATCTTGAAAATCCCCAAAAAGGAAATGTAGATAAAATTTTCACGGACAAAGAATCTGGTAAAAATATGAACAGAGCTGGGTGGAATGAGTTGAGTGCCTACATACGTGACGGAGACACCTTGGTGATAAAGTCGCTGGATCGACTTAGCCGAAACTACGACGATATTCAGCAAACGTGGTCTACTTTGCTGAATAAAGGCGTTGGTGTAGAAGTTCTGAATCAACCTGTCGTGAACGTTGCATCTAATAGAGCGAATAGTCTTACTAGTAAACTATTTATTAGTCTTTGGGGTTTCATAGCTGAAAACGAACGGAACAAAATTCGTGAACGACAATCACAGGGAATTGTGATTGCAAAGAAGAACGGTGTCTACAAAGGAAGAAAGCCGGCATATTCAGCTGAGAGCACAGATGTTGGAAAGCGTATGATCTATGAAAAGATACTCGAAATGCGGGAACCGGTTTTAAGACACGAGGTCTCAATTAACTCGATTGCTTCACGATTTGGAGTAAGTCGTAATACCGTCCATCGCATTTTAAATCCGGGAAAAATACACTTTCAGAAAAGGGATCAATAAAGTGTATTTTGTATTAGGAGAGTATTCTGGTTAGTTTTTTGAACAGAAAGTCTAGTATTTTTAAGATGTCTGACATCTAGCGGTGAACTCAGGTTAATAGGTAACGTTGTTTGATGCTAACCGCAGTTCAACGATTCTTGAATGTTTATTTTGTGTACAAACGCTAACTAGCGCTTCACCGACGTCCTCAGGTGTTAGAAATCCGGAATTTGCGACCCCTTCTTTTGTGCGGCCATAACCTACTTCAAATTCAGTGGCGCCAGCATGGGGACAAAAGACGCAGGTTCGAATACCCTTTGACAGGAGTTCTTTATCTAACGCTTGGCCGAAACCACGAAGTGCAAATTTACTGCAAGTATAGGCGGTTTCGTCTGGGTGACCGACGATTCCAGTTACGGAAGAGACCAAGATGATCTGACCATCGTGATTTTTCAGCATTTCCGGAACCGCACTTTTAGTGAAGGCAAATGCACTTCGGACATTGGTATCCATTACGAGGTCGTAGTCGTCCATCGTCGTATTGGTGAGTGACAGAGTTCTGCCGATTCCTGCGTTGTTAACGAGGATGTCTAGCTTTCCAAAGGTATCAATTGCGAGTTGGACACTCGAAATGGCCGTACTTTCGTGCCTTGCATCTCCAACAAAATATGTGGTTTTTGCACCAAAGGCCTCACAATGTTCAGCGACGGCTTTCAGTTTATCTTCTCTGCGAGCTGTTAACACAAGGTTGGCGCCTTCCTTGGCGAAAGCCAGGGCTGTTCCTTTTCCAAATCCAGAACTAGCGCCCGTAATCAGTGCTGTTTTATTTTTTAAAGTTGTCATTTTAAATTCTCCTTATTACTCTGTATTTGACACTTTCTACGCTAGCACTTTAAGTAGTGTTTAAGTCAATACTAAAACTGCGGTGCTCTTTGCTTACATGGACGGGATCTGAGTTTTGACGCACTTTTAGACCATGTCGAGCTGAAGTCACATTTTTAACTACCTTTGCGTTAAGATATCAGTTCAATACTTACCAATATTAACTTTTATTCCAAACTCATATTTTTTTGGGGGTGCAAAATAGTTAGTTCAGCTCACTAAACCAATGTTGGGTAGTTGGTAGTTAGTATTAATTGACAGAAACTAACTACAAAGGAAGAAAGCCGGCATATTCAGCTGAGGCCACAGATGTTGGAAAGCGTATTATCTATGAAAAGATACTCGAACTGCGGGAATCGGTTTTAAGGCACGAGGTCTCAATTAACTCAATTGCTACGCGTTTTGGAGTAAGTCGTAATACCGTCCATCGCATTTTGAAAATTTAACAATTGTTTGAAATCCTTTTAGTTATAAGGGATTGGTGGGCCATCACTGGGCATCTTTATTGCACGAAAAGTTTGTTAGACCTATAATGTTGTGGGTTAAGGAGGGCTTAACAATGAAAAAGAATAAATTGATGTTAGCGGCGGCTGTTGTCGCTGGCGGTTTCTTTGCTTTTGCGACACAAACGACGGCACACGCAAGTGCGTATGTTCGGTCGTACCAAAACATTAAAAATGCCAATGCAACTGTGACTAACACTAAAGCACCCGTATGGACTACGGCTTCATTGAAGCATCGTGCGGGAACCATGAGAAATTATGGCACGCAAGTTGAGCAGTATTATGCAGCGCATATTCGTAAGAGTAATGGCAAAGCATACATTTACTACAAGTTCCGCATTGGTAAGAAAACTGGTTGGGTATGGCATGGGTATTTGAAGCCTTTTACCTCGGGGACAACAGCTCCAACTACTGGAACGACTGGTACCAGCACAAATAGTGGGACAGATTTGGTACCTGTAGCCAATGCTAACTGGAATAAGATCGGGGCTACCGGAGCTTTTGCTGCCGATTCTACTTTAATGCAAATGTTCCCTAACACAATATTTAGTAAGTATCTTTACTCTGCTGTACAAGGATATAACAACATAGACGATGGTGTGGATCGTCCA
>NZ_WNJO01000010.1 GCF_009720675.1 Secundilactobacillus folii | reverse complement strand
AAATCAGGAATCTGCGGCGCTCTTTACTTGCATGCTGGGCTCTAACTGAGTGTTGCCCCACTCTCTTAACATTTTCATGAAGCATCCAACAATAACTTTATTTAGTTCGATTTAACCACTGTTTAATCCTGCGGTATACATAACTCAACACGATTAGCACAGCCAGCGCTTCAATCACCCACAATGCGATCTGAGTCCAGTTAATCGGCTGCTTATAAGCCGTGGCTTTATGGCTGTCCTGGGCGGTCACATCAAATAGCTTGTCGAATTTCCAGTAGCCATTATCCGCCTTAACCGTCATATTTAACCGGTAACGCCCTGTTTTAAGCGCTTTTTGACCAAGCGTTTTGAGCTGATAATCAAAGCTTGAAGTGGGCGCAAAGTTTAAATTCTGCTGGTCGATTCGAGCTACCACTTTGTGACCTTCACCGGTAACGGTGGCTTTTAAATGCACTTTGCCAACGATCACCGGCGCGGTATTTTGAAGCTTGACCCCGACAATTGGAATCCCGTTGCTGACGTTATAATGGGCGCCGTGGTAAACCAAATCAGGCTGAATCTTCTGGTTCGACTCACGCAGTCTCACCGCCAGGACGTAGTGGGCTAAATTATTGATCCCAGCAGCCTTAGCGTTCCCAGCTGCGGTCACCGAACTAACTACGAAGCCACCTAGAACAGTCCCCGCAAAGGATTGCGCCGGGGCTTTTAGCCGGAAGGTCACAACTGAGCTACGATGCCCTTTGATCACTACCGGCAAACCAGTTTTGTCACTCAACATATCGGTGAGTGACGTGCTGGCAGAAACGTCTTTTCTCGTGCCATTACTATAGTCAATAATGCCGTTACTGTTCGTCGTGGCATTATTGGGCTGGACGTAAAAATGTTGCGTCTTCGCACTATTATTAGTAATTTTAACGGGTAGGCGACGTTCAGTTCCGGGGTGTAAATTCAAATCAAAGAAATTAGAACCCGAGCGGTTGTCACTCGGTAAAACAGCTCGCACCTCAAAACCGTTCACCGTTGTCTGGGCGTGAACGGATCGGGGTTGCCAGGCACAAACACTCAATAGCGCCAGTAATCCAACCAGCGCTAATTTAAATTGCCTTGCCATTAGTTGGTGGTAACGTCACTAGTCGGCCCAGAGGTCAATGACCAAGTGATCGTGGCATTATAACTTGCAACCTTGGCTGGTAATGTACCAAGGCTCAGCGTTGCGTTCGCAAAGTTGGTCTGCCAGTCACCCAAGCCGGCACCATCTGCGGCACTTTGGACCGTGACAGCGGCACCACCGGCATTCAACGTTGTGGCACTACTATCGCTGGGTGAATCCCCGACTTGTTTGTCGCCTGTGAACTGTGGTGCCTGCATCCCTAAGCCCATGTACCAGCCGTTGCTGACCGTCTGCTTACTGGCATCCGTAAAGTTGCTCATCTGAGCCGTTACGTTCCAACCAGAAGCGGTATGGGTCTCATCGTCAACGTCCAGTTGACCGCTTGGAGCGGCATCGGTCAGCGAAGTATCAGCACTGTCCAAAGCCTTACTAAAGGTAAAACTTGGGACTGATACCAGCTTTAATGATCCGGTTTGCGTAGACTTAATCACGTTGATCGTTGCGTCTGAAGTCATACTGTCGCCATCTGCATGAGCGATGACAGGCAAGCTGCCGACCCCTAACAGCAATGCGCCAGCACTTACGAGTTCTATACCCAACTTTGAAAATAATTTCATGATAAACTCTCCCGTCTAAACTTGTGTTAAAACAAAACACCGCGCCCGAATATACCTCAAGCGCTGTTATCTGACTTATCAAACATAATTCAAATGTTGTTATAAGTCAATGAAATTCCAGAATTATACTGCTAAAAAGAGAGGTTTTTTCAAATACAGTTGGATTAAACCTGAAACGGACATTTGGATAACTCATTTTTTCTCCTCTGGTGATGCGTTAAACCGTCAAAATTAGGCCAATAAAGATGCTCTATTAATCAACAGCAACTCACAGCTGGCTATTATTGCGGTGAACGCAACGTCAAACCAGCGATAACAACCGCCTAGTGAGCCTAAATAGCACACAAAGGCGGCTTCCCTAATTTCCAGGAAGCCGCCTGTTGTCATTTTTCAAAATCTAAATGTGTCTTAAACCACTGGCGTTGCACTGAGCCAGTCGTATTGTAACAACCGGTGGGTGCCCTTCGTCACTGGCAGCCAAATCTTGGCCTTCGCAATATCTTTCATGCTTTGCCAGAACGACTTGTCACGCTTCTCGCCCTCACCCGGTTGAATTTCAATCACACGATTATTTTCGGTTTTAGCAGTCATCTTAGATCCATCAACGTGTACCAATTGTACCGCGATAGTCTCAACTTCTGAATTATCAAGTAACATGCCTCTCAGCCCTTTCAATACCATTAATTGATATTACAGTAAATATCATATCAACCAATTGTCACGAAATCGTGAAGGAAATGTTGAGAAACAGTAAAGAATTGATTTTAAGACTGTTCAGGAAAAATTTTGCGTAAAACTCCTGTATTTTACTAAAATTTTATCAAAATGAAGTGTATAATGTTCATTGATAAAGCGTTTTCATAAGGAGGATTTTTGCAATGCAGATTACATCCGACATTTTTGGTCAACATGGTGACCAAAACATTGACCGTTATACAATTACTAACGCCGCTGGCAACTTCATTCAAGTCAGCACGCTGGGCGCAACTTGGGTTGGCTTTACAGTCAACCAGCATCCGCTGATCGTCAGCTTCAAGGACCTGGCACACTATGATAGCCCAGCATCATACAGTTTGTGCAAATCGATTGGGCGGGTTGCCGGCCGAATCACAAAAGCAACCGCCACGATTGAGGGCAAAGAATACCACTTCGATGCCAACGAAAATGACAACACTTTGCACGGTGGCCCGCACGGCTTTTCAGAACTTGTTTGGCACGCAGAGCAGTCGATTCGCGACCACGATGCAAGTATCACTTTCTCACGTCACATTCCAAGTTCTGAAGACCACTTCCCTGGTGATTTAGACGCGCGCATCACTTACAGTTTCAACGATGACAACGAAGTCAGCATCAACTTTAGTGCGGCTTCGACTGAAACCACGCTCTTTAACCCGACTTGCCACGTTTACTGGAACCTGACTGAAGGTCAAAAATCACTGGATACGCAGCTCCTGCAGATCAACAGCAAGCGCCGTTTGGAGTTAGCCTCAGATAAGGTGCCAACTGGCAACTTTACCGACCTAGCTCAGACTGGTTACGACTTTGAACAGACCAGAGACATTCCAAGCGCACTGAAAGATATCAAGTCACAGACGGGTAAGGTTGAAATCGACGACGCTTACGAAGTCACTCCAAGTGCTGACAAGCCGATTGCGACTCTCAGTGACAGCGACTCGAACCGGCACGTGGATATCTTCTCTGACCGCAACGGCTTGGTAGTCTTCACCGCTAACCCGTTTGATCAAAGCCAGCCTTACAATGCGCTAGCCACTGAAGCACAGACCTTACCAGACGCCATCAACCACGACGGTTTTGGTGATATCGAACTGAAACAGGGCGATTTAAAGTCCTACACGATTCGGTATAAGTACTACGAAAAATAAGTTTTTGCAGACTGCATTTTACAACCAATAAAATCAATCAAATAACTTCATCTTAGAGGTGGCTCAGCTTGTGCTGAACCGCCTTTTTACGCTACAATACCAAAGAAGCAACGCCACTCAGTCAAAGATAGGAAAACGTATTGAAAACAAACCAATCACAAAAACAATATCAACATTCAAATAACCATCGACCGCGCCAGCAACGAGACGTGAAAGTCGAAATCGGCCAGCGTTTCCCACTGACCATCAAACGAATGGGAATCAACGGGGAGGGCATCGGCTACTTTAAGCGCAAGCTAGTCTTCGTTAAGGGTGCCCTGCCAAACGAAGTCATCGTCGCTGAAGTGACCGACGTGAAACCGCGCTTTTTAACGGCCAAAATGCACCGTTTGAAGATCCCAAGCCCCGACCGCGTCAAGCCACGGGACAGTTACGCTGAAGAAGTGGGCGGCTTCGAGCTAGAACACCTGGCCTACCCCGCTCAATTAGCTTTTAAGCGCGACGTGGTCTTACAGTCGTTGGAGAAGTACCAGCCAAAGGGGTATCGGAGCTATAACTTGAAGCCAACCATTGGCATGGATAACCCCTATGAGTACCGCAATAAAGCGCAGTTTCAAGTTCGTCGTGACGAAAGCGGTCACGTGATTGCGGGCCTGTATCAAGAACGCAGTCACCACCTAGTTGATCTGGCAACCTGTTCCGTGCAAATGCCCGCAACCATGCACGTCATGCGGGGAATCGTTGCCTTAATGGAGGAACTGGACGTTTCAACGTACGATGAAAAGCACGGCACGGGCCTCGTGCGGACAGTGGTTGTCCGCGTGGCTGCCGGCACCGGAGAAGTACAGGTCGTCTTCGTGACCACTGAGGCACCATTCCCGCAAAAAAATACGCTGATCAAGCGCCTTCAAGCTGCATTTCCAGAAATCGTTTCAATCATGCAAAACATTAATAATGAAAAAACATCGTTGATCTGGGGCGAGGAAACGCGCCTATTAGCTGGCAAGCCGAAAATTCGGGAAGTGCTAAATGGCCTGCAGTTCAACCTGTCAGCCAGAGCGTTCCTGCAGTTGAACCCCTACCAGACTGTTCGCTTATATGACGAAGCATTGAAGGCTCTCGACCTGTCGGCAAATGAAACGGTAATCGATGCTTACTCCGGTGTTGGCACGATTGGGCTGTCGATCGCCCACGCCGCCAAGGAAGTCCGCGGCATGGATATCATTAAGGATGCCGTGGACGATGCCAACGAAAACGCCAAACTGAACGGGATCAGCAACGTTCACTACGAAACCGGCACGGCTGAATCGGTGATCCCGAAGTGGCTAGCGGAGGGCTTCAAGCCGGATGCGCTGATTGTCGACCCACCCCGCACTGGTCTGGATGACGGTTTGATCAATGCCATTTTGGACGCCAAACCAAAGAAGTTCGTGTACATTTCATGTAATCCATCAACGCTGGCCAAAGACCTAGTCAAGCTGACGCAGCAATACCATGTCGACTATATTCAGTCGGTGGATATGATGCCGCAGACTGCCAGATGTGAAGCGGTTGTGAAATTTACACGGGCATAGTGCTAGCAATATGCCTCAATTAGGCTTATCATTAAGCAATAACAAGTTTGACCAATTTTGACTATTAAGAATATCAAAGTAGAAAAGAGGGTTTAGATGCAAAATCCATTTGGTAATGGTGATAATAACGAGGGTCCAAACGGGCTTCCGGTACCACCAAACTACGCGACGGTAGCTAAACCGGATAGTGGCGACATACGAATTGGAAAGGTCGGGTTCTCGTATACGGCATTTCTGTTCAACTTTCTGGTACCGATTTTCCGGGGCGACTGGTATAACCTTCTATGTATGATTGGCATCGATGCTGGTGCAGTCTTGGGGCTCTACTCGATTCATTTTTCAACGGTGCAGGCACAGAGCATGGCTTATAGTGTTTTGGAGCTAGTTTTGGATCTCTTGTGGGGGTTCATTTATAATCTGATGTACTTTAGGCATCTGTTTAATCTGGGCTATCAACCGGCAACAAAGAGATCGCTTGATTTGTTGGAGAAGAGTAGGTATTTGAAAAAGAAGTAGAGCGTGGAACAAGGCGGTTAAGGGACGGCGTAGAAGGCGACTCTGGCAAAAATCCCGGGTTTGGATTTATGTCAGAGTTGGCTTCTACATAGTCCCTTGCCTTGTGGAACGCGTTTCGGCTGTGTAGCAGCAATCAGAGTGTGAAGCAAGGCGGTTAAAGACCGGAGTGTAACGGAGTCTGGGCAGAAAGCCAGGTGGTTTTCCTGGGTTTATGACCAGAATTCGTTACATGCAGGTCTTTGCCTTGCGGAGCACGTTTCAGCCATATAACATCAGCATCAACTCAAAAAGAGCAGCCAAGTTCAAAATTCAACTTGGCTGCTCTTTTGCATTTCAAACAATTGACTTTACTCTATCCAACTTCCAATAAACACTATTCACCCTTGGTCAACTGCCGATAAACCGCATCCGAAATAACATGGTTCGTCCACATCCAAGCCATGTGCCCCAAAGCTTCCGACACGTGTTCTTCCACCGGTTGCTGCTTGGCATTTGGCACCGTCCCCATCGCGGGCATAATACCGAGATGAAAAGCGCCCCAAACACCGAGACCAAACAGCGTGCCCTGACCCAGCCTCAGCACAGGTAAATAGTGCCCGGCCACACTGTAAAGAGCGCCAAAGGTCGTTGAAAACCCGAAATGAATCAAGTAACTGACCCATGGCAGCCGTGTATCAGAATAGGTGTAAGTGGCATGAGTCACTTTTGCAGGAACGCCGAACTGTTCTAAAAGTCGTTGCGGCGGATTGGTCTGGTTTCGAGCTGGCGTCCGGGGTGGCAAAATATTTTCCCAGCCTAATTTCACGAGGCCAGAAGCTACACCGGCGACAGTGCCCGCAATCACAGCAGCTTTGATATTAATTGTTGACATTACAGATCCCCCTTTAACAAATCGCTATCCCGTTCAGCATAACAGGGGTAACTAGTGACTGACAACTGAAAAACACCCCGCAATCATCTGCGAGGTGCCAAATTGAGATTAAACTTTAAAGGCTCGTGTCGCTTTAATAGCCACCTGCCAGCCATCATAGAGCCGTTTGCGCCGCTCGTCAGTCATATCTGGTCGGAAGGTCCGTCCCGCCGCGTGAATCTGACTCACTTCTGCCAGATTCTTCCAGTAGCCAACCGCCAGTCCAGCACAAATCGCTGCACCTAACGCCGTGGTCTCTTCATCACTAGACCGGACGATCGGCAGGTTCAAAATATCGGCTTGAAACTGCATCAAGTAGCGGTTACGTGAGGCGCCGCCATCGGCAAGGATCTCTACTACTGGCATGTCCGTATCCTGGCGCATCGTTTCGATGATGTCACGCGTCTGATAGGCGATCGACTGCAGCGTCGCTTTGACGAAGTCGGCCCGGTTCGTCCCGCGAGTCAAGCCAAACACCGCACCACGCGCATCCTGGTCCCAGTAAGGGGCGCCGAGGCCGTTAAATGCAGGGACAACGTAAACTTCATCATCGTTAGTCGATTCCATAGCCACCTGGCGTGATTGTGGCACGTTATCAATAATCTTCATCGTTTCGTGGAGCCAATTTAGCGCGGTTCCGGCCACGAAGATCGACCCTTCAAGCGCGTAGTTGATCTTCCCGTCTAAGTCATAGGCAATAGTCGTCAGCAACTGATGCTTAGAAAACTGCGGCTGATCACCAGTATTCATCATGATGAAGGCACCATCGCCATAGGTATTTTTAACTTCACCGGGTTTAAATGCCATTTGGCCGATCAAGGCACCCTGTTGGTCACCTACTAGGCCGCAAATCGGTACTTCAACACCATAGAACTGGTAGTTTTTCGTCGTCCCATAAATTTCGGAACACGAATGAATTTCCGGCAGCATTTGCTTCGGAATGTTGAGAATCTTCAAGATCTCATCGTCCCAAGTTAGGTCATGAATGTTAAACATCATGGTTCGGCTGGCGTTGGTATAGTCAGTTATGTGCAGTTGGCCATCGGATAACTTCCAAGTTAGCCAGCTGTCGATCGTACCCATCAGCAGTTCGCCCTTTTCCGCTCGTTCCTGAGCACCAGGTACATGATCCAATAGCCAGCGAACCTTGGTGGCTGAGAAATATGAATCGATCACTAACCCGGTGTGTTCATGGATCATATCGGTGTAACCATCAGCGACCATCTGCTTAGCAATGGGCGTGGTCTGCTTTGATAACCAGCCAATGGCGTGATAAATGGGCTGACCAGTCGCCTTATCCCAAATGACTGTCGTTTCACGTTGACTAGAAATCCCAATGCCATCGATGTACTCGGGGTGAACCCCAGCGTCGATCAGCGCACTGGCAATCACCGACTGAACCGAGTTCCACACCTCATTAGCGTCAACTTCGACCCAACCGTTGTGTGGATAGTATTGCGGAAAACTTTTTTCGCTCTCAATCACCTTGCGTCCTGAGTGGTCAAACAGCATCGCCCGGGTCACGGAAGTCCCCTGGTCAATCGCGAGAATATAATGCTCCGGCTCTTTCATTGCCATAACAATTCCAACCTCCAACTTTGTGATAACGAAAACGGTTTCAAAACTAGTCTTACTTTATCACATTCACAAAGTTCATGTCATTAATTAACCATTAGCTTTGTTAAATTTTAAATCACCAGCGTTGCATTTAAGGCGCAACAAAAAACGGTACTGACCCCCAAAAGGATTTAGTACCGTTTTTAAATGCTTTAAACATTAGAGTTGTCGCTTCGACTAATCACCGTTTGATATCAACTCGGATATCAGCTGGGCGTTCAGTCTTAGTTGGGTGAAGTTCTTCCTTGTAGTCAAAGTCGGCTTCCTGGAAGTACTTCTTGATTTCTGCGTTCACAGTCTCGAGCTCACGCGTATCGTTATCCTGCTGCGTAATCAGCAGTGTGTAAGCCTTAGCGTCTTCATCGGCGTTTTCAAATTCGTAGAGCACGTCCACCGTGTTCAGAATTTCTTGAATCAACTGTCGTTCTGTCATTGCCATTTTTTTATACCTCTTTAATTTTAGTTACATAACTAATGTACCGCTATTTGACGCGATTGTTAAATATTAAGCTGCCTTCCTTTGTGAAATACAGTAGAATGGCCTTGCATTTGAACAATCCTTCTAATTTGACCCAAATTATCTTTGCTTGATCAGCTGCCCAGCAGTCCTGAGCCACCATGCCACTTGACATTTACCAGCAAAGTCTGCTAGATTAGCCTCATCGTATTCACAGAATAGAGGGGGAATTGCTTTGCGACCAAGAATTGCGTTACCAGCCGATACGCTGGCGGAAGCCACTAACATCATCAACGAACGAAACGCTGCCTTTGCGCCCCGCCCCGCAATTGAAGCGGTGGTGAAGGCGGGTGGCATCCCGATTATTTTCCCAAGTGTTGAGCCAAAAGACGTGACGGATTATATGGATCTGTTTGATGGTGTTGCTTTCTTAGGCGGAGCAGACGTTGACCCCACCTTTTATGGTGAAGAACCGCGCGAAAAACTGGGAATCACCTACCGGAAGCGCGACCTGTTTGAGATCGAACTTCTGAAACAAGCCGTTGCTGCTGGTAAGGCAATTCTGGGTATCTGCCGCGGTCTACAGTTAGTTAATATTGGCCTTGGTGGCACAGTGTATCAGGACCTATCTCAAAATCCCCATGCCACCATTAAGCACAGTCAAGAAGCCCCCGGCAACATGCCGTCTCACCACATTTCGGTACAGTCCGAAAGTCGTCTGTACCAGATCGTCGGTGAACGGCCCTACGTGAACTCCCGGCACCACCAAGCAATCAAGGATCTAGCCCCAAGCTTGAAGATCACTGCCCGGGCCGATGACCAGGTGATCGAAGCCGTGGAATCGATCGATAGCGACCAAATCCTCGCCGTTCAGTGGCACCCCGAAAACATGTATAAGCATCACGTGGAATCTAAGGCGATTTTTTCGGATCTGATCACTCGCAGCGCCAAAATCGCTCAAAAAAGGCATTAAGGGGCTGGGACAAAAGTTAATATTGGTAAGTATCGAACTGATTTTTTAACGCCGAGGTCGTTAAAAATGTAACTCAATCTCGAGACTGGACATGGCCTAAACGTGTGTCAAAACTCAGATTCCGGTCATGTGAGTAAAGTGCGCCGCAGATTCCAAAACCAGGAATCTACGGCGCGCTTTACATACATTCTGGGATCTAACCGAGTTTTGCCTCACTCTTTTGCTGTCATCATTTGATTTAACCGTTCAAAAACTTTCCGACTTTCCGGCAGGTTATGCCATAACAAGAAATCGTGCAGCATATTATGCATCTCGTGAACATCAACCTGAGTCCCATCCGCCTGCTGCAACGCCTCGGTTAAGCGGTGGTGATCCGGTAACAGCAGTTCTGTCGTACCGAACCAGAGACTGATCAGGCCCAAATGATCAAGCGGTCCGTTGATTGGACTCACTAGTGGATCGTCCAATACTAGATTGCCCGCATAGTTGGCTGCCACCTGACGCATGGCTTGCAACGGTAATTCTGGATCACTTTGGGTGCGCGCTTCAATTTCTGGATCGCGCATCGCCAAATCGACCCAAGGTGAAACCAGCACCGTACCAGCTGGTAGCTGCTGCTGTTTAGCACGCAGTTGCTGCAAAAGCACTAGCGCTAAACCCGCACCCGAAGAATCGGCCAACCAGAAAAATTGGTCGTCTGGATACTCGGTTTTCAGTTCGGCATAGGCGTCAAGCGCTGCCGGAACAGTCTCAACAGCGGTATGTTCTGGGGCGAGGGGGAAATCTAGCATGGTGGCCTTCGCCGCCATTCGGGAAACGATCAACTCCATCCACTGCCGATGACTCTCGGTGGTTGGTACCGTATAGGCACCCCCGTGAAAAATAACCACGTGACGGTTGGTCTGTGCTTCGGGCGACAGCGTGATCAAACGCGCGTGATCGTCTTCCATGGGCACTACCTTGACCTGGGCTGGTTTTTTGAACTTTGCCGGATCCAGTTCATCCGTCCGCCGGCTGGGATGCTGAAAACTGATGGCCACCTGCTGTTTCAGCCGGCTGCGTTTGATTTTAAATAATAACCAATCACCACGGATACTCATGAACTACTTCACCTCTTGATTTCGAACTGTAAACCGCTGATGCCGATGCTTGGGCGTTTCAATTTCATCGAGTATCGCCAGTGCCATGTTGCCATTTGACAGCTCCGACTTGCCATTTGAGTCGACCATGATCTTATCCGTCCCCATGACATAGCCGTTGGTTGGTCCAGGGCCAAAGTTACGCTGCGGTGAAACAGCCACCCAGTCAACGTTATCAACCATTTGCAAAAATTCCAGTTCGTAGGTTTGATTCAGTGGTGTCCCGATCCATTTTTCATGGTCGGGCATTGCTAGTAGCTGATCCAGCAGGCGACGACCGTCTTCAAGCTTCAGGCTGGCCGCTCCAATAATCACGAACAAGCGCGTCTCAGTCTGTCTGAGTTCATGAACTAACTGGGTCAGTAAGTCCAGATGCAGATAACTAGTGCCCGAGCCCATTGGAACGGCGAAGGCATCGATGATCACGTCAAACTGAGTCAGGTCAGCTTTAGTGAGCTCAAAGGCGTCTTTAACAAGTAACCGGGCGTCAGCACCCAAAACGGCGTGACCCTTTTCTTCACTTCTGACAAATGCAGTTGGCTCATGGCCGCGCTTTTGCGCTTCTTGATAAACAGCCGAACCGGTTTTACCACTGCCGCCGATAATTCCAATTTTCATTTTGTTCACCATCCCAACGTTTAGATATCAATACTGGTATTATAGCGCTTTCATTTCTCCAAACAAAGTATTCCGCTGATAAGTGAAACTGCATAACTGCATTTTCTACTATCACCGGCCGGGTATAAACGCTGGTTCACCGGTTTTGATTGCGTTACAATGAATGGTGTACTTGTCAACAAGCGAAAAAGGGGGCACTTTCATGCAGCAAACTAACCAACGAATCCTGCCAATGGAGCACGGGTATAACTTCCGTGACTTGGGCGGTTACCAAACAATTGACGGCCAAAAGGTTCAGTGGCAACGAGTCATTCGAACCGCATCACTGGCCTACTTATCCAATCGGGATCAGCAGTCACTGGTCGATTATGGCATTAAAGTCGACGTCGATTTTCGGTCTAACACGGAGGTTTCAGACTCCCCCGACCGAATTCCGGCTGGTATCCGCTACCGCCACCTGCCCGTCTTCACGGAAGATAAGACGGACGCCTCTAAGTCGGAAGCTGAATTAAAAGCCGAGATGAAGGAACGCCAGGAAAACGGCCGTCAGCACATGATCGATGTCTATCAGGAAATGGTCACAATGCCGCAAGCTCATGAAGCTTATCAGAATTTCTTTGCCACGCTGCTGGCAAACACTGACGCCCATAATGCGATCCTTTTCCACTGCACGGCTGGTAAGGACCGAACTGGTATGGGTGCCGCGTTCTTTTTGTCCGCACTCGGTGTTCCGAGAAAAACGGTCAAACGGGACTATTTACTAACCAATAAAACACTGTCACCACTTATTCAAGACCGACTAAAAAGAGCAGAAAGTGAGGGCATCACGGGTCAATCACTGGCCTCAGTCAAGGCCCTCATGTCCGTGTCAAGCGACTACTTTGACGCGGCGATGAAGGCCATTGAGACGAACTATGGGTCGATGCAGGCTTTCTTAGCAAATGCCCTTGAGCTGACTGACCACGATATCGCTGACCTGAAACAATTGTATCTGACTCACTGATTAACGGAGGTATCCCATTGAAAAAATCACTCGCACTTGGACTGCCACTGGCGGCTGTTGCCGGTGGCGCTCTTTATGTAAGCCAAAAACTTTTCGACATGTTCATTCCCCGGGTCAACTATGTCCCGGAAACCTCAGCCGAAAAGCAAAAGTACGCGGACCAGTATTATGAATACGTTGACTGGTTCAAAAAGATTCCACACGAGACTTGGTATTTAAACGAACATGAACCTAAAAAGCGCTTAGTAGCAACCTTTATTCAACATCCAGACCATTTAAAGAAAACCGTCATTATCTCTCACGGCTACAAGGGTAACCGGGAAACGATGGCTAACTACGCCCACATGTTTTATAACATGGGCTTTAATGTTTTGCTGCCAGATGACCGGGCACACGGCGACAGCGCTGGCGAATACATCAACTTTGGCTGGCTAGACCGCCTAGATTACTTGAACTGGATCAATAAGTTGATCGCCGTTAAGGGTGAAGACGAAAAGATCCTGCTGTTCGGCGTCAGCATGGGCGGCGCAACCGTTGAAATGTTGTCAGGTGAAAACTTGCCAACACAAGTGAAAGCAATTATTGCGGACTGTGGCTATTCCAGCATCAAAGAGGAAATGACTTACCTGTTGAAGGAACAGTTCCACCTCCCTGAATACCCAATTGAACCACTAGTCAGCACCATTAACCGCCAACGTCTCGGCTTTTACTTGGGCGACGTTTCTTCCATCGATCAGCTCCGCAAAAATCGGCGACCAATTCTCTTTATCCACGGCGGTAAGGACACCTACGTTCCGGTTAAAATGGCCTATGAGAATTACCGGGCGACCAAGGCGCCAAAACAACTTTGGATCGTCAAAAATGCCACGCACGCTGAAAGCTTCTGGTACAACCCGGAAGCCTATCAGCACCGAGTTGGGCAGTTTCTAAAAACTTATTTTTGAGATAAGTAAATTTCACGAATATCCCAAGCATAGTTCACACTTTCATCACAATTTGTTGTTATATTATAAACATAGCAAAGGCAACTAGCTATTCCTCTTGAACAGAGGAGCACTTCCTTTAATCGGTTTTCTCCCCCTAGGAAACTGATGTTGCTTGCATAAACGGATCCATCCTCCTCCCTAGAAGAGATCCGCTGATGTCCACTTCCTCCCCTAAGATGGATATCGACAACTTTAAAAAAGCCAAGCTCGTCGGAGTTTGGCTTTTTTGGTGCCATTAAAGAACGTACCGAATACCGACATGAATTGTATTGCACCCGAAACGAACACTGGGCTTCTTTCTTCCTCAAAATAATTACAGGAACTAGGGAAACATTACCATAGTAGCCACCGTCTTAACTTTTCTACCGTTATGACTATTTCATACTGCAAACTATAAAGCAGCTACCAATACTGATGCATCAGTATTGGTAGCTGCTTTTAAAATCATTTTGTAACTTCTCTTATCTCAACACGAATGCTTGAACTTCATTGATTTAATCAGCCAATAACCCAATGCGCTTAAAAATCTCATCGACTCGTCTAATATGGTAGTGATAGTCGAACGCATCTTCAATATCAGCCATTGTCAGATGCGACATGATCGTTTGATTGCCTTCTACCAGAGGCCGGAACTGAACCCCTTCATCCCAAGCCTTAGCCGTTAGCGGCTGAACGAGGTCATAGGCTGCTTCACGGGTCAACCCAGAATCAATCAACTTGAGTAGGACACGTTGGCTATAAATCAAACCGTAAGTCAGACCCATGTTCTTTTTCATCCGCTCTGGAAAGACCGTTAAGTTTTCGACGATTCGGGCAAAGCGGTGCAGCATGTAATCTAGAATCGCTGTCGTATCAGGTAGAATGATCCGTTCTGCTGAAGAATGCGATATATCACGCTCATGCCATAAAGCAACGTCTTCGTATGCCGTTTGAACGTGGCCGCGAAGTACCCGTGCCAAACCAGTTACGTTTTCTGAGCCGATTGGGTTACGCTTATGAGGCATGGCCGACGAACCCTTTTGCCCCTTATTAAAGTGTTCCTCGACTTCATGGATCTCAGAACGCTGCAGTGCGCGAATTTCAGTGGCGAATTCTTCCAGACTGGTCCCAATTAGCGCCAAGGTGGCAATGTAGTTGGCGTGGAGATCGCGTGGCAAGACTTGGCTGGTAATTTCTTGAGCCCGTAAGCCTAATTTATCGCAAACGTACTTTTCTACATATGGTGGCACATTGGCGAACGTGCCGACTGCACCGGAGATCTTCCCCGCTTCGACTTCGTTAGCCGCTTCATCAAAGCGATCAATATCCCGGTTAACCTCTGAGTACCAGCGCGCTAATTTCAATCCAAAGGTGGTTGGTTCGGCCTGCACACCATGTGTCCGACCAATCATCACCGTATCTTTGTATTTTAAAGCTTGAGCCTTAATGACTTCTTTTAAATGCAGCAGGTCGGCGCGTAAAATTTCATTGGCCTGCTTCAAACGATACCCCTGCGCGGTATCAACAATATCCGTGCTCGTCATTCCGTAGTGGATCCACTTTCGCTCTTCGCCCAGCGATTCAGACACGTCGCGGGTGAACGCCACCACGTCATGGTGAGTCACCGCTTCAATCTCAGCGATCCGCTGTTCATCAAAGGTCGCGTTGGCATTGATCTTATCAACATCTTCCTGTGGGACGACCCCAAGCTGTGCCCAGGCTTCATCCACCGCAATTTCAACCTCTAACCAAGATTGGTATTGGTTATGAAGTGACCAAATTTTTGCCATTTCTGGACGGGTATATCTATCGAGCATCTTCATCCTCATTTCTGATTAATATCATCTAATTCCGAACATTAACTGAAATTCTAGACTGAATTTCCACTAAAATCATAACATATTCTGAGCGCAGATTCATTAGGAAATCAAATTAGTGGCTTAATCAGTCGGCTTTCCTACCTCTTTTATGCCCATATTTAGCTATTTAAGAACATTTTAAAAATATATCGTTAATAATATTCGGATTTAGCTTGCATTTACCATTCGAAGTTGTTAGTATATTAATTGCTGGGTTGTTCGTGTTTATCCACTCAGCAATTTTTAGATATGAGGTGTTCTAATGTCATCAATCGTAGTAGTAGGGAGCCAATGGGGCGACGAAGGTAAGGGTAAGATTACCGACTTCCTCAGTAAGCAGGCCGACGTTGTTGCACGTTATCAAGGCGGCGACAATGCTGGACACACCATTGTCTTCAAAGGTGAAACTTTCAAGTTACACTTAATTCCATCTGGGATCTTCTACTCAGACAAGTTAAGTGTCATCGGTAACGGTGTCGTGCTCAACCCGAAGTCACTGGTTGAAGAACTCCATTACCTGCACGACCGTAACGTCTCAACAGACAACTTACGCATTTCAAACCGGGCACACGTGATTTTGCCCTATCACATCCTCATTGATCAATTACAAGAAAAAGCTAAAACCGCAAAAATTGGGACTACTAATAAGGGCATTGGTCCAGCCTACATGGATAAAGCCGAACGAATTGGTATTCGGATGGCGGACCTCCTGGAAAAGGATACGTTTGAAGAAAAGCTGCGGCAAAATCTGGCCGAAAAGAACCAGTTGATCACGAAACTTTACGATCACGCACCGTTAAACTTTGACGCTATCTTCGAAAGCTTCTATGAATATGGTCAGGAACTGAAACGCTATGTCACCGATACTTCAGTCGTGATCAACGACGCGATCGATGCTGGCAAGCACGTTTTATTCGAAGGTGCGCAAGGCGTTATGCTGGATATTGACCACGGAACCTACCCATTTGTTACCAGTTCTAACCCGGTTGCCGGTGGCGTCACCATTGGTAACGGCGTTGGTCCTTCCAAAATTGACGAAGTGGTTGGTGCCTGCAAAGCTTACACCTCCAGAGTTGGTGACGGTCCATTTCCTACTGAACTCAACAACGAAACCGGTGACTTCATCCGTGAAGCCGGTCACGAATACGGTACCGTAACTAAACGGCCACGTCGAATCGGCTGGTTTGATACCGTGGTTCTCCGTCATGCTAAGCGTGTTTCCGGACTGACTCATCTGTCTCTAAACTGTCTAGATGTGTTAACCGGCCTGGACACGCTGAAAATTGCCACAGCTTACGAACTCGATGGTGAAACCATTTACCATTATCCAGCTAGTTTAAAGCAACTGAACAGATGCAAACCAATCTATGAAGAATTACCCGGCTGGAAGGAAGATATCACTGGTGTCAAGCGTTACGAAGACCTACCAATTAACGCTCAAAACTACGTAAAACGCCTCGCCGAACTGGTTGGTGTCGACATTGCGACCTTCTCAGTCGGCCCAGACCGGACACAAACCAACGTCTTGATCGACGCTTGGCAAGATACGGACGCCATTGTCCACGAATAAGGAGCCTGATCCATGATGAACCCAGAAGTATTTGACTATGAAGATATTCAGTTAGTCCCTAATAAGTGCATCATCGACAGCCGATCAGAGGCTGATACTTCCGTTAAATTTGGTCCGCGGACGTTTAAGATCCCCGTTGTTCCCGCGAACATGGAAACTGTGATCAATGACGACCTCGCCGTATGGTTGGCTCAAAATGATTACTTTTACGTGATGCACCGTTTTCAACCTGAAAAACGGCACGATTTCGTGAAAATGATGCACGATAAAAACCTATTTGCTTCAATCAGTGTGGGTGTCAAACAAGAAGAACTTGATTTCATCCAAGAGCTGGCTGATGCCAACGACGTACCGGAATACGTCACCATCGACATTGCTCATGGTCACTCGAACTCAGTGATCCGGATGATCCAGCACATCAAAAAGTACCTGCCGGAAAGCTTTGTTATTGCCGGTAATGTCGGCACGCCCGAAGCTGTTCGGGAACTGGAAAACGCCGGTGCTGACGCAACTAAAGTCGGCATTGGTCCCGGTAAAGCCTGCATCACCAAACTAAAGACCGGCTTTGGTACTGGTGGCTGGCAGTTAGCTGCATTACGCCTGTGCTCAAAAGCAGCCAGCAAACCGCTAATTGCCGATGGCGGAATCCGGTACAACGGTGACATTGCTAAGTCGATCCGCTTCGGGGCCAGCATGGTCATGATCGGTTCATTGATGGCCGGCCACATGCAGTCACCTGGCAGCGTGATCAAAATTGACGGTAAAACCTATAAGCAGTACTGGGGCTCAGCTTCAGAAACGCAAAAGGGCGCCTACCGTAACGTGGAAGGTAAACAAATGTTGGTTCCTTACCGCGGTGACATTGCCGATACGTTGACTGAGATGCAGCAGGACCTTCAAAGCTCAATTTCTTACGCCGGTGGCCGCAAGCTGATGGACATCCGTTTGGTAGACTACGTGGTCGTTAAGAATTCGGTTATGAATGGCGATTCGTACTAAAATTGCACTGACTCAGATTACCTAAAAAAATTGCGACAAAATGGTGATTTTCCTAAGTTTAGGAAAATCACCATTTTGTTGTGTGTAGCTGAGCTATTAGTTTTAAACAGAATAGTGGCTTTGAGATAAATAAAAATAATAATCTATTTCGCCCAAACATCTAGAAATAGTCAGACCAGGATCGAATTTTATCACAACGCCCCTGTTAATTTGCACTTAATCAACTGACCGTTTCAACCAGCCGACCCGATCTCGCATCCAAGGGACGATCCAGTGATCCAAACCGATCTTGCTGGCATTGTAACCAGCCACTAAGATAATGAATTCCAGAATCAAGAACAATGGGTTAACCGACACCGTGCCTGCAAACAAGTAGGCGAAGTTCATCAACATTCCAAAGAAGGCGGCTGCGGTTGCTAGCGCTCCGAATAATAGCCCTAAACCAACTAATAGTTCGCCCCAGGAAACCACGAAACTAAAAACGTTAACGTTTGGCGCAACGACGCTTTTTAAAAAAGCGGTATACAACTTATAGGCCTGAGTATTTTCTGGCGTCATCACTGGGTGATTAATGGCGCCCATGATGAACCCTTTAGCACTGAAACCAGACGTAATCTTTTCCACACCGCCGGAGATCCACTCATACGCCAGATAAAGTCGGATCAAAGTCGTGAGCCACATTGCGCTCTTGGAATGCCGTAACCACTTTACCATTTCACTCACTCCTTCTCTACGATGCCTTGAACAATTGTGAATAAATGAACATAACGTGTCAGAACACGACTAAATTTGCGAATGAATCCTACTCCAAGATGACTTAACGACAGTTGTCATCATCAACGTGAAATTAGCGTTCAAACGATCATCACCCCACCGATGACCCAGCTAATTTCACTGTAACTTTATCATATTTGACGGCTGAATCAACATATACCATTTGTGAATTTTTGGTCTGTATTTGCACACTAAACAGGCCTTATAAAGCCTTAAATTCAGCTTTATAAGACCTGTTAAATTATGCTGTTTGAGAAATTTTCTTTAACCCAATTCCGGTGTAACCACTCAGGATCGAAAAGACCGGTGATAGCAAGCTGAAGAAACAAAATGGCAGAAAGGCTAAGGTACTGACCCCTAGCGTGCCAGCCGCAAATGAACTGGCAACGCCCCAGGGAACTAAGTAATTAATAACCGTACCACCGTCTTCTAAGACCCGGCTCAAAGCGAGGTTATCCAAGCCGTGGTCGTTAAACGGCTTTTTGAACGCCCGCCCTGGCAAGATGGTCGACAGGTACTGTTCGCCGACGAACAGGTTGACGGCAATACCGGCGAGAATCCCGGCTGTGACTAAATCACCATCTCGGTGCAACCGAGCAACGAGTGGCGCCATCGCAATCTGAATCAGATCAAAGCGCATCAGTAAGCCACCCAGTGACAGTGTCATGAAGATTAGCGAAACAGTCCCCATCATGGACGAGATGCCACCCCGACTCAGCAGGGCGTCAACAGCTTGGTTGCCGGTGTGTGAAACGAAACCGGTTTCCATCATCGTGACTAAGGGCTTCACGTGCGTCGACGGGTTTTCAATAAAAATCATCGCCACGGCCACCGCAATGTTGATCAATAACGTGCCGATTGCTGGAATCTTCATGAAAGCACACACAAACATTAAAATAATTGGCAGTGCGGCCCACCATGTCACCGTAAAGTGAGTTGTCAGCACGTTGACGGTTGTCGATACCTTTCCCAGTGCATCACTGCTGGCGGCACCGTGACCCAAAATTGCGTATAAGATGAGTGATACCAAAAACGACGGAATCGTCGACCACATCAGATTTTTAATGTGCTTGAAGAGGTCCGCATCCGCAATAGCCGATGCCAAGTTGGTGGAATCGGAGAGTGGCGACGTTTTGTCACCAAAAATGGCTCCGGAAATGATGGCCCCTGCAACCAGTGCAGGATTCAAGCTCATGGTAGTTCCCATACCAAATAATGCGATGCCGACCGTTGAAATCGTCGTAAAAGCACTACCGATTGATGTTCCAATCAAGGCGCAAACCAGAAAAACCGATGGCACAAACCACTGGACACTTAACATATGAAAACCAGCCACCATCAACGATGGAATAATTCCGGCAGCAATCCAAACACTAATCAAAACCCCGATCAAAATAAAGATGAAGATCGGCACGATTCCAGTATTGACTCCCTCCGTGATACCCTTGTGAATCTCACTCCATGAAAAATGACGAAACCGCGCCCACAAAATGACCAGCGCAATCACCAGCAAAACTGGGATCTGCGGACTGATGCCAAACCCAATCACGCCGACTCCCATCACGATGAGCATCATCGCTAAAACTGAAACGGCTTCCCCAAATTTAACGTTAGCTTTTCCCGACATAACTGACATTCCCTTCAAAATAAAAATCGTCCCTGCTACGAGAACTCTCGCAACAGGGACGATTGGACTAACCGTGGTACCACCCAGCTTAGGCGCACTAAGACACCTCACTCACTAGATGATATCGGTTCTAGTTATTATCCGTACAGTACTCCTCGTATTTGGCCACTCAGCCCTGATCGGTTCGCAGCAACCACCGACTTCCTGACACCCAGACTGAGCACTACTTGACTTGAGAAGTTTTAAAGTAAATCAAGATTAGCATGTTAAATGCAGGCGTGTCAAGCCATATCATTTAATGGTGAAATCACTTCTGAAACCATTTGTCGGTCTACTCTCAAAACCGCAAGGATGATGGCCTATTTAAATGGTGCTACACCCTCATCATGCGCCCGCTTTTCCAAAATATCCGTCAGCCGATTGGTCACGTTTAGTGGAATCGAAATCAGTGGGGTGAAAATATTGGCACGTTCGGGATCGGGTACCTCAGCCGTCTTTTTACGGTCCGGCACCATCGCTTCCAGATCCGTTTTAGTGAGGTGAAACTGGCGCGCATAGTAAACCACTTCCTGATAGGCCATGTTTTTAAAATAGAAATAGTACATAAAGCCTGCCACAGCAACGTACCAGAAAATGGTCCAAGAAATACCGATCTTAGCGGGATCCAAAAAGTTGAAGACCACTGCACAGACCACAAAAATCACGTAAATAATGATGGAGATCGACGCCCATTTGACCCGGTGTGTCACATTATCGCCCCTTTGATCGTTCATTTGCATAGTCCTATTTTAATCAACCTCTTTACTGGATACAACCCAAGTCTTTGATGATTGCTTAAAAAACGCGTGCAGGTAGCCTCTCAGGTTGTCTACACGCGTTGCTTGTAACTAGTTTACTTCCGACCTTCATACTCTTGGGACCGTTTCAGCCAGGCTGTATCCTGTGGATCCGGACCGACCCGCTTACCAGCGTCAAGCTTATCAAGGGCGGCCATTTCAGCCTCATCTAGCCCAAAGGCGAAGATGTCACGGTTTTGCTTGACCCGGTCTTGTGAATCGACTTCGGAATCACAACTTCTTCATGCTCAATGTGCCAGCGTAAGATAATTTGGGCTGGGGTGACGTTGTGGGCCTGGGCTAATTTTTCAATCAGTGGGTCTTTGAGGGCGTTATTTCTACCACCACCCAATGGACTCCAAGCTTCATGCACGATACCTTGGCTTTCCAAATAGGCGTGCATGTTAGTCTGCTGGAAATACGGGTGGGTTTCGATCTGGTCAACTTGCGGCTTGATCTCGGTCTTACTCATTAGGTCTTCTAGTTGATTTTGTTCGAAGTTTGAGACACCGATATTTTTGATCTTGCCATCCCGATACAGGTCTTCCATCGCCTTCCAAGTCTCAACGTATCCGGGAGCCGGCCAGTGGATCAAGTACAGGTCCAAATAGTCCAACCCTAACTGGTCGAGACTAGCTTGGAACGCCTGCTTGGTTTCATCATACCCGCGAACACTATTCCAGACCTTGGACGTGATAAACAGGTCTTGACGGTCCAAACCGCTCTCACGGATAGCTTCGCCGACCCACTGTTCGTTGCCGTAGTACTGAGCCGTGTCGATGTGGCGGTAACCGGCAGCTAGCGCCCACTTGATCGAGTTTTTAACGTCGTTCGCATTATCCACCTGGAAAACACCCAAGCCGAGTTGCGGAATCGTGTTGCCATTTGCTAACGGAATCTGAGGAATATCATTATGCACAAGAAAAACCACCTTTCAAAAGTTGAGAGCTAAGTTGCATTTTCATTTAAATACAGTCATCTAGCTGGTATATACAATGAGCTGGCACACTGTGTTTGCCAGAACTTGCCGAACCAAATCGACCACTTCGTAAAATAACGTGGTGAGTGACGTCTGCCAGATCCAGGCCAACGCTCATGATACTCAAACACCTAGGCATTAGGGTATTGTCGCCCCGCAGTCATCTAACATCCATTCTACCATAAAACATTTTCGGTATGGTTGACCGAATGGCAGTTCAACTGCATTTTGACATCCGTCACTTCAACTTTAATTTTGCGCCCGCGGCCTTTTTTTATGTATCATTTTCCAATAAGTGTTCAGAATTTTCCACCTCCAGCTAGCCTTAGTCCCACCTACATTTGGGGTAATTTGAGTACTGGAAAGTTGAAATACGCAAGAAAAAATAGTAAACTTTAAAGCTAAATGAGGTAGAATAAGCATAGTAGTATGCAATTGACATGTTCGCTCGTTCTTGATATTGGAGGGTATTTACGTGAATAATCAAGAACCGCAATCGCGGATGCAACGTTACGACTTCAATACCGGCAACGAGCAGAAACCGAAGCGGCCAAAACGACCGCACCGGCTTCGTCAAATCATCATCAGTTTTTTAGTTACACTTGTGCTGATCGTCGGTGTTGGTGTTTGGCTTGCTAACCGCTCGACAAAAGTCGAAAATGGTGCTCAAAACACCGAACAAACTGTTAATAGTAGTTCTAGTAACAACGATGAGTCTGCCAACAATTCGCAAGCAGATCAGTCCGATTCAGACTCAAACAATCAGTCTAATGATGCTCAACAAAGTGGGACATCTGGCGACCAAGGCATCACGTCGTCACAACGAAGTTCTATGCAAAGTTCGATCAATCAACAATCAGATGCAGCAATTAAGAACAGCGAACAAAAAAAGCTAGACCAAACCAAGTCCAAGTCCGATACCCGGGACTCGTCTAGTTCCGCCAATACTACTTCTAACTCATCTGGGTCATCTTCTAAAGCAACCGACAAAACCAGCAACAACTCGTACGCCATTTCATTCAGTCAGTCTCATACCTTTTCTTCGGTCGCAGAGGCCAAGAAATGGGCCCAAACCACAAAATCGCAATGGCTGAAAGATGGCTACACAAATTACACGATTACTTCGGACGCACAGGGTAACTACGTGTTGAAATTCCAGAAGTAACGAGTCAGTTATAACCTAGTCGAACTTGATCAAAAACGGCTTTCACAATCACCGGTTGGTGGTTATGAAAGCCGTTTTTGAAACCTCACGATTTGCTGATTCACGTGAAGGATAGGAAGTTGATCACGATGGTGACGTCATCTGCTAAACCAGCAAATACGTCACTCCGAACTGAACCGAAAACGGCTGAAGTCCAGCTGCATGATCAAAAGTGCCACGATAATTAAAGCGCCGCCAATCAGCAAGTGCAACGTTAGTGGTTCAAAACCGAGGATCACCGAAAAGAAGCTGCCAAACATCGATTCCGTCATTAAAATCAGTCCTGCCGGGGTGGGATCCGTAAACCGCTGGCCGACGATCTGCAGCGTTTGTGCACCAAACGAGGACAGGAGTCCCAACACAATGATGGGCCATAAACCGGCTTGCCAGTTGATGCTCCCATACGTGGCGTGTTCAAACAGCAACGACCAGACCAACCCCAGTACTCCCTGGGTCAAGCCCAGCATAAATGATAGGCTGAGTGGACTGGTGCTGGTGGCCTGCATGCCAAAATAGACGATCTGCAGCGCATAGAAAAACGTTGAGATCAGCGTCAATAGATCACCTACGTGCAGAATGAAACCATGCCCGACAATGTTGGTCAAAAACATCATGCCGATGATCGCCACGATAATAGCGACGTAACTTTTAGAACTTGGTTTCTTTTTAAACAGTAGCCAAACGATAAAGGGAATCAGTACCACGTATAACGCGGTCAAAAAAGCGTTATTTGATGGTGTGGTAAACCGCAAGCCCCACGTCTGGAACTGATAGCCCAGAAAGTTGATGAAGCCAGCGGTCAACCCGATGCGAATATCTACGCCATTCATCTTTAACACTGCCTTATGAAAGAAAATGAAAGCACAAGCGGCGTAGATCAAACCGCGAATCGCGTTGATCATCCCCGCCTGAAAATGGGCATTGGTTGCCATTTTAGAGAATACATAACCAGACCCCCAGATTATTGCTGCTAGCAATAACATCAGGTTGGCCTTCCCCTTCGAAACTTGCATGAATCAATTCCCCCTTGCTGTATTTAAAAAACGCCTTGACCTTACGTCGCCGCCAAGGTGCGCCATCCGAATCTTAATCTGCCAGAAAGGCTAGTGCGAGCTGCTGATACAGCTCGGTGGCCTGCAAAAACTGCTCCAAATCAACGTATTCGTTGGCTTCATGAGAGGTATCCGTGCCCGGGCCGTAAACGATTGCAGTGAAGTGGCTGTCAGCCCGTAGAAATTCGGCACCGTCATTAGCACCCCCTGAACCGACTGGAATGACTCGCTTACCAGTCACCCGGTGACCGACAGATTGAGCAAGCTTGACTAACGGTGCGTCCGGACGGCCCGGAATGGCTTCTTCTGGGTAGCTGTAAGTTAATTTTAAATTAAATCCTGGACGGTCATTTAATTCGTGTACCAAGCCTGCTAAAGCGTCATAAATCACCTGATTCGGGTAGGCTGGAATCGTCCGCATATTGGCTGACAACCGTGCTTTAGCAGGAATACTGTTGATCTGCTCACCACCAGAGATCAAGTCAACGTTGTGCAACAGACCACCCAAGACCGGATCGAGCTTATCAAACCTCTTCATCAGCTCGTTGACCTCGTTATAGTAAACCAGCAAGTTATCAATGGCGTTGATGCCCTTGGTCGGTTGGGCACTGTGCGCCGCCTTCCCAGTCGAATCAATGTGATAATCGATGACGCCGCGAGCGGTATAAGTGATTTTATCAAGGCCAGTTGGTTCCGCAATCACCAGCCCATCAAGGCTGTCAGCGTAACCGGCATCGGTTAACTGGGCAGCGCCATACTCGCCAGTTTCTTCGCCGACCGTGGCCAGCAAGCGGATCGAACCCTTCAGCGGGGTCTGTTTTTCAAGCAGCTCCAGCATGGCAATCACCGTCGCCGCCAGTCCACTCTTCATGTCAGAGGCTCCGCGACCATACAGGTTATCGCCAACGATTTGACCGTCAAATGGATCATAGTCCCAAGTAGACAGATCACCGGGATCAACAACGTCTTCGTGGCCAGAAAGTCCCAAACGCTTGCCGGTATCGGTGCCAATCGTCACGATTAGATTATCACGACCGGGGGCATAAGTCAGAAATTCGACCTTAGCACGATCCCTGTACGGTTCAAAAAGGGAGGCCAGATAGTGTGCCACCTCAGCTTCATTATCGTTCACCGATTTAATTTGAATCAGCCTTTGCAGAATCGAAATTTTCTTGGCATTTTCCACCCTAACTCCCACCTTATCAATCATTTACCACCAGCATACTCCGCTGCGAAGTGGTATTGCAATGTGAAATGCAGTTTGGGACTTCTGGTTGGATCAGTTTCTGCAGCATGAAAAATTAATTAGTTTCAGGAACGGCTAGGCTGGTTTATCACACTACTATAAAAAGATAGCGATACGAGTTTTGCGCAGTATCGCTCCATTGCGCGGGCGCGGACATCTCGAAGTGCAGCCACTTCCGGGCTAGCAGGTCGGGACCCATCCCCCGACCTGCGGATCCCTCCAGTTGCCTGTGACTGTAACCAAGCCAAAAACGCTTGCTAACAGTCACGACACCACCATATACCCGCACCCACTCCGTTTCGCTTGTGTTCGTAAACTGTTGGCCGTCAAACTGTCCGGTGCTGACGCAAATACTGTTATATCATGAAGAGAGACCCCGGTGCACTCAATTCGCCAATCTGAAAAATTTCGGGTTCTTGAACGAAACAACAAACGTCTAAAACCACGTCAAAATATGCTTGGCTTATAGTTCGCTAAATGCAATTCAAATATTATATAATTAAGTAAACAAAGCATAACAGGAGGTGCATCATGAAACAGCTCTCGAATTATCGGCGTTTGTGGATGGTCCTTGTGGTTGGTGCCATTGCGCTGGTACTAGCCTTCGGACTGCATTTAAACTTTTGGGCACAAGCTTTGGTGACCGTTTTGGGGTCGTTGATTGCACTTCTGATGTTTATCGATATGGTCAAAACACTGCGTTCTGGCAAGTTTGGCGTGGACCTGCTAGCAATTACCGCCGTGATCGCCACGCTTGCAATCGGTGAATACTGGGCTGGCCTGATCGTTTTATTGATGTTGACCGGTGGTGACGCCTTAGAAGACTACGCCGCCCACAAAGCTAACGCCGATTTACAGTCACTGCTGGAGAAGTCGCCGCAAAAGGCCTCGCTGATGATCGATGGCATCATCAAACAAGTCGAAGTCGACCAAGTTGCCGTGGGTGATCACGTGCTCATCCGCCCTGGCGAAGTGGTGCCCGTCGACGGCACGATCATTAAAGGGGTGACCACCTTAGATGAGTCCTCTTTAACTGGCGAATCACGGCCAGTTGATAAGGTTGAGGGTGATACCGTGATGTCAGGATCCGTCAACGGTGACGCTTCGTTTCAAATCGTGGCCGATCAAAAAGCAGCCGATAGTCAATTTCAAAGTATCGTTCGGCTTGTGAAGCAAGCGGAAGCCCAACCGGCTCACTTTGTCCGCATGGCCGACCGCTATGCCGTGCCCTTTACCCTGATTGCCTACGTGATTGCTGGAACTGCTTGGGCGGTGACTGGTGATCCGGTTCGCTTTGCCGAGGTGCTGGTGGTGGCCTCCCCCTGCCCACTGATTTTAGCAGCACCGATTGCGCTCGTCGCTGGCATGAGTCGCGCTAGCCAGAGCGGGATCATCGTTAAGACCGGCACAACGCTAGAGAAGTTAGCCAAAGTGAAGACCATGGCCTTTGATAAGACTGGCACGATTACTCAAGGTCATCTGAAAGTGACCGATATTATTGCGAAACCGGATGTAGATAAAGGGCAACTGTTGGTCTTAGCAGCCGCCACGGAACAGCAGTCCAACCACATTTTAGCCCGCTCACTGATGCAGGCTGCCCCTGACCAGTTACCAACGGTCAGTCACGTCAAAGAAACCACTGGTGGTGGTGTGCAAGCAACAATCAACGAGTCGATCGTTCGCGTTGGCAAGGCGGACTTTGCAATGCCTGATGGCCAGATTAAAAAAGTGCCTGACACCGCCGTTTACGTTTCTCGAGATGGCAAATACATGGGCTGTGTCACGTTCACGGATTCACCACGACCAGAAGCAGCCACGACCATGGCTGAACTGCACGACTTAGGCCTCAAGCACTTAATGATGATTTCTGGAGACCGCAAGCCGATCGCAGAAAAGATTGCGAAAGCGGTCGGTCTCGACCGGGTATATGCCGAGTGCTTACCAGGCGATAAAATCGAGGTGCTAAAAGGGCTACCAGCTACCGCAAGGCCGGTCGCCATGGTCGGTGACGGTGTGAATGACGCCCCGTCCCTGGTCACGGCTGACGTTGGCTTGGCAATGGGAGCTAGTGGCGCGACGACGGCCAGCGAATCTGCGGACGCCGTCATCTTGAAAGATGATTTGAGACGAACGGTTGTCGCGGTCCAAATCTCTCGTGCCACCATGCACGTTGCCCGGCAGTCCGTGATGGTCGGCATCATCATTTGTACCGTATTAATGCTGATCGCCAGCTTGGGTGTGATCCCGGTAATCTTTGGTGCGTTACTTCAGGAAGTCGTGGATACAGTCACGATTCTTTGGGCGTTAAGAGCCCGCAGCATTCCAATCAAGGAGCCGGATGTAAAGCCGTCTGCAGAAAATAAGACGGCTTTGTCGTAACATTTCAGTTGCACTGAATCCCCTTTCATAGTACTATGATTTTGAAAACTGAATAGATTTCTTCGGGGCAGGGTGTAATTCCCGACCGATGGTGACAGCTAGATTGACACAAGCAATCGCTTTTTGGCTGAAGTCCGTGACCCACGTTTTCGTGGTTGACCCAGTGAGAGTCTGGGACCGACAGTTAAAGTCTGGATGGGAGAAGAAACGCAACTATTTCGTACCATAGGTGCACTTTTTGGTGTACCAATACTCGTATGAAATCTTGTTTAGCTTATCAAATAACTAGGCCCCGCATTAATTTGCGAGGCCTTTTTTCGTGAGGTGAATGAGATTTGTCAGATGCAACTTATTTTCAATTGGCAGTAGATGCCGCCAAACAGGGCACCGATACCTGGACTAATCCCCAAGTGGGCGCCGTGATTGTTAAGGATGACCACCTGCTAGCTGTGGGTTATCATCATCGGTTTGGCCACCGCCACGCTGAAATTGACGCCCTGAGTCAACTAGATGATACTTCCCAGGCCGCCGGAGCCACGATGTACGTGACCCTTGAACCGTGCAGTCATTACGGCAAGACACCACCGTGTGCCAAACGACTGGCAGAAGTAAAGATCGCTAAGGTGGTCATCGGCCAGCTTGACCCTAACCCGCTGGTAAGCGGAAAGGGTGTGGCAATTCTCCAGCAACACGGTATCGAGGTTCAAATCCGCCATGAAACGGGCGGTTTGAACGCTGCCTACAACTTTTTCTACAGGCAGAATCGACCCTGGGTTACCGTCAAATACGCCATGTCTCTAGACGGCAAGATCAATGCGGCTGGTGAGCAACGCACGCACTTAACTGAAACACCCGCCTTAAAGGATGCGCAAGCAGTTCGGCGCCAACATCAAGCAATTTTAGTTGGTGAACACACCCTGAGCATTGACGATCCGCAATTAACCGTGCGGGAGGGTCAGCCAATGGTTTTCCCCCCAGTTCGCATCGCGGTCGTTCATGATGTGAATGACTTCCAGAATAGTCGCCACCTATTTGACGATCAAGCACCGACTTGGATCTTTAGTCAAACGGAGGCATCGCAACAATTGCCCGAAAACGTGCAGGTGATCGTCAATTCTGACTGGACACCCACAGCAATCGTTTCGTATTTAGCGAAAAAAGGGATTCAATCACTGTTAGTTGAAGGCGGCAGTGCCATGCAGGCGGCCTTTATTGCAGCGGGATTGGCGGATGAAGTCATCGTCTATTTAGCACCAATTCTAATCGGCGGAACGGGTCTGCCCGCGGTTGTCGGCTCGGCGCTCAGTCAGCAAGAACACTTCAGCAGCCCCACCGTGACGCAATTAGGCAACGACATCAAGATTCAAAGTAGGAGGCAATAGCGATGTTCACAGGAATTATTAAAGGCATTGGCAGAGTCATTCAAATCAAACAACATGACGAAAGTGCTCATTTGACGGTGGAAGCTCCTTTATTCACTGAAATTCAGCCTCAGCTGGGCGACAGTATTGCGTTCAATGGCATCTGTCTCACCGCCACCAGTGTCACCGGTTCTCAAATCGGCGTAGACGTGATGCCAGAAACTAGCCGCCGCACGGCTTTACAGGGGCTACGTGTGAATGACCGTCTCAATTTAGAACCTGCCCTGCCGGCAACGGCGCGCTTAGATGGCCATTTTGTGCTGGGACACGTGGATACCACGGCAAAACTGATTCGCCAAGTCCAAGATCAAGACTCACGAACGCTGACCTTCGAAATTGACCCCGAATACGATGACTACATCGTTGAAAAAGGTTCGGTTGCCATTGACGGCGTCAGTTTAACCGTGACGCAAAAGGGCGCCCAGCAATTTTCGGTCAGCCTGATTCCCTATACCCTAGCCGAAACAACTCTAGGTGACCGCCAAATTGGCGATCTAGTCAATATTGAAACTGATGTGATCGGGAAGTACATTGTAGCCATGCAACGAAAGGAAGCAGTACAATGACAAATCAAGATGTGATTCACCGCACTGAAGCGGCAATTGAAACGTTAAAAAAGGGTCAATTGATTATCGTGGCTGATTCATTGGATCGCGAAGCGGAAGGCGATATGGTCGGGCTGGCCGACCGAGTGACGCCTAAAACGGTCAATACCATGGTCACCAAGGCGCGGGGATTACTGTGCGTCCCCATGGCTGCTAGTGTGGCTCACCGGTTAAACTTAAAGCCAATGATGACGGATGCCACCGATGCATTTGGCACCGCCTTCACCATTAGTACTGATGTCCGGACGACAAGTACTGGTATTTCGGCCTTTGATCGCGCGGCCACCATTCAGGCTTTGGCTGATCCGGCCAGTGGCTTTAACGACTTTTATCATCCGGGTCATATTTTTCCATTAATTGCCCGCGAGAATGGCGTCCTAGAACGTGACGGTCATACTGAAGCCGCCGTGGACTTGGCACGGTTGGCTGGAGCACAGCCGGTAGCCTATATTTGTGAAATCCTAAAAAAGGACGGCACAATGGCTCGCCGCAAGGATTTAAAAGCTTACGCGGAAGGCACGCAGACCCCCCTGATTACGATTGAAGACTTACAAACCTACCGCCGGCTACAAATGGTTAACACCATCACCACGGTTGATCTGCCAACCGAGTACGGGCACTTTAAGATGACCGCCTTCAAGACAAATGACGAGAACGAACCCACCCTGATGGTGACTAAGGGCGATATTTCCAGCGGCGATGAGCCGTTACTAGTTCGGCTCCACTCAGAATGTTTAACGGGCGATGTTTTCGGTTCAAAACGTTGCGACTGCGGTGCCCAATTAGCAGCCGCTTTGCGCATGATCGAACGTCAGGGACGGGGCGCCGTCCTGTATTTACGTCAAGAAGGCCGCGGCATTGGTCTGGCCAACAAGTTGCGTGCTTATCAGCTACAGGAACAGGGATTAGACACCGTTGAGGCCAATTTGAAACTGGGCTTGCCTGCTGACGACCGGAACTATGGTCTGGCGGCCACGATTCTTAAACAAGCTGGTGTCACAACGGTAAACTTGATGACCAATAATCCGGACAAAATCGACCAACTGGAGCAGCACGGCATCAAAGTGGCCCACCGCATCCCGCTTGAAACCGGATTGACAGTGGAGAATCAACGGTATTTACAAACTAAAAAGATGAAATTTCATCACTTACTGAAAGAGGTCAATTAAAATGACGGAATTAGAGAATTCAAGAAATGGCGCAGGCTTAAGCATCGGCATCGCAGTCGCTCAGTTCAACGAAATCGTCACCGCTAGACTACAGGAGGGGGCAGTCGCTCAGTTAAGAAAATACAGTGTAGCTAATGATGCGATCACGGTCGCACACGTTCCCGGTGCGATGGAATTACCGCGAATCGTCAAGCAACTGGCCGACTCTGGACATTTCGACGGCATCATTGCGTTAGGTGCCGTCATCCGTGGTGAGACTTCGCACTATGATTACGTTTGCGCTGAAACGGCTAGTGGCTTAGCTGAAGTCTCGTTGCACGGATCAGTACCCGTGATGTTTGGAGTACTGACCACCGATACCCTGGATCAAGCCATCAGTCGTGCTGGTGGCAAAGGTGGCAACAAGGGTGCTGACTGCGCAGACGGTGTGATCGAAATGATCAATTTAGAAAAGCAAATTTAGTGGTGAATTAGTATTTAACTTACTGACTATGGGAGTAAATAGAAAGCAGGTTGCCCAATTTGGGGAACCTGCTTTTTTGACTCATTAGAATTTAAGTTATGCCATGGACATCGCTGGTCGAGCCTGATCATTGGATTACAGCACGAGGTTGCTCACATCCTTTGTTGAGCTCCACAACTACCTCGGATGTCCTTCAGATGTGTCCTTGAATATGAAATACCAGCAGAAAAACTGGATTTTGAAAAATGAAACGCCATGCAATTCAAATAGTTGCGTTATAATAGAAGAAAGTCTGACGAAGGGGCGTGACATTATGCAAATCAAAGTGCCAGTTGAAAACGGCTATCTACCAGATAAATTCGGCAAATATGCACCAGCAGAATACCGAATCGATGATGGGCCAACACGGTCATTTCCAATTGAGATCCAAGATGCGCCAGCAGACACCAAAACCTTTGCGGTAACGATGATCGACCATGACGCAATTCCAGTTGGCGGGTTCACGTGGATCCACTGGGTAGCTGCTAACCTGCCTGGTAATCTGACAACGATTCCAGAAAACGCCAGTCAAAGCGGTGAAGTTCCAATGACATTTGGCAATAATTCCACTGCTGGTCACATGGTTAATAATCAAAACCCACTGACAGCCCAGCGTTACAGCGGTCCGTTACCACCAGATAAAGATCACCGATACACGGTCACGGTGTACGCATTAGATAGCAAATTGCCGCTCCAAGACGGTTTCTGGCTCAATGAACTTCACGATGCGATGGCTGGACACGTTTTGGCTCAAGCAACGCAGATTGTGCTGGGCCGCGTCTAGTCAATTCAAAATCAACGGGCATTAGAAAGCAAGCAGAATTTGCTTGAAATAGGGAGAGAATGATTACATGTTAAAATACCAATCGATCGTAGTTCCACTGGATACTTCACAATTTGCCGAACTAGCACTGGCCAAAGCCGTCGGTGTCGCTAAACGAAACGGTTCGCATCTTGACCTGCTATCCGTTATTGACACCCACCAGAACAATTATTTTGGTGGTCTAGCCAACGGTGATATCGTGAATAAACTGGTGGAAGACGCCACTAAATATCTATCAGAATTAACCGAACAAATTAAGGATCAATATGGTTTAACTGATATCAGCACCCACATTCGTTTTGGGAATCCCAAGACGGTCATTGCACTTGAATTCGTTAAAGATCACCAAAATGATCTTGTCATGATGGGTGCCACCGGTATGAGTGCATTTGAACGGGTCATGACTGGCTCCGTCACCGATTTTGTTACCCATAATGCGGCTTGTGATGTCCTAGTTATTCGGACGAATCTTGAAAACGAGCCAGGGGCTAAAATCGTCAGCCCATTCCGGACGTCATCAGATGACGACCAATAAATCGCTGACTATCAATTAAATTGAAGGGTCGAATTGGCAGTCTTTCAATTCGACCCTTCAATTATTACTTTAAATCTATGAAAGGGGCTCAAGCATGGGTACACCAAAAATTAAACGAATCAACCTCTTTCAACTGGTCATGTTGGCACTGGGCTCCTTGATTGGGTCTGGCTGGCTGTTTGGTTCGTGGGAGGCAACGAAAATTGCGGGCCCCGCTGCCATTATTTCGTGGGTCATCGGTGGTCTCGTCATCGGATCGATTGCCTATGATTACGTCGAAATTGGCGCAATGTTCCCAGAATCTGGTGGGATGAGTAAGTACGCGCAATATTCCCATGGAACATTACTGGGCTTTATCGCAGCTTGGGCTAACTGGGTCTCCTTAATCACACTGATCCCGATTGAAGCTGTGGCTGCCGTGCAGTACATGAGTACCTGGCCGTGGTCCTGGGCACATTGGACCCACCATTTTTTGAGTGGCGGTGTGATCACCAATAGTGGTCTGCTGGTGGTTTTCGGCTTCATCCTGGTTTTCACCATGCTCAACTTCTGGTCGGTCACAATTCTGACACGCTTCACCAGTCTGATCTCAATCTTTAAAATTGGGATCCCCCTGCTGACCATCATTATGCTGACCATGTCAGGATTCCATCCTGGTAATTATGGTACTAATTTGCACGAATTCATGCCGTATGGCTCCGCACCCATCTTTACCGCCACTTCGGCAGCCGGCATTATCTTTTCTTTTGACGCCTTTCAAACCGTCATCAATATGGGCGGAGAAATTGAACATCCTAAGAAAAACATTGGCCGGGGCATTACGATTTCCTTGCTGATCAGCGGCATTCTCTACGTGATTTTACAAAGTACCTTCATCACTGCAATTCCACCCAAGATGATTGCCGCAACCGGCTGGCACGGCATCGTGTTTAATTCACCATTTGCGGACATGGCGATTCTGTTAGGAATCCACTGGTTATCTGTCTTGCTATACATGGATGCTTTCGTTTCGCCGTTTGGCACCGGAGTTTCATTTGTAGCTAATACTGCCCGGGCGCTCTTCGCCATGGAGGGAAATCGCCACGTACCGCACTTTTTAGGTAAGGTCAATTTAAAATACGGGATTCCGCGCAATGCGATGCTGGTCAATACCATCTTAAGCATGGTGATGGTGACCGTCTTTCGTTCATGGGCGGTGCTGGCTACCGTGTTGTCCACTGCCACGTTGATCGCCTATTTGACGGGTCCCGTAACAGCTATTTCGCTGCGAAAAATGGGACCAAAATTATACCGGCCGATCCGCTTAAAATGGTTGCCCTGGATGGCGCCGTTGTCCTTCGTACTGGCGTCACTGGCAACTTATTGGGCCATGTGGCCAACCACTGTTGAAGTGATTTTTATTATTCTGCTGGGCCTGCCATTTTACTTCTATTACGAATGGAAAAACCACTTCGTTTCAACTCGGCAAGCCTTTAAAGCCAGTGGCTGGATGATTGGCTACCTGGTATTTATCTCGATCATGTCATTGATTGGTAGTCATCAGTTCAACGGGTTAAATTGGGTGCCATACCCCCTCGATTTTGTCGTCATCGTGATTGCGTCACTCGCCTTTTATTACTGGGGAATCAGAAGTTACATCCACACTGAGGACTTCGACAAAGCCCAGCAACTGAATCAAGAGGCTAAGGAACGCGGTGAGATGGAGGATAATTGAATAGTTTCAAATATTACAAAAACAAGCCATTGCGCAAACAATGGCTTGTTTTTGTCGACTCATCACCGAACAACCAGCACTGAGATTGGTGAGTATTTTGCCATATAGGCTGCTTGGGAGCCGAACCGTTTTCGCAACCCCTTCTTGGCCAGTGACCCAATGACTAACAGATCCGGCTTAACCTCAGGAATAATCTCCTTAATTATGGTTTCACCTGGGTCACCTTCCGAGATAATGGCGTTGACCTTTTTAATGCCGAACCGCATGGCTAAATCACGATAATCTAAAATGTGCTTTTCAAGCTCATCACGCTTACCATGCACAAAATCTTTACTTAAAGCCTGGTAAACGTTCATTTCATCAGATTCCAGAATTGATGTGATGGTCAGCTCAGCTTCGTCAGTCTTTGCTCGATTCATTGCGTACCGAAACGCCAGCTGTGCATCTGGAGAATCATCGACCCCCACTAGAATATGCTTAAACTTTTTCGGATCTAACTCTGACATCCCAAACACCTCCCTTATTGCGCACTACTCCAAGGATCACACGAACTTTGACTTCGCCTTCATTGTACCAAAATTAGCCCTGAGCACCAACTAATTCTAATCCGTTTGGCCGCGATACCAGCCATAGATCTGCTCAGCATCCGCCAACGCTAAATAACGAACTCGAAGTGCCTGAACATCGTCACCCTGACGGATATTTAGGATTAAATGTGCCAGCTCGACGCGTTTCATCCAAATCGACTGTTTGATGCTTACCGACTGCAATTTAGGCTTCGCGACAATCACCGTATCACGTTGAAAATGGCTTCCCACTCGAATGGCCAAATGAGTCGCATCAATTTGCCTGATACCCATTTGACGACCGGCGTACAACCCCATCAACACCGCTAGCGGCATCAATAGCAGTGACCACCACCCCCATGGCCGCAACCAATAGACCAGTGGGACAACGGGGATGAGCGACAGCCAAACTGCATTTCGAATCATTCGCCAACGCCCAGCCCAACTGATTGGGTCAAATGCAGGCAGGTCCGTCGGCACCCAGTTAATAAACCGGTGAACGATGGGCACTTTACTGCGATCAATCACTGGCAGCATAACCAGATTGTTTTCATCTTCTGCTTTCGTTGCCGTGGATGCCAGCACTAATTGAACGGAGACTAATCCTAACAGTTGGCGAAGAACAGTCTGCCTAAAGATCACCGCTTGAATTCTGCTTTGACTAGCCGATATCGTGTTGCGTTGAAAGAACCCCTTTTCCGTTGTTAACTGCTGGTTTCGCTTCGATAGTACAAAATGATAATAGCGTTGAACAATCGTTAGATAACTGACAATTGTGCCTAATAACAGTGAAAAAATGAGGACGGCAATAATGATCAAAAAGCTGTAATGAACGAAAGTATTGACTGCTTGATTCATAACTCGATCAGGTAAGAGATCATCTAATTTACTGTACAGCCATAACAGACCCAGTAAAATTGGCACCACGCCAACTGACGTCAACGCATAGGTATTTAAATCACGCCAAGAAATTTTATATTTCTCACCTGCTGATACAGCGGCTGAACGATTCTGCTCTAATTCCGGACTACGATTCGAATCTTCCCGTTGTTCAGCAACGGGTTGCGATTGAGCTGCAATCACTGAGCTTGAGTTGGATACTGCTGATGACGGGTCTTGAGACTGTTTATTCACCAACTTCTGCAACTGGTCCACCACTCGCTGACTAACAGCTGGCAGGCTGCCCTCCGCCTCATCATGCGATTGGCCGGCCGTTTCGATACTGACCGCCAGCACGTGAAAGGGCTTAAAGTAAAACCACTGCTGCCGCTGCAACGTTTGAATCTTAGCGTAAGGGATGTGCACCTGTTTGCGAAAAATCACACCAGAATGAATCGTAATCGCCTGGTTACCAATTTCAAAACGGTACCACCAGTATCTGACCACCGCCATGATAGTCAGCAGAAGAAAGCACCCGGCAGTACCAAGCAATTCAAACGTGCGGCTTCCGTTAGAAAAGAGGACAACTGGGACCAGCCAGAATAAACTTGCCATGTAACGAAACCAGAACACAACGATTGCCAGCGGATTCAAGTGACGTCTAATCGGTGTCATCATCAACCACCCCCGTTGCTAACGTCATGATCTGCTCTTTAAGCTGTTCTGCAGTTACCGGCAGTACCGACTCAATTTTATGCGTGGTCGCCGCTGTTTCAATATTGACCGTCTGCAAATGCTGCCACTGAAGAATTGGTCCAGCCTCAAGTGTCACGTTTTGTATGCGACTGATTGGAATTGCCGTTAACACATGGAAAAAGAATCCCGACTCAATTTCAACTGAATCTGTTGATATGCGGTAGCGCCAATAACGGTACCGGTACGGAATAATAGCAAATCCTATAAGTGTGTAAACGACTGTCAACGCTAAAGCAGCAAGTACCAGCCACTGCCACCAACCCCAAAAATGCTGTGCAAACAGTAAGCCACCCGTGATCAAAAGTCCAAAGATCAGTGTTCCCAGGGCACTGATTCGCCACACGACTTTGATCTTTTCGGGCAGTGCATCACCTTTGATCATCGCTAATTTCCCCTTTGTATTTAGTACCCTAAGTTTACAGGATTTCAGACCTATAGAGTAGCAATAATCCTCAAAATGAGTGAAATAAATGGTAATTGTTCAGCGAATTCGTTTACATTTGAGAATTATATCCCAATCACTTGACCGGCTATCATGGACGTGGTAAGGTGCACGATAGTGAATTTTAAAACTGTTTATAAAGGAGTAGATCATGCGGAAAACCATTGCAATTACAGGTCTATGGCTGGCGTTACTTGGGGGAACTTTTGTTGCACCTTCGTCTTCATCGGCTAAGTCACTACCGAGAGTCAGTACCTCAAAATTATCGTACGCATCTTCAAAACTGAAGGTTCGAGTTAAGGCGCCGAAAGCTGCAACACGGATCGCAGTTAGATATAATCGGCACACCACTTACTATAAAGTGAAGAAAAGTTACGCGGCGGTCAACTACAAGTTCACCGGTTATAAAACCTTTGAACTTTACGGGACCACAGCCAAGCATCATCGAGTAACTCAAGTGAAGAAACTGTCTTACAACGCTTATGCAACTCCGGAAATCGTAAACTTCGGTGAGTCGCGCACAAGTGACGCTGCTAACATCACGATTCATACCCTTGGCACTCACCAACAAGTCACTGTATATAACGGAAATAAGTCGATTAAGAGTGGTAATACCGGCAAGGGCAAGACGGTTCGATTCAATTTAACGCTGACCCAGTACCGACCAAAACTAACGTATCGGGTAAAAGCGAGTGACCGCAAATCCAGTTTGGCTTTTAGCATTCCCTACTTAAAAACGGTTGGTAATCTAGACGCCATCAACTAATTCGTCGACGCTATGTCTAGGCAGAATATGATTTAAAAAAAGCAATGATCAGCTTCGAACACCCGAAACTGATCATTGCTTTTTTAGCCGGCGCTAATTGAAGTATCCTAATCAACTGCCAACATCCAGCCGTTAAGAAACAGCTAGAATCAATTGTCAATCTGCATCAGGACTTGGATCTCTCTTTGATCGATGCGTTTTAATGACACTGTTTAATAACCAGATCAATCCCAGCGAGATAACGGCGTAAACAGCAGCTCCCCAACTAATGTGGTTAACACCGATTACCCCGACGAGAATTGAACCCGTTGCTGAACCTAAGGAGATGCCGAAATTAAAGAAAATCGAATTTAGCGACGATGCTAAGACCAATGACTGTGGATAATCCCGTTCAGCAGTGTTTAAAAAGTGCATCTGCATCGGCGAATTAGAAATCGTGACGATTAAACTCAGGATTAGAATCAACCCGAAGCCGATGATTTTACTACTCAGTGTGAATGGCAAGAGGATCAAAACGATAATATCGACAACGTAGAATTTAGGTAGCGCACGCAGACCGCCATGTTCTGCTAACCGTCCCGACCACTTGTTACTAATGATATTCATAATCCCAATGAGGAATAATAAGATGTTCAGACTAGTTTTACTAAAGCCCATTGATGTCGTCAAGAGTGGCCGGATATAGGTGTAATAGCCGTACATGGTGGCGGCGGTGAAGAGCACCAGCGCAATCCCGACGTAGATTCGACGGTCCTTTAACAAGCTAAGTTGCCCACGAATAGAACCCTGGACTTGTTCAACGCGTTTCGGTAGTAACCAGAACAGTAGGGGCAAAATAACGATCGTCACTACTGAAACTGCAAAGAAAGCGTAACGCCAGCCATACGCTGTACTGATCGTTGTTCCAATCGGCACACCAAAGACCGAGGCAATACTAAAACCAGCGAAGATCCACGAAACAAGGCTGGCCCGCTTATTCCGCGGTGCCACCGTAGTTGCGAAAGTCATGATCAACGAAATAATCGAGCCAGCAACACTTGCTGAAATAACTCGTGAGACTAACATAAACCAGTAGTTGGTGGCAAAACCGCTCAGGGTGTTACCCACCCAGAAAATCCCAATCAGTATCATCAAGACTTTAAACCGATTGTATTTACTAGTCAAAACCGTTATGAACGGCGTACTAACAGCGTAGACGGTCGCAAAGACGGTCACCAAATACCCGACGGCTGCGATGCTGACCTGCAGATGCGTCGCGATATCAGACAGGATCCCAACCACCATAAATTCGTTGCAACCAAGCATAAAAGCAACCAGTACGAATACGATGGCTTGTAAACGGTACTTACTCACTACCATTCCCCCTCAAAAGATTATTTCACTGTTAGTAGCTTACTACATTTTGGATAGAAACATTAGTTTAATTACTGGAGAATTCATTTTTATTGGCCAGCAGCAAAAACGACGTCCCCTTTTGGAGGCGTCGTCGGAAATAACTATTTCAACATTCGCTAATCAATCTAGAATTGCGGTTCGCCCAAAGCATGCTGAGCAGCTAAGTTCAGTAAACTCCATTGACGGTCGAAACCTGGTTGGAAGAAGAAATCGGCTTCAGCTAAATCTTCAACTCGTAAGTGCTGCTGAATAGCCAACGCTAAGACGTTGCCATCAGCGGTAATATCGTATTTGGATAATACCGCGCCACCTAACAATCTGTGGGTCTGCGGGTCAAAAACCAAGTTTACACACACTTGCGGATTCCCATTTTTAGCCGGAACATAGCTTGGACGCAGGGTATCAGCATAGAAGGATGATTGAATCGTAACGTGACTTCGTGCAGCAGTGAAACTATTTAAACCGCTAGCCGCGAAGTGGTAGTCAAATACACTGAGGGCGCTGGAACCAACCAGACCGCTGAATGGTGCTGCTGGTGCAGCTGAAAAAATATTTTTAGCCACGTAACGTGCTTCACGACGGGTCACGGTAGCCAGGGCAATCGGTACTTTTGTCTGTGCGGCTTGTGAGTATACGAGGGTGGCATCACCAATCGCGTAAACGTCAGGTAGATTTGTTCGTAAGTATGGATCAGTTTCAATGAATCCCCGTTCATCAAGGTCCACAGTCCCTTTGAGCCACTCGGTAGCTGGTTCGACACCAGCTGCTTGAATGACCAAGTCAGCAGGCACATCACCGGAATCAGTCTGAACTGCTGTGACACTACCAGTGCCCTTATAGCCTTCAATTTTAGCGCCTAACTTAAGTGCAACACCATGATCCTTCAATTCCTGGCTAAGAATATCCGTCATATCAGCATCCAGATACGTGCCTAATGGGCGGTCGATCATGTCAAGCAGCGTCACGTTCTTTCCGGCTTTACTGCTGGCCTCAGCAGCTTCGATACCGATGTAGCCAGCACCGATAATGGCAATGTTCTTTACATTAGGATCCGCTAACTTAGCCTTAATTTTATTGGCCCAGTCATAACCACGCATCAAAAAGACGTTTTCAAGGTCAGCACCAGGTACAGGGAGTGATTTTGGCCGAACACCCGAACTCAAAATTAGCTTATCGTAAGGATAATCCTGAGTGGTGTCCGCCTTAAGATCATGCACGGTCACCGATTTAGCATCAGCATTGATGGCTGTGACTTCGTGGTTGCTCAAAACATGAGCGCCCCGTTTTGTCAGCTCTTCTGGTCGGAAATTCCGGACATCATTAACGTCTGTAACTTGGTTTTCTAAGAACAGTTCCATTCCACAGGACATGAACGAGACGAAGTCACCGGCTTCAAACATTGTAACATCAGCATTTGGATACCGATGCAATAATTCCAGCACGCTTTGATGACCACCGTGAGATGCACCTACAACAATAATCTTTGGCTTGTCCACAATAATTCCTCCTTGGTAAAATCCACAACAGATTTGGCCGTGCACAATTCAATCGACCTATGTCTATTTTATGATGTTGAAAGCGGTTAATCAATAGTCAAAATACCATTCAGCTCTTCTAATAATAACGGTAAGACTCAGGCCTAAAATAAGCGCTAAGTACTGAATCCTAATTCATGAACTCAATGCTTAACGCTTATTTGAACAGCACTAAGTTGACGCTTAAGACTGCCGCTTATTTTACTAATTTATCCCAAATGACAACGTTTCCGGTCTTCAAAGACTCTGGAACGTTGATGATTCGTTGGTTGCTGCTGCCACGAAACTGCAGGGTCAGATCCATCTTAGCCTGAAGAAAACGACCATCAACCAAGATATCAAGAAGACTGAGAAGTTCCTTCTTGTCATCGGATTCCTTCATTAATTCGTCCCAGGTATATCCAGTCCAGCTCCAAATGTCCTTATCGTGCCCGAATTCCTGACGAACTCGGTGGCATAAACGGTTGCAGACCTGTGTGTTTAAAAACGGTTCACCACCTAGCAACGTTAAGCCCTGAACGTAAGATTGACTCAGATCATCAATGATTCGGTCTTCCAGCTCTTGTGTATACGGGGTTCCAAAATGGAAGTTTTGCGCCACTTTATTGTAGCAGCCTGGGCAGTCAAACTTGCAGCCGCTCACGTAGAGACTGCACCGTACACCCTCGCCGTCCACAAAGTTAAACGGTTTGTAGCTGGCGATTCGCTGTTCACTTAGATCTGCTGCCTGCCATTCCTGGGGCTGGGGATTTTTGGGTAAACGAACTCTCTTTTGTTTTGTTGGCATAACTGACCCCCTTACTGTCGAGCCATATCAGTTTGGTCATTGCCCAACGTCATGTGCTTGACCCGGCTAGCAATTTCCACGTGACGGCCGTGAACCATTGGTCGTTGGTTAGGATTGCCAAGGTAGCCGCAGGTCCGCTTAACAACGTCACAGGTTGCGGGGTCATGATTGCCGCACTTTGGGCATTCAAAGCCCCGGGCAGTTGGCTTGAATTCACCCTTGAAGCCACACTTGAAACACTGATCAATCGGCGTGTTAGTACCAAGATAACCAATTCGGTCGTAGGCATAATCCCAAACGGCTTCCAGTGCCTTTGGATTTTGCTTCAAATTCGGGTATTCGCAGTAGTGAATGAAGCCTCCTGCACTGTAAGGCGGGTAGTCCTTTTCAAAATCAATCTTCTCAAATGGCGTTGGCGCCTTCCGAACATCGTAGTGGAAACTATTGGTGTAGTATTCCTTATCGGTAATGTCTTTGATGCGGCCAAACTTCTTGATATCAGCTTGGCAGAAGGTATTCGTCAAACTTTCAGCTGGCGTTGCGTAAACGCTGAAGTGGTAGCCATATTCGTCTTCCCACTTCTTGCAGCTGTTATAAAGTGCCTTCACAACATCGACCGTAAACTTCTTGGCTTCGGGATTATGTTCCCAGGTTGGGCCGTAAAATACAGTGCCAACTTCATACAAGCCAATATAGCCGAGTGAAACGGTAGCACGGCGGTTCTTGAACAGTTCGTCAACTGAATCTTCCGGCTTCAGGCGCTTACCAAAAGCACCGTACTCATACAAAATCGGTGCGTTTTCCGGCGAAGCCTGCTTTGCCCGGTTAACTTTAAAGACCAAGGCTTCTTTGCAGATACCGAGCCGTTCCTTAAGAATAGCCCAGAACTTATCCTTATCGCCCTTTGATTCTAGGGCAATCCGTGGCAGATTCAGGGTCACAACGCCAAGGTTCATCCGCCCAGCATTGACTTCTTTACCATTTTCATCTTTCCAGCCCTGCAGGAAACTCCGGCAGCCCATTGGTGCTTTGAAGGAACCAGTTAATTCAACGATTTTATCGTACATCAAAACGTCAGGGTACATCCGCTTAGTGGCACATTCAACGGCCAGCTCTTTAATGTCATAGTTTGGATCGCCAGGTTTAAGGTTTAAACCGCGCTTGATCGTAAAGACTAACTTAGGGAAGATCGCGGTTCGCTTTTCCTTACCTAGACCTTCGATACGCACGTTCAAAATCGCCTTTTGAATCTCGCGTTCGACCCAACTAGTTCCCAGACCAAAGCCCAGCGTTGTAAACGGTGTTTGACCCTGTGATGAATAGAGGGTATTGATCTCATATTCAAGGGCCTGCATAGCGTCATCGATATCTTTGATCGTCTTCTTCTTGGCAAAGGCTTCTTGACGGTCTTGACCATCGATCCATTCCTTCGCATCGACCAAGTGTTTCTGATAGTTCTTCAGTGCAAATGGTGCTAACAACTGGTCGACCCGGTCAGCCGAGCAGCCACCATATTGACTAGAAGCAACGTTGGCAATGATTTGAGACATTTGAGCCGTTGCCGTTTGAATGGAGTGCGGCGGCTCAACTTCGGCATTACCAATCTTGAAGCCATGGTTTAGCATTTCTTTGAAATCGATCAAACAGCAGTTAGTCATCGGGCTGTATGGCTGGTAGTCTAAATCGTGCCAGTGAATATCGCCCTTCATGTGTGCGTTAGCAACTTTTTCTGGCAGCATCTTCAGGCCCATTGTTCTTGCAACGGTGCCAGCGGTCAAATCACGCTGAGTATTAAAGACGTTACTATCTTTATTGGCGTTTTCGTTAACCACTGTTTCATCTTTATGTAATAACTTCTGAATCGTAAAGTTGATATCCGTGGCTTGACTACGCTTGAGGTCCTTTTGCGCGCGGTAGTTAATGTAGGCCTTTGCCCACTTAAGCTGGTGGCGTTCCATCAGTTCGTGTTCAACAATACTTTGAATCTCATAAATTTTAACGTCGTCCTTAAACCGATTGCTAATTTCGGTCAAAACGGCATCCATCACGTCATCAATAGCTTGATTATCTTTGTCCGTCAAAGCGTCTTCAACAGAGAGTGCGGCACGCTGAATAGCCCGTTTGATCTTACTAGAATCAAACTTAACGGCTCGGCCGTCACGCTTGAGGACGGTTAACGTTTCAATTGTTAATTCTTTAGCCTCTTGCATCCTGATCAACTCTTTCATGTTTTTCTACCAGCTACCTATATTGTGTGGTGGCTGACTACAAACTACATGATATAGTGTTCACATCGGTCCTGCAACCATATATTGTGTGCAATTTGAAAGAATTGCCGAATATTACCACAATATATAGTATCCGGTTTCAGAATATTCCAGAATCATATTTGGTGAGATCATGACGTAAAAATACAATTAGTCTTTCATAGTTGCTGTTAGGTGAAATGGTCATCAGGTTTCTCCATTGACGACCACCTTTTGATCTGCTGAGTGGCCGTTAATCATCGATTGTTTCTATACTATAGTAGTTTAATAGCATAATTCTCCAATTTGCAAATCAACTGCCAGCCATTTTCCTAAAATAATGACTTGTAAACGGAAAATACTCCCGAGGATTCTCAAATATCGAGAAAATCAACCTAGAATTCACGAAATTCAATCGAAATCAACGTCAAAAAATCTGTTTCTGACCCAAGATCATATTTCTAAAACCGAGAATCCAGTAATAAACTTAATATCCAACCAGGAAATATGCTGGTGAATCGTCTCAAATCACCCATGTCCTGACAACAATACGGCCTCTTTCTGAGAAGAAAATGGTTTATTTCAAATATTACAAAAACTCAGTTTATTGTTGCAGATTGACTTACGTTCTTAAATTGTGTGATACGTCCAGGTAACACCCAGCCTGTAAACTCGGTCGTGTTGATTGATACGGATCGACACATTGATGGACCCTTACAGGTTTAAATTATAGGAGTGTATATCTTGAAAAAATTTGTTACTACGATTCTCGCTACATCCGCAGCCGCTGTTGGCCTTTTCTTTGCCGGTGCAACAAGCGCAAATGCTTCGACAACTTACACAGTTAAGTCAGGCGATTCAGTATGGAACATCTCACAGACGTTCAACACGACTGTAAACGCAATCGAAAAAGCCAACCACTTAAGCAACAGCAACATGATCTACGTTGGCGACAAGCTGATCATTCCTGATGGTTCTACGACTACTAGTCAATCAGCAACCACGACTACGACGCCAGCAACCACCAGCCAAGCAACTACTGGTTACAAGCAGTCAGCAACAAACTACAACAACCAATCATCAACTGCTTCAACTAACCAGTCAACTGGTACCACTGCGACAACCTCTAACTCAGGTGCTTCAAGCTACAATGGTGGCAGCACTAAGAGTTACGTTTTGAGCCAGATGGCTTCACGGACCGGTGTTTCAGCTTTAACTTGGAACGCCATCATCACTCGTGAATCCGGCTGGAACTCAAGCATCCGCAACAGTTCAAGTGGTGCTTATGGTCTGTTCCAAAACATGCACATCAGTAGCGGTGACGTTACTAGCCAAGTGAACGCGGCAGTTTCGCTGTACAAGTCACAAGGTATGAGTGCTTGGGGCTACTAAGATAGACCTAAATTAAATTAGTATATTTAAAATGCCAAGAAGTCAGTGAGCTGATTTCCTGGCATTTTTTAGTATCTTTAAATACTTAATGAGCCATCTGTATTTAAGTAACTACTATCCCACTTGATCCGAATTATAGTGGTGTCGAAAGCCCCAGTAAACCATCGCACCAATTGCTGGCACAACTAGTCCCAAAACTGAAGTTACTGGATCATCAATGAAATTGTTACCAAGAATAATTAAGAAAGCAACCGCAGCAATAACCACCGTCCAAGGATAAGCCCATACTTTATAAGGCCGGGGCGTATTCGGCTGACGGTGCCGCATAACGGGTACCGCCAAAACTGACAATAAGTTGAAAATGGCACCAGAAAATACCACTAATGAAGTCAACTGATCCAATTCCCGAGTCATTACTAATCCAATTGAAATGAGCATCTGAATAAATAAACTGAAATCAGGTGTTCGGTACTTTGAGTTAATATGGGCGAAAGACCTCCACAATAAATGATCTCTCGCTGCTGCATAATAGTACCGGGCAAAAGCTAAAATCATACCATTCAGTGAACTGATCATCGCTAACACCATGGCGCCAGCTACAAGTACCGTACCAAACTGGCCCAGAAAACTACGGGCTACATCCGTCCCTAAGTACAGCTGATTGTGTTGAATTGTATTGCTAATTTGACCAAACGGCAATGATCGATAAATGGCTAAATTGAATAATACATAAACAATCGTGGTAAATCCAACTGATAAAATCAAAGCCCGTGGCAGGTTTCGTTGTGGATTCTTCATTTCTCCTGCGACGGCGTTCAAGTTGGTCCACCCTTCGTAAGCCCAAAGTGAAGCAATCACCGCAAAGGCCAACATTTGAATGAACCCGACTGGACTAACGTGTCCTGTATGTGGTGCTAATGTTAGATTGGGATCATAATGACCCCAGAATAGGCCCAAGAGAATAATCAAAATCAACGGTAGTACCTTTAATACATTAAAAAGATTTTGTACCCATTCACCAGTATCCACGCCGAAATAGTTGATTAACGTGAAAATAACAATCAGCACGATTGCCCATATTTTCACCATCTGCCCATTCATGGGGAGAAATGTTTTTAGCGCCATCGGCAACGCAATCGCAATGGCTGCAATCGAGCCTGGCCCACCAATGACCATACTTTGAAAATTGAACATATAGCCAACTACCGGTGAATATGCATCCGACAAATAAACGTAAATACCACCGGTGGCCGGATTCATAGCACCTAACTCAGCAAAGCAAAGACTACCAAGTAAGGTAACCAGTCCACCAATTAACCAAGCCAACAGTGCCAGACCCATTGACATACCAGCTCTTTGAAGTACATAAGACCCAATGTAGAAAATACCTGAGCCAATCATAATACCAATGAGAATGTTGCTACCGCCAAATACACCAATTACCTTTTTAAGTTGTGGAGGTTCTTCAGACTGCTTGTTTGGATCCGAATGTACCATTCAAAACACCACCCTTTTCACCGGCTATTCTAGCAAAAGGTGATGATATCGTCACTGGATTTAAGTAAGCGGTTTCAAAATAAATTAATAGAATCTCCCATATAATTATTAAAAACCTGCGTTCATATAAAAAAGGTCAATTTATGAATAATTGACCCTCTTTAACCTTTTGTACTAACATATCGTTCAAAAAGAAACTAGAAAAAATAACACTTCAAAGTTGACAGACCTTGCTGAGATTTTAATCTAAGTTACTGATTATCACCCATTTTCAACTTCTCTGCTGTCAATTGCTCATGGGTAATAGCCGGGTCCTTCTCTTGATCTCGTAATCCAAGTTGCTCCTTTGGAATTTCTCGCCAACCACCAGCATTATCATCACGTTGAAAGTCTAATAAAAGGCGTCGTTGAGCTATTCGCCACTCGCCTTCTCGCTTCTCAAAGCGGTCAACATATCGACCCCACAATGTCACATGCTTCCCATGCCACTTATGTTGCATTGTCGCACGGTGATTAGCCATCAAATAGGTTTCAACGTAAGCAACATCACCATCCAATTCAATATAACAATTACCTAGGAAGTGCTGGGTTCGCTCAAAGTCGCGCATTTCTTTAGATAGAAACTTGACAAAGCCATCAACCGGTCCTTGATAAACGTCCCCGGGGAAACCAATGAGTGCGTCTGAGAAAAAGGCACTTCGAATTAGATCTTCGTCAATGCGATCAAGTCCACGGCAATATCTTGTTAGAACATCATGTATTTCTTCACGATCAATTAAATCCTGCACAGTTAAATGATTCATATTAATATTCCTCCTATTATTCTTGTCCACTTTCAATTAACTCTAGAGTGACACCAAATGGGTCAATAAACGTACAGACTTTTAACCATCCACCACCTGGTGCGTTTAACATAGTTGGTTTACATAAAAAATCGATATCATTTCGAGCAGTTAACTTGGTATAAACGCTATCAATATCATCAACTCCAAAAGCCATTCTGGTTATTCCTAACCGGTTAAGGTCTTTTGGCGGACGAGAAGTGTTTGGCTTTGGTTTAATATATTGAACTAAGTCAATTACCGTGGCATTTTTTGTTTCGCTTCCCTCAAGATGATCCGCATTGATTTCAATATCTTCACCAGGAAGTCCTAAAACATCTCCCTTACTTTTTTCATTTCGTAATGAACCAATTGATTTTAATCCCAGAACACCAACATAAAATTTTAAAGCATCTTCGATATTTTCCACAGTAACGCAAACATGAAATAATCGTTTAATATAGTTATTATCCATCTTTCAGTCCTGCACTTTCTCCTATTTTGTCATTGGTGGTTGCGATAACGTGATAAAAATTCCAAAAGGATCTTTGAAACTGCACCATCTAGCAGTCACAGTTACAGCAGGTTCTACGATTAGAATATTCTTTGGTTCGCAAACCACTTCTACGCCTTCAACGCTTCTGATATCATCCAATGCCTCATCGACATCATTAACCTCTAGAGCCAAACGAGTAATTCCAATATTATTTTGCTGCGTGTAAGGCTGTGAACTCAACAAAGTTTTAGGATCTGTATACTCGACAACATTAATTTCTGTTGCCTCACTTGGATCCGTGCTTTCTGAGATCAAATGCTGAGCTTTCAAATGAATTTCATCTTCATCAAAGCCAAGCAAACGACCATCCGCTTTATCGTTATCAGTCTCAAAATCGGATCTAAATCCTAATACATCACAGTAGAAATTTAGAGCTCGCTCTAAATTAGGTACAACAATACACACATGCATTAATTTTGTGACCTTCATTCCGACACCTCATCTTTTAGAAAATATTTTTAATTCGTTAAACGGTAAATTTTATAGAGTCAAACTTGAAATTGGCCAGCTCATTCGTTGCAGTACAAATCATATGCTGATTGTAAGAAGTGAAGTGTAAACTAACATTGTTAATCTGACCAACACGTAATTGTGAATCGAGCCATAGGCCTTGCCCATCTAATTTGACCGTAGCTTCAAGTTGAGTCCACATCTCTCCAAATCTTTGAGGACTAATATCAGCTTGCTCATCATAATTGTCACCATAAGCTTTTTTTAGAGCCAACCGACTATTACGATCCACCTTATCTGGCAAAGGCTCAACATCAACTCCCACAGCCTGATTAGCGATTGCAAGTACCGCTAAAGATCCCGCGTGAGAAATACTAATTTCTCTGGAATGATCAGCAAGATAAGGCTTTCCATGTTGTCCAAAATAAATGTCGTTAACTGAATGGACACCTAATTCTCGTTCTAATAACAGACCAACACCAAGTTCCAATAATTGATTTTGCTTGCTTTTACAATTTGCAGCTTTGGTTAAATAGTAAGGTGAAACAGATTCGTATTTTGCTGCCATCATTAGGCGAGAAATCATCAGCTTTTGTACATTCAGTACATAGCATTTTACGGTTGGTAATGAATTTGTCATGATTTCCAAAAATTTGCGGCCACCTTTCGAATGGCAAACTCGACTCACAATAAGGTACATTAATGGCTCACAACTTCAAATATTACACGACTAAATCCAGTTGCCATCTTGACTATTTTGGCTTTTACTGGAATTGGTAATTTAGCATGCAATTCATCTGCATTTTTTTGTGAGATACCCTCAACGATATTCATCACTATTGGTCCTTCCTGTAGACGTACGTGACCAACAGCATATGGCATCCAGTCCTTGTTTTGAACTAGAGCACCAATGGCTGGAACAAATTCAACGACTTCACCTTTCCCACTCAATTCAATCCAGTCAGTATGATGCCCACCACATTTATTGCAACTGTATACCGGTGGCCATTCAACATTTCCACAATCTTCACATTTTCTTCCGAGTATCTTTCCCTCTTCTAGCGACTGGTAATATCTCTTTACAGTTAAGTCTGGTTTCATAATTTTTCTCCTTTCGACGACTAAATTAATATTTATCTGGAGAACCGAGTGCAATCATAATGGTCCCTTGTGCCCCACCTTGCGCTCGAATGAGACTTGTTTGGGGAGTTTTCTTAACCTGAATTGCGCCAGCTTCGCCACGCATTTGCTTAACGGCCATGCTTATCATCAGCAAACCACCTGCACCGTAACAATGACCGAAACATTGAGTCCCGCCCCCTGGATTAAAGGGCTTATCACCATCAAATGCGGTTCTTCCATCTTTGAAATACTCCCAAGCCTGGCCTTCGGGAATATATCCAACTTGTTCAACCACAGGTAACGCTTCAGTAATCATGAAGTTTGGTGATAGTAGTAAATCAATGTCCTTACCAGAGAGTCCTGTTCTTTCGTATAACTGACTAGTTGCTTCCTTAGTCATTGAATTTAAGTTAAATGGATGAATATGATCCAGAAACGAGTTGCCTGTACCAAGTACCTTTATCGGTGTGTTCTTCGAAATTTTTTGAGCTATATTGCTGGCACAAACTATCACGGCAGCTGAACCATCAGCATACTTGGTAGTACCACTAACCCGAACATAGTTAGCTATTTTAGGATTGTGAGGTGATTTCATATATTCATGCACATCATCATAGCCAGCCTTTTTGGCAAGTTGAACATAAGATTCGTCCATAATAGCGTCAGGGCATAAGGCAGCGGAACGACTATCACTAATAGCCAAACCATTCAATGCATCATCGATTTGATCAGAAGTTACTCCATATTTATTCATATAATAAGGGATATAATCTTCCATCATTCCTACGCCTTCATCGGTACTATATCTTGTATAAGCTGTGTCAGTCCATTGAGTTGCAGCAATTTTATGAAGCTCATCAGCAGTTTGTGGTTCTCTGAAGCACGCTGGCATATTGGGCTTTGGACGACTTTGAGCAATATCAACTCCACCAGCTAAAACCACATCATATTTACCAGACGCGACCGCCATAACGGCAGTATCAAAGGCTATTGCTGGAGAAGTGCAGGCAGATTCTGTATGCCATGAGGCTTTACCTCGCATTCCTAGCCAATCTTCAACGAAGACATTCGGATTAATAACTTGTGAAGTCTCGGTAAAAAGTTGACTATATGCAAGAGCATCAATATCTTTCCCAGTAATTCCTGCGTCATCCATTGCTGAAATTGCTGAAAGAGCAAATAATTCTTGTTCGGTAATACCATTCCATTCAGGGTGCTTATGCGTTAGCATCCACGGAGAATTACCCACCCCAATAATAGAAACGTCACGAGCATAATTCCCAACTTTTGTATGAAAAGTATTGTTATAAGTATTTGACATGATTATTCCTCCTACTTGTTTTTAATACAAATTTTAAGGTGCCTTCTAAACAAAAGTGGTAGTCTACTTTTTGTAATATTCAACATAGTCTCCAATGGTTTTAAGATTCTCAGCTTCATCTGCATCAGGTGCTGATCCTAAGCTGCCTTCAAGCATTGCGGCCAAAGTAAACATGTTAATCGACTTTAATTCTAGGTCCTCTTCAATACGAGTTTTCATAGACAGCTCTGAGGCTGATTTCCCTGTTGTCTCTGCAAAAGCCCCAATAACTTTGTTTTTTATGCTTGTATCCATAGTAATGACCTCTTTTTTTAAATAATTTGTTTAGCATGAGAATAACTAGTCTAAATCTGCTGGTTTTGACCTTGAAATTCCAAAGCCGCCATAAAGCTGACCCCAACAATGTCATCAACTGTAGAGCCACGAGACAAATCACTCACGGGTTTATTAAATCCTAGTAGAAATGGGCCATATGCACTAGCATCACCTAATTGTTGAACAAGTTTAAAACCGATGTTAGCAGCATCTAAGTCTGGAAAAATTAGAATATTGGCCCTTCCTGCTACTCCGCTAGCCTTTTTCATCTTTCTGTGGGCTACGGCTGGATTCAAAGCGGCATCAGCTTGCATTTCTCCGTCTATTTGCAGATGTGGCGCACGCTCTTTAGCGATTTCTAATGCTTTAACAACATGCTCCACATCTGGGTGTTTAGCGCTGCCCTGAGTTGAAAATGATAGCATTGCAACTCTAGGCTTCCATCCGAACAAACGCCCGGCACTTTGTGCGCTAGTAATGGCTATATCAGCCAATTCGGAAGAATTCGGATGAGGATTAACTCCCGGATCGGCGAAAATCAGAGCATGATCGCCAGCACCTTGGTAATGAGGCGTTTGCATTACCATTAATGACGATGGCGCACTAATACCTTTTTTTAAGCCGATAATCTGTTTACTATTCTGAATTACATCGGCACTTGTATTAATCGCACCAGCAACCATAGCATCAGCATCACCAAAGCGTATCATTGCTGCCCCTAATCCAAGAGGCTTCTTAATAACTACCCTAGCAGCTATCTCTGGAAAACCTGTTTCCTTGGCAAACAACTGAACGTAATCATCAAGCTTTTCAAAATGTGACGGATCGATAATTTCAATTCCATCCAAAGAAACATTTTCTGACTCTGCTTGAGAAACAATCTCACTCTCAGGACCAATTAAAATCGGTTTAACATTTTTTTCAGCATTCACTTTAACAGCAGCAATAAGAATCCTTAAGTCCGTGCCTTCAGGATAAATAATTCGAACAGGCTTATCAGAAATTCGCTTGCGTAATTTTGTGATAAAGTCCATTTTGACACCTCCAATTTATTTTGAATTTAGAAATTTAATGCTTTGATTACCATTCATTCGTTGCTTTCACATGTCCATTACTCTAAAATATTTGTTAAGGAGGTAAGACATGAGTAATTCAAAAGATCTCCGGGTTATTAAAACAAAAACAACAATTGAAAGGGCTTTCATTTCACTGCTAAAAAATAAATCCTTTGAGCGCATAACAGTCCAAAATATTTTGGACGAAGCTTTGATTAATCACAAAACGTTCTATGCTCACTATGCGGACAAGTACCAACTTGCAGATATCATTAGTGAAAACTTAATTAATAAATTTCAGCTTGCACTAACGAAACGTTTTAAGAAACCCGTTTTACCCACTGATAGTTCAGCATCCATGCGAACTTTCTATTTAACTATTTTCAAAGACCGAGAGGCTATGCTAGCTATGTTTAAGGTAAAAACAAATAACCATTACTTATGGGATGATTTAATGGATATTTTAAAATCTACCTATCATGACCATTTAACCTTCATTACTAAATCAGAACCTTCACACTTGGAAGCTGACTATCTTTGTTTATCTTATGCAGTCTTAGCTCTTAATTCTATTCAGTGGGCACTAACAATTGGTACAAGCGAAGCAATTGACACGGTAATTCGCGCCTATTCAAATAGCCTTCCTGCTCCACTTTGGCCACCTTCAAATTTCTAATATTGAGCTGCGTTTAGTTTTCTAAACCCCTCTCAACGATTAAATCGTAGCATCAAATAATTATACTTTACATGGACATTGATTGATTTTTTATACAAATAAGCAACAGAACTCTTTGGTTTTGTTGCTTATTTGTATATATCTTCACAAATTATATTATTTTTAAAATACCTTTAAATATAAAAAAAAAAAGTGTTATATATTCCTATATTCGTATTGGTCTCAATAATTCAGACTTTATATAGTTTTATTTTAGATTAAAGCGTTAACCATTTAAATTTAATTATTGTAATTTAATAAAAATAGTTATAAACTTGTAACAAAAATAGCCTTCCTTGTGAAATAAAAAATATGAATTTGGCCACCGTCTGAGAGGAACTTCTTATGACAATCAAAAAAATTAAAACTATTACAAACATTGGTGCAGGAACGATGGGCCACGCAATAGCGCTTCTTTTTGCACTAAAAGGCTATTCAGTTAACGTATTAGATACCTCTACAAAAGCTCTCAATGAGGGTTTTAAGAATATCAAAAAAGATTTAGAGATCTTTAATAGTGCTAATATTTTAACCGAACCTGATGTTGAAATTATAAACCGACTTCATTTCACAACTAACTATGAAGATGCTTTATCTTCCGTTGATTATGTAATTGAATCTGTTTCTGAAAATATGGCCGTAAAAAAATCTGTTTGGAAAAAAGTCGAAAATTATGTCACGGATGATACTATATTGGCCACTAACACTTCTGGTCTAAGTCCAACAGAAATTCAATCTATCTTGTCAAAGCCTGAACGTTTTGTAGTTGCGCACTTTTGGAATCCAGCTCAACTAATGCCACTCGTGGAAATTGTGCCTGGAGCTAAGACCAGTCAAAAAACAGTTAATATAACCGTTGAATTAATGAATCATATTGGAAAGCATGCTGTCCCTTTAAAAAAAGAATCACTTGGTTTTGTGGGTAACCGCATTCAAATGGCCGTTTTACGGGAGGCATTCAATATAATCCGCCAAGGCATCGCCTCCCCTCAATCTGTGGATGATATTGTTAGATACAGTTTGGGTCGACGGTGGAATCTAGTTGGCCCGGTGGCCAGTGCTGACCTTGGTGGACTTGATATTTTTAAAAATATAAGTTCATATATTTATGCAGATTTGTCGGCTGAAACTGGAACTGATCCTTCTCTAGAAAAACTAGTCGCTGAAAATAGCCTTGGTTTGAAGACTGGTAAAGGGTTCTTTGATTGGTCTGCTAAAAATGGTAAAAAAATAATTCGACAGCGTGATAAAGAGTTAATGAGCTTACTCAAAGCTAATTTATCTAAGAATAACGATTCACTAAAATAAAATTTATTGTAATTTACTAATTTAGAAATATTTAGTGATTTCAATTTATTGAATAAATACAAGTTAAAATGCATCACAGCAACCAGGCTGTGGTGCATTTTAACTTAATGTATTATCGTATCTCACCAGCGCTAAAAGACAATATCCAACCTACTAACAGCCCAATCAACGCTGGAACCGTCCAGCCCAAGCCAACGCTGAATCCGGGCAAAAACTGGCCAAGGTGCAGCAGACTGACAATCCAACCATGGTGTAAAGTCGCTGGCAGTGCATTTAACCCATCCAGCACCGCTGGAATAACCGTAAAAACCGTCACCGTCACAAATAACCAGCGTGATTCACCTAGGAAGCGGGTCAGCAATCCCATTAAAATCAGGGTGATAGCTAACGGATAGATAAAGTACAGCAGCGGCGTTGAAAAGGCCAGTAAACGATCTAAGCCAATATTGGCAAAAAGCAACGGTGCCGCACTGGCAAAAATAATCAGCCACGGATACGATGCCCGGGCAAAGAGTTCCTTAAAGGTGTCACCAAAGGCGGTTATGAGACCAATGGCGGTTTTTAGGCACGCCACGATTACCAATAACGCCAACAAAATGTTACCAAAACTACCAAAATAGGCGTGGGCAACGTTAGCTAGTACTGGACCGCCATTAGTTGCCCGTGAAAAACGCCCTAACGCGTTTCGTCCCAGTAAACCGAGTAGCCCATAAATCACTGCCATTAAGGCAACCGCAATACTACCGGCACGAATGGTATCAGTCGCAATTCTGGTCGGAGAAGTTACTCCTAACTGGCGGATCGCATTGACCACAATAATACCAAATGCCAAAGCTGCCAGGGCATCCATGGTGGAATAACCCGCTGTAAAACCGGTGGCTAATGGCACGGTTGCGTATTCACCCACTGGACTAGCACCGTGTCCCATTGGCTTAATCAACACCATGAGGAGCAAAGCAGCTAACAAAATCAAAAAGGCCGGTGTCAAAAACTTGCCAACGTAGACCATGATTTTGCTCGGTTTGCGTGCAAACCACCAGGCTAGCAGAAAGAACAAGATCGAGTACACCAGCAACCCAAACGTCTGTTGATGGCTGTCAACAAAGGGGCTCAACCCCACTTCAAACGAGATGGAGGCCAGCCGGGGCAACGCAAACAACGGTCCGATACAGAGGTAAAGCAAAACGGTGAAAACGTAGGCGTAAGGCCGACTCACGCGCTGGGCGAGCTGGAACACCCCTTCGGATTTAGTGATTCCGATGGCTGCCACTCCCAGTAACGGAAGCCCAACCCCCGAAATCAGAAAACCAATCATGGCCGGCCAATAATTAGTACCTGCCTGCTGGCCTACGAAAACTGGAAAGATTAGGTTTCCAGCACCAAAAAACAAGCCAAACAGCATCATCCCAATAAAAATAAGGTTATGAAGACTCAATTTTTGTGAAGACATTTGTTCAATTCTCCCGTGAATAATTTCTAACTCTATTTTACGTGAAATTGGCCCTGGATTGGGAGTGAAAACGATGAAAATTTCCCTGGGATTCGCGAGAGTCCCTTTAATAACATGTTCAGAATTAAAAAATGACGCTCACTTTCGAACGTCACCACGGATTCATTTACCCTAGTTGTTTCTTCATCAAAACGTCGCGCTGGCGGGAATTACCCAGCATAAACAGATGATCATCAAACATTTCAAAGCCAAATTGCTCATAAAATTTTTGAGCAGCGTGATTTCGTTCCCACACACCCAGCCAAACAAACTGCTTACCAAGCTGATAACCACGGCTGAGAGCGAACTTCATCATTTGGCCGCCGTACCCGCGCCGTTTGAAACCCGGTCGAACGTAGATCCGTTCAACTTCCAGTGCGTCACCGCCCTGCTCTTCAGACTGGGCGTCGCCAACGTTAAGTTTCAGATAGCCGACGATATTGTTATCATGCTTCAAAAAATAAAACTGCGAGTTAGGATTATCCATTTCTGCTTGCAGAGTCTTCAAACTATAAGCATTGTCCAAGTAAGTCTTCATGTCCTCATCAGAATTAAACGGGCCAAAAGTATCGCTAAACGTTTCTAAACTGATTGCGCGTAATTCTGCTAAATCAGCTTCTGTTAATGCTATCATTTCATCTGCCATAAGCATTCACCACTCCACATATGTGTTATCGATACCACCAATTATATTCTATGCCATTTCTCATGGCACTTTCAAGCAACACGATAGCATGGAATGGCAAAACAATGCCGTTCATGATGAATGTGAGGCAATATCCGGTACAGACTATCGGACTAAATGCAGTTGAAAAGCATTTTAATAACTCATCAATTTTTAATATTTACGTGACTGGACCTGTCTAGAAGCGGTACAATCGAGTGGTAAACACATTGCTGGAAGGGCTGATCAAATGAAAATCAAAGAAGGTTACATGCCATTTCGCGGGTATAAAACTTACTACCGCATCGTCGGTGAACAAACCCCTGGAAAGGCGCCTTTACTACTGATCCACGGAGGACCTGGCTCCTCACACAACTATTTTGAACTGCTGGACGATTACGCTGAAACTGGCCGCCAGCTGATCATGTACGATCAAGTGGGCTGCGGCAAGTCTTCATTGCCTGAAGATGAGAGCGTGTACGTCAAAGAGACCTGGGCGGAAGAGTTGATTGCGTTACGGAAATACCTGCATCTCGACCAGATACATATGTTAGGTCAATCGTGGGGTGGCATGCTGGAAATGCTGTACCTGACCCAGTATGACCAAACCGGTGTTAAAAGTGTCATGATCGACGGTTCACCCGCCTCCATTAAGCTTTGGACGCAGGAACAGCACCGCCTGATCTCGTACCTCAGCTATGAAGACCGTGAAGCCATTGCTGAAGCCGAACGGACAGGAAATTTTTCCGGACCTAAGTACTTGGCAGCTAACGACCGTTACATGGAACGTTATTGCTGGGATGATCCAGACGAGAATTCACCGGAACCGTTGCGGCGAGAAACCAATGGTAAACGGGCTAGCCTGATTGCTGAAGGGCCAAATGAATTCACCGAAAATGGCACCATCAGTGATTATGACGTGACCGATGATTTAAAGAAGATCCACGTTCCCGTTTTAGTCACCAACGGTACCGATGATCTGTGCACGCCACTGATCGCCAAGTCCGTTTACGACCACATTCCGGGTGCCAAATGGCACCTGTTTGCGAACAGCCGTCATTTAGCTTTACTGGATCAGCACGATGAATTCATTAGCGTACTGGATCACTGGTTAAAAGAAAATGATTGACCAGCAGACTATCTGCTAAGACTCGGTTAAATTCCAGAAGATAGTGACCCACTAAGGAAATTCCTGAACTTGGGGAGTTTCCTTTTTTGCGATACAGCCGGGATCTGATTCTTGACACTCGTTTAATTTAGGGTTAACGCCCAGAAGTGATAAAGACCAGCGCAAGTTTTTCAGTGAAGAGATGAGTGACATTCTTGTCAATAAGGCAGTTTTGCTGCAAGCTCTTTTCGATGACATTCTGGGTAGAAATTTAAAGTAAAGTTTATATATAACAGCAATAAACACTGGATACGTTTTAAAACCTTCCATTCTAAAAGGGCAAAAAGAAAAGCCCTGAACCGGGAATTGTTCAGAGCTTTTGACGCCATAACCAATACTCAAGCTAAATATTCTGACGAACAACTAATAGTGAGTAATACGGGGGAACACATTTAGTTTAAAAAAGTTTCAATAGGGAGAAGTACTTTTGATTCATCAGATTAGCGTACATGAGTAATCTAATTACGGCGCGGTATAAGAACATCATACATCAAAAGTTAAATTTCGTACAATAGGAAACATTGGGTATTTTAAATAATTGCTCTTTGCCGTTATTATACGAAAAAAACTTGTAAAATTGAAGGCTTTAGTGAAAAATGTAATAAAAGATATTAGTGATTGTGACAAAACGCACTAGGAGCATGGCATTTAGCAATATAAAAAGTAGATTCCCCAAAAATGTAAGAATCCACTTTTTATATCGCTATACATCCCCGATCTGAGTTTTTGCATGGCTTTAAACTAGCCAAATGATAAGTCTTTGATTCGATACTTGATTTGAAAATAAAAAGAATTACCCTTTCAAGATTTTTTGACTCATCGTTCAAGCGTATTAATCAACCGATATCGCTGAACCTTACCCCCAGCATTCATTGGTAATTTTGCGATCCGGTAAAAAGCTTTTGGTACCTTGTAATGCGCTAGATGCTTTCGACCGTATGCAACCAGTGCTTGTTCACTCAAGTCTTCTTCCGCCACGTAAAACGCCACTGGAACCTGATCCCACTTTGGGTCGGCTTTCTTAACGACCGCAATCGCCTCTAATCCCGGAAAATCAGCATAGGCATTCTCAATTTCGTTAGGAAAAACATTCTCGCCTCCCGAAATAATCATGTCATCTTTTCGACCGTCGATGAAAAGGAAACCATCAGCGTCCAAATGCCCAATATCCCCAGTTTGGTACCAGCCATTAACTTTTTTATTTGCTAAAGCTTCTGGCCGATTCAAATAACCAGGTGTCAAAGCCGGTGTTTTCAACAACACTTCGCCATCGCTATCTAACTTCAGTTGTGTCAAAAACAAGGGCTTACCAACGGATCCAAGTTCATCAGCCGCATCCGCGTAATTTAACGCAATAATTTGCGAACAGGTTTCCGTCATTCCATAGGATTGAACTACTGATAGATCCAGCCGTTGACAGCGCTCTAAAGCTTGGCGGTCAATTGGTCCGCCCCCTAGCAACATTCCTCGAAAGTTGGCAGTATAAGGTGTCCCGGTATTTTCCTGCTCGGTCAACAAACGTTTTAGCATGTAGGGCACTACTGAAATCATTGAAATCGGCTCCTTGACCAGAATTTGATTGATGGTAGCCGCATCAAAATGGTCGACCAGACGCACCGCCATGCCATAGATCAGGCCACGCATCATAATGGAAAAGCCGCTAATGTGAAAGATTGGTACAGTACATAGCCATTCATCATGAGAGGAAAGGCCTAAATTTAAAGCTGAAGAAACCGCTGACGAAAAATGATTGTTGAAGGTCTGCAAGACCCCTTTTGGTGCGCCCGTAGTGCCAGAAGTATACATAATGCTGGCAACTGCATCGTCGGCGAATTGAGCAATCATTTTGGGCTTTTCAATCGGCAAACTTTGCACCTGACTAAATCGATAGGTCATTACAGAAAACTTAAAGTCAGCCATTTCATCTGCAACCAACAATAAGTCGACTGCCGCATCTGTTAATTGACGTTCAATTTCTTCGGGGGCTAATCGTCGATTTAACCACAGGATAGTCCGGCCACTGGCTAAAACAGCCAACGCCATCAAGTAGCCGTTGAGCGAATTATCAGTTTCAATCGCCACCCGCTGATTATTCGTCAGTGAATCTACCTTGCCCGCCAAATCAGCAACAATGGGTGCCATTTCCGCAAAGGTATAGCGCGTTGTCCCGTCATCAACTGCCAGCCTGTTAGGGTTGATCAACGCCTGTTTTTTTATCCAATTATCCAAAAGTTATCGACTTCCTATACCTGTAATTTTAAGGAAACTTCGGGAACTGATCGAAGTCAGGGTCACGTTTTTCATTAAATGCATCGCGGCCCTCCTTGCCTTCATCCGTCGTGTAGAACAACATCGTGGCATCGCCACCCAACTGCTGCAAGCCAGCCAGACCATCCGTGTCCGCATTCATAGCGGCTTTAATTAAACGCAGCGCAGTTGGCGATTTCTTCAAAATCTCGTTACACCAGTCCAAGGTAGCAGATTCAACCTCAGCCAATGGTACCACCCGGTTGATCCAATTCATGGCCAGTGCCTCTTTGGCTGAATAGAAGTGGTTGAGGAACCAGACTTCCTTAGCCCGCTTATGACCAATCACTCGCGCTAGGTACCCCGAACCATACCCAGCATCGAAACTACCGACTTTCGGACCGGTTTGACCAAATTGCGCGTTGTCAGCGGCGACGGTTAGATCGCAAACCAGTTGCAAAATGTTGCCACCGCCAACCGACCAGCCTTTGACCATCGCAATAACTGGCTTAGGAATGATCCGAATCAGGTGTTGCAGATCCAGCACGTTTAGGCGCGCAATGTGATCGGGACCCACGTAGCCGCCATTGCCACGCACGGTCTGATCACCGCCGGACGAAAACGCTTTGTCGCCGGCACCCGTTAGAATAATCACGCCAATAGTACTGTCATCGCGACAAATGTTAAAGGCGTCGATCATCTCGTGAATCGTTACCGGTGTAAATGCATTTAGCTTCTTCGGTCGGTTCATAGTGATTTTCGCAATTTTATCCGCCCGTTCAAAAATAATTTCACTATAGGTTTTTACCGGTTTCCAAGTTACACTAGTCAATAGTATCAATCCTTTCATAATGGAGGTTAACCATGAATCTTAGCGAACTGCTGCACATCAAGTCTGAACAAATCACTCAGACAAAAATCATTATATCACTTGAGGTGACCGATGCCGTTAAACAGCCATACGGAATCATGCACGGCGGAATAAATGCAGTCTTGGCGGAAACCGCGGCCTCCCTTGGGGCTAACGAAAACTTGCCAGACGACCGCGTGGCTGTCGGCGTCGATATTACGACCCATCACCTTCGACCAGTAAGCCATGGAAAATTGGTCACCACTGCCACTCCTGTCCATATCGGAAACACGCTACAAACATGGTATACTGAAACGGTGCTTGGGCAACAGCTCATTAGCATTAGTACCGTCACCTTGAGCAACGTGCCCAAACCAAAATAAACTTTGGAGGAGTTTAGGTTATGAACATAAAGCGAACCAATCGCATTAACTTAAGCGTTTTTGTGATTGGGCTTTTAGGTCTAGGTTATTTGTGGTTACAGCATGCACCTGCAGGGGTTACCATCAGCGGGTGGCACAGTTTCATTTTGGTTTTGCTATTTATTCTCGGCTGTGTGCTGAACGTTGCGCCCCTTGCGACCCTTTCTCTCGTAATGGTTGCGTTACTGGGTGTCACTGGCGCGATTCCAGCCATGACATTATTTTCGTTTCTGGGTCTTAGCCCCGTTTGGCTGGTTCTGTTTGCTTTCTTCATTGCGATTGGCTTTAAGCGGACACCACTGGGTAAACGACTCGCCTACACGTTAATCAAATGGTTCGGTCGCTCACCGGTGACCTTAGCGTACACGATGAGCATGGTAGATCTGATCTTGGCCCCGATTATTCCAAATACCAACGCCCGGGGCGCCGGCATCCTGTTTCCCATCAACGAATCGATCACTGACGCCTTGGATGAGAAAACAGCGGCACCAAAGCCAACGTTGAGTTCGTACCTCACATTAGTCACTTTCCACCAAAATCTAGTGGTGGGCGGCCTATTCTTAACGGCCATGGCAACTAACCCATTAGCTGTCAGTCTAGCTAACAGTGCCTTTCACATCCATATTTCTTGGATCCAATGGTTCATTTACGCCAGCGTACCCACCCTTGTTGCCTTGATTGGCTTGCCAATTTTGATTTTGAGGCTGCATAAGCCAACCATCAAAAACATGCAGGTCATCCGCGACACCGCTGAAAAAGAGCTCAACGGGCTGGACAAAATGTCGGTTAAAGAATGGTTGATGATCGCCACTTTTATACTGACGATCAGCTTATGGGCGACTTCGGGCATCACTAAACTGGATAATACGCTGATTGCTCTAATTGGCTTAGCCCTACTACTAGTCTTCAACGTCATTTCAGTCGATGATGTGCTGACTGAAAAACAGGGTTGGAATATCCTGCTCTGGTTAGCACCCCTGATTGGGGTCACTGAGTACCTCAATGGCTCCGGTGTCATCAAGTGGATCCAACTGAATCTAACCAATGCCACCAAGGGATTTGGACTATTATTGGCTGGTGCGATTCTTATTTTAGCCTACTATTACATTCATTATTTCTTAACCAGTGTGCTGGTTCATATTCAGGCCTTTTTCATTCCCTTCGCACTTGTGCTGGTAGGTCTGGGTGCCTCACCGTTAGTCACGACCATGCTGTTAGCACTCTTAACTTGTGTGTCGCCTGCTACGACCCATTACGGAACGGGTACGGCCTCAATCTACTTTTCGACCGGGTTTTTGACCCAGCGTGAATGGTGGCGAATCGGTTTTTTAGTATCAGTCTTTGAGATTTTGGTTTACGTGTTCATTGGCCTCGGCTGGTGGAAACTACTTGGTATGTACTGATTTATTGATATTCAAAAAGGACGTCAACCAACAATGGCTAACGTCCTTTTTTTAAATGCATTTTAATTTAACTTGCTACTTCGTTGCGCTAACCGACATGACTTCTTCAATCGCCTCGGCAAGCCGTTTAACACCGTCTTCGATCTTGTCTTCTGGAGTGTTGGAATAGTTCATCCGGAAGGTGCCAGGAATCGTGGCATTACCGAAGAATGGGTCGCCCGGAACGATTGCAACGTTACGTTTCAGGGCTGCGTCGAATAACTTCTGTGAATCTTCGACGCCAGGAACCATGACCCACAAGAACATCCCGCCTTCAGGGTTGCTGTGCTTAACACCCTTTGGGAAATACTTATCGATTGCTTTGACCATTAGCTGTTCACGTTTGTGATACAGTGCAGTGATGGCCTTGATATGGTCGTTGATGTCGTTTTCCTTGAAGTACTCAGCGCAAACGTATTGCGCAAGGCTATCAGTGTGTAAGTCGGCAGACTGCTTCATCATGGTATACTTCTTGATCAGCTTGGGATCAGCTACGACCCAGCCTAACCGTAAGCCTGGTGAGAAGATCTTTGACATCGTGCCCATGTAAATGACGTGGTTGGTAGTATCCATCGACTTCAATGATGGTAAGTTCTCGCCTTCCCAACGAATGGCGCCGTACGGGTTATCTTCCAGCACCATAACATCGTATTTGTCAGCTAATTCAACTAATTTCTTACGACGCTCTAAGGTCATTGTCCGACCAGTTGGGTTCTGGAAGGTCGGTACAGTGTAAATCAATTTCGCATTCGGATTATCCTTTAGAGCCTGTTCCAAGGAATCCATCCGCATCCCGTCTTCATCCATATCAACGCCAACAAACTTGGCCCCGTATGAACGGAACACGTCAATGGCAGTCAGATAAGTTGGATCTTCAACGATGACAGCGTCACCTTCGTCAATAAACATCTTTCCGGTCAAGTCAATCGATTGCTGCGAACCGGTAGCAACCATAATATGATCAGTATCCGTGTGAATTCCTTCAACTTCCAGGCGCTTTAAAATGACGTCACGCAGTTCAGGCACACCTTGAGATGAGCCGTACTGTAACGCAGCCGGGCCCTTTTCATCAAGAACTTTGTCAGCTGCTTGCTTCACTTTAGCCACGGGAAATAACTCCGGTGCCGGTAAACCACCCGCAAATGACATGACTTTCGGGTCGCCAGCAACTTTTAAAATGTCACCAACAGCATCAGTATCACCTTGTGGAACACGCTTTGAAAATTTATAAGTCATTTAAAACACTCCTCTATATGTAATTGGCTATCAGTTACTATGTTTGCCACTGCACATACCATGTAGTTAATAGACATTATATCACATATTATGAGAAATGAATTAAAAAATTAAAATTCAGTTTCATTTCAATTTGTTCAGTCGTTCAACTGCGGCACCATCTCAATGAAACTCAAAAACGGCATGAAACCCTCAATTGGATTCCATACCGTTCTTTGTATTTCTCATGTTCCGTCAGATCACAAATCGTAAATCTGACCGTTAACTTGATTCGGTTTCGTTTGAATAATACTTAGTGCTGACGCTTACGACGAGCTGAGAGACCCAACAAGCCCAAAAGACTCGCCCCAAGAACTGCTAACCATCCCTGTGAAGTTTCACCGGTCTGTGGCAATTCATGAGTGGCCTTATTAGTCTGCCGTTGAGCAAGCGGCTGACTTGTACCCGCAGTCTTCAAATGAGTTGACCTTGCATTCTCAGCTGACTGTTGAGCGTTGGTCTCACTTGACGATCGATGATTCCGTACAGGTATGATGCCCGCCTGTTTTCGCTGGGCTTCCGGCTTTGATGACAGTTGACTTGGTGCCTTTGGCTGTTGCCCGTTACCAGGCTTTTTAGTCGGTTCCGGCATGTTCGGCCCACCAGGATTAACCGTTGTCGTTGGCGTAGTCTGTTGCCCTGATCCGGTTGGTGTCCCTGGCGTCGTAGCCGTCTGACCTGCAGAATTCGAATTATTCGGCGTAACACCTGGTTGACCTGAATCTGCTGGCGCTGGTGTTATGGTGAACTGACCATCAACAACTATGACCAAATAATTCGGATTTGGAGTGACGTTGACCGTAATCAGGCAGGTACCTGGCTCATCTGTGCCAGTGCGAACTAGCTGGTAATCCAACTGATCATTATCAATCAATCCCGTGACGACTGCCGTAAGTTTCGGCTCAGCCTGACCACTGACCTTGCTGACGTTGTTTGCCGAGATCGTTACTGTAGCCGGAGACACGTTGTATTGACCAGTTGCGATACTGTCACCTGTGATCACGTAATTCGGGTTCAGATCTGCAACTGCTTTAATGGCTTTATCATTCAAACCAACTGCATAGGTGCCGACATTGACCGATGGCAGTGCGGTAAAGTCGCTGGCAATAAACGTTGGCAACGTGATTCCAGTTGCCGTTGTCACCGTTGGCAATGCTGTGACCATATTACTGCCATCGTACACTTTGCCGCTATCGCCGACCTTGATCGAACCGGCCGCCAATGTTGCAGGCAGGATCTTATAAGTTGCCGGCGTCACGTTCGCCAAAGTGAGTACGTAATTTGGATTAGCAGCTTGCAGTCTCGCTAAGCCCTGCTGACTCAAGCTAACCGTATATGAGCCCTTATTTGGATCGGTAGTGTTGGTAAAATCACCCATTTGCCAGGTCGGTGACAAAAATTGCTTTGACAGACTGACCTGAACAGCCGTAATCGGTGCACCATCATACGTTTTCGAGCCGGGTTCAATTGCTACGGCTTGACCGGTGACTTTAGCTGGTTCAATCACCAACTGACCGGTCATAAAGTCCGAAGCATCGAACTCATAGTTTGGATTTTGCTGCTGAACCTTAGCTTGCCCGTTCGCGTTGATCGTAACGGCATAAGTCCCCGCATTTTGAGGGACGATACCATCGGTAACCTTGCCCTGCGAATCAGTGAACGTAAAGTCTGAAGCATTTAGTTGCGGATCCACAATACCGTTACCGTAAGTCACGGCTAACGTCGGCGTTTCCCCATAGCTGATCGTCTGGGTAGCTGGCGTGACAGTCGTTGCACTAGCCTTCTTCACGCTTAGGGTCCCGCTTAGGAAGTCACCTGGCTCGAAATCGTAGTTTGGATTAGCTTGCTGAATGGCTTCTTGACCATCCTGATTAAGGGTGATCGTATAGTTTCCTACGGGGAGTGTTTCACCATTGGTACTTGGTTGACCATTGATATCAAAGTCGGCGCTCGACAGTCCATTTAGATTCAAGTCCTGTTTTGAGCTGACCGTAAAGACTGGCAACGTTTCTTGACTACCGTAGTTAATGGTAAAGTTTGATGCCGTCACCTCTGGTGCAGTTGCGGGAACAACTGTCAGCGTCCCATCGCCAAATGAACTGAAACTGTCATGCGGATTGGCACTCTGAACCGCTGCTTTACCAGCCGAATTAAGACGAACCGTATACTCACCAACATCTAGTTGCGAGATTGGCTGCGTCATTTGATTGCCATTTGAGTCGAAAATGGCAAAGTCGTCATTACTCAAACTGGCTGACGTTAAGCCCTGACCGTAACCCGCCTGAAGAACTGTATCCTTCCCATACGTCACTGTCTGGTCAGCAGCTTTAACACCGGAGGCTGGCAGTGGCTGAATGGTGAGTGTGCCGTCTTTAAATACCGTTTGGCTGAAAGCGTCATTTGCATCACGAGCAGCAAGTTTAGCCTTACCTTTTGCATTCAAGCTGACGGTATAATTTTCATTTTCTGGATGATCATTGTCAGTAAATGGGGTCAGGGTAACGTCTTCAGGATCCAGTGCCACTTCCTGGACACCGCCACCAACCTGGTCGTAATCAACCATGTAGGTCGGCGTGGTACCAAAGATGATCTGCTGCGAGGCTACAGTAACGGTTGGTACTTCAAACGGTGTGAGGGTGAAGGTCCCATCGCTAAGTGCTTGGGCTGTGAACTGGTAGTTCGGGTTGGCCTGAGCTAACTGCTGCCAGCCAGCTGCATTTAACGTGATGGTGTATGAACCCGCGTTGGTTGGAATCCCGGTCAGCGCCTGATGCTGATTATCTTCAAATTCAAAATCACTGTTGGTTAAACCACTCAGATCCAAATCGGAATCGTTTTGAGCGGTAAAGTTTGGCGTCTGATCACCATATACGATTTGCGCATTATTCAGCTTTACGCTTGGTGCTGCGGCTTGAGTAATCGTAAATGCACTGGTAGTAAAGGCATCCGTACCCGTTAAATTATAATTTGGATTATCATTTTTCAGCTGCTGTTGACCAGCTTCATTCAGTTCAACTTTGTACTGACCAACATTTACTGGCACAGTGGTTAAGACGTTGCCGGCTTGATCGGTAATACTAAAGTCCGCCTGAGTGAGCTTAGAGGTATCTAACTTATTACCCTGGTTAGTAACCGTAAATTTTGGTGTTGCTTGACCGTAAGTGATGGCGACTTTATCAGGTGCAACTGGTTCTAGAGTAGCTTGGTTAATCGTATACGTACCAGTATTGAATGACAGCGTATAGTTCGGGTTATCATTCTTCAACTGTTTCTGACCAGCCGCTGTCAACTCAACCGTGTATGTTCCGGCATTTGTTGGCAGTGAGGTCAAAACCGTTTTGCTTTGATCCACATTATTAATGAAATTAAAGTCTGCGTTGCTCAAATTAGCAACATTCAACTGACCAGACGAATTTTCAACCGTAAACGTTGGTACTTTTCCGTCACCATAAGTGCTAGTGGCTGGATTCAGTTGAACGGTTAAATCGGCTGGCTGAATCGTGAAGGTGGTCGTATTGAATTTCAGTTTATAGTTAGGCTCATCGTTATTCAGAGCTTTTTGACTCTCATCACTTAATGCCACTGTATAGGTGCCAGCATTCGTCGGCATATCCGTGAACGTCTGCTGAGTGGCAGTGTTGGTGTAGATAAAGCTGCTGTTTGCTAAATCAGTTTGATTTAACTGTCCTGCCTCATCGGTTGCAGTTGCCTGAATCGTTGGTGCTTGATCACCAAATGTGATTTGGGAACTGCTGAGAACTGGAGCAATCATCGCCGTAGCTGATGCGACTGTAAAGGCACCCGTGCCGAACTTAATAGCGTAGTTAGGGTTCTGCGAAGTGATGGCATCCTGAACTGACGGTTTCAAATTGAATGTATAATCTCCTACGTCAAGTAACTTACCATCGCTGACGTTATCTAACTGACCATTTTGATAAATATCAAAATCGCTTTGGTCAATGGTTGCGGCGCTCACGAGATTTGCACCTAAATTAGCAGTAAAGGTTGGCGTCGATCCGTATACCACGGGTTTCGTGGCACTCAATGAAACGGTGTTAATCGCTTTATCGATGACTAACTTTGTAGTGCCAAATGCTAGTTTGTAGTTAGTGTTATCAGCTGTCAGTTTAGCTTGACTATCTGCACTTAAAGCCACAGTGTAAGTCCCAGCATTCGTCGGCATTTCTGTAGAAGTATTTCCGTTCGCATCCGTATATGAAAATTCACTGTCGGCCAAATCAGTCGACTTATCAGAACTTGCTTTAACTGTTGGTGCTTGAGCACCATAAGTAATCTGTGATTCGCTTAGAGTTGGTGTGACTTTTGCATCAGCTGGGTTAATCGTCAAGGTAGCAGTGCCAAATATCAGTGTGTAATTGGGATTATCCGCTATCAATTTAGCTTGACTATCAGCACTCAAATCAACTGTGTAAGTTCCAGCATTCGTTGGCACTTCTGTAGATGTATTTCCGTTCGCATCCGTATATGAAAATTCACTGTCGGTCAAATCAGTCGACTTATCAGAAATCGCTTTGACTGTTGGTGCTTGATCATCAAAAGTAATCTGTGACTCGCTTAGAGTTGGTGTAATGGTTGCTACAGCCTGATTGATTGTAAAATCACCACTTGTAAATGCATCTGCTGCAGTTAAATCATAATTAGGATTAGCATCTCGAAGTTGCTTTTGACCAGCTACATTCAACATAACCTTGTACTGACCTGCATTTGTTGGTACATCAACTAATGACTGACCATTTAAATCACTAAAACTAAAATCAGCCTGAGTCAGATTAGAAATATTCAATTGATTATTTTGGGTATCAACAGTGAATGTTGGTGTCGCTTGACCGAAAGTGATGGTTGCTTCGTTCGGGGCGATTGACTTTAGAGTAGCTTGATTGATCAGATACGACCCTGTAGAGGATAAATTGTAATTAGGATTCTGCTGAGCAATTGTCTTCAAAGCAGCCGCCGTCAAGCCAATCTCGTACTTACCAACATTGGCAGAAGTAAGAGCTGTAAAGTCGCTAGCTGTCAGCGTAGGCAACGTAACCCCTGCAGGTTCTGTCACTGTTGGCAACGTCGTCAAATCAGTCGTGCCATCATACGTCTTACTACCGGTGATTGTAAGTGATACTTTCGCTTGAGCAATCGTAAACGTGCCGACCTTAGTGTTATCAAGACTAACCGAATAGTTCGACCCTAATTGGCTCTTAACATCCGCTTCTCCAGCGTCAGTCAAAGTAACATCATACGTCCCAACATTGGTCACTCCAGCAGTCGGAATAATTTGAATATCCTGACTTGTTAATGCCTGCAAACTGCCGTCAGGAAGACTTACCGTATATTGGTCTGGATCAGGCAAATGTGTTTGGCCATCATAAGTCACACTAGATGCTCCAGAAAGGCTGACCAACACTGGTTTTGCCGTGATAGTGTACTGTTCATTACCATTCGTAATGTTGTAATTAGGATTTTGGTCGGCAATGTTCTTCAAAGCAGCCGCCGTTAATCCAATCTCGTACTTGCCAACATTGGCAGAAGAAAGAGCTGTAAAGTCGCTAGCTGTCAGCGAAGACAACGTAACCCCTGCAGGTGCTGTCACTGTTGGTAACGTCGTCAAATCAGGCGTGCCATCATAAATCTTACTACCGGTGATTGTAAGTGATGCATCAGCTTTGTTAATTGTGAAATCACTGCTAGTAAAAGCATCTGCTCCAGTCAAATTGTAATTAGGATTGTCATTTTGCAGTTGCTTTTGACCCGCTGCATTCAGCATAACCTGGTACTGGCCTGCATTTGTTGGTACAGCAGATAATACCGTGCCATTTGCATCACTAAAACTAAAATCAGCCTGCGTGAGATTAGCTATGTTTAATTGATTACTTTGAGTATCAACGGTAAATGTTGGTGCTGCTTGTTCATAAGTGATCGTTGCTTCACTTGGTGCGATTGGTTTTAAAGTAGCCTGATTAATGGTATAAGTGCCATTACTGAACGACAGCGCATAGTTCGGATTATCATTTTGCAACTGTTTTTGACCAGCCGCCGTCAGCTCAACCGTATACGTCCCAGCATTGGTTGGTAATGAGGTCAGGACTGTATTGCTTTGATCCGCATTATTAATGAAACTAAAGTCCGCGTTGCTTAAATTAGCAATATTCAACTGATCAGACGGATCATCCACAGTAAACGTTGGTACTTTTCCGTCACCATAAGTGCTAGTAACTGCTTTCAGTTGAACGGCTAAATTAGCTGGTTGAATCGTGAAGGTGGTTGTACCAAAGCTCAATGTGTAATTAAGATCGTCATTCCTTAAAGTATCCTGACTATCGCTACTTAACGCCACTGTATAGGTTCCAACATCAGTCGGCCTTTTAGTGGATATCTGATGAGTAGCATTGTTGGTGTAAGTAAAGCTGCTGTTTGCTAAATCAGTTTGATTTAACCGCCCCACCTCATCGGTTGCATTTGCCTGGACCGTCGGCGCTAGATTGCCGAATGTGATTTGGGAACTGCTAAGAGTCGGCGTAATGGTCGCCGTAGCTGATGTCACGGTAAATGCACCGGTGCCAAACTTAACAGCATAGTTAGGGTTCTGTGAAGTGATGGAATCCTGAACTGACTGCTTCAAACTGAACGTATAGTCTCCCACACTGAGTAACTTACCAGCACCCATGTTAACTAATTGACCATCTTGATAAATATCATAATCACTTTGGTCAATCGTTGCCGAGTTCACGAGTTTCACCCCTAAATTAGCAGTGAATACTGGGGTCGATCCGTAGACAATTGGCGTCGTGGCGCTCAATGAAACCGTGTTGGTAGCTTTATTGATGAATAACTTTGTGGTGTCAAATGTCAGTTTGTAATTTGCATTGTCGACCGCCAATTTAGCTTGACTATCAGCGCTCAAAGCCACGGTGTAAGTCCCGGCTTCAGTTGGGATGCTGGTAGAAGTATTCCCATTCGCATCTGTATATGAAAATTCACTGTCGGCCAAATCAGTCGTCTTATCAGAAATCGCTTTGACTGTCGGCACTTGATCTCCGTAAGTAATTGACGATGCGCTGAGAGTTGGTGTAACGGTTGCTACAGCCTGATTAATCGTAAAATCACCGCTAGTAAATGCATCTGCTGCAGTTAAATCGTAATTAGGATTGTCATCTTGAAGTTGCTTTTGACCTGCTGCATTCAACATAACCTGGTACTGACCAGCATTTGTTGGTACAGCAGCTAATGCTGTGCCATCTGAATCGCTAAAACTAAAATCAGCCTGAGTCAGATTAGCAGTGTTTAATTGATTATTCTGAGTATCAACCGCAAACGTCGGTGTTGCTTGGCTGTAAGTGATAGTTATTTCGTTCGGTGCGATTGGCTTTAAGGTAGCTTGCTTGATCGTATACGATCCTGTAGAGGATAGATTGTAATTAGGATTTTGCGCAGCAATGTTCTTCAAAGCTGACGCGGTCAAGCCAATCTCGTAACTGCCGACATTGGCAGAAGTAAGAGCTGTAAAATCACTAGCTGTCAGCGTAGGCAACGTAACCCCTGCAGGTGCTTTCACTGTTGGTACCGTCGTCAAATCAGGCGTGCTATCATAAATCTTACTACCGGTGATTGAAAGCGATACTTTCGCTTGATCAATCGTAAACGTGCCGACCTTCGTGTTATCAAAACTAACCGAATAGTTCGACCCTAATTGACTCTTAACATCCGCTTCTCCGGCGTCAGTCAAAGTGACATTATACGTTCCAACATCGGTCGCTCCCGCAGTCGGAGTGATTTGAATATCCTGACCTGTTAATGTCAGTGAACTGCCATCAGGAAGACTTACCGTATATTGATCTGGATCAGGCAAATGTGATTGCCCATCATAAGTGACACTGGATGTCCCAGAAAGGCTGATAGAAACTGGCTTTGCCGTGATAGTGTACTGTTTATTGCCAATTGTAATGTTGTAATTAGGGTTTTGATCGACAATGTTCTTCAAAGCAGCCGCCGTCAAACCAATCTCGTAACTGCCGACATTGGCAGAAGAAAGAGCCGTAAAATCACTAGCGGTCAGCGTAGGTACCGTGACACCTGTAGGGGCATTCACTGTTGGTAACGTCGTCAAATCAGTCGTACCATCATAAATCTTACTACCGGTGATTGTAAGTGCTGCTGCCGCTTGATCAATCGTAAACGTGCCGACCTTATTGTCGAAGCTAACTGCATAGTTCGACCCTAATTGACTCTTAACATCCGCTTCTCCGGCATCAGTCAAAGTAACATCATACGTTCCAACATCGGTCGCTCCCGCAGTCGGAGTGATTTGAATATCCTGACCTGTTAATGTCAGTGAACTGCCATCAGGAAGACTTACCGTATATTGATCTGGATCAGGCAAATGTGATTGCCCATCATAAGTGACACTGGATGTCCCAGAAAGGCTGATAGAAACTGGCTTTGCCGTGATAGTGTACTGTTTTTTACCAATTGTAATGTTGTAATTAGGATTTTGGTCGGCAATGTCCTTCAAAGCAGCCGCCGTCAAGTCAATCTCGTAGTTGCCGACATTGGCAGAAGAAAGAGCTGTAAAGTCGCTAGCGGTCAGCGTAGGTACCGTGACACCTGTAGGGGCATTCACTGTTGGTAACGTCGTCAAATCAGTCGTACCATCATAAATCTTATTACCGGTAATTGTAAGTGATGCTGCCGCTTGATCAATGGTAAAGGTGCCAACTTTATTGTCGAAGCTAACTGCATAGTTCGACCCTAATTGACTCTTAACATCCGCTTCCCCAGCGTCAGTCAAAGTGACATCATACGTCCCAACATTGGTCGCTCCGGCAGTCGGCGTGATTTGAATATCCTGACTTGTTAATGCCATTGAACTGCCATCAGGAAGGCTTACCGTGTATTGGTCTGGATCAGGCAAATGCGTCTGACCATCATAGGCAACACTAGATGCCCCAGAAAGGCTGATAGAAACTGGTTTTGCCGTGATAGTGTACTGTTTATTGCCAACTGAAATGTTGTAATTAGGATTTTGGTCGGCAATGTCCTTCAAAGCAGCCGCCGTCAAGTCAATCTCGTAACTGCCGACATTGGCAGAAGTAAGAGCTGTAAAATCACTAGCTGTCAGCGTAGGTACCGTGACACCTGTAGGGGCATTCACTGTTGGTAACGTCGTCAAATCAGTCGTACCATCATACGTTTTACCACCGGTGATTGTAAGTGATGCTGCCGCTTGATCAATGGTAAAATCACCGCTAGTAAATGCATCTGTTCCAGTCAAATTGTAATTTGGATTATCATCTTGAAGTTGCTTTTGACCAGCTGCATTCAACACAACCTGGTACTGACCTGCATTTGTTGGAACATCAGCTAATGACTTACCGACTGAATCAACAAAGCTAAAGTCAGCCTGCGTGAGATTAGCTGCGTTTAATTGATTATTTTGAGTATCAACAGTAAATGTTGGCGTTGTTTGTCCATAAGTGATAGTTGCTTCGTTTGGTGCGATCGGCTTTAGAGTAGCTTGATTAATGGTATACGTACCAGTCGTAAATGAGAGCGTATAGTTCGGGTTATCATTCTTCAACTGTTGCTGTCCATCTGCTGTTAACTCAACCGTATACGTTCCAGCATCGATTGGTAATGAGGTCAAAACCGTCTTGCTTTGATCCGCATTATTAATGAAACTGAAGTCTGCGTTGCTTAGATCAGCAACATTCAACTCGCCAGACGGATCATCAACCGTAAACGTTGGCACGTTTTCGTCACCATAAGTGCTAGTAACTTGTTTCAATTGAACGGCTAACTCGGCTGGTTGAATCTTGAAAGTGGTCGTATTGAATTTCAATTTATAGTTAGGATCATCGTTATTCAGAGCTTTTTGACTCTCATCACTTAACGCCACTGTATAGGTGCCAGCATTCGTCGGCATATCCGTCAACGTCTGCTGAGTGGCAGTGTTGGTGTAGGTAAAGCTGCTGTTTGCTAAATCAGTTTGATTTAACTGTCCTGCCTCATCGGTTGCAATTGCTTGAACTGTCGGTGCTTGATCACCATAGGTAATCTGTGACGCACTTAGAGTCGGTGTAACGGTTGCTGCAGCTGGGTTGATTGTAAAATCACTGCTATTAAATGCATCTGCTGCAGTCAAATTGTAATTTGGATTATCATCTTGCAGCTGCTTTTGACCAGCTGCATTCACCATAACCCGGTACTGGCCTGCATTTGTTGGTACATCAGCCAATGACTTACCGTCTGAATCACTAAAACTAAAATCAGCCTGCGTGAGATTAGCAGTGTTTAATTGGTTATTTTGAGTATCAACAGTAAATGTTGGCGTTGTTTGTCCATAAGTAATAGTTGCTTCGTTTGGTGCGATTGGCTTTAGAGTAGCTTGATCAATTGTAAACGTGCCGACCTTCGTGTTATCAAAACTAACCGAATAGTTCGACCCTAATTGGCTCTTAACATCCGCTTCCCCAGCATCAGTCAAAGTAACATCATACGTTCCAACATTGGTCGCTCCGGCAGTCGACGTGATTTGAATATCCTGACTTGTTAATGCCAGCGAACTGCCATCAGGAAGACTTACCGTATACTGGTCTGGATCAGGCGAATGTGATTGTCCATCATAGGTCACACTGTCTTCACCAGAAAGGCTTAGAACAGCAGTTTTCAAATACACGACCTGAGCCGTGTACGACGTTTCATCACTCAACGGAATGGCAATTGGTGAATCATCCGCAAGTACATATCCAGAAAACGTTGGAAAATCAGAAAAGGTGCTATCTCCTTGAACATTCCCCACATCAACTGACTGTAATCCGGAAATCGGTTGCTGATTCACATTAACTGGCTGAATCTTTAGATCAAATGACTTTGGCTCATATTCGACCTGTAAATCCCCGTCAGCATCTGGAACAACATACGTGCCGACACTTTGATAGCCATCATGTGTGCCTGGCGTTACGGCTTCACCCGCAATTCCCTGCAACGTTTCGGTAGTTGGAATTGAGGTGATTGGCTTCTTATTTTCATCGACTGCCACGATTCGATAGTTGACTTGTTTACCATACTCAACGTTAACCGTTTGATTGCTGGTAGTTGGCACCTGAAGCTTCTGTCCTGGCAGAACCACATAACTCTGTTGTGAATAGTCAGGAGTTGTGATTGCAGCCCCCGGCAACCCCAGTTCATTTGTGGTCGTGAGGCCTTGAATCGAATTACCATTCTTATCAACTGGCTGCACAGTGTAGGAGATCATGCCGTCATTTCGATCGTATTTGACCGTCACCGTCTTGTTATCAGTGTCCAAATAGTCCGCTGTGAAGGTTCCCGTGACCGTCGCCGTTTCAGGAGTATAGTTATCGACCGTTGGTGACGTGATCGAGTAAGAACCGCCAACTTTACCGGACTGAGAAACCGCGGTGCTGAGTGTTTTACCATCCGCATCGACATAGTTAACAGTCACCTTGGCGTCTTGCCCAGTATAATTAATGACCTGAATGTTATCAGCGTCATCAGCTCCATACGTCCCCGTTACTGAGGTTTTGTCAGCCGTGTAGCCGGTGACAGTTGGTGCGTTCATCGTGTAGGAGTCACCCACCTTGCCAGTAACCGTCACCGTTGGCATCTTGGCTGCAGTCGCATCATCCAGCCCAGAATAAACCAACTTAGCTTGGGCAGCATTCGGCGTGTACGTAACTGTGAAAGTCCGGTTCGCAGCAGTATCTTTTTGATAAAGACCCGAAATGACTGCCTGGTCAGGTGTGTAGCCGGCAATGGTCGGCGACACAATGTTGTATTGGTCACCGACTTCAATCTGTTCAGTCCCGTCTGCCGGTTGGATTGAAGCGGGTAAACCGGCATAGTGAACGGTTAATGTAATGGCAGCACCCTTGTACTGAACGTTATAGTTCGTCTGATCAGGTGCACTTATGATTTGCTGGCCAGCAACCGCCTCATAGCCATCAGCACTGTAATCCGGCAGTGTAATTTGAGTGCCGGTTGCGGCTGTCCCACTACTTGTACGAAGCCCCGCAATTGGCTGGTTATTTTCATCCACCGGAGTGATCGTATACGGATTATTGGTTGGCGTATAAGTGACGGTGTAGTTTTGATCATCAGCACTATACGTCGCACTTACAGCGGCTTGGTCTGGAACATAACCCTTAATAAGGGGTGTGGGAACGTTAAATACATCGCCGACTTTACCGTCAGTTAACACGACTGCTTGCGGTTGAACTGCCGTTGGTAATGCAATCCCATCAGCCCCGACATAGTTGACCGTCACCTTTCCCGCAGTCTGAGCTGTATAAGTAATTGGCACAACCGCACCGTTATCTGCAGGCACGGTCACCGTTGGGTCAGAAGTATAGCCGGCATGAGTTGGTGCTGAAACGGTCTTTCCAATGACACCGGTCATCGTAGTTGGCGCAAGGCCAGCGATCGCATTACCCTGCACATCAACTGGTTGCACAGAAAAGGTGTTTTGCTCAGTATAGTAAACGGTAATATCGTTGACGTTAGTGCCTTGAGTCGAGGCATTTAAAATGTTATTGGTAATTGAAATCGTATTGGTTCCGCTTTGCTGCGAAACGGCTTTTACGAACCGGTAGCCGTTGATCACACGGGGTGCAAAAGTGCTGGTAGACAAATCGGTAGTGTCAGCTACCGTCAAGGAATCACCAACGTTAATGTTCGTCGTATCCGGGTCATGCAAAACGACATTGGTATCCACATCCACATAGTTGATTTGAACCGGAACAGATGTGATCGTCGCTTGAAATTCATTGGCGGTCACCGTTCTTAAACTGGTATTCCCACCAGTCGCACCGAAAGCAGCAATCGAAACGGATCGATTCAAAATAACACCATTGCCATCAACGCTTTGAACCTTTTGGGTTCGGGCAGCGTCGGAATAGGTGGTGTAGACCAGGTCACCAGTAACCGTATTGTCACTATTGACTGTCTGTGGGGTCCAAACTAAAGTAACATACTCCGTCAAGAGGTTTGCGACCGCTGCAGTGTTCGTGGTGTCCTTCCATGTATTTGCCGATGTCAGAACACCCTGTGCATCCGTTTGCCGAATGCTTAAATTATTCCAAGGCAAGTCAGCACGATCAGGATGCGAAGTATCAACGTAACCATCACGACCGGCAAAAGTCGTATTCGGCTGACCATAAATCCCAATGTCGTCTCCAGGGTTACTATCTGCACCAACCCCAGCATCTTGCGGATCCACAGGCTGTAAAATAATCCCGAGACCGCCACCGCTGTTAGTACCAGAAGCCGCCGTTGTTAATTCCGCTTCAAACTGGAAATCTTTCGTGGTGTCAATTTGATTCTTAAAAACCAGCGTTCCAGCTGCATTCTTCGTCGTTGCTGGAACCAGTGTCAGGGTGCCATCTTTAATGTTGCTGGTAATATTGGTAGTCGTAATTTTACCGTCGTCGCCCTTAGTAACCTGCATACCTTTAAAATTGGCCGTAATCGCACTGCTGTCCTTGAGGTCAACACTGTTGGCATCATTGCCAGAATAGCTACCGTCTGCCGTGACATTATCAGGATTAGCGCCATTCAAATTAGCCGTTGTAATTGAACTGGCACTTGTCACTGCTGAATCAGTGCTGTTGTTTGTGGTGTCATCAGCACCCTGAACAGCAGTCGTTGCCGGACTAGCCGTCACTGGACTGGCAGCCTTCTGAGTCGCTGTATCAGTCACATTGTTTTGCTGGTTGGCAGCTGAATACGTCGTTGGCTTTGCCGCATCTGTACTCTTATTATCGGTATTGCTAGTCGTATTATTGGTTGTAGCGTCCGAATCACCAGTTTCTGCAACTTTCGTGTTACCTGCGGAATCATCAGCTTGAGTCGTGTTCGAACTATCAAGATCCCCCGTTGCGGTGCTGGATCCAGCAGAGCCACTCGTTGAATCGCTACTGGTCTGCGAAGCCGTCTGTACAACGGCAGTATCAGCTGCTTTAGCACGCGTTCCAGTTCCAAACAATGACATCGACGCAAAAGCAATGATCGACAGGCTTGAAAATACAAGAAATTTCCCCGCTTTATACATTTTATAGCGTCGGGTCGTCGTTGCTGTTGCCTGACGAAACTGGCGTTGTTTAAATTTTGACATCACAGAATCTCCCCTCAGTATCCACTAACCAAATGGCTAGCACATTCATCCCTTAAAAGCGCAAAAAAAGGAACGAAACTTCAACCAAGTTAGTAATCACCATTTGCTAACCGGGTCAAAAACGTTCCCCCGTATTTATCATTTTTATTAATGCTGTTAACTATTTCCAATAGCTAACCCTTAATCTTTAATAAAAGAATATATAAGGTTAAGCTACCACATAACCATATCAAAGTCGATATCAAATTGAGAAATCGCTTACCTAAATGGGGTAATTATGGGATAAATATTTTCAACTTGTTTCAGAATAATAAAAGTGTCCGATAAAATACGATTGATAAAAATATGGCGTCCTTAATTGTTCAGCACAAATGATTGCTGTTCGATCGTTTCAGGACTGCTAACTAGCCATTAAAAAGGAGATTTCCCAAATACAGGAAGTCTCCTTATTTTGAATCTACAGATTAGAATTCACGGAAGTTGATTTGCTGGCTGCTTGGACTTTAAAGTAGCAAGCACTATTCAACCTTGGCGCCAAGTTCACCAACGATGCTGTCAGACATTACTTTGACCGCTTCAGCAGCACGCTTCCCCTGCTCTTCATTAATTGCTTCAATGACTAAAATTGCGTCGGTGGTCTGCTCAGTCAATTCCGTTCGGGCACCATCGCGCCAGTTAAAGCAACGGCAGACCGCACCGATATCATCGTAATAAATCACTTCGCCTGGTAATGCGGGATCGTCTTCATCTTCACCTAAAGGATGAAACGCCTCTCCGCCCTTAGCCACGCCAAGGTGCATCGTACCAGCAATCTTGGATAGATCTTCGCCACCGCAAGGAACGCCGTACGCCAACGAAACACTGTTATAAATATCGACTAGCGGGTTGATTGGATGTAACTGCTTTCCCTGACTGACCCGCTTCAGTAGCGCCTCGATGGATGAGCGAGCGCCACGTTTCTTTTTAAACTTGGTAAAGGCTTCCCGCCATTGAGCCACGACCGGATTAAACCGGAACGTGTCTTCCGTCAAATACTGTTGGGCCTCATCCATGGCATCATCCAACAGTGCTTGATAATGTGCGGTCTTAGAGTCATCAACTTGATTATTCAATCCGTGAACGGTCAACGTCCGAATCTGGGCGTCTGGAAATAGCTGTCGAAACTCTGGGTCAATTGTGATTTCTGCCAATTTATGCACGTCCTTTGTCTTTGATTTCTTCTTTTAAATGAACTCTTCGTCAACATCATAAATCATCTGCATTTAAAATTTGCCAGTTCTTTAATCCAGGCGACCGTGACGGTGACGCACCACGTAGAACACGGTGGCTAGAATCATCACCCCAGCACCGACGATCACCGAGATTCGAGTATCCGGATTAACAAACATGAAGCCAACGATGACCACCAATACAATCATCGCAAAGTAATTTGAAAATGGGTAGAGTGGCAACTTAAAGGGATGGTCCTTCATCACGATAGCGTTATTTTTGCGAAAACGCAGTTCAGCTAATAGGATTACGAACCAGGGAATCATACCGGGCAAAACAGATGAACTAAAGACCACCACAAAAAGGTTGGAAGCCGACTTGTTCTGCGCGGAAAAAACGATATCCAACAAAAAGCCAATTAAAATTCCGCCTGAGATGCCCAAAATGGCAGCATCGGGAACGACCCGTTTGGATAATCGCCCAAAAACTTTTGGTGCATCCTTTTCGTGAGCCAGCTTAAACAGCATTCGACTCGACGAATAGATTCCTGAATTGGCACTGGATAGCGCAGCGGTTAGGACGACGAAGTTGATCACCGAGGCAGCCGATGTAATGCCGACTTTGGCAAAGGTCGAGACAAATGGTGACCCAATTGAACTCAACTTATTCCACGGATAAATGGTGACGATCACAAAAATCGCTCCTACGTAGAAAATCAGAATTCGCAAAAGAACGGATTTCACCGATTTAACGATCGCCTTTTGCGGGTTAGCCACTTCGCCGGCCGTGATACCCAACAGTTCGATACCTTCATACGAGCCAACAATAATTGACATAGAAAAGAAGAAGCCCTTAAAACCGCCGGTAAAGAAGCCACCATGAGCCCACAGATTACTAAAGCCAGTGGGATGCCCACCGTTGCCGAAGCCAAAGAAGATCACTAACAAGCCTAAAATAATCATCATGATAATGGTAATGATCTTGATCATGGCAAACCAGAATTCCAGTGAGCCATACGCCTTAGCACTGGCGAGATTAGCCGCCAGCAGAAAAACGATGATAATGACACCAACGGTAAAGGTATTAATATGTGGCCACCAATACTCCAGATACTGGGTGGCAGCCACCACTTCCGACATACCCACAACGATATACTCGAACACGTTTGCCCACTTTGCCAGATAGCCAGCTAAGGGATGGACGTACTCCGTTGCGTAGTCCGCAAAAGAACCCGTCCCCGGATTAATATAGATCATTTCCCCCAAAGCGCGCATGACAATGTAGAGGATCAGCCCCACAAACATGTACGCCAGTAACACTGAGGGCCCCGTCCACTTGATCGTAGACGTTGACCCCATGAACAGCCCAACACCGATTGCGCCCCCAAGCGAAATCATTTCCATTTGCCCAGCGGTCATGGATCGCCGCAACGCCGGTGACGCTTTAACTTTTCGTTTCATTAGAATGAATGCCCCTCACAAATGTAGGATGATTGCCAATTAAAAATGCAGTCTCCTAAACTGCATTTCAAACTTTACAGGCAATCGAATACTTAAATTCTACCGCAAGTTGAGGAACAATCAATGGTGAATCATCTTAGGCTGTGTTGCTGATTGCTTTGGGTGGCGAATTTGACTAGTTTGATTCGTTTAAATACCGACTGAACAATTCAACGTAAATGTCAGTGAAGTTCAGAAACATCTGCTGGCTGACGTATTCATCAACTTGGTGAACGGAGTTGCTGCCGGGGCCAAAAATCGCTAGTGGAAAATCTTTTCCCTTCCCGTGCAGCAGGTTCGAGGCGTCTGTGACGGCTGGTAAAGGTACCGCCTTAACCGGATTTTCGGCATAGTGATTACCAATTTCTTTGATCAAACTGATCAAAAATGAGTCACCAGTCGTCTCAATGGCAGGCTGTGACATATAAATATCCAAAGAGATCTTGGCACCACGGGAATTTTGCTGGTCCACGAGCGCTTCCATCTGCTTTTTGACCGCATCGTTATTGAATTCTGGCACCGTTCTGACGTTGATTTCAGCGCTGGCGGATTCCGGAATTGAATTAACCTGATCGCCACCATTAAAAATAGTCGTGTTAAAGGTCAATTGACCCAGCAAAGCACTCTTTTTATCGGTTTCTCGAAATGCTTGATTGGCCTTTACCAGTAAGTCAAGCAAGGGGTCGATTGCATTGTAACCCTGTTCAGGCATCGAGCTGTGGGCCGCTTTACCTGCTGAGGACAGCCGCAGATCCATGGATCCCTTATGAGCATATGCCACGTCGTAACCGCTTGGTTCACCGATCACCAATGCATCGACATCATTCATGTAGCCCTCATCCGCAAATTTACGCGAGCCAAGTTCGCCAACCTCTTCACCCATCGTTGCCATTAGTCTGATTGTTCCTTGCTTCAACAGGCGATTCGTCTTGATTTCAATCAGTGCGATGACTAAGGCTGCCAGTCCCGACTTCATATCGGCTGCGCCACGACCGTACAGTTGGCCGTCTTTTTTCGTTAACTTAAATGGGTCGGTATGCCACTTTGTCTCATCACCGGTGGCCACGACGTCCATGTGTCCGGACACCCCTAAAACGGGATGACCGCTGCCGATTTCAGCAACTAGGTCCGCACGAGTATCCGTAATCGGAAGTATTTTAGCCTCGATATCATATTGTTTCAACAAATTCTGAATGTATTTAGCAACGTCTATTTCATGGTCGTTGACCGACTTGAATGCCACTAGATCACTTAGAATTTTAACCTTCTGTGCGGCTGACATTTTAAAATCATCACTCATCATGAAACCCTCCTATTAATTTCCGAATCCAGGAAACTGACTCCTTTTAAAGCTTAACATGCCAAATTTACTTTCAGTTTAAATCTGCCGTTTAAAATTCCCTTATTAAGGCATCTAAACTTGTCAGCAGCAGGCTAATTCGGTACAGTATAGGAAATGAAGGTGAAACGATTGAAAAAACGACTATTTATTTTAATGATGCTGCTAGGGCTAACGGCGGGTTGTGCCATGCCAATTCATACCACACCGACAACGGCGTCCTCTAATCATCACATCATTAGATTGGCTGGGGTCAATAACGCTCGTGATTTAGGTGGCTATAAAACAGCGTCAAAACATCGGGTGAAATATCGCCGGCTATTACGGTCATCAAAGTTAGCCAACCTGACCCGCACTGGTCAACGCACACTCAAGGGAAAATATCATTTAACTGAGGTCGTGGATCTTCGAACACCAGCTAAAATTAAAAGCGTCCCTGACGTTAAGATCACGGGCGTCAAGTACGTCAAAGACCCAGTCGTTTCTGATAAAACGCTAGCAAGTGTGAATCGAATTGCGCGCTCAAGCGGGTCTAAGTCTATGATCAGGTTATACCAGACATTTGTGACGACGAAACAGGCTCGTCACGCTTACAGGGAACTTTTTAACATTTTATTAGCCGCCCCCAATAACAAAGCCGTTTTATGGCACTGCAGTGAGGGTAAGGATCGCACCGGGTTCGCCAGTGCGCTAGTCCTAACCTCACTAGGGGTGCCGAAAAAAACCATCTTTCAAGATTATCTGGCCTCCAACAAAGCCAATCGGACCGCAATCAATCACCAGGTCTCAATCATGAAAAGGGAACGATATTCAAGCGCAGCTATAACCAGAAAGCGCGATACCTTATTGGTTAAGTCAAGTTACTTGAACGCGGCTTATCAAGCGGCCGATAAAAAGTACGGCTCGCTCCACGGGTATTTGACCAAGGGATTAGGCCTATCAACTAAGGACCTGAAACGATTAACCACTAAATTTGAATAGTCAAGATGTCGCCATCACCTTGGGTCGGATTATTGTGCCCATTGTAATTTAAATACTTGCAGCACCAAAGCACCTTGCAGTCGTTTGCAAGGTGCTTTTTTAGTTCTATAAATTAATTTCGGCAGCGTTTGAAACTAACCAACCCCCAGAAAACCTATCAGCAATCCGAGACCAACGAATGCCATTGTTGAGTACTGAGAGTCAATAGGTTGCGGTAATTTTTGTGATTGACTCCCTGGCGGCTTGGTAGCTGGTCATTCGCAGTGAGGGGATTTGTGGGTTCATTTCGGACGTGTCATTTGGGCGCAAAATTGAATCACTGGGCGGGCTTTTCGCTATGTTAGTACAATTGATTATCGCCTGTGCAATCATCATAACTGCAGCAGTATTCCCAGAATTAACAATCATGTCTGCTTTTACAGTCAATGGCGTCGTTACCAACAGGCCACTAAGCACAGCAGTCGAAATTAAAAGATGTTGTACAATATGTTTACTATTTATTTTTATTCCCCCTAAAATGGGGTTCCCAGAATCGGACAATTACATTCTGTTGCCTGCCTTTTTAACACACGCAGGTCTAAATTACTCATAACGGACAAGTAAAACTTTATGCCATAAAAGTTGTAACTTATTTAAATAATGATGCATCAAAAAAGATGCTCATACTTAAAATGTAAGAGCATCTATTGATGTCGGACTATAATTGGATAACGGCACTATCATTATCAATTTTTACATTGGTTCCAAAGGGTTCTGACAGGTCAGCAATTCGTTGTAAAATTTGACCTTTATTAGAAACGACTGGCCATCCCTTTCGTCCGTCAGAAAGTTTATAATCAAAGCCTAATTCGACGGGAGTTAATTTTAACTCCGTCAAACGGTCATCTGCCATAGTCCACTGTGGAATAACAGCCTGATAAAGTTTAGGATCCACTTGCATCCCTCTTGTATAACCGGCCCATTGTGCATTAAATAAATCCTTAATAGTTGAATCCGATGGTAAGTCATACATTTCAAAATAATCGGCTGGAGCTTTAGACATACTTTGAATGTTCAGTATAAAATCACCAAGAGAATAAAAGATTGGCCTATTCTGATAAATTTCGATTCCTCTTAAAGTATGGGGGCCATGACCCACGATTGCATCAGCACCATCATCAATGCAGTTCCGTGCAAACTGTGTTAAAAATTCGGGTATTGATTCACGGTCGTCCGTTTCCATTTCATGACAGTGAATTGAAACGATCACGAAATCCGCCTGATCCTTAGCCTCTTCAATTGAGCGACAAATCCGAGTCATGTCCTTTGAATCCACTTCAGTATGCTGACCAACACTTGATGAGATTTTAAAGCGGAAATCACCTAAAGTAATGGTGTCTTCAGCGACTTCTGGTAAAAAGCCTGCTGTTCTTAACAAACGATTGCCATCGTCCGCATGCGTATAATTTACAAGGCGTTTTAAAACTTTAGCATCCTCACGGGTCACAAAGTAAGTACTCTTGTGTCTCAATGGATTTAAGCCTGGTCTTCCCTTTAAATACACGGAGGCTGCCCCTGCAATTGCGGCATCATTGAATGAACTTGTAACCCCGATAACAGCTATTCGCCCATTTGCAGAATCATAATAGACTGGCTTGGATGCCTCCTGTAGATTACGTCCTGCGCCGGCTAATTTAATACCCGATTGATCCACGTAATCTAACGTTTTCAGTAAACCATCATATGAGTAGTCCATAGTATGGTTATTTGCAAAAGCTGTCATATTAAAGCCAAACTTTTTTAAATCATCCAAGACACTAGGATTGGCGCAGAAATAACCACCTCCGCTGTACTGTGAACCATATGACTCATATTTATGAACTGTAGTCTCCAAATTAAACTGACTAGCATCAGCGCCCTGACAAATTGCTTGAACTTTATTAAAACCCGGATAACCACCACGTGGCATGTTCCGTTGAATTATTGCGTCCCCAACTGCCACAAATGTTGTCTTCATTTTCATAACCTCCTACTAATGTTCTATTTAAAACCCTTTAAAATGAATTTTGGACACTATAGAAACCTTTGGGTAACGTACAGAAAATGCCACTGCTTTCATCACTTTTAAATCAGGAAAGCAGTGGCACTCCTTTTTAATCATAAAGGCACATTTATATTCATTTATCGTTTAAAACTTAATGTCCCAAGCTGAACGCTCAAGCTGTCCGTAACTCTTATTGATTTGTTTTTTAACAGCTTTAGTTTGATAAGCTTTAACAACGTCTTTGTACGCTTTTTTATTTCGATTCTTGCTTGTAGCAGCAATAACATTAAAGTATTGTTCATTTGTCTTGGTTAGTGGTTCTTTGTAGATCGAATACTTAAGGTTCACATGGTCAGTACTTGCAAAACCACCGTTTACAATAGCTGCATCTACATCATCAAGCTGACGAGCTGTCTGATTAGCATCAATCGGTGTAATCTTAAATTTTTTAGGATTAGAAACAATATCCGATGGCGTAGGTGTCTTTGAATTATTCAATTTGATCAAACCGGCACTTTGAAGTAATTCCAACGAACGAGCTTGATTAGCGGCATCATTATCAATCACAATAGTGGCACCACGCTTTAGATTTTTAACGTTCGATACCTTGTGAGAATATAGTCGTAACGGAGTAGTAACTGTATAACCAATTGAAACTAAAGTACTATTTTTATGTGCTGCATTCCAAACGTCAAGATATTGTTTCGTTTGGAACGAATTCAAGTCAATTTCACCATTTTGAACTGCCTTATTAGGCTGAACATAATCAGTGAAATCTCTAAATTTAATGGTTACATTATATTTATTCTTAGCTTGCTTTGAGACAACATCCCAGATTGACTCATCGGCTTTAGAAGGTGCAACTCGGCCAATAGTGACCGTTTGTGCTTTTTGTTTGCCGCTCAGGCTACCCCCAAAACTAAAGTAACCAGCAATTACAATTACTACAACCACAATAATTCCAATGATCCATTTTGTCGATCTTTTCATGACTTATTCTCCTCTGTTTTCTAAGCTTTTAATTAAAATAGTTCTTAACTGTATCTTTATATGTTTTTAAAGTTTCCAAATAGCTACTAATTGTCGTAAATTCATTAGTTTGATGAACCACGTTTGCATTATCAGGTCCAAGAACAACCACATCAATATTGGGATTGTCTTTGGTGAAGACGCTGGCATCTGTTGCACCGTTGTAAGTAATCAGTTTGACTTCCCTATCTTCATAGTCTTTGTCGGCAGCTTGTTTAGCAGCCTTGACTAGGCGACTAGTCTTACTTGTCTCAACAGGGTGCCAGCTATGCAGAACGTTAAAAGTTAAATCATAGTTGCTATTGGCATTGATGTCATCCACCGTTTTTTGAATAGTATCAATGACGTGTTGATTATCAAAAGCAAGAGTCGGCCGGATATTACCAAAGAGTTCACCATATTCCGGAATAATATTAACTTGATCCCCACCATTGATAAGCGTAACACTGTGAACTACTTTGCCTAAATAATCATCAATCGGTGCCCCATCAAAGATATGTTTTTCACGATTGTAATACTCGTTCAATCCATCCAACGCGTTAATTCCAAGCTGAGGCGTGGAGCTATGTGTAGACTTCCCCTTACTCTTAATCTGATAGTTGAAACTACCTGAATGAGCGAACACAACATTTCCATCCGTAGCTTCCCCAACAATCATAGCATCAACATCTTTGGCCGCGTGTTGCTCATTTAAATGATTGGCACCAGGAGTACCTAACTCTTCACCAGCTGTCACGATAAAACGAAGTGTGCCAGGTATCTTATAACCTTCTTTTACCAGCTCAATAAAAGTTAATATTTGAGCAGCCAAACCACTTTTCATATCCGCCGCACCACGCCCATATAACTTATCATCAACAATTTCAGCTCCAAAGGGATCGTGACTCCAATCGTCTGCATTAGGAACTGTGACGGTATCCTGGTGTCCAGTTAGTACTAGTACATCATCCGTCTTCTTCTCGCCAATTTCGGCAATTAAATTAGATCTACCCTTTTCGAATTCATCTATCTTATATGAAATACCATATTTATCAAAAAGGGCACCAATATACTTTGAAACCTCAATCTCATTACCATTTGGTGTATGAATCTTAATTAAATCCTGTAAAACTTTAATTCGTTCATTGTCTTCCTCACTCAATATATGACCTTCCTTTTTATATTATCGATGACTGTGACTGGTAGCCCGTGCAAGTGCATCACCCGAGAGTTGGACAATAACAACTAATATTAAAACTAAAAGCGTTGCAACAAGCGTGACATCATTTGAAAACTGGTTGTAGCCGTATGCAATGGCTGTATTTCCAAGTCCTCCGGCACCAATAGCACCCGCCATCGCTGTCAAACCAATTAGACTAATCAATGTAACGGTGGTAACCCTAATTAGTTCTGAACTAGCCTCTCGCAAATAAACATCAAAAATTAAATCTGACGTTGTCGCACCTAGCGACTGTGCAGCTTCGATTTTGCCTTGATCCACACTGGAAATAGCTGCCTGAACTTGTCGGGCGTAAAATGGAAATACACCTAATGAAAGTGAAACTAAAGCTGCGGTTGGTCCAATCTGAGTTCCGACAATTGCTTGGGTCACTGGTGCTATGAATGCTAATAAGATAATAAAGGGAATAGCCCGAAATACTGACACAATTTTATCGAAGATATTGAATAAGATCTTATTCTCAGCAATTCCATGCTTATCAAAGATGACCAGGCCAACCCCAAAGATCATACCAACAACGCCACCGAATAAAGCTGACCAAAGAGTCATGTATAAAGTTTGACCAATGGAAGTTAACCAGCCGTTTTGACCCAACCAGCCAAGATGTACAACGTTAGGCATCACGTGCGATAGCCACTGAATCATGCAATCACCTCCTTAGAATTATACTCATCAACGTCGACGCCCACCTGTTTAAGATAATCAACGGCATTCTGACGACTCTTTGCATCCCCTTTTAGAGTGACAAACAATGTTCCCACAGGCGTACCACGTAATTCATCTACATTTCCAAAAATAATACTAACTTCCACGTCGAACTTCTTATATAACGTGGCCGCTATAGGATCAACAACATCTTGGCCTGTGTAGGTGAGATGCACTAGTTCCCATTCCTCATGATTAAGATTTTCAATAGCATCCTTATCTAATAAATGAATAGCTTTGGCTAATTCGCCTTTAGTTCCTATCAATTCTTTCGTGAGTTCCTTTTGAGGATGGGTAAAGACGTTAACCAAATCCCCTCGTTCAATAATTTCACCTGAACTCATCACAGCAATTTTGTCAGCTACTTGTTTAACAGCTTCCATTTGATGAGTGATTAAAACAATTGTTAAACCTAGTTCTCGATTGATTCGCTTTAGTAAGTCTAAGATTTGAACTGTACTCTTAGGATCAAGAGCAGAAGTTGCTTCGTCCGAGATTAGAATCTCCGGATCATTTGCCAAGGCTCTGGCGATTGCAACTCTTTGCTGCTGGCCACCAGAAAGTTGTGCTGGATAGAAGTCTTTACGGTCTTCAAGGCCTACTAGCTTTAACAATCGAATAGCTCGGTCTGTAATCTCTTTTTCTTTCTTTTGACTATGACGCAATGCGAACTCGACATTTCTTAGCACTGTTTTTTCTTCCAAAAGGTTAAAGTGTTGAAAAATCATACCAATATTTCTTCGCTTAACCCTTAAGTCCTTAGCTCCAATTCGTTTGCTGACGGTATCATTTTTTTCAAATAGCACATCGCCATTAACTTCAACTTTACCGCTCGTTGGTAATTGGAGCAGATTAATAACTCGAACTAAAGTAGACTTACCCGCTCCTGAGTATCCAACCACACCGTATATTTCACCTTTATTAACCTGTAATGTGACATTTTTAACAGCCGTAACAGCGGTACTTGTCTGATTAAATAATACATTGATATTTTCTAGATTAATAATTGGTTCTGCCATTTAAACATCCCTCTTTTTCAAATTACAACTTATGAATTATATTTACTAGCTGGTTCCCGCGCACGATAAATCATCTACTCTTCTCCTCTTGTTCAATTACCAACTCTATAATTTATGATTTAAAATAAAAAAGTTTTCGTCCCTTTGTCATTTTGTATGACAAAGGGACGAAAACTCCGTGTTACCACCCTTATTTATAAGCCACTTTCATGGATTACCTCAACAGCACATTCATGCTTGGGATGCTAACGGATCCTGCCGGGTAAACAGCTTCCACCATTTACCATCCTCAAGAAGCTCATCTTCACCATCATTGCATTACCTCTTTCCACCCGCGAGGTTCTCTGAAAATGTTTTTTTGGCTACTCTTCTTCTTATCGATTATCAGTATATTAAATGTTAATGTGTCATTCTAATGATTGTAAACCTTTGTTTGTAAAGGTTTAAACAAGTTGTAAAATGAATAATTTAAAAATCAATTAATGCTCTATAATCAAATCTTAATCAAAATTCTTTTAGTTGTCAATGCTAATTTGCTTTTTATTAACAATACCTGACTCTTTGACTTTGTCAAAAAACTTCTCAATCATTTTGATACCTGAGTAATAGTCAGATATAAAAACATTCTCGTTAGGCGCATGAGCGCCTGAATTAGCATTTCCAATACCAAACGCTGCAACCGGTGCATTTAAATAATGATTAAACAAATATGAAGGACCAGTGCCTGCTGAAGTCGGCAAAACTTCAACTTTATCTTCACCGCCATAAACTTCTTGTGCTGTTGAAATTAATTTAGTTATCAAGGGAGCGTCCATATCGGAACGATAAGGTGTAACACCCATTGTATAATTTACATGGACATCCCCAAAACCATTTTGAACTAACTGATTTTTTACTTTTGCAGCAATATCAACAGGATCTTGCCCCGGCACTAATCTCATATCGAATTTAGCTACACCGTGTTTAGGAAGAACAGTCTTTACACTTTGTTCTTCATAACCACCGCTGATACCCTCAATATTAAAACTTGGTTCAAATAGATAAGCTTCTTTAATAGCCTCTAGGTTATCGCCTTGAATAAACGGATATTGTAATTTATATTGTTGCTTTATTTTATCAGCAGAAAAATACATCTTATGTGCAAGTTCTCTGGCTCTTTCTGAAGGTCTTTCAACACCGTCATAAAAGCCTTCAATGGCAATTTTTCCGTTTTTCCTTAAACTAGCAATACCGTCTATGAGATGCCAAAGAGCACCATCTATGATGGCTGCGTTCGATGAATGTAAATCACTGTTAGCTGAATCAGTCGATAACTCGAAACAGCTAATTCCCTTATTGCCACCAGAAATTACTAACTGCCCAATAGCATTCTTCGAACCTGACTCCCAAATAATAAGATCTGTCTGAAATAGTGAAGCATACTTTTTTAAATAGTATGACATTCCCTGACTAGCAATCTCCTCAGCACCTTCAACCAGAAATTTAATATGAACTGGTGGTTCACCATGTTCATCTAGATAATTTTTTAGGGCTGTCAATCTGACAAATAAATCGCCTTTACAATCAGCTATGCCTCGAGCCACCAGCTTGTCATCCTTCTCTGTCAACGTCCAAGGGTCGCTATCCCAAAGGTCAAGTGGTGTAGCCGGTTGAACATCATAATGATTATAAAAGAGAATTGTGGGAACGTCGTCTGTACTGGATTTAACAGGAAAGTCTGCGAAAACAAGGGGGAATTTTTGATCTTTAAAAACTTTGACTTGGCCACCAAGTTCTTCGAAGATTCCTTTTAAGAATCCTGCAGTTTCTGGAATATTTTTATGCTGGGCTGAAACGGAACTTAAGTGAATATACTCCACAAGTTTTTGCTGATAATTCTTGATATTTTTTTCTGACATATAAAAACTCCCTTCAGAATATTAAAAAAGTCCCTAGATTCCGATCAAAGAATCTAAGGACGATAACCGTGTGACCACCTAAATTTCCATTTTTCTCGCAAAAAATGGCTCTGTGAGTTACAGTTTGAACTCTAACTCTGTGTAAGAAATAACGGACACAAGCCCGCTAATAGCTCGGCATAACCTTACTACTAGATTCAACTTAAGAGACCATATTCGACGCCTTTTCTTTGCCTGCTTTCACCGCATACAAGTTCTCTGTAAAAGTTAAAGCATCTACTCATCTCAAAGAATTTTTAATATTCTAATATATTTGCCATAATATTAACATCTCAAAAATCATTGTCAAGCCTATTTTTTTGGATAAGCAATACTTCTCAAAATTAATTTCACAAATCCTAGTCTCCAAATAAAAAGATGGACCAACTGGCAGTCAAGTGCCCAATTGATTCACCAATAATGAACAAATCTACTTGTTCAAGCCGACTGCATCCATGCTGTAATCCCATAGTTCACGGGCGACTTTTTTGTCATATGACAAGTCGGACGATGCAATTGGATGGTTACTGCGAAGGTCAAAGTACCTTGCAGAGCCAGTGGCAAATTCAGAGTCGAACATCAAATTAACGATCATCTTAGCCGAATCGGCGGCTGTCGCAATGATATCAGCGTAATGTTCGAGCATCTTTGGTGTAAAGCGAGATTTATCCTTTGCCAAACCGGTTTCAATCATCAGCCCCGGGTTAACCGTATTTACCGCCAAAGGCTGGCCCGCCGCCGTTAACTGCCGGTCTAATTCATACGCAAATAAGATCATACATAGTTTGGAATACGAGTAACTCAGTTGGTCAGCACGGGGATTTTTACCCGGATGTGCCAAAACATCTGCCCCGGGCCAAGTGATTCCCTTCGGTGCATCATGACGATCACTGCTGACCGTGACGATTCGGCCATCCGTGGTCATCATTGGCAACAACAACTGCGTTAACAAAAAGTGCCCAAGATAGTTAGTTTCAAAGATATTATTGAAACCATCCGCCGTTTCGTGCACACTTCGGCCAGCAACGCCCGCGTTGCAGACCAACCCGTATAGCGGCATGTCTAATTTACGGAATTCTTCCACGAATGTCCGGACTTTCGCCAACGAAGAGGTGTCTAACTCCAGGCACAAAATGTCTGCACTAGGCACATCTTTAATGATTTCTTCTCGAGCTGCTTCCGCCTTAGACATGTTACGACACGCCATGATCAGCTGATAGTCTGGTTCTCGCTGTGCAATTTGCTTAGTGGTTTCAAATCCTAACCCAGAGTTTGCCCCGGTTACAATGACTGCTTTTCTCATGTTTTAGTCTCCTTTGATCTGCCAAGATAAAATTATCTTGTCTACTCGTTTATTTTTAAATCACGTATTTTAAAATCTAAACCTTTTTCTAGGCTGCTGGCCACGGTGCTGAAAGTTGCGGACCTAAACCTCGCCGAGCAAGGATCCAGTCGTCACCGTTCCACATCTCCGTCTTTTGACGCCCAGCTGAGAAATCCCAGTAACTTTCGCGCTCGAATTCAACGACTTGATTGTTGGGCCCCAGGCCAACCCATTCGTAACTGCCATCTTTGACTGTGTTTGCATATTTTGCCCACACTAGTGGGATAGTGACGGTCTCCCCATCATCGTTTACGTAGGTTCGCTCTTGATTCGTCAGGCTGCGTAACTGTTCCAACTCATTTCGATAAGTTGGGTCAATTTCCTGCCAGATTTGCTCCGCCTTGTCAAAGGCCTGCTTTTCGGTTGGCAACTTGCCGCTTTGTGGCTGCGTCAATGCATTATATGAATATAAATACCCATTTTCGCCGTAAATTACGGTGACATGCTCGCGATTCAATGCTTCCTCGGGTAAATTGGCGGGTTGGTAGCGTAACAAATGAACCTGTTGCCCGTTGCGCGGTACCAGTTGATCCACCACAACTTGGTAACCTGCTGGTATCTGTAGATCCGGATAAGTCCGATTCTTAATTTTTAATGGTGGCATAAAAGCCGTCCTTTCCAATTAACCAAAATCACCTGTGTACAGCCTTTGGAATACTAGGTTAATAGTTGATGAAGCTCAACAAGTGATTTGGTCTCTAAATTCAGCTTGTTTCACTCAATTATTTTCACTTGCAGCATTTATATTCGGAAATTTTTAACATCTTCCGTTCTGCAATGTAACCGAGTTTAACACATTAAGTATGCGACTGCATAGTATTTTACTTTATTTTAAAAAATTATTTTAAGTCAGTCCGTTGATACTTCTTCATCAGCGTCATTCTGTATGACTAAAAATCCCCTAACTGTGATCGTTAGAGGGTTTTTGTTGTGTAAATGCTGAACATTTGCAATGTGAAACGACAAAAGCCCTTACTCCTAATGAAGGAGCAAGAGCTTTTGCATTTATAAACCAGAATTAAAGTGTAAATGGAGATTCACATTAATCCTTTTAATCAGTCGCGTTTGCGACGCTTGTCAGCACCGGCAAAGCCTAAGCTTGCCAAGATGAGGCTAAGCAGTCCAAGAACACCAGCGTGGCTTTGATTCTCGTTAGTTTGTGGTAATTGCTTTTGAGCATTTGCATTACTGCTGTTACCATTGCCAACTAACTGTGAACTCGTGTCAGCTGCAACGCTCGAACCATTTGCGGTTGCACTGCCATTGGCTGAACCAACTGCAGAGCCACCATTCAAGCTTGAGCCGTTAGCGACACCACCGTTGGCCGATGAATCGTTACCACCATTAGTGTTGTTTGAACCAGAACCAGTGGTCTGATCAGCTGAACTTTCAACCGTCACAGTTGCGGTATCGCCAGCCGACGTTGTGATTGTTAATTGATCACCTGGGTTAACATCTTGGTTGCTAGAAACAGTGACTGTAAAGTGACCATCGCCGTCAGCTGTACCAGTAGCAACATTTTCACCGTTACTATTTGTGACTGTTACAGTAGCGTTTGGTTTAGTATTGCCAGTAACCGTGACCTTGCCATTATTGTCCTTCGTTGCTGATGGGTTATTGATCGTTGACCCATTATTGTTCGAAGTCTTGGTATTGCCAGTTGTGCTTCCACCTGGGGTCGTACCAGTCGTTGTACCGCCTGGGGTTGTACCAGTCGTGCCACCTGGAGTTGTCCCGGTCGTGCCACCTGGAGTTGTGCCAGTCGTACCACCTGGAGTTGTGCCAGTCGTACCACCTGGAGTTGTGCCAGTTGTACCACCTGGAGTTGTGCCAGTCGTGCCACCTGGAGTTGTCCCGGTCGTGCCACCTGGGGTTGTCCCGGTTGTGCCGCCTGGAGTTGTCCCGGTCGTGCCGCCTGGAGTTGTACCAGTCGTGCCACCTGGGGTCGTCCCGGTCGTACCACCTGGGGTCGTCCCGGTCGTGCCACCTGGAGTTGTACCAGTCGTGCCACCTGGGGTTGTCCCGGTTGTGCCACCTGGAGTTGTGCCGGTGGTGCCACCTGGAGTTGTACCAGTGGTACCACCTGGAGTTGTGCCAGTCGTGCCGCCTGGAGTTGTGCCAGTCGTGCCACCTGGAGTTGTACCAGTCGTGCCACCTGGATTAGTCGTATCCGTCGGAACCGTTGTCGTAACGCCCTTGCCACCGGTTGGTGTCACT
>NZ_WNJO01000001.1 GCF_009720675.1 Secundilactobacillus folii | reverse complement strand
AACCAGGAATCTGCAGCACTCTTTGCTTGCATTTTGGGATCTAATCGAGTTTTATCCCACTTTTATTGTTACGAGTTGAGGGCAGCTGATAATGGTTAATCAAACATGACGGTATCATCACTGACCTCAAATGGGTTATCATGATTAATATGATCGTAAAATAAAATGCCATGCAGATGATCGATCTCATGCTGGCAGACAATGGCAGGATAATGTTTGAGCCGTACCTTATGAGTTTCACCATGAGTATCCTGATATCGAAGGGTGATTCGGTCGTGTCGAGGAACGAAACCTGGAACGTCCTTATCCACGGACAAACAACCCTCACCTTCAGTCAAGGCGCCGTCCTGAACCGAATGACTAATAATCACGGGGTTAATGATGACTTCTTTAAATGGTGATTGGCCGCCTTCTTCTGCAGGTGGAACTAAAACCGCCGCCATCATCTTGGATGCACCCACTTGAGGGGCAGCAAGGCCAACGCCAGCACGTAGCCCATACTTTTCACAGAGCTTTGGATCCTGACTGACTTCAAGATATTCCATCATCTCAGCGGCCAGTTTCTGATCGTCATCTGACAGTGGAAAGCTGACCTTTGCAGCTTCCTTGCGCAGGACGGGATCGCCGTCTCTGACGATATCCTTCATTAATATCACGAATATTACCTCCGAAGTTAATTAACAAGTAAGTCTAACTATTAATTTTAGCATATTGGTCAGGAAAAATGAAATCAAAAAAATGTGAAGAAAAACACAAACATTTTTTCAGAAAACTAGATTCCTTTACTTGCGGGCAACTTCGTCTTTTTTGCGATATAAAAGTAATGAAAGGGCTTGCACGAATTCTGAAAGCGTGGTAATTTAAGAGTGTAGTTGAGAAAGCAAACGGTTTCAAGTGCATGAAAATATGTGATTGAAATCGATTGCATACAAACGGAAAGGAAAGTGTTAGTTATGGCGAAGAAAACTGGGCATGTAATTGATTTCGCATCAATTAAAGCCACGATGAGCGATCCGTACAAGAAGACATTCCAAATTGTGGATGAAAATGCGAAGATCGTGAATCAAGAACTTTTCGATACTTTTTCAGATGATCAGTTAGTTGATTTCATGAAAAAGATGGTTTGGGAACGTGCATTGCACGAACAAACAATGAACTTCTCGCGTCAAGGGCGTTTGGGCTTCTATGCTCCAACCTATGGTGAGGAAGCTTCAGAAATGGGGTCTGTATCCGCATTCAAGGATCAAGACTTCCTGTTCCCAGCATACCGTGACTTACCACAATTAATTCAACACGGTGCTTCAGTTACTCAAGGCTTCTTATGGTCAAAAGGTAACGCCGTTGGTGACGATTATGGTGAAACTCGTAACTGGTTCCCTCAAATCATTATCGGTGCCCAATATGTTGAATCAGCAGGTGCCGCTTTAGGTATTAAGAAGAACGGTGAAAAAGATGCCGTTGCCTTCGTATATACCGGTGATGGTGGTACTTCACAGGGTGACTTCTACGAAGGTGTTAACTTTGCATCTTCATTCCAAGCACCAGAAGTATTCATGGTTCAAAATAACGGCTGGGCTATTTCAGTGCCTCGTAAGACGCAAACGGCTGCTGAAACTTTGGCTCAAAAAGGTGTTGCTTCAGGTGTACCAGCTGTTCAAGTTGATGGTATGGATGTCTTAGCTGTTTACTTGGCTACTAAAGAAGCACGTGAATTTGCAGCTGCTGGTAATGGTCCTGTCTTAGTTGAAACCTTAACATATCGTTACGGTGCTCACTCAAGTGCTGGTGATGATCCTAGTCGTTACCGGACTAAGGAAGAAGAAAAACCTTGGTTTGACCGTGACCCACTAATTCGGATGCGTAAGATCTTAACAGATAAGGGATTATGGTCACAAGACCAAGAAGACAAACTTGTTGAGGAATACAAGGACAGCTTCAAAGCATCAATGAAAGAAGCTGAAAATACACCTACGCAATCAGTTGTTGATATGTTGAAGACGACTTTTGAAGAACCAACTCCACAAATCAAAGCTGATATTGCAAGATTCGAAGCAAAGGAGTCGAAGTAACCATGGCTAAATTAACTTATATCAAAGCGATTACAGATGGTTTAGACGTTGTTTTGGGCGAAGATCCAAAGACCTTGATCTTTGGTGAAGATGTTGGTAAAAATGGTGGTGTGTTCCGGACTACCCAAGGCTTGCAAGACAAGTATGGTGAAGACCGGGTTTTCGATACCCCATTGGCTGAATCAGGGATCTTAGGTTTATCCATTGGTTTAGCTGCTACTGGCTGGCGTCCAATTCCAGAAATTCAATTTATGGGCTTCACATTTGAAGCCGTTGACTCATTAGGCGGTCAAATGTCACGTAACCGGTTCCGGTTCAGTGGCAAGCGTGCAATGCCTATTACAGTTCGTACCCCATTTGGTGGTGGTACTCATACTGCTGAAATGCATGCTGATAACCTTGAAAACTACTACATTGGAACTCCAGGTCTACGGGTTGTTACACCTGCTAACCCATACGATGCTAAGGGAATGGTTATTTCAGCCGTTGAAAATAACGACCCCGTTCTCTTCTTGGAAAATCTGAAGTTGTATCGTTCAATGAAGGATGAAATTCCAGAAGGTAAGTACACGGTTCCGCTAGACACAGCTAAAGTAGCACGTGAAGGTAGTGACATTACTATCGTTGCTTACAGTGCTGAAGTTAACGAATCACTCAAGGTTGCTGACAAATTAGCTAAGGAAAACATTTCTGCTGAAGTGATCGACCTTCGTTCATTGTCACCAATTGACACTGATACGATTTTCAAGTCAGTTGAAAAGACGCACAAAGTGGTGATCGTTCAAGAAGCTCAAAAGATGGCTGGTGTCGGTGCACACGTTGCATCTGAGATCGCTGAACACGCTATCATGAACTTGGACGCACCAATCGGCCGTGTGGCTGCTCCTGATACCGTATATCCATGGGCACAAGTTGAAAATGACTGGCTGCCAAATGCGGACGATATCGAAGAAAAAGTTCGTGAAATTTTAAACTACTAATTTAAACGACTACTTTGTGATATAGAAAGGAAGTTTTCCCATGGCTTTTGCATTCAAACTCCCAGAGCTTGGTGAAGGGATGGCCGAAGGTGAAATTGCATCATGGCAAGTTAAAGAAGGAGACAAAGTTAAGGAAGACGACGTGTTAGTTGAAATCCAAAACGATAAGTCTGTTTCTGAACTGCCATCACCAGTGGCCGGAACAATTAAGAAGATTTTTAAACAGGAAGGCGAAACTGCTGAAATTGGTGACACTTTAGTTACCATTGATGATGGTTCACCTGACACACCTGAAGATGACGCACCAGCAGAAGCTCCTGCTGAAGCACCTAAAGAAGAAGAAAAGTCAGAAGCACCTGCTCCTGCAGCAGCACCAGCCGCTGCAGCCCCAGCTGCACCAGCCGCTCCAACCGGCGTACCGGCGCAGTCTGACCCGAACAAGCTAGTATTGGCAATGCCATCTGTTCGTCAATATGCACGTGATAAGGGCGTTGATATTACTGCTGTTACCCCAACTGGTAATCACGGACAGATCTTGAAGGCTGATATTGATAACTTCAACGGTGCCGCAGCACCAGCTGGCGCTGCTGCTCCTGCAGCCGCAGCCGCTCCTGCAGCTCAAGCAATCAAGCCGTATGTATCATCACAGCCTGACCTTGAGACTCGTGAACCAATGTCAATGATGCGTAAGACCATTGCTAAAGCAATGCGGACATCAAAGGACATTGCACCGCATGTTACTTCGTTCCAAGACGTTGAAGTTTCTGCTTTGATGGCTAACCGGAAGAAGTACAAGCAAGTTGCTGCTGATCAAGATATTCATTTGACCTTCTTACCTTACATTGTTAAGGCACTGGTTGCCGTCTTGAAGGAATTCCCAGAATTCAATGCTTCAATTGATGACACCACTCAAGAAATTGTTTATAAGCATTATTACAACATTGGTATTGCAACCAACACTGATCATGGTCTGTACGTACCAAACGTTAAGAACGCTGATTCTAAAGGCATGTTTGAAATTGCCAAGGAAATCACTGATAACACTCAAGCTGCTTATGACAACAAGTTGAAAGCTGACCAAATGTCTGGTGGTTCGATCACTATCAGTAACGTTGGCTCAATCGGCGGTGGGTTCTTCACACCAGTTATCAACCAGCCTGAAGTTGCTATTTTAGGTGTTGGCAAGATTGCCAAGGAACCTTACGTCAACGACGATGGCGAAATTGAAGTCGGCAACATTTTGAAGTTGTCACTCAGTTACGATCACCGTTTGATCGATGGGGCATTAGCTCAAAATGCTTTGAACAAGATGAACGACTTGCTTCACGATCCACAAATGTTATTAATGGAAGGATGAGACCCGCATATGTCAGATGTTGAAAAACGTGATACTGTCATTATCGGTTCAGGCCCTGGTGGTTACGTTGCCGCTATCCGTGCCTCGGAACTTGGTCAAAGCGTCACGGTTATTGAAAAGTCAGATACTGTTGGTGGGGTATGTTTAAACGTTGGATGTGTGCCTTCGAAAGCCTTGATCAATGCTGGTCATCGTTTCCAAAATGCTAAGGATGCATCTACATTTGGCATCACTACTCAAGCACCATCTATCGACTTCAGTAAGACCCAGGAATGGAAGCAAAAGAAGGTTGTTGATCGGATGACCAATGGTGTTCGGATGCTACTGAAGAAGCACAAAGTCGAACTTATCCAAGGTGAGGCTGTGCTGGATTCCAACACTAAGTTACGGGTCGTTTCAACCGGTCCTAAGCAGTTCATGAGTGCTGATGACGGAATGACCATCGAATTTAATAACTTGATTATCGCTACTGGCAGTCGTCCAGTTGAAATTCCTGGCTTTAAGTTTGAAGGTCGCGTCGTTGACTCGACTGGTGGTTTGGGCTTACCAGAGATCCCTAAAGAATTCGTTGTTATCGGTGGTGGTTACGTTGGAACTGAATTAGCAGGTGCATACGCTAACTTAGGTTCACACGTTACTATTATTGAAGGTACCGATTCAATTCTGCCAAACTTTGATAAGGAAATGGTTCGGGTTGTTTTGAAGCAGATGAAGAAGAAGGGTATTGATGTTATCACCAGTGCCATGGCTAAGAATGCTGTTCAAGATGACAATAGTGTAACCGTTACTTACTCAGTTGACGGTAAGGAATCAACTGTTAAAGCTGATTATTGCATGGTTACTGTTGGTCGGAAGGCTAACACTGATGACCTTGGTCTGGAAATGACCGATGTTAAGATTGGTGACCATGGTTTGGTTGAAGTTGACCAACAAGGTCGTACCTCAGTACCAAACATCTATGCTATTGGTGATATCGTACCAGGTCCTGCATTGGCTCACAAAGCCTTCTTTGAAGCAAAAACGGCCGCTGGTGCAATCTCTGGTAAGAAGACTGCCAATGATTGGGTTGGCGTTCCAGCCGTTTGCTTCGCGGATCCTGAGTTAGCCACAGTTGGTATGACTCCAGATGATGCGAAGGACAAGGGTATCGAAGTTAAGGCTTCGAAGTTCCCATTTGCTGGTAATGCACGTGCCGTTTCACTTGATCAACCAGATGGCTTTGTCCGTTTGGTAACTACCAAGGACGGTAACAACCTAGTCGGTGCTCAGGTTGTTGGACCAGGCGCTTCTGACTTGATTGCTGAACTGAGCTTGGCTGTTAACGGTGGTATGAACGCTGAGGATATTGCCTTAACGATTCATCCACACCCAACGTTGAGCGAACCTGTTCAGGAAGCTGCCGATGTTGCAATTGGCTTCCCAACTCATATCTAAAAACAGCGTTAGAGATAGTGTTCAAAAAGGATCAGACATTTGTCTGGTCCTTTTTTGAGCCTACAATGCAGTTGAAACTGGTGATGTCGGTTACTGTGAGCGACTTCGATGGTCATGAATTGACAACTTTAAAACGCATTACTAAAGTTGTTTACCTTCAATTTACCTTCTGGCCTTCAATTTTTGAAAGCTATTAAAAATGGCAGTGCATAATGTGCCGATGATGTTTGGATTTGTTTTTTGCTGTATAATAGCTTTTGTTGAAATCAAATCGAAATAATGAGGTGTCATTTTGAAGAACATTAGCTATCCCTTGGCGTCTGACTGGACGACTGAGGAGATTATTACGGTCACAGCGTTTTATCGCCAAATTGAAAACGCTTATGAACTTGCACAAGGGGTTAGTGTTGCTGATCTATTAACAGCTTATGCTGCGTTCAAAAAGATCGTAACCTCCAAATCTCAGGAAAAACAGCTCGATAAGCAGTTTGAACAGGCAACCGGCTATAGTTGGTACCACGCCTTGAAAGAAGCGCGAGCAACCAATAAAAAGTCGCTTAAAATGGTTCCAAGGGGGCGTTATAATGAACGAAGCTGAATTACACCGGGTCAATCGTGCAGTGAAACAGTGGCTGCAAGCCTCAAGAAGCTTTATTTTGGGGAAAATGCAACAAAACCTTAATGTTTCGGAAAAAACTAGTCGTAAGGATCTGGTCACTAACGTCGATAAGGAAAATGAAAAGTTGCTGATCAATAAGATTCGGACATTTGCACCTAAGAGTCAAATTTTAGGTGAGGAAGGTTTTGGCGATCAGATCAAGCAGACCTCCGGCTGGGTGTGGGTCGTTGATCCAATCGATGGGACAATGAACTTTGTTAAGCAACATGACCACTTTGCTATCATGATTGCACTCTACATCGATGGTGAGGGTGTTCTTGGTTACGTCTATGATGTGATGAACGACGTTATTTACTCTGGTGGTCCACAAATTGGGGTTTTCAAAAATGATGAGCCACTATCTGCGCCAGCTAACCTCAATTTACGTGATGGCCTTGTCAGTGTCAGCGCTCCAATGCTGGTGCATAATTACAAGAACCTGCAAGCCGTCGTCGAAGCTAGTTCGGGGCTTAGAGTCTACGGTTCAGCTGGCATCGAAATGATTCATTTGCTGACTGGTGAGATTGTGGCTTACCTCTCATATTTAAAGCCGTGGGATTTTGGCGCTGGCAAAATTCTCGCTGAAAGTCTGGGACTTACAGCTACGACAGTTGACGGACAGGCACTAGATATGCTATCATCAGACTTCGTAATGGTAGCAACGGTAAAAGCACAACAAGACATTCTGCCAATCATCGGTTAAAACGTCTGACTGTGACGCTGGTCACAGTTTTTTTATGGCGTCAAGTCAAGGTGTAGAGTGTTAAGACTGCGCTGCATTTTGACCATTAAATAAGTTTAGAATCATGCTTTTATGAAAGGAAGAACAACATTTTGAAAACCAGAGATGACATTCGTAACATCGCAATTATTGCCCACGTTGACCATGGTAAGACGACCTTGGTCAATGAATTATTAAAACAATCAGATACTTTAGATGAACACACGGAAATTGGTGACCGTGCGCTTGACTCTAACGCTATCGAAAAGGAACGTGGGATTACGATCCTTTCGAAAAACACTGCTGTTCGTTATGGGGACAAGCAGATCAACATCTTGGATACCCCAGGACACGCTGACTTCGGTGGTGAAGTTGAGCGGATCATGCGAATGGTCGACGGTGTTTTGCTGGTTGTTGATGCCTTCGAAGGGACGATGCCACAAACCCGGTTTGTGTTGAAAAAAGCTTTGGAACAACATTTGACACCAATCGTTGTGATCAACAAGGTCGACCGACCAGGGGCCCGTCCTTCAGAAGTGGTTGACGAAGTTTTGGATTTGTTCATTGAACTCGGTGCTGACGAAGACCAACTGGATTTCCCAGTTGTTTACGCCTCAGCCATGAACGGAACTTCCAGCTATGATCCTGATTTGGACACTCAAGAGCACACGATGAAGCCAATTTTTGACACCATCATCAAGCACATTCCATCGCCAATCGATAATTCCGACGAACCACTTCAGTTCCAAGTTGCAATGTTGGATTATAACGATTTTGTTGGTCGTGTTGGGATCGGCCGGATCTTCCGTGGCAGCATTAAAGTGGGCGACAACGTCACTGTGATGAAGCTTGATGGTTCGACCAAGAACTTCCGGGTCACTAAATTGTTTGGTTTCTTTGGCCTGAAACGGTTGGAAATCAATGAAGCCAAGGCTGGTGATCTGATTGCCGTTTCTGGTATGGATGACATTAACGTTGGTGAAACCGTCACGGCTTCTGATACGCAAGAAGCCCTACCAATTCTGCGAATCGATGAACCAACGTTACAAATGACTTTCCGGACCAATAACTCGCCATTTGCCGGGCAAGATGGCAAATTCGTGACTAGCCGTCAGTTGGAAGACCGTTTAAAGACTGAGCTGGAGACTGATGTGTCGTTGCGGGTTGACGATACTGACGAACCAGGTGCGTGGGTCGTATCTGGTCGTGGTGAGTTGCACCTTTCGATTCTGATTGAAACCCTTCGTCGGGAAGGCTTCGAACTTCAAGTTTCACGTCCAGAAGTTATCTATCGTAACGTTGATGGTGTTCAAAGCGAACCGTTTGAAGAGGTTCAAATCGATACACCAGATGAATATACCGGTAGTGTGATCGACTCGCTATCACAGCGTAAGGGTGAGATGCAGAACATGGAAAGTACTGATAACGGTCAGACTCGTTTGACCTTCTTAGCACCTTCTCGTGGTTTGATCGGCTACTCAACAGAATTCATGTCAATGACTCGTGGTTACGGCATCTTGAACCATACCTTTAAGAAGTACGGTCCAGTTATCAAGAACTGGAATCCAGGTCGTTCAAAAGGTACTTTGGTTTCAATGAACGCTGGTAAAGCAACCACCTATGCCATGATGGGTATTGAAAGTCGTGGAACACTCCTAATCGATCCAGGTACCGATGTGTATGAAGGGATGATTGTTGGTGAAAATAGTCGTGAAAACGACATTACTGTCAACATCACCAAGGGTAAGAACCTGACTAACGTGCGGGCTGCCGGTTCCGATGATATGGCGCGTATCAAGACACCAACCCATTTGTCACTTGAAGAGTCACTTGAATTCTTGAATAATGATGAATATTGTGAAGTTACGCCCCATCACGTTCGTCTCCGGAAGCAAATTTTGGATACTAACGCTCGTGAAAAGGCTGCTAAGCGAGCACGTCACAACTAAGCAGGTTGCTTAATTGAGCAGTTCAACTGTATTTTAAAAAGATTGAATGTCCCTTTATGGATATTCAATCTTTTTTGTTAACAATGAAAAAGTAAAGGTTTATCCCTGAGCTAACATGAAAACAGGGCAATATGCTATAATCAAAAGAGTTTACATGAAGAAATACTTTGAAGTGGTGTGGGGAGCGTTAATGAATAAATTAAGAAAAATTGATTACTGGCTTGTGGTACCTTATTTGCTGCTGTGCAGCATTGGGGTGGTAATGGTCTACTCTTCAAGCTCTAACGTGGCGGTTCAAATGGGGTCCACGCCGATCGCTTATTTGTTTAAGCAACTATTTTACGTTTTGATTGGTATCGTCATATTAATCTTTGTTACGGCAATGAAAACGGATGTTTTGCGCAGTGGTAAACTCATGGGCATTGGTTATATCATCTTGCTAGCAATCCTATTTTACCTGTTGGCGAAGGGCCAAACGATCAATGGTGCAGCTGGCTGGATACATATTGGGCCGTTCTCACTGCAACCGGCCGAATTTGTCAAAATTTTTTTGATTCTTTTTGTTGCCAAAGCACTGACCATGCCGGGTCAAGCTTCCGACTTAATTCACGGCCATTGGTGGCAACTGATGTGGCTGCCATTGCTGATGGCTGCTGTCCTCATTGGCTTAGTTTTTATTCAACCTGATATGGGGAGCGCCACTATTATCTCCGCCATCGTGTTTATCATGTGTCTTAGTTCAGGAATTAAATATAAGCGCAGTTTTGCAATCTTTGGAGCTGCCGTGGTATTTGTAGTGGGAATTGTTTTTCCAATTGCACTAAAACTGTCAGAGTCAGGGCTTGTGAAATCCTATAAACTAGCGCGGTTAGTGGCCTTTGTTGATCCCTTTGGCCACGCCAGCACAACTGGGTCGCAGTTGGTTAACTCTTATTATGCGTTGAGTAACGGTGGGTTATTTGGTGTTGGCCTTGGTAATTCGATTCAAAAGCGGGGCTTTTTGCCGGAACCTAACACCGACTTTATTATGTCGATCATTGGTGAGGAACTGGGGCTTGTCGGTATAATTATCATCCTACTGTTACTTGGTGTAATGGTGTGGCGGATGATCAAAATCGGAATGCGGTCGGATAACCCATTTTATACGTTGGTTTGTTACGGTGTTGCCACTTACTTTAGCGTCCAAGCCATCATTAACGTCGGTGGTGTCGTCGGCTGGCTTCCAATTACCGGGGTAACTTTCCCGTTCATTAGTTACGGTGGTTCAAGTATGTTTTCACTGGCGCTTTCACTCGGGGCAGTTTTAAATATTAGTGCGCAGGAGCGCAGGAAGAGGGAATCATAGTGGATATTCAAGCTCGAACTAGTCTTGTTGTTTACGTGGCCAGTTTGCGTCAAGTCCGGCAATTAAAGCGTTTTGGCCATTTGGAGTACGTTTCTAAAAGGATGCGCTACGCGGTTTTATACGTCAATCAAGATGAAAGTCAAGAAATCATTGGCAAGCTGAAACAGCTCAGGTTTGTGAAACGAATCATTGAATCTCCGCACGATACACTCATGGAGCTGTTGGGTCTGTCTGGTGATTCGCAAAACAAGGATGAACAGGTCAATTTTGAGGAGGATGACGAGTAGATGCGAGTTGTAGCCGGTGAATATGGTGGCCGACGCTTGCGCGCAGTGCCCGGTATGAAGACGCGACCCACAACGGATAAGGTCAAGGAAGCGGTGTTCAATATTTTGGGACCGTACTTTGATGGTGGGCGCAGCTTGGATCTTTTTGCAGGTTCAGGCGGTCTCAGCATTGAAGGTGTTTCAAGGGGGATAGAGCATGCCGTTCTAATTGATAAGCAAGCCGCTGCCGTCAAAACGATCAAGCAAAATATTGAAGTCACCAAGCAGCCGGCTAAATTTACGGTGATCAAGCGTGATGCTGAGGTTGCGCTGAAACAGCTTCAGGCTCAGAACCAAACCTTTGATTTGATTTATTTTGATCCTCCGTACCGAGAGCAAAAAATCGTCCAAGAAATTAACCAATTGATGGTCGCTGGTATGCTAAATCTTAATTGCCGCATCATGTGTGAAACTAATCAAGAAGCTGAAATGCCCGAACGGATCGGTGCTTGCGAACGAACGGTCCATAAGTCTTATGGCATCACTAAAATTACGGTTTATGAATATCATGGAGGCGAATGACAATGACGATTGCAGTTTATCCAGGTAGTTTTGATCCGTTAACGATGGGACACCTAAATATTATTGAACGGGCTAGTCGGTTATTCGATCACCTGATCGTAACGGTTGGTATCAATACAAGTAAGAAAGCGCTGTTTTCCACCGATGAACGGGTCGATTTGATTAAAAAAAGCGTTAGTCACTTGCCAAATGTAAGTGTTCAAGCGGAAGGCGGGTTAACGGTTGATTTTGTTAAAAGAGTCGGTGGATCCGTTATCATTAGAGGCCTTCGTGATGGTAAGGATCTCGACTATGAAGCTAACATCGCAAACATGAATCACTACTTAGATGAATCGATTGAATCAGTCTTTTTAGTGACTGATCCGCGGTACGCTTTTATTTCTTCTACGCTCTTGAAGGAAGTTCTGCACTTTAACGGTGACGTTTCTGCGCTTGTTCCGCCTGCGGTTGCGCAAGCTTTAAATCAAAAATAAAGGGTCGAATAATATGCAAAAACAAACGCGTAAAAAAGTTTTCCAATATGGGCTCAGTATCATTGTTATGGTTCTGATTCTGGTCGGTTGTTTCTGGCCAATGTCACAGTACATTGAATCTCCGGGCTCAGCGGATAATTTAAAATCTTTCGTGTCGATCAAACACCATCCTGACAAACGCTCGGGTGAGTTTATGATCACTTCGGTCAAACTCGCTCAGGCGCGTCCGATTACATACTTAATGGCAAAGGTTTTACCATACAATTCAATTGAGAGTAATCAAAGTATTACTGGCGGTCAAAATAACACAACCTACATCAAGATGCAGGATTTTTACATGCAAAGTGCCATTAACGAAGCGAAGGCGGTTGCAGTCAAAGCTGCTCATAAACCCGTGATCAAGAAGTATTTAGGCATCTATGTGATGGAGATTCAGGCCAATTCCCACTTTAAGCATAAATTAAAAGTTGGCGATACGATCACTAAAGTTGATGGTCACCACTTTCAGAATGCTTACGGTTTCCAAAAATACATTGCGAGGAAAAAAGTGGGTTCGGCGCTTCACGTCCAGTATCAGCGTGGCAAGAGTGTGAAGACGGTCAAAGCACCGTTGATTAAATTATCAAATGGGCGCACTGGAATTGGTATTGGCTTGACCGATAACGTTAAAATTAAGACGACCCCAAAAATTAACGTTGACCCAGGTCAAATTGGCGGTCCCTCTGGTGGGTTGATGTTTAGTTTGCAGATCTACAGCCAGCTAACGGGTCAAAACATTCGTCATGGTCGAAAGATTGCCGGAACGGGAACCATCAATCCGGACGGTTCCGTCGGTGAAATTGGCGGGATCGATAAGAAAGTTGTGGCGGCCAAAAAGGCTGGAGCCACTGTTTTCTTCGCGCCTTATATCAAGCCTACAAAGACTGTTTTGCAACTGGAAGAAGGGCACGTGACAAACTATCAGTTAGCTAAAAAAACGGCTAAAAAAGTCGCTCCGAAGATGAAAGTCGTGCCAGTCACGTCATTTAACCAAGCTCTTCACTACCTAAAGACTCATCAATAGATCATCAAAAAAACGTTTTGAGAAGATTCTTATTTTCTCAAAACGTTTTTTGATTCTCGGCGTAGTTATCCTTAGAGAGAAAGGAGGGAGAACGTGGATAGGTTAAGGGAACTACTAGAAAACGCCAACCGGCAAACTTGGGTGATCATTGGGCTAAGTATGACTACCATAATTGCACTCGGACTTTTCATGCTCGGCACTCGTTCTGGGTCACAGTCGTCATCACCCGCAATCGAGTCACAGTCAATGATGATGTCTGACTCAGGGGCTGTTTCAACGTCAGGGTCTTCGATGGCAACCAGTCAGACCGCGGTGAACACTTCAATGTATGTGGACGTCAAAGGAGCCGTTAAACAGCCCGGGATGAAAAAAGTAGATGCCTCAATGCGCGTGATCGATGCTGTGCAATTAGCAGGTGGATTTACTAGTCAAGCAGATCAAAAACAAGTCAATTTAGCTCAAAAATTAACTGATTCGCAGGTGGTTTATATCCCGAAACACGGTGAGAAAGCCCCTACCGATACTGGTAGCACAGCCACAGGAACCACTAGTCCAGCTGGTGGCGCAGAGTCTTCGAGTCAGGCACCCCAAGTGAATCTGAATACAGCTGACCTTAATGGTCTGCAACAATTAGACGGTGTGGGTGAAAAAAAAGCTGAAAAAATCATGGCTTATAGACAAGAGCACGGTGGTTTCCAATCGGTAGATGAACTTAAGAACGTCAACGGTTTTGGTGATAAGACGCTTGAACGGCTTCGCCCACAGGTCAGTGTTTAGAGTTCACATCTTTAGTTTAAATTTGGTATACTGAACCAGATACTTATTAGATGGAGGCGGCCAAATATGGCTAACAAACGAATTCCTTGGGATCAATACTTTATGATGCAATCAGTATTATTAGCGAGTCGCAGTACTTGTAATCGGCTTTCAGTTGGTGCCACGATTGTCCGTGATCGACGAATTATTGCCGGTGGTTATAACGGGTCCGTTTCTGGTGATGTACACTGTGTCGACGAGGGCTGTTACTTAGTCGATGGACACTGTTTGCGGACGATTCACGCTGAAATGAACGCGATTTTACAGTGTGCTAAGTTTGGTGAAGCGACGGATGGAGCTGAGATCTATGTGACTGATTTTCCTTGTCTGCAATGTACCAAAATGTTGTTGCAGGCAGGGATTAAAAAGATTTCCTACTTGCATAATTATCATAATGATCCGTATGCCATGTCTTTGATCAAGTTGAAAAACGTTGAACTCAATCAGGTGACTCTTGACCCTGAAGCCATTGAACAGGCTTCAGTTGATGCCTATCTGCACGAACATCAATCATAATGTTATCTGGATCGCAATTTTAATCGGCTGTTTAAGTGGCTGCTTTTTTGGCTTGACGTGGCTGTCGCTTATTTTAACCTTAGTCTGGTTTATTCGGATCTGCTGTTTGAAGCAACGACGGTTAATGGCTTGGGCAGCCGTTTCAATCATCTTTTTTGGCGTTTGGTTCTGGCACACGCAACAGGCTGCAATTAGTAATACAATGCCTGACCAGACGGGTAAAACCCTTATTTTAAAGGTTCAACCCGATGAGTTGAGAATCGAAGCGGGACGACTCCAACTAAGCGGAAAAACCGCTGATGGACAGACGATTCAGGGGCAGTATTTCGCTGATGATCAAGCAGAGTTAGACCGGTATCGGCTAACTAAGACCGCCATCGTGCAAGTTCATGGCGATATTAGTCAGCCACCACCAGCAACCAACGCTAACGAGTTTGATTTTCGTCAGTATCAGATTCATCAGGGCATTTATAATACGATTAAGATCGACCGGTTGACGCCGCTCACCATAAGCAATGCAAGTGGACCAGTGAGTTGGTGGGTTAATTCCTGTCACGCGTTACGTGCTGAACTGATCCGGCGGACTTTTCAATTACCCAAGACGCTGCAGTTATACGTTCAGGGGCTATTTTTGGGCTGGCGAGCAACCGATTTTTATGAATCATTAAATGCTGTCACAGATTTGGGATTGATTCATCTCTTCAGTATTTCCGGTTTCCATATCGTTTGGATCGTGTCGCTGGTGGAGTTTTTTCTCAAACGGTTTGGCGTTTCTCGATTGCCAATTGCTGTTTGCCTACTGATATTGTTGCCGACCTATTACATCTTAGCGGGTTCTCAAATGGGCCTGTTTCGAGCTGTTATTGTCGTAGCACTTGGCTTACTCGCCGAAATATTTAACTGGCGTCTCACGGGATTGACTCTCTGGGGGTTAAGCCTTCTGTTTGGCCTCTTCGTTCAGCCAGCTTTATTGATGCACCTTGGCGGCCAGCTGAGCTATGGCTTAGCTTTGGGGCTGTTGTTCACGCATCAAATGGGCCCTTTAAAAACCACGATTATGTTAAATCTGGTCAGTTTGCCACTGATCCTTTACCATATTTACCAATGGCACGTGCTAACGATGTTCGTTAACCTCTTGATTCTACCGGTTTTTAGTGTCTGTATCTTTCCGTTGGTCTTAGTGGCAGGCGTCTTTGGTCATTTAATGCCGTGGCTTGTCAACTTTACTGAGTGGCTGCTACTTAGTTTTACAGCCGGTTTGAACTGGGTAGATGGACTGCCAGGGATGATTGTTTTTGGGAAGCCTGCCGTCCTAGTGGTCGCCAGTATGATGATTTTTACACTGGTGATCTTATCTCGGCACTATGTTCGACGCGCTAGTGCTTTGTTAGCAATTCTTTACTTAGGAAGCTTTCTTTGGATTCATTTTCCGAGGACTGGCGAGGTGACTTTTTTTGACATCGGTCAGGGTGATAGTTTTCTTGTTCGAGCACCATTTAACAGGCAAGTTACCATGATCGACACTGGTGGCCGAGTTAATTTTGGTGGCCAGAAGATTTCTGGTCGTAGCAGGGCTCAACGAATCAGTTTGAATTACTTAAAAAGCCGGGGCATTTCGCGGATCGATAATCTTTGCTTGTCACATCAAGACGCCGATCACGTAGGAGACGTTGGTGATGTTCTTCAAGGTGTTAACGTTAAACGGCTTTATGTGCCAATTGGAATGACCAATAATCAGCAGTTTATGAAACGGGTGCGCCCTTATTTGGTGCAAACCATGATTTTGCCTGTGCAGGCCGGTCAGACAATCAGTGGGACAACGTTGCGAGTTGTCCACCCCTTCAAACCCGGTATGGGAACCAATGAGGATTCAATGGTTCTAGCAGGTGACATGGGCGGATTACGTTGGCTGTTTACCGGTGACTTAGACCGGGCAGGGGAAAAAGAAATTTTGGCCCACTATCCCGAATTACGGACTGACGTGTTAAAATTAGGCCATCATGGCAGCAAAACCTCTTCAGATCCAGAGGTTGTTAAAATGCTGCAACCTAAAATCGGTGTCATTTCCGCCGGCCGTAATAATCGATATGGGCACCCAAATCAAGAAACGCTTGCTACACTTGCTGCTGACCACATACCCGTATTCAACACTCAACATGATGGTATGATTCGCTACCAGTTCGTTAACCAAATTGGTAGCGGTCGTTGGCAGACCTTTTTAAAGGAGGATCAGACTTGACCTACGAAGCAACATTGACACAACTAAAAAAAGGACAGGTTTCACCTGTGTACCTTGTGACTGGTGATCAGCCCTACCTGACGCAACAAATAAAGACAGCCTTTATTAATTTGATTCCGGATGCTGAACGCACCATGAATTATGCTAGTTATGACATGGAGACTACTCCATTGGCACAAGCGTTGAATGACGCTATGTCGGCACCTTTTTTTGGTGAACGACGATTAGTCTTTGTTGAACGGGCCTACTTTTTAACAACTGAAAGCCATCGCGGCATTAAAATTGATCATGATATTGATGGTTTATTAACGTACTTGGAGCATCCCGAGCCAACCTCAGTGGTCGTTTTCTTTGCTACCAATGGGAAGTTGGACAGCCGCAAAAAAGTGGTTAAAAAAATTAAAAAAGTGGCCGAAGTGATCAGTCTTGAATCAGTCGGTGAATCCCAAATTAGGTCTTTGGTTCAACAGAATCTTAAACAGGACGGCTATCAAATCGATCCTGCGGCCCTGAAACTATTGGTTCAGCGTACTGGAACTGATCTATCGTTAATCATGAATGAGTTGCCAAAATTAAAATTGGCCGCAGCTGATTCAAAAACTATTCAACCTAATGTGGTTAGCGAACTGGTGTCAAAATCACTAGATCAAAATGTATTTGATTTAGTGAACGACGTCATGGGTAAGCGGATCGAAGACGCTTTGAACCTCTACCGCCAATTGATTTTAACAAGGGAAGAACCCTTGCGAATCAATGCTGTGCTAGTTAGTCAGTTCAGGCTATTGATTCAGACCAAGATCTTGACCAAAAACGGTTATAGTCAGGGCAGTATTGCATCTGCACTCAAGGTTCATCCTTACCGGGTCAAACTAGCTATGCAAAGCGTCCGAAACCTTGATTTAGGACATTTGCGTCAGGCTTATCTGGGACTGATCCAAATTGAAAAAGCCTTAAAATCAACGACTCAAGATCCAATGATGCTTTTTGAACTGTTTATGTTGAAATATCTTGATGAAGTGGCCTGAACGGCTGAATCGTTGAAAACGACAAAAAAGGCCGGTCCAAACGAACCGGTCTTTTTTTATATGCTCAATTTAATTTAGGCGTTTACTTTAGCTAAACGTGCAGCCATACGTGACTTGTCGCGGGAAGCTTTATTGGTCTTGATTAAACCCTTTGAAGCAGCACGGTCAACGGCGCTAGAAGCAGCCCGATATAATTCGGCTGCGTTGTCGTCGTGATTCGTCACAGCTTTTTCAAACTTCTTAACGGCTGTTCGCATACTGCTAAGTTGTGCAGAATTACGTTCGTTAGCCTTAACGTTAGTCTTTGCACGTTCAATCGCAGATTTGATAATTGGCAATGATTTCACCTCCACACTAAATAAGCCAGATGGCTCTGTTATTATTCAACGTATGTCATTATACAGAATAAAATTAGCGATTGCAACAGTTCTCCGTGAATTGTAAAGTAAAAATACTTGATAAGCGGATTTGGGTTAAACCTTGTTATTCTGATCAAGAACAGATATAATGACAAAGGTTCTTAAATTGCCCTTACTTAGTTGTCCGCGATCTCACTCACGGCTACTCAGTGATGGGTGGACTCAAAAAATATCAAAGGTGGGAATTTCTCATGGCTATTAGTCAAGAAAAGAAGAATGAAATTATGAAGCAGTATGCTCGTCACGAAGGCGACACTGGTTCAGCAGAAGTTCAAATCGCTGTTTTAACAGCTGATATCAACGAATTGAACAATCATATGAAAGTTCACAAGAAGGACTTCCACTCACAACGTGGTTTGATGAAGAAGATTGGGCACCGTCGTAATCTGTTAGCTTATCTGCGTAAGACTGACATTCAACGCTATCGTGATCTGATCCAATCATTAGGCCTTCGTCGTTAATATTGATTCTTCTAGCTCTCCAATTATGGAGAGCTTTTTTTGACATGAAAGTAAAACTGCCTTGGAAATGCATGAGTTGTTACATTGTTTAATCAAGTGTGATAAACTGTAAACAGTTTGTAGTCGTGCCTAAATTTTTGGAATTTAGGGTAAAAGCAAGATCTCGTGTCCACTTAAGTTTCAGACTGATGAGATGGCGAGAGAATCAAATCATATTTTTGAGGTGAATTATGGACAAAGCAAGTGTTAAAATCATGCCGTTGGGCGGTGTCCGCGAAAATGGCAAAAACATGTACGTTGTTGATATCAACGACAGTATCTATATCTTAGACTGTGGGTTAAAGTATCCTGAAAATGAACTTTTGGGAATTGATATTGTGATTCCGGATTATAGTTATTTGCGTGAAAATAAGGATCGTATCGTGGGTGTCTTTTTGACTCATGGGCACGCGGATGCAATTGGGGCGTTACCGTACTTTTTAAACGAATTTCAAGTGCCAGTATTCGGTTCGAAGATGACTATTGAACTGGCAAAATTGAGCTGTCAATCGGATTCAAAAGCTAAGAACTTTGATGATTTTCACGTGGTTGATGCCAATACCGAAATTGACTTTGGCGACGTGACCGTATCATTTTTTAAAACTACTCACTCGATTCCGGAATCAATGGGGATCGTCTTGACTTCAAGTGCTGGTAGCGTTGTCTATACCGGTGATTTTAAGTTTGACCAAACGGCCGCTCCTGGGTACCAGACTGATTATGCACGGTTAGCTGAGATCGGTAAAAATGGTGTTTTAGCTTTGCTCAGCGATTCCGCTAACGCTGAGAATCCTAACGAAACTGCCAGTGAACGAGATATCGCTGATGATGTTTTGGAAACTTTTAACTACCAGGATGGACGCATTGTTGTTGCCAGTGTAGGTTCTAATATTTTACGGTTGCAACAGGTCTTTAACGCTGCTGCTAAAACTGGTCGAAAGGTATTTTTAACCGGTCGGGACATCGAAAAAATCGTTGATACAGCTATGCGTCTACACAAGCTGGTCCTACCCGCAGATGATTTACTGGTTTCTCAAGAACAACTGGAAAAGTTAGCTCCTGAACAGACAATTATCGTCCAAACTGGTCGGATGGGCGAGCCAATCAAAGCGCTCCAGCGGATGGCTAATAAGCAAGAAAAGGGTCTTAACATTGAACCCGGTGATCTGGTCTTCATTACAACGACGCCTTCTCATGCGATGGAAACTAACGTGGCTAAGACTCGTGATATGATTTATCGAGCCGGTGGTGAGGTCAAGGCAATTTCAGATGAGTTGAATTCATCAGGTCATGCCAGCAAGAACGATCTTCAGTTGATGATCAATTTACTGCATCCGAAGTATCTGGTCCCGGTTCAGGGCGAGTATCGGTTACTGTCAGCTCACGCTAAGGCAGCTGAAGAAGTCGGAATGACGCCGGATCGTATCTTTTTGACTGCTAAGGGTGACCAGTTAGTTTACGATGGTAAAGATATGGTACTGAGCGGCAGCGTTGAAGTTGGTAATACCATGATTGATGGCATCGGGGTTGGTGATATCGGCAATATCGTGCTACGAGATCGTAAAGTTCTGTCTGAAGATGGGATCTTCATCGCCGTAATTACCATTGATCACAAGAAAAAGCAGATTATTGGTGAACCTAAAATTACTTCCCGCGGGTTTGTGTACGTTAAAGCTAACAAAAACCTCATGCATGAAAGCGCGGAATTGATTAAAAAAGCGGTTCAAACTAACCTTGATAATAAGGAGTTTGACTGGACACATCTGAAACAAGATGTTCGGGAAAAATTGAACCACTATTTGTTTGATCAGACTCGGCGCCATCCGGTTATCCTGCCAGTTATCATGGAGGTTGATCCGCGACGTCATAAGCCGAAGAGTAAGCGGAAAAAGCAAGCTGCTCAAAAGGCCAAGCAGGCCGCTGATAAACCATCAGAAAATGAATAAGTAAATGAAGATCTCGTATGTTGGTTCAGACATGCGGGATTTTCTTAGCAGTTAGGAAGTGTTGATGTGGATCAGAATTTAAAGTTGGCTAATGCCGCTTTTAAAAAGAAGCATTGGCATGAGGCAGCAGCATTATATGAGAAAGTCTATCAGAGCCAACCAAGCGCGAAAATTAACCATTTACTAGTTAAAAGCTTGTTTGAGGATCAGCAATATCAAAGTGCCTATGTGACAATGATGGAAAATTTGAATAGTTATCTAATGGATGAAATGCACCTTGAGTTAATGGTTCAGGTCCTTTTGGCTGTTCATCAGATCATGATGGCTCATATTTTAATGGCCACACTGCCTAAAAAGGCGGACCGATTAGACGCAATGATCGAGAAATCAGAAATGAAGGCACGTCAGCAACCGGATTTTAAAGCTGATTACCAAGCCTTTTACCAATTAAGTAGTTTGACTGCTGGGCAGCAACAACGAGTCTTTGAAAGGGGCAAACAACTGCCATTTCAAGAGTGGTGGACTGCTACCAAAGCTTTATTAGTAGATCCCTTTGTTAAACCAATTATTCGGGTCAGTTTGCTGGAAATGGTTCAAAAGCTAAAAATCGCTGGTCAGTTTGATTTCCGCTGGCTGGATGATCACAATTACGAAATTGATGGTGCACAGTTGAAATCACTGGCGAATTTTTCAAAAGTTGATATACTGGAAGGCATACTGCAAAAGATGGTCAGCGACCATGATCCTGTCTCCCAGCAATTGTTTCGTGATGAACTGGGCTTACAGGTGACACTTTTATATCCCTTCATCGATAAGGCGATTACGGATCCGGAGACCTGGGTCAGCCGATTGGTTCAGGGCGACCTTGTTCAATCGGCACAGCTACCCGAACCGTATTCAATCGAATGGTGGCAGCGAAAATTGTCCCACATCATGTCAGAGATGACGGGAGCCTAAAAAGTTTCACTGAATTTAGATTTTATTGTTTACAAACGATAACCTAATCTATATAATGTTTAAGGATTCTTCTTGAGGGATTCTCGATTTACCTTTTCGAGGAGAAGTAGTATAATTTACATCAAAGGGTTGTCAACAAACAGATTGTTGGCATTATCTTTGTGAAAAATACAGGAGGTTTCATTAATGGCAAAGGAAACATATGAGAGAACTAAGCCCCATGTAAACATTGGTACTATCGGCCATATCGACCATGGGAAGACTACCTTGACTGCAGCAATTACCAAAGTTTTAGCTGACAAAGGTTTAGCTAAGGCTGAAGATTATGCTGATATCGATAAGGCACCTGAAGAACGTGAACGTGGTATCACGATCAACACCGCCCACGTTGAATACGAAACCGAAAAGCGTCACTATGCACATATCGACGCCCCAGGTCACGCGGACTACATCAAGAACATGATCACTGGTGCTGCGCAAATGGATGGTGCGATCTTGGTTGTTGCTGCAACCGATGGTCCTATGCCACAAACCCGTGAACACATTTTGTTGGCTCGCCAAGTTGGTGTTGAATACATTGTGGTATTCTTAAACAAGATCGACTTAGTTGATGACGACGAATTGATCGACTTGGTTGAAATGGAAGTTCGTGAATTACTTTCTGAATACGATTACCCTGGTGATGATATTCCAGTTATTCGCGGTTCCGCTTTGAAAGCCCTTGAAGGCGATGAAGAACAACAAAAAGTTATCTTACACTTAATGGACGTTATCGATGAATACATCCCAACTCCAGTACGTGATAACGACAAGCCTTTCTTGATGCCTGTTGAAGACGTCTTCACGATCACTGGTCGTGGTACAGTTGCTTCTGGTCGTATTGACCGTGGTACTATCAAGGTCGGCGATGAGGTTGAAATCGTTGGTCTGAAGGATGAAGTTCTTAAGAGTACTGTAACTGGTTTGGAAATGTTCCGTAAGACTTTGGAATTTGGTGAAGCCGGCGATAACGTTGGTATCTTGCTTCGTGGTATTAACCGTGATCAAGTTGTTCGTGGCCAAGTTCTTGCAAAGCCAGGTTCGATCCAAACTCATACTAAGTTTAAGGGTGAAGTTTATATCCTTTCTAAAGAAGAAGGTGGCCGTCATACGCCATTCTTCTCAAACTACCGTCCTCAATTCTACTTCCACACCACTGATATCACTGGTGTTATCGAATTGCCTGATGGCGTAGAAATGGTTATGCCTGGCGATAATGTCACTTTCGAAGTTGACTTGATCGCTCCAGCTGCCATTGAAAAGGGTACTAAGTTTACTGTTCGTGAAGGTGGCCATACTGTTGGTGCCGGTGTTGTTTCAGATATCATGGACTAATACCTACCTAAATGAACATTAAAAAAGTCCGGGAAGCTTGCCTTTTCGGGCTTTTTTATTTGAGTGTACGAACATGATGCTCAACACTTTTATCACTGCATTTAAAAACACTTCGAAGATCCGTTTGAATCAAGCGCATACTTAGTTTGGTGTCCAGGATAATGTTTACTTTTGGGTCACCTTACGTTAAACTAAAGTCTGTACGCAATTTGAATATGATCGTATTCGAAGAGATATTTAATTTCGGAGGGAATATAATGGCTGCAAAATGGGAAAAGAGTGACACCAACAAAGGCGAACTAACCTTTGAAATTGATGCCGACCAAATTAAAAAGGGCTTAGACCAAGCCTTCGCAAAGACCAAGAAGACTTTAAGCGTTCCTGGTTTCCGTAAGGGAAAGGTTCCTCGTCAAATCTTTAACCAGATGTACGGCGAAGAAGCGCTCTATCAAGATGCTTTAAACATTGTTTTGCCGGATGCATATGAACAAGCAATTAAAGAAGCAGATATCGAACCAGTCGATCAACCAGAAATTAACGTTGAATCAATGGAAAAGAATCAGCCTTGGGTATTGAAGGCGGTTGTGACCGTTAAGCCTGATGTTAAGCTTGGTGAATACAAAGGACTGAGTGTCACTAAGCAAAACACGCGTGTCTATCAAAAAGATATTGATGCTGAACTAGAACGTCGTCGTCAAGAACAAGCTGAATTGGTACTTAAAGAAGACCAACCAGCAGCTAAGGGCGACACGGTCGTCATCGATTTTGACGGTTACGTTGATGGCAAGCAATTTGACGGTGGCAAGGCTGACAATTACTCTTTGGAATTAGGGTCTAACTCGTTTATTCCAGGCTTTGAGGACCAACTAGTTGGTCATAAAGCTGGTGAAGACGTTGAAGTTAAGGTTACTTTCCCAGATGATTACCAAGCTGAAAATCTGCAAGGTAAAGAAGCAACCTTCAAGACCACCATTCATGAAGTTAAGCAAAAGGAATTACCTGAGCTTGATGATGAATTCGCTAAGGACGTTGACGAAGAAGTCGACAGTCTTGACGAACTCAAAGCCAAAATCAAGGATGAACTTAAAGAGCAAAAGACCACTGCTGCCCACGATGCTATCGAAGATGAAGCTATCCGTGAAGCTGTTGATAACGCCGAGGTTCAAGAGATTCCTGATGCCATGAAGGAAGAAGATATCCAACGCCAGATGGATCAGTACTTGGCTAATATGCAACAACAAGGCATTGATCCTAAGACCTACTTCAAGTTGACGGGTACTTCTGAAGACGACCTGCACAAGCAATTTGCTGCTGATGCAGAACGTCGTGTTAAGACCAACTTGGTTCTTGAAGCAATTGTCGATGCAGAAAATATCGAACCAACTGAGGATCAGCTGAATGCTGAAGTTAAGGATTTAGCCGGTCAGTACGGGATGGAAGAAAGTGCCGTTCGTTCAGCACTTTCTGATGATATGCTGAAACATGATATTGCTGTGAAGGATGCCGTTGACATCATTACGGATTCTGCAAAGCAGGATAAGTCTAAAAAAGAAGAAGAAAAAGAAAAGAGCGAAAAGAGTGAAAAGTAATTTTCACTCATGACGTGATTTTCACAAATGCCCTGGAGATGAGGTTTTCTGATTCTTGCCAGGGCTTTTGTTTGTGCTAGAATACGGGTGTGGGCTTTGTGCCTAACTGCTACTAGGACAGATTGGTTTTTGAGCCAACAAACGTTTGATAGCCACAGCGCTTCTAAAGGAAAAGCACGTGAGCTTTTCCTTTCCTAGAACAGGGGTTCTATGGTATAGTAGCTATTGCGTTACAGAAAACTATTAACCGTTAAAATTTAGAAGGGGTGACTCTTAATTGTTTGAAAATACTGATACAACTGGCCCCGTAAATTGTTCTTTTTGTGGTAAGTCACAGGATCAAGTCAAGAAGATCGTTGCTGGTCCTGGTGTTTATATCTGCAATGAGTGTATCGATTTATGTAAGGAAATTATCGATGAAGAATTTAGTGAAGAGAGCGCACAGACGGTCTTTGACGTTCCGACACCTCAACAAATCGTTGATGAATTGAATCAATACGTTATCGGGCAAACTGAGGCTAAGAAGACATTGTCTGTGGCCGTTTATAATCACTATAAGCGTGTCAACGAAATGGCTACGAGCAAGTCAGATGGTCCGGAACTTCAAAAGAGTAACATTACAATGATTGGCCCCACTGGGTCAGGTAAGACTTACCTAGCCCAGACTTTGGCTAAGATTTTGAACGTCCCATTTGCAATTGCTGATGCGACGACTTTAACCGAAGCTGGTTACGTGGGTGAAGACGTTGAAAACATTTTGTTAAAGCTGTTGCAAAATGCCGATTACGACGTTGAACGTGCTGAAAAAGGCATTATTTATATCGACGAAATCGACAAAATTGCTAAGAAGGCTGAGAACGTTTCAATCACTCGTGATGTATCCGGTGAAGGGGTTCAACAAGCACTTTTGAAAATTCTTGAGGGCACGATTGCTAACGTTCCGCCGCAGGGCGGTCGGAAGCACCCACAACAGGAGTTCATTCAGATTGATACGACCAACATCTTGTTCATTGTTGGTGGTGCTTTTGATGGTATTGAAACGATCGTTAAAAACCGTCTTGGTGATAAGACGATTGGTTTTGGTACGGACTCTACTCATCAACCCGTTGATGATTCCAAGAGCTTAATGCAGCGTGTTGTACCAGAAGATATGCTGGAATTTGGTTTAATTCCAGAATTTATTGGTCGGTTGCCAATTTTAACGGCACTTGAGAAATTGTCGGAAGATGATTTAGTTCGGATCCTAACAGAACCAAAGAACGCTTTGGTAAAGCAATATCAACGTTTAATCTCACTGGATGGCGTTGAGCTAGACTTTGAGGATCAGGCTTTGCGTGAAATGGCTAAGCTAGCTTTGAAACGAAATACTGGTGCTCGTGGTTTACGGTCGATTATTGAAGATGTGATGCGTGATATCATGTTTGAATTACCAAGTCGAGATGACGTTGAAAAAGTAATTGTCACAGGTGATACTGTCAAGGACCACCAGGAACCCGAGTTAATTTTAAAGGACCAGAAGGCTTCCTAAGTTCACTCTGGTTCGCAACTAATGCTCATGCATTAATAGCCGTATGTCTTGCGTTATGAGGCATACGGCTTTTATTGAATAAAATTGTTAGATGGGGAGGCCATTATGGAAGTACACAATGTTGAACTGGTGATGAGTGCTGTTGACCCTAAGCAATATCCAACAACCGGCCAGCCGGAAATCGCTTTGGTCGGACGTTCGAACGTTGGTAAGTCATCGTTAACCAACGTGTTAATCAATCGAAATAGCTATGCGCGCACATCAAGCCAACCAGGCAAGACGCAAACGCTTAACTTTTACCACGTTGAAGACGCACTTTACTTTGTGGATGTTCCGGGATATGGGTACGCAAAAGCGGCTAAGAGTGAACGGGCTAAGTGGGGTCAAATGATTGAAACTTATTTGACTTCTCGTGATACGTTACGTGGGGTGATCTCACTCGTTGATGGGCGACATGCACCGACTGCTGACGACCAGCAGATGTATACTTGGTTAAGCTATTACGAGATTCCAACGCTAGTTGTTGCAACCAAGATGGATAAGATAGCCGGAGCTAAGTGGAACAAACAATTAAGCCTAGTCAGAAAAACACTGTCGATGGGTCATGACGGTGATCTACTTGCATTTTCTGCTCAAACTAAGGCTGGAAAAGATGAAGTTTGGCAGTGGATTGAACAACATGCATTTGGAGGCAAACAATAATGGAATTTAATGATTATCAAAAAGCAGCAAACCGGACGTTATTTGGTAGCGAACAGGTTTTGACTAACTGTGCGCTTGGGCTTTCGAGTGAAACGGGACAGGTCGTGGACCTTGTCAAAAACTATACTTTTCATGGTCAAAACTTGGATAAGGATGAATTGACTAAGGAAATGGGTGACGTTCTCTGGTATTTGTCACAAGTTGCACAGTGGGCTGATATTTCGTTCGATGACGTTGCCAAAAGTAATATTGAACGTTTAAATAAGCGTTACCCAAGTTCAAACGATGTGCAGTAAAACGACATTGATCGTTTAGTAATTATGAATCATTTAAGTCTAATCAATTTTGAATTTTAAAATAAGGTGTTTCAAAATTAATTTCTACGTGAAGTTGATCTTGAAACACCTTATTTTGATCAAACTAGCAGCCGAGTTATTTGTGAGCATTGAGTCTGAAGACGTGCGCTTCATAGCTTTATGAGCCAATCGATTGCGTCCAATTAAAGAATTCGGTAGTCTAAACTTGTGTAAGCGCTTTAAAATTTGAAATGGAGGAATTTTCATGACTGAATATGATTATGACGTTTTATATCTCGGCTGTGGGCACGGTACTTTTGACGGGGCGATTCCACTTTCTCAAAGTGGCAAAAAGGTTGCGGTTATTGAAAGTGGCTTAATTGGTGGCACGTGTCCTAACCGTGGCTGTAATGCTAAGATCACATTAGACACGCCAGTTAAGTTGGTGCGTTCAAAGGAACGGCTGAACGGCATTGTTAAAGGAAATTGGTCACTGGACTGGTCTCAAATGGTCGCTCAAAAACAAGCTGTGATCGATCCATTACCAGATATGATTGCTGGTTTATTGCAGGGTTCTGGGGTCACAATCATTCATGGTCAGGGAACCCTAACTGATGCTCACACGATCAACGTCGGGGGCCAGTCAGTGACGGCTGACAAAATTGTGATTGCGACAGGATTACGACCGCACAAGCTTTCTGTTCCTGGAACGGAATTAACTCACGATAGCGAAGATTTCATGAATCTGAAGGCATTACCAAAACGCTTAACGATTGTTGGTGCTGGTTACATTGCGATGGAATTTGCAACAATTGCTAACGCTGCTGGGGCTGATGTAACGGTGTTGATGCATGGTGATCAAGCTTTACGGCAATTCCATCAACCGTTTGTTAACGCGGTGATTGATGATTTGACTAAGCGCGGGGTCAGCTTTGTTAAAAAGGCGCAGGTTTCAGCCTTTGCCAAGAATGGGAATGCTTTGACCGTTTCATTTGGGGATGGCCAATCATTGACGACAGATTGGATTCTCGATGCGACTGGTCGGATTCCAAACGTTGAAAATATCGGCTTAGAAAAAGTTGGTGTTAAATACAGTGCGCACGGCATTGAAGTCAACGACCATCTTCAAACCAGTGTGGCCAATATTTACGCCTCAGGAGACGTCATTGATAAAAAGCAGCCGAAGTTGACGCCAACGGCAATTTTTGAATCGGTTTACTTGATGCAGCTGTTTTCTGGTCAAACTAACGGTCCAATTGATTATCCAGCGATTCCATCCACCGTTTTCACCTCGCCGCGAATCGCAAAAGTTGGCGAGTCTGTTGAAAGCGCTCAAACCACTGGTGATTCTGTGGTTGTCAATCACATTGCAGATGATTGGTACCGTCAAATCGATAAGCAAACTTTAGGGGATAGTAAGCTGGTCTTTAATAGCCAACACCAACTTGTCGGTGCAACTGAAATGAGTGAAGAAGCTGATAACGCCATTGATACCTTGCTTCCAGCGATTGAATTTGGACTTGATGCGAGTCAAATTGGGCGAATCGTCAATCTTTTCCCATCGATTGCATCATCGGCATGGGAAAAATTATAATTGTCAAAGATTCAGGTAAAAAATAGCAATCTTTAATGTCGTTTAAAGCATAAATTGGAAAATACACCAGTGGGTCCTTCATAGATTCACTGGTGTATTTTCGAGTTGCAAGGTGATACTGATTCTTAAATTTTGAGTAAGCCGTTTCTGCAACTGGTTGGCATTACAAATAAGCGGTTTACCCGTTATTTAATTCGTTTTTAACAAATCAAACTTAATCGCCTTACTGTATTTTATAAAATAATGTATATAATTATGAATACAAAGGAAAAATACGTATAAAAAGCAAAAATAACTTGCATTATATGAATATTGGTGTTAATCTCGTATCATTAAGTCAAAATGAAGAAATGAGAGGGACATCACATGACAGAAAATAAAAAAGTAGTACTAGCATATTCAGGTGGTTTGGATACATCAGTAGCAATTCCTTGGCTAAAAGATAAGGGTTATGATGTGATTGCTTGCTGTATCAACGTTGGTGAGGGCAAGGACATCGATTTTATCAAGCAAAAAGCGTTAGACGTTGGTGCTGTAAAGGTCTACGTTATCGATGCTCTGGAAGAATTTGCCGAAGATTACGCCTTAGTCGCCCTACAAGGCCACACATACTATGAGGGTGAATACCCGTTGATCTCAGCATTGTCACGGCCGTTGATCAGTAAGAAACTGGTGGAAGTGGCACAAGAAGAAAACGCACAGGCTGTCGCTCACGGCTGCACTGGCAAAGGAAACGATCAAGTTCGTTTTGAAGTTGCGATTCACGCCTTGAACCCCGCTTTGGAAGTGCTCAGTCCCGTTCGTGACTGGCACTGGTCACGGGAAGAAGAAATTGATTATGCTAAAAAGCATAACATCCCGATTCCGATTGATCTGGACTCACCATATTCCATTGACGCTAACATTTGGGGCCGGGCGAACGAAGCCGGAGTTCTGGAAGATCCATGGGTCAGCGCACCAGAAGATGCTTACGCTTTAACCAATCCAATTGAAGCTACGCCGGACACACCAACAGACGTTGAGATCACCTTTGAAAAGGGTGTGCCAACGAAATTAAACGGTGAATCAATGCAGTTAGCTGACCTGATTCAAAAGCTGAATAAGATTGCTGGCGAAAACGGTATTGGCCGGATCGATCACATTGAAAATCGGCTGGTGGGCATCAAGTCACGTGAAGTGTATGAAGCCCCTGCAGCAACGGTTTTGATGAAGGCTCATAAACAACTGGAGGATCTGACCTTTGAACGCGATCTTGCGCACTTTAAGCCAGTGGTTGAAAAACAACTGAGTGAGATGATTTATAACGCCCTTTGGTTCTCACCTTTAATGGATGCGTTGCTAGCCTTTTTGAAGACCAGTCAAGAAGTTGTGACTGGGGTGATCAAATTAGAGCTGTTCAAGGGTAACGTGATCACACTTGGTCGGAAGTCTGATAGTTCACTTTATGATAAGGACCTAGCAACTTACACGGCTTCAGATTCCTTTGATCAGGAAGCAGCCAAGGGCTTCATCAAGCTTTGGGGTCTGCCAACTACGGTTTACTCACAAGTTAAAATGAAGAATCAGCAGTCAGCGTTTGTGAATGCAGTGACTCAAAACACTAAGAGCAAGGTGAAAGTAGCGGTTAAGAAACAGGCTGACAAACACACGGAGGCGGCAAAGTAATGGCAACCAAAAAACTCTGGGGTGGCCGGTTCCAAGAACAGGCGGCCGCATGGGTCGATGCTTTTGGGGCGTCCATTTCCTTTGATCAGCTCATGGCTGAAGAAGATATTGAAGGGTCTTTAGCCCACGTCAAAATGCTTCAGAAAACCGGTATCGTTCCAGTTGATGACTGTGATCAGATTATTGCGGGCCTGGAGGGTATTCAACAAGACCTTGAGAAGGGTCAAATTAAATTTGATGTTGAAAACGAAGACATTCATATGAATATCGAAAGTATTTTGACGGATCGCATTGGCCCAGTAGCGGGCAAGCTGCATACTGCACGCTCGCGAAACGATCAAGTTGCAACGGATTTCCACTTGTATTTGAAAAAACGTTTGCCTAAAGTGATTGATGAGATTACCACGGTTCAAAAAACGTTGATTGACCTCGCTGAGAAAAACGTTGAGACCATCATGCCCGGATACACTCATTTACAGCACGCTCAGCCCATTTCATACGGTCATTATCTGATGGCCTATTACCAGATGTTTAAGCGCGACAAGGAACGGTTTGCGTTTAATGAAGTGCATACTGATATCTCACCCTTGGGTGCTGCAGCGTTAGCTGGAACAACTTTTCCAATTGATCGGCAAATGACGGCCAAGACCCTAGGCTTTTCCAAAGTTTACGCGAACTCGTTGGACGCTGTTTCAGACCGGGACTTTGCCCTGGAATTTCTCAGTAACAGTTCAATTCTAATGATGCACTTATCACGTTTTTGTGAAGAGCTCAGTATGTGGGTCAGTCATGAATTTCAGTACCTGGAACTTTCCGATGCCTACACAACTGGTAGTTCAATCATGCCGCAAAAGAAGAACCCGGATATGGCCGAATTAATTCGGGGTAAATCCGGCCGGGTATACGGGCATCTAATGGGCTTGCTGGCGACAATGAAATCGTTACCTTTAGCCTATAATAAGGACCTTCAAGAAGATAAAGAAGGGGTCTTTGACACCGTTAAAACTCTATTGCCAGCCCTTAAGGTTTTCAACGGCATGCTGTCAACTATCACGGTCAAGGCTGACAATATGAAACAAGCGACGGAGAACGATTTTTCAAATGCCACGGAGCTGGCAGACTATCTCGCAACTAAGGGTGTCCCCTTCCGAGAAGCACATGGGATCGTTGGCCAGTTGGTTCTCAAAGGGATTCAGACCCATCAGAATTTGCAGGATATGTCACTTGCTGAGCTACAGGCTGCGTCCCCTAAGATTGAAGCCGATGTTTATCATGATTTGAAGTCAGAAGTGGCAGTTGAACGTCGCCATTCAGAAGGTGGCACAGGCTTTGATCAAGTGCGCAAGCAAATTGAACAGGCCAAGCGGGACTTAAGTGAATCGGGTGACAAATCTGATTAGGCTGGTTTGAAAGCAGAATAGATGTAACTGACGACTAAAAACAACGCGCTATCGAAATAGTTTCCAAATTCTGGAAATTATTTTGGTAGCGCGTTGTTTTTCAGTTAGTACTAAATGGTGATGATGGCATGGACATTACAGGAAGTGTGTCTCAGCGAAAACATCCTTTTTAAAACTAAAAAAGGGCTTTGATAAGAGCTAATGAAAGCCCTTTACCAAAACCATTGGTCGTGCTGATTTAAACACGGTTGATTTACTTGTGATAACTTCGGTGCTCCTTGATTAAAGCCTTGGCTTTTTTAGAAGCATCTTTTTTTTCGTCATGTTTTAAAAACTTATCGCGTTTTTCATCTTTCAGATCCATTTCGGCAAACTTACCAAACATGGCGTTGAGATCATCTTGACGTTTGACTTTTAATCCCATCGTAACTCAGCTCCTTCATTGAAGTTAGTGTATCATGGATAATTCCGACTAGCAAGCCGTTTGGCACGAATGTCTTTTAAAAGAAATGGCGCGTCAAATTCGTTAACCAGATGAGAAGTTTGAATTAGATTCGTAATTAAATATTGCATATTATAATGAATATTTGGCCGCTAAATAAAATAATTGTGTATAAAAAAGAGTTTTTCTTGATTTTTATTGCATAAAGAATAAAAAAGGTGTACGATTGAAATATTAAAATTTAGAGAGGAAGTTACGGCGGATGAAAGTTCAGGGGAAAAAAGTTATCCTAGCAATTTTAACTTTTTGTTTATCGTTATTTGTCTTATTTAGTATTCAGCCAACGCATCAAACCGCTTATGCCGCGGATCAATCGCTGCAAAGAATTAAGCAAAAGGGGACCATCGTCATGGCGACTTCGCCAGACTACCCACCCTATGAATTTGAGGTTCAAAAGAATGGTAAGTCTCAAATTGTCGGCATGGATGTCGACATTATGAAGAAGGTGGCTAAGGACTTAGGAGTCAAGCTGGTCATCAAAAGTATGTCGTTTGATTCCGTCCTGGTCGCCGTCGAAACTGGGAAGGCCGACGTGGCGATGAGTGGGATCAACCCAACGCCTTCCAGACGTCAAAGTGTTGATTTCTCCGAGATCTACTATAATGGTGGTCAAAGTTTCTTAATTAATAAGACTGATGTCGCTAAGTATAAGAATCAGTCAGCCCTAGCTCATAAAAAAATTGGTGCTCAAACTGGGACGTTGCAATATAATTTAGCCAAGTCTAAGATTCCTGGCGCTACCGTTAAAGGAATGGATAAGAATACCGACTTGGTGTTAGCTTTAAAGACGCATAAGGTCGATGCCCTGGGGATTGAAACACCATCTGCCGAAGCATACATTAAAAATGATCCAGACTTGGCGATGTTTAAGTCCAGTTACCATTTGAATAAGAATGAAACTGGTTCTGCTATGGCGCTGAAGAAGGGCTCTGGAACTTTAGTAGCCGCCATCAATAAGAGTATTGACCAGATCAAACAGCAGCACCTCGCTAATCAGTACCTTGCTGACGCTGGTAAATACATGAAGGTCAACACCCACAATACGTCAATGTGGCACTATCGAAGCTACTTCTTAAAGGGTGTTGAATATACGCTGATCATTTCAGCAATTTCCGTTATCTTTGGTGTTTTGCTGGGGACGATCTTAGCCTTAATGAGATTTAGTAAGAGTAAGATCTTACATGCCATTGCGGTAGCCTACATTGAATTCGTTCGTGGGACGCCTTTGATGGTTCAAGTGCTGTTCGTTTACTTTGGGGTTGGAATCATCATTAACCTACCGGCGTTACTTTCAGGGATTATCGCTGTTTCACTGAATAGTGGTGCTTACGTTGCGGAAATTATTCGTGGTGGTATTAATTCAGTTGACAAAGGTCAAACGGAAGCTTCAGCAAGTCTTGGGCTGACGAAGGGCGACAGTATGCGCTACGTTATTTTGCCTCAGGCTTTGAAGAACATTTGGCCAGCATTAGGTAACGAATTTGTTTCTCTGATCAAGGAAAGTTCAATCGTGTCGATCATTGGTGTCACCGATTTGATTTACCAACTGAACATCGTTCGGGCGGATACTTATCGGGGCGTTATGCCGGTCTTCGTTGCGATGATCATTTACTTCATCATCACCTTTATCTTGACCAGAGTACTCAACTACTACGAAGGGAGAATGAAACATGCCAGATAAGCCATTAATTAAAGTTGATAAACTTGAAAAGAAGTTCGGCGATAACGAAGTCTTGAAGGAAATTGACGGGACCGTTATGGCGGGACAAGTGATTTGTGTGATCGGCCCTTCAGGATCAGGAAAAAGTACCTTTTTACGCTGTTTAAACTTATTGGAACACCCAACCGGGGGTAAAGTTTACTTTGAAGGTAAAGATACTGAAACCTTTACCGAAAGTGAGCTGACGACCCTGCGTGAACGGATGGGGATGGTCTTTCAAAGCTTCAATCTATTCCCTAATTTAACGGTCCTTGAAAACTTAAAATTAGCCCCGATGCGGGTCAAAAAAATGTCGGACCAAGAGGCGGCCGACAAAGCAATGTCGCTACTTAAGCGGGTTGGCCTGGAAGAAAAAGCGGATGTTTATCCGGCGAGTCTTTCCGGTGGTCAACAGCAACGTGTTGCCATCGCACGGGCGTTAGCGATGGATCCAGAGGTCCTATTATTTGACGAACCGACCAGTGCGCTTGACCCCGAAATGGTTGGTGAAGTTCTAGCTGTTATGAAGGGACTTGCTGAGTCTGGTATGACGATGGTGGTTGTGACCCACGAAATGGGCTTTGCCAGGGAAGTTGCTGACGAAGTCTGGTTTATGGCGGACGGCTATATTCTGGAAAAGAATAAGCCAGATGACATGTTTAACCACCCTCAAAACGAGCGTGCTAAGGACTTTATCAGTAAGATTATTGGTCAGTAAAAAACGTTATTGATCTGAATGTTTCGTGATTTAAAGCTCAGATAGTGAATCCTATCAACAAGAAGACAAGCAGTAGTGAGTTTCGGTACGTTTCGAAACTCTCTGCTGCTTTGTTGTTTGTGTTGATAGTAGGAATTGGCGGGGTTGGTTTTGTCGATTCGCTGTTTTTCCCACTGAGTCGTCTTTTGGCAATTGTGGATCAATCCGCGTCAAAATCAAGTTTATTTTAGTTAACCACGCCAGGAATGAACAGATCTGCCATGCAATAATGATCTTAGGTAAAAATGACTGCCAGATGTCCATAAATGGCTAAAGTGCCTTTCTGCTTGCCCCAAACACCCATTCGGTTTATAATATAGGTTCGATACTGGGTCAGTGTGGATTAAATCTGGCTCAAACTTGAATTGAAAGGAGGCCGTCCGATTGGCGACCGAATATCTTGAACATAAATTGGCGTTACTACCAGATATGCCCGGTATTTATATGATGAAAAATATTAATGGTCATATCATTTATGTGGGTAAAGCTAAGAATTTAAAGAATCGGGTTCGTTCCTACTTTAAGAGTAGCCACGAGGGTAAAACTGCCCGGTTGGTCTCTGAAATTGCTGATTTCGAAACGATCGTTACCTCCACTGATAAGGAGGCTTTTCTGCTTGAAATCACAATGATTCAAAAACATCAGCCGTATTTTAATATCAAATTAAAACAGGGGACAGGGTACCCCTACATTAAAATCACGAATGAGCGGGATCCGCAAATGCTGATTGTCAGCAATGTGCGCAAGGACGGCGGTTATTACTTTGGTCCTTATCCAAACGTTTACGCGGCGGAAGAAACACTGCATTTTTTACAAAAAGTTTATCCTTTACGGCGTTGCAATGGGTTTCAGAACCGCCCGTGCTTGTACTATCACATGGGGCAATGCCTGGGTGCCTGCTTTAAAGAGGTGCCAGAGGAAGTTTACGCGAAGCAAATTGAACGGATCAAATCTTTTTTGAACGGGAACGTTGCCAGTGTTAAACGGCACCTGCAAGCCCAAATGAAAAAGGCGTCCGATAATATGGAATATGAGCGGGCGGCTGAGATCCGCGATCAGATGCACTACATTGAAGTGACGGTTGAAAAGCAAAAAATCATTTCAAATGACCGCACCCCTCGAGATATCTTTAATTTTTACTTGGATAAGGGCTGGTTATCCGTTCAGGTTTTCTTCATTCGTCAAGCGCGTTTGATCAAGCGCGAAAAACGTTTATTTCCAATCGTGAATGATGAGATTGAAGAAATGACGAGTTTTATTATTCAATTCTATCACCGAAAGAACAGTGTCTTTCCAAGGGAGATCTTGGTACCAGAGAGTTTGCCAAAGGATATTTTGGAAGAGATGTTGCCAATGCCGGTGCGGACGCCACAACGAGGTGAAAAACGCGCCTTGTTAGAAATGGCTGGGAAGAATGCCCGATTAGTTCTGGAAGAGAAGTTTCGCTTGCTGGAGCTTGACGAGCAGAAAACGACTGGTGCCATGAAGGAAATTACCGACGCACTAGGCATTGCTCCAGGCCATAAAATTGAAGCGTTTGACCACTCCCACATTCAAGGGGCAGACCTGGTTTCCGCGATGGTGGTTTTTGTAGATGGGCTGCCAAATAAAAATTTGTATCGAAAATACAAGTTGCGAACGGTTGACCATGCCGATGAAGCTGCCAGCACACGGGAGGTTATCCGCCGCCGCTATACACGGCTATTGAAAGAGCACGCTCAAATGCCTGATTTGATCTTGATGGACGGCGGTGCGATTCAGCTTGAGGCGGCTAAAGACGTCCTCGAAAACGAGCTGGGGCTTGACGTGCCAGTTGCTGCAATGGTGAAAAATGATAAGCATAAGACGTCGGATCTGCTGTCCGAAGTCAACGACACACCACTTCATCTGGATCCTAAGTCACAGGGTTTCTACTTGTTACAGCGAATTCAAGATGAAGTGCACCGCTTTGCCATCACCTTCCATCGGAAAGTACATGCTAAGAACTCCTTGAGCTCCCGTTTGGATGATATTAACGGTGTTGGACCAAAGACCCGTAACAAGCTATTACGGAAATTTGGATCAATGAAAAAAATTGCCGCAGCCACGCCAGAAGAAATGCATGAAATTGGCATCTCAAAGTCGGTTGCTGACACGATTCACCTGACTTTAGCTAAGACAGCCGAAATAAATTAATTGCGAAAATAAAAAAGTTTTCAATTTACGGTGGTATTTTGGCGGCATTCATTAGATAATGGCAAAGCAGGAAGTTCGAATGAAAAGAATTAATGGAGAAAATTATGTTTGTAGATCACGTTACAATAAATGTTAAAGCTGGTAATGGTGGCGATGGTATGGTTGCATTCCGGCGCGAAAAATACGAACCAAATGGTGGTCCTGCCGGCGGCGACGGAGGTCGTGGCGGCAGTGTTATTTTTAAAGTCAATACGGGTCTACGTACCCTGATGGACTTTCGGTATAATCAAAAATATAAGGCTGACCATGGTCAAAATGGTGGTATCAAAGGTATGACTGGTCGTGGAGCAGAAGATCGCATTATCCTTGTGCCACAGGGAACCACTGTAATCGATGACGAAACCAATCAAGTGATTGCGGATCTCGTTGAGCCTGATGATCAGGTTGTGATTGCAAAGGGTGGCCGCGGTGGACGCGGTAACGTTCATTTTGCGACGCCTAAGAATCCGGCACCGGAGCTTTCCGAAAATGGGGAGCCAGGAGAAGAACGTCGGGTGCGATTAGAACTTAAATTACTGGCTGATGTGGGTTTGATTGGTTTTCCGTCAGTTGGTAAATCAACTTTATTGGCGGCTATCACCAGTGCGAAACCTAAGATTGGTGAGTATCACTTTACGACTTTGACGCCTAACCTAGGAATGGTTAGACTTAGTGACGGCAGAGACTTTGCTGTTGCTGATCTGCCAGGCCTGATTGAAGGAGCTGCTAGTGGTATCGGCTTAGGCATTGAATTTTTAAAGCACATTGAACGCACGCGGGTCCTCCTTCACCTAATTGACGTTAGTGGTTTTGAAGGACGAGATCCGTATGATGACTTTTTAAAGATCAACGCGGAACTGAGTAAATATGATCCTGATTTGCTGAAGCGACCACAGATCGTGGTTGCAACCAAAATGGACTTGCCCGATTCGGCTGATAATTTAGCGATTTTAAAAGAAAAGTTAGCCCATGATCAGACGCTGGCTGTGCCACCTGTGGTGATGGCAATTTCCAGTGTCACGCATGAAGGTTTGACGCCGCTGATTCAAAAAACGGTCGAAATTTTGGATACCACACCAGCTTTTCCGGTTAAGGGTGTCGATGACCTTCAAAAAATGCTGGTTAACGATGACCAGTCTGAGGCTGGTGCCGACTTTGAAATTAACCGCGATGAAGATGGTACTTGGGTCTTAAGTGGAGCTAAATTAGAGCGTCTTTTTCATATGACCAACATGGAACATGAGGAAAGTACACTGCGGTTTGCTCGACAGATGAGGGGTATGGGCGTTGACGACGCTTTGAGAGCGAAGGGAGCTCACAATGGCGACCTAGTCCAAATCGATGATTTTACCTTTGAATTTGTTGAGTAGTCCGGTGAATACACTAGTTTATTGAGGAAATGAGGGAGCATCAGATGCGACATGCAGGGAGTAAACGGCTGAAAAATAGTCGTTATATTTCTGGGTTCGATGGTATTAGAACAATTGCGGTGATTGGCGTGATCGTCTATCACCTGTTACCATACAGCCTGCAAGGGGGTTATTTAGGCGTACCCATTTTCTTCGTTGTTTCGGGTTATTTGATTACCGATTTACTCTTACAGGAATATGAACAAAACGGGCGCATTGATGTGCTCAGCTTTTATGGCCGACGGATGAAACGCTTGTATCCGGCGTTAGTCACAATGGTATTAACAACCGCAGCCTATATTACGCTGTTTCAAAGATCACTCTTTGTGAGCTTAAAAGCAATCATTACGACTAACTTACTGTACGTTTATAACTGGTGGGAAATTGGGCATGGTCAATCTTATTTTGATCGGTTTAACGGTGAATCACCATTTACCCACCTTTGGTCGCTTTCCATTGAGGGTCAATTCTACTTAATTTGGCCTTTGGTGCTGGTAGTGCTCCTTGGTATTTTTCATCAGCGACGGCAAATCTTCTATATGATAACTGGTTTAGCTGTCCTCTCAGCCATTTGGATGGGTGTCTTGTACACGGGCACAGCGATGACCAACCGTGTCTATTACGGGACGGATACGCGGATGTTTGCCATTCTGCTGGGCGTATCATTAGCCTTTATTTGGCCAGCCACAAAATTGAAAACTGATTTGTCTGACCGGTCTAAATGGTTATTGAACGGGACAGGAATTGTTAGTTTTCTGGCCATCGTTTGGCTCTTCTTTAAAATGTCAGGACAGGCTACGTGGACGTACCGTGGCGGGATGTTCCTGTTCACGTTCTTGTCTGCAATTTTAGTGGCTACAGTTGCGCATCCAGCGGGCTTTATGAATCAGGTCTTCACTAACCGAGTGTTTGACTGGGTGGGTAAGCGCAGTTATGGAATTTATCTGTATCAATTCCCAATTATGATTTTTTACGAAGCAAAGGTAACTAATATTGCGGCACATCCGTTACTTAATGCGCTGATTGAAACGGTTTTGATCTTGATTGTAAGCGACTTATCCTACCGCTATTTGGAACGGCCAATGCGGCATTATAATTACAGTCAACTACCTAATTTAGTTCGGCAATTCTTCAAACGGCCCAGTACTTTTGGCTGGCGCCGGTATGTAGTTATTCCAGCTGCCTTGATTGCCGCAGTTGCATTGTTTGGCGCGGCAACTTCGCCAGCTCATTCCAGGGAACAGCAAAGTGCACTGCAAAGTAGCATTAAAAAGAACCAAAAAGCAGCTTCCGCCTCTAATCAAAAGGCTTTAGCACAGCAGCGAGCAGAGCAAAAACAAGCCGCGGCTCAAAAGAAGCGCGAAGAAGCTTGGCGAAAGGTTAAGCTAACACCGCATGAACGCCAATTGATGAAGAGCTATGGACTGACTAAACGCCAAGTTGTCATTGCAAAGGATTTGCCAGTGACTGCGATTGGGGATTCGGTCATGCTTGATGCATCTAGAGACGTGCGAGAAGTGGTCCCTAATACCTATGTTTCTGCAGGAGTTGGCCGCCAGATCTGGCAGGCACCAAAGGAGATCCAAGCATTGCAGGCTCAAGGCGCACTGGCTAAGAACGTTGTCGTGAATCTAGGGACCAACAGCCCAATGACCGATGAGCAAATTGATAGCGTGATCCGAATGATTGGGCCTAAACGCCACATTTACTGGATCAACACGCACGTTCCAACGCGTAATTGGGAAAGTTCTGTGAACACAACGATTGCTAAAGCAGCACGTCGTTATCCAAACGTTGAAATGGTGGACTGGCATGATTTAAGCAAGAATCATCAAAGCTGGTTCTACAACGACGACGTTCATCCTAATCCAACTGGCAACCGGTACTTTACCCGTTTGCTAGTTCAGCGGATGACCCTGCATGCCAATTAGTTTAAAAATCAGAATGTATTTTTAATTAAAATAGGGCTGCCAAAAACAAATTTCTTCTAGGAAAATTGTTTTTGACAGCTCTATTTAAGTTGAAATCTAAAATCTAAGTGGAACCAGTTACTTTTAAATTGAAAAGCATGTAGCCAAAACTGTTAAACTTCAAGTGCACTTTACAGTTGGATACCAATGGCTTTCGGGGCGGCAATTACCGTTTGACCTGCATCGTTAAAGCCTCCCGAGAATTTAATCTGTAATTGAGACACTTTGAAACTGGTTGGGCCCGCCAGAATCATTGCGGAAAACGCTCGGGTTTGGCCAGCTTTAATCGTTGCACCCGCACTGGGATCACTGAGCCCGTCTGATTCAATATTTCTAGACGCGTTAATTGTGGCATGTGTAATACCGTCAATTTTGATTGCCCGGCTAGATTGATTTTTAACCCGAAACTTGATTTGAATCGTCTGGTAAGGATTAGGAATCTTAGCCACATTGAAAGCTTGCTCAGCCATTGATAATGCCCGTTGAGTCTTAGCGTTATTGCGATAACGTTTGACATCAGTTACCCGATAAACGATGCCGTTTGAGGCCGTTTGATGTTTTTGGGTTACATTTTGAGAAAGGGTCAGCTTGGTGCCTACTTTGTCGTAGGCAAATTGACCCGGCAGCGTTAATAAGCCTGAGCGGCGGTAGTCACGGTTCTGTTTTTCCGATTTTGGTACCTGATACGGTTTCATAGTTGCCTGATCAGATGCGGATTTTGCCGGTGTCTTTTGACTTTCGCTCGTTGAGCTTGCAGCTGAGCTCGTCGCTGATCGATGAGCGGTTGCTGCATGACTGCCACAGCCGCTTAATGCCAGTCCGGCGATTAAAATTAAAGTCAGTGTAAGATGTTTATTTGTCATAATGAGCCCCCGTTATTTAAATAATAACCAGTGATTTTCTTGACGGAAACCAAACAGCCGCTTTCCCGATGAAGAGAAAACCACTAGTTGGTCATCAAAGTGGGTCGCATGCTGTCGAAAGGCTTCAATCGTCAGAGGTGTTTTGGTGGCGGTATGGAACAGCAGCCGACCATCGCTTTTGGACATTCCAGAAATCGGTTTGATCGGTGATGAATCAAGGCCAAGCTTGAGTGACGGTGATAGTTGCTGCACTAGGGTCACGACTTCTTTCAAGCGCAAAGTACCCACTCCCCTCTAAAAACATTATACATGATTCAGGTTAGAAAGTGCTTCGGTAGACCGTTTAAGTTGCCTCGTGGCAGGAAATAGTTTGAATTTCGATCAAATAATCAAACAAATACAGCCTGAATCTGCTACAATTATATGGTTGGATTCACAGTAAAGGAACAAATGAACATCGCCGTTTCCGCGGTGCGATTTAATAGAAAAGGACGACAGACATGCAAATTGAATTTTTAGGTACCGGTGCCGGATCTCCTGGTAAATTTCGAAATGTGAGTAGCCTGGCTCTTCGACTACTCGAAGAACGCAATTCCATTTGGTTATTTGACGCCGGTGAAGGTACCCAGCAGCAAATTCTTAGAACAACTATTAAACCTCGAAAAATTGATAAAATTTTTATTACTCATTTGCACGGTGACCACATCTTTGGGTTACCTGGTCTGTTGAGCAGCCGCTCTTTCCAGGGTGGCAATGAAAAGCTGACGATCTATGGGCCACGAGGGATTCGTAACTTTGTGCTAACCAGCTTAAAAGTTTCAGAAACCAAGCTTTCTTACTACATTGATTTTGTCGAATTATCAGATGGTGGCGAGATTTTTAAAGATAATAAATTTACGGTTTATGCCGAACACTTAGACCATAAAATTGAAACTTTTGGCTACCGGGTGGTTGAACACGACCACCAAGGAGAATTGTTGGTTGATAAGTTGCGTGATGACCAGATTCCATCCGGGCCAATTTACGGTCAGATAAAAGCCGGTAAAACGGTCACATTGCCTGATGGTCGAAAAATTGATGGTCATGACTACATTGGTCACGCTCAAAAGGGCAGAATCGTCACGATCTTAGGGGATACTCGTAAAACTGCCAATAGCTATAAACTTGCGCAAAATGCCGACGTTTTGGTTCATGAAAGTACCTTCGCGAAAGATGAAGCGACAATGGCGCACAGCTATTATCATTCAACGAACGTTCAAGCCGCTACAATTGCTAAGGAGTCCCACGTTGGGCGCTTACTGTTAAATCATATTTCCGCGCGTTATAATGGTAAACTTGCTCATGAGCTGGAGAAGCAGGCACAAGCTGTATTTAAAAATGCCAAGGTCGTTAAAGATTTTGACCTGATTGATATTCCGTTTGATAAAGAACGCCACTAGGGGGAATTTGTTTGAAGCGTCAGGGGAAAGTTATTATTGCAATTTTGCTGGTTATTTTGATTGCCGTATTTGCATTGATGAACACAGAACCAGTGCCAATTCATTTTGGGTTCACAACGGTTTCTTGGCCACTAGTCTTAATATTGTTGGTCGCAATTTTTCTTGGCGCCATTTTGATGTTTCTTTTTGCGACGATTTCAAACTATCAGACTAAGCGAACCATAAAACGCCAGGCTGACCGAATTCAAACGTTAGAAACCCGGCTTGGTCGGCCTAGTAACGATCAAAAACAAGTCTCTAAAAAGGATAATCAAACAGAAGTAAAGGATGATAAACGTGATTGAAGCACATTATGACTGGCAAATTAAACATGTTGATCAGCCTTCCACAGCGGCAAAAGATTTAGCTAAATCGTTATCATTACAGCCAATGGTGGCACAGATCTTGCTTAATCGCGGCTACGACGATGAAACAAAGGCCAGTCGGTTTCTGCATCCAGATTTATCACAATTACATGATCCCTTTGCCATGCACGATATGCAAAAGGGGATTGACCGGATTCAAGAGGCAGTTGCAAATGGGGACCACATCACAATCTACGGTGATTACGATGCTGATGGTGTGACCAGTACTTCAATTCTATACGAAACGCTGGATCAGATTGGTGCTGACGTGGACTACTTCATTCCCAATCGCTTTGTTGATGGTTATGGGCCTAATAAGGCAGCGTTTGAGCGCTTGATCGAAGCCGGGACAAAGTTGATCGTTACCGTTGATAATGGGGTGGCTGGAAATGATGCCATTGCGCGAGCAAATGAACTTGGTTGTGACGTGGTGGTTACGGATCACCATGAGTTACCAAGTGACTTACCAGCAGCGTACGCAATTATCCATCCGCGTCACCCTGAGAGTGATTATCCCTTTGGTGGTTTGTCCGGCGCCGGCGTTGCTTTTAAGGTAGCGACCGCAATGTTAGATGAAGTCCCACAGGAGATGTTGGATCTAGCTGCGATAGGAACAGTGGCTGATTTGGTGCCATTAGTGGATGAAAACCGAGTTATTGTGACCGCTGGGTTACAATTAATGCGGCAAACGGATCGGTTAGGTCTTGTCGCACTCATCAAGCAGGCAGGCATTGATCCAGAGCGTATTGATGAGCAGTCGATCGGGTTTGGCATTGCACCTCGTTTAAATGCTTTAGGTCGGCTAGATGATGCGGCACCTGCCGTTGAATTATTAACGACACTGGATGATGAACGGGCAACCAAGTTAGCTGAACTAACGGAAAAGCAGAATAAATACCGTCAGAAACTGGTGGCTGATATTAGTGAGGTCGCACTGAAACAAGCTCAGGATGAAAATCACCGTGATCATCCCACACTTTTGATCGCCGGGAAGGGCTGGCATGAAGGAGTGCTTGGTATCGTTGCTAGCAAAGTCGTTGAGGCGACTGGCAAACCAACCGTGGTGTTAAACGTTAATTTAGAAAATGGTACTGCCAAGGGGTCGGGTAGAAGCGTTGAAAACTTTAATCTTTTTGAGGCCTTTGACGGTCAGCGCGACCTGTTAGTCAACTTTGGGGGTCATGCTGCCGCCGTTGGGATGACCGCGAAGGCTGACCAACTTGAGGAGTTGCAGACGGGGTTTGACCAGGCCGCTGCTGATCAGCAGTTAGCGGACCAGCCTAAAACGAAGTTAACGGTTGCTTCTGAAATGGCAGTGCAAGACGTTACGGAAACGCTTTACGATGAATTACGGCAGCTTGCACCTTTTGGGACTGATAATCCGGTACCCTTATTTGTCTTTAAACCTAACCAAGTCCAGAATGTTAAAGCCATTGGCGCAGAAAGCAAACACCTTAAATTCTCGCTGGTAGACGGTAATCAGCAGTTAAATGCGATTGATTTTGGTGCTGGGCAGCTGGCAACAGTCCTTCAAAGTGCTGATCAACAGGTAAAAGTGGTTGGGCAAATTGAAATCAATGTTTGGCAGGGTCGAACTTCGATGCAGCTCATGGTTAAGGATTTAGCGGTCGATGGTATTGTAATTGCTGACAAGCGAACCCAAAAATTACGTCGTGAAATGTTTTCAAACACGGATGCTACTTATGTCTTCTTCAACCAGCACCTTTACGAGCAGTTACAGCCACAGATTCCAGCTACAGCGAATAGCTGGCTACTGGCAGATGCCGAACGTTTGGGTCAAATCAAGACGACCACGATGTATCTGGTAGATTGTCCGGTAAAAATTGAGGATTTACAAACGGCTCTAAACCACGTCAATGCTGAACAAATCGTCACTTATTTTTATTTAAAGCAAAGTCATTACCTTTTAGGGATGCCAGATCGCGCACAATATGCTAAACTGTTTAGGTTCGTTCAAACCCATCAAAATGTTGATGTGGGTCATAGACTGGGCGAACTTGCCAAGTATTTGCAAATTGAAACGGCGCAGTTGGTGCTGATGCTACAGATTTTCCGGGAACTTAAATTTGTGACCATTTCAAATGGTATTTTAAATCAAGTGAAGTCTCCGGATCACCATCAAATTACTGAAGCCCCAAGTTATCAACGTCGTCAACAACAAATGGAAACTGAAAAACAACTATTGTACAGCGAGACGGCCGATCTCAAGTCATTGTTGACCTCGCTGATTGCACATGATTAAAGGAGCTGCTTATTAAAATGTCGATTGATTTAACCAAGTATATTGCTACGGTACCAGATTATCCTGAACCAGGCGTAATGTTTCGTGATATTTCACCTTTGATGGCAGACGGCGACGCTTACCGGTATGCAACTGATCAGTTAGTGGATTATGCCCGCAGTAAAAATGTTGAAATGATCGTAGGTCCAGAAGCCCGTGGCTTTATTGTGGGTTGCCCTGTGGCTTACGAATTAGGGGTTGGCTTTGCGCCGGCACGTAAGGAAGGTAAACTACCACGCGAGACCGTTAAGGCAACCTACGACCTCGAATATGGCAAATCAGCACTGTATTTGCATAAAGATGCGATTAAGCCAGGTCAACGGGTGCTCGTTACGGATGATCTATTAGCGACTGGCGGCACAATCAGCGCAACGATCCAGTTAGTAGAGGAACTTGGTGGCATTGTTGTTGGGACTGCTTTTATCATTGAGCTAAAGGATCTTCATGGTCGTGATAAGATTAAAGACTATGACCTTTTTAGTTTGATGGAGTTTTAATTTAAACACCTAAACACTAAATAATGGGCGAGGGTGGTTGCAAGTTTGGCCAGTTTTGGTATAATTATTTAGTGTGCTATGGAGAGTTGGCAGAGTGGTAATGCACCGGACTCGAAATCCGGCGAACCGGCTAATACCGGCGCGCAGGTTCAAATCCTGTACTCTCCTTATAATAAATCATGTAAGAACCCCGCTAAATTAACGTTTAGCGGGGTTCTTGTTTTGAACTATATTTTGAAAGCATGACTTTAACTAATTGTTCAAATCTTTGGTGAAAATAATAGGATCACTCCCGAATGTGCGGAAAATACCAGATCATTAAAGGCGTTCCGGGATCACCCCTGCATGTGCGGGGAATACCCTGCGACAAAAATAGTTCGATAACTGGATTCAGGATCACCCCCGCATGTGCGGGGAATACTGTTAGATTGTTGAGGCATGGCTATCACCATCGGGATCACCCCCGCATGTGCGGGGAATACCTGCTAGGCATAAACACCGCTTGGATGTCACTGGGATCACCCCCGCATGTGCGGGAAATACATTTTTCATCAAGATGTACGGGACGATTCAAGGGGATCACCCCCGCATGTGCGGGGAATACGCTTCATTCATCGAGATAATGCCATAATTGGTAGGATCACCCCCGCATGTGCGGGGAATACGCTTTTGATATCGTGCAGCACACTTCGATTCAGGGATCACCCCCGCATGTGCGGGGAATACTTGGTCCGCTGAATTGTATCAGTGTCATTTTCAGGATCACCCCCGCATGTGCGGGGAATACTTGCCAAAAGCTGTCGATGTGTCAAAATTTTCAGGATCACCCCCGCATGTGCGGGGAATACACGGTCAATACGTGCTTGCCAGTCTGACGCAAAGGATCACCCCCGCATGTGCGGGGAATACAACGAACTTATCATTAAGTATGAAGGCAATCAAGGATCACCCCCGCATGTGCGGGGAATACACTAAAGAATCCCTTATATAATGTTGTTTTGAAAAGTGAAAATTGCCATTTTTTATCACTTTTAATTTACAGAGAAACTTTTTTGCCTGATTTGATATTCTGGGTGTGACAACAATTAACTAGACTAAAAAGAGATGGTAGTTTTTTTAAGCATCACGCTAGCAAGAAAACAAATACAGGCATAATGCTAGAACTTTAACGATTGCTAAGCCCATTACTGAGGTAGGTCGTTAGTCCTACACTTGATTTGAAAATTCGTAAATCAATCATACGTTCAGCAAAGCGAAAATTGAAACTTCATTTAGATTCTATTGCCAAGTTATCCTGTTTTTAGAGACGGAAATTTTGACTAATACAATTTTCTTATAGAGATGCAGTCATTTTTGATTACTTATAGTACCAATGTCCACTAGCAACGAGGAAGAAGGTTCGATGATTATGGTAATAGATATTCTTTGATTTAATGATCCAGCCACCGGTGCTCATAAAGTATTGAGATGCATAGACTCGTGAACCTTTATGAAGATACTTATAGAATGACCAGTGATTATTAGCTTCACAATTTCCAGTTCGAATTTTGTAAACTCGAACTGTCTTTTTTGCTGTGACTAAGTGTGTAGCTTCTCTGGCATAGTCGTTCCCGTTTAAATAGCTTGCCTTAGCATCGGTATTAGAAATTGTCAATCCAGTTCCAAATGATAGTACTGCAATGGCAGAGATTGCGTAATACTTTATTTTCATGTTAACTATTCTCCTGATTAGTATTTGTGCCAAACTTGGACATAACCCATTCCTTCGTAGTTGATCAATTCTTTTTGACCATGACGATAGGCTACACGCCAGGGATCGCTACTCTGGTATTCGTACTTTGCTCTGTTGAAGTCGTAGACGCGATGGTGGTGAATTTTGTCAACATAATGAAAAGAAATTCGGTGTGAGCCGTATCTATAGCTTGAGTAAAATATTTTACCTCCAAATGATACGTAGTGGGCGGTGATGTGTAAATGACGTTGATAACCGGTTTTGCTGTAGTAGTATCCACGCCAGACTCGTGGCATATAATGAATAGCAGCATGAGCAGTTGGCTGGTTAACTTGAATGCCAATGCCCATTGACAATGTAGCAATTCCTAACAACACATAACGTTTTAATTTCATTTTTTAGCCCCTATACTTCCATCGAATTAATATGTAAATTTTAAAAAGTTAGTTAATACCGTTTGAGTATTGGCGCGGTAGACAGTTTCATCTTCACATTTTTCATTCACCAAGTTTCCGGTAGAGATTTAGTCCAGTTTTGCCCGCTAAACTGGTGCCGACGAATATTGATCCGATCTCGCGCAAGCAATCCTGAAGTAGATAGCAATATATGATTCTTTCCATACGTATATAATAATACGCTAAAGCAAAATAATTTAAAATGCAATTTTATTTTTTTGTTGAAAATCTATGATATTAGCATTAAGTAGCAGAATCTGTCTAACTTAACGGGACTGACGATACAAAGAAAAACTCAGGTGAATGGGAGATCAACAATAATCTCATTTTAATAATTTATAATATGTTTTAGTTAAGCCACAAATTCAGAAGAATTAAAAAATAATTAGAGTATTTTCAAAGTCCATTTCAAAATTGCTTTGAACTTAATTCCAACAATTAACCTGATATGTATAAAAATATTAGAGAACTATTGGAAAATGTAATCGGTTTCATTCCTAAATGTTCAAAAAATGGATTAATTTACAAAAAAGTCTTGCACCCAACGCATCGTTCGTGTACAATGCAACTTGTACTTTCTTTCGAAGTATCATTCTCAACTACAACTACATTATCTGGACTACTACACCCAGATAGCAAAAAGCACCGGTCAGTCTTTACCATAACGAAGACTACCAGTGCTTTTTGCTATTTTGGGAAAGAGTAGGGGTGATGCAATAAGAGTTTCTACCTTTTCGTTAGAAACCTTTCGAGTCAACTGAGTTTAAAAACCCACCAGTTGAGAAGTTGAAAGTTTGAGAACGATCCTTATCAAAGCGAGATCAATTTACCAGCCAACGGGTCCATCCACATTACTAAAGGTGGCAGTTACGTTATTTTCAGGTGCCAGGGCTAGCTCAATCAGCCGGGCAACACCTTCACTAACTGCTTTGGCACCCATTTTCTTGACTTTTTCGGGGTCACCGCCCCCAAAAGAGGTTGCTACCATACCTGGATCAACGGTATTCACTGTTATCGGCCAATGAGCATTTTGCATTTCCTTTGCTAGCTGGACCGTAAACATGTTTGCGGCCGCTTTAGCGGACTGATAACCGACCGCCGTGGCACGGTAGACGATTGAATGAGGGTCGAGCGCAGCGGTTTTCGATCCCATCATACTGGACATATTTAAGATCTTTGCTGATTTTGACTGTTTAAGAAGCGGCAGGAACTGCTGCGTGTTATCCACCAAGCCAAAGTAGTTAATGTCGAAATCTTTGCGAATATTTTCGAGACTAAGAACCGATGGAGCTTGGTGATGGTCAAATGCAGCACCAGCGTTATTGACTAATATATCAAGACGACCATATTTTTGCGCGATGGTTTTCACTGCTGTGCTGATCGACTCGTGACTGGTGACATCCAGCTCAACAACGTCAACGTCTAAGCCAGCGTCCTTAAGTTCATCTGCTGCTAGCTTTCCTTTTAACTGATTACGAGCGCCTAGAATCACGTGTTGACCATGTTGTGCTAATTCCTTCGAGATTTCAAAGCCCATCCCGCGATTAGCTCCTGTGACGAGGGTGAAAATTGTCTCTTCGTTCATGACATAGCTTCCTTATAATTTAATAGCTTCTGGACACTTAATGAGGATCCAGATAAATTGGAATTCATTGAAACAGAAAATACGAATTTGCGACAACTAAAGAATCTATGCTTTAAAGCAATTCAAAAGTTTAATTTAAACGGTTTGTGACCGCGGTCGCAAAAGAATCTCGTTGATAGCCACTTTTTCAGGTTGATCGATTGCATATGCTACTGCATTGGCCACGTCCTCAGCTTTTAAGCCGTTTTCTTTTTCCTGCTGCTCAGTCTTAGCCCGTTGATCCGGATCACTGATGGTGCTAAATAACTCGGTGTCCACAGCGCCAGGCGAGATCATAGTTGTTTTGATGTGGTTGTTAACTTGTTCCTGACGAAGGCCGTCCATAATCGCTTGAATGGCATACTTTGTACCGGCGTAAACCGCAGTTCCAGGGTGAACGACATGGCCAGCAACGGAATCAGTAGTGATGATTTGGCCGCTCTTTTGTCGTTCCATCACGGGTAACACGGCTGCGATGCCATATAAAACACCTTTGATATTAACGTCAATCATCCGGTCCCATTCGTCAACTTTAAGTTCTTCCAGTCGAGAAATAGGCATAAGACCCGCATTATTGTAGAGTACATCAACCCGGTTAAACTGCGCAGTAGCTAAGTTGATCAGGTCTTGGATACTTTGGCGATTAGTCACATCGGTCAGCTTATAAAGTACCTGATGCTCCGGAAACTGACTGGCGATTTCCTTTAAACGGTCTTCTCGACGAGCTCCAATCACGACTTTAGCACCCAAACTGGCTAATTTTTCGGCGGTTGCCCGACCAATACCGCTGGAAGCTCCTGTAATGACGACCACTTTGTCCTTTATTGTCAAATTCACTCACTCCTTTAATTTGATTACTTTAATCGTATCACAGGGTTGGGGGAGATGACTTATAAATTGTGAGACATCAGTCAACTTCACACGAGTAGTCTTACCTAGATTAATTTGACTTCGTGTGTACTCGAACTGCTATACTAAATTTGATTCAAGCAGTTGGGTCAAAATGATTTTAGAAGGGGATATTACTTCAATGAAAAAAGCAATGTTTGAAAAAGTTGGTGAAATGGCGATCGAAGATGTCGACCGACCAACGATTCAGGCAAGTGACGACGTTATTATTCACGTCGTCCGAACCTGTGTCTGCGGTTCTGACTTATGGAACTTCCGTGGCATTGAAGAAAAAGAGGAACACTCTGAAAATTCCGGTCACGAAGCAATTGGAATCGTTGAAGAGGTTGGCAGTGATATTTCAACAGTTAAGCCAGGCGACTTTGTGATTGCGCCGTTTACCCATGGCTGTGGTCACTGTGCCGCTTGTTTAGCCGGCTTTGATGCTGATTGCCAGTCGCACTCAGATAATTTCAGTTCTGGTGTGCAGGCTGAATACATTCGTTTCCAGCATGGTGATTGGGCATTGGTTAAGGTTCCGGGCAAGCCCGAAGATTACAGTGATGAGATGTTGGATTCACTTTTGAGCTTGGCGGATGTCATGGCTACTGGTTACCATGCTGCTCGCGTTGCCAACGTTCAAAAGGGCGACACCGTTGTCGTTGTTGGTGATGGTGCGGTTGGCCTTTGCGGCGTTATTTCGGCTAAAATGCGTGGTGCAAAACGGATCATTGCCATGAGCCGTCACGAAGATCGGCAAAAGTTGGCGCTTGAATTCGGAGCTACTGATATTATCCCAGAACGTGGTGATGAAGGTGTTGCTAAGGTTATGGCAATGACTAACAATGCCGGTGCTGATGCTGTTTTGGAATGTGTCGGGACTGCTCAATCAACTGATACTGCCATGAAGGTCGTTCGTCCAGGCGCAATTGTGGGTCGGGTCGGTGTACCGCACGATGAAAAGATGGATATGTCAGATTCCTTCTTCAACAACACGATCCTTGCCGGTGGTCCAGCCTCCGTAACGACTTATGATAAGCAAGTCTTGTTGAAAGCCGTATTAGATGGTGAGATTCACCCAGGGAAGGTCTTCACGAAATCGTTTAAACTTGATGACATTAACGATGCATACCAAGCAATGGACAAACGCGAAGCCATCAAAGCACTAGTTTTGGTTTAAATCCCAAATAACACTGAAAAATTTTCAAATTCAAGTTAAACCAGAGCAGCCATCGCACGTTTAGCTTCAAAAAATAAAGCGATACCAGGGGATGTTTCCAATTTTGGGAACTTCAACTGATATCGCTTTTTAAATTTTCAAAACGAGGACTGAACGGATTGAAATATGCTTGTTCTTAAAAAGTTAGCGTTATTTATTCATGTTTGCTTCCCAATGACCACGGGTATTCACGTGGGTTTTGGCAGCCAGATCCTCGAGTGATGTCATCTCATCTTGGGTCAACTTTAAGTCTGTCGCCCGTTTGGTGTCAGCAATGTATTCCTTTTTGGTGACCCCAATAATTGGCGTGGTCCCTTTTTGAATGACCCAAGCCGTTGCAATGTCAGCAACTGCCACACTGTATTTATCAGCAATTTCTGACATTTTATCGGTCAAAGCTGTCAGTTCTTTTAACATCGGATTGTAAGTTCTAGCCCGTTGGCTGTCGCCTGCAAAGGGATGATCAACGTTATATTTGCCGCTGAGAGCGCCTTGTTCCAGCACCATATATGGGAAGAAGGTAATGTTGTTTTGATGGCAGTAGTCCAAAATGCCAGTTTCTTGCGATTGTGGATACAACAGGCTGTAGTGGTTTTGAACGGCAGATAGTTCAACGCCACCCTCATTAAGAATCTCTTTAGCCCGCTTGATCTGAGCCAGATTATGGTTGGAAACGCCAATGTGCTTGACGAGACCCTGCTTAACGAGCGGAATCATTTTTGGGGTCCACTTTTCAACGTCATCCGAATTATGGATCCAGTAGAGATCGACGTAATCGGTGTGTAAGCGTTTTAAACTTTCCGATAGCATTTGGTCGACGGCATCTTCACCATCGCTGGCAAAAACGGGTGTGAACTTAGTTGATAAGAAGTAATCGCTGCGGTTATACTTCTGCAGACAATTACCTAATAATGTTTCGGAACTACCTTGACCGTACGCTGCTGCAGTGTCCCACAGGTTCAGTCCTGCGGCCATAGCAGTGTCGACCACTGCTTGAAGATCAGCTTGTTTCAAGTGGTTCCCAAAAATTTGATCACCACCATTGCGACCGGAGCCCCAAGACCAAGTACCAAGCGCAACTTTTGAATTGAACATAGTAAAACCCTCTTTTTAAAATTCATAATTAGTTTGCACATTTAATTATGAAGAATTTACTGTAAAAATGCAACTTGTGAGGGTTCAAATGTGACTGCTGAAAGGCATTTAACAAGACTCATAACTGGTAAAAAGCATGAGAAAACGAGGAAGACAAATTGCGGGAAAAATTGGTTATCCCGGGGTATACTACCTCTGAAATCGGTTGCAGAAGTGCGTTAAACGGGAGGTGGTTAAAAATGTCAAAATTTCGTCTTCATGCCCAGGCCACTGTTTTTGTGATGGTTACCTTCATGCTCGGTTGTAATGAATTTATGGTCGTGGGAATTTTATCTGACATTGCCCGCCATTTGCACGTGCCAATCACCCAAATCGGCTATTTGGTAACGGTATTTGCCATCGTTTATGCCGTCAGCACACCGATTTTGACAATTCTGACCAGCCGTTTCGACCGTTATAAAACACTGCTGGTATTCATTACTATTTTTCTGGTTGGAAATACATTGAGTGGGCTGGCCCCAAATTACATTTGGTTGCTGGTTTCACGGATAATTGCCGCCAGTGTTGCCGGAGCAATTATTTCGCTAGTGATGACGTTTGTGACTGCTATTGCGCCAAAAGAAAAGCGGGCGAGCCTGGTTGCTAGTGTTTTTGCCGGTTTTAGTATTGCGTCGGTATTTGGAGTTCCAATTGGCACCGCAATCAGTATGCGATTGTCGTGGCGAGCTGCTTTCCTAGTGGTTTCCGTGCTAACATTTGGCACGCTCCTTAGCCTAATTGCGTTGTTACCAAGACACACGCCGCAGGTCCGGGGGACGATTATTGATCAATTAAAATTATTTCGTGATCGGCGGATCATTTTAGGTAATTTACTGGCCTTATTTACAGCTGCGACGATGTATGGTTATTACACTTATATCCGACCATTGCTGACGAGTGGCTTAGGGTTCAGTCAAGGAAGTTTGAACCTGCTACTGTTTTTACTAGGTATTATGACCATTGGTTCAAACCGGTGGTCGGGTCATCTGGCGAAACACGGTGGTTTAAATCGACTACCAAAGTATTACGTGGCGGATATGATCATTTTGACGCTCCTACCAGAGGTCTTAACAAATAAGTTTTTTGGCTTGGGCATTATCTTATTATTAACGTTGATGGTGACGCTCTTAAGTTCACCATTACAGGTTCATTTACTGTCGATTGCAGAGCACGACTATCCCCAGGCACTGGTCTTAGCGTCTTCATTAAGTTCGATTTTCTTTAATTATGGTATTTCACTGGGCTCAGTCACAGCGTCAATGATGCTAGATGTCGTGGGTTTACGAGAAATCAATTTCGGTGCCGCCTTCTATGCAGTAGTTGCGCTTGGTTTAATTACGGCATTGAATAAAGCTTTGCGGCAACAACCAACGGACTGGGAAACATGAAATTCCGTATTTTTTGCAGCAAAGTGAACTTGGAAAATTATTGGCTAATCAGCTTTAAAAGTGACCAAGTCGACAGACTCATACTTCTGATTATTTTCTAGAAATCCGGCGTGTTGTCTAAGGCAACTGAGCTTGGAAAAAGTGATGGGTGTTAAGATCAAACTGATTTTCTAATGCAAGGAAGTTAAAATCGCTGTTCAATTTTAAGACTGCCTTTACCCGAAAACGCTCCTTAAACCCGGATCTCGCGCCATTGCGCAAATAACGTCGTAGATTCTAATATTAGAACTCCACGACGTTATTTATTCCATTCTGGAATCTAAGCAAGATTCCTTTCATTTTCAGTTTTTCAACTATAGGTCACCAGTTAAAAATTGCGCCTTTCCAGAAGTGAAACTCCAATCCTCATCAGTATTGACGATCATCGTAATCATTAAATCATTTGCATCTAGCCTTAATTTATCGTGCAGTTGTTCCATAAGCTGATGATAAAAGTTGATCTTTTGTTCCCGAGTTCGCGGCCGAGTCCGAATATTCAGCAGGATCCGTTTTTCTGAACGTTGAAAGCCTAGACCAGTATCGCCCATGATCAAATCATCTGGATCGTAGTAGCTGACAGTTTGGTAACGATCACCCTGGGGTGCGCCCAAAGTTTTTAAAGTCACATCGTAGGCACTATCCAGAATAGTCTGGACCTGCTCTTTGGTCCAAGCATCTTTAACAAGATTAAACTGAAGTAATGGCATTTTACAGACTTCCTTTCATTTTAAGGACTTGTGTTATTTTAATGGTGCGGTGGCGGTAACTCAAGTGACTTGCCTTAGAAAATGTCGTGGCTTGCTGATTAAAAATGGCTATCACGTATTTTATTCAAGGTAGGGTCGGTTTAGGTTACGTTTCCGTTGGTTAACAAAAAAGAGGAATCTCCTAAAATTCAGGAAATTCACTCTTTGAGTTGCTCTATTCTGATTTTAAACGAGCTTTGTCAGGCTCATTTAGTTGTTAGCTGGCCTGTTCTGCAGATTCATGGGGTAGTTTTTCGTAAACAAAACTTTCATCTGTTGGGTGATAGACACCGTAGATCTCACCAACTTTAGTAAAGCCCATTTTGTTGATCAAATGTTGCATTGGCTTATTGTCTGCATGGGTGTCGATTCGAATACTTCTAATTTCAGGGTGGTCAGAAATCACGTGGTTGATAACTGCTTCAAGTAGTTGTGTGGCATAGCCGTGTCCAGCATGGTTAGAATGAACAGCAACACGATGGATGACAATGTAGCTATCAGAATTGTTCCGCCATTGGCCCTTCATCGTGTCATAAGAGGTATCTGGCGCACTGACTACCGCAATTGCACCAACCGTTTGATTGTCATCAGATTGCGCCACGTAGGCGAAACCATGATTAATATCATAGGTAATTTGGTCTCTAGAAGGGTAGTCGCCCTGCCACTGATTAACGCCACTTTCGGCAAGCTGGTTACTGCCGTCTTTTAAAATATCAATAATCGTATCTAAATCTGCGAGAGTTGCTTTTTTTAGTTTCAAAATATCGACTCCTTTTCCTTAAAATCACTTTTACAAGATTACGCTAAGTTAACGCTAATTACCAGCAAAAGATTTCAATTTAAGGATCTTTTGCAATCTTTCGTCATCGAATTGTGATTTGCCCGTGATGTGTCCTTAATTCTGTTACGTTATGCTAGTAATCATATTATTTAATGTATAAGGAGGACGCCATGGACAAACGCATTAAAATGTCAGTTATTATGTTAGCTCTTGGTTTTCTGGGACTTAACTGGCTAAATAGCCAGGGGTTTCCAGCCGCAGCAGCTACCCGGCATACTTCGGCACTGAAACAGGTGACTACCCGCTCAGTCTCGACTAAACGTGTTACTGTGACGCCAACACATCGATTGCACGTGGTGATCACAGCCTATAACGCCAACCAAAAAGAAAGCCATCGTCGGTACACTTTTCGACTGTTCCGAAACGGCAAACGTTACAAAACGTTGACTTTCAAAAATGGCCATACCACACAAGCAATCAAGGTGAAACCGGGCAACTATTCAGTTCGGGTTTACGGCAACAGTAAAAATAACAGTTTTTCTGGCGGTATTTCGTCATCAAATCAGCCTCATTTTGTCTGAAAATACAACAAAATTCAACGCATTTTAATTGCACCTGCTCGTTTTTTCATTCATAATTAAATTAGTAAGAGGCTCAGGTTTGTCAAAGGAGTGATGACAATGTATTCCCAGATTTTGGTCCCGCTGGATGGTAGTGAGAACTCACGGTCGGCGCTGAAAACAGCAATTCAGATCAGTCGGTATTTTGGTTCGACCATTACGTTGATGTCGGTAGTTAACCAGAGTGGCATGGCAATTGCATCGGGTAGCATTCCGTATGATTTGAGTGGTGAATTTAGAAAACAAGCACAAGGTATTCTCACAGAAGGTCAGAAATTGACTGAGGAAGCTGGCGTTCAGACCAAGACGATCATCACTGAGGGCATCCCCAAAAATGAAATCGTCTCAGCAGCTGACAAGGAAGGTATTGATCTCATCGTGATGGGTAAATCTGGAGCGGATGCGATCAACCGTTTGTTAATTGGCTCGACAACGGCGTATGTAGTCCGTCAGGCAAACGTGCAGGTTCTCGTTGTGAATGCGCAGGAAAAAGATGAATGATCAGGGAAAGTTGACCGATTTGAATCTGTGTTCATTATTAACTAAACAAAAGAAGCGGTTGATTTCCATAATGGGGAATCAACCGCTTTTAACGTGCATAGACGCATTCACTGAACTTGGGATTGGTTTAAAGGCCACCGCTGGTTATCAATGGTTGGCATGAGCAATAAAACAAACAGCCACAAGTTGCCGATGACCGGTACAACCGTGATCAGCAGCCACCAGTTACTGTGGTCTGAGTCGTGAAGACGGCGCGCTCGAATGGTAAAGTTAGCGATCCAGTCCAAAATTAATAAAAGAATAAAAAACAGTGAGTTTAAACTGGCCCCCAAATGGGAAAAGTCACCTCTGAAAGCCCAAAGTTCCCCGCTGGCTAAGGCGTATAACCAGATAATGATTGCGTTAGCTATATAAGCCGTCCAATATTGCGACCGCGTAGCCGTTGCATTGAAGACGGTAATTTTGGTCCAAAATTCAAGGTAGTTTGTCAGCATGAACAGGCTCCTTTTTACTTTACAATGAAGTTGGATCGGAAGAGGTAACCGCATGATGGACAGCGGTTCATGCCATAATAAATTGTCATTTCATGATGACACTGAGGGCAGCTTCCGTGCATGCCACGACGAATTTTTTTAAAGGTCGACTTTTTTTCAGGTTCTTTTTTTTCAGGCATAGCGCTCACTCCTTTTACACTTTAGTATAGCATGATTTCAATTGTTAGATACCGTTTTACGTTGTTTGAAGAACAGTCACAAATCCCTTAATTTTCAGACTGTTCTTGAACCGATTGAACAAATTGTCGAACCGCTTGAGTCAAGTATCTGCTTTTTTACAAATCATTAAGTGTTTGATTGGATGGGCTCCTACTAGCGGCAGAAACTTTAATCCGGGAGTTCCGGAAATTAATGCACCGCCAGCACATAATGAATTAGCAACGTTTAATCGACAAAGATGTAAGGAGTTGGTGACTAGGTTTTGTGTTCCGATGATATTTAGGTCATCAGTTGAAATTCCTAAAGAGTCTGCTAAGCTATTCTGAACTAAAGAGCTGCGAGGAACTAGTAAGGGCATTTCTGTCATCTCTTTAGCTGATATTTGGTTTAAACGAGCGTATTTTGAATTCTGAGAGACGATGACTCCCCAACGATCGGTAACATTTAAATTCGAAAAATGATATTTCACCGCTTCCACAGGTTGCAGCACAAAACCTAAATCGATAACGCCTTGGTCTAAGTCGGTTTTGATTTCGTTACCATCCATATCATAAAGTTCAAATTTAACTAATGGAAAATGCTATCTAAACGCTTTAATATAGTTGACTAAAGCTTCAGAAATTGTGGATTCAACGCAACCGATGACGAGGGTTCCCGTTAATTCATCGTTACTAATTTTAACTTCGTCACTCGCTCGATTGATTAACGATAAGATTTGACGCGCTCGACTTTGAAAGATACCGCCAGACTCAGTTAAAGTCATATGGTGTTGTTCACGAATAAATAAGGCTGTTTGCAATTCGGCTTCTAGGTCTTTTAATTGTCGGCTCAACGTTGGCTGCGAAGGGAGCCGAATTTCTTTCAAAGGTTAATTGAGCATGTTAAGGATATCAAAATTTAATTTAAGATAGGATCATTAAAACATGAATGATATGTAGTCTAAGTGTCTAACCGACAACCGGGACTACGGAAATCAATCCAAATTCGAACAGCTGGGGTCTGATCAATTAGAAAATGGGTCGATTATTCAAAGAAAAACGACTTATCAAGAAATCCAATTGGAATTTTTCAATAAGTCGTTTTTGTTCATCATAATTTACGACACGTTATTGTCTTTGCTACTTAAAGTATTACACAGCAGACTGAAAATTAGTGTGAGGTCAATTTAGTAATCATCAACTAAGCATTGGGATTTACACCTGCGTGCAAATAACCACGCCAGATCCAGCCAGCATGTTTACCATTGCCACTGCGGATGTGGTAATAGATGATGGAACTCTTAGAGGCCTTCCGGTATAACTTTTCGTGACCGTCTGTATACCATGTCGTGTGCGGTAGATTTTTCATCGATGCGTATTTGACGCCCAGATGTTTAGAATACCGCGCGCCAGATAACGTCCAATAGGCGTGACGTTTCATTGAATAGCGCCAAACTAACCGGACAGAGTTAGAACGGGTGGCCGAGTAAGTATTCGTCGTGGCCGTGGGAGCTGGGACCTTAACTAGCGTCGTCTTCGGAGTGGAATTACTGGTGCTTGTATGAGCTGAAACTGAGGCGTCGCCATTAATGTAGTAGTCGTTGTTTAACTGGCTCACGTCCAGATCCTGTGATTCACCATTAAAGCGGTAGTCACTGGCCCATTGCCAAGCATTCGCATTCGGGTAGGAAGTCCCCGTGGGATTAGCGGGCCATTGAGCTATCCAGCCTTGGTTACTAGCATTGGTGTCGATGTGATCGCCAAGCCAGCTAGCCATTGTGTACAGGTCGGTCTTATTGTATCCGGCAGCGTTTAAGGTACTGTCAAAGGCAGCTAGATCAGCATCATTTTGACTCTTTGATAGTCCAGCCAGTTCACTGGACTCGAAGTCGACAACCATGACCATGTTTTTAGAATCAGTGACCGCTTGGACAGCCTTAATGAAGTTTTGTGCTTCAGTCTTTGCCGCAGCGACAGATGTAAAGTGCGCAAAGTGATAGTAGTTGACTGATAGACCTGCGTCTTGTGCATCTTGAGTCTGTTGCTGCAACACTGGGCTAGTGTATGTAGTGCCTTCAGTTGCTTTGATGGCGACCGCTTTAACACCGGCGTCATGGAGGTTTTGGTAGTCACTAGCACTTAAATTTGATTGCCAACTAGATAAATCGACCATGTCAGTTCGTGGTTGTGAACTATTAGGACTCAACGAGGCGTGCGCCGTTTGACTATTGGTGAAGACTAGTAGGGCGCCTGCCGCCACTAATCCGGTAAACAATTGTTTTGTTATATGCATGCTTAATATTCTCCCCTGAATCTTGCCGAAACAAGACAATCTGTGATAAAACTAAAAACAGTCGGCTAAATAGCTGCCGACTGAAAGGAACTTTAGACAGTTGTCGCAAACTTGTTATCAATTAAGGTTTGAACAACTTCTTTAAGTTGATCAGCGGTGCCGTCAACACTAAGCTGAATTTCGGCGCCCTCTGGAACTCCAAGGCTCATAACACCAAGCGAACTGTTAGCAATCGTTGTCGTGCCCTGATATTTCAGCATGACTTTAAAAGTATATTTTGACAGTTCATTCGTTAATTGATTAACAGTTTCACCTGTTAATCCGCCTTTGGAAATAATTTTAATCGAAGTACTTTCCAATCCAAACACCCCATTATATTAAAATAGTTTTGCGCAATCACTGCGCCAAGTGGTGTAACTGAAGCGATGTCTCACTATTTAAAACGCACCGCAGGATCGATCGCAGCATATTGAAGTACTGCGCCCAACCACAAACTGCTGATCAAGACCAACAGCAAAGTTATCACTAGCAAAACGATTCGTTGGCGCGATCTCGGGCGATGATAGAACATTGATGTCAACCAAAGACCCACCAGCAAAAGTATTAATGCAGTCAAAACGTTCCAGTTGCTAGAAAACCAAAATTGCAAGACAGTCACTCCTTGGTAAGCGATTAATACTATGATAGCATGGTAGACGATGAAATGAAAAGCAGACGGTATGAATAAGTACTTAATTTTTACAAAGGGGGCCGTAAAATGCGTTTTCAAGACCTAAAGCCGATTTCCTTAAACGTGATCGAAGCCTCGTCCGTTTATCAATCAGGCCAAAAACGGCCAAAGAAACACAATTGGCAAATTGACTGGACACGGTTACGACTGCTAATTTTGGATAATGATGAACGGCTTGATGAGGTGAAGGCAGGGATTGCCGAAGACTGGGTCAGAACTCACGGCACAGTGTGGGACCGAACCCAGGGCTTTCACCATCACCCAAACGACCCGTATGACTATGATGACACCGTCTTTTGGGGCTACTCATCGTGGGGGACCCCCGCAATTGCCGTGATTTTTGCCGATGAAACGGAGGCATCATACGAGCTTTATACGGATGGCATGGATTATAATTACCACTATCTTGGACAAAAAAATGCTAAATGAGGCGAACTTTTATGCAAATTGGAATTGATCAACTGGCGTTTTACACGCCCCAAACGTATTTAGACCTGACAGATCTTGCTCATGCAAGGGACGAAGATCCTGACAAATACCGGATCGGTATTGGTCAATCTGAACAAGCGGTTATTCCGGTGACCCAAGATGCAGTCACGTTAGCGGCCAACGCAGCTTCACAGATCATTGATCAAGACAACCGCCAACAAATTGCCATGGTTTTGTTTGGTACGGAATCAGGGATCGATAACTCTAAGTCAGCGGCCGTTTACTTAAAACGGTTGCTGAACTTACCTGATAACCTGCGAACAGTTGAACTGAAGCAGGCATGTTACGGTGCCACGGCCGGGCTGCAGTTTGCTCATGATTACGTCTTGCTGCACCCTGATAAACAAGTTTTGGTCATTGGGTCTGACATTGCCCGGTACGGGTTAAATACCCCGGGTGAGGTCACGCAAGGTGGTGGAGCAGTGGCGATGACGATCACCGCTGATCCACGACTTTTGATTTTAGATGACGCATCGGCGTTTCACTCAGAAGACATTATGGACTTCTGGCGGCCACTATATCGTCGTGAGGCTTTGGTGGATGGTCGCTATTCTGAAAATGTTTATATTGACTTCTTTAAAGCGGTTTGGCAAGACTATCAAGGCCAAACAGGGCGTTCAATTGCTGATTTTACAGCTTTTGCTTTCCATTTACCCTTTACTAAAATGGGTCTTAAGGGGTTACGCGCCATTCTTCCAGAGGCCACGGCGGCACAGCAAGAAACGTTGATGCAAAATTTTGAAGCTAGTCGATCTTACAATCGACGGGTCGGTAATTTGTATACGGGGTCGCTCTATCTCAGCCTTAGATCGCTTTTCGACAACGCCACGTTACACACCGGTCAGCGAATTGGATTATTTAGCTATGGTTCTGGTGCGGAGGGCGAATTTTTAAGTGGCACGATCAGTCCCGAATTTGACTCCAAATCATCACAGCAATGGTTTGAACACTTCTTTGCTTCTCGTAAACAATTAAGTGTTGCGGAGTATGAGGCAGTTTTTAACCGCCAGTTGCCAGCTCACGACGTTTTGCTTGATACATCGGATGATGATGCTAGATTTGTGTTAAAGGGCATCCAACATGATCAGAGACAGTACCTTGACCGCAGCAAAAAAGCAGTGACTGATCAGTAGTGGATCCAGGTTCTAACTAAACATTTAATTAAGGTCTTAAAAAGACAGGCGAGTCCGAAGATGTTTCGAACTCGTCTGTCTTAATTTTATATCCAGTGATTCATTGACATCACCATTGGCGCAATGCACTATGAAATTTCATCACGATATAAGCCGATGACCTTACCTAGAATTGTCACCTTATTGAGAATGATTGGAGCCATCGTATCGTTTTCAGGTTGAAGACGGTAGTAGTGATCTTCCTTGTAGAATCGTTTGCAGGTGGCTTCGTTTTCTTCAGTCATCGCAATGACGATCTCACCATTTTCGGCAGCGTGCTGTTTTTTCACAATGACTTTGTCACCATTTAAAATACCCGCATTGATCATACTTTCACCGCGAATCTGAAGCATGAATAAATCACTGGCTTCCTCTTGAAGTTGATCAGGCACAGGGAAGTAATCGACAGCCTCTTGGACAGCCAGAATTGGTTCACCAGCGGCAACGGTTCCGAGAACGGGAATCTTAGTGGGAGTCGTCACTACGCCCAGTGTCTCAATGCCTAAGTCGGTAACCTCTAGTGCCCTGGGTTTGGTAGGATCCTTAATCAGGTAGCCCTTTTTGGCTAGTCGGGCAATGTGGCCGTGAACGGTCGAAGTCGAGCTTAAGCCCACTTTTTCACCAATTTCTCGGACAGTTGGCGGATAGCCATGTGACTGAGTCTGATCATATATAAATCGCAAAATTGCAATCTGTTTTGATTCTGAAGATTTTGTCATGGGTACACCTCTAGCATTCGGTTTCATTTATCGCTATAATATCATAGTTTCTAAAGGATTTCAAACACATGTTCGGCTTTTGGCAAAATTGATCAATTATTAGTGCCTTGATTTAAAATAAACGTGTATCTATTCATTAAAGTCAGATGATTTCTGGTCTCGCATTAAGGTCAGGGCGGCTATGCCAGCAACAAATAAGACGATTGCGGATGACAGCGCAATGCCCTTCATCGATTGACTATACGCAGAAAGGACTACACGTTGAAAATCGTGGGCAAACGGCGTGGCAGCCATTCGTTTTGAAAAAGCGATGCCGTGGCCAGCAAACGGACCGGCATCCACGAGCGCTTTTTTTAGAGTGGTCACCAGGCCAGATGGCAGGTTGGCAATTTGATGAAGATGAACGTTCAAATAGTCCTCATAGCGGTTATCTTGGACGAGTCCCAAGCCAACCACGCCAATGGTCGTTCCAATTTGCCGGAAGACGTTGATCAATCCCGATGCCATCCCCATTTCTTGGGGAGGAACACCCTCCATTCCGGCGGTATTCAACAGCGGGTTGACCATCCCGTTAGTAATGCCCATCAAAATCATTGCTGGCCACATATTGCTAAAGCTAAGGTGGACAGTCATCGCATTCATAAACATTAAGAAACCAATGCCACCTAGGAAAAGACTGAAGCCAATCATTTTGCGCTTGGAAAAACGAGCCCCTAAAACACCGGTTACGGGACCGAGAATGAGTGACCAAATGCTGATTGTTAATTGCCGAACCCCAGTTTGAAGAGCTGAATAACCAATGTAGTTTTGCATTAACACGGTCAAAAAGGCGTTGAACGAATAAATTGCTGTTCCTAATCCGAGGGCGATGATCAAAGTGCCAATTAGATGCACGCTCTTAAACATCCTTAAATCAATCATCGGCTGCTTGACGTGGCGCTCTGTGTAAATGAAAAGGACTAATAATACAACGGCTGCAATCAGCCAGGCGAGGACATTTAAATTGGTCCACTGCCAAGTTGTGTGACCTTCTTTTTGGATCAAGCCATAGATCAGGCTAAATAGGGTAGCTGCTGATAGGATCATGCCCAGTAGATCGATTTTTTGATTGGCACCATAACTTGGCGTCTCGTTAACGTAGATAATGGTGAGAATAATGGTAATAATTCCGACTGGCACGTTAACAAAAAAGATCGATGACCAGCCAAAGTTTTCAACTAAGTAGCCACCAATTAGAGGCCCCGAAGCTGTTGACATACCGATAACCGACCCTAGGATGCCTAACGCAAGACCTCGTCTGGCACCGCTAAAGTTAGAAGCTACCAGTGCCATTGCTAAAGAATTCATGCCAGCGCCACCAACCGCTTGAAAAGCTCGACCAATATCTAAAACAATTGGATTGGGTGCGATTCCGTTAATGGCAGAAGCAACAATGAAAACGATAATTGAAGCTAAAAAGATCTTTTTACGTCCGTACATATCCCCGATCTTAGAAAGAATCAGCAGGCTAACTGCCAGGACTAACGTGTAAATGTTTAAAACCCACTGTAGATTAGTAAATGTCTCGTTAAAATGCCGAGCCATTGTTGGTAACGCCACGTTGACAACCGTGACATCCAGCAAGCCCATAAAAGTGCCTAATGACATGGCCGTTAACGCGATCCATTTACGATAACCTTTTTCCATAATATGACCTCTTAACTATCTTTTTTGTATTTTTGTTATATTTTTGGTGGTTCGATGAAAACCGAGTCATCGGATCTTGATTTTAGCTCGTTTAGTTGGCTTCGAGTCCAAGCCAGCTTAGCGTTTGAAACTGCTAGTTCCAGTTGTAAAGTTCGCAGTGACCATCCGACATCCATTTTCCTTTCTGGACGCTCAACAATTTTCTTTAGGTGCGAAATAACCTCCTGATAAACTTCTATATCGGAGTGAATGGCTGTTTGATAGGCTTGAAGAACGCTTCGTTGAAACTTAACTTTTTCTCTACCTAAAGCTCGAAATTTAAAGTGAAAGGTGGATTCTCGTTTAGCGTCCATCGCCACTGGCGTCTTCATTAAAGTGTGAAGATATTGTTCACCAGCCGGTGTAATATGGGCGATTTTTCTTTCATGGCCCTTGACGATCTTAGTGTCCAATTCGATATAGCCAGATTTCTCTAATCGATGTAAGAGCGGATACATCACGCCATTCGAGATTTGTCTTCGCGGATCAAGGCTAGTTTCAAGAATTTTTCGTAGCTTGTAGCCAGTACGATCGTGTACCAGTAAAGCACTTAGAACCAATAAATCGTACATAATTTCCTCCTTAATAGGTCGAACCGACATATTGAAGTATAGTTTTCTTTAATATGACTGTCAAGCTTTGATCAAATAAAGTAACTGTCAGCTGCATTTTTATAGTCCTTATCCTTGAACCGGACTGCCTTTTGCGGTATTATCAATAGTCGTGTTTGTACAAGGGAGTGAAAGTAATGGCAGATACAGAAATGAAAGAATTAATTGCCCGCATCAACGAATTGGCTCGTAAAGCTAAGGCCGAGGGTTTAACTGAACTTGAAAAACTGGAACGGAAAGATTTGCGTCAAAAGTACTTGAAAAAGTTCCGTGCTGGTTTTAAAAACGATATTGAAATGTTACGTGTCTTCGACAAATCTGGTAAGGAGATCACGCCTAAAAAAGTGCAAAAGATTCAAAAGAAAAAGGGTTTGCGCTAGTCACTTTTAAAGGTTTCCTTCAGAATCCCTTTTAAAATGACTTGAACTTGTGTAATATTACTTATTGGAAGTTACTGAAAAAGGAGGCATACCCGCTTGACACTTGGAACTGGCATTTGGATTCTAATTGTGATCGTTGCTTTATTAGCTGGGTTAGCAATCGGCTTTTTTGCTGCACGTCGGTACATGGAAAAATATATCCGTGAAAACCCACCGATCAGTGAAGATCAATTGCGCATGATGATGATGCAGATGGGACAACGTCCGTCCGAAAAGAAACTGCATCAGATGATGAACAGTATGAAACAACAGCAATCAGAAAAGCATTGATCCGCATTTACAGAGTAAAAGACTTGGGCGCGCCCGGGTCTTTTTTAATTTAGTCTTTGAAAGGAAAACTCGATATCAAAGAAAGGGGGCACCATGATGAGTATTTTTAGAAAGTTAGGTTGGTATTTTAAAGTCCAGTGGCGAACCTATTTATTTGGTCTGCTTGGTCTGTTATTTACGGCGTTATTAGCCATTATTCCACCACGAATGATTGGGGTTATCGTGGACTTGATCCACAGCCACCGATTGACGGTTCGTCTGCTGGTGATTGATCTATTGATTTTATTTGGCGCCGCTATTGGCCAGTATGGTGCCCGCTACATGTGGCGGACAGCCATTTGGGGGGCAGCTGCTAAACTCGAACAAACCTTGCGGCGCCGACTTTTTGGTCACTACATGAATATGGATCAAACTTTTTATCAAAAATACCGGACAGGTGACTTGATGGCTCGGGCTACTAACGACCTTCAAGCTATTCAGCGGGTTGCTGGTGGCGGTATTTTGCAGTTTGCTGACTCAATCATTACCGGTGGAACCACTTTGATTGCCATGATGACCTTGGTCAACTGGCGATTGACGTTAATTGCCGTACTACCATTTCCACTGTTAGCAGTGATGGCGTTTTATTTGGGTCAAAAGATCAACGTTGCCTTCCGTGATTCACAAGCGGCTTTTTCCCGTTTGAATAATAAGGCTCAGGAAAGTATTAGTGGCGTAAAAGTCATCAAAAGTCTGGGTCAGGAACAAGAAGATATTGATGATTTTAATCAGCAAGTTGACCAAACTATTAACGTCAACCGCCGTGTTAACCGTTTAGACGCCATGTTTGATCCAATTACCACACTGATCATTGCTTTAGCTTATGTAGCCACCATTGTGATGGGTGGTTCGTTAGTCGTTGATCACGTGATCTCAATTGGAAATTTAGTTTCATTTATTACCTATCTATCAATGATGATCTGGCCGATTTTTGCCGTGGGGATGCTGTTTAATACCATGGAACGTGGAAATGCCAGTTACGACCGGGTCATGCACCTGATCAACGAGCGGTCACAAGTGGTTGATCAAAGTAACGGGTTAACAAAACGGCCTAGTGGTGACCTGCAATTTAACGTTGAATCGTTTCATTATCCTGATGATGAACAGGTGACGTTGCAAAGGGTATCATTCACGATCCCAGCTGGTAAAACATTGGGAATCGTTGGTCGTGTGGGTGCTGGTAAAACGACGATCATGCGGCTGCTGCTGCGGCAGTTTGAACAGTACCGTGGCACGATTAGCTATGGCGGAACCAACATTTTAGACTATCAGTTGGATGCTTATTTGCCTGCGATCGGCTACGTGCCACAGGACAGTTTCCTATTTTCAGAGTCAGTACGTGATAACATTGCCTTTGCCAAGCCTGAAGCAACTCAGTCCGAAATCGAAGCGGTCGTGGCAGAAGCTGGGCTGACGGAACAAATTGCCCAGTTTGAAGACGGCTACGACACGCTTGTCGGTGAAGAAGGCGTATCCCTGTCAGGGGGACAGCGACAGCGATTGGCGATTGCTAGGGCCCTTTTGATCAAGCCGGAATTACTCATCTTGGATGATGCTTTGTCCGCCGTGGATGCGGAAACTGAAAGTAAGATCTTGAATAATTTGCACGGTGAACGAGCAGGTAAAACGACGATCATCGCTGCCCATCGTTTAAGTTCTGTCATGCAGGCGGATGAAATTATCGTGCTAAATCATGGCACCATCACTGAACGTGGGAATCACGCCGAACTGATGGCGCAAAACGGTTGGTATAAGCAGATGTTTGAACGTCAGGAACTTGAGATGAAGGTAAGGGGGTCTAACGTTGAAAAATAATAAGCATGAATCAGCTTGGGCTAAAAGCATTCCCATTAAACAGCAAATGAATGTTGTCGGTAAGCTGATCCGCTTCGCTAAACCCTACTGGAAGAACTTTATTGTCTCCATTTTTTTCGCGGCGCTGATCAGTGTCGTTAACATTCTATTGCCGATGATCATTCAAAACTACATGGATCACTACTTAAAGGTTGGTCGAGCAGATTTGAAAATCATGTGGTTCTTTGCGGGCCTGTACTTCTTTGCGATGGTCATCAAAGCACTGCTGCAATTTTGGCAAACTTACCTGTATAGTATGGGCGCTGAGTACATGCTGGAGCGCGTTCGTCGACTCCTGTTTAATAAGTTACACCGGCTTGGCATGCGGTTTTTCGATCAGGTGCCAAGTGGCTCGATTCTGTCGAGGTTGACTAACGATACCATGTCGTTTTCGACCTTCTGGCAGTTATTTAGCAGTCTAATTGTCGCCCTCTTTTCGGTGGTTTCTTCAGTGATCGCCATGTTTGTGTTAAATGCACGAGTGGCGATGTGGCTACTGATTCTATTGCCATTTCTGGCGGTAACGATCTGGTACTATCAACGGTATAGTTCCAAGGTCTACCGGCGGATGCGAGAACGTTTGAGTGAACTCAACGACCGACTGTCCGAAGCCATTACTGGGATTAGCATCATTCAGCAATTTCGGCAGGAAAAGCGAATGAACAAAGAATTTGATGAGATCAACGGGGCTTACTTTGATTCACGCCGCGCGATGATTCGAATCAATTCATTGCTATTGAGTCCGCTGATTGATTTATTTTATTCTTTAGGCGTTATCCTGGTCTTATCGTTGTTAGGTATTCGCGGTCTCAACGGTTTTGTGCCTGCGGGTATGATTTACGCCTTTGTGACTTATTTGGATAACTTATTTAACCCGATGACCAGTATGATGGATAGTTTGAGTGATTTCCAAGACGGAATCGTTTCTGGGTCCCGAGTCATGAAGCTGATGGCAGATGACACGGCTGTGCCGACTCAGCATCCAGTTGCTGGACGGGAGATCACGGATGGACGAATTGAGTTTAAACACGTCAGTTTTTCTTACGACGGCCATACGCCGATTTTAAATGACATTTCCTTTGTTGCTGAACCAGGCCAGACAGTGGCACTAGTCGGTGAAACGGGAAGTGGGAAATCTTCAATCATCAACGTCTTAATGCGCTTTTATGAATTTCAGTCTGGTGAAGTGCTGATTGATGGTCATGATATCCGTGAGTATGAGTACAAAACACTACGAAGGAAAATGGGCTTAGTGCTGCAGGAACCATTTCTGTTTTACGGCACGGTAGCCTCCAACATTCGGATGTTTGACAAATCGATCTCTGACCGTCAAGTCCGGGCCGCCGCACAGTTTGTGAACGCCGCCGACATGATCGAGTCGCTGCCACAGGGTTACGATTCACGGGTGATTGAACGTGGAAACGGTTATTCCAGCGGTCAACGACAGCTTTTGTCGTTTGCTCGAACGGTGGTTACTGATCCCAAGATCTTGATCTTGGATGAAGCAACGGCGAACGTTGATACTGAAACTGAACAGGAGATTCAAAAAAGTTTAGCAAAACTGCAATCTGGGCGAACCACAATTGCGGTCGCTCACCGGTTGTCAACCATTCAAAATGCTGATTTGATACTTGTTTTGAATCAGGGTCGCATTATTGAACGGGGAACCAATGATGAATTAATGGCGCAGAAGGGTGCTTACTATGATATGATTCAGCTGCAAAATACAGCTCATTTGGATTAGAGCGTGTTATTTTAGATGATTTCAGACTAATTTGGATGCAAATAAAAATAAAGCAGCAATAAGCGTAAACCTATTGCTGCTTTATTTTTGCTAATGAGAAAACTAATGGTGTGATTAAATTAGATGGTAACCGAATGGTTAATTGAGTAAGAATGGCTGGCAACATTATCGTTACCAGCCAATCCAAATAGCAAACATTAAATATTCAGCTGCCAACCCAACTGATTAAGCCTCCGACTTGGAACGGGCCTTAGCTTTCGGGTCAACGTAGTGGAAGTTGGGGTCGATTGCTTTATCAAGTGAATCGAAGCCCCGTTGCATTTTGGTTTCAATCACTTTGAAACCCGCATCGTCCATTTTCATTTTCGGATCAACGCTAAATGGTTCGCCAAATGCAACGGTGATCCGTTTGCGCGTGAAGAGCGCCTTAAACGTTAATGGGCCTTGATAAACGGTGGGTACGATTGGGACCTTCGCTAATTTGGCAATCACCGCCACGCCACCCTTGAGTTCCTGCGAATGCCGGGTACCGGAAGGAAACATGATCAATGATAAATCGGTGTTTTTCAACAGTCGAACCGGTGTTTTAATGGCTGATGGACCGGGGTGCTTTCGGTCAACGGGGAAGGCGTTGGCATGCTTTAAGATCCATCTGAGAATAGGGTTCTTGAACAGCTCGACTTTGGCCATGAAACTAAACTTTTTTGGACTACCCGCAAGTGCATAGTAGATTGGATCAAACCAAGTTCGGTGCGGTCCAACTAGGATGTAATTGCCCTTTGGGAGTCGGTCGGTGTGTTCGAAGTGTGGTTTACCATTAATAATATAAATGAGTATCCAGACTAAAACACGGATAAACGAGTAAAACATCGTTGTAACCTCTCTTACGTAAAGTTGTATAATAGTTGCTATTATAAAGATAATTTACGAAAACATCAATGAAATGGGTGATTATTTGACAACTCCTGAGCTTCTGGCTGGCGAACGAATTGACCAGCTATACAGCCAAGACATAAAGATTATTCAGAGCCCACAGGTTTTTTCATTTTCGCTGGATGCCGTTTTACTGGCTAATTTTGCTAGATCACCAGCAAAACGAACGGGACTGATGGTCGACCTGTGTGCCGGTAATGGTGCGGTTGGATTATTTATGGCGCCAAAAACCAGGGGCCACATCGCAATGGTGGAATTACAACCCCGGCTAGCAGACATGGCAAAACGCTCGGTTACTTTGAACCATTTGGATGAGCAAGTCACAGTCTACCAGCAAGACCTGGCGACGATCACTGACCAGATTCCTAAAGATTCGGTGGACGTGGTGGTTTGTAACCCACCTTATTTTGCGGATCTGCCAGCCAGTAAGAAAAATCCAAATCAGTACCTGGCAATTGCTCGGCATGAAATCACGACCTCATTAGAAACGGTGATCCGCGTGACTAGTGGCCTACTGAAAATGAATGGTCGCGCCTATTTCGTGCACCGCCCAGATCGGCTGCTTGACTTAACGACCGTCATGGGGCGGCATAGACTAGCCATTAAGCGGCTGCAGTTTGTTTACCCCAAGCCTGGTCGAGACGCTAATATTGTACTGGTTGAGGCAATTAAGGACGGGCAGGCAAGCGGCTTAAAAATATCACCAGCGCTAATGACCTACGATGAATCGGGGGAATATTCTGCACCGGTAAAGAAGATGTTATACGGTGAGTGAAAAGCAATCAACTCAAAAATACTATTTTTACGTCCTTTTGTGTGCAGATAATACGTTATACGGTGGTTTTTCTACGGACGTTTATAAGCGGTTTGAAGCCCATCAGCAGGGTAGGGGTGCCAAATATACGAGGGTTAAAAGTCGCCATCCACTAAAACTGATTTATTTTGAAACTTTTCTCACTAAATCGGCTGCCTTGAAAGCGGAATACGCGTTTAAGCATCAGTCACGGCGAGCAAAGGAACGGTATTTGAAAGCTCGCGGGATCAAGATTTAGTTGTGTTAGCGGTATCATTGATATTGTTGGGTACCGTCTCCAGTATGAAAGCATGCTCGAAAATGCACGTTTTTTGCAACATTTACTGGAAACGCTTATCAATCGCACTGAAACGTGATAAAATAATAGTCAGATTAGTGAATGGAGGAAACAATTGTGAAAATTATTGCATATGGTATTCGTGACGATGAAAAACCTTACCTCGAACAATGGTCCAAGGACAAGGGTATCGAAGTTAAGGCTGTTGCTGAATTATTGGATGACTCAACAGTGGATCAGGCTAAGGGCTATGATGGTGCTGTTGTCTACCAACAAAAACCATACACTGCTGAAGTTTTGGACAAATTAGCAAGCTTTGGTATCAAGTCGCTTTCACTGCGTAACGTTGGTGTTGATAACATTGATGCGGACGCGATCAAGCGGAATGGCATCAAAGTAACTAACGTGCCTGCATACTCACCAAGCGCAATTGCTGAATTAACAGTTACACAATTAATGCGTTTACTTCGTAAGACTAACACCTTTGACCGTAAGATCGCCCATGGTGACTTACGTTGGGCACCAGACATTGCTGATGAACTGGATCAAATGACAGTTGGTGTGATTGCAACTGGTCGCATCGGCCGTAAAGCAATCAACATTTACCGTGGTTTCGGTGCCAAGATCGTTGCTTATGATATCTACCACAATCCTGAATTGGAGAAGGAAGGTATCTACGTTGATACCTTGGATGAATTATATGCTCAAGCTGACGTTATCTCATTGCACTCACCTGCAACTAAGGAAAACGAGCATATGTTAGACGATGCTGCCTTCAACAAGATGAAGGATGGCGTCTTCATTTTGAACCCTGCTCGTGGGACTTTAATTGATACGGATGCTTTGATTCGGGCCTTAGACTCTGGCAAGGTTGCTGGTGCTGCTCTGGATGTTTACGAAGACGAAGTCGGCATCTTCAACACGGACTTTGGTAGCTTCGATGCTATTCCAGACGAACGTTTGAAGAACTTAATCAAGCGTGAAAACGTTTTGGTTACGCCACACATCGCCTTTTACACCAAGACCGCTGCTAAGAACATGGTTCAATTTGCTTTGAACAGCAACGTTAACTTGATTGAAAAGGGCACTGACGATAGTGAAGTTAAGTTCTAATTTGAATTAAGCTTAAAAGAAAACGGCCTTTACGGGTCGTTTTTGATTTACTTTGAGTTCAGAAAATAAAGCGCGAGGCCAGCAGCATTTTCCAAAACTTCGGGAATGCTGCTGGCCTCGCGCTTTATTCTTTCAAATCAGATTGTTATTGATAGTGAATTGCAATTGTGGTGAACACTTTAAAACTCTTTGTAGATTAAAGCTAGATATTTCTAAGTATCATATAAAACAGGTGAATTACATCTTCATACCCATTTTACGATATGAATCCATTCCGGCCATCCAGAGATCCTCTGGTTTAATGCCCCGTTCTTTAGCAAAGGCATTCATCAACGTATCCATATCCATCAATTTGTATTTTGGCATCGGTTTGCCCTTTTCGTAGGTTTGAATCTGGGCCATCATACCACCGTCTTCGTGCTCGATAATGTGGCAGTGATACATGTAGACGCCAGGGAGATCAAAGCGAACCAGCAAACGGACCGTTTCACCGGGATTAACGCCAATGGTATCTTTATAACCGTGTTCATTCGGGTATGGGTCGTGACCATTTCTGGAAATAACGAGGAAAGCAGTTCCGTGAACATGGAATGGGTGAACCATACCGCTATCCATATCATTCGTGTTCGTAATGTCCCAGTACTGTGCTTCGCCAACCGGTTGAGTTGCATCGATCCGTTGCATCGAGAACTTTTTGTTATCCATCATCACGGACTCGTCCATGCCGCTCATTGTGATCTTTCGAACGGGTGTTGATGGGTCGACAGTCGGACGTTGGATATCTAATAGGTGGTCAGGAATGGTTGTGTTGTCAGCCGCAAAAGCGTGAATCTTGAACGTGACAATTGGCACGTCGTCGCTGAAAAGTGTAACAGTTTGGCCATCGTGGTAGCCAGCAAAATCAACGACGATCTCAGCCCGTTCTGCGCAAGTCAACATGAGGTGGGTCAATTGCACTGGTTCGGGCAAAAGACTGGAATCACTCGCAATTTGCGTGAATGACAGGTCATCTGAAAAATGCAGGCGCCACTCACGACGGTTGGCACCATCAAGGATCCGCAGCCGCAGCTTCTGGGTGGTTACGTCAAATACTGGGTTAACGGTACCGTTGATCAGTGCTGTTGGTCCTTGGACACCGTCAGGATCATAATCGGCGTGGTAATCCCACTGATTGTTTTCGTGGAAACGGCGGTCCTGTAAAACTAACGGAATGTCATCGACACCGTAATTATGAGGTAATGGCAAGTCATTGATGTGTTGATCAGTTACCAGCACCATTGTGGCGAGTCCATGCCAAACCTGTTCAGCTGTCGATGGACACGGGTGGGCGTGCAACCAAGTTGTTGCGGCCGGCTGATCGAGCGTGAAGTCGATCTGTTTACTTTCGCCAGGGTAAACTGGAGCGTGACAGCCACCATCGACGTAGGGACCAGAAACGATCAGCCCGTGCCAGTGAAAAGTGGTGAGCTCTGACAAATGATTTTGCAGGGTTACATGAATATGCTTACCAACGGGGTAGACAATTGTCTGTCCAAGTAGGGAAGTGTTGTAGCCCCAAGTTTTCGTTTTGGCGCCCGGCAAGATTTGCGTTTCACCTGCCTGGGCGGTCACCGTGTACCAGATGTCGGTATCGGTTTGTTTGTCTGGTTTCAGGAGTGGTGGAATGGCGAGTGGTGAGACAGGCGCATCTGCCACCTCGAGTGGGACGTAGCCACCATCATGGGTGTTAAAAGCTGGTTCATCAAAAAAATAATCATTATACACTTTTGCTGCCATTTGAATATTCCCCTTTCCTAATTGCCTATATTATACAACTTTTTTGGTTAGTACATGAATTATTTAGGAATGCCTAAACAATTTGTATTATAATGATAGGTATTCTGGTAGGAAGAGGGATGGTAGCAATGCCAAAGGGAATACTGTGGTTGATTCTAATCTTAAATATCGTTTTGATCGGGCTGTTATTTGCTATGAAAGACATGCTGGCAATGTGGTTAATGGCAATCATTATGACGGTTGAATCGCTTGGCTCACTTTATGCGGCTTATCACCGTTAAAAAATGGGGGTGTGGCAAGACTCGGTTAGATTTCAGGAGGTTAGCAAAAGCGTCGTGAATTCCTAGTTTGGAATTCACGACGCTTTTGCTTAATGACCGGGCCTGAATCTTGACGTAGATTTACGCTAGATAACAGTTTTGTACCAATTGGTAATTAAGATGAATGTTGGTGTAAAAAACGGGTCACACTTTTAACATCCGCAATTTGTTTACAACCTCATTTTTATTTAGGACCAATCCCGTTAGTAGGTTGTCACTGACATCGCTTGTAAGAGTTCCGCCAGTTCGGCTGGTGATTCAATCGTTTGGTCGGGAATAAATTCCGACTTGGGTAGGTCTAGCTGCCGGTGGTTAAACCAAAAGGCGTGCCAACCTGCTTTTTTTGCTCCGACCATGTCCCGTTCAAAATTATCGCCGATGTAAACCACTTCATTAGCTTGTAAATTCAAGAGCCGGTTAAAGTAAGTGAAAATTCGTGGGTCAGGCTTTCGCAGGCCGACTTCATCAGAAATCACCGTATTGGGAGATTTGATCCACTGGTTTAAATCGAGCCGTTGAACCTTTTGCTTTTGAGTGTGAGTTTCACCATTGGTGATAATTCCTAATTCATAATGCTCTTTTAAAAGTTCCATTTGTTCGCGGATTTCTTTGAACAGGCTGATGTGCGCCGCTTCTTTTTGGTAACGATCCCAAAAGGACAACCATACTGAGTGTGATAAAGCCGGTAGGTCATGGTTATCAAGGACCGCATTCAAACGGTCAAATACCTGGGTCATGGTTAAAGTTTCAAGCTCGGCGACGCGGTCGTTCATGTGCTTAAAAGCCTCAAAGAGGTCGGTCAACACATGACCGGCAGCAGCCGGATCATTCCAGACAGAGATCAATGCCTGACGGAACGGTCGCTGTTGATCATAAAGTGTATCATCGAGATCAAAAACGATTGCTTTGATCATAATCGGTTCCTCCTCGCAGTTCTGCGACAAGTAGTGTAACATGAATGTAACATTTATTTCAAATGTTTTTTATTTAAGTTGGGCTTAAGGGTTGATAATACCCGCTAAAACAGGTATACTAATTTTCGGCTAATTGCCGTAATTCACACCCTGAGCAATACGTTGGGCAGTGCTCGTTAGAGTTCTTGACGTAGACGACCTCAGGGGAGGAAAAAACTTTAATGGAGGCTATTTCATGGCTGTTATCACAATGAAACAATTACTAGAAGCAGGTGTCCATTTTGGTCACCAAACCCGTCGCTGGAACCCAAAGATGAAGGAGTATATCTTCACCGAACGAAATGGGATCTACATCATTGACTTACAGAAGACTGTTAAGTTGATTGACGCGGCCTATAACTTTGTTAAGGATGAAGCATCGAAGGGTGCCGTTGTTCTGTTCGTTGGTACTAAGAAGCAAGCTCAGGATTCAATCGAAGAAGAAGCTACCCGGGCTGGTCAATTTTACGTTAACCACCGTTGGTTAGGTGGAACTTTGACCAACTGGGAAACAATTCAGACCCGAATCAAGCGCCTGAAGGATCTTAAGAAGATGGCTGAGGACGGTACTTTCGACCGGTTACCTAAGAAGGAAGTTTCCTTACTTAAAAAGCAAACTGATAAGTTGGAACGATTCTTAGGCGGTATTGAAGATATGCCTAAGTTACCTGACGTAATGTTTGTTGTTGACCCTCGTAAGGAACAGATTGCCGTTAAGGAAGCTCAAAAGCTGAACATTCCTATCGTTGCGATGGTTGATACCAACACTGATCCAGATGACATTGACGTGATCATTCCTTCTAACGATGACGCTATCCGTGCCGTTCGCTTGATCACCAGCAAGATGGCCGATGCTGTCATTGAAGGCCGTCAAGGTCAAGACGAAGCTAACCAAGAACAACAACCTGCTGCTAACATGGAAGATGTTAAGGCTGCCGTTGAAGGTAACAACGCATCAGACAAGACTGCTGAATAGTTTTATAACATGAGTTAGAAAACCATCAGTGCTAAGGCTGGCTTGAAAATGTGGACCCGCGAGGCCTGATTATTTTCGGGTCAGCCTTTTGTGCTGGTTGGAAAAATTAATTCGATCTTAAATTTAAGGAGGCCATATAAATGGCAAGCATTTCTGCAAAAATGGTTAAAGAACTTCGTGACAAGACAAGTGTTGGTATGATGGATGCTAAAAAAGCACTCGTTGCCACTGAAGGCGACATGGACAAGGCTGTTGATTACCTGCGTGAAAAGGGTATCGCTAAAGCTGAAAAAAAGAGCAGCAACGTGGCTGCTAACGGTTTAGCACACATTTCCGTGAATGGTAACGTGGCTGCCATCACTGAAGTTAACTCGGAAACCGACTTTGTGGCCACTAACGACCGGTTTATCAACTTAGTTAACACGATTACTGATTTGATTGCTGCTAATAAGCCAGCTGATATGGATGCAGCATTGGCGCTCAAGAACGATGCTGGTCAAACCATTAACGACTTGATCATTGAACAGACTCAAGTGACATCAGAGCACACGTCACTGCGTCGGTTTAAAGTTGTTGAAAAGAGTGACAGTGAGGTCTTTGGTGCTTACTTACACAATGGTGGCCAAATTGCGTCATTAGTCGTCCTTGACGGTGCTGATGAAAGTGTTGCTAAAAACGTTGCCATGCACGTTGCTGCGGTTAACCCAGAATTTGTTTCCCGCGACGAAATTCCTGCGGAACGTTTAGACCATGAACGGGAGGTTCTGAAGAAGGAAGCTTTAAACGAAGGTAAACCAGAAAAGATCGTTGAAAAGATGGTTGAAGGTCGTCTGCGCAAATTCTTGTCTGAGATCAGCCTTGCTGACCAAGAATTCGTTATGGATTCTGACCAAACCGTTAGCCAATACGTTGCTTCTAAGGGCGGCAAGCTTAAGAGCTTTGTTCGTTATGAAGTTGGTGAAGGCATCGAAGTTGAAACTAAGAACTTTGAAGACGAAGTTAACAGTCAGATCAATGGCTAAAACTAGTTTTAAAAAAGATGTACTTTTTAGTACATCTTTTTTTATGCAATTTGGGTGTGATACGACTATCGGTCGATACCGGTTTATGATAGAATTACACAATGAAAGCTAATAGGAGGCTCATCATGTCGGATTTAAAGTATAAGCGCATTGTTTTGAAGCTTAGTGGCGAAGCCCTAGCAGGTGATCAAGGTTTTGGCATTCATCCACCAGTGATCAAAACAGTGGCAAAAGAGGTCAAAGATGTATTTGAATTGGGTCTTCAAATCGGTATCGTCGTTGGTGGCGGTAATATGTGGCGCGGAGAATCAGGCGCCCAAATGGGAATGGAACGTGCCCAAGCAGATTATATTGGCATGCTGGCAACGATTATGAACGCTTTAGCATTGCAGGATAACCTAGAATCGTTGGGAGTTCCGACCCGGGTTCAGACTTCGATTGAAATGCGGGCCATTGCCGAACCATACATTCGACGGAAGGCCATTCGTCATTTGGAAAAGGACCGGGTCGTGATCTTTGCCGGTGGTACTGGTAGTCCTTATTTTTCTACTGACACCACCGCTGCACTGCGGGCCGCTGAAATTAATGCCGATGCCATTTTGATGGCTAAAAACGGTGTTGACGGGATCTACTCAGCTGATCCTAATATTGACCACAATGCGGTAAAATTTGATCATTTGACCCATATGGATATTATTAACAAGGGTCTGCATGTCATGGATTCAACAGCCAGCACGCTTTCCATGGATAATGATATTCCGTTAGTTGTCTTTAATTTGAATCATCCAGGAAACATTAAAAAAGTTGTTCTTGGTGAAGAAATCGGAACTACAGTTAGGGGGAAATAAAGTTGGCTAATCCAATTATTGATGAAGCAAAAGATAAGATGAACAAGGCTGAACAAGTATTGAGCCGTGAGTTTGGCACCATCCGAGCAGGTCGCGCGAATGCCAGTCTGCTGAGTCGGGTCACCGTTGAGTATTACGGTGTTGAAACACCGATTAATCAAGTGGCATCGATCACCACACCCGAACCACGGGTGATTATGGTAACTCCATTTGACAAAACGGCGCTGCAGGATGTTGAAAAGGGGATCATGGAATCTGATTTAGGCATCACACCCGCTAATGACGGGACAGCAATTCGCTTAGTTGTTCCGCAGTTGACGGAAGAACGCCGTAAAGAACTAGCTAAGCAAGTTCGCGGGGTTGCTGAGAATGGCAAAGTTGCTGTTCGTAACGTTCGTCGTGAAGCAATGGACTCATTAAAGAAGGGTCACAAGAATGGTGACTTTACGGACGATGAGGTGCACCGGCTTGAAAAAGACGTGCAAAAAGTCACGGATGAGGCAATCAAACAAATCGATAAATTAACCGATGACAAAGAGCAGGAAATTATCTCTGGCTAATTTGCCGGACTCAGAAAGGAATTTTACATGGCTAAAGATGATGAGATTCAAGAAATTACACCAGGTACACCTGAATTTGCCAAAATGGTCTTTAAACTAAACGAGGCGGTTACAGAGGAAAATTTGACCGTCTTGAACTATAACGGCAATGAACTGACCCAGATTGATGACGGTGTTTACGCCCAGCCCGCTTACGTGGCAGATGATTTTAACCTATTTTTTGTGATTACTCAGCTGATCGAACAGGATTGGATCATTGCCTTTTCCAAGGCCAAGATCGAAAACGAATCTGAAATCACGGATTTAAGCGAACCAATTCCCACTGGGCAAGCGTTAAACATGCTGGGCGAGGTCAGTCCTGACGATGCTAACAATCTGCTTCAGTATTTTAATACGTTGACGGATGCTAATCGTGGTGAATGGCGCTTACTCCAATAGCATATTTAGATTCTGTTAAATAATCACCTTTCAAGCAGAGTTGGGATAGTCGACAACTCTGTTTTTTGGTATGATTATGCCCTAAGAAGCAAATTTGGGAGGTGTCATTTTGTTTTCTTGGCTCAATAAGAAAGATCAAGAAGATCTTCAAGACGACTTTAAGCTTGACCCTAATAATATTCCGGCCCACGTTGCAATCATCATGGATGGAAATGGCCGCTGGGCTCAACGACGCCATTTACCACGGGTCGCTGGTCATAAGCAGGGGATGGACACTGTGAAAATTATCACCCAGGCAGCCAGTGATCTGGGCATCAAAGTTTTGACCCTCTATGCTTTTTCGACGGAAAATTGGAAACGTCCAGCAGACGAAGTGAATTATTTAATGAAATTACCCGTTGATTTTTTTGACACTTTTGTGCCAGACTTGATTAAGCATAATGTTCGCGTGAATGTGATGGGTTATACGGATCAGTTGCCGGCTAAAACTCAAAAAGCAGTGGCAGATGCGATTGAAGATACAAAAGACTGCGACGGCATGGTGTTAAACTTTGCCTTGAATTACGGTAGCCGAGCTGAGATTACAACTGCGGTTCAAGAAATTGCCCAAGCCGTTAAAACGGGTGAAATGGAACCTTCAGAAGTGACTGATGAAACAATCAGTCAACATTTAATGACGGCTTCACTGGGTCAGTATCGTGATCCCGATGTGGTTATCCGAACGTCGGGTGAGGAGCGCATATCGAATTTTTTGCTGTGGCAGATTGCCTATTCAGAGTTTGTCTTCATGGCACCGCACTGGCCGGATTTCACACCCGGCTTGCTACAGCAGGCAATTTATGAGTATCAGCACCGAAAGCGCCGTTTTGGCGGCTTATCGAAATAAACTAGGGAAAAGGGAGCGTATTATGAGACAACGGGTTATTACGGCGGTCATCGCTTTAATTATCTTCATTCCAATTGTCATTGCCGGCCATGTATGGGTCGATATTGCAGCGGCGGCACTCGGATTGGTAGCACTGTCCGAGATTTTGGTCATGCGTAAAAAACTAATTGTTTCGTGGGAGGCGCTGCTTTCTGCGATTGCACTGTTGCTAGTGATTTTACCCGATGTTTGGCATGATTTCATACCTGGACATTTAAACTTAACCTTTGTGATTTACGCCATGATCATTTTGCTATTGCTCTACACGGTATTTTCCAAGAATCGGTTTTCATTTGACGATGCTGCTGTGCTGACGCTTGGTGCAATTTACATTGGGTTTGGGTTTCACTACTTCATCGTGGCTCGGGCGGCCGGAATTTCGACCATTTTCTTTGCCCTGTTGATCGTTTGGATCACTGACAGTGGTGCCTATATGATTGGCTGCAAATTTGGCCGCAATAAACTAGCACCCCACATTAGCCCGAATAAAACTTGGGAAGGCTCTGTTGGTGGTACGGTGGTGGCTACCATTGTGTTGGCTATTTACGCTTACTTCTATCCGCAGGGGGATTACAGCTGGTTAATGACCGTCTTGCTGACGATCGTTCTTTCTGTCATCGGTCAACTGGGTGACCTGGTTGAATCCGCCTTGAAGCGTTACTATGGCGTCAAAGATTCTGGTCGCATTTTACCAGGTCATGGTGGTATCTTAGACCGTTTTGATAGTTTATTATTAGTTTTACCTGCGTTGCATCTGCTTGGATTCATTTAGCGTTTTAAATTAGACATTTACGAAAGGATCGACGTCTGTGATTACGACCATCATTACATTCATTATTGTCTTTGGCCTAATCGTTTTCATCCACGAGTTTGGTCACTTTTACTTTGCCAAACGAGCAGGGATCCTCGTTCGGGAATTTTCAATTGGCATGGGTCCAAAGCTTTTCAACTATCGGACTGCCGATACCACCTACACAATTCGGCTGCTGCCAGTCGGTGGTTACGTGCGTATGGCCGGTGCGGAAGACGATGAAGACGAGTTAAAACCCGGGACGCCGGTCAGTCTTTACGTGGGTGATCATGACCAAGTTACTCGAATCAATACCAGCAAGAAATCAACCCTCTTTAATGGCATCCCAATGGCTGTGACGGCAACCGATCTAGAAGATCAGTTGTGGATCGAAGGCTATGAAAACGGTGATGAAAGTGCTGTTAAACGCTATTCAGTTGCTCATAACGCCACTATTATCGAAGCGGATGGTACCGAAGTCCGCATTGCTCCGCGGGATGTTCAATTCCAATCAGCTAGTCTTGGCCATCGGTTGATGACCAACTTTGCGGGTCCGATGAATAATTTCTTTTTGGCCATTATTGTTTACACGATCCTCACATTTGTGATGGGTGGCGTGACCAATAATGGTAATCGCGTTACCCCGACGACTACGCAAGTGACAGTGGCTCGCAACGCTGGCATTAAAAATGGTGATTACATTACTGCGGTCAATGGCAAGGCGGTCAAGACCTGGGATCAAATTTCTACTCAGATTCAGGGGCGGGCTAACAAACCAACCACCTTTAAAATTAAGCGTAACGGTCAAAATAAGGCCATCCAATTGACGCCAAAAGCACATACAGTCAATAAACAAACGGTGGGGGAAATCGGCATCACCCAGTATCGCAGCCATGATATAGGTGCTATGTTAGTTTCAGGATTTACCCAGACTTGGCAAATGACAGTTCGGCTACTAGGCGCAATTTGGACAATGATTTCCGGTCATTTTAGATTAAACGATTTGGGTGGACCAGTGGCCATTTTTGCGACAACGTCAACTGCTGCGTCTGAGGGCCTAGTTGGCGTGCTTAGTTTTTTGGCCTTTTTATCATTAAACCTAGGAATCGTGAACTTATTACCAATTCCGGCCCTTGATGGTGGTAAAATATTACTTAACGTGATTGAAGGCATTCGACGGAAGCCACTTTCCGAAAACGTTGAAACAGCGATCACCCTTGTTGGGGTCGTTTTCCTCGTTGTCTTAATGTTGCTTGTGACGTGGAATGATATCGAACGGTACTTTATCAGATAAATAGATTAAAAGTGAATTTGGAAAAGGAGTTTAGTTGAGTATGAAACAGTCAAAAATGCTTATTCCAACCTTAAAGGAGGTGCCAAGTGATGCTGAGGCACTAAGTCATCAAATGATGCTTCGTGGGGGGTATATTCGCCAAGTGACTGCCGGCATGTATGCCTATCTACCCTTGGCATTTCAAGTTTTAACAAACATCGAAAAGGTGATTCGTGAAGAAATGACCAAGATCGATGCCGTTGAAATGGTAGTGCCCACGGTTTTACCCGCACAACTTTGGAAAGATTCAGGTCGGTATGATACATACGGTCCAACACTGTTTAAATTTAAAAACCGACACGATACCGATTTTATTTTGGGTCCAACTCATGAAGAAACCTTTACAACGCTGATTCGTGACAGTATTAAATCCTATAAAAAATTGCCGTTAACTTTGTATCAGATCCAAGCTAAGTACCGCGATGAGGAACGTCCTCGTTATGGTTTGCTGCGTGGTCGGGAATTCATTATGAAGGATGCCTATTCATTTTCAACCAACTATGATGATCTAGACGTGGTCTATCGTCAGATGGAAGCCGCTTATCGCCGAATTTTTGACCGGATCGGTTTAAAATACCGAACGATTATCGGTGATGCCGGTGCAATGGGTGGGAAAGATTCGAAGGAATTCTCTGCTATTGCCCCGATTGGTGAAGATACGATCGTTTACGTCGACGAGTCTGATTACGCTGCCAACCTTGAAATGGCTACCAGTTTATATACACCGAAAAAATCCCATGCTGCCCAAAAGGATCTCAAAAAGGTCGCTACGGGTGATGCGAAGACAATTGATGACGTTGCGAAAAAGCTTGAGCTTGAGCCTAGTGAACTGATTAAGAGTTTGTTGTATATTGCTGATGAAAAGCCAGTTTTAGCACTCATTCGTGGTGACCATGAACTAAATGAAGTTAAGCTCAAAAATTACTTACAGGCTGATTTTTTGGCCCCGGCAACTAACGACGATGCTAAGAAATATTTGGGCGCCTCATTCGGAGCACTAGGTCCGGTTGGGGTTAGCGAAGACGTCACTATTCTGGCTGATCAGTATGTTCAAGACATGGTCAACGCTGTGGTTGGTGCTAACGAAGATGGTTTCCACTACATGAACGTCAATGTGGATCGTGATTATCGGGTGGATCACTTCACTGATTTACGGACGGTTCAGGAAGGTGATATTTCACCAGACGGCGCTGGTAAGCTGAAGTTTACCCGCGGGATCGAAATTGGCCATATCTTTAAACTTGGAACTCGTTATTCAGAGGCTCTGGATGCTAAAGTTTTGGATGAAAACGGTCGTTCGGTGCCTGTTATTATGGGTTCCTATGGCATTGGTGTCAGTCGCTTGCTGTCCGCTGTTGCTGAACAACAAGCTGATGAGAACGGCTTAGTATGGCCACGCGCGATTGCACCGTTTGATTTGCATGTCATTCCAGTCAACGTTAAAAATGACGTTCAAATGAATGTGGCTAATCAACTGACTGCCAGCCTTGAAAAAGTTGGCTACCGTGTATTGATCGATGACCGAAAAGAACGGGCCGGTGTTAAGTTTGCTGACTCAGATCTGATTGGTCTGCCGATTCGAATCACGGTTGGTAAAAAGGCCAGTGATGGTATCGTGGAAGTTAAAATTCGTAAGACTGGCGAAACGGTCGAGGTTAAAACGGATGAAGTTGAAAACACCGTGGCAATCTTATTAAAAGAGATCAATGATGATTCAGACGAATCTGAATCATCAACTGATTAGCGATATTTGTAAGGACGGACTTGAGAACAAACAAAACCATTTTGTTTTGTCTCAGGTTCGTTTTAGGTTAAAATGATAGGGCTTATCAAAACGAAGGGGGCAGTTTGGTGTGGCTTTAGATCACCATGCTTTATTTGAAAAATTATTACAGCAACTCCAACTCTCGGACTTAGCCAGTCAACCATTCTTCCAGGATGCCGGGCTGGAAAAGCTGACCGTTCACGAGCAGTCAAAACGGTGGCACTTTAACTTTGATTTGCCAGCCGTTTTGCCATTCGATACCTTTATGACCTTTCAGGGGCAATTGCATCAAGCGTTTAAGTCAATTGCTCAGGTCGATTTTGAGATTCACACGCATAATACGGACCTTGATAATCGTCTGATTGGTGACTATTGGAACTGGGTCGTCCAGCACAGCGGCGTGACGTCGCCATTACTGCAGGAACTGTGTCGCAATCAGGTGCCGAAGCTTGAGGATGGTCGCGTGATTTTCATGGCGGAAAACGAAGTCGTGAAGAATTTCATGGTTAATCAAGCACTGGGACCAATCGAAAACCGGTATGAAATGTACGGTTTCCCAAAGTTCTCGATTCATACGATGGTGGATGAAACTGCCTCGCAAGCTAAAATTCAGGAGTTTAAACAGCAGAAAGCCCAAAACGACGCGCAATTGGCTCAAAAAGCGGTTGCTGCTATCAAGGTTGCAAACCAAAAACGAGAAAAGCAGGGTGGCGATGTTGCCAGCGGGCCCACCGTGATCGGTCGCAAAATTAAGGCGGACGAAGAGCCTGTCCAATTGATTTCGATTGAATATGAAGAAAAGTCGGTAGTCGTACAAGGATACGTTTTCAGTAAAGAAATCCGTGATTTGCGTTCGGGTCGAAAGCTGATGATTTTGGAAATTACGGACTATACGTCATCGATCACCGTTAAAAAATTCTCTCGTGACGACAGTGATGAAGCCCAGTTTGCGGGTTTAAATGAAGGTGACTGGATCAAGGTTCGCGGTGGTGTTCAAGAAGACACCTACATGCGCGACCTGGTTTTAAACGCTTATGACATCAATCAAGTAACGGTACCAAGTCGACAGGATAAAGCCCCCGAGGGTGAAAAGCGTGTCGAACTGCATTTGCACACTACTATGAGTACAATGGATGCCACTAACCCGATTTCGGACTACGTTAAACAAGCTAAGAAGTGGGGTCATAAAGCAATTGCTATTACTGACCATGCTGGTGTCCAGGGCTTTCCAGAAGCCTTTCATGCCGCGTCGAAAGCTGGTATCAAAATGATTTACGGGGTGGAAGCCAACCTCGTGGATGACGGTGTACCAATTGGCTATAATAGTGAACACCGGGCACTTGAGGGCGCTACTTACGTGATTTTTGACGTTGAAACAACGGGTCTGTCAGCAATTTATGACCGGGTCATTGAACTATCGGCCGTTAAAATGCAGGGTAAGGAAGTCATTGATCAGTTTGAAGAGTTCATCGATCCGGGCTTTCACTTGTCTGACCAAACGACGGAACTGACAAGTATCACCGATGATATGGTGCACGGCTCAAAAAGCGAAAAAGAAGTCTTTGAACTATTTCGAAAGTTTTATGGTGATGCCATTATCGTTGGGCATAACGTGACCTTTGATATTGGTTTTATGAACGCTGGTTATCAGCGCTATGACATGCCGGAGGTTTCCAACCCGATTATCGACACGTTGACCCTGGCCCGCTTTTTATATCCAGACTTACGTGGTTACCGGCTTAATACACTGGCGAAAAAGTTTCACGTTTCATTGGAACACCATCACCGAGCGATTTACGATGCTGAATCAACGGGTCATTTGAACTATCTCTTCTTAAAAGATGCTGAGGATCGTTATCAGATCAAGTATCATGACCAGTTGAACGATCATATGAGTGACAATGATGCCTTCAAACATGCTCGGCCATCTCACGCCATTATTTTGGCTAAGACTCAGACTGGTTTGAAAAACATGTTCAAGTTGGTTTCAATGTCGAACGTTAACTACTTTTTCCGGGTGCCACGAATGCCTCGAAGTCAAATTGAGAGGTTACGCGAAGGCTTGCTGATCGGTTCCGCCTGTGATTCAGGGGAAGTCTTCACGGCGATGATGCAAAAGGGCTATGCCGAAGCGCGGACGAAGGCTAAGTTCTATGATTACCTGGAAGTGCAGCCGTTAGCAGCTTATAAGCCGCTGATCGATTCAGGCCTGATCCAGAACCGTAAGAACCTTGAAGAGATTCTGACTAACATGGTTAAGCTGGGTGAAGAGCTTGATAAACCAGTTGTTGTGACGGGTGATGCGCATTACCTCAATCCAGAAGACGCCATTTATCGTAAAATTCTCATTAATTCTCAGGGTGGGGCTAACCCGCTGAACCGACAGGAGTTACCAGACGTTCATTTTCGAACTACTGACGAACTCCTTGATGATTACAAGTTTCTTGGTGAAGACAAGGCTCAGGAATTAGTTGTGACCAACACGAATGCCATTGCTGACGAGATCGACGATGTTCATCCGCTGAAAGATAAGCTATATACGCCGCGGATGGAAGGCGCAGAGGACGAAATTCGAGAACGGACTATGAATACCGCCCACGAGTGGTATGGTGATCCGCTGCCGGAACTAGTTCAGCACCGACTAGATCGTGAACTTAAAAGTATTATCGGTAACGGATTTTCAGTGATCTACTTGATTGCTCAGCGTTTAGTGCATAAAAGTAATAAGGACGGTTATTTGGTTGGTTCCCGGGGGTCTGTCGGTTCCAGTTTGGTGGCCACTATGACGGGGATCACTGAAGTTAATCCGTTGCCGCCTCACTATCGCTGTCCAAACTGTCAATACTCGCAATTCTTTACGAATGGTGAATACAGTTCAGGATTTGATTTACCCGAAAAGAAATGTCCTAAGTGCGGTACGTTGATGATTGGCGATGGCCATAACATCCCGTTTGAAACCTTCTTAGGGTTTACAGGAAACAAGGTACCTGATATTGATTTGAACTTTTCGGGTGATTACCAACCGATCGCTCACAACTATACCAAGGTGCTGTTCGGCGAAAAGAACGTTTACCGGGCCGGAACGATCGGCACCGTGGCGGATAAAACCGGTTATGGGTACGTCAAGGCCTATGAGCGTGATACCGAACAGAATTTCCGAAACGCTGAAGTTGACCGGTTAGCTAAGGGTGTCACCGGTGTTAAGCGTAATACGGGTCAACATCCAGCGGGGATCATTGTTGTGCCTGATTACATGGATATTTACGACTTTACGCCGATTCAATATCCCGCTGATGATCAAGATGCTGCTTGGCAAACGACCCACTTTGATTTTCATTCGATCCATGACAACATTTTAAAAATTGATATTTTGGGTCATGATGATCCGACGATGATCCGGACGTTACAAGATTTAAGTGGAATTGATCCCCAAACGATCCCAATGGACGATCCGGGTGTCATGGCGTTGTTTTCCGGGACAGAGTCGCTTGGGGTGACGCCCGAACAGATCCAGTCGAAAACCGGGACCCTTGGCGTTCCGGAATTTGGGACCCGTTTTGTGCGCGGGATGCTTGAAGAAACGCACCCTAAGAACTATTCCGAACTGCTACAAATTTCCGGCTTATCTCACGGGACTGACGTGTGGTTGGGTAACGCAGAAGAACTGATCAAGAACGGGACTGCCACCATCGCTAACGTGATTGGATGCCGAGATAACATTATGACCGACTTGATCCACTGGGGGCTAGATTCTGAGACCGCCTTTCAGATAATGGAGTCGGTGCGTCACGGTCGCGGTATTCCGGATGACTGGCAGGCTAAAATGCGTGAGGCGGAAGTGCCAGACTGGTACATTGATTCGTGCTTGAAGATCAAGTACATGTTCCCGCGGGCGCACGCTGCTGCGTATATTTTAATGGCGCTTCGGGTTGCTTACTTCAAGGTATACTTCCCACTGGTTTACTACGCCGCTTACTTCTCAGTCCGGGCCGATGATTTTGACGTTGTTGCGATGGCTCGTGGCAAGGAGTCGGTAAAGTCGAAAATGAAAGAAATCAACGACGAGGGCATGGACGCCAGTGCCAAGGATAAGAATTTGCTGACGGTGCTCGAATTAGCTAACGAAATGCTCGAACGGGGCTTTAAGTTCAAAATGATCGACATTGAAAGGTCAGCTGCTAGTGAATGGCTGATCGATGGCGATACGTTGATCGCACCGTTCAACGCTGCTCCAGGGCTAGGATTAAACGTGGCTAAACAAATCGTGGCCGCCCGTGAAGATAAACCGTTCTTATCCAAAGAAGACCTAGCCAAGCGTGGTAAGGTTTCGAAAACATTGATTGAATTTATGACTGAAAACGGCGTGTTGGATGGTTTACCGGACGAAAATCAGTTGAGTTTATTCGATATGATGTAGTTGATTGCCGCTTGGGTTACCATAACCACGGGCTTTCAAGTTTGCGTTTATGGTCCATTTGTGATATTATACGAAGTGTAGATATTTCGGAAAGGAGTGAGCAGCGATGCTCGCTCTTTTTAATGGAAAAATGTTATTGGAGGTAAAAGATTGGATAACGTCGTTGATATTGTTACGGCTCTGGCGAAACCGATTGTAGATGCTCATCATTTTGAATTGGTAGACGTTGAGTTTGTTCGTGAGGGGAAAAGTTGGTACTTACGACTCTACATTGATAAACCAGGCGGCATTACAATCGATGAATGCGCACTGGTCAGTGATGAAGTCAGTGAAAAACTGGACAGCTTAGATCCCGATCCAATTCCCCAAGCGTATTTCTTGGAAGTATCGTCTCCAGGTGCTGAGCGACCGCTGAAAAAAGAAGCTGATTATGAACGGGCGGTTGAACATTACATTCACGTTTCCCTCTACCAGAAACTGAATGGTGAAAAGGCATTTGAAGGGACATTGACCTCGGTCAGCGACTCAGAATTGGGACTTAGAGTTAACCTGAAGGGTCGCATGAAAGACCTGGTCATTCCACGAAAAAACGTTGCCAAAGCAAGATTAGCAATTAAGTTTTAATAGCTAAAGGAGACTACAAGTAATGAGTAAAGAACTATTAGGTGCTCTTAACACGCTAGAAACGGAAAAGGGTATCAAGAAGGAAATTGTGATCGACGCACTTGAAGCTGCCTTAACTTCAGCTTATAAGCGTAATTACGGTCAGGCACAAAACGTTGAGGTCACTTTTGACCAGAAAAAGGGTGAAGTTCACGTTTACGCCGTTAAGAAAGTCGTTGACCAAGTATATGACTCCCGTCTGGAAGTCAGTTTGGACGATGCATTACAGGTTAGTCGCGGCTACGAGATCGGCGATGACATTAAGTTTGAAGTGACACCAAAGAACTTTGGTCGGATTGCTGCGCAGACTGCTAAGCAGGTCATTATGCAACGGGTTCGTGAAGCAGAGCGTTCCTTGGTTTATGATCAGTACAGTCAGTACGAAAATGAAATCATCACTGGTGAAGTTGAACGTCAGGATAACCGTTTTGTCTACGTTAACCTAGGTAACGTTGAAGCGGTTATGAGCCGCCAAGATCAGATGCCTAATGAGACTTACCGCATGCACGATCATATTAAGGTTTACGTGACCCGGGTAGAAAACGCACCAAAGGGTCCCCAGGTCTTCGTAAGCAGAACGGATGCCGGTTTGTTAAAGCGCCTCTTTGAACAGGAAATTCCTGAAATCTACGATGGCACGGTTGAAATCATGTCGATCGCCCGCGAAGCAGGTGATCGTGCTAAGGTTGCTGTTCGTTCGAACAACCCGGATGTTGATCCTGTGGGGACGAGTGTTGGTCCTCGTGGGCAGCGTGTTCAAGCCATTGTTTCGGAACTGGACGGCGAAAATATGGACATTGTGGAGTGGACGGATGATGAAGCAAAATTCATTGCGAATGCTCTCAACCCCGCTGAAGTGATCGACGTGATCTTTGACGAAAATAACGAGCGTGCTTGCACGGTGATCGTCCCAGATTATCAGTTGTCATTAGCCATTGGTAAACGTGGTCAAAACGCCCGCTTAGCCGCTAAATTAACGGGTTATAAGATTGACATCAAGTCGGAGTCAGAAGCTGAAACGTTGTTTAATGACCGTTCAGATGATGATGCACCGGCGGATAATGGCGACGATCAAGAGGCCGCTACCGCTGATGATCAGGGTGAAACAGCGTCTGATGCTGCTGATTCAACGGATGATAGTGATGAGACCAACGAAACTAATGATGACGATGCCGCTTTAGATGAAAATCAAAGCAGTGATTCTGATACCGCTGAGGATAACGACGCAACCGATTAAGGAGGCCAGCACAGATGAAAAAACGTAAGGTACCAATGAGAAAAGACATTGTGACCGGTGAAATGGCGCCTAAAAAAGACCTTGTTCGAATCGTTCGTGACAAAGATAAGAACGTGTCGGTGGACCCAACGGGGAAAAAGTCGGGCCGTGGCGCCTACATTTCACTGGACGTTGACATTGCTAAGAAAGCACGCAAGGAACGCACTTTTGATAAGGTTTTTGAAACTAAAATCGATGATCAGTTCTATGACGATTTGGTGGACTACGTGGACCATCAACAGGCGCGCCGTGAGTTATTCCAAGATGGCAAGGCCTGACGCTTTTTTACAGCTTTTAGGGTTGGTTCGGCGTGCTAACCAGTTGGTCAGTGGTGAGGAATTCGTCTTAAAAGCCATTCGCGCCCAGAGTATCTCAGTTGCCGTCGTGGCAAGTGATACTGGTGCAAGCAGTTTGAAAAAGTTACGTGATAAGGCCACGTTTTACCATGTCGACTTAATTACCACGTTTTCAAAGGAACAACTAAGCCAAGCAACCGGGATGAATCGCACCGCCTATGGTGTCAAAAACCCTGGATTTGCTCGGAAACTAATTGAACTAGTTAATGTAAAAGGAGAGTGAAGTTATGGGCAAAAAGCGAATTTACGAATTAGCTAAAGAACTTAACGTATCGAGCAAAACAATTATCGATAAAGCCCAAGAAAAGGGCTTTGACGTGAAGAATCATATGTCAACGCTAGGCGATAATGAGGAACGTCAACTTCGAGAAAGTTTCTCAAATAAGGGCAGTAAGACGGCTAAGCCCGCTGCTAAATCAGCTCAAGCTACCCAAGCTGCTGGTCAAAAGAGCCAGTCAAACAGTAGCTCAGCAACTCAGCGGAATCGGACGCATTCAAATGGCAGTGCTCAATCGTCAAGTCAGACCAATAATCGTGGTCAAAACGGCCACCGTAATCAGAGTTCAAATAACCGTAGTCAAAGCAATAACCGTGTCCAAAGCAGCGAAAACCGCAGTCAAAATAGTGGCAATCGTAACCAGGGCGGAAATCGCAGTACTCAAAGTAATAACCGCACTCAAAACGGTGGCAACCGGACGCAAAGTCATAACCAAGCTAACCATAACCAGAATAATGGGAACCGGAGCCAAAATAATAACCGGTCACAAAGCAATAACAGTAACCGGTCACAAAGTAGCAACAATAATCGTTCACAAAGCAATAACAGCAACCGGTCACAAAATAATAATCGCACTCAAAACAACAGTAACCGGTCACAGAACAGTAACCGAAATCATAGCGGTTCAGGACGCTTTGGCGGCAGCCTGAATAACGGGGGCGGAAACCGCAATAACAACCGCAATAACCGCAATAACAATCGGCGTCGGAACAATAATCGTAAGTACAACAAGAAGAACCAACGAATCAAGGAAACAAATCAGCATAAAGGGGCACCAGAACGGAAAAATAAGGCACTCCCAGAAACGTTAGTTTACCAGGTTGGAATGAATGCTCAAGACCTGGGGAAACTGTTGCATCGTGAACCAGCTGAGATCGTTAAGAAGTTATTCATGCTGGGTGTCATGGTCAATCAAAACCAGTCACTAGATAAGGATACTATCGAGATCTTAGCTTCTGAATACGGAATCGATGCCAAGGAAAAAGTCGAAGTGGACGTTTCTGATATTGATAAGACTTTTGAAGAAGAAGTTAACAATACGGAACACCTTGAAACGCGGCCACCAGTAGTTACAATTATGGGACACGTTGACCATGGTAAGACAACTTTGCTAGATCATCTACGTCATTCTCATATTACGGCTGGTGAAGCTGGTGGGATCACGCAAGCTATTGGTGCCTACCAGGTTAAGCATAACGGCAAGACGATCACCTTCTTGGATACTCCAGGGCACGCCGCCTTTACTGAAATGCGGGCTCGTGGTGCTGATATAACTGATATCACGGTGCTAGTCGTTGCTGCTGATGATGGTGTCATGCCTCAAACTGTTGAGGCGATCAACCACGCCAAGGCAGCCAAGACACCAATCATTGTTGCGGTCAATAAGATTGATAAACCAGGCGCTAATCCGAACCACGTCATGGAACAACTAACTGAATACGGTTTGATTCCAGAAGATTGGGGCGGCGATACGATCTTTGTCCAAATTTCAGCGAAGTTCGGTAAGAACATTGATGAATTACTGGACATGATCCTGTTGCAAGCTGAAGTGATGGAATTAAAAGCTAACCCACAGCAAAATGCCGCTGGGTCAGTGATTGAAGCTAAACTGGATCAGGGTCGTGGTTCGGTTGCAACGCTGCTGATCCAACAAGGAACCATGAACGTTGGGGATCCAGTCGTTGTTGGGAACACCTTTGGTCGGGTGCGGACAATGGATAATGAAAACGGCAAGGCTATCAAGCATGCTAAACCGTCGACACCAGTTGAGATCACCGGGTTGAACGATGTTCCGGAAGCTGGCGACCGTTTCGTTGTATTTGACGATGAAAAGACCGCTCGTGCTGCTGGTGAAGAACGGGCTAAGAATGCTTTGATGGAAGAACGGCGTAATAAGAATACCGTCACTCTTGATAACCTCTTTGATACCATGAAGGAAGGGGAAATGAAGGAAGTTGACGTGATCATCAAAGCCGACGTTCAAGGTTCTGTTGAAGCTTTGGCTAACAGTTTAAATAAGATCGAAGTTGAAGGTGTTCGAGTCAACATTATTCATACTGCTGTTGGTGCCATTAACGAAAGTGATGTCACACTGGCTGAAGCAAGTAACGCCATTATCATTGGCTTTAACGTTCGTCCAACACCACAAGCAAAGTCACAGGCTGACCAGGATAACGTGGATATTCGATTGCACCGAGTGATTTATAATGCAATCGACGAAATTGAACACGCCATGAAGGGTAAGCTTGAACCAACTTATGAAGAAGAAGTGATCGGCGAAGTTGAAGTTCGGGAGATCTTTAAAGCCTCTAAAGTGGGGACAATTGCCGGTGGAATGGTCACTGATGGCCACGTTTCAAGCGATAGTGACGTTCGTTTGATTCGTGATTCAGTTGTGGTCTATGAAGGTAAACTAGGCAGTTTGAAACGCTTTAAGGACGATGTAACCGATGTGAAGCAAGGTCATGAATTAGGTTTGACCATTGAAAATTACAACGACATTAAAGTTGGCGATGTGATCGAAGCTTACGTCATGAAGGAAGTTCCAATCGAATAAAGAGCTAAGGCGGTGTGAAATAGATGGCACATTATCGTGTTGGACGGCTTGAACAAGAGATTCAGCGTGAAGTCAATGATATTTTGCTTAAACGGGTCCGTGATCCGCGGGTTCAAGGTATCACTGTGACTGGCGTTGAGGTGACGGGTGATCTGCAGCAGGCAACAATCTATTACAGCATCTTGTCTGACAAGGCATCCGACGGTGAAAAAGCTGCTCGAGGATTGTCAAAAGCAACCGGCTTGATTCGGAGTGAATTAGGCTCCCGTTTAAATATTTACAAGACGCCAGAATTGACCTTTGAACGTGATCAGTCCGTTAAGTATGGCAGTCGGATCGATGAGTTGTTGAATAAGCTGCATCAAGAAGACTCTGATCTTTAGTCAGATGATCACATGGTCGTTTCAAGTTTCAAACTAAAATAAGCGAAATTTTCAGTGATTCAAACTGAGAATTTCGCTTATTTTTGTTTAGAATCGATTGATTAAAAGTGCATTTATAAGCTCTTTTTGTTATTTATTTAAAGAGAATAACTGTAATTAATTTGCCAGCCCCTTTTTAATCTTTAGTCAATTGCCCGTGGCGTGATATAATGTCAAGGTTAGACAGTTTATACGAAATGGAGTAGTTACTAATGGACGGCATTATTCCACTATATAAAGAGCGCGGGATGACAAGTCACGACTGCGTGAACCAAATTCGCAATATTTTGCACATGAAAAAAGTTGGCCATTCAGGTACTTTGGACCCCAACGTCGATGGTGTACTGCCAATCTGTGTGGGCAGCGCGACGAAGGTCGTTGATTACTTGATGACCCATCGCAAAGTCTATCGAGGTAGTGTGACGCTAGGATTTTCAACTGAGACTGAGGATTTAGATGGTCCGGAAATTGATCGGGTAGTGATGGATAAACCGGTTGATGACGCTAAAATTGATGCTGTGATGGCTAAGATGGTGGGGGAACTTAAACAGGTTCCGCCGATGTTTTCTGCGGTCAAAGTTAATGGTCGCAAACTTTATGAGTATGCACGGCGGGGTCAAAGTGTAGAACGGCCCGTTAGAACGGTAACGATTTCAGCTTTTGACCGGACTGCTCGATCCCACTTTGACGTTGAGACCGGGACGCAAACTTTTGATTTTGAAGTGGTCTGTTCCAAAGGGACTTACGTGCGAACATTGGCGGTTGAAGTGGGCGCTAAATTAGGAGTACCAGCCGTTATGTCAGCTCTGACTAGAATCGAAAGTGGCGGGTTTAAGCTTGAAGAAACCATCTCATTAGCTAAGGTTAAGAGTCAGTTCGAACAGGGCAGCGATAATTTCTTATATCCGATCGATCGCGTGCTTAGTGAATACCCGACCGTCGAGATCGCTGATGACATCTGGGCGGTCGTTCAACACGGTGTTTGGTTGCTACCGGATGAAGTGGGTAGCTCAGCACCAGTGATTTCGCTTAAGTACAATGGGCAGATCAAATGTCTCTATCAACTAGTTAAAAATCGCTATAAGCCCTTAAAAATGTTTAGTATTAAATAGAAAGTTGAGACGATATTATGCAAGTGATTCAAATTCATCACCCCATGACCGCCAGTGACGTGGTTGATCAGCCAGTTGTCCTAGCCATGGGCTTTTTTGATGGCGTCCATCGGGGGCACCAGGCGGTCATTAGGCGAGCCCGGGCAATTGCTGACGAGCGTGGACTGGCGTTAGCCATTCTGACGTATGATCACCACCCAGCAATCGTGTACGAAAAGCTGAGTCCAAAACGAAGCCGCTATTTAACGGTGACTCCAAGAAAATTAGAACTGTTCAAACAGTTGGGTGCTGACATTGTGTATCAGGTCAATTTTTCCAGTCAATTTGCTGCTCAGTCGCCCCAAACTTTCGTTGATCAATACCTTGTCGCTTTTCACCCCCAAGTCGTGGTGGCGGGTTTTGACCATACATACGGTCCTAAAGACGTTGCTACCATGGTTAATTTACCAAAGTTTGCCAAGGGACGTTTTGAAATCGTGACCGTGAGTGAAGCCGATATTGAGGCTCGAAAGATCAGTTCCTCCCGTATTCGACGGAACCTTGATGACGGTGACATTGCCACTGCTAATGAACTGCTAGGTTATCGCTACAAGACCACTGGAACCGTGATTCACGGGGAAGCCCGTGGGCGAACACTAGGCTACCCAACGGCAAATGTCAGTCACGATGCCAAGTACTGGTTGCCTGGAATCGGAGTCTACGTGACCCGTGTTAAGGTTGGCAACCAGTGGTATCCAGCAATGACTTCGATCGGTCGCAACGTGACTTTTGGGACTGGTCGACCGGTAACTGTGGAGGCGTACCTTCTAGACTTTCACGACGCCATCTACGGAGAAGTGGTCACTGTTGAATGGGATTATCGACTTCGGGGCGAGATTAAATTTGATTCCGTTGATGCATTAGTGAAACAATTGAATCAGGATGCAAAGGACACTCAAACATACTTTAAAGCGCATCCAATTAAAAAATTAGCACTCGAATGAATTAATTGCTAAAAAAATTGCCTGAATGCTTGACTTAAAAAACCGCGTTTGATACATTATATATGTGTCTTAGCACTTGGATAACGTGAGTGCTAAAAAGAGGTGATGATCACGTTAACGGACAGACAGAAAATGATTTTGAAGGCAATTGTTCGTGACTATACGAGCAGTGGTGTTCCTGTGGGTTCCAAAGCGCTGGCGGCTCAGTTACCGCTGCATGTCAGTTCGGCGACGGTCCGTAACGAAATGGCAACCCTGGAAGACTTAGGTCTGATTGCTAAGACCCATTCCTCTTCGGGACGGATTCCTTCGGTGAAGGGTTATCGCTACTATGTCGATCACCTAGTTCAGCCGGATCCAATCAAGCCTAACGACATTGACATTATCAAATCTTCACTGGACGGTCAGTTTTTGAAAATTGACGAGATCATTGAAACTTCGGCTCGAATTCTTTCAAACCTCACTTCTTACACTGCATTTACCTTAAAACCGGAACTTAAAGAAAGTCGTTTGAGTGGCTTTCGGTTGGTGCCGCTGGGTAAACGACAGGTAATGGCGGTTCTGGTTACCGACAATGGTGACGTGGAATCACAAACGTTTAACATTGCACCTGGTATTACCGGTGACCAGCTTGAAGCGGTGGTTCGTTTGATCAATGATCAGTTGGTTGGCAAGCCGTTGAAAGATGTTTTGCAGGCGCTGGAGACCGATATCCCAATGCAGGTCACACAGTATTTACAAAAGCCGGAGGGGTTCTTAAAGATTTTTGGTGACGTTTTGACGCAGGCTGCTAAAGAGCGGTTCTACGTTGGTGGTCGCTTGAACCTGCTGAACTTCTCCGATGCCAATGACGTTGACGAGTTGAAGTCGTTGTATACGCTGATGGATCGGACTGATGATATGGCGAGTGTGCTTGGTCAGCCAACTGATCATGTTCAAGTCAAGATTGGTAGTGAAATCACCAACGACATTTTGAAGGACTACAGCTTAATTACTGCCACCTATGAAGTTGGCGACCATGGTAAGGGTGTGATTGCACTGTTAGGTCCCACCCGAATGCCGTACTCACGGATGATCGGTTTAGTTGGTGCCTTTAGGCAGGAACTGGCCCAGCGTCTAATTGATTATTATCGATATTTTGATCAGTAGTAAAGGGGTGTTAGAGTGGCTGAGAAGAAAACGAACCAAGCGACAAATCAAGACGCAGATGATAAAAAGGTAAAAGCATCGTCTGCGGGTAAGCAAGCACAGGCGAGTCAGAAACAACCAGAAGCCAATCCGTCTAAGGTGGCTGATCAAACGGCGTCAACAGCGAAAACGACGTCGACTGACCAAAAGCAACCTGCTGAAGATTCGGAGTTAGTGAAAGCAAAAGCTGAAATTACGAGTTTAAAACAGCAGCTAGATAAGGTTTCTGATCAGTATTTGCGGTCCCAAGCGGAGATCCAAAATATTCAGAATCGAAACAAAAAAGACCAAGCGGCTTTGATCAAGTATGATGGTCAGCAACTAGCGCACGATATTTTGCCCGCTTTAGACAATCTGGAACGTGCTCTCAGCACACCTGTTGAAGGTGAGCAAGCAGAGTCGCTGAAAAAGGGAATTGAAATGGTTCAAAAGCACTTGATGGACGCGTTAACTAGTAACGGTGTCACGGAAATCAAGGCTGAGGGTGAAAAGTTCGATCCGAACATTCATCAGGCGGTTCAGACGGTTCCAGCAGAATCGGAGGATCAAAAAGACCACGTGGCAAAGGTGCTGCAAAAGGGTTACCAATTGAAGGATCGCGTTTTGCGGCCGGCAATGGTAATGGTTGCTCAGTAATCAACTGAATTTGAATCTAACTTTTAATAAAGAAGGTAAATCATACATGGCAAGTAATAAAATTATTGGTATTGACTTAGGTACAACGAACTCAGCAGTCGCAGTTTTGGAAGGTAACGAACCAAAGATCATTCCTAACCCAGAAGGCGGCCGGACAACACCGTCCGTTGTTGCATTTAAAGATGGCAAGCCATCCGTTGGTGAAGTTGCTAAACGACAAGCAATCACCAACCCGAACACGGTTTCATCGATCAAGAGTCACATGGGCGACGCCAACTACAAGGTCAACATTGAGGGTAAGGATTACACCCCGCAACAGATTTCAGCCATGATTTTGCAGTACATCAAGGGCTTTGCTGAAGATTACATTGGTGATGAAGTCACTCAGGCAGTGATCACGGTGCCTGCTTACTTCGATGATTCTCAACGTCAAGCTACTAAGGATGCCGGTAAGATTGCTGGCCTAGATGTTAAGCGAATCATCAACGAACCAACTGCTTCTTCGTTAGCATACGGTCTTGATAAGCAAGACGCTGATGAAAAGATTCTGGTTTATGACCTTGGTGGTGGGACCTTTGATGTTTCCGTCCTTGACTTAGGTGATGGGGTCTTTGATGTTTTGTCAACCAACGGTGATACGCACCTTGGTGGTGACGACTTCGATAAGAAGATCATGGATTGGCTGATTGCCCAGTTTAAAGCTGATAATGGCATTGACCTGTCAAAGGATAAGATGGCCATGCAACGGCTGAAGGAAGCTGCTGAAAAAGCTAAGAAGGACCTATCTGGTGTCAGTGAATCACAAATTAGTTTGCCATTTATTTCGGCTGGCGAAAACGGTCCACTGCATTTGGAAACCAGCTTGACTCGTGCCAAGTTCAACGAATTAACTGCTGACTTGGTTGAACGGACTCGCGTTCCAGTTGAAAATGCTTTGAAGGATGCTGATTTATCAGCCAGTGACATTGACGTTGTCATCCTGAACGGTGGTTCAACTCGTATTCCTGCCGTTCAAGAAGCCGTTAAGAAGTGGACTGGTAAGGAACCAAACCACTCAATCAACCCTGATGAAGCCGTTGCTTTGGGTGCCGCTATTCAAGGTGGTGTCTTGACCGGTGATGTTAAGGACGTTGTTTTGCTCGATGTAACGCCACTTTCACTTGGCATTGAAACCATGGGTGGTGTCTTCACTAAGCTCATCGATCGCAACACGACTATTCCAACCAGCAAATCACAAGTCTTCAGTACGGCTGCTGATAATCAACCAGCCGTTGATATTCACGTACTGCAAGGTGAACGTCCAATGGCCGCTGATAATAAGACCCTGGGGAATTTCCAACTGACAGACATTCCTGCTGCTCCTCGTGGTGTTCCTCAGATTGAAGTGACCTTTGATATTGACCGGAATGGGATCGTCAACGTTTCGGCTAAGGATAAGGGAACTGGTAAGGAACAAAAGATTACCATCAAGAGTTCCGGTGGTTTGTCAGACGATGAAATCGATAAGATGATGAAGGAAGCCCAAGAAAACGAAGAGGCTGACAAGAAGCGTAAGGAAGAAGCCGACTTGAAGAATGAAGTCGATCAACTGCTCTTTACGGTTGATAAGACCTTGGACGAAGTTAAGGGCAAAGTTTCTGACGATGAGATCCAAAAGGCTAAGGATGCGCGTGATGCATTAAAGAAGGCTCAAGAGGATAACAACGTTGAAGAAATGAAGACCAAGAAGGATGATTTGAACAAGATCGTTCAAGATTTGTCCGTTAAACTCTATCAACAAGCACAACAACAAGGTGACGCTAGTGGTGCCGATGGTGCTAAAACTGGGGCTGCAAGTGGTGACCAATCAGGCCAAAATGGCGATGGTAACGGTAACGACAAAGGTGGCAACGGCCAAACCTTTGACGGTGACTTCTCAGAAGTTAATGATGATGACAAGAAATAATCATTAATTTGCTCGTAAGCAAAAAGTCAAGGCTCAAACGCGGGCTTTGGCTTTTTGTTTAGGTCAAATTATGCTATTCTACTGGAGTGAACATTTTTTTGTGAAGTAACGTCACTCTGTTAAGCTGTGACAACTTTGATTGAGCCAAATGTGTCGTTGTGGGTATTTTAACGATTCAGCATTTAGGACAATGAACTCACTAGACACTTATTTTTTAGGAGGTTAACATGGCTGACAAAGATTATTACGAAGTGCTTGGTGTATCAAGAGATGCATCACAATCTGAAATTAAAAAGGCCTACCGACAATTATCTAAGAAGTACCATCCCGATATCAACAAGGCGCCTGGTGCGGAAGAAAAATTCAAGGAGATCACTGAAGCTTATGAAGTATTGAGTAACGAGAAGAAACGTGCTAATTACGATCAGTACGGTTCAGCTGATGGTCCGCAAGGCTTCGGCGGTGCCGGTGCCGGTGATGCTGGCGGCTTCGGCGGCTTTGGCGACGCTGGTTTTGGTGGCGGTGGCTTCGAAGATATTTTCAGCCAGTTCTTTGGTGGCGGGAGTGCTCGGCGTAATCCAAATGCGCCGCAACCTGGTCGTGATCTGCAATACCAAATGACACTGACTTTTGAAGAAGCAATCTTTGGCAAGAAGACCAAGATTAAGTATAATCGCGAGGCACAGTGTCATACCTGTCACGGCAGTGGTGCTAAGCCTGGTACTTCGCCGGTCACCTGTTCAAACTGTGGTGGCTCCGGTTATGTGACCAGTGAAACTAACACGCCACTGGGACGCATGCGTAGTCAGCAAGTCTGCCCAGTTTGTCACGGTACTGGCAAGGAAATTAAGGAAAAGTGCCCAACATGCGGCGGTTCCGGTCATGAAGAAGAACGGCATGAAGTTGAAGTCAACATTCCAGCCGGTGTTGACGACGGTCAGCAGATGCGTCTGCAAAATCAAGGTGAAGCTGGTGCCAATGGTGGTCCTTACGGTGATTTATTCATTGTCTTCACCGTTAAGCCAAGCAAGGTCTTTACCCGAAATGGGGCTGATATTTACTTGGATAAGGACATTAGCTTTACACAGGCGGCCTTGGGCGATGAAATTAATGTTCAGACTGTTCATGGTGATGTCAAATTGAAGATTCCAGCTGGTACGCAGACGGGCGCTGTTTTCCGCTTAAAGGGTAAGGGTGCTCCTCGCTTACGTGGCAACGGAACTGGCGACCAACGAGTTACGGTTCGGATCGTCACGCCAAAGAACTTGAATAAGGCTCAGCGGACTGCTTTGAAGGCTTTCGCTGAAGCTAGTGGCGAAAAAGTTGGGACTGGCAAAGGTAATTTTTTTGACAAGATGAAAGATGCGTTTGATAATTAATGTGTCTGAAGGAGTTCGGAATGTATTTTCCGAACTTTTTTATTAGCCTCAAGGACAGCAGGGGCCTAGTGTTTCTGTTATAATAGCTAAGATGTTTGAAAATAAAAGGTAGGAGAATGCAAATGGATCTTGAACAAATGAAGGCGCATCAACGCGATATCCGGAACTTTTCAATTGTCGCTCATATCGATCATGGTAAGTCGACGCTAGCTGACCGCATATTGGAACTGACGGATACTGTTGATAAGCGCGATATGCAAGACCAAGTCCTAGATAATATGGATCTTGAGCGGGAACGCGGGATTACGATCAAGTTAAATGCCGTTGAGCTCACTTATGATGCTAAGGACGGCCATACCTACGAGTTTCACTTGATCGATACGCCAGGACACGTTGATTTTTCGTATGAGGTCTCTCGAAGCCTAGCTGCTTGCGAGGGCGCAGTTCTAGTTGTGGATGCCGCTCAGGGTGTTGAAGCTCAGACCTTGGCTAACGTATACCTAGCACTGGATGATAATCTTGAGATCCTACCGGTGATCAATAAAATTGACCTGCCCTCTGCAGAACCGGAAAAGGTGCGTCAAGAAATTGAAGACGTGATTGGGATCGATGCGTCAGATGCGGTTTTAGCCAGTGCTAAAAAGGGCATCGGCATTGAGGACTTGCTGGAACAGATCGTTCATAAGATTCCCGCCCCGGATGGTGATTTACAAGCGCCGTTACGGGCGTTGATCTTTGATTCCAAATACGATGATTACCGTGGCGTTGTGTTAAGTGTCCGGTTGTTTGAAGGCACCGTTAAACCAGGTGATAAAATTCGGCTGATGAACTCTGGGACGGAATATGAAGTAACAGAAGTGGGTGTGAACTCGCCTAATCCGCTTAAACGCGACCAATTGATTGCGGGTGAAGTTGGTTACATTACTGCTAGTATCAAGGACATCACCGATACGCGAGTGGGGGATACGGTCACTAACGCTGATGACCCAGCAGAAAAGCCTTTGCCAGGTTACCGTGAAATGTCACCAATGGTTTATGCGGGACTTTACCCCACAGATAATGCGAAGTACCAGGATTTGCGTGAAGCACTGGAAAAACTGAAGCTCAATGATGCGGCATTGGAATTCGAACCAGAATCTTCGCAGGCGCTTGGGTTCGGTTTTCGTTGCGGCTTTCTTGGAATGCTCCACATGGATGTGGTGCAGGAACGTTTGGAACGGGAATTTAACCTGAACTTGATTACGACGGCTCCTTCAGTGACGTATCGCGCTAATTTAACTGACGGAACGGTCAAAGAAGTGGAAAATCCGTCTGAGATGCCGGAAGTTTCCGCCGTTAAAAGTATTGAGGAGCCCTACGTTAAAGCCACAATAATGACGCCTAACGACTATGTTGGACCGGTGATGGAACTCTGCCAACGACGGCGTGGACAATTCATTACAATGGAGTATTTGGACGATTACCGGGTCAATGTGATCTATAAGATGCCGTTGTCGGAGATTATCTTTGATTTCTTTGATAAGTTGAAGTCTTCTACGAAGGGCTACGCGTCATTAGATTACGAGCTGGATGACTATCAACAAAGTGATCTGGTTAAGATCGATATCTTATTGAACGGGGACAAGGTCGATGCTTTGAGCTTTATTTCTCACCGTCAATTCGCAGAGAAACGGGGTCGAGACATTGCCACAAAACTCAAGAAGATCATTCCACGGCAAAACTTTGAAATTCCAATTCAGGCGGCGATCGGGGCAAAGATCATCGCCCGAACAACCATCAAAGCTTACCGAAAAGACGTGACCGCGCGAATTCATACTGGTGATCCGGACCGCCGTGCGAAATTGCTGGAAAAGCAAAAACGTGGTAAGGAACGGATGAAGTCAGTCGGAACGGTGGACGTTCCCCAAGAAGCATTCATGGCCGTTTTGCAGACGGATGAGGATGAGAAACCAAGTAAATAGCAGTCAAAAAAATCCAACTGGCCTTAATGACTAGTTGGATTTTTGAATTTTAGTTGACCTAAATTCGAGGGATAATTTGTTTTCGAATAAAACTTAATAATTGCTGGTACTCATCCTCGCTCTTAGGTGTTGGAAACTGTGAAAAGTCGAATTTTGGCTGCTCTAAATCCTGATTAAGTCGAGTGACAAAGGCCTGCCGCGAAATAAAATCAGTATCACCTTTGGATCCAATTGAGAAAAAATTCATGTGTGTTCACTCCTTGTCAGAACTAAGCGGCCATTGCTCCCAGTCATAATCCCACAGCAGTGCCATGGTTCCCGCACCAACATGAACGCCAATCACGGGACCAATTTCACTATGGGCAATTTTCACGTCCGGAAATTGTTTAGCAAGATCATCTGACCACTGCGCTTGCAATTCCGCATTATCGGCGTCAATCACAGTTAATCGAATTGGGTACTGTGCTTGACCGTAAGCTTTCTGAAATTTTTGCTTGATTCGCTGGTAAGCATGACGCATAGTGCGTTCCTTTTCAATCGCTACTATCTGGGCATTCTCGTTAAAGGTTAGGATCGGTTTAATGCGCAACAACCCCCCAACGATGCTAGAAGCGTTTGATAGGCGACCTGTGCGAACCAAATGAGACAAATCATCGACAACGAAATAAGCGTCGATTGTATCTCGAAAATGGGTCAATGCATCAATAATTCTTTCGGGCGTAAAACCCGCTTCAACAAGCCTAGCTGCCAGCATGACCAGGTCAGCTTCGCCGGCAGAAGCGATTCTAGAATCGAACGGAAAGACTTTAATATTTGTCACACTAGGCAAGAAGTTGACCAGGTTACTGTAGAAACTAGTAATGCCAGACGAAAGGTGAATACTGATCACGGCGTCATAGTGGTCAGCTGCCAACTGGTCGTACATGGCCTTCATTTGCCCAAGTGTGACCTGCGTCGTGGTGGGCAACTGGGAGTCGGTTTTTAGACGCTGGTAGAATTCACTGGTGGTGATCTCCACGTTATCAAGGTATGGCTGACGGCCAAAGATGACAGTAATTGGAACAACATGTATGTTATGATCAGATACTTGTTCAGGTGTCAGGTAACTAGCCGAGTCGGTAACAACAGCAATTTTCATTTGCAAGCATTCCTCCAAATCCATTTAAATGAGTCGCTATGAGCATACCAAAGCGCAACTGGTAATTCAATTGATGAAGCTTTTCTTTACTCAAGTTTATAACTGATGGTGAACTTTGAAGAACAAAAGCAGCCAGCCAATTAGGAAAATTGATAAGATGACAACAAAAATCCAAGCATCGTTGACCGTTTCAAAGGGTAACTTTACGTTCATGCCAAAAAAGCCGGTGACGATCGTCGGCACAGCCATAGTTAGAGACCAGATCGTCAGAAATTTCATGGTGTCGTTCAAATTATTATTAATGATACTATCAAAGGTATCGGTAATCCGGTTAACCACCTGTTCTTCATTTTGAATCATGTGCTGAACTTGATCGGATTCAATTGAGACGTCTTCCAGTAAGTCATTTTCATAACTGGTGGCGTTTACGCCAAAGTAGGTTCGCGGAATACGCGTGAATAAATCGTTATTTGATTCAACAGCGCTGTTGAAAAAGGTTAACGTTTGCCCTAAATAAGATAGTGCCATTAAGTTGGCATTCTTAGGGCTGCGATTTAACAGTTTATCTAACTGGTTGCGCTGTTTAGTGACGTATTTGACGATTGGAATGTAACTATCAATTAGGTCAAACATCGAACCCAAGATGAACGTGGCTGTTGAATTCGTATCGGGATCCACAGCCACGGTTGCAAAGGCTTTGGTCACGAAGTTCAATCGGCTTTCATTAAAGGTAAACAGCACGCCTTGATGGATCAAAAAGCCTACTGGACGCGTAATATAGCGTGGCGATTTGGTGTTTTTAAGCTGGTAAGGCACCAAGACGATCATTAACTGTTGATTATTGGCAGGATCGTAGACGTAATTGGAGGTTTCATCTTTATCGGTAACGTAAGAAATAATATCGTCAGTAATGCCGTAATCAGCCATCAGTTTTTGCTGTTCATCCTTGGTTAGGGCAGTTGTTTCGACCCAGTCAAAGCCTTTAAGATGTTTGATTGGTTTAATCATAAATTAAACTTCCTCTATTTTTATGGAATTATGAGCCTGCTTCAAGAATACTATTTTGAGGGTCAAAAGCAAGGTTGTTTCAGCGAATTTACCTTTTCTGAGAAAGCGGCTATCAACCCGTCTGACGGTGGTATGAATACGACTGTATTTTACAGAAATGCTTGGCAGATGATTTTAAATTGGGATGAAATTAAACCGTGATTAACTCTTGTCACACCAACTGATCACTGAAATAATGAAAATCTAACGTGACTTTTATGAGAAAGTGTTAATTGATTCATTGACATTTTAATGAAAGTCCGGTAGTATAGTCTTTTTAAAAGCAGAGTGGACTGGTTTTCTGTTGATTATCGGCTAAGTATGCTATCATATAAATAATAGTGAATTACGAGATATGTAGTAACCGTTGGGAGGTGATTACCGTGCTTAATCGAACAAAACAATATCTAAGAAATCGGCAGTACAAATATGAAAAATCTTATATTCGTCCACTGATGACGCCAGAAAGCGTGTACGTTTTCAAATTTGGCCGTGAAGCGCTGAATAATCGGGTAATCATCCGATACAGCCACACGTGGACGGGTCGTCAACGGATCAACGAGATTGATTTAAGACTACACAAACAAAAGCACCCAAGAATTTTTAAAACTGAAAGCGAACTCTTGGAGTATCTGGAGACCCACTTACCGCAACGGGAACGTAAAGAGCGGGAAAAGCTGAAGATCAAAGAAGAGCAGGAAGAGAACGCAAAGTAGCGTTCTCTTTTTTGAAATCAAAGATAACACTGAATGTTTTGTTTCAATATTAAAAATGATGTGAGGAGATTTTGCATGGACTGGACAGCAGTAACCGTCAAGACAACGAATGAAGCAGTGGAAGCCGTCAGTAATATTCTAATGGAACATGGTGCCTCAGGCGTTCAGATTGATGATGCAAAGGACTATGAACAGCTTGAAAAAGTTGATTGGGCTAAAAAAGGTGAGATCGTCAACGTTGACGAGATCCCACACGTGAAAAGCGGAGCAGACGTCACCGCCTATTTTCCAGCAACTATTTTCGTGCCGGAAATTGTTCCCGAAATTAAACAGCAGGTTGCCGAGTTGGTTAAATTTGGGTTAAATACTGGTGCTGGTACAGTCAACACTGATAAGGTTGACGAAGCCAATTGGGCTACTGCCTGGCAAAAATACTATCATCCAGTCCGGGTAACCCGGTTCTTAACCGTCGTTCCCAGCTGGGAAGACTATCAGCCTAAAGTAAAAGACGAACGGATCATTCGTTTGGATCCCGGGATGGCGTTTGGTACCGGGACTCACCCCACCACTAAATTGTCGTTGCAGGCATTGGAAATTATTTTACATGGTGGCGAACGGCTGATTGACGTGGGAACAGGTTCCGGGGTCTTAAGCATTGCGGCTAAGCAGCTTGGTGCTGGTGACATTCGAGCGTTTGATCTTGATCAGGTGGCCGTTGAGTCAGCTGCCAAAAACTTAGCCTTGAATCCGGTTGCCAAAGACGTCAAGGTTACCGCAAACAATTTGTTGACGGGAATCAGTGGTGAAGCTGACGTTATCGTGGCTAATATTTTGGCGGAGGTGATTTTGCCGTTAATTCCACAAGCTTGGTCACTATTGCCAGTCCACGGGTATTTCGTGACGTCTGGTATTATCGCTGAAAAAGTTGACAAAGTGGTCGCCGCCCAGCGCAAACAGGGCTTTAAGATCATACAGACCTTAAAAATGGGTGATTGGTACGGTGTGATTGCTCAAAAACCGGGAGAAGACGATTAAATGCAGCGTTATTTTGTAAAACCAATTTTAAAAACTGGCATGACCTTTGACTTAGATGATAATACTGCCAAACACTGGCTGCAGGTCATGCGTGGTGAGCCGGGTGATGAAGCGGAGTTTGTAGATGGTCAAGAAGACCTGTACCTTGGGCGGTTGAATGAAGACCATCGCGTGCAAGTTGAAAAGGCGCTTGAAACGTACGTGGAACTGCCGGTTCAAGTCACGATTATATCCGGATTGCCTAAGCAGGAAAAGGCCGAATGGATCGTGCAAAAGGCAACTGAAATGGGCGCTGACACGGTGTGCTTTTTTGGCGCCGATTGGTCAGTAGCTAAGTGGCAGCCAAATAAAGTGGGGAAAAAACTGACCCGGCTGCAAAAAATTGCCCAAGGCGCTGCTGAACAGGCACACCGAACGCACATCCCAAGCGTGCATTTTTTTACGACGCTGAAGCAAGCGTTGTCCGAGTTATCCGCTGACCATTTGGTGGTTGCTTATGAAGAAGCGGCAAAGCAGGGTGAACAAGCTAAACTGGTGCAACTATTACATCAAGTGCAACCAGGAGAAAGTATTGCAGCGGTTTTTGGGCCTGAGGGCGGTATCTCACCTGCTGAAGTGCAGTTACTGAGTGAACATCACGCGACGGTAGCCGGTCTCGGTCCACGGATCTTGCGGACCGAAACGGCGCCCCTGTACTTTTTAGCGGCGGTTTCAACGATGCTTGAATTACAGTGATGCAATGCTATCCATACGGTGTAAATAATGCTAAAATATAAGTCATTCATTAAATAAGAGAGTGAAGACTATGACAACGATTTTAAAACGGTTGGGCTGGCCTTACTGGTTACTCAGTCTGGTCCTCGGAATTGGATTTCCAATTATGTTACGCAATCTGGCCATCGGCGGCATGTGGCGTTCTGGGATTATTTACGGGTTGCTTTATTCGGTGATTGCCGGTGTCCTGGGATCCCTGGTTAAACGGCGTGGTGACGCTTGGTGGTTACTGTTTGTGTTACCAATTTTATTTGCGATCGGGGTCTTCTTATCGGGGCCACAGTACGCCATTTATTTTGCAGCGGTTTATTTGTGCATCGGCTATTTATCCTATGGTCTAACCACTAAAAAGGGGGAGTGATCGAATGTCAAGAGAACAAACGTGGACGGCAGAAGACGTTATCGCTGCCGTTTCAAAATACATGAATAAAGATCACGTGGCCATTGTTGAGCGTGCTTATAAGTTTGCCGCGGTTGCTCACCGTGACCAGGTTCGCCAATCTGGTGAGCCCTACATTATGCACCCAACTCAAGTGGCCGGGATCTTAGCTAATCTACGGATGGATCCAACCACGGTCGCTTCAGGGTTCTTGCATGATATTGTTGAAGATACCGGCGTCACTTTAGATGATGTCCGTGAATTATTTGGTGATGACGTGGCGATGATCGTCGACGGGGTCACTAAACTTGGTAAGATCAAGTATAAGTCAAATAAGCAACGGTTGGCAGAAAACCACCGGAAATTGCTGCTAGCGATGTCTAAGGATATTCGGGTCATGATCGTTAAACTGGCTGATCGGTTGCATAATATGCGCACCTTGCAGCATCTGCGGCCTGATAAACAACGGCGGATTGCTAACGAAACGTTGGAGATCTACGCGCCGCTAGCTGATCGATTAGGGATCAGTACGATCAAGTGGGAACTAGAAGATATTTCTTTACGTTATCTGAATCCGCAACAGTACTACCGCATCGTTCACTTAATGAACTCTCGGCGGGATCAGCGGGAAGCCTACATTGCGGAAGCCATTGATGACATTCAAAAAGCAATTGCTGATTTGCACATTGACCCTGAAATCTACGGCCGGCCAAAGCACATTTATTCGATTTATCGTAAAATGCGGGATCAGCATAAACAATTTAGCCAAATTTATGACCTGTTAGCGATTCGGGTCATTGTGAACAGTATTCGCGACTGTTACGCCGTTTTAGGTGCTATTCATACGAAATGGAAGCCGATGCCTGGGCGGTTTAAAGATTACATTGCCATGCCAAAAGCCAATATGTATCAATCGTTGCACACCACGGTTATCGGACCAGAAGGCCGCCCGCTTGAAGTTCAGATTCGCACCGAAGAGATGCACCGGGTCGCTGAATATGGGGTTGCCGCTCACTGGGCATATAAAGAAGGCATGACGGATAAGGTTCGCGAAACCAATTCTGGCAATAAGTTGAACTGGTTCAAGCAAATTATCGAGTTACAAGAAGATACAGATGACGCTGCCGACTTTATGGACAGCGTTAAGGGCGAGCTGTTTGGTGACCACGTATACGCCTTTACGCCAAAGGGTGATGTGCTAGAGTTGCCTAAGGGTGCTGGTCCGTTGGATATGGCCTACCAGATTCATACCGAGGTTGGCAACCATACTACTGGAGCGACGGTTAACGGCAAAATTGTCCCGTTGGATTACGAGATCAAAAACGGTGATATTGTTGACATTAAAACCTCCTCGAACTCAGCGGGGCCAAACCGAGACTGGTTGAAACTGGTTTCAACTCGGCGCGCTCGCAATAAGATCAAACAGTTCTTCCGGCAAAAAGACCGCCAAAAAAACATTGAACAGGGACGGCAAATTATTGAACAGCAATTGCGAGACTTTAAGTTTGATCCGAAAGCTTTAATGACTAAGGATCAGCTTCAAAAAGTGGTTGACAAGATGCACTACCAACACATTGATGACTTGTTTGCAGCAGTTGGGTTTGGTGACCTGCAACCAGTTGGAGTGGCCAACCGCCTGACTGAAGATGTTCGTCACCAACGTGAAGAACAGCGGCAGCGCCAAGAGGAACATGAACTGTTAGAGGAACATCAGTCGATCGATAACACTGAAACTGAAACCGGTTCGCAGCGCAAGCGTAAGTTGAAGCCTAGTGAAGGTGTGATTATCGAAGGCGTTGACAATCTGCTAGTTCGATTGAGTCACTGTTGTGCACCGATTCCGGGTGATAAGATCGTTGGCTATATCACTAAGGGCCGTGGTGTGTCTGTCCACCGGTCGGATTGCCCTAACGTGGCGCATGCTGAAGCCAATGGCGAACGCTTAGTGGATGTTTACTGGGATAACCCCCATGACACCACGGCAATGTTCAACGCTGACCTCGAGATTCAAGGGTACAACCGAAACGGCCTTTTAAACGAAGTTTTGCGGGTCGTGAACAGTACCACCAAGCAACTGAACGTGGTCAACGGCCGGGTTGACCATAATAAGATGGTGACCATCTCGATTTCACTGGGGATTCGAAATGCCGAACAGTTAGAGCGTTTGATGGATAACCTAAAGAATATTCAAGACGTTTACGTTGTTAAACGCCCATTTAGATAATCATAGAAATGAGTATCGAACGAGACTTGTAAGCTGGACAAAATTAATTTGGTGTGATCAATTTAGTTTGTCCATTTAAGACGCGGTTGAACTCATTTTTAATACATAGGAGGATTAACTTTGAGGATTGTATTACAACGAGTGGCCTCAGCACAGGTCACAATCGATCAACGGGTTGTTGGTCAGATCAAGCAGGGCTTTTTGATTCTTTTCGGTGCGGCCGACACCGACGGGGAAGATGAACTGGACTATTACGTGCATAAAATTAGTCATTTACGAATTTTTGCTGATGAAGCTGGCAAGATGAACTTATCGATCAAAGATGTTGGTGGTGAAATTTTATCGGTCTCACAGTTCACTTTGTACGCCGATACTAAAAAGGGCAACCGACCCAGCTTCACTAAGGCTGGCGCTCCAGACCACGCTAAGCAGATCTACGAACGGTTTAACCAGAAGCTTCGAGAGGCTGGTTTGACGGTTGCCACTGGTGAATTTGGTGCCGACATGCAAGTTAGCTTGGTCAATGATGGTCCAGTCACCATTTTATTTGATAGCGATGAGCGCTAAAAAAGAGTACTAAGGAGTAGCAAACATGAAGTACAAGGCATTTTTCTGGGACTTTGACGGAACGCTATTTAATACTTACCCAATTATGGTGCAAGCCTTTATGCAGGCACTGACCATGCAACGCGTTTCGGAAATCGAGCTCGATGAGGTCGCCATCTACGAAACGATGCGACGGCATTCCTTGGGTGCAGCACTAAAGCAGTTCAGCGCGGAGTTTAGCATCGACTCTGAGCGTTTAAACCGCGATTACCGCGCTCTTGAAGCACCGATGATCAAGGCGGCTAAACCCTTCGAGGGGATCGTGCCGCTGATTCAGCAACTTTACGATAACGGCGGTCGGCATTATTTACTGACTCACCGTGACCGCAGTTCGGAACGGTTATTGATAAATGCAGGAATCAAAAAACTGTTCACTGATGAAATCACCAGTGAACAGCCCTTTCCAAGAAAACCGGCTCCAGATTCTTTAAACGCACTGATTGCGCGCAACCATGTGGCCCGTCAAACTGCAATTATGATTGGCGACCGCACGTTAGATGTGGATGCCGGGCATAATGCTGGCATTGCGGGGGCCTTATTTGACCCCGGGCACTTGATCGATGCGACGGCCAGTCATCCAGAAATCAGTGTCACAAACGTTTCTGGACTTGCCGAGGCCCTGCTTCAATAAGCACTCAAAATGCGGTCAACGGAGCCACCGTAAGATTCCCCAAACAGGTTTAGGTGAGCCATCAAGTAGTACAGTTGATACCATGGTAAGCGCTCCTGAAAACCAGCTGCGATCGGGTAGGTGTCGTTATAGCCTTGATAGAATTGTTCGCTAAACCCACCGAAAACGGTCGTCATGGCTAAATCGAATTCCCGGTCGCCATATAACACGTCGGGATCGATCAGCGCTGGTTTACCGTCAGCCGTAAACATCACGTTGCCAGCCCACAGGTCGCCGTGAAGCAAACTTGGTGTGCTGTCATGAGTTTGATAATAGTCGAGAATTATTTGGCAGAGCCGCTGAAAGTGGTTCTGCCGTTTTTGATTCCACAGACCATGGTCACTGGCTCGCTTGGCAAGAACTTCTAGTCGCTGATGAACGTAGAACTCACCCCAGTTTGTTTGCCAGGTATTGATTTTAGGCAGCTTGCCGTCCACGTCATGATCAAAGCCGAAACGGTCGTGATGGATCTGGTGAACGTGAGCGACTAACTGACCGAGGTCGGATTGACTACCACGGCCACTTTCCAGCCAGGAGAGAAGGAGGTAAGCGTCGCCCTCAATTTGACCAGATGCAATCACTTGCGGTACTAGAGCAGCTTGAGAAAGCAGTTTTAAGCCCTCAATTTCATGCTGGTAGAATTGCTGATTCTGATTTGGTTGAACCAGTAAAAAGTAATCTTTAGTTGTGGTTGTCACTTTAAATGCTTCGTTGATATCGCCGCCAGAAACGGGTGTTACGTTAGTGATTGAAGAAATCGGTAACTGTTTTAACCATTCTTGATTCATTTTGTCATAACCTTTCAGAAAAAATCAGGAGCTATTTAGAACTGAAGTAAGCCGCCAAACCGTTGGTAACGTCTTTTGCAACCTGATTTTGATAAGCTGGATCTTTGATCGCTTTAAAATCTTTTGCGGTATTAATGTAGCCCATCTCTAATAGTAACGCCGGCCGCAAATTATCGCGAATCACTTCAAAATTACCAACTTCAACGCCCTTATTAGTTAGTGGCAAACCAACCAAGTGTGAATTGATCGTTCGCGCTAATTTCAGTGAGGTATTGGCGTGATAATAATAGGTTGTAAACCCGGATCCGATATTGTTGCCCGGACTGGAGTCAAAGTGAAAACTGATGAAGGCATCAGCGTGGTTATCGGTTGCCATCTCTGGTCTGGCTCCTAAAGAGACACTCTGGTCACCCGTACGCGTCATAATGACGTGAGCACCGCGTGCCAGCAATCGGTTTCGAACCTTCTTTGCTAGTTGCAAGGTGTAGGTTTTTTCATCGTGTTTTTGGTCAATGGAAAGGGCACCAGAATCACTGCCACCGTGGCCAGGATCTAACACGATCGTTGCTTCCGATAGGTTAGTCGCTGTTTTTAATTTGGCCGTTTGATTGATCAGCCAGCTGGCCACCCACCCAAAACGGTGGTCGTCGTAGCGAATTTTATACCAGTTATCAGTTTTTTTAACGATGTAAACAGATTGCCCCTTTTTCAAAACGGCCTTGGTCTTGTAATTGATGTTTGGTCCCGTGCGGACGTTGATGTTAGCAATGGGGGTTGTCAGTCGGTCTTGGCGAACCGTTTGAAATACAGCGATACCAAGCGTGAGTACGATTGCTAGAGCAATCACGATTGGCGGCCAGTGTTGTTTTAAATACTTCAAGTGTGTAGCCTCGTTTAGTTTTTTTCATTATTATAAAATACTTTGTCACAAAGTTACAGGTTGCAATTGAAAACGTGCTTGACTTTTAAGGTTGAACTGAGTAGTCTTATGGGTAGTTAAATATGTGAAACACCGATGAAAAAGATCAGTAAATGACCCGTGACTTTCAGAAAGTACCTGGATGATGAAAAGGTATAGCAGGCGGGAAGTTGAAGACACTTTTGAGGTGAATAAGTGATTATTCGTGTCCAACGTTATGGATGAGTAAAATTAAGGTGGTACCGTGCCAAGCACCCTTGTGGAAACAAGGGTGCTTTTTATTTTCTTTAACCGTACCGAAAATCAGAAAGGAAGTTACTATGCGTTATCAACGACCAAAGGGTACTGCAGATATTCTGCCGGGTGATAGTCAGCACTGGCAATACGTTGAGTCGGTGGCTCGTCAGGTGTTTAGCAAGTATCGTTTCGAAGAGATCCGGACCCCGTTATTTGAGAACTTTGAAGTTTTCTCAAGGACGTCCGGAGATACTTCCGATATTGTGACCAAGGAAATGTATGATTTTAAAGATAAGGGTGACCGCCACATTAGTTTGCGGCCTGAGGGCACTGCTGGCGTTGTGCGAGCCTTTGTTGAAAACAAGCTTTACGGACCGGAAGTTCAAAAGCCGTTTAAGACCTATTACATGGGTCAGATGTACCGCTATGAACGGCCGCAGTCTGGTCGTCAGCGGGAATTTCATCAGATTGGTGTGGAGGCTTTTGGGTCGGACGAACCGGCCTTAGATGTTGAAGTGATTGCCATGGGGATGGACCTCTTCAAGCACTTCGGCATTTCTAACCTTCGCCTAGCAATCAACACGCTGGGCGATAAGGAGACACGGGATAATTATCGGCAGGCACTGATTGATTATCTGGAACCGCACTTTGATGAGCTGAGTAAAGACTCTCAGGTTCGCTTGCACAAGAATCCGTTGCGAGTGCTTGATAGTAAGGACGAAGAAGACCAAAAGTTTGTGGCTAATGCGCCCTCGATCTTAGATTATTTAACGGCTGATGCTAAGCAGCATTTTGAACGTGTCAAGCAGTTACTGGATGCTCTAGGCATCGACTACGTGGTCGACTCGACAATGGTTCGTGGCTTGGATTACTATAACCACACGATTTTTGAAGTGATGGTCAACTCCAAGGCTCTTGGTCATGGTTATACCACCGTTTGTGCGGGTGGCCGCTACAATGGCCTCGTCAAGGAATTAGGTGGGCCAGAGGTTTCCGGTGTGGGCTTTGGCCTGGGCATGGAACGGCTGCTTCTTTTAATGGAATCAGAAGGCGTTGAATTTCCAGAAGAACACCATTTAGATGCCTATGTCGTGGGGATTAGTGATGCCGCTGACACCGTTACTTTAAAGGTTGTGCAAGCTTTACGGCAGCAAGACTTTTCGGCTGACCGTGATTATTTGGCACGGAAACCAAAGGCTCAGTTCAAAACGGCGGACCGTTTAAATGCCGCATACACACTGACAATCGGTGAAGCTGAGATAGCCGTTTCAACGATCCACGTCAAAAATATGGTTTCCGGAAATGAAGTTTCCGCACCACTAAATGATGTTATCAATGATTTTGCCGGCGTTATCAAAGGCATTGACTAAAAGGCGTCACTTATTAGTGGTTTGATTTAGGCATAATCGCTGTTGTGGCAGTCAATTTTTCAAGTGGCTACCACAACTGCGAGAATCATCTTGCGTCAGTATTTTGCACTGAAAGCTCGAACACAGAAAGAAGGAAGATCTGCTACTGGTTTAAACTAGCCAAAACAGAGCAGGAAGTGCAAGGTTTGAAAGACTGAATACTTTGAACGTTTAAAGTCTGTACCGGCGGCTAACCGGGAATTAACGCTTGTGGACTATTAGGACACTGAAATCGTCAGTCATTGATGGATGGGATAGGAAGAAGCAAGAAGGATCTCTAACAATTTATAAGTTATCAGTAGCAGATAACAGGATGAAGCGAACAACATATGCCGGCCTGGTGGACGAACAGTATTTGGATCAGGATGTCGTCCTCAAAGGTTGGGTTCAAAAGCGTCGTGATTTAGGTGGTTTAATTTTTATCGATTTACGGGATCGGGAAGGTATTGTCCAACTCGTGTTTAGCGAGGAATTCGACAAGGATGCCTTGGCCGTTGCCGACCAGCTTCGAAACGAGTACGTGATCGAGGTTCAAGGTCACGTGGTGCCACGGGCTAAAAACGAAGTGAATACCAAGATGCGAACGGGTAAAATCGAAGTTCGGGTCAGCAAGATCAACTTGTTGAATAAGGCTAAGAACCCGCCATTTTACATTCAAGATGGGATCAACGTATCGGATGAATTACGGTTAAAATACCGTTACTTAGACCTTCGGCGGCCAGAAATGCAACGTGGGCTGTTGATTCGTAACCGCATCACGCAATCCGTTCACAGTTATTTTGATTCTCAGGGCTTCATTGATATTGAAACGCCTGACCTAACGAAGTCAACCCCCGAAGGCGCACGGGACTACCTGGTGCCTTCACGGGTCTATCCGGGTCACTTTTACGCCCTGCCACAGTCCCCGCAACTGTTTAAGCAGTTATTGATGGGTGCCGGTTTTGACCGTTACTACCAAATTGCCCGTTGCTTCCGGGATGAGGATCTACGTGGTGACCGCCAGCCTGAATTTACTCAAATCGACATGGAAACCTCATTTCTTGATGCTGAAGAGATTCAAGATCTCACCGAGGGCTTGATTGCCAAAGTTATGAAAGATACCTTAAACATTGATGTTAAACTGCCATTCCAGCGTCTTGACTGGGATGATTCAATGGCTCGTTTTGGGACTGACCAGCCGGATGTGCGCTTCGGAATGGAACTAAAGGACCTGGGCGATCTCGTTGATGATCTGGGCTTCAACGTGTTCAATAACGTGCTGAAGGACGGCGGTCAAGTGAAAGCCATTGCCGTTCCTGGTGGTGCGGATAAGTACTCACGTAAGGATATCGACAAGTTCGTTGAACACATTGACCGTTTTGGGGCTAAGGGTTTGCCATGGCTCAAAGTGACCGAAGATAACTTTACGGGTCCAATTGCTAAGTTCTTCAAGGATAACGCTGAGCTGTACAAAGCGATCACTGAGCGAACCGGTGCTAAGCCTGGGGACCTGTTACTGTTTGCCTGCGACTCCTCACGGGTGGTTGCGCAAACTTTGGATTACCTGCGTCGGACAATTGCCGAGCAGCTTGGCCTGATCGATGAATCGAAATTTGCCTTTTTGTGGATTGTTAACTGGCCATTATTTGACTACGATGTTGATCTAAAACGTTGGGTACCAGCTCACCATCCATTCACCATGCCAAAGGCTGGTGATGAGCACTACCTTGATGAGGGTGAAGATCCACATAAAGCGTACGCTCAAAGTTATGATATTATCTTAAACGGTTTGGAATTAGGCGGTGGGTCGATCCGGATCCACACCCGTGAACTGCAGATGAAGATGCTCAAGGCTCTTGGGTTTACTAAGGAGCGGGCTGAAAACCAATTTGGCTATCTGCTAAACGCCCTGGATTACGGTTTTCCGCCTCATGGTGGTCTGGCGATTGGGCTGGATCGTTTTGCTCGCTTACTGGCTAAGCGCGGAAACATTCGTGATGTGATTGCCTTTCCAAAGAACTCAAAAGCTGTTGAACCGTTAACTTCAGCACCAACCACCGTTTCTGACAAACAACTTCAAGACCTGCATTTATTTGTCACCAAGGATGATGACGAAAAATAGTCCGAGTCGTTGCTGAACCGGCTAAGTAGACTGTCGTTTGTAAGATGGTCAGAAAATAGGATTACAAGCCTTTTTTAAAATCGAATGAAAAACAAGCGATACCAACTGCATTTCCCAAATGGATTATGTTGATATCGCTTGTTTTTTAATTGAGAGCTAATTATTTCACTGCTGACCTCTGAGAATATGGCCTTAGATTCTAGAAAGATTTAATCATCATTAGTCTAATTCAACCTTATTTAATGGCTTTTTTATCGGTTTCAGGCCCCCAAATCAGGATCACAAAGGCGGCAATTATGGCAAGGACTGCAATGCCATAGTAGAGGAAGGCGGCTGAAAAATTGGTGATCACCAACGCCACAATGGTCGGCATCAAAACGTTTAGTAACTTTGAAATGCCGTTGGCAATCCCTGAACCGCGAAAACGATGACTCGTTTCGAACAGTTCATTGGTATAGATACTAACAACAGTTGCAACTAGGATATAAATTGCAACGGTCAACAGGAATCCGTTTAAAATGATTGCCCAAGTTGCTGTTTCATAAGCGTAGGCAATACCCAGAATGGCCACTGCCAGGAAGCTAATGAAAATTAAGCGTTTACGGCCGGTTCGATCGACTAGCAGTGCGCCGATTGCTGAACCAATTGGTGCTCCGATCATCATAATCGCCGAAAAACCGATCGAACTAACGATACTAATGCCCTGCTTTAGCAGCAGTGTCGGAACCCAAGTGGTGAAGGTGTACTGACATAATAAGGTTGCACTAACGGCGATAATGGCAATTGTCAGTCCCTTAGCAAAACTGATGTGACTGACGGGTTCGTTTTGATCCTGTAATTCACCGTTTTCATAAAGTCCACGAGAGGTCAGTTGTTTAATAATGGCGTTGGCCTCTTCAGTACGTCCCTTTGACAATAACCAGCGTGGCGATTCCGGGAAGTGACGGCGAGCGAACCAAAGAATGATTGCTAAAACGCCAATCAGTAGAAACATTGACCGCCAACCCAGTTTCGGAATCAACAAGGTGGCAATCAAAAGGGTAATCGGTGCGCCACTGTTAGCTACGATAGCGGTCATGCCAGACCAGTGGCCACGCCGCTTGATGGGGGCAAATTCGTTCACGATCGCATAGCTCGTTACGATTTCCGCCCCCAAACCAGTGGCGGCAATTAGCCGAAAAATAATGAGGGTGATCATGTTTGGTGCTATGGCCGACAAAAGGGTAAAGGTTCCAAACAGTAACAAGTTATACTGATAGGCCTTCTTGCGGCCGTAAAAATCGCCAATGTAGCCTGCTAACAGGGACCCCATGAAGAGACCAAGAAAGCCAGCTGATAAAAAGATTGACCCTTGTGAGAGGGTTGCAAAGTGGGTGGCGAGCAACGCACTATTGACCGCACTTGCTATGTACACATCGGCAGCGTCTAACATGATACCGGCACCTGCTAAAGCAAAGACTTTATAAAATAACGGGGTTTCTCGAGCTGAATTCAGTTGCGTTTCCAAACTTAATGCGTTAGAAGCCATAAGCATATCCTCCTTGATATCATTTTCGTCGTAAAATCATGCGTTCGTCATGTACTTGGTCATCTTTTCTGGGGCGTACTTGGCATCCCGTGCGTTGACCTTGTCCAAGCCGACAAACTCATTAAAGTGCGGGAAGGTGATCATGTGATCTTTGTAGGCCTTGGTCGTACCATCCCGTTGCAGCGTTTTGATCAACTGTTCTTCGGCGTAAGTTTGCGTGTAGGTCATGGCATTCGGGTAAACAACGATGTTGAAGCCCAATTTTTGCAGCTCTTCCGGTTTGGTCAGCGGTGTTTTGCCATCTTCAATCATGTTGGCCATCATCGGCGTATTTGGAAATGCTTTGTGGATCGTTTCTAGTTCTTCGCTGCTTTGCGGGGCTTCGATAAAGATCAGATCGGCTCCTGCTTCGTGGTATTGCTTGCTGCGGCTGATTGCTTCGTCTAGCCCGTAAACGGCACGGGCATCAGTCCGGGACATGATCAAGAAGTCATCGTGTTTTCTGGCGGCTTTAGCAGCCCGCAGTTTAGCGACTAAAACTTCGGTCGGTTCGACCTTTTTACCGTCCATGTGACCGCAACGTTTTGGCCAGACTTGGTCTTCAATGAAGATGCCAGCAGCGCCAATTGCTTCGTAGCTCTCAACGGTTCTTTTGACGTTTGCCAAGTCGCCATAACCCGTGTCAGCATCGGCAAATACGGGAATATCGACGGCGTTAACGATTTCTCGGCAACGTTCCAATGCCATGCCAAAATCACTGATGCCACGGTCAGGCATCGCCAGAGTCGAAGCACTGGTTGCATAACCAGCGCTAAATACAGCTTCGGCGCCACATGATTGGCAGATTTTAGCAGCTAACGCGTCCGGTGCGACCATCATTTTAACGATGTTGCCACTCATAACTTCGGTTTTAAATTGGTGTCTCATTCGTTCATTTTTCAGCATATTGAATTGCTCCTTCTAATAGTTTGTTTAAGGCGTCTTGCCGTGCTGTTTGGGCCTGTTGAGCCAAGTATCCCGTATCAAGCCAGCCGGCGAGTCCTGTGATTGGCTGAGTGTCAGGCGTCCAAGTCGCTAGAAGCGGTAGTTTCGAGTGCCCATCTAGTAACGCCTGTAACTGTTCTGACTGATAATGACTAATAATGATGGCATCAGCACCTGCATTAGCCAGGTAAGTGATTCGATTTTGAGCTTCCTGGACGCCGTATTCTTTGATTCCCTCTAGTTTGATCCATAATTCGGTAGCGGGATTTTCTAAGGCGTCCTGTGCAGCGCGAGCCTTTCCTAGCAGATCTTCGGCACTGGTTGTGGCCGGGTGATTGGTTGAATGTGACGGATATTTTTGATCATTTAAGAGCAGAATATCAGCGCCTGAACGTTCTAGATCCTGAGCCGCATAGTAGGTGTTTAAAGGGCTGCCGAAGCCTGATTGCAGATCTGCAATCAACTGGCCATGTTTTCTGAGTTGCATATCCCGTAAGAATTTGGCGTATTCAGACTCTGTCAATAAGCCCTGATTATCCTGCGCTAACAGCGTTTTTGCGCTTAGTGTCCCGTCTAAAAGGATTGCCGGGAACGCGGACTGGCTTAATAGCGAGAAAGTTTCACCATCGCCAGCTGCTGGAATGAGTCGATTAGGTGTGGTTGCTAAATTTGTTAATAATGTCAAAATAAAATCCCTCCTGAAATATCATTTAAATTAAAAAGACGCCCTTCGAAAAATTCGAAGGGCGCATATTGGATGCACGGTACCACCTTGTTACGTTGTCGTTTGACAACCTCCGCGAACTCGAAAAACTCGAAGTCGCTGGCCAAATAATGGTGGCTACCAATGGACACTCAAACATCGCGTCCATAGCTCGAAGACTACTTTCAGTTCAAATCACTATCCGCTTTCACCAACCGCGAATTCGCTGTAAATTGAGTTTGAACTTACTCTTCTTCTCATTTCTTTCTAATTACTTTTTAATTTATATGTATACTAGCGGAAATTTTGGCGAATGTAAAGGGCTATTTTTGAAAAAAGCGAACTTGCCGATTTGAGACAGCGTGCAGAACTTGCTTGGAGCCTGATGGGATGGTTAATTGTGCGCTAATTACTTGTGTCGTTGGCGCAAAAGCCATATACTTGGTATTATTAATTTTAGAGGTGAATAAAATGAGTGATAAAAGAGAAAGTGCGATTTTTGCAGGTGGCTGTTTTTGGTGCATGGTCAAACCATTCGACACCCAACCAGGAATCGAAAAGGTGATTTCCGGCTATACTGGCGGTCACGTTGCCAACCCCACTTACGAGCAGGTCAGCAGTCATACGACCGGCCATACTGAAGCGGTCAAAATTATTTTTGATCCGGAAATTATGCCGTATGAAAAATTAGTCCAGATCTATTGGCAGCAAACTGATCCGACCGATGCGATGGGTCAGTTTCAAGACCGGGGAGATAACTATCGTCCTGTGATTTTTGTGAAGGATGAAAACCAGCGCCGTATCGCTGAAAAATCGCGTCAGGATCTAATTGACAGCGGCATGTTTGACGATCCAATCGTAACTAAGATCGAAGATGCCAAGCCGTTTTACGAAGCTGAGGAAGAACATCAGGAGTTCTACCGTAAAAATCCGGCCCGTTACGCCTTGGAAGAGTCAGGTGGTCGTGAGCGCTTTGTTAAAGAACACTGGCAAAAAACGGATACAAAGTGAAGTTCTGTTTAAAATTGTTTGATTTTGCTGTGTTAATTGACCGGTTATGCTAGGATGAATGTTAGGGTAATTAAACTTTAACAAAGAGGGTTCGTTATGGATGATGTACAGCGTTTGATCAAACGCCATCAATCAATTGGGAAAATTTCAACTGCATTTATCTATGCCATTCTCGTTTCCGTTGCGATGAATTTTTTCTGGACGCCGGGACACATTTATTCGTCTGGAATCACTGGACTGGCGCAACTGGTTACCACCGTCACACAGCGGCACCTACCGTTTGTGATTTCTACTGCGCTTGGTCTTTTCTTATTGAACGTTCCGCTGTTCGTTTTGGCTTGGCGGCAAATTAGTCATAACTTTACGGTTTATACGGTTATTTCGGTTTTTCTGGCAAGTTTGATGATCAAGCTGCTTCACCCGGTCCACCTGACGACTGACCCGATTATTTGTGCTTTGTTTGGCGGTGCCGTGAATGGGTTTGGTACGGGTCTAGCACTCAAGAACGGTATCTCCACCGGCGGACTAGATATTTTAGGGTTGGTGATCCGGCGTAAAACGGGCCGATCCATTGGTACAATTAATATTGCGTTCAATTCACTGATCATTTTGGCAGCCGGTTTCATGTACGGCTGGCCATACGCGTTTTATTCTGCCATTGGCTTGGTGGTTAATGCGCGAGTGATGGACATGACGTATACTAGGCAGCAATTGATGCAGGTGATGATCATTACTGACCGCCCGAAAAAGGTGATCGATTCGATTCAAAATCATATGCGTCGTGGCATCACCATTGTTCACGATGCAGAAGGGGCTTACCATCACGATACGAAGACAATTTTGTTTACCGTGATCTCACGGTATGAAATGAATGATTTGGAAGAAGCAATGGATGAGGCGGATTCCAGTGCCTTCGTCAGTATTTCAGAAATTTATAAGGTTTTGGGGCACTTTTACGAGCCGAAACTTTGATTTTAGAGTGCGTTCATTTTAATAGTCGATCCTAATAACGTAGGCGAGTTGAGTAAACTGGTCTACGTTTTTTGATTGAATCGTTGGTTTGAATAGCGATTGCGCTTTTTGGACAAGGAATTGTGCTTGAATAGCTGGTTGGTTTTCCACGCCCGTGAACGAATGATTTCTTAAAATCTCGTTAAAGAGCGTTACGCAAAATATGAATGTGGTATAATACCATGTTGTGCGTTGCAAAGGCGTCAAGAAAGCCTTGTAACACAGGAGAAAGCATAGAATTGGTGGTCTGTTGTGAAAGTTATTTATATCTGGCTGGTGCGATTGATTTCAGCACTGAATTATTTTCGGAAAAGTCGGGTTCAGCCCGTTATTTACCTCATGAGTTTTGGTAATAATTTAAAATTCATTCTGGCATTGGCGGCTCAGCTGCCAGCCAATCAGCACCTCGTGGTGTATTACCGCCCCGATGTGGAAGTCGAAGCAACGCGGCTTGCTGCGTATGGCATTCAAGTAGTCGTTTTTCGCGATAATTTACACTTTGTTTTTACTGGTGTACCGGTTCTGATGCGCTCACACTTGATTTTTTGCGATAATTATTACGCGTTTTTGGGTGGACTTAAGCATCCACGACGAGCCAAAATCGTCCAATTATGGCATGCTAATGGTGCTATCAAGCGGTTTGGTTGGGGTGATCCTAAAACCAAGACTAGGTCGAAGGCTGATCAACGCCGGTTTCAAAACGTTTATAATCAGTTTGACGATTACGTGGTGGCCTCAGATGCGATGGGAACCGTGTTCGAGGATAGCTACCACGTCCCACGCTCGCGGATGAAACTGCTAGGGTATCCGCGGTCGGACCGCTTTTTTTCCACTCAGTGGCAGCAGGCAGCCATGAACCGAATTAATCGGCTGGCACCTGATTTAGCTAATCACCGGGTGATTTTATACGCACCAACCTACCGCGACTCGATGACCTTTGAGTTGACAGCCGAGGTCAAACAAGCCTTAGTTGCTGATTCCAACGCCATCGTGGTGGTTAAACTGCACCCGTTGTTACAAAAGTACGAGCAGGAATTCAGTCAGGTCACAACGGCACAAGTTCGGTTTTACCCACAGCTTTCGACGACGGACCTTTTGATGGTGACTGAAACGCTGATCACCGACTATTCGTCGATTGCTTTTGATTACAGCTTGTTGCCCCATGCACACAGTTTATTATTTTACATGGCGGATCTAGAAGCGTATCAGCAAAATCCGGGCATTCAGACCAATTATTTGCAGTGGCTGCCAACAACTCCGCTCACGACGCCTGAGGCACTAAAAAAGGCAATTTTAGCCGATCAGCCCACGGATTTTACTCAGTTCAATCACTATTGGAATACTTATAATGATGGATACGCAACGCAAAGAGTTGTTCAATATTACTGCCACTATCTCGAAAGTTAGTCGGTTTAAAGGAGTGTTTACCTTTGAAAGAGGTTGAAACCTTATTTAAGGAACAGTTTCAAAGTCTGGGAATCATTTTCCGAATTTCCGGTTATGAAGATCGGGCTAGTTATCAGAGTCATTATTTAGGCCTTGTCTGGGAGTACTTGTACCCCTTGATTCAAATCTGTATTTACTGGTTAGTTTTCGGTGTTGGGTTAAAGCACGGTCAAAGTAATGGTGTTGATTACCTGCCGTGGATGGTCATTGGGATCACCCCATGGTTCTTCATGAACCGGGCAACCCTAGATGCGTCTAAGAGTATTTACCAGCGGGTCGGGATGGTTTCTAAAATGAAGTTTCCCGTTTCTGCGCTGCCAACAATTAAGATCGTATCTAATTTGAGTTCATTTTGGACAATGTTGGTCGTTTCAATAATCGTTGGTCTGTTATATGGCATTCATCCTAGTATCTACTGGCTCGAATCAGTTTACTATTTCTTCTGTATGATCATGTTCCTGATTGCGTTTGGGATCTTTAATTCGGCCGTGTCCGTGCTGGTTCGTGACTATCACGTGTTATTGCAATCTATTATGCGGATGTTATTCTACATTTCAGGAGTGCTGTTTAATTTTGAATCAGGCGCTTTTCCACCATTGGTGATCCGTTTACTACAACTAAACCCGTTCTTCTACATCGTTTCCGGTTTTCGTGAATCGATGCTTGGGCAGGGCTGGTTCTGGCAACGCCCAACGCTGACGATTGAATTTTGGTTGATCGTTCTGTTCTTCCTATTAGTAGGATCACATTTGCACTACAAGTTCCGTTCACGGTTTGTTGATTTGATTTAGGACTAATAAGGAGGAATTACGAACATATGGCCAGCTTTAAAACACAATTGATTCAGGCTGTTAAAATCGTAATTCGCTTTGGACTCATCGTGTTAAACGATGGGTTTATTTGTCTTCGTTCTAAAAAAAGCCTCATTATATTCGAGAGTTTTAACGGCAACGACATTAATGATAATCCAGCGGCTATCTACCAGGCCCTGGTCAAAACTAAACCTGAATTACGACCAAGCGCGTATTTTGGCGTTAAGCCCAAACGATACCGGGCGCTACACGCCAAGTATCCCGAGATCAAACTGGTCAAGCGTTTTTCGTTTAAATGGGTCTGGCTCATGGCGCACGCAGGGTACTGGGTCTTTAACTCACGGCTACCAAACTGGTGGCGTAAAAATAAAGGGACGACGTATATTCAAACGTGGCATGGGACGCCATTGAAGCACTTAGGCGTTGACATCGAACACGTGGCCATTCCTGGAACCAAGACTGAAGATTACTACCGACAATTTACTCGTGAAGCGTCTCGTTGGGACTATTTAATAGCACCAAATGATTATTCAAAACAGATTTTCCGGTCAGCCTTTCAGTTTCATAATCAGTTTTTAGACATTGGATATCCCCGAAATGACGTGCTGTATCAACAGAATCAGCCAGCAATTATTCGGCAGTTAAAACAGCAATTGGTGGGTGATGCGAAGGCGACGGTGGTCACCTATGCGCCGACTTGGCGCGATGATGATGCCATTAAGACTGGTCAATATCACTTCGAACTGCCGTTTAACTTGCAGCGCTTTTTTGAGCAGGTCGATGACCGAACTATTTTGGTATTGCGGCCGCACTATTTAGTTAAGGACCACATTGATATCCATGGGTTTGAAGACCGAGTCAAGATTATTGCCGACGAAGATATTGCCAAATTATATCTGGTTTCAGACTTATTAATTACGGATTACTCCTCGGTAATGTTTGATTTTGCAAATTTAAATCGGCCGATGTTGTTTTACGCTTATGACCTAGAACATTATCGAGACCAGCTGCGAGGATTTTACTTTGACTATCAAGCTGAGATACCAGGTCCCTTAGCGACAAATGAGCGTCAGTTTGATAAGTACCTTAAGCAGTTTTCTACTTCACACGATTTTCAAAATTATCAGTCCCAGATGGCGGGATTTAACCAAAAATACTGTGTCTGGGAGGATGGTACAGCTTCTCAAAAGGTGGCTGATTTAATATTAAGGGGGATTTATAAGTGACTTTTTTAATCGGTTCACACGTTAGCATGAAGGGTAAGGAGATGCTGCTGGGATCTGCACAGGAAGCGGCAGGTTACGGTGAAAACGTCTTTATGATTTATACGGGCGCACCACAAAATACCCGTCGAAAGCCCATTGAAAAATTAAATATTGAAGCGGGGCAGGCGTACATGGCTGACCATGGTCTTCGACAGATTGTTGTTCACGCACCGTACGTCGTTAATTTAGGCAATACAATCAAACCAGAAAATTTTCCCTTCGCAGTCGATTTTTTGCGTGAAGAAGTTAAACGGGCGGATGCCATTGGTGCGACTCAGATCGTTTTGCATCCTGGCGCACACGTTGGTGCCGGTCCAGATGCTGCCATCGCACAAATTGCTAAGGGACTTAACGAGGTCATTGGGCCTGATCAAAAAGTCAAGATTGCTTTGGAAACAATGGCCGGTAAGGGGACCGAGGTTGGTATCACCTTTGAGCAACTGGCCCAGATTATTGACCAGGTTTCAGACAACGATAAATTATCCGTTTGTTTTGATACCTGTCATACAAGCGACGCCGGTTATGATATTAAAGACGACTTTGATGGCGTGCTGAAACAGTTTGATGACGTGATTGGTTTAGAGCGTTTGCAGGTCGTGCACCTGAACGACTCCAAGAATCCTCGTGGAAGTCATAAAGACCGTCACGAGTTACTGGGCAAGGGGACCATTGGCTTTGATGCCCTGAATGCGGTGGCTCATCATCCTAGTTTGGTTAACGTGCCTAAAATAATGGAAACGCCATGGGTTGCAGTCGATAAGAAGCATAAATTGGCGCCTTACGGTTACGAAGTTGAGATGTTGAAACAGCAGCACTTCAATCCCAAAATTGAAGAGGACATTCTGGCGCAAAAGCCATTTAATGCCAATTTAGGTTTTGATGAATAAGGGCTGAATCTAAGCCACGATAAAAAGCGATCAATTCTAGTGCTTGACCTTTGTTGCCTTAACAGCAACTGGGTCGAGAAATTGATCGCTTTTTATTTTCTTCATTGGGCATTGCAACGTTAAAAGTCAGCTGCAAACCTGAATCAGTCGTTAGGGGCTACCAGTGACGCATATTCAAGGTGCTTTTCTAAAAAGGCGTCGGCGTAGGTACACTCAGGGATAATCGTCAAATGGTAAATTTGGGCAAAGCGGATCACCCGCAACATCAGCTGTTTGGCAATTCCTTGCCCCCTTAAACGCTCATCAACAAAGGTTTCCGTGATGGCGATGCGGTGATTTTGACGATCCTCAAAAATAATGTTGGCTAGTGTTGAGCCAGTGTCATCATTAGCGTAAAAGCGGCCAGGTTGAAAGTTTAGCTTCAAGGTGGGAGTAGGCCGGGTTGGAACTGCGGCCAGGCGAGCGTGTAGGGAAACGAAGGCGGTGACAGCGGATTGCAAAAAGGCAATCACATCTGGATTAGTTACCAGATCTTGATCGTTAAACAGATGGTTGACGTGACCCAGATAAACCTCTGGTCGTTGCACAGGATTAACGTTTAAAGTAACTAGAACTTGTCTTAAATGATGATTGGCACCAAAACCGCCGGTAGCCTCTGGCGAACTGGAAACCACAAGTGCCGTTTTGTATTTCCAATGATTACGCGGTTTTGATCCCACGTCCAACGCGTTTTTTAAGGCTCCAGTCATTGAGCGGTTATATTCGGGGGTGACAAAAATCAGGCCAGCAACCTCATCAAGTTGACGACGAAAATCATCCCACGCGGCTACTTGCTGATCCTCTAAATCAGCGTTGTACAGTGGTAATTTGTCGATGGGAATAAATACAGGGGTCAGGTCATTAGGCAGCAAGTTAGCCAGTAGGTTAGCAATTTTCTTCGAGTAGGCGGCCTTTCGCAGGCTTCCGGAAATGAGACCAATTTTAGGCATGCTGATCACTCCTTCTATGCTTGTGATAAACTTAACAGATTCTTTTGAAACTAGTGTACCGCAAAACAACGTCTACGGGCAATCTAATCGAAGTAAAATGGACACTAGTCCTTGATCGTGTCAACTTCTGCCGGTTCCAAATTCAAACTTTCTAAGATCAAAGTAGCGGTTTCTTCAATTGATTTATTGGCAACATTGATCTCCAAGCAACCCAGTTTTCGGTAAATGTCATCAGCATATTTCAGTTCAGCTTTGATTTTTTCAGTATCTGAATAAGCCCCCCCAGCCGGCAAACCGTAAGAAATCATGCGTTGCTGACGAATACGGCGGAGCACTTTTGGACTGTTAGTCAAACCAATAATTTTAGACTTATCTACTTGCCAAAGTTCGTCAGGAATTTGCGACGTTGGTGACAGCGGTAAGTTCGCAACTTTGATCCCTCGGTTAGCCAAAAAGAGGGACAGCGGTGTCTTGGAGGTCCTGGAAACACCAAGAATCACCAGATCAGCTTTTAACAGTCCTGTGGGATCCTTGCCATCATCGTAAGCGACCGCGAATTCCATTGCGCCGATCCGGTCAAAGTAAGTATCAGTCAGACTGTGGTTCATACTTGGAATCGAAGCTGGTTTGACGCCGCTTCGGTTGGCTAATACCTGCATCGCCGGCTGAATGCAGTCAAACGACTGCAGTTGATTTGCTTCGGCAAAGTCGTTAACTTGATCACTCAGCGAATGCGTCACCAATGTATAGTAAATGACGGCATTATGTTTGGCCGCCAGCTTCAAGATCCCACCAAGGATCGATTCAGTTTGAATAAAGGGAAACCGCTGGTATTTAACCTTTAAATCAGGGAATTGTGCGACCGCGGTTTGAGCCACAGTGAGCGCAGTTTCACCAGAGGAATCTGAAATAATAAAAATCTCGATTTCTGAATTGTCAGCCATATGAATGCCTCCGTAAAAATGTATTTGCATTAATTTTATCACAGGTGGAAGCGCATGCACTTCAAATGAATTTATTGATGCAAAAGTTAGTTGAAATGATTGACGGCTCTGTGTTTGGTAGGTATAATTAAAAAGAACTGTTGGAATGGGCTTATTTTGTTGTTTCATTTCAGGCGGTTACTATTTGAGCTCGGAGGGAGGGATTTACATGACAAAGACAGTCGTTCGCAAAAACGAGTCTCTTGACGATGCTCTTCGGCGCTTCAAACGAACCGTTTCTAAAAGCGGTACTTTACAAGAATACCGTAAACGTGAGTTTTATGAAAAGCCAAGTGTTAAACGCAAATTAAAATCAGAAGCAGCAAGAAAACGCAAGAACAAGAAGCGATTCTAGTTGCAGCTTCTAGTTGCTGGGGGCTCCTGTTTTGACAGGGGTCTCTTTTTTGAGTTTGAAATTAAATGAATCCGGTTACCTTAGGAGGGCAATAAATATGTCATTATCAGACACACTTACAGAAGATTTAAAGACCGCTATGAAGGCGCATGACAAGGTTGCATTGAACGTGATTCGCATGATCAAGACTTCCCTGACCAACGAACGCATCAAGTTAGGCCACGATTTAACCGATGACGATGAACTGACAGTGCTATCACGAGAACTTAAACAACGAAAAGAATCTCGAGAAGAGTTCGCCGCGGCAGGTCGTCAAGACCTGGTGGATGGTCTCGATGCGGAGATCAAGCTGGTTGAAAACTATGCACCTAAACAGTTAAGTGAAGATGAAGTGAAGCAGATCGTCACTGATACGGTCAAACAGACAGGTGCCAGTTCAATGGCCGACTTTGGTAAAGTTATGGGTGCTGTGATGCCTAAACTTAAGGGTCGCGCAGATGGCTCAGTGGTCAATAAGACTGTGAAGGCTATGTTAAGTAAATGATTCCAGATTAATGTGTGAAGTCATTAAAAGGCTCTAGAAACGGTAAATAATCCGCTTCTAGAGCCTTTCTGATTATTTCATGAATACGCTAAATGTTGTAAGCTGGCTGTTAAAACTAAAATTCCAGTCTTTAAATCTTCCAAATGAGTAAATTCAGCAGGAGCATGACTAATTCCCTTAACACTTGGAACGAAAATCATGGCGGTCGGGACTGCCTGATTCATCACATAACTGTCGTGCCCTGCGCCTGAGGGCATCATAATTGAACTATAGCCCAGTTGACGAGTCAGTTTGACGTTTTGATCAAGTATTTGACGACTGAATTTTGCTGGAAGATCTTTGACCCAGCGGTGTGCTTGACACGTTAGTTGAGAAGCCGAAAAGAGGGTCAATGAGCGGTTTAGTGCAGTCTCAAAGGCGTCAAGAATAGCGTTGTTAGGGTGCCTAACGTCCACTGAAAACGCGACTTTGCCAGGGATCACGTTGGGTGTATTTGGCAAAACGTTCAGTTGACCGACTGTAAACGTTAAATCAGGACTCAGTTCGCTGGCTATCGCATGCAGGTGTTTGATCAGGTCAACGGCAGTTAAGAGTCCATCATGCCGCTGAGTCATCGGGGTTGTTCCAGCGTGATTGGCGACGCCTTGAACTTGAATTTGCCAACGTCTTTGACCCACAATTCCTGATACGAGACCAACTTGGCGATGTTCGTTTTCTAGGCGGGGTCCCTGTTCGATGTGCAGTTCAGTAAAGGCGCTAGGCAGTTTGGGTCGTTCGTGAATGACTTGAGGCAAAGCTAGAAGTTGTGAGGTTGCGGCTTTTCGTGCCTGATCAAAACGATTGCCATTTTGGTCGGTTAGATTTTTAACTATTTGACCATGAACGTAGTATTTCGAACCACTGAAGGTAGTTGGAAAACGGCTGCCTTCTTCTTCGCTAAACGAAATTAGTCGCAGGGTATGCTGAGGCCTACCGAACTGATTCCGTAAGTTAATGATGGCTTGCAGCCCACCCAGAACCCCATAAAGACCGTCAAAGCGGCCACCATCAACAACCGTATCCATATGTGATCCAGTGGCGATGATCTGATCATCTTGGCCAGGAAAGTCGAGGTAGACGTTGCCATAGTCATCCACAGTGACCGTTAAACCAGCTTGTTGACCAAACTTGATTAGGGCAGTTTGGGCATCGACCCAGTTCTGGGAGTACACAAGGCGATTTTGGCCAGTCTTGGCTGCACTAATTTCAGTGATGAGATCAAACTGCTGTTTAAAAACCGCCCAAGTGGGGTCATCGGCTGTCATTTACTTAGGCCGGTGAGTGGTGATGAGGCTACTGCACCGCGTTCAATAATTCGACCTGGTCCTGCCAAGTAGGCTTTTCGACCAGCTTCGACCCCTAAACGGAAGGCTTCTGCCATTAACGGAATGTTTTTGGCGGTTGCCATGGAGGTGTTTGCCATGATGGCGTCGGCGCCCATTTCCATCGCTGCAGCAGCTTCACTGGGACGGCCAATACCAGCGTCGATGATGATTGGAACGTCAATTTCATCAATTAAAATTTGAATCAGGTCTTTAGTAGCTAAGCCCTTGTTAGTACCAATGGGAGCAGCTAAGGGCATAACGGTAGCGGCACCGGCATCAACCAGCCGGCGTGCAATGTTCAGATCGGGCAGCACGTAAGGCATCACAATAAAGCCTTCCTTTGCCAGGGTCTCAGTTGCTTTGACGGTTTCATCGTTATCGGGCATGAGATACTTTTTATCGGGGACAACTTCTAATTTGATGAAGTCACTGCCACTGAGTTCACGGGCAAGGTGTGCAGTTCTCACTGCTTCTTCAGCGGTGGTTGATCCCGACGTATTGGGCAGGATCGTGACGTCTTCAGGGATAAAATTCAGAATGTTTTCTGCTGATGATTCGGTTCTTCGAAGGGCCATGGTAATAATTTGTGCTTTGGCATGGTTGACTGCTGAATCAATGAGATTGTAGGAATACTTACCCGAGCCGAGAATGAACCGGGAAGTGAACGTGTGACCACCAATAGTGAGTAGATCTTGCATTTTAAAAACCTCCTAGATTGTGGGTTGTCCAAGGATTAAACGTGTGACCATGTTAGCTTCATGACCCGCGGCAATCATGACTCTGGGTGCCATTAAGCCTTCTGCTCCAGTAGAAGTCCCGTCACCAGCGATGTACAGGTTAGGTCGAACTTGTTTGGAAATAATGCTATTGGAGCTATGAATGCCGGCCATTCCGGTGGCCATTACGATTGGCTTGGACGGAAAGGCTTCACTGGCGGCATCAAGCAGCATGGCTTTTGCGCTGGGATCATCAAACGCTTCGCAAATAATATCAGCCGTTTCAAATAGGGTTGCGACGTTGTCGTGATCAATCTTTTTTGCGACCGCGTCGATGGTAACAAACGGGTTGAACTCTTGCAGATTTTGTTTGAGTGCGACAACTTTATCCATTCCAACCTGACTGAGCTTAAACTGCTGACGGTTTAAATTACTGAGCTCCACCTGGTCAAAATCGATCAGGGTTAAGTGGCCCACACCAATGCGTCCTAATGCAATTGCAATGTTTGAGCCAAGGCCACCAGCCCCAGCAATCGTGACGTGGGCATCAGTCAGCTTAGTGGTTGAATCAGCGACGTTTCGGGCTTTCATTCCTTGATAGACATCATCGATCGACATTCCTTGAATGGTTGGTTGCATGTCTTGCGTCCCCCTTAACGACCGCCGCCGACAAACGTGATCAGTTCAAGTTTGTCGTTCGGACTGAGTGTGGTGTTTTCAAATTCTGGCCGATGAATAATGTGGCCGTTTAGTTCAACGACCACGTGATCAACTGGTGTTTGTCGCTGTTCTAAAAATGTCTGGATGTTGAGACCAACTGCCTCAGCTACAGGTTCGCCATTTACAATAACCATAAAAAAATCCCCTTCCAATTTGACTACCAAAGGAAGGGGTGAGCTTAATTGCCGCGCAGTTAACTTTTGGGCGGGAAAGGCTCGAGACAAAATATCATTAGTTAAAGTTGTCTTCCTTCGGTAGTACAAACTACATCAGGTTCGATGGGTATGATCTCAGCCAAAGGGCACCCCAGACGAACTAACGTGATTAAATTATTTGAGTCCATGGACTCGATGCTTATATTTATAAAGCAGTTTATTGTTTTAGTCAAGTAAAATTTATTGTGATTCGTCCCTGTTTTGAATAAATACAGGGTGACTTTTCGTCGGCATTCCGGTACACTTATTCACGATATTAATGCCAGTCGATTTAATTAACAGCAGAGCTGATAGGGGGATTTCACATGCAACTTATTAACCGGCCGTTGTACTTGGTAACTGATTCGCTAACTTATTCCCAAACCGCTTTTTTGACTCAGATCGAAGCGGCGTGCCGTGGTGGGGTTGACATTGTTCAACTGCGAGAAAAACAGCTCAGTTCTAGAGATTACTATCAACGTGCACTTGCTGTAAAAGTAATCACCGACCGTTTTGAGGTCTCTTTGATTATCGATGACCGTTTAGACATTGCTCAAGCAGTCAATGCAGCCGGCGTTCACCTTGGCCAACAAGATCTATCAGTTGCCATTGCGAGAAAAATATTGGGACCAGATAAGCTGATTGGTGCCACCACTAAGAGCGTTGAACAGGCGCTTGAAGCCGCTCAGCAAGGAGCTGATTACCTTGGTGTAGGAGCCATTTTTCCGACAACCACACACGTTAAAACCGTGCACACCAGCGTTGAAACTCTAACTGCAATCAAAAAAGCTGTTCGCGTACCAGTGTATGCCATTGGCGGGTTGAACGCCCAAAATGTTTCAGTGATTCAGCCCGCCCAAGTGGATGGTGTGGCGGTTGTGTCTGCAATCATGAAGGCCGACGATCCGTTACTGGCTGCCCAGCAGTTACGAGCGAAAATTGTTGCGGTAACGGCAAAAAAATAGCACCTCAGAAGGTTATCTCAGATGCTAAATGTATGATACAAATTAATAATTGCTATCTGCAATAATGCTTAACGACGGCGATGTTTTACAACGGTGAAAAAATGTAAGATGCTGGCTAGTAAAACGTAGAAGATCAGGACAAAAGTAATGTATGTCAGCCAAAAAGTACCTGGTGTGATCAAGTGAAACAGAAATTGGATACCCATCGTTAGAAAGGCCATTACAGCAATCATACAGAAGAGTTCAATATAGCGCTTCATAGTGTTATCATCTCGTTTCGGTTTAGTAATTAGTTTGGCGCCTAACTGCTGTGCTTGAGAAAGTTTTTGCTCGGGAATTTTATCCATCAGTAAGGTTCCTGGTAAAACCAGTTCTTTAATTTTGATCAACCCGGCTGCTGACATCACTTTGTCGATGGTGCGAAAACTGTTGTCGGTAACGCCCGTCACCCAGTTTTCAATCGTACTAGCGTAGCAGCTAGTGATACTCATGTAATGTTTATTTTTAAAACGGTCCGGGTGCGTGCCACCTTTGTGATCGAACCGGACTAGGCGACCACGCATACAATCTAAAAAGTCCTTCATTTTTCCGGCTAGGCCACCCCAATATGTTGGCGCAGCTAACACCCAGACATCGCTTTCTAGTAGTTTGGCGGTTAACTCATCAAGTACTGGATCGCGCTGACCAACCTGATCGGGCTGAAAATGGTAATCCTCCAAGTAAATGGTTTCGACCGTGTGCGGGGTTGGCACACCGGCGAGTACTGCAGCCAACATTTGCGCAGTTAGACCGGTTTGCTTGTGGGCCCCCAGAATGCCTAAAATCTTCATTTACACCACTCCTATCTTAGGAATATCATACCTCAAAAATGGCATATTTGGCATGATAATTTTGTTATATAGTGATAAATGAAAACGTCAATTTTGGACGCTTTAACAATCATTTTGGAGTTGGCCTATCGCTTGTGTAACACTTGTTCGAGCTTTTATGTGCGCTTTGTCGTATAATGGTTTTTGGAAGACTAATTTAATAGTAAAGGAGTCAATTATATTTGGCTGACAATTCTCAAACTGAAAAAGAATATATCTTAGCAAAACCAGAGCAGGAAGTAGCTATTTTGGGCGCTCAAGACCAATTTGTTTCCCTTCTTGAAGAGGGACTTGAAGTGTCTGTGCGGCCATTTGGTAACTCTATTAAAGTCTCTGGTGCACCTTTTCAAGTTGAAAAGGCAATGGCAATCTTAAAAAATATGGATCAGCTGGTGCAAAAGGGCATTCAGTTAAATAGTGCAGACGTGGTCAGCGCAATGAAAATGGCTGATCGCGGTACCCTTGATTACTTTATGGATCTCTATACGGAAACGCTGATCAAAGACGCTAAAGGGCGGGCTGTGCGAGTCAAAAATTATGGTCAACGGCAGTATATTGATGCCATTCGGCACAATGACGTGACGTTTGGCGTCGGTCCAGCTGGGACCGGGAAAACCTACTTGGCTGTGGTCATGGCAATTGCGGCTTTGAAGCGTGGCGACGTTGAAAAGATTATTTTGACACGGCCGGCTGTTGAGGCGGGTGAGAGCCTGGGCTTCCTACCTGGTGACCTCAAAGAAAAGGTTGATCCGTATTTGCGGCCAATTTATGATGCTTTATATGCTATTTTAGGTGCCGAACACACAAATCGATTGATGGAACGTGGCGTAATTGAAATTGCACCGTTGGCCTATATGCGTGGGCGAACTTTGGATGGCGCGTTCGTTATTTTAGATGAAGCGCAAAACTCAACCAATTCACAAATGAAAATGTTCTTGACTCGACTGGGATTTGGTTCAAAGATGATCGTTAACGGTGACGTAACGCAAATTGATTTACCGCGAAATAGTCAGAGTGGGCTGGTTCAGGCCATGAGTATTTTGAAGGATGTTAACCATATCGAATTCGTACAGTTTACGGCTGATGATGTGGTTCGTCACCCCGTGGTTGCAGCAATCATCAACGCTTATGATGCGGTTGAAAATAATTAAGGACGAGTATAAAAATGGATCTAGAAATATACGATGAAACCAAGAATGGTGTGCCTGAAGAACACGTTCAGCTTGTCAAGGACGTTCTTGAGTATGCGGGCAAATACATCAAACTTAAGGAAAATACCGAGATGTCGGTGACGTTTGTCAATAACGATTGGATTCAAGAGATTAACCGTAAATATCGCGGGGTTGACCGGGCCACTGACGTTATCAGTTTTGCAATTGAAGATTCTTCAGACGAAGATGCGGAATTTCCACTTGTGATGGATGATGAACTAGCTGCTGAGATTCCCGAAAACATTGGTGATATTTTTGTTTCGGTGGACAAAGTCGGTGAACAAGCTGAGTATCTGGAACACTCGTACGAACGCGAACTGGGCTTTTTAGTGGTACATGGATTTTTGCATTTAAACGGTTATGACCATATGAAACCAGAAGACGAAAAAGTGATGTTTAAATTACAGAGGGATATTCTCGATGCTTATGGGCTTAAACGATAAACAGCTTAATAAAAATAAGTCTTTTTTACAGTCTGTGATTCACGCACTCAGCGGCGTTTACAGTCTGATATCTACGGAACGTAATTTTCGTAAGCACTTAGTGATGGCACTAATGGCTATTTTACTGGGTATTTGGCTTGACCTGAGTATCACAGAGTGGCTTTGGATCACGCTGGCAATTTTTGTGGTCGTGGTGGCGGAAGTGTTGAACACGGTGGTGGAGTCCATTGTGGACTTGATCGTTGGTCACCACTACGACAAGTCAGCTAAAAAAGCCAAGGACGTGGCGGCTGGTGGGGTTTTGATCGCCGCCATTTTTGCCGTGATTATTGGCTGTTTAATTTTTATTCCAGAATTGATACAACAATTTCACATCGGAGGTAATTAAATTTGGATAATCCAAACTATCGGAGTGGGTTCGTGGCCATCGTCGGCCGTCCCAACGTGGGAAAATCGACGCTATTGAACCGTGTGGTGGGTCAAAAAGTGGCCATTATGTCGGATAAAGCACAAACGACCCGCAATAAGATCCAGGGAATCTACACAACTGACTCGGCTCAGATCGTTTTTATCGATACGCCAGGGATTCATAAACCGAAGACCGAGTTAGGCGATTACATGGTTAAGTCAGCGCTATCATCACTAAATGAAGTGGATGCTGTTCTCATGATGGTCAACGCTGAACAGAAGCGTGGTGCGGGCGATAACTTCATTATTGACCGTTTGAAAACCGTCAAAAAACCTGTTTATTTGATTATTAATAAAATCGATCAGATTCATCCTGATGATCTGCTGGTCGTCATTGATCAGTATAAGGACGCACTACCATGGCAAGAAGTGATTCCAATTTCAGCGTTGGAGGGTAATAACGTTGATGAATTAATGGAAGAGTTGACTGGCAAGTTACCCAAGGGGCCTCAGTACTACCCCGATGATCAAGTGACCGACCATCCTGAACGCTTTATCGTTTCTGAACTGATCCGCGAAAAGATTCTTCAGCTTACGCGTCAAGAAATTCCTCACTCTGTCGCGGTGGTGGTCGATAAAATGAGTCGGCAAAACGAACAGAAAATTCATATTCAAGCAACGATTATTGTGGATCGACCTAGTCAAAAGGGCATTTTAATTGGCAAGGGCGGTTCAATGCTTAAAAAAATTGGGACGCTGGCCCGACAAGATATCGAAAATCTACTGGGAGACAAAGTTTATTTGGAGCTGTGGGTCAAAGTTGTCCAAGGCTGGCGTGATAAGTCTTCTGCCCTTCAGTCATACGGATATCGAAAAGACGATTATTAGAATGTGGTGATGGTAATGGCTGGACAAATCATGGATTTTCACGGTATCGTCATGTATCAAAAAGAATACCGTGAGCGTGATATGCTGGTGAAGTTTTTTACTCAAGAAGCGGGTAAGCGGATGTTTTTTATCCGCGGTGCCAAAAAACGCGGGTTTAAAATGACGGCTGACCTGTTGCCCTTCACTTTTGGCGAGTATGTCGGCGATATCCGTGATGGCGGACTATCGTACATTAATGCGGCCAAGGACACGACTAATTTGACCCATATTTCAGAAGACATCATTAAAAACGCTTACGCCACTTACATGATGTCGTTGCTGGACTTGGCAATCCCTGATAATCAGCTATTAGGCGGCTGGTACTCGCGTTTATTTCACGGTTTATCACTGATCAATGATGGTTTTGATGAAGCCATTATTACCAACATTTTCGAGGTGCAAATGATGAGCCTGTTTGGGGTCCAGCCTAATTTACGCGGCTGCGTGATCTGTGGGCGAACGGATCTACCATTTGATTATTCGGAGTCCTACGGCGGTTTGCTTTGCCAACAACATTGGCATCTTGACCCCAACCGGCTGCACTTAGACCAGCGCACGATTTACTATTTGCGGCAGTTTTCAGCTGTGGATCTTACCAAATTGAAAACGGTGACCGTGCATGATGAGACGAAGAAAAATTTACGCCGGGCACTAGATATGATCTATTCGGATACGATTGGCGTTTATCCAAGGAGTAAACGGTTTTTAGATCAGATGTTGACTTGGAATGGGTCTCGTCCTACCAGCAATAAATGATCAATGCTGCTGACCAGTTAACGCGTCAGTAGTGTGGCACAAATGGTTAATTACTTTTTAAAATCAATCAAAACGGCTGTTGCCGACGCTTAACGTCAGCTAACAGCCGTTTTGATGTTGACTGAGAGGCTTAAACGATCGAGGCTTCAAATCACAATAATCAGCCATTTCAAGTTATAATCATGCCAATAAGAGTAGCATTGGGGGTTGAAATGATGAGTGAAGTGGAACCACGGCGCTGGTGGATCCTGCTTTCAATTGGGATCTTCGCCTTTATGAGTAATTTGGACTTTAGCATTGTAAACATTGCCATGCCAATCATGGCCAAACAGCTTGATATTCCCATGAATCAAATTGAGTGGGTAGTCTCGATCTATTTGATTATTGTGAGTGCGCTCCTTTTGTTTTTTGGTAAGTTAGGCGATATGTATGGCAAAATTAAAGTCTTTCGGATCGGAACGGCGATTTTTATTATTGGTTCTTTTTTATCCGGTCTGCAATGGACCTTTAGCTTTTTGCTTCTAGGTCGAATTATCCAAGGAATCGGCTCTGCCATGACCTTGTCAAATACTTACGGAATCACCACCGCGACCTTTTCGCTTAAGGAACGGGGGCGGGCAATGGGTTTGATTGGCACTTTCGTGGCCTTCGGCGCCGTGGCTGGTCCTGGGATTGGCGGCTTAGTACTGTCCCGGTTGAGCTGGGGATACATTTTCTGGATCAACGTACCCTTAGGAATCTTTGCCGTGATCCTTGGTCAAATTGTCTTACCCAAATCAAAGCCTCAGTCTACAAACAAGGGGATTGATTGGCCTGGATTTTTATCCTTCGCGTTACTGATCGTCAGTTTTTTTCTCGCCATTTTCTGGGGTCAAGAAGTTGGGTATTTAAAACCGGTTCCAATCATTGGTTATGTCATTGCAATCCTGTCGCTAATTTGGTTCATCCGAGCAGAAAAGCGTAGTTCGTCTCCACTAATGCCGTTAGGAATCTTTAAAATTAAGGCTTTTTCGTACGGTGTTGGCGCAGCCATTTTAATTTTTCTGTCTAATTTCTTTACCGTTGTACTGATGCCGTTTTATTTGGAAGATGCTCGACAGCTAAGTGCGGGTCAGGCCGGTTTGTTACTGGTGATTTTTCCAATTGTGATGATGGTCATCGGTCCCGTTGGCGGCGTGTTAGCCGATCGTTTTAACCCGGCTAAAATTGTGGCTTTAGGGTTGAGCACCGTCGCACTATCTCAATTAGGGTACTGGTTCTTAGATTTGCGCAGTCCGCTTTGGGTCTACGTGGTGATCACCGTTATCATGGCGGTCGGAACTGGTTTATTTCAATCACCTAACAGCGACATTGTGATGTCAGTGGTCGGTAAAGATCAGTTGGGTAGTGCAGGCAGTATTAACGCGTTAGCGAGAAACGTTGGGATGGTCTCCGGTACGGCGCTGTCAACTTCAGTCCTGTTTACCGTCATGAGTCTAATTGCGGACACTAAAGTGACCACCTACCTGCCCAGTCGCCCAGAATTATTTATATCCGGGATGCACGTTGCATTTACCGGCTCATTTCTACTGATCCTTGGTGCCATTTGGCTCTCGGCAAAGCAGGGTTCAGTCAATCTAAAATAGTGGTTGGTTAGGTGTTAAATACCTGGTTCAAGCACGGTTTGACATTTGCTGGTCAGACGCTTAGAATAATGAAGAATTAAATAGTGATCGGCAATGAAAAAAGAGGGTTGATTCCGTAATTATTAAGCGACTTCAGGGTTGGTGCAAGCTGGAGTGATTGGGAATCGATTGGCACTTTTAGAGCTGATGTAAACGAAGCTGCTGGGACTTTCCCAGAAGTAGGGTGGAACCGCGAAGATATTTTCGTCCCTATGTATGTCTATCAGACTACATTGGGGCGTTTTTTTGTGCTTATCTTGACCCACATTGTCGTCACAAATAGGAGGATTTTGGTTTATGACCAAGAAATTGTCAATGCAACAAATTATTTTGACCTTGCAACAGTATTGGTCCGCACAAGGTTGCATGCTAATGCAGGCCTATGATACGGAAAAGGGTGCCGGAACGATGAGCCCCTATACGTTTTTGCGAGCAATTGGTCCAGAACCCTGGAACGCTGCTTATGTAGAACCTTCACGGCGACCTGCAGATGGCCGTTACGCGGAAAACCCGAACCGGTTGTATCAGCACCATCAGTTTCAAGTTGTTATGAAGCCGTCACCTGAAAACATTCAGGATCTTTACTTGAACAGTTTAAAGGAATTAGGGATCGATCCCCTAGAGCATGATATCCGGTTTGTGGAGGATAACTGGGAGAACCCATCAATGGGATGTGCCGGAGTTGGTTGGGAAGTTTGGCTGGACGGTATGGAAATTACCCAGTTTACGTACTTTCAAATCGTTGGCGGTTTAGAAGTTGATCCTGTGACTTCCGAAATTACTTACGGTTTGGAACGACTTGCTTCCTATATTCAAGACGTGGATAGCGTTTTTGACTTGGAATGGGGCGACGGCGTCATGTACGGTGATATTTTCCGTGAACCCGAAATTGAACACTCGACCTATAGTTTTGAAAAGAGTAATCAAAAGATGCTGTTACAGCTTTTTGATGATTACGAGTCGGAGGCTAAGCAACAGATCAAAAACGGCTTAGTCCACCCAGCCTATGACTATGTTTTGAAGTGTTCACATACGTTTAATTTGCTTGATGCGCGGGGGGCCGTCTCGGTTACTGAACGGGCTGGTTACCTTTCTCGAATCCGTAATATGGCGCGCAGCATTGCCCGTGCTTTCGTTGCAGAGCGTAAGAAGTTTGGCTTCCCGTTGATCAAGGATGAAGCTAAACGGCAGGCATTATTAGCAGACGGGGAGGATAAGAAGTAATGGCACATACCTTTTTACTTGAAATTGGACTGGAAGAGATGCCGGCACACGTGGTGACCCCTAGCATCAAACAACTCGTTCAAAAAACCAAGCAGTATTTGAAGCAACAACGAATCAGTTTTGCTGACATTAAGTCGTTTTCAACGCCACGTCGATTAGCTGTTCAATTGACTGGTTTAGCTGATAAGCAGCCGGATATCGATGAAGAAGTCAAGGGGCCAGCTAAAAAGATCGCTCAGGATGCTGACGGCAACTGGACCAAGGCTGCTCAAGGCTTTACTCGCGGTCAAGGTGTGACCGTTGATGATATCACTTTCAAAGAATTGAAGGGCACCGAATACGTTTACGTTGAAAAGCACATTGCTGGTGAACCTGTGGAATCCGTTTTGGCTGGTTTGAAAGACGTTGTTACGGGGATGACTTTTCCAACCATGATGAAGTGGGGCAGTTACCACTTCGAATACATCCGACCAATTAAGTGGTTGGTAGCCCTGTTAGATGACAAGGTGATCCCGTTTGAAATCTTGGATGTGTCAACAGGCCGTGAAACTCGGGGTCACCGCTTCCTAGGCAAAACCATTACGCTAGAGCAAGCTTCAGATTATGAGGCCGCATTAACCAGCGAATACGTCATTGCTGACGCGGTTAAGCGAAAGGCTCAAATCAAGAAGCAGATCGATCGAATTGCTGAACAAAATCACTGGGTGGTTAAAGTCAATCCGGACCTGCTGGAAGAAGTGACTAACTTGGTCGAATGGCCAACGGCATTTGCGGGTGGCTTTGATGAGAAATACCTGACGATTCCAGACGAAGTGTTGATCACTTCAATGCGTGATCATCAGCGCTTCTTCTACGTACTAGATGAGAAGGGTAAGTTGCTGCCACACTTTATTTCCGTGCGAAATGGGAATGAAGCTCACCTTGAAAACGTGGTGGCCGGGAATGAAAAAGTGCTGGCCGCTCGTTTATCGGATGCCATGTTCTTCTACCAAGAAGATCAAAAACAAACGATCGATGAATACGTAGAACGGCTGAAATCAGTTAGCTTCCATGATAAGATCAGCACCATGTATGAGAAGATGCAGCGAGTAGCAGTGATTGCCAAACAGCTGGGGCAAACTCTGGGCTTAAATGATGCGCAGATCAAAAACCTTGTCCGCGCTGCTCACATTTATAAATTTGATCTGGTCACCGGTATGGTGGGTGAATTTGCTGAATTACAAGGCGTGATGGGTGAAAAGTACGCCCTCTTGAATGGTGAAAATGCTGAGGTGGCACAGGCCATCCGGGAACACTATATGCCAATTTCTGCCGATGGTGATCTGCCTGAGTCAACGGTTGGCGCGGTACTGGCAATTGCCGATAAGCTGGACAGTATTTTAACCTTCTTTGCCGCTGGCATGATTCCAAGTGGTTCCAACGACCCTTACGCATTACGTCGTCAAGCGACTGGAATCGTCCGGATCATTCGTGAGAATAACTGGCACTTTGACCAGACGATGGTTGAAAATGCCATTCAGGCCGAAACTAGTGAAAACGTGGCACCTGATTTAGACCAGAATGCACAGATCAGTGATGTTGAAGCCTTCTTAAAGGACCGGATCAAGGTGACCTTACTGGGTGAAAAGGTGGAACATGATATCGTCGATGCGGTGATTCAGGGACCCAATACTGATCTTTTAGATAATTTTGCGGCTGCTAAAGTTTTAAGCGATCATCAAAATGATGAAGACTTTAAGGGGACGATTGAGTCCTTAACTCGAGTCTTGCGGTTAGCACAAAAAGCGGATCCTAATCAAATTGCACCAGTGGATCCAGCACTATTCAACAATGACAGTGAATCGAAACTTCACGAAGCTGTTGACGGTGTTGCAAAGCAAGCTGCCGAACTTGATATTCCAGGCTACTACAGTGCCTTAGCAGCATTGAAGCCAATTATCAATAACTATTTTGAAGCTACGATGGTGATGGACAAAAATGAGCAGATCAAAAATAACCGTTTGAGTCAACTCAAACAGTTATCTGATTTGATTTTACGGCTGGGTGATTTGAATCAATTAGTTGTGAAATAGTTTTTTGGTTAACTTGAATTCAATTTTCAAGGTCGCATAGACTTAGTCTTGATTTGAGTTTATTGGATAGTTCTATATGTTGAAAAACATTTTAAATCGATAATGAATAGTGCCACTCGACAACCTATTGAATAGTGATATAATATGGGTATGCTATTAATGAAACTGTAATCAAATACCAGCTCTGAGCGCCGGAGGCTCAAGCTGGTTTTTTGTGTCTTATTCGATTCTGCGGAGTTTGGGCGCTTTTAAGGTCAGGTGCCTGCAGGTTTAAATAGCACAAATTAACGCCAAAGCGAAAAATGAAGTTCAAAAGGACGGAAAACCAAGCTACTGAGAGTGAGACAAAACTGGTTAGATTCTAGAATGACAGCAAAGAGCGCCGTGGATTCCTGATTTGGAATCTGCGGCGCTCTTTATTTGCATAGACGGGATCTGAGTTTTAACGCACGTTTAGGTCATGTACAGTCTCGGGGATGAGTGATATTTTTAACGACCTCTGCGTTAAGATATCAGTTCGATACTTACCAGTACTAACTTTTGGCCACTCTTTTTTTGTGGCTTAGAGTTGATCATCATTTGATGGTTTCATTTTTAAGCTGTCGTCTGTGAGCCACTTGGCGATTCTTCTTCAGTATGTGCCACTGCGGTCGACCGATGAGGATGCCAAACGGGGGTACTTTGTAGCAGAACCAAGCAACGATAAATGAAACACCGATCACAAAAAGGTAGCTGATCGGCAGTGCCCAAAAGAAAGCCCAATCGGGAGCTTTGATCAGCATCAAGGCCCGATCCAAGATATTGAGCCCTAGTTCCTGGTCAAGGTAGATGCCAAAACTGATCAATGCACCATTTTTAATAAGCGTTTCCGCCCATTGCCAGATGCCGTGTTGGCGCCAGTAAGCATACTTTCTGCCCAGCCAAAAAACCAGGATGATCATCATCGTATCATAAACCAGCATGTAAGGCTGATGCGGGGAAACGGATTGGCCTTCACTCAATCCAAGTACTGATTCGTTATACCACAGAAAGTAGGGAATTGTCCCCAGGCCTAACCCAATCGTGATCAATGCAATTGCCTTGATGTGTTTTTGGATCCAGGCTGAGACCTCCTGATAGTGCAACATGGTATAGGCTCCAAAAATGAAATAAAACTGGTATGTAAAAACATTATCGCCATAGTTATTGAACCACCAGAGCCAGTGAGACCGATCAATGCGTGACACCCAGTATTTAATGAGAAACATTAGCATCATTTGGATAAAGAAGCTACTGACTAAGATCAAACGATGGTGGTTCACGGTTTTAAAGAGCTTCACGATTAGAGGGAAAATGACGTAGAGCTGTAACGTGATCAAAATGTAATAGAGATAAAAACGATCCCCGTGGATAATGGCATCCCAGTAAGTCTGTGAGAATACGGACAGGTTGGCTAGGTGAGGATCTGAGAACAACATCATCGCAAACAACAGTAGAAAGTTCCACAATAAATAGGGCCAGCCAGAACCCGCAAACCGCTTCTTAAAAAAAGTGGGCCAGGCGTTTCGATTATAATAACTAAGGGTCAAGACGAGACCAGTCATGAACATGAAGCCCATCCGTGTAAAATGGAGCATTAAATGGGTGGAAATCAGTGTCATGTAGGGCCAACCATTTTTGTCCACCATCCGGGTTAGAGAACTGGTCGTTGTATGGTTCAGCAGCACACCACATATGAAGAAGATGCGCATAAAGTCGACGCCGTAAAGGTGCGGGCGCTTCTGAGTGGCACGATTAACCAAAGCAGGTTGTAACTGCAACTCTATCACTCCAATCGAAATAATCCTTGATTTTACTAGCTTAGCAAAAGTAACTTAAAGGCGACTTAATTCACTATATGCCCTGAAACAGCCTTTAATTTGCGGGTATTTACCCTGTTTCCAAATCGCTTTTGAGCGCCAGTTAAACGCTGAATGACCAATTAAAATGGCTGTACACTATAAAATTGCATACAGCCACTTATTTATTATAATGATATTGCTTTAACACTCAGTGATTGGTACTGATTAATTGAGATAAACTTTAACCGGCAACTTTAGTAATCGGCCTAACGCTTTTAAATCTTCAACGTAGTCGCCATAAGCAATTGCAAAGTGGGATTCATAACCGTTTTCGACCAAGTCATCCACTAATTTAGTCACGTTTTCTTCCATTTGAATGCGGCCTGAAGCACCATTGAACTGCGGTTTAGTGTCTAGAACTGTCCCGCGTGAAACAGCTAGTGAATACCCGTCCAATTCGGTGTAGTGGACCCGCAGCAAGGTCACTTGGCCAGGCTTCAACGACATATTAGGACTGACCGGCATCTTTCGGTTGGGATGCACGCTAGCTTCGACCCCGTACTTCGGGTTTGCTAACGAAAAAGCGCCATAGTCGTGCCAGGTGGTTAGAGTGTTATCGGTTGGGTCCATACTTGCAAGGTCGCCCAGAAAGATGGCGTCGTGATCAGCTGTCATTTCCTGGAGGATGTACATGGACAGGGCACCATGAATATCACATTCCATGGCGGTTGGTAACAGCTGGTCGCAGAGTTGTGACCAAACGGCACCCGGTGCACTGTGATACTTATCAAAAAAGTCTGGCCAGCAACGCGAAGCGAGGGCCCCTAAGTGATCGGTTGCTTGATACTGCTGCATCAGTGTGGCAAATTTTACGTAGCGAATGGTCTCTTCCGCCTCTGGATTTAGACCTGTAAAATGAGCATTAGCGTAGTCGAGTTGTTCAGCATACACGGCTGGGGCTAAGGCTAAAGCACGTTCAAATGCATCGTCGATGTTGTAGTGAATTAAGGTTGCGCCAAAGCGTACGTGAAGTTCGTGAGCGTTGGCATCTGAGAAGAAAAAGCCGGGTGGATAAGTGCCAACGACACCAATGTTTAGATGGGCGAGCGCATCTTTTACGGTAGCAGCTTTCACAAAGCTGCCAATTTGGCTTCGAACAGCTGGCTCGTCAGGGTTACCATAGACATGGTTAAATTGATGGTGCTGACTGGCTAAATAGTTGCCAGAACTCATCAGGCCGGTGAGTGCGTTTAAGCGTAACCACCCACCAACGCTAGGTTCGTGCGGAGCCAGGAGTAGGATTGGCGTAGTCGGATACCATTCGTGGACCAGTTTGATAAATTCAGCATCCGTAAAGGTGGTGTTGTGAAAAATAATGCCGGCAATTTGTTCATGCTGAACCGAACTTAAATAATGACTCAATTCCGTAGGGTCACCAAGTGCTGATTCTGGTGTGAGCACTTCGTATGGCTTTAGCTGCTGGCGCGTTGCCTGCATGATTTTTTCAGCAGTATCAGCGTCAAACTTTCGTCTAACAACGGGAAGATAGATGATTTTACTCATAAATAGTTGCCTCCGTAACTGGGTTAATGTAATAATTCTCGCCTGATAAACCGACGAAAGCGCCTTTGTTGACCATTTGCTGGTTATCAGGATGGGTCAGTAACCATTTGTTGTGCTGAAATAGCAGGTCGTCTGGTTGACGCTGACCTTTCAGTGGGCTATTGGTCTGTGCCGTCAGAATAACGAGGCACTTGAAGCCACTTGCTAACACCCGGTTAGGCGCAAAGTGCAGGGTGGTGGGATAAACTTCGATTGCCGTGCCATGCGGGACAAAGAAAGCTCGGGCATAGGCAGTACTTGTTTGATTGTTCACGAGGTTTCGACGGTGGGTGAGCCACAGAATCAGGTCTGTACCTGCCAGGTTAAGTTCAGAGCAATTATGGAATTCAAAAGCGTTGATTCGATTGCTATTGCCATTGCAGTAGCCGATCTCGATCGGTTGTTCACCGTAAAAATTTCGGCTGATGATCTCACGTTGGCCAGTTAATAAAAACTGTGAATCATCACGCACGTAAACGTTATTTTGCTTAGGGATTTCAGTTCGATCAATCAGTATCCGGTTAAGTTCGGTTTGGTAAGGTAATTGAATGACGCGTCCATAATTGGCGAAGCTTAAATCAGTGACGCTTTGTATCTGAATCTCTGGGTTTTCTAAACGAATTCGGTCAAGAATGGTCAAATTAATCCCCCGTTTCTGTGTGATCCCAAGCATTTTGAAAAATTTGCAATCCGAGGTCAGTATAAGGATTACGAAAACTATTTTGATAAACCGCTAGCGAGCAGGTGACAATATCAGCACCGTAGATGGCTGCTTGTTGAATCTGCGTAGCGTTGCGAATGGCAGCCACAATGATTTCGGTGTCAAAGCCGTAATTATGATAAATCGTCATGATATCTTTCACGTAGCTCATGCCATCATCGCCATAGTCTTCTTTCCAGCCAACGAATGGTGAAACGTACTTAGCGTGAATCTTGCCAGGCATGATTGCTTGGGCAGGTGAAAAGACCAGCGTCATATTGGTTCGAATTCCAATTGCCTCCAGGTGGCGAGCCGCTTTGATACCTTCGGGATTAGTGGGAATTTTAATCACGAAATTGGGTGAGATCTGGCTGATTTTAGTGGCCATAGCTACCATGTCGTTAGCCGTCTTCAAATGTGGATCGATCTCAACGGAGACTGGAAAGTCGGGTTTATCAGCGACGTAGTTAGCGATATCTTGGATCGCTGTCATAAACGACTTGCCACTGGCCATGATGTGCTTTGGATTGGTGGTCACACCATCAAAGCCGTAATCTTCGTAAGCAATTTTGATTTCATCTAACTTGGCACTGTCTAAAAAGTATTTCATCGGAAAGACTCCTTTAATTTAATTGGTTTCCAGCCGTTCGCTGCCACGTTTTTGCAGTAACTCGGCAACGATCCGTCCGTAACGTTGATCAGTCAAAGAGTAAGCATAGTACATCAGCACAATAGTGGCGATCGATAGAGCCGCAGAATACAGAAACATCAAACCGCGGATACCTAACAGGGCTTGAGCTGTCTGGGTCTGACCCGGCGCGTAACCCACCCAGGCCAAAATGATTCCCGGGACAAAGCCAGCGATGGCCTGGGAGAGTTTTCTAAAGTAAGTAAAGAACGAGTAGACCATGCCTTCCGAACGGATACCCGTTTGCCACTCGCCGTACTCGACACAATCGGAAACTAACGCCCAGTTCAAAGCGCTGGTAAAGCCATCCCCTAAGTACGCTACAGCAGTGAAGAAGACAAATAACAAGGTGTTGTTAGCAAAGAAGAAACCTAAAATATCTGCGATCGCCCAAATCGCACAGCCCAGCATGTAGACGTATTTTTTATCGAACCGCTTAGTGAGAATGGGTGCTAATAGAACCGAGACGAAGACCATGCCAATACTGAAGAAGCCAAGAAGGGAGACGGCTCCTGTGTCCTTCAAAATGTACTTGGCATAGTAAACTTGGACGGTCAGCTTTAAGTTAAAGGCTGAAAAAGTAAAGAGGTTCACTAAGCTCAAGGTCATCAGCGGTTTATTTTTTAACAGGGCTTTAAAGGAGGCCTTTAAGGTCTTCCGTGAGACTTTATCACGAGCTGGCGAAGAGTAATTTTCCTTGATGTTGGCGTAGGAAAACCATTGGGAAGCTACGCCCAGGATGGCAAAGATGACCACTGCGATGGTATAGCCGGTGCCTTCGTTAGTGAAACTGTTGACGATTGGCATAAAACCAATCGTGGCCAGCATCAGTCCCATGTTTGACCCGGCTTGCCGCCAGGAAGCCAGTTCGGCTCGTTCCTGACTGTTTCGAGTCATGGTTGGAATCATGGAGCCAAAGGGGACGTTGGAAATACTGTAACAAGTGCCGAATAGCATATACGCAATATAGGCCCAAATTAATTTACCCGTCACCGAAAAATTGGGCGTGGTAAAGTTAGCAATCAGTAACATGGCTAACGGAATGGCGGCCCACAGAAGAAACGGGCGAAACTTGCCACGCTTGCTAATGTTGGACCGGTTGTCGATCCAAGTTCCGACCCCCATGTCTGCGAAACCATCCCAGATTTTTGCAACCAAGAAGACGGTACCGGCTGCGGCACTTGGCAGTCCTGCTTGGTCAGTGAAGTAGTTCAATAAGTAGAGCTGTCCCATGTCAAATAAGAAGTTATTTCCCATATCGCCCACAGCGTAAGCAATTTTATTTCGAAGCGTTACCGTTCGCGGTGCATCCTGGTTTTTAACGGTGGCAGCTTTGGTTTCTGAAGTCTCCATCAAATGCCTCCTTAATTTTTGGTGCCCTTAGCAATCATTTTTTCATTGGCAAATTCATACAGTGCCAAATCACTCATTTCACGGCCGTAACCCGAATTTTTAACGCCACCAAATGGCAGCTCCGGATAGCCATTAGAAGGCTGGTTGATAAAGATCTGCCCAGTTTCTAACCGTTGTGCTACGGCAAAAGCTTCGTCAGTTGAGCCAGCATAAACGGATCCGGCTAGACCATATTGGGATTGATTAGCCCGCGTGATCGCTTCTTCAGTCGAATTGACCACCTCAATCTGACCAACTGGCCCGAAAAATTCCACATCGTACATCGGGTTGTCAACCGTTAAGTTGGTTAATAGGGTCGGTCGAAATGCATTTCCTAACACATCGCTATCAACACCGCCAGCAACTAACTCTTTGGCGCCGTTTTCAAGCGCAATTTTAACCTGTGTCTGCAGTCTTAATTGCGCAGTTTTTGACGATAACGGGGCAATGGTTGTGGTATCAGCCATGGGATCACCCATAACCTGGGATTCAAAAACCCGAGTCATTTTACGGATAAATGTTTCGGCTACGGCTGCCTGGACGATGAAGCGCTTCGCTGAGGTACAGACTTGCCCAGCGTTGCGTAACCGTGATGTGGCCCCATCTTTGACGGCCTGATCCACGTTGGCACTGTTCAGTACAACGAAGGCGTCGTTACCACCCAGTTCCAACGTGGATTTTGTCAGTGATGCGGCAGCTTCAGCGCCCACAGTACGGCCGGCTTTGGGTGAACCGGTCAGCGCAACACCTTGAATCCGTGGATCAGCAATCGCTGTAGCAACCTGGTCGTTAGATAAGAATAGGTTTTGGAAGGCGCCATTTTCGACGCCAGCCGACCAAACTAGTTTTTCAAATAAACTGGCACATCCGGCTACTATAGCTGCGTGTTTTAAAATGACCGGGTTGCCCAGTAAGAAGTTCGGTGCAAAGACGCGCATAACTTGCGTGTACGGAAAGTTCCAGGGCTCGATAGCTAACACGATTCCGGTGGCATCGTATTCGAGAAGGGCTTGCTTGCCATTTTGATAGGTGTAAGGTTTGTTTTGAAGGGCTGTGGCACCGTGATTGACGTAGTACTGGGCGATTTTAGCGGCGGCCTTTGCTTCACCCAAGCCCTCGCGATAAAGCTTACCCATGTTGGTAGTGGCGGTTTGAGCAAGCTCAACCGTGTGTCCCGCAAAGGTATTCGCGATATTTTGCAATTGCTGTCGCCGAACTTCTAAGGGCTCACTATAGTGGCTATGGTAGTAATCATCACCAACGTGCAGGGCGACTTCTAATTGGGCGTCTGTCGTTTGAGGATATTCAGCAACCCGCTGACCGGTATAGGGATTAATGACTTGATAATTCATTGCAGACCTCCTAGAGTTTGAAATAATTTGGTATATGGCGATTGTTGACGGTAGAAAACGGGTGGCTGCCCAAGCGGAGCCGCAACCTGATGAGTGCCACTGCCATATGCTTTACCAGACCAGAGATGAACCCATTGATCGTCTGGCAGAAATACCGGCCAAGTTTTCTGGGCTGGTTGGGCAACGGGCGCTACTAGCAGGTCCCGCCCAAACAGGTATTCGGACTGGCAGCGCATCGCCTGTGAGTCGTCGTAATACATCATTAGCGGCCGCTGAGCGGGTAAGCCCAGCTTAACGGCGTCGCGAACCACGGCCTGGCGATACGGACTAAGGGTCACAAACCAATCAGTGCATTTGGCCAAATGATTCATGGCCTCCGGGTCATCATAGACTTGGAAGTTCTGATCAGGCCGGTTGCCTTCATGGGTTCGCATGATTGGCGTAAAGGCCGCCATTTCAGCCCAGCGCATGAAGAGTTCCTTGGTTCGGACGTTGCCATACATACTGGTATAGCCGCCAATATCGCTGTGACTGAGGCTATTGCCGATCAAACCACTGGAAAGTGCTGCTGGGATGGTGAAGATCAGCCCATCGTCACGGCTCCAATTCACACTTTGATCCCCGGCCCAGAGCAATTGGTTATAATGCTGGCTACCAGTGGCTCCAGCACGCATGAAGTAGAGGAGCTGATCGGCGTTGGGGGAAGCACGGACTGCCTCATAGTTGCATTTAGCCCACAGTACCGGCCACTGATTATGCCGCGCCATGGGGTCAGAGTGGTCGAAAAGGACCACGTCGGTGGGTAAGTATTCACCAAAGTCAGCCATCCAGCCGGCGAATCCTTCATTGATCAATCGTTGCTGAATCAGCTGCTTGAACCATTCAAAGGCGGTTGGATTTGTAAAGTCCACTACGCCGCAGTTGAATTCCCCGAAATCCACTAGATAAACGTCGCCAGCTTTGTTTTTGGCAAAGTAGCCGTTGTGAGTACCAATTTTAAATAAGGCTGAATCCGAGGCCACGTATGGGTTGATATAGCCTAGAAAACGGATACCGGACTGGCGCCAAGCGTTGATTTGATCCTTCAGGTTCGGATAAAGAGAAGTGTCAGGCTGCCAGTCCCAAAATAAGCGTTTCCCAAAGCTAGTCATACGGACACCTTCCCAGTCTTGGCACCAGAGACCCGCAATTTTAACGCCGTGAGCTTCAAGACGGGTCTTAATTTCGTTGACCCGTTTGGTACCCCCTTGCAGCCCCAGGATGACACCGTTATTCGTCCAATCAGGCAACCCACGAGTCCGGCCTAATAACCGGCTTAATTTAGACGTTAAACTTTCAAAATCAGTTGCGGTTTCAAACGTCAGCTTAGTTGGGATCCCCCAAAACTGCAGTTCGTGGTGATCAGGAGCTCTAAAGTCAAAATCGGCGTAGGTATATGTATCCGCGTGGCAATAATACTTTTGACTTGAAATAAAGGTTGCCTCCGGATAGTTTGTAGTGTAGTAATCACCACCGGCATGTTCTTGGTCCGCCTGGAAAGTCGTCAAGGTGTGTTTATTGCGGCCAATACCAGGTTCTGACGACCATAGCGGAAAGTGGTGACCCCGCAGATCAAAATAGGATAGTTGCTCGCCGCAACCATATATCTGTTCGTTGGCTTGCGCGTTCAGACGCAGCCAAAGTCGATTCCAATTGCCTTTAAGGATGGTTGGGGTGACGACGAGTCGATCTTGTGCCGAGAGTAAAAATTTTAATGAGAGATAAGCGATACTTTCATGCCCAAGTAACAGAGTCCAATCGGATTTATTTTGGGTGATCTTGATGGTTTGGAGAGGAATCTTTTCACTTAATGTATCTCTCATCTCAAAGTTTCCCCGGTGCATCTGAACGGATGCGGTACCGCGACCCAGAGAGGCAAGCGGGAACGAAGTGAGCTGGTTAAACAAAACGATCTGGTGGTATACCAGCTTATCTTGAATAATGTTTAATTGCTGCAATTGATCAGTAGTCATAGAATTCCTCCGTTTACTTAATCGTTAATGGTTCTGTGGAATGGAAACTCAAACGGCCTAAACCATTTAATTTAAATATATGCCAATAATAATTTAAGTGCTAAAAAATGCATAAAATAAGCTGTTTAATAACTATACCAATTCAAAAATTATTTTTGTGATAATAAGTATACCATTAGTAATTAATAAATCAATATACTGTTATAAGCACCGAATAATTAGTATCCGTGCTTTCACAAATTAGCTATACCATTTGAAAACAAAAGCTGAGTTATCCGAGGACTAATTTATCAGGAGGCGTTTTAAAATGAATCACGAGACTTATTTTCAAAAGAAATTTGTTGAACTTTCATTTAGCATGTCATTTAGAACTAAAGCGTTTAATCCATAACCGGTTAAGTTTGGTTTAAGGCCATTAAAAATAGTTGAATGCGGTCAAATCTTCGTACCAGATCCAGTTCAGTGTCATTTTTAGTGTATTTTGCGACCATTATGTTTTCGGCTGAAGGGTGTCAAAACGCTCTTCGAAAAGCTATCAGCGATGTGAACGTTTCAACGACGATGTTAGGACAGTCATTAACGATGTTCATGAGAGATGATTTTGATTATCAAGCCTCTTTGTCAGCTTGTTTTTTCATTAACAGTTCCCTCAATTTCGGGCGTAAGACTTTACCGGTAATGTTACGCGGAAAACTCGGCAAAAATTCGACTCTGGTAGGAGATTCAAAACGTGCTAAGTGGATTTTGCTGTAGTCAAAGATGGCTTTTCGCTGAGCATCCTCATTTTGACCTGGCGTGGTGGAAACAACGACCGCCGTGACTTCTTCACCGTAGAGATCATCAGGCATACCAATTACGGAGATTTGCTCGATAAAGGCGAGTTCACTCAACGTATTTTCTACTGCCGCTGGAGCCACCTTTTCACCACCGTGGGAGATGATTTCTTTTTTGCGGCCCTTGACGAATAAATAGTTATCCTCGTCTAGGTAGCCTAAGTCACCGGTTAAGAACCAGCCGTCCTTAAAACTGTCCGGGTTAGGATCCATATAGTGGGTGATAATGTGATTACCGCGCACTGCGATTTCACCCATAACGTGCGGGGCTTTAGTTAAATGACCATCCACCATTAAACTCAGCTCCGTACCAAATGGTTTACCCGCTGAACCAATTTTGGGAGCGTCAAAGGGATTGATGGTGCATTGACTAGCAGCTTCAGTCATGCCATAGCCTTCGATGATTGGTGCTCCAAAACGGTTTTGGAAAGCCTTAAGCCGTTCTTCAGCTAGCGCAAATGAACTGGAACGAATGTAACGCAGGTGAATGCCGTCTTTTAAACGGTTATAGGCCGCATTAGCCTTTTCGTTTAAGAGCAGAAACGACACGATGGTGGGTACGACCGACACCCAAGTGACGCCATTATCATAGATCTGTTGCCAAAAATGGCTGGCGGAAAACTTTTGGGTGACAAGCACTTTACCGTCCGATACTCTAGTTGATAGGGTGGTCATGACCTGGGCATTGATATGAAACATCGGCATCGTCACCATCGCGACGTCGTTTTCATCCATGTGGTTACTGATTGCATCGTTGGTAGCAGCGTTTAACATCATTTCATGGGTGAGGCCAACACGCTTGGGTTCGCCCGTAGTTCCAGAAGTATTTAAAATCAAACCGAGGTCTGAGTCGGCTACCGGGGTCCGATCGGCGGGTGCAGCGGTTAAGTGCGGATCAGCCAGAAAATCAAGATGGGGGCTGGTATGTAACGGAAGTTGTGTATGGTGCCAGTCATCAGTGTCCCAATTGTCTAGCAGGGTTGGCGCAAGTAACATCGCTGGGTATTGGTGTTGCTGCCAGTCTTCACGAAGTTTAGCAATCGGCGTCGACGGTGAAATGGGGTGAACAATGATGCCAAGATCCCAAGCTGCCTGATTGATGACTGGAAAAACTGCAGAATTTGGTAAGCAAACTAGAATTTGGTCGCTGTGACCAAGATTGCTCTTGATAAAGGCTAGTTTAAACGTGTCAACGTCTTCTTGGAGGTCGGCACCGGTGAACCATTTTCCCATGGCATCGTCTTTAATGAGGTTGTCGTGTCGGTGTCTAATCAGCTGATTCGTTAAAATAGTTGTCAATTTGGTTGTCATTAGCATGCTCTCCTTAAGCGGTTATAGTTTGATAATTGAAATCAGTTTAGCGATGACATCTTAAGCAAGACTTAAAGACGTTCAAATATTTGTTCGGGTAGAAAATAGTTAGGCCTTTTTGATTTTGCCTGTTAAACGGTCGATCAATGGTTGGATCTCGAATGGTGGCGTCCTGCAAATTTTTGAGTGAAGAAATTTTTAAAAATGCAAAATCAGCAGAGTTTGAGCATCGCTAAAAACCGCCTATCGACAAGATAGACGGTTTTTGTGGACTTTCGATTTTTAAAAGGGAATCTAGGTTTAATTAGTAATGATCGGAATCTCGATTCATATTCACGTTTAAAATCATGATTGTTGACTAGTTAAATAGCTTAGTAGATACTAATCTCTAAGCAAAAGTTATGATTTTACGGTTACGCCACCTGAGAGCTGACAAAGTACTTGTTGATGACAAACTGGTGATGTTGATTAAAATGGCCGTAAAGTGCAATCCGTGATTCTGCATGCGCTCGGTATAAAAAGTCCAAAGCGTGCTGGATAACTAAGCAGTGCAGTTTCTGTCCAGTTGTGGTCATGATGGGCACATAGAGCATGGTTGGAAATTGTTTGATCACTTTCGGTTCAGCCTGTACAACACCCGTGAAATTATTGAAGTGAGTCATTTTATCACCGCCTTTGAATGATTAAGTTGATTATACAAACATATGTTCGGATAGTCAACGCCTTTTCAGTTGCGTTCAATTCATGAAACTCAGGCGTATTAGTTGCACCTTTACATCAAACTTGATATTATATAACTACGTACGCTATACATGCAGAAGAGAAAGATATTTACTATGTCATCAATCGTTCTGATAGTGTAATGCGCCCATTGCTGAATGTTTTTAGTTCAGGTCAATTACTTTCCGTTGTTGATTTATATATTGAAGGGGGTTGCGCCAGTGGCGAGAATACCCGAAGCCGTGATTGAACAAGTCCGCGATGCAACCGATATCGTGGATTTTATTAGTCAATACGTCCAATTACAGAAACAAGGGAAAAACTTCTTTGGCCTTTGTCCGTTCCATGAAGAGCGAACGCCTAGTTTTTCAGTCACGGAGGATAAACAAATTTTTCACTGCTTTAGCTGTGGTCGTGGGGGCAACGTTTTCAAGTTTTTAATGGAGCTTGAAAATTTAAGCTTTCAAGAAGCAGTGGTTAAAGTCGCAGAATTCTCTCACGTCCCACTTGATGAAAAAATCGTCAATGCTGCCACTGGTGCTGGTCAGTCTGGGGATCCACAGTCACCAACTAACCAACTTATTAAGCTCCATCAAGATGCGGCAAAGTTATACGCCCACATTTTGATGAATACCGAAATGGGACAGCCGGCACTTGATTATCTTCATCATCGCGGGTTAACTGATCAGACCATTTCAGACTACGGTTTGGGGTTCGCACCTGATCGTCAGCTGCTGAAACCATTCTTTGATGAACGTCAGATTGATTACCAGATGTTGCGGCATTCTGGACTGTTTATTGAAAACCAGGATGGTGATTTGCGTGACCGGTTCGTGAACCGGATCATGTATCCGATCCGTAACCAGTCAGGACAAGAGATTGCGTTTTCGGGTCGAATTTTGAAACAGGCGCCTGATCAACCGAAGTATCTCAACAGTCCTGAAACTGAGATTTTTAATAAGCGACGGGTTTTGTTTAACTTCGATCTCGCCCGCGGTGCGGTACGCAAACAGGGTAATCTGATTTTGTTTGAGGGCTTCATGGACGTGATGTCAGCTCACCAGTCTGGGGTTGATAATGGTGTTGCGTCAATGGGGACTAGCTTAACTGAAGAACAGATTTATGCGATTCAGCGGATCACCGGTCAGGTCTTTGTCTGCTACGACGGCGATACACCCGGTCAAAAGGCGACCCAGCGGGCACTGACGATTCTGCGCGATAATTCGAGTTTAAAACTGGGTGTCATTCAGATGCCTGAAGGTTTAGATCCCGATGAATACCGGCAACAGTATGGTGAACAAAAGTTAGCCGACGCTTTGGAGTCCGCGCGTGAAACACCGGTGGCGTTTGAAATGCGCTACTTAAAAACGCAGTATGATGTGGCTACGGATGCCGGCCGACTTCAGTACCTCGACGAGATTTTAGCAATCTTAGCAACGGTTCGTTCACCAGTTGAGCAAGATGTGTATCTTACCCAGCTTGCAGACACGTTTGAGCTTGATAAAACTAGTTTGCGTCAGCAGTTAGCCATGGTTAAACCGGTGCCTCGAACCGTTAAAAAGCCGGCAGTGACTTCAGGAGTTACTGACGGGCAGAATTCGGCTGAACCGCAGCAGCGTCAAGTTGTGAAGTATTCGTCAATTGAAAAGGCTGAACGGGCGTTATTGTTTCGGATGTTACACGACCGTGACGTTTGGCTACGGGTCACCGGAACGCCGAACTTCAGTTTTGTCGACGATGATTACCAGCTGATTTTTACCTTAGCACAGGGGTATTTTGAAACGCATCAGGAATACGCACCAGCCCAGTTCATTGATTTTATCCGCGATGATCACTTACAACGCTTGGTGGTTGAACTGGAATCACTACAGTTAAGCGATTCGATCGGTGAAGGTGAAATTGACGATTACATTCAGTTGATTATGCACGTTGCACCGCTAACCAAACAGATCAAGGCAACTGAGCAGGCTTTGCAAGAAGCACGACGGTTAGGTGACAACGACCAAGTGCGCAAGTTAGTGATCGATTATATTAAGTTGCAACAACAAAAGCAGTCTCAAAAACAAGCTTAGGGGGCTTTCGAATGGCAAAAGAAACAAACAGCAAGACATTTGATCAAAAGGGTTACGATAAAGCTGTTAAGGACCTAGTGAAAGATTTTAAGAAAAAGGGTCAAGTTACCTATGATGAGCTCTCCGATAAAATTGCATCACCATTTGGCTTAAACGCGAAAAAGATGGACGGGTTACTTGAAAAAGTTGAAGACGCTGGGATCAGCGTGGTCGATGAAAATGGTGATCCAGACTCACGGGCAGTTAAGGCTGCTAAAAAAGTCAGTGCCAGTGAATTAAAGGATACGTCTGCGCCTTCCGGTGTCAAGATCAACGACCCAGTTCGGATGTATTTGAAGGAAATTGGCCGGGTTAAGCTGTTAACTGCCGATGAGGAAGTCGCCTTAGCACTTCGGATCGAGCAGGGTGACGAGGAAGCCAAGCAGGAATTAGCCGAAGCTAACTTACGGCTGGTGGTTTCCATTGCTAAGCGGTATGTTGGCCGGGGCATGCAATTTCTTGACCTGATCCAAGAAGGTAACATGGGTCTGATGAAGGCCGTTGAGAAATTCGATTACCGTAAAGGTTTCAAATTTTCCACTTACGCCACTTGGTGGATTCGTCAAGCCATCACCCGTGCAATTGCCGACCAGGCACGGACCATCCGGATTCCGGTGCACATGGTGGAAACCATCAACAAACTGATCCGGATTCAACGTCAATTATTGCAGGACCTTGGTCGTGAACCAACGCCTGAAGAAATTGGTGCTGAAATGGATATGCCAACGGAAAAAGTCCGTGAGATCTTGAAGATTGCTCAAGAGCCCGTTTCGTTGGAGACGCCAATTGGTGAAGAAGACGATTCTCATCTGGGTGACTTCATTGAAGACGATGATGCCACTAGTCCAGCTGACCATGCCGCTTATGAGTTGTTGAAGGAACAGCTTGAAAGTGTTCTGGACACGTTGACTGATCGAGAAGAAAACGTTTTGCGGCTTCGTTTCGGTTTGGATGACGGCCGGACGCGGACCTTGGAAGAGGTCGGTAAGGTCTTCGGCGTTACGCGCGAACGGATTCGTCAAATCGAAGCTAAGGCGCTTCGCAAGTTGCGTCACCCATCACGGTCGAAGCAACTGAAGGATTTCTTGGAATAAATCGATTTAAATAAAGTTTAAGAGCCGGGCTCGCTTGCAAATGCAGGTGGGTCCGGTTTTTTGATGCCCTTTAATCAGCGTCAGTTTGTGGGTGAAAAGGTAACTAGAACTAAAGGATTAAGCGATGAACTCGGTATTTATTAAAAGTTTATTAATTTTAATGCTCAAAAAACCTTTACTGCACATAAATGGAGACTTATAATTATTGGTGTTAAACAATGTATGAATCAGGAGAAGTACAAGTTTGATACGCCAAAGGTTGTCTATGACGTCTTTGAGAGGTTTTAAGAGGGATTAAATTTTTTACAGTGGTTAATTGACAGTTTATGGATTTAGTTAAGGGGGAACACTATTTATGGTTGGAAAAAACAATCGAATTAGGTTGGTAAAGGCTAATTCGCGGGAACATTATAAGGCATATAAAGCTGGAACGAGATGGTTATATGCCAGTTTAGCTAGTCTAGCTTTAAGCGCGGGGTTATTATTCAGCTTGAATCCCACTGCAGTCCATGCTGATGCTCAAGGTTCAAGTGATCATGCGCAGTCGGTTAATGTGCAGACCAAAGTTCCGTCCGCAACTGATTCGACTAGCAAACAAACTGTGCTACATACCAGTCCGAGTGCAGCAAATGATGTGCCAGCAAGCGTCGCTGCTAGATCTGCAAGCACTTCTAATAGCACTGCTAGCGCAACTTCTGCAGCGTCATCTTTAGTCGAAAGTCAGAGTCAGTCGGCACTACCCGCTAGTAATTCAGCTGTAAACGAACCTCAGTCTTCTACTGCTGACCAGTCTAGCAATCATCCGTCCGTGCAGTCATCAACTGCAGCCAGTTCGGAGAGTCAAACAGGGGACTCAAAGACTTTAGTGGATCCAACCCAAGCTCAACTGAATGAGGCCAAAGCAAGTGCCAAACAGGTTTATGAAGCGACCAGGCAAGCCCAGCAAATCACCGCTGCTGCAAGTGATCCGGTGACTGAGTCGACTGGCACTTTAAGCCTTTCGGCGACTAAGGTGGGGTACAAGACAGGTGAAGGCAATCAGTTAACGCTAACGTTACAAGCGAATGCTAAGGCTGGTGACGTTTACGCGATTACGCTGCCTGCTGATTCGGGGGTCTATCAATTTTCATCGGTCAATCCGTTAGACGCTTCAGCGGGGACTACAACAGTCACTCACAATGTTGATAAATCAGAGACGGTGACGGATACTTTTGCAGCGGATACGACCACGACTCAGTTGATCTCGTTTAATCTAAACAACAACTATGTCTACGTTGACGACGGCATGAATGACGTCGGCAAAACAGTGACCAAAACGGTCGGTTTTTCAATCAATGGTGTTAAACAGCCAGGCGTGACATTTACCCAAACGATTCAGCCAACTACCAATTTGTCATCGGTATCCATGGTTTACCCTGATGCCACGAAAGTCACCAAAATTTTACCCGATCAGGATTACGTCTTTTCACTAAATGTCAATGAAACTGATGGTGTTCAGGATGACAGCTATCCTGTGTCACGGGTTCACAGTGGTGATAACTATGGCGGAACAACCATTACCATTCCCGTGCCAACAGGTTTTGTGTTAAATGCTGCCAGTACAAAGCAAATTAATGCTTTTGGAGATGCAACAACGATTACTCAGCCCGGGGGCAAGGGAACTAATGTTGTGATTAACGTGCCTGCTAAGTCGGGTGCTCAGTACGAAAGTTCAAATGCCCAGGCTGGCTACAAACTTATCGGTGATTTCGATGTTGCACAGACAAATGAAGATCAGACGCTCACAGCAAATGGCAACACAACGTTTTCTCAGGTGATCAATTCAGACGGCGATACGTTAACCGATTCTGCCAGTCCTTGGAGCGTGATCATTCAAGCGACTGGTCAGCCGAGCCAAGTCAGTGCTACTCCGACAATCAAGGGTAATTCCGGAGCTGACGCTTCCAAACTCGTACTAGATAATAATACTGATGACGATCCAGCTTACATCGATAGTTTTGGCTTTGCCTTGAATGATGCAAGTCCGGTGGATCATTTTCAGATTCAAGTTACCATTCCAGATGGTCTGGATGCAACGGAAATTAAGGTCCCTGTCCAAGATGTTAGTCCATCGGGTTATCTGCCAGATACGAGTAGTTGGGCCTATACGCTGACACTTGCGGATGGCAGTACGGAAACTGGCACCGTCAACGCCGGCGGTACGGCTACACCAACAGCAGATTCACCCATTCGTTCAGCAGTCTTTGTTCCGAATAAAATCGCCGTTGGTACCTATGCAAACAATTTGGGCACAGCTGATAGTTTTGAAGTTCTGGGGCACCTTTCTAATACCTATGATAACGGCACAAAGGCGGTTGTAAATGGTGATCAATTGACCTCGACTGCTTCAGTTAGCCTTGACGCTAACGGTGGCACGCCGACTGCTGACTCGTCCGTTATCCAGCAGGTTACGGAAGGCTTGGCGCTCGCTTCTAATTACACGGTCGTTAGAAGCTCTGATCCAGGCAATTCGAATGCGGGGACACTTGAGGTCCGCTATTTGGACAGCATTGGTCAAAATACAAATGACGTTTATGAACCCACATTTTACTTTGTCATTCCTAAGACGACCACGGTGGCGTCAATTAATAGTCTGCCGTGGTACACAGATGTGCCAGGATCAACGACTGGGATCCCAATAACTCCCGATGGTTCTCAATTAACCGAAACAACCCACGCCAAAGTTTCTGAATTTACAGCTGATGATGGTCAGACAGTGGTTAAGATTGATTATTCAGGTACTGGGGAAACGGTCGATTTTAGTCAAAAAACTGGTTATTGGGGTGCTGTCACACTGGCTAACGACCCCGACGCTCTTCCAGGGAAATACCCCTATGCTGTTTACATTGTGTCACCAACCACTAAGTTAAAAAATACCACTCAACCAAGTGACCTTTCATTTGTTGAAGGTCATACGGATGCTTACTTGATGGATAGTGAAGTTGATGACCCGGCATGGCTGTGGACGATCGCCACTGCAAGCTCGTTTTTCACCACTTCGATGGCCAAGGGCAACCAAGGCACTCAGGCGAGCAAGTCAGGTGCCAGTGGCAATCATGGTTCGCCAGACATGACCTTCTACGATTCCATTGTCTATACGGCTGTTGACGACAACGCCGCCGACAGTAATGCGTCAGTCGCGATTAACTTACCAACAATTGGTGATTCAAAGGGTTCTACGTTCACCATTGACCTTACCGGACCAATTGAGATGCCAACCCATTATACCCTTGCTAATAGTACTGGTGATCCGATCAAGGCCACCGTACTTTATTCCACTTCACCGCAAGTCTTTTCCGCCACGGACACCGCACCAAATACGACTGGGTACGTGACTGCAGATCAAGTGTCTGACTGGTCAGCTATTCGGTCGATCATTATTCAGATCAGTGGCATCAAAGCGAATAGCTCAACGGGCCGGATCGCAATCAACGGTCAAGTTGCTAATCAAACGGTCGGTGATCAGACGATTACAATCGAGAAGATGGTTGGCGACACCGGAACATTGCAGACCGCATTCTATGGCAACGGTGGTAAGGTCAACATTAGCTCGGACGATGCTTCGATTAACATTGTTGGTACTGCCATCATTCCGGCACGTTATCACTATGTAGATGCCACTGGCACTGACAAATATGTTGATTTGACTGATTTACAACAAACGTTGAAGGATGGTGACACGTTCACCAACAATTACCCAACACAATTGTCCGACTTTTCTGCAGCTGATCAGAAGTTATTGCCGGCCGGATATGAATTAGTCACTGATTCAACTGGTAAAGTGACCCCAACTATTGTCGACAGTACAGGGGATGGTGCCGCTGCTTTCGGTCAACCCGTTGACAATACTTTCGATGGTGACTTCGTTCAATACGAACTTGTCGCGCAGCAAAGTGCCAAAATCGAGTATGTAGATGATGATAATAACGGTGCCATCGTGGACTCAAAGACGGTTAATGGTGATACCGGGCAGGCAATTGGTTGGAACACGGACGGGATGACATTACCTGCCGGTTATCAACTTGCTGATGGGGCGACTGCTAGTGGGACGTATACCTTCACGGCTGAGTCAAATCAAGTTGTGCCCGTCCACGTTATTCACGCGGTTAAGGACAGTCAGCAAACAACGACTCGGACGATTCACTACGTGGTTAATGACCCCAGTTTTACTGGTAAAGTGCCAGCTGATAAGGTACAAACGACGACTTGGAATATTACCACCGATGAAGTGACCGGTGAAAGTATTGCGACTCCCGTCAATGGCTATTTTGCAGTCACTTCACCAACGCTTGCGGGCTATACGCCAGATCCGGACACTGTCGCGCTTGAGGCTTACAAGCCAGGAACAACGAGTGCAATGCCAAAGAATGAAACGGTGACAGTAACTTATTCTTTAGCTCCGCAAAGTGTGACCGTGGAATATGTCGATGACGCAAATAATGGCAATGTATTAAAAACGACAGCTACGATCACTGGAAAAACGAATGGGACAGCTTATTGGAATACCAATAATTTACCAGCTGGATACGTTCTAGCAAAGGGCCAGGCTGATAACGGCACCTATACATTTACGGCCAATGCGAATCAAGTTATCCCAGTTCACGTGGTTCACGCAGTAAAGAATAGTCAGCAATTCACAACTCGAACCATTCATTACGTTGTCCAAGGTGCAACTAACACTGGCTTAGCACCAGCTGACAAAGTACAAACGACGACCTGGAATATCACCACCGATGAAGTAACCGGTGAAAGTATTGCGACTCCCGTGAATGGTTATTACGCAGTGACTTCACCAACTGTTGCGGGCTATAGGCCGGATCCAAGCAGTGTTGGTAAGAAAACTTACCAGCCAGGACTAGCGAGTGCAATCCCGCAAAACGAGCAGGTTACCGTGACGTACACAGCTAATAAGCTGACTGTGAGTGTCACTTATGTCAATACCAAGACTGGTCAACCAATCAGCACAATTCAACTCACTGGAAACACTGGCACGGCAATTGTGGTGCCGAATCTACCCGGATATATCTTGGACCGGACTGGTGATCCAACGTCATTTGAACCTGATTTAACACACTTTAACGTTCCCGCCACACCAGTTAATCCCGGTAATCCAAGTAATACCGGCACCCAAGGTAATCCCGGTAATCCTGGTAATTCAGGGAATTCAACTGTACCGACAAAGCCTAAGGGTCCTCAGACGATAACGGGTCAGGGTAATTCTGGTAAAAAGACGAAGCCTAATTCACCGAAAACCCCAACAGTACCTGGTAAGTCATCCCGACCGGTTAAAGCAAAGAAGCCAACTACTTCAGGCTCAAGCCAGTCGAGTGATGTCACTTTCGGCCTTCGAAAGGGTCAAATGAATGCTGAAGCAAATGGTTCATTTGGTAGGGATTCTGCTAATGGCAGCGTCGCCGATGAAAGTGCATTTGCCAAGAACCGCGCCGTTACCCTTGAAAGTCAGAATGCAGTTTCCGGTCATGCAAACTCCGATTCAACGGTTGAACAGAATCGATTACCCCAGACGGGTGAGCAGGATTATGAAGCTGGTGGCTTGTCGCTGTTAGGTTTGATCACTGGGTTGTTTAGTTGGCTCGGTTTCAGGCAACGTAAGCGGCACGAAGATTAAACGATGCTAGTTTTGAAAATGATGATAGTTAAAATGGTTAATTAAATTAAAATCTGTAAAAAAATAGTTAACAGAGGCTCAAGTGACTTTCCAAGCACTTGTGCCTCTTTTTTTAATTTTTGAAGCATTTCTTTTAAAGTATGTGTTTATATCGGTTTAAATTATCTATTATAACTATCTAAAGAGAATTATAAATTTATATTATAATTTTAATTTACCCAATTTAATTAGCTAATATTATAAATCACCATCTTTCCTTTTATACGGGAAATTTTAGCATTATAATGTGCTTATGGGCGATGGAAGAGTAAGTTCGAAATAAGCATTTATTTAAATCTATTATTGAGGTATCTGGTAATGTGTTTGCTGATACGGAGATAAAATAATAAGCCCATGGGGAAGGGGAAAATCAAATTGGTAGGAAAAAATAATCGAATTAGAACTATCAAGAATAATTCTAAGGAGCATTACAAAGCATATAAAGTTGGCAAAAGGTGGGTTTACGCCAGCCTTGCAAGTTTTGCTTTGGGGGCAAGTCTGCTATTTGGTTTTAATTTAAATGTCCAGGCTGATACAACTGCTACGGAGACTGAGGCACAGTCCAGTTCCGTAAGTAATGAGCCAAGTCAAGTGTCAAATCAGAAGAATGCGGTGCTCAAAACAGTACCGTCAGTTGCTGGTCAATCGGATGCTAACCAGGTGAGCGATGCCACAACCTCCAAGGAGTCAGCTCAGGTAGCTTCAAAACCAGCCGAAAATGCGAACACTTCTAAAACTAGTAGCAGTGCTGCTGCAAGTGTCACTAAAGCGGCTACAAAAGCTGACTCAACTACGATAACCAGTACCCAAGAGACCAATTCAGACCAAAATGGCTCGGCTAACACTGCGAGTGCTAGCAACCAAACGAGTTCTGCAAACGCTGAACAAACGGTCTCGAAGCAAGCCAATACTAAGCAGTCTAGCGCTGCTCAAGAGGCTTCAAATCAGACTAGCACAACTAAGACAAATTCTAATCAGACCACTGCAACGCCATCAAGTGTGCTGCAGTCAACAAGCAATCAGTCAAACGCTGATCATCAAACGGCCACCCAGGTTGATACAACACCGGTCAGTGTCGCACAGTCAGGTGCAAGCCAAACGCAAGCACCGCTAACGGCGGATGTTCAAACGCTGATTGATCCAAGCAGTGTGGACATTACTAATGCTGAAAATAAGGCGCTTCAAGTCTATGCGCAAACGCTGCGGCCACAAGAAGTGGATTCATTAGGTGATCCGACGGCGGATGCGACTTTAACCTTGTCTTCGAAGACTGTCGAAAGTGGGACAGATATTACAAATTTAACGGCCACTCTGACAGTGACGGCTAAGGCTGGCGATAAATACGTGATCGTTGTTCCATCTGACGAGCTCGTGAGTTTTGATTCCGTTGAACCATTACCAGCTGATGTTGGGACGACAACCACTGTCACAAGCGCGGATAATTTATCGACAACGATCACCGATGTCTTTAAAACGCCGTCGATAACGACTCAACGAATTCAATTTGCAATTGTTCCGGGTGTTAGTGCACCATTGACCCACATGGATAAGGAAGTTACTCAGACAATTACGTGGTCTGAAAATGGGGTTGACCAGACGCCAGTTTCGTTTGTTGAAAAACTTGTTCCTAGCATCAAAATAACACCGGTCCAAATGGTTTCTCCAGATCCAAAGGAAGTCTCTAAAGTTGTTCCTGGTCAAAACTATGTGTTTGAGACGACGATCAGCGAAGATAGTGGCATGCCAAATGCCAGTTTCGGTACTGGGATGGTTAATGCATTGTTCAACTATGGTGGCACAACGGTGACAATTCCAGTGCCGGCTGATTTTAAACTTGATGCGGCCGATACCAAGTTGATCGATGGTTTTGGTGACCAGACATCGATTACGCAGCCTGGTGGCGTTGGTACAGCTATCATTCTTAGCGTGCCGGCTGGCAGCGGGATGCAATATAAGGATAATTACGGCCAAACCATTCCATATAAATTCATTGGTTCCTTTAACGTTACGCAACCGGAAACCGATACTGACTACAGTGCCAGTTCTGGTACTTCGCTTAGCCAAATCGTCAATCCGGATGGCAGTCAGGTGACTGCCAGTGCTGATGCTTGGAAGGTTAGCATTTTAGGCGTTAATTCTGGTGGTACGTCAATCGGCGATCCTGAAGTTGTTGTGACTGCTAAAGCTGCTTATAATGAAGAATCAATATCACTTGATAATGATTCCACAAATGATTCGATTAATCTGACTAATTTTGGTTTTCAACTAAATTCGATTACCGATACTAGTGGTGCTCAGCTTTCATTCAAGATTCCAGACGGCTTAAACGTTACCAGCATGGAAGTGCCAAAAAGCGGTGTCTCACCGTATCAGTATCTGCCTGGAACGACCAGTTATGGATATACAGTTACTTTAGCTGATGGTTCAACGGAGACTGGAACGGTCGCGGAAGGTGGGATAATCAAACCAACGAATGCTTCGCCGATCAGATCAGTTGTCCTGACACCTAATTACCTGGCTGCAGCCGCTTATTCAGGGACTAGTTTTGGCACGTATGGCAATGTGTCACATACCTATGATGACGGTTCGGCAGTTAAAATTGGAGATGCATTAACTTCAAGCGTTAGTTTGACGTTTGCAGACGGCCAAAACGCTGCTTCAGCCTCGACAACTCAAACCGTCACCGGTGTGTATTCGGTCGCGCCCGCTGGTTACACACAGTTAAGCTCGGCTCCTGGTGCAGCTGATGCTGGTTTTATGTGGATCAGAAGTGGCGATTACGGTCAGAAAACAGATCAAATAATTGAACCCACCTTTTATTATGTTTTGCCAACATCTATGGCCGCGACTAGCGTCACTGCTTTGCCAAGCGCAAAAATCAGTAGTTTCAAGTCAGATGACGGTCATACGGTCATTAAAATCGATTACTCTGGAACTGGTACCGTCATTAACACCGCTGATGATAAAGCAAACGCAACGGTTTACTTAGCAAACAATCCAGATGCTTTGCCAGGTGACTATTCTTTCTATATGTACATTGTGTCGCCTCAAACGCCGTTGCTCAATCCAGAGAAGGTGGTCGATACCTCGTATACAGAGGGCAATGCTAATGCCTACTTGCTTGAGTATGGTTCCGGTAGTTGGCCAATTGTGACTGCTAGTTCCTTCTATAATACTTCTCTTGCACAAGGGAATAGCAATCCGGATCCCGTAAAGGCGGCCACTAGTGATGACAAAGGTGATCCAACACTATCGTTTTATGATGACGTTGTTTATACGTCAACGGCAGCAGATGCTAAAAATAGTAAAGCGGCCGTGGCGATCAACTTGCCAACGTTGGGTGATAGCAGCGGTTCTCAATATACCTTTAATTTAAATGGACCGATTACCGTCCCGACCAATTATACGATTCCTGGAGGCGCAGCTGGCACTGGTGATCCCATGTCGACGACCGTTCTCTACTCAACGGAACCGCAAACGATCACAGGTAATGAAACGGCCCCAGATGAGACTGGTTATGTGCCTGCATCTGAGGTGACAGACTGGACGGCGATCCGTTCGGTGATCGTTAAAGTGTCAAATATTAAGGCTAACTCCGAAACGGGCCGGATTCAGTTAACTGGGACGACGGCGGATGACTTTCACCTGGACACTGGTAAAATTGGTTATTTACAGACGGCCTTTTATGGCGACAACAGTAAAGTCAGTGTGACAGCTAAATCAGATGAACCGTCGCTCGAGATCACTGGGACTTCGACCATTAAGGCACGTTACCACTATGTTGATGCAAATAGTCACAATCGGTACATTTATTTGGATGATTTGTCACAATCGGCAACCGACGGTCAAGGCAAGTTTAATAACATCTATCCAACCACAGCAACCGGCTTTTCAGCCACGGATCAGGCTTTGGTTCCTAAGGGCTATCTGTTAGTTACTGATGATTCTGGCAATGTTACCCCGACTATTATGAGTTCACCTGCAACTAAATATCACGATTCAGTTACACCAACATTTGGTTCGACTGTCAATTACACTTTTGATGGTGCTGCCGTTCAGTATGAGTTGGCGGCTCAGGTTAGTGCTACAGCTGAATATGTGGATGATGATGCCAATGGCGCAATTGTTGGCACACCAGTGACGATTTCTGGAGAGTCAGGTAAGAGTGCATCATGGAACCTTGGTAGTGTTCCTACTGGTTACGTTTTGGCAGCGCCATCGACAACCACTAGTGGCACCTACACGTTTACAAATGGTGACAACCAAAAGATAGAGATTCATTTAAAGCACCATGTTTCAACAACTAACAAGACAACGACCCGAACGATCAATTACGTGGTCAATGATTCAAAGTTTAGTGGCACGGTGCCAGCTAGTCAGATTCAAACGATCAACTGGACGATTACAACTGATGAGGTCACGCATCAAACCACGGTAGTGCCAGCGGAAGCGAGTTATGCTGGCGTAGTTTCCCCGATCATTGCGGGTTATACCCCCGACCAACTGGCGGTTCCTGTGCAGACCTTCAATCAGACAACGGCTTCCAATCTGCCGAATGACAGTACCGTCACAGTCACTTATAGCGCTGCACCGCAGACGGCCGTCACCCAATTTGTGGATGATGATGCTGGTGGTGCTGTCGTGGGTACACTAGGTAACTTAACGGGTCACACCGATGGTACGGCAAACTGGGATACTGCTAACCAGATTCCGGCCGGTTATGCTTTGGCACCCGGACAAGCAGCCAGTGGCACCTACACGTTTACTGCTGCTCAAAACCAGACGGTCAAGATCCATCTGGTTCACCAGCAAACAAAGACCACTGCGACGACGACGCGGACGATCAATTACGTAGTTAATGATCCACATTACACTGGCACGGTGCCAGCTAGTCAGATTCAAACGATCAACTGGCAAGTCACTACCGATAACGTGACTCGCGAGGGTACGGCAGTTCCAGATGGTGGCTACGCAGCCGTGACAGCGGTGCCAGTCATTACCGGCTACACGCCGGATCAAAAATCGGTACCAGCGCTGTCATATGGCAGTCTCAGCGCTAATGATGTGCCGCGAAACGTGATTGTTACGGTCACCTACACGGCAGCTGATCAAACCGCAGTCGCCCAGTTTGTGGACGATGACAACGATGGTGCCGTGGTCGGCAAGCTGGCTGACTTAAGCGGTCAGACTAACAGTACAGCTGACTGGAATACGGCGGATAAGATCCCCGCTGGATACGTGTTAGCGCCAAATCAAGCAGCCAGCGGCACCTATACGTTTACAGCGGATCAAAATCAGACGATTGACATTCACTTAATTCACGGAACAACGATTGGTTCAGCGACTACTACCAGAACGATTACCTACATCCTTGCTGATGGCGACAAGTCAAAGACACCGTCGCCAGTCGTTGAAACGATGAATTGGCGCACCGTCAAAGATAACGTGACTGGAAGCACTTATGCCACACCGCTAAATGATTATGCCGCTGTGCCAAATCCAGTTGTGCCGGGTTACACTGCGCACACGCCAGGCAATGAAGTGCCGGAATTATCTGCAGGACCGATGCTTGTCAGTCAGCTGGGTCAAATGAATTCTAACCGAATCGTCATTTACACGGCCGACAAATTAACCGTGACCTACACTTACGTCAACACCGTCACTGGTGAACCAATTAAAACCGTGACAATCACTGGTAATACTGATGACCCAATTACAGTACCTGATTTGCCAGGTTATACGATCGATCGAACAGGGTTACCAACTCAATTTGAGTCAGGATTGACCCACTTTGATGTCCCAGCAACGCCAATTCCTGTGAATAATGGCGGCGGTAACCCAGGGACAACCACTGGCACACCGCAACCAGGTACCGCTACTGGTACACCTGGTACGACTGGGCAAACAACGGTGCCAGTGCAACCAGGCGGTCCAATGACCACAACCCACTCCAATGATCGAAGTACTGTCCCAGGGCAAGGTAAGGGTTCAGGCACAAGCAAGAGCGTTGATACGACAACTACTACAGCACCTGCAACCGTTAAATTGAATGCTAGAACGAGCGCTTCAAGGACAACAGCAACCCATGTTGAAGCTAACGCCGTTGTCGCTAAGTCTAGTCGCAAGCAAACTGCCAATCAGGGCCAGTTACCTCAGACTAATGAACAATCTGATCAAGCAGCCACGCTTTCAATTCTTGGCTTAATGACTGGGATGCTTAGCGTACTGGGTATCAAGCGTCGTAAACGGCACGACGATGACTAATTGGACGGTAAAAAATTAATCAGCTCATTGAATTTAAAGGTATGAATTCACTAGAATTGGCCTTTGAATCCACCAAAAGGTGTGAGAAAAACAACCATCAGGATTGTTATTTCACGCCTTTTTTGGCGTCTCGAGTTGTGTTGCTACCAGCAGTTAGCCTATAATAAAACTACGATTATGATGACAAAGGAGATTGAAAATGAACGGAACGCACTTGTCACAACGGCTCCAAACGGTGGCTGATTTTGTCCGACCGGGGGCGCGGCTGGCTGATATCGGCTCCGATCATGCATACCTGCCAGTGTATTTGGCTAAAAATGGCGTCATAACTGCGGCTATCGCTGGTGAAGTGGTGACCGGGCCCTTCGAAAATGCAGTTCGAGAGATTCGAGACGAACATTTAACGGGCGTGATCGTCCCGCGAAAAGCGGACGGATTGGCGGCAATTAAGCCGGACGACAACATCGACACCATTACGATTGCGGGCATGGGTGGTACGCTGATTGCCGAGATTCTTGAGCAGGGTAAAGCACGGCTGACCCACCGGGAACGGCTGATTTTACAACCGAACGTTGGTGAGGATAACGTTCGGCGTTGGTTACAAGCTAATCAGTATGGCATCGTTGCGGAACGGATTTTAGCCGAAGACGGGCATATTTACGAAATTATTGTGGCTGACCCGCTAGATGAACCGGTGCAATACTCGGCTGATGAACTGACATTTGGTCCGTTTCTCCTGCGAGAAAAAAGCCCCATTCTTAAAGATAAGTGGCGTCGTGAACAGATGCGTCTTGACGAAGTGATCAAAACGATGCAGCAGGCTGACCACGCACCGGTTGATAAGATTCAAGAATTTAAAGCACAACGACAACGAATCCAGGAGGTTATTCTCAATGAAAATTAGAACTTTAATTGAACGATTTGAACGGTTTGCACCTCAAACGATTGCCGAGCCAAAGGATCCAGTTGGGCTGCAGCTCGGGTCACTGGACGCCGATTTTCACAAGGTGTTAGTTTCTCTGGACGTCCGCCCAGAAGTCGTCGATGAAGCGGTGGCAGTGGGGGCTGACTTTATTTTTGCCCATCATCCAATGATGTTTCATCCCGCACGCAATCTGGACTTGAGTGATCCACAAAATCAAATGTATGCGACCTTGTTACAGCATCACATCACGGTTTATGCCGCCCACACGAATTTGGATAGTGCCAACGGCGGGATGAACGACTGGCTGGCAAGCGCCTTAGGACTGTCAAATACCATTGGGATGGTCGACGGTGTCCGGGAAACGACTTATTTGCTGACAACTCACATTCAATCGGTGTATGCGGATGCGGTGCGCCTCGCCATGGTCGGTGCTGGTGCTGGCAACATTGACCACTTTTCCGGGGCCAGTTTTGAATGGAGTGGGACCACTTGGTTTACGCCGCTTCAAGGCGCGGATCCCAAGCTGGGGGCAGTCGGCGAACGCAACCACCAAGAAGAGCTGAGTCTGCAGACCCAAGTACCAGCTTCCAAGCTCCAAGCCGTGATCCAAGCCATTACCGAAGTTTACCCGGGCGGTCAGCCGGCCATCGAACTGACCCAACTAGCCAATAGTGGCCAGCAGTTTGCGATGGGTCGCATTGGTGATCTGCCGAATACAATGACGGTCCGCGAATTTGCTGAACACTGCAAGCAGGTCTTTCACGTTAAGGGCTTGCGGGTGGTTGCAGACGATATGAATAAACCGGTGCAGCGAATCGCTGTGCTGGGCGGTGACGGCGGTAAGTTCTTCAAGATTGCTCAACGAAAGGGTGCTGACGCATACGTGACTGGTGATGTTTACTACCATACCGGCCATGATATGATTGCTGCCCATTTTCCGGTGATCGATCCTGGCCACCACATTGAAAGTATTTGTAAGCCACAGCTGACGGCACTGTTTCAACAGTGGCAAAAACAAAATGACTGGCAGTTTGAGATTCAGCCATCAACACTGAACACTGATCCGTTTACCTTTATTTGAAAGGATGAAGACCTAATGAAATATGCAAACTTAATCCCGCGATTTTTAAAATACGTTCAAGTTGAGACCCGTTCTGATGAGACCAGTAAGACGATTCCTTCCACTCAGACACAGGTGGCGTTTCTAAAAGATTTAGCGAATGAACTGACCGAAATCGGTATGACTGACGTGCATGTCAGTCCCGCGAGCGGCTATGTGTTCGCCACTTTGCCCGGCAATATTAAACAAACGGTGCCTACGATCGGCTTTATTTCCCACGTTGATACTGCGGATTTTAACGCTCATCACGTGCAGCCCAAAATCGTTGACCAATACGACGGCCATTCAGTGATCAAATTGGATGCAGAGGGTCAATATACACTGGATCCAAAGGTTTTTCCAAGCCTGCGGAAGTATCAGGGACAAACCCTGATCACCACGGATGGTTCAACCCTTCTGGGCTCAGATGACAAGTCAGGGGTGGCAGAGATCATCACCGCGATGGACTACTTGGTACAGCATCCAGAGGTTAAGCACGGCACAATCAAAGTCGGACTGGGACCAGATGAAGAAATTGGCACTGGCGCTGACCATTTTGACGTTGCCGATTTCGGTGCTGACTTTGCTTACACCGTCGATGGGGGTCCACTTGGTCAGTTGGAGTATGAGACCTTTAACGCGGCGGATGGCCGGGTGCACATTACCGGTACCAACGTTCACCCGGGGGATGCCAAAGACACAATGGTCAATGCCAATCAATTAGCAATTGATTTTCACAATGCTCTGCCCGCGCATGACCGACCCGAAAAAACGGCCGGTAGAGAGGGCTTCTTCCACCTTTATAAAATTAGTGGTGACGTTGATACGGCTGATCTCGGTTACATTATTCGTGACCACGACCGGGACCGGTTTGAGTCACGAAAAAAACTGTTTCAAGGAATTGCGGACCAAATGAACCGACAGTATGGTGATGGCACAGTTAAGGTCACTTTGAAGGACCAGTACTATAACATGCGTGAAATTATTGAAAAGGATATGAGCGTGGTCGAACTAGCAAAACAAGCCATGGAAGATTTGGGAATCAAGCCGGATATTGCGCCGGTCCGTGGTGGTACTGACGGCTCCAAAATCTCTTTTCTGGGGCTGCCAACTCCCAATATCTTTGCCGGGGGTGAAAACATGCACGGCCGGTTTGAATACGTTTCAGAACAAACGATGGAAAAGGCAACGGATGTCATCTTAAAGATCATCACATTGAACGTTAAATAGCGTTTAACAGGGTTGATAAAGAGCTTTAGCAGGGGCCCAATGCCCAGCTAAAACTCTTTTTAACCAGATTTTGTGTCAAAAGGAGTATCACAATGACGGATTACGCGATTTTATGCGAAAAAGCGAGTGCCGCTAAGAACTTTGCTAACGCGCTGGGCGGAACCAGTGGTGAATTTGCCGGTCACAGCTACCGAATCGTTCATTCCCATGGTCACTTAATGGCGTTCGTGGATCCCAAGGAACAGGTGCCAGCAGAAAAGGCATCGCAATACCGTTCTTGGAAACTCGACTATTTGCCCTGGCAGATTGAAGACTTTAGCTGGGAAAAAGCGCCGATCGTTGCTAAGAATCCACGAACGGGCCGCCAAAAATCGACTAAGTCGGATCTAGCGGCGATCAAACGAGACGTTCAAGACTGTGACACGCTGGTGATCGCCACCGATGTTGATCCTTCCGGCGAGGGTGAGTTGCTGGCATGGGAGATCATTAACGCCATCAACTGGCAAAAACCGGTTAAACGACTGTATTTTGCCGACGAAGAAGCGCGTTCGATTCAAGCTGGTTTTCGACAAATTAAACCATTGACTAGTCAAATGCAGGATGGTGACTACCTTAAGTCGGACGCGCGCAGTAAGTGGGATTTCCTGTCCATGCAGTTGACCCGGATCGCCACCACGGTGACCAAACAAGCCGGTTATCCGGTCAGAGTTGTCCGTGAGGGTCGACTGAAATCGCTCATGGTCCGCCACGTTTACGAACAACTTTTAGCGATTAAGAACTACCGCCGGACGCCCTTTTACGAGGTCAAATTTCAGGACCAAAATCAGCACGTTTTTGCCCGTAAATTTAAGGATCAAGAAGAAGCAGCTAGATGGCGGCACACACAAGGGCAGGCCGCCGAAACTGAAATGGCTGAGTACCATGACAGTGCAATTACTAACGTGAAGACCAGTCGGCGACATTCGGCACCGCCGAAGTTACTCGACCTGTCAAATTTGGCATCGATTCTGGCACCAAAAGGTTACGGTGCCAGAGAAGTGCTGAGTACTTATCAAAAAATGTACGAGGCTAAGATCGTGAGCTACCCACGGACGGATGATAGCAAAATTTCCCTAGCTCAGTTCCAGCAGTTATTGCCATTGGTTCCCAAAATTGCAAACGTGGTGGGCGTTGATTCCAAGCTACTAACGCACCGGCAGCCACGGCGCACCCACGTCACCACAGGAAACGTTGACCATGGGGCTAACCGGCCGGGCGAAAAGGTACCAGCCTCGCTGGCGAGTTTGAGCCGCTTCGGAAAGTCTGGGCCAGCGATCTACTCAGTCGTGGCCAAAAACTATTTAGCGATGCTGGGTGAAGATTATCAGTTTGACCATACCACAGCCCAGTTGGCGGACTACCCAAAGTTTAAAACGGCTTTTGACGTCCCGGTGGCGCTCAACTATAAATTGATCTTTGATAGTACTAGGCAGATCAGTGATGATGAAGGTCAGTCGGCAGCCAAAGCACAGTTAGGCAAAACTGCTGCGCCGTTTATTTTTGAGGGTGCCAATAAAAAACCGGTTAGACCGACAATGAAATGGCTGATGAACTACTTACAACAGCATAATATTGGTACTGGGGCGACGCGGGTCTCCACCTTGTCTGATATCACCTCGGGCACCATGGCACTGATGCGAGAACGTCGCGGTGCACTGTCGATGACCAATACGGGAACGATCTCAGCCGTTTTGACTGAGGGTACCATCATTAGTAGTACCAACGCTACGAAACGGCTCATGAGCTTAATGGAAGAAGTCGGTCAGTTTAAGCTGGCACCAGACCAGTTGCTTACCACGGCGACGCAGACGGTTGAGCACGACCTGCCGATCATGGTGGCCAACGCTGAAAAATTGGCAACTACCGTGGGTAAACCTGAAAAACTAGTTAAGCACTATCCGAAGAAGGCTAAGGCGGTCGGACAAACTCAGCAGGGCGAAGAAGTTAACTTTAACCAGGTCTGGGGAGGTCATCAATTTTCTGAACAGGAAGTCAGTGATCTTCTAGCTGGTAAGGAGATTGCCTTTCAAATCAAGACTAAACGTGGTAAAGAAATGGCCGTTCACGGCAAGCTTGCGAAGCAAACCTATCGGGGGCATCAGTTCTGGGGGTTTAAACCAGCAGGAGACGTCTTTACTAAGCGAACCCGAACCAATCGGAAACGGCGTTAAAATAATTTGGTCAAGAAAGGTCAAATTATTTTTTAAAGGCCCTCAGCTATGCTAAAATGAAGCAAGTAAATTGATCTTCGTGCCAATGATTGAAGGAGAATGTTGCTATGAACCCAGATATTTTAACGCAATCGGTTAGTGATGCCATTGCGGAAGCCCAACAAATTGCCGTCAACCGGAAACAACAATCGATTGGGGTTGCCCATCTGTTCAAATTTTTGATCCAACCTGGGCAATTGGACCGGCAGATCTTTAGTGACTTGGGGTTAAACCTCGACCAGTTAAACGCTGAACTGGACCATGAGATCGATTTGATCAGTGAGGTAGCTGGTGAAAACGTTCAGTACGGTCAAAATTTGTCACCTGATATGTATCGGTTACTACAGAAGGCTGATGAAGTCCGCAAAGAGCTGGGTGACGACTATGTGGCCAGTGACACACTGGTGATTGCCATTGTGCAGATGACTGGCAGTCGATTGGGCGATTATTTGACCCAGCAGGGGCTGACGGTTCAGCAGGTTAAAAATAAAGTTGCTGAGATTCGCGGAGGTGAAAAAATCACGTCAAAGAACCAAGAGGAGGGTTTTCAAGCCCTGGAAAAGTACGGCACCGACCTAGTAAAGGCCATGCGCAGCGGCGAACGGGATCCGATCATTGGTCGCGATGAAGAAATTTTATCAGTGACCCGGATCCTATCGCGAAAAACCAAGAATAATCCGGTCTTGATCGGCGAGCCCGGTGTGGGTAAAACGGCGATCGTCGAGGGGCTGGCACAGCGGATTGCCCGCGGTGATGTGCCGGAAAACCTTAAGGATAAATCGATCTTTTCACTGGACATGGGTTCTTTGATCGCCGGCGCAAAGTACCGTGGTGAATTCGAGGAACGTCTAAAGGCCGTTTTGAACGAGGTTAAAAAGAGCGATGGCGGTATTATCATGTTCATCGATGAGATCCATAACATCGTGGGTGCCGGCAAGACCGAAGGCAGTATGGATGCTGGTAACTTGCTCAAGCCAATGCTGGCACGCGGTGAACTGCATTTGATCGGAGCTACAACCACCGACGAATACCGCAAGTACATGGAAAAAGACCGGGCACTGGAGCGGCGTTTTCAAAGAGTCCTGGTGGAGGAACCCTCCGTTGAGGACACCATCACGATCCTGCGGGGATTACGGGAACGCTTTGAAATCCACCATGGGGTTCGAATCCACGATAACGCGCTGGTTGCCGCTGCTAAACTTTCAGACCGTTACATTACCGATCGGTATTTACCAGACAAGGCGCTAGATTTGATCGATGAGGCGTCAGCTTCGATTCGGGTGGCCATGAATTCCGCGCCGACCGAACTTGACCAGGCTCGTCGTCAGCTGATGCGACTGGAAGTTGAGGAGGCCGCCTTAAAGCAGGAAACCGACGACGCTTCAGAAAAGCGGTTAGCGGAGGTTCAAAAAACCTTAGCTGATGTCAAGGAGAACGTCGCCAACCTTAACGCCCGCTGGGAAGACGAAAAACAGGCGTTGGACGCGTTAAGTCAAAAAAAGACTGAATTGGATAAAGCAAACCGTGAGCTGCATGATGCCGAAGCCCAGTACGACCTAGATAAGGCGGCGGTGCTGCAGCACGGGACGATTCCGCAATTGAAAAAGGAACTGGCTGCCATGGAACAAAAGGACCATTCTGGTGACTGGCTAGTAGAAGAATCAGTGACCGCGCAAGAAATTGCTGCCGTGGTGGCTAAAATGACTGGGATTCCGGTTAACCGGTTGGTGGCTACTGAACGGGAAAAACTCCTGCACTTAGCTGATAACCTTCACCAGCGAGTGGTTGGCCAAGACGAGGCGGTTCAAGCCGTTTCAGACGCGGTTTTGCGATCGAGAGCGGGACTGCAAGACCCGAGTAAACCACTGGGATCGTTCCTGTTTCTAGGTCCAACCGGCGTCGGTAAAACGGAGCTGGCAAAGGCACTGGCCGAATCGCTGTTTGATTCCGAAGATGAAATGGTTCGAATCGATATGTCCGAATACATGGAAAAGGAATCAGTCTCACGGTTAGTTGGGGCAGCTCCAGGCTACATTGGTTATGAAGAGGGTGGCCAACTGACCGAAGCGGTTCGGCGACACCCGTATTCAATTGTTCTTTTCGATGAAATTGAAAAGGCCCATCCAGACGTCTTTAACGTTTTACTGCAGGTCTTAGATGACGGCCGTTTAACGGACAGTCAGGGACGGACGGTCAACTTTAAAAATACCTTACTGATCATGACCTCCAACCTTGGGTCAGATATTTTACTGGAGGGTACCAGCGATCAGGGCGTGATCTCCGACGATGCTAAAAAACAGGTTGCCACACTGCTACAACGGTCATTCAAACCGGAATTTCTTAACCGGATCGATGATACGATCATGTTTAAACCACTGACGATAGCGGATGTGGAACAAATCGTGGGTAAGCTGATTGCCCAGTTATCTAACCGCTTAGCGGAACAGCAAATTAAACTGACGATTACGCCTGAAGCGACTAATTGGATCGCCCAACGCGGTTATTTACCGGCATATGGTGCGCGACCGCTACAGCGGACAATTACTAATATTGTGGAAACCCCGTTAGCGAAACTGATCATTAAGGGTGATGTGAGCGCTGAGGATACCGTTGAATTGGCCTTAAACGATGCGGGTGATGGCTTGATTTTTAACACCCAGCCAGCCCCGGCAGTCGAAAAATAGCATAAAAAATAACCGGTCATTTCCTTTGGTTTGGAAATAACCGGTTATTTTTTCAAAATTTATTTGCTTGTTTTCGTGTCTGAGGCGGAAACCAGCTTGATGCCGTTGACAAAAATTAGACCAACGATGGCTGCAATGATGCCAATCGACATCGGGCTGTACGTCATGACTTCCAGGGCGCCGCCGATGTAGCCAATTACTTCACCGAAAATCACGGCCCAGAAAATGACAACCAGATTTGCTTCTAAAGTTTTCAATGTTGACACCTCACAATCAATAGAAATTTTAGCATATTGACAGCCAAAATGGAAGCTTTCGAATGGAAGTCTCTGTTATAATGTAGGTTAGCATTTACGAGAAAGGAAGCCGGATGACGATGGGATTTGTTCCGCTACAAGTCATGAGCAGCTATAGTTTGCTGCAGAGTACCAACCAGTTAGATGAGCTGGTTAAAACGGCGGCCGAGCGAGGTTATCAGGCTTTAGCACTGACTGACCGAAACGTGATGTACGGGACCGTCGCCTTTTATCAGACTTGTTTGAAGTACCACATTCAGCCAGTGATCGGTCTAACCGCACAACTAGCAGGTATTTTTGCAACTGAGCAGACGTTTCCAATGGTTTTACTGGCTAAAAATCAAACCGGTTATCAACATTTAATGGCGATTTCATCGTTCATTCAGACCCGCACTACCAGTGAACCGGTTACCGTGGCTCAGATTCAGGCCTGGCTGAGTGATCTGATGGTGATCCTGCCCAGTGAAAGTGAATTGCAATACTGGCTGGATCAGGGACAGCAAACCAACGTGACTCAATTGCTGGCCCAACTCAAAGCGTTGGTGGATACTGACAGTTTGCTTATCGGTGTTGCCCTTAACCAGTCCGCTGCTGTCCGTCAGTTGCTGACAAAATTGGCGGCTGATGAGCGGGTAAAGCTCGTTGCGCTGCCAGAAGTGCGTTACTTGAACGCCACTGACCGCTTTGCCGTCAGTGTTTTGCAGGCCATCAAAGATGGCACCACGATCAGCAACCTTTCTGAGGCGCAGACCAAGACCGGCCAATACTGGCTTCGGCCGGCTAGCGAGTACGAAAGCCTTTACACTGAACTCGGCTTAAAAACTGCGGCTCAGTTAACTGAGTCGGTGGCGGCAGCTTGTCAAATCGAGCTTAAATTTCAGCGCCCAAGGTTGCCAAAATACCAGACACCGGATGAACAACCCGCCAAGCAGTATTTGAAGGCTCAGTGTGCCACCGGATTGACTCGGCGATTAAGGGAAAATCAAATCACGGATGCAGCACCATATCAAAAGCGGCTCACGCACGAACTGGACGTTATCGACCGAATGGGATTCGACGATTATTTCCTGATTGTTTGGGACGTCATGCAATTCACCAAAAAAGCTGACATTCAAACCGGGCCTGGTCGTGGTTCCGCTGCCGGTTCGCTGGTGGCTTACGTACTGGGAATTACCGATGTTGATCCGTTGCGCTATAACTTGCTGTTTGAACGTTTCTTGAACGAGGAACGGGCTCAAATGCCTGATATTGATCTGGATATTCCAGATAATCGGCGTGAAGAAGTCCTGGAATACGTCCACCAGACGTACGGGCACGAACGAGTTGGCCAGATCATTACCTTCGGCACACTGGCTACTAAGCAAGCCATTCGAGACGTTGGCCGGGTGTTTGGATTACGTCCTTACGAATTAAACGAATGGAGCAAAACGATTCCTAACGTGCTGCACGTGTCCTTGAAAGAGGCCTACGATCAGTCGCAGCCGTTACGAAACTTAGTTGCAGATTCACCGCTGAACAAGTTGCTGTTTCGGACAGCTTCTCAATTGGAAGGCCTGCCACGGCACTATTCAACTCATGCGGCTGGCATTGTGCTCAGTGACCAACCGTTGACCCAGATCGTCCCGGTGCAAAACGGCTCCGAGACGATGCTAATGACCCAGTATACCAAGGACTATGTCGAACAAGTCGGCTTGCTCAAGATGGATTTTCTTGGGCTCCGTAATTTGAGCTTGCTGGCGGCAGCCTTAAAGTACGTCCGTGTTCAGACTGGTAAACCGTTAGCTATCAGCCGCATCGACCTCAATGATCCGGCCACTCTAGCACTATTTCAGTCTGGAGATACTAACGGAGTGTTCCAATTTGAATCCAGCGGCATTAAGAACGTGCTGCGGCGTCTGCACCCTGATGATTTTGAACTGGTTGCGGCCGTGAACGCCCTTTATCGACCGGGGCCGATGGAAAACATTGACCACTTTATCAAGCGGCGGTTGGGACAGGAACCAGTGACTTATCCGGATGACTCGTTAAAATCGATTTTAGCGCCGACCTACGGAATCATCGTTTATCAAGAACAGGTCATGCAGGTGGCAAGCACCATGGGTGGTTTCACCCTTGGTCAAGCCGATTTACTGCGGCGGGCGATGAGTAAGAAAAAGCGGGCTACGATGGACGCCATGCAAAAACGCTTCATAGACGGTGCAGTGGCCAAAGGGCATGATCAAAAGGTCGCCGCTGCAACCTTTGATTACATCGACCGCTTCGCCAACTACGGGTTTAATCGTTCACACGCGGTCGCCTACAGTAAAATGGCGTTTGAACTGGCGTATTTAAAGGCTCATTATCCAGCGGCCTTCTTTACTGCTCTGTTGAATTCCGTCCTTAATAATAGTACGAAAACCAAACTTTACCTAATGGAAGCAAAGCGTCATGATGTCAAGATCCTAGCACCAAATATCAACGCCAGCGGCCCGTATTTCCGCCTGGAAAAGGGTCAGATCCGCTTTGGTTTAGCCTCGATCAAAGGCATGCGTCGAGATATGCTGCAAAGTATCATCGAGGAACGGAAAACTAATGGGGCCTTCAAATCCTTTCACCAGTTTTTGCTGCGCCTAGATCCTAAATGGCTCAAGTCCGATTTGATCGAAGGGCTGATCTATGCCGGGGCGTTTGACGGCTTTGGTAATAACCGGGCCGAGCTAATTGCTAGTTTGCCCGAGTTTTTAAGCAGTGTGGAACTAAGTGGCAGCAGCCTAGACCTGTTTAAAGCCTTAGCACCTAAAATCGTTTCTAAGCCGGATTTTTCGCTGAATGAACGGCTGGCAAAGGAAAACGAATATCTGGGTGCGTATCTATCGGGTCATCCTGTGGAGCAATACGCCGATTTGGCTCGGGATCGCAACACCGTTACAGTTGCCGACCTAAGTGTGAATGAGCAGGTCAGCATGTTGGTTTACGTGACGCGAATTCGTACCATCCGTACTAAACATGGCGATCAGATGGCCTTTTTGACCGCCAGCGATCTGACTGGCGAAGTCAGTATCACTGTATTTCCAAATACGTATCGACAAATTGTCACCTGGCTCGAAAATGAGCAAGTCCTGTTGGTGATTGGAAAAACTGAAGCCAACCGTGGCAGCGTGCAGGTAGTTGCCAATTCAGTGGTCTCAGCAGCCCAACTGGCATCAAAAAAGCCGGCTTCGGCGTCTTCGCCAGCCGCCCGCTGGTTCTTGCGACTAACGCCCGACACCGATACGTCGACCATCCGTGACCAGCTAATGCGGTTTTTAGCTGAAAATGCAGGTCAGACTCCGGTCATCATTTACCGGGTGGCTGATGATAGTAAGCGGGTGCTTAAACGGCAATATTGGTTGCCCGAAAATGAGCAATTAGTTCAGCCATTAGAAAAAATTTTAGGCGACCATAATGTGGTTTTGCAGGCTAAAAATTAAATTTCACTGTTGATTTAGACTGAATAAAACCCATGAAAACGCTTTTATATCAGAAAAGAGCGGATTTTAGGAAAACACAGCAGACAATAAAAATGAAAAGTGATAGAATAACTATCGGAATCCAAATTGGCCGTTTTTGATGTGGTAATCATCACAAGGTGACACTGCAACTCAATCGGTCTCAAACTCAAAGGAGAGATTTTTCTTATGAAGAAAACCAAGATCGTAAGTACACTTGGTCCTGCAAGTACCGATGTCGATACAATCGTAAAGCTGATCGAGGCCGGCGCAAACATTTTCCGGTTTAACTTCTCTCATGGGGATCACGAAGAACACTTAGGTCGTCTTCAAAATGTCCATGAAGCAGAAAAGATTACTGGCAAGACAGTCGGTATCATGCTTGATACCAAGGGTGCCGAGATTCGGACCACCGTTCAAAAGGACGGTAAGATCCAGTATCATACTGGAGACAAGCTCCGCATTTCAATGGATGAATCCTTAGAAGGTGTTAAGGATAAGATCGCGGTTACCTATCCTGGGTTATTCGATGACGTTCACGTTGGCGGCCACGTTTTGTTTGACGATGGTCTGCTTGACATGGTCGTTGACGAAAAGGACGAGGCTAACAAAGAATTAATTGGTACCATGCAAAACGATGGTATGCTTGGTTCACGGAAAGGTGTTAACGCACCTGGCGTTTCAATCAACTTACCAGGGATCACTGAAAAGGATGCCTCAGATATTCGTTTTGGTTTGGATCACGAAATCAACTTTATCGCTGCTTCATTTGTTCGGAAACCACAAGACGTGATGGATATTCGCGAACTGTTGGAAGAAAAGCACATGGAACACGTTCAGATCTTCCCTAAAATCGAATCACAAGAAGGAATCAACAACTTTGACGACATCATCAAAGTCTCCGATGGTTTGATGGTTGCTCGTGGTGACATGGGTGTTGAAATTCCAACTGAAAACGTACCGTTGGTTCAAAAGCATTTGATTCGTGAATGCAACATTTTGGGCAAGCCAGTGATTACCGCTACTCAAATGCTTGATTCAATGCAAGAAAACCCACGTCCTACCCGTGCCGAAGCATCTGACGTTGCTAACGCCGTCTTTGATGGCACCGATGCAACCATGCTTTCTGGTGAAAGTGCTAATGGTGAATACCCTGTTGAATCAGTCGCAACCATGAACCGGATCGACTTGAAGGCTGAAAATGCTTTGAAGGACTTCGGTACTGATCACGTTGATTTAAAGGGTGGCGACGTGACCGAAGCCATTGGTGCTTCAGTTGCTCGTGTTGCCAAGAATTTGGGTGTTAAGACGATTGTTGCAGCCACTGAATCTGGTTACACTGCACGGATGATCAGCAAGTACCGTCCCGATGCTGATATTTTGGCCGTTACGTTTGACGACCGTACTCGTCGTGGCTTAATGGTTAACTGGGGTGTTTACCCAATCGTTGCTGAAAAGCCAGCTAACACCGATGAAATGTTTGATCTAGCTGCAGCCAAAGCGGTTGAAACTGGTTTGGCCAAGGAAGGCGACTTGATCTTGATCACTGCCGGTGTTCCCGTTGGCGAACGCGGTACGACTAACCTGATGAAGGTTCAATTGATCGGTTCAAAGTTAGTTCGCGGCCAAGGTGTCGGTGATGACACGGTGATCGGCAAAGCGGTCATTGCAAGCAACGCTAACGAAGCAAACAGCAAGACTACTGAAGGTAGTGTCTTGGTTACTAAGAACACTGACAAGGACTACTTGCCAGCCATTGAAAAGGCTAGCGCAATCATCGTTGAAAACGGTGGGTTAACTTCACACGCTGCCGTAGTTGGTATTTCCATGGGAATTCCAGTTATTGTTGGTGCTGAAGGCGCAACTGACAAGATTTCTGACGGTGAATTGATCACTGTTGATTCGCGTCGTGGTGTTGTTTACCATGGTGCTTCAAACGCACTGTAAACTTAATTTACGATTCAAGAGCTCGGCATTTGTGCCGGGCTTTTTATTTTCGTAAAAGTTGATCTGTAGTTATCGATCCACCTAATTGTTTGATGTTATTTGATGTTACCAAGTACCGAGCGGAGAATTGCAATTGGAATTGTGTACTAACGACATTCAAAACTTAAGCTTCATGATAAAGGGTAGCCAGAACTGAAATCACTTAATTTATACCTAGCTCACAAACCGCTACCACCTGATGTCAATATGTGCGATAATATCATGAGGTATGTTAACTTAAATGAACGGAGTTACAAGGATGAATAATGAAGGAGAACAGCTACTTGGCCGACTAATCAGTGGGGAAGTAACTGATGAAAATGATAAGGAATACTTTGTGCAGGTCAGTGGACTGACTTTTCAATTGGATAAGACAGAGATTAAAAAGCCACTCAAGCATGGCAGTCATTTCACTGGCTTCGCGTATGAAAACGAAGGTCACCACCTGCAAATGACGCGTAACGCCCCCAAAGTGATGGTGGATCACTACGCTATTGGTGAGGTGGTACGTGTCCAGCATGGTCTAGGTGTCTTTGTCAACATTGGGTTACCTAATAAAGACCTAGTTGTTTCACTGGACGACCTGCCAGAAATGGCATCGTTATGGCCACAACGGGGTGACCGATTGATGCTAGCCATTAAGCTGGATAAAAAGGGCCGGATGTGGGGCGATTTAGCTGACGAAGGCTTATTTCGCGTCATTGCACAGCCGGTCACTAAGAAGATGAACAACCAAGACGTGGTGGCGACTGCTTACCGGCTAAAGTTGGCTGGGACAATGGTGATCACCAGTGATTATCACCTGGGCTTCATTGACCCGTCTGAACGGGATCAAGAACCGCGCCTGGGGCAGCAGCTTCAGGCTCGCGTTATTAGTCAGTATCCGGATGGTACCTTGAAATTGTCCTTGCGTCCACGGGCGTACGAAGCCATTGGTGATGATGCGCTGATGTTACTGGCAACTTTACAGCACGCTCCTGAGGGCAAAATCAATTTTACAGATAAGAGTGCCCCGGAGGACATCCAGGATTATTTTGGGATCAGCAAGGGGCAATTTAAGCGTGCCGTTGGCCATTTGATGAAGGAACGGTTCGCTGCACAGCACGACGGTTACTTATGGTTAACAGAAGCGGGACGTGATCACGATGGACGAACTGATTGAGGATTACCTGCACGATTTAAAGATCGAGCGTGGTTTATCAGCCAACACCATTGCGTCTTACCGACTGGACCTGCAGGAATTTGCGGTTTTTTTGAAGCAGCAAAAAATCAGTCAGATCAAGCAGGTCGATCAGCTGACGATTCTAAACTTCCTTAAACAACAGCAAGCTGCGGGTAAAGCGCGTAGCAGTGTGACCAGAATGGTGTCCACGTTACGTCGCTTTTTCCAGTATCAGGTTCAAAATGAACGGCTTCAGGTGGATCCAATGGCCGAGGTTAAGGCGCCCAAGAAGGGTCGTCCTTTGCCGCAGGTCTTAACGGTTGCAGAAGTGACTGCCTTACTGGCTGCACCGGATACCACTAACAAATACGGAATTCGTGACCGAGCGATATTAGAAGTCATGTATGCGACTGGTCTGCGGGTCAGTGAACTCGTGCATTTAAAAATGGGTGAATTACACCTGGAAATGGGGCTGATTCAAACCATCGGTAAGGGCAACAAAGAACGCATTATTCCAATCGGTGACGTAGCCATTGACTGGATCAACCGTTATTTGAACCAGAGTCGACCGTTCTTACTCAAGCAGCGCACCTCACCATACCTATTTTTAAATGCCCATGGCGGTGGCTTGAGCCGTCAGAGTATTTGGCAAAAAATTCAAACTTACGTGAGTGTTGCGGGGATTCGAAAGCACGTGACGCCGCATACACTTCGTCATTCATTTGCCACCCACATTTTGGAAAACGGGGCGGACTTACGGATCGTGCAAGAACTTCTGGGGCACTCAGACATTTCGACCACTCAGATCTACACTCATATTTCTCAAAAACGCTTAGCAGAGGTTTATCGGAAAGCCCATCCACGGGCATAAAGTGACAGGAGGGATCAATTTGTTACTTAAATATCGAGCAGATTATGAAAAAGTGGCAATGGGACTGCTCTCCTTTGTACCAACGTTGAAGAAGATCGATCGCTTACAGGCAGAATTGCAGTGGTATCAAGATAGTGATGCGCGCCAGTTGCTGCTTTGGAAGGATATGAACCAGGATTTTTCAGGAATCGTCGGCGTTGAGATTCGGCCCAAGTTTGTCATTGTGCGGCTGATTGCTTTAACGCCGGCCGTCAGAGATGAGAATCAGACCAACACGATCCTCGATGAACTGCAGGACATGTACCCTGATCAGCGCATTATGGGGACGTTGGAAAATACGGCGGTGATTGCCAGATGGGAGGCTCGACATGAGTGAACAGCCAGTGTTGATTCACGTTCAAAACTTTGAAGGGCCGCTGGACCTGTTACTGCATTTGATCAAATCCGCCTCCATTGATATTTACGATATTCCAATTGTGGCGATCACTGATCAGTACATGAAAGCCTTACGGCAGATGCAAGACCATCAGCTCGATGTCGCTGGTGACTACTTTGTAATGGCCGCGACGCTCATGAAAATGAAGGCCAAGTTATTGTTGCCGGAACCAGAAGTACCAGCTGATGATGACGATGAACCCAGCTTGGCTGACATGCAGGATCAACTGGTCAGTCAGCTGATTCAATACCAGCGCTACAAACAGGCAGCCAGCTGGTTTAAACAGCAATCTGAGGCGCGGCAAAAGTTTTTTACGCGTCCTGAGATGGCTGTTCCTGCCGGTATTCGTTTAGGTAAGCTTGCACCAGGTCTAAAGATTTCTGATCTTCAGCGGGTGCTGGTAGATCTGCTGCAACGACAGCGTCAGCCGGAATTACCGATGCGGCTGATCCATGCTGAACAGTATACTGTCAAAACCCAGATCAAAAAAATTCGGTTCAAACTAAGTCAAGTTAAGGTGGCAGTGCCATTTGGTCAGTTATTTGATCAGCAACCGGATAAGGAAGAACTAGTGACCACCTTTTTGGCCCTACTAGAAATGACGAAGCAGCATGAGGTGGCTATCGATCAACCCAACCGGGTGCTGCCAATCACGGTCAAACCGGCAAATTTGGGGGCTCAAGCATGACAAAGATTCAACAATTAGAGGCGCTGCTTTTTGTGAGTGGCGAATCTGGTCTGACCATTCAGGAATTAGCAACGTTGACGGGTTCGATGATCCCCGCGGTCAATCAGTCATTGACAAAGCTCAATCAAAAATACGCTAATGACCAAGATTGCGCGCTAGTTATTTTAAAGAGTGGCGATCGGGTTCGTCTGGCAACAAAGGAAAGCCTCGCCAATACGGTCAGTCAGTATTTTGAAGCACCGAGTTCCACCGGACTTTCTCAGGCCTCTCTGGAGGTTTTGGCGATCATTGCGTATAACCAACCGATCACGCGAATCGAGATTGACGAGATTCGTGGGGTTCAAAGCTCAGGGACGCTTAATAAACTGCTCCTTCGACAGTTGATCACGGAAGCGGGCCGGCGGAAAACTCCTGGGCGGCCGAAACTTTATAAGACAACGGACTACTTCATGGACTACTTTGGTTTACATGATCTGTCTGACCTACCACCGTTGCCCGAGGCCCAAACCTCAGAGGAAGAAGTTACTTCTGGCGACCTATTTATGAAACGATTTAATAAACAGCTTAATGCGGAGGAAAAATAACCTATGGAACGATTGCAAAAAGTCATGGCGCACGCTGGTGTTGCGTCCAGACGAGGTGCCGAAAAATTAATCACTGCTGGCCACGTGAAAGTCAATGGTGAGACGGTAACTGAGTTAGGAGTCAAAGTTGGTCACCACGACCATGTGACCGTGGATGAAGTGCCGATTCAAACCGAAGCGCCAGTCTATATTTTAATGAATAAACCTCGTCAGGTCGTGTCAACGGTATCGGATGATAAGCACCGTAAAACAGTGATCGACCTCCTCAATGACGAGGTTAAAGAACGGGTCTATCCAGTGGGTCGGTTGGATTACGACACAACTGGCCTGCTGTTACTAACAAATGACGGTCAGTTGGCTAATCAGTTGACCCATCCGCGATACGAGGTTGATAAAACTTACGTCGCAAAAGTCCAGGGCATTCCTACTAATGACGAGCTGAAACACCTTCGTCAAGGGGTGACTATCGAGGGTAAAGTTACAGCACCGGCAAAGTCAAAACTTTTATCAAGTGATCAACAGAAACAAACAGCTATCGTTTCAGTTACGATCCATGAGGGTAAAAACCATCAGGTGAAAAAGATGCTGCAAGCGGTTGGCCACTCGGTGATCAAGTTAAAACGGGAAAGCTATGCCTTTTTGACGCTAAAGGGTGTCCAGCCGGGTGACTTTCGCGAATTAAAGGCTGACGAAGTTAAGGAACTGAAACGACTAGTGAAGCTAGACAAATGACTTGCAATTTGTAAGTAAACCCCTTACAATTATTATTGTAAATTAAATAATAAGGTTTCATCTTCAGGGCAGGGTGCAATTCCCGACCGGCGGTAAAAGTCCGCGACCTACTTTGTTAAGTAGTTGACTCGGTGTAATCCCGAGACCGACAGTAAAGTCTGGTATAAAGAAGATTGGGTTAACGCAAATAAATTGTGCGACCGAATTGGTTTTTTCTCTGGAGAAAATTAATTCGGTTTTTTGTTTGGGTTTTCGGATGAAGATGGCCGCCTTTTGGGAGGAATTTCTAATGGAACATAGTCAAACATTCAGTATTCGTCAAGTTGTGATCATGTCGTTATTTGCTGGTATTTCGTACTTGCTCTACTTTATTTCGTTTCCGATAATCCCGATGGTCTCATACATGAAAATTGATTTTTCTGACATTCCGATTCTTTTAGGAATGGTCATGTTTGGCCCGGTAGGAGGCATTTTAATTGCCGCGATCAAGGGTCTGTTATACTGGCTGATCACTGGTGTCGGCCTAGGTAATTTAATTGGTGTCGTTGCTAATTTCATTGCTTCAGTCAGTTTTATGATGCCAATCTACCTGGTTTTGAAGCACGTTACCGGTAAAAAACTTGTGACCAGACTTGTTTTAGGGGTTGTGGGTGGAACGATCACTTTGTCAATTGTGATGGCACTGTTAAACTGGCTCGTTTTGATTCCGATGTACATGGCTGTTTTGGGCATGAAGATCACCGTGCCATTGGCGCAACTGGTATTGTTTGGTGTAGTACCATTTAATTTGATCAAGGGCGTTGTGGTTGGGCTGGTATTTGTGTTGTGCACCGACCGAATGAAGCACTTCTTGCGTCAGCAGTCAGATCTGCTGTGAGCGTAGTAATTAAAACTGAATTTAATCCATTTTAGACGAAAATGAAGGAAGATCTGCAGCTAAACGGCCGTGGATCTTTTTAATTGTTAGCTGTTGATCGTCACTAGACAGTCCTTGCTGCGTGTGGGAAAATGAGAACAGACTTTTGTGGAGTCCAGTGGTGGTTTGCAAACGGACTTTGATGGTAGGTGAAGAAACGATGGATGCGGCAGAACTGATTGGTTACTTATCGCCAACCAAACCACGGCGTCTGCGAGTGATTGAAAATATTTTAATCGGTAAGCGGACGGTTTCAACTTTGTACTGGGGCATGCGTTACCACCAGCTAGCATGGCTGGGATATGATAAGCAGCTGACGCGTCAAACAATGGACGGCCACGTTGAACGCTTGGTGCATGACGGTTTGCTGTCAGTAACAGACACGAACGCGGTGTTGACTAAAAAGGGAGCTGAGCGACAGCAAGTGCTCAGACAGACTCGGTATCAGCCGAAGGCACTGCCGGTTCGGCTGACGGTTGACTTAGACACCTTTTGGCAACGTTTTTTATTGGCTACTCAAGTGGTATCAGAGCAGAGTTATCAAACCCGAAAGTATTATCCGTTGCAGGTTGCCTGGCCAGTTAAACAGATGATCAAGAAGTGGTACCAGCAATTTTATAGCGCCGACTTAAGTGCTGAATTCAATGCCGTACTGACTCGGTTTTTGAAGCAGTTGGCGGTGCGTGAGGCCACCTTTTTTAGTCGCTTGCTGGTTGGCCATGATCGACCAGGCGAAACTCTGCTGCAGTTAGCCCAGCAAAATGGGCTTTCAAGTAGTGAAGCGCACCTAATGTTAACTGATCTAGCGTGCCAGTTCGTGCACTTTTTACGCGCTCAGTCAGACTCTAGTGTTAAGGCATTGTTGGCGGGTCTATCGCGCCAACCAATCAGCGAAAGTGCACTGAATACTTTAAACCGGTTTCAGGCAGGTCAAGCACTCGAAGAAATTGGTCATCAGCGCCGTTTGAAGGTCAGTACGGTTAAAGAACATCTCTTGGAAGCCGCAATTATGCTACCAGTCGATCAATTTCCGTATGAGAAACTCTTAACACCGCAGTTGCAAAACGAGCTATCGGATCAGTTTGCCACTCAGAACTTAGACGACTGGCAGTTCAACCAGTTGTCCAACACGCAAGTGGCATTTTGGCAGTTTCGATTATTTGAAATATTAAGGAGTAAACAAACGGATGATCAGCAATGACCAATTCTATCAAACACTACGACTCCGGTTTGGTTTTGACAGCTTTCGACCGGGGCAGCTGGAAGCTTTGACGTCGCTTGCCAGTGGTCAAAACACGTTAGCAGTACTGCCAACTGGTGCGGGGAAAACACTCATCTATGAACTGTACGGTGCGGTTACTCACCAGTTAGTGTTAGTGGTTTCACCACTCATTTCACTGATGCAAGACCAAGTGATTTCTCTGAATGTCCGGGGTGAAAAGCGCGCCGCGGCGTTGACCTCTCAAATGAGCCGATCAGAGCACCAGTGGGTCGTGAATCATTTAAAGTTTTACCGCTACTTATTCGTGTCGCCCGAAATGTTGAGTCAACCACAGGTATTAGCAGCAGTCAAAGCGGTTAAACCCGGGTTATTGGTCGTCGATGAGGCGCACTGCATCTCAACTTGGGGGCCCGATTTTCGTCCTGAATACTTATTGTTAGGCCAGATTCGCCATCAACTTGGTGACCCGCTGACGTTAATGACGACGGCAACAGCGACGAACCGTGTAAAAGCAGATATTAAACGAAAAATGCAGTTGTCGAAAGCAGCTGAGATCATTCAACCAGTCGACCGGCCAAATATTTTTTTGGATGTGGAACGTTTTGAAGCCGCAGACGATAAAGACGCCCGTTTAGTTGAACTGGTCAGTGAGCTGCGAACTCCCGGTGTGATCTACTTTTCTAGCAAGAAAAAGGCCAATGAAATGGCTGAATTGCTGAATGCCAAAACGTCCTGTAGAGTGGCTGCTTATCACGCTGATCTAGATGCGGAAACGCGCTTTAAAGTTCAGCAGCAGTTCATGCAGGATCAACTGGACGTTATTTGCGCCACAAGTGCATTTGGCATGGGGATCGATAAAAATAATATCCGGTTTGTGATCCATTACCACCTGCCTGGGGATCTGGAAAGCTACTGGCAAGAGATTGGCCGCGCTGGCCGTGATGGACAGCAAAGTGTGGCGATCCTGCTTTATTTATCTGGTGACGAGCAGCTGAGTCAGTTTTTAAGTGACGCAACGGTGCCCCAAGATGATGAGATCAGTTATTATTTTAAGCATCAGCCACAAGAAAACAGTGCCGAAAAGGCCAATCTGATCTGGTTTTACAAACAGCATGGTTACCGTGAAGAGCAGATCAAGTTGGCGTTTACTAAGCGACGTGAACAGCGGGCCTTGGCACTGAGTCAACTGATGACTTACGTTCGAATACCGACGTGCAAGCGCGCCTTTATTCAGGGCTATTTTGGTCAACCGATAGCTTCCAAGGTCTCGCAATGCTGTGTGAATGATTCGGAAGGATTAGATCTTCAGCAACTGGGATTGTTAGTGAGCACCCCAGTCTCATCAGGGACTCAACAGGCTGACTGGCAGACGATCATTGCACAATTATTTAATTTCTCATAACCTTTGCTAACCGGTTTTAAAAAAATTACCACTCGGTGATGAGCTATGGTACAATTTCTTATGAAAGTTTTTGAGGAGGTAAAATGAGATGGATCCAAAGAAAGACGATCAATCGAATGGCACGAAGCCTTGGGATCAATCGTTTGCGGACGATCGAGACGACCAGGGCAATCTGTCTCGAACTAAACGGCATCGCCAGAGTCATAATAATCGGCTGGTCACCATTATTTTAGTTGCAATCATTATTATTATTGCGGTGGGCTCATTAATTTATGGCCTGGCACGTCAAAGTGCGATGAATAAGCCGGAAAGTTCAATGAGTGTTTCCAGCGAACAGACTAGTTCACAATCATCAGTTTCGCATAAAAAAGCCGCTAAATCAGCGTCGGAAAAGGCATCGTCTGTCAGTGCTGCCTCTTCTTCCAAAGCTGCTGAATCCGCTTCGACGTCGTCTGTTAAAGCGGCAAGAGTGGCACGTGCGAGTTCCAAACAAGCCGCAAGTGCAGCTCAGCAGCAAACTACCCAGGCTAGTTCAACTAGTCAAGCGACAAGCAGTGTTAAGTCTAGTACTGCTTCATCAGCGAAAAAGTCGACCAGCAAGGCCTCTGGGTCTAGCAGTCAATACGCGACTGTCGGTCAAGGGCAAGGCATGTATCGGGTGGCTGTTAATAACGGTATTTCGGTGCAGCGACTTAAAGAGCTGAACGGGTTATCAGCTAACGCAACTTTAACCCCGGGACAAAAATTACGCGTTAAATAATTAGTGATATAGGTGGTTAGGATGTCAAAAAAAGAATTACAAGTCGCAATTGACGGCCCAGCTTCGGCTGGTAAAAGTACGGTGGCAAAAAAGATTGCACACCGTTTTAAGTATGTCTACTGTGATACGGGGGCAATGTATCGCACGGTAACTTTAAAGGCCATGCGTGAAAACGTTGCCCTTGATGATCCCGAGGCATTAGCTAAAATGTTAACAAAAACCGAAATTACCTTTAAACCTGGAAATCCCGAACAATTAGTTTTTCTTGATGGTCAAGAAGTTACGATGGCTATTCGGCAGCCTGACGTGACCAATAACGTGTCAACAGTAGCGGCACAGGGCACTGTGCGCGCTGATTTGACGAACCGTCAGCGACAAATTGCCGAAGCGGGTGGGATCGTCATGGATGGTCGTGACATTGGCACCTCGGTACTGCCCGATGCCGAAGTTAAAATCTTTTTGGTGGCCAGTGTTGAGGAACGCGCTCAGCGACGGTTTAAGGACAATGCTGAAAAGGGAATCCATACACCGATCGAGACCCTGAAAAAAGAGATTGAAACCCGTGATCATAAGGATTCGACGCGGGCCATCTCACCACTGACCCAGGCTAAAGATGCCATTCGTTTGGACACCACTGCACTGTCAATTGACGAAGTGGTGGCTAAGATTAGTGACATAATTGTACAAAAACGAAAAGAAATCGAATAAATGTGCGTCATGCTACTGGTATTATTAACAGTTTTCGGATAAAATCTATATTAGAGTTGTCGCAAGGAGGAAAAGTTCGTATGAGTGAAAACAATAACAATGAGAACAACGATTTATTAAATGCTTTAAACAGCATTGAAACGGTGAATGTTGGTGACGTCGTAAAGGGTGAGGTTCTCGCCATTGATGACGACAAGCAAGCAATCGTTGGTATCGAAGGCACCGGTATCGAAGGTGTGGTACCACAAAAGGAACTTTCAACAAAGCCCGTTTCGGATATCAATGATGTCGTCAAGGTTGGCGATACTCTTGATTTGGTTGTTATCTCAAAAATTGGTAATGACAAAGAGGGCGGCAGCTACCTGTTATCTGTTCGTCGTCTTGAAGCCCGCAAAGTTTGGGACGAAATTCAAAAGAAGTATGAAGCTGGTGAAAACATCGAAGCACCTGTTACCCAAGTGGTTAAGGGTGGCTTAGTTGTTGATGCTGGGGTGCGTGGCTTTGTGCCTGCCTCGATGATCAGTGACCACTTTGTTGAAGATCTGAACCAGTTTAAGGGCCAGACAATGACCTTTAAGATTATTGAAATTGAACCAAGTGAAAACCGTTTGATCTTGTCCCACCGTGCCCTGGTTGAACAAGAAAAGGCTGCTAAACGTGAAGAGATCATGAGTACTTTAAAGGCTGGCGATACGGTTGAAGGTAAGGTTGCTCGGTTGACCAACTTTGGTGCCTTTGTTGACCTTGGTGGTGTTGATGGTTTGGTTCACGTTTCTGAAATTGCTTACGAACGGGTTGAAAAGCCTTCCGATGTTTTGAAAGTCGGTCAAGAGGTTAAGGTGAAGGTCTTATCAGTTGATCCAGACCGTAACCGGATCTCCCTTTCAATCAAGCAAACATTGCCTGAACCCTGGGATGGGATTGAAGAAAAGGCGCCAGAAGGGGCTGTTCTTGAAGGAACCGTTAAGCGTTTGACCAGTTTTGGTGCGTTTGTAGAAGTCTTCCCTGGCGTTGAAGGATTAGTTCACATTTCTCAGATTGCCCACGAGCATATTGCCACACCAAATGATGTCTTATCCACTGGTGAAAAGGTTAAGGTCAAGGTCTTGGAAGTTCATCCAGACGCTCACCGTTTGGCACTCTCAATCAAAGCATTGAAGGAGAAGCCGGCTGGCAGCAATAATAACAACGATGAGCAGCCAAAGCATCGTGCACCTCGTAAGCAATCGGCACCTAGTCAGATGTCAACTGATGATGATGACTCTGGCTTTACGTTAGGTGATTTGGTTGGTGACCAACTGAAAAACGCCCAAAAGGGTTCAGATTCAGATAACAACTGATCAAACGTTAAGTTTCAAAACCGAAATTTGTGATTAAATAAAGAATGTCATTTTGGAACGGAATGCCAGTTTCAAGATGACTTTTTTATTGCTATCATGATAAGTAAAATGATTATGGAAAAGAGGGATGTTGTATGAGTATGCCAACAATTGCCATTGTCGGCCGACCAAATGTAGGGAAGTCAACGATTTTTAACCGAATTGCTGGTGACCGCATCTCAATCGTGGAAGATACACCAGGGGTTACGCGAGATCGAATTTACGCCCATGGTGAGTGGCTAGGAACGACTTTTAGTCTGATCGATACCGGTGGTATTGATATGGGTGACGAACCGTTTTTAAAACAAATCACTCAGCAGGCTGAAATTGCCATTGATGAAGCAGACGTCATTGTATTTGTCGTTAGTGTTCGTGAGGGGATTACTGACGCCGATGAAAAAGTTGCCCAGATCCTATACCGAGCTAATAAACCGGTGGTCCTGGCCGTTAATAAGGCTGATAATCCTGAACTACGTCAGGAAATATATGATTTCTATTCACTGGGATTCGGTGATCCATACCCCATTTCTGGTGCTCACGGACTCGGACTAGGTGACCTACTGGACGCTGTGATCAAAGCCTTTCCTGATAAAACGGGTGAGCCTGATGACCAGAGTATTCGTTTCAGTTTAATTGGCCGGCCAAACGTTGGTAAGTCCTCGTTAGTGAATGCGTTACTGGGAGAAAATCGGGTCATCGTTTCTGAAATTGCGGGGACGACCCGTGACGCCATTGATACAAAATTTGTGGCTGATGGCACTGATTTTACGATGGTCGATACCGCTGGGATCCGAAAACGTGGTAAAGTTTACGAAAATACTGAACGTTACAGTGTCATGCGCGCAATGAAAGCCATTGATAATTCTGACGTGGTCTTATTTGTGTTGAACGCCGAGGAAGGCATTCGGGAACAGGATAAACGGGTGGCTGGATACGCCCATGAAGCTGGCCGCGGAATCATTATTGTGGTCAACAAGTGGGATACACTAAAAAAGAATAACCAAACCCTCCATGATTTTGAGGTTCATGTCCGCGAAGAATTCCAGTATCTGGCCTATGCACCGATTGTTTTTGTGTCAGCCAAGACCCATCAGCGACTCAGTGAACTACCAAAATTAATTAAAACAGTTGCGACTAACCATGCTAAACGCGTTCAGTCATCAACCTTAAATGACGTTTTAATGGACGCAATCGCCATGAATCCAACCCCAAATGATAACGGTCGGCGTTTGCGGGTTTACTTTGCGACTCAGGTGGCAATTCAGCCGCCAACTTTTGTCCTTTTTGTGAATGATCCAGAACTGATGCATTTTTCATATGAACGTTATTTGGAAAATCAAATTCGGGAACACTTCGATTTTACCGGCACACCGATTCACATTATTGAGCGTCATCGAAAGTAGTCGGATGCTTAATCTATCGTGGTTTTCCGCCTCTTTTTCAGGTTTGTACGAGAAAAATCGCGTTTTTGGCATAATAAATGCTTATAAACGGCAAAAAACCTTGCCCTGATAGGCTTTGTGTGCTATCTTGGAAACAGAAATGATGCGGGAACCCGTTATTATTTCATGGCCTGATTGACTTGTTGATCGGCTAGATGAGATGAACGTGTACTCATCATATTTTATCCAAGGAGGCGAATCATTCATGGCAAATAAAGCTCAACTTGTCAACGATGTTGCTGCTGCAACCGGCTTAACTAAGAAGGATGCAACTTCAGCAGTTGACGCAGTATTTGATTCAGTTCAAGCAACTTTGGCTAAGGGCGAAAAGGTTCAACTGATCGGCTTTGGTAACTTCGAAGTTCGCGAACGTGCAGCTCGTAAGGGTCGTAACCCACAAACGGGTGCTGAGATCCAAATCCCTGCAAGCAAAGTACCAGCATTTAAGCCTGGTAAAGCTTTGAAGGATGCTGTTAAATAATTTGATTATTAACAGTTTTAAACCAGTCCGATTTTTCGGGCTGGTTTTTTGATTACTGATCTTTTGAAACTATCGGTGTTTTGTTCTGGATAGCTGAACATTTTATCTGAAGGGTTACTGCTTGAGGTAGCGCCACTAACGTGCTAACATGGATTGTCATGAATAAGGATTGGGAGGTTCATATGAGCTATTCACAGCAAGCCCTTGACCAACTTGAACGCGGTCAGGTGGATGAATTTAAAAAAACATACGCGAGTGCTTTGCGCCATGATGATGACGAAACACTCTATAATTTGGCGGAAGAACTCTATTCTTTAGGGTTTTTAAATCAAGCACGTCGAATTTATGAAAAACTACTGGAACGTTATCCTGATGAAGATGATGTTAGGGTCAATTTGGCTGACGTCCTGATCGATGATGATCAAAACGATCGGGCATTAGAATTGCTGAACGAAGTATCGAAGGATTCTCCTGCCTACGTGCGGGCACTGATGGTGGCGGCGGATCTTTATCAAACTCAAGAGCTGTTTGAAGTGAGTGAACAAAAGCTGTTAGAGGCGCTGGATCTGGCTCCTGATGAGCCGGCAATTCAGTTTGCGCTGGCCGAATTATACTTTACCATGCGCGAATTCAAGCGTGCTATTCCGCTATATCTCGGTTTGATCAAGCAGGGGATTCCCGAATTCAGCAGTGTTAACTTGGTAGAACGAATTGGGGTTGCCTACGCTAACGCCGGCCGTTTTGAACAGGCAATCGGGTATTTGAAGCAAATTCATTCTGGTGATATGACACCTGATGTTAAATTTGAGACTGGTTTCACGTATTTGCAGTTAAAGGATTATAAGCCGGCCATTTCGCTGTTAGAAGAATTGAAGGATACCGATCCGCAGTACACGAGTCTTTACCCGTACCTAGGTCAGGCATTAGTGGCTGAAAATCGGCTAGATGATGCCCTGAAGACCCTTCAAGAGGGGTTGGGTGTTGACCAGTATAACGAAAAGCTGTGGTCTTACGCGGCAGATATTGCTGCTCGACTGGATAACGAAGAACTTACAGAAACGTATCTAAAAAAGGGCCATGACCTTGATGCGGAAGATCTAGACATTGTTATTAAGCTATCTAATCTCTACGTGAAGCAGGGACGTTTCCAGGAAAACGTTGATTTCTTGGCCGATTACGTGGGGCAGGATAATGTTGATCCCCAACTATATTGGAATTTAGCAGTTTCGGATACTCATTTGGAAAAATACGATGAGGCTGACCGCTATTATCAAGCAGCCGCACCGTACTTTATGGATCAGCCGGACTTCTTAAAACCAGCGATTTATTTCTTCCGTGAGATGGGTGAGCACGATCAAATGATGTCACTGTTAAAGGCGTACGTTAAAGTGGTACCTGATGATGTCGAAATGGCAGATATGCTGGCTGAAGAACAGTTGAACGATTTTTAATGAGTTAGATTTTAAAGACGAAGACTGTCGGCGAAGGTCGATGGTCTTTTTGTTATGTCTTGAAAGGAAAAATTCAGGTTGTCGTTAATGTTAGAGAATAATAAAAAGTTACTTTAACTTAAAAAACCAAAAACAAACCCACAACTAGCGGGAACGTTTGAAAATCGACCTTCTAGCGGGACGTGAATAAGTAAAGCCTTCACCAATCGCTTCGTTGACGTCAAAAATGGTCATAAATGCATTTTTATCGAGATCACTCACAATCATCTGTAAATCGTGCAGTTCACTTGGACTGACCACCACGTACAGGATGGGACGATCCTGATGAGAATAACCGCCTTCACCGTGTAAGATGCTAACACCGCGTTCCAAATCATCCATCACTTCATCAATGATTCGCTGGGACTCTTTGCTGACGATGAGCACGCCCTTGGCAGCATAAGTTCCACTTAACAAGAAGTTAACGATGCGCGAGAATACGTACGTGCAAAGCAGGGTATAGGCCATATGGCGAATATCGATGTAGACCAATGAGGCAAATAAAACGATCACATCAAGCCACAGCAGGGTCTGTCCCATTGGCACACCACGTAGGCGCTCAAATATTCGCGCCACAATATCAGTTCCGCCAGTGGTGCCGCCGTACCGATAGACCAAGCCGCTTCCAGCACCGCCGGTAATGCCAGCAGCCATTCCGGCCAAAAATAAGTCGTGATGCAGATCAATGCTGATTGGCACCCGTTGCCAGACCCACAAAAATACCGCTAGCATAATCGTTCCATAAAGCGTGTAGATGACTGATCGCCGCCCCAGGAAATGGTACCCGATCCAAATTAGCGGGATGTTAATCAAAATGGTTGAGTAGGCTGGATCAAAATGGAATAATGCGCGTAAAATCAGGGTCACGCCACTGATGCCACCGTCAGCTAACTGATTGGCAATGTTAAACATGATCAGTGCAAATGCATAGGCTGCACAGCCAATCGTGATCATTAATAAGTCGAACGGCCGAATTTTTTCTTCTACACTATTTGTCACATTGATCCCTCCCAACTGTATTTGTTATCTGCATGGCTATTCGTTCATTATCATATCATATTCAAATCGCTAGCAGTTGGTTCTGTTTCCGTTATCTGGTAAACTGAAATAGACTGAAAATTGAATCTAATTATCTAACTCAAATAAAGGGTCGATTAAAAATGAAAATTGAAACACTTCCAGAAGAATTTGTTAAGGCGCAGCCAATCATTGACACAATTGAAGCTGCCGGTTTTGAGGCCTATTACGTTGGCGGGTCAGTGAGAGACACTTTGCTGGGGTTACCAATTCATGATGTGGACATTGCCACAAGTGCCTATCCGCAAGAGGTCAAATCATTGTTTAAACGGACTGTGGATACTGGCATTGAACACGGTACCGTTATGATTCTGGATCACGGAACGGGGTATGAAACCACTACGTTTCGAACTGAATCGGGTTATCAAGATTATCGGCGACCCGACTCGGTTCAATTTGTGCGCTCCTTAAAAGAGGACCTAAACCGTCGTGATTTCACGATCAATGCGCTGGCCTTGAAGACTGATGGGACGATCATCGATTATTTTGATGGTCTAGACGACTTGAAAGCGGAGCGTATTCGAGCAGTTGGTGACCCTGAAAAACGCTTTAACGAAGACGCTTTGCGCATGATGCGAGCCGTGCGATTTGCTAGTCAGCTCAACTTCGTCATTGACCCAGCGACAGTTACAGGAATTGAACATCATGGCCAGTTGCTGACCAAAATTGCGGTGGAAAGAATTCACGTTGAATTTGTTAAATTACTTCTTGGCAAATGGCCGGCCAAGGGACTTGACGTCTTTCTTCAAACGGGTTTATACCAGTACTGTCCTGACTTTGACCAATACCGAGATCAATTGAGTCAACTACAACATCAACTGAAAACCGGAATGAGTAGCGAGACGGCTGTATGGACCTTAATAGCAAGCAAATTATCACTGACGGGTAACCAGATCGACCGCTTGTTAAAGGACTGGAAATCAGCGAACCAGTTGATCTCAGATACCCGAACAGCGGTGAAGGCTGTGAGGGCAATACAAGCGGGCAGTGTGGATGACTGGACACTGTATCAAACTGGGAGACAGCTTCTGTCGGTCGCAAATGAAGTGGCAGGTCAACTTGGAACGACCCGATATGTTACAAAAGAACTGATAACGGCTTACGAAAACTTGTCGATTCATTCGAAGAAAGAGTTGGAAATTGGCGGTCAAGATTTAATGGCAGCGGGTATTAAGCCGGGTCCACAATTAGGGCAGGCGCTTGATTATATTGAACGGCAAGTGGTAGATGGTCACTTAGCAAATCAGAGCAGTGATTTAAAAGCAGCTGCAATCAATTATTTAAACGAGAAAGCGTGACAAGATGCAAACATTACGAGCAGAAGGGTTAACCCGGACATACGGTGAAAAAACGCTATTTGATTCGGTTAACTTTATTATTAACGAAAACGATCGAATCGGATTGATTGGCACCAATGGGAGTGGTAAGACCTCGTTATTGAATACCTTAGCAGGTCTCGCACAATATGATGGTGAGATCATTACCCCAAACGATTATTCAATTGCCTATTTAAAGCAGGAACCAGAATTTAACGACCAAAAGACTGTGATGGACGCCGTTTTTTCTGGTTCTCAAAAGGTGTTTAAAATCATTCGGCACTATGAAGACGTTTTGGCAGCTTACAGTCAAGACCCAGAAAATGAACAAAAACAACAGCAGTACATGGATGCTGAAGCACAGATGAATGAGGCTGATGCCTGGAATGCTGAAAGCGACGTCAAAACTATTTTGACTCAGTTGCACATCACTGACCTTAACCAGCAGATGGGGACATTGTCAGGTGGTCAGCGGAAGCGAGTCGGCTTGGCTCAAGTCTTGATTCAAGCACCGGATCTCTTGTTGTTGGATGAACCGACCAACCACTTGGACTTCGACTCAATTGACTGGCTGCAAAATTACCTGGCCAATTATAAAGGTGCTTTACTTGTTGTGACTCATGACCGTTACTTTTTGGATCAAGTTGCCAATCATATTTGGGAACTGTCCTTTGGGCGGCTGTTTAACTATGATGGTAATTACCAAGACTACGTGGCTCAAAAAGCGGAACGTGTTGAACAAGAGACCGCTAAGGAGCATAAACAGCAACGGCTCTATAAACAAGAGCTTGCCTGGATGCGCACTGGGGCAAAAGCGCGTTCGACCAAGCAGCAGGCTCGGATCAACCGGTTTAATGAAATCAAAGAAACCGTTGGGACAACGCCCAGCGAACAAGACGTCTCAATCGATCTAGGTCAGTCGCGGTTGGGCAAACAGGTCATCGAATTAAAGGACGCCAATTTAACCTTAGATGATCACCTGATTTTAAAAGATTTCAGCTTGTTAGTGCAGGCGGGTGACCGGATTGGCATCAGTGGTGAAAATGGTGCCGGGAAAACCACGCTGCTGAACGTTTTGGCACAGCGGCTACCGTTGGATTCCGGGACGATCACAATTGGCGAAACGGTTAAAATGGCCTATTATACGCAACGAACCGAGCCGATTCCAGGCGATAAGCGCATCATCAACTATCTCAGTGAAGTCGGGCAACACGTGACGGATAAAAATGGCGATTCAATCTCTGTCTCGGAGTTGCTAGAAGAATTTTTGTTTCCACGTTTCATGCACGGAACGTTGATTCGCAAGCTGTCCGGGGGCGAAAAGCGCCGACTGTATTTGCTCAAATTATTGATGGGTCAGCCAAACGTTTTGTTTCTTGATGAACCGACTAACGATTTGGATATCTCCACCTTGACCGTGCTGGAAGATTACGTCAAACACTTTAACGGCACCGTGATCACCGTTTCTCATGACCGTTATTTTCTGGATAAAGTAGCTGACAAACTGTTAATTTTTGATGGTAACGGCCGCATCGAACGTTACAGTGGCCTGTTTACCGACTATTTAGCGCAGCAAAAACAGCCAGTACAGTCAAGCGGCAGTAATAAAAAAACGGCTGTTAAGGTTTCTAATGAAACTGATAAGCCCGCTAAAAAGCAAAAGACCAAGCTGACTTACAAGGAACAGCAGGAATGGGACGGCATCGAGGACGAAATTGACGCTTTGGAAAATAAAAAATCAGATTTGCAGTCACAAATGAACCAAAACGGCGATAATTATGATAAATTAGCTACATTACAAGCTGAGTTCGAAGCCACAGATCATGAACTGGATGAAAAAATGGCTCGTTGGGATTACCTTAGCCAGTATGCAGAATAACTGGTCAAAAAGTGATAGGAGAGGTTGTACAATGTTAGAAGACGCTTACTTAAACTTGGAACGCTTCGTATTAGAAAATGGTCACCATAAAAGTGACCGGACGGGAACGGGGACCATTTCCACATTTGGCTATCAGATGCGCTTTGATCTGAGTCAAGGATTTCCACTATTGACGACTAAAAAAGTGCCCTTTGGCCTGATCAAGAGTGAGTTGCTATGGTTTTTACACGGTGACACCAACATTCAATTTTTACTCAAACATCATAATCATATCTGGGACGAATGGGCGTTTAAAAACTTTGTGCAATCCGCTGATTACCACGGCCCTGACATGACTGATTTTGGTCGGCGTTCCCTGGTTGATGCAGAGTTTAATAAGGATTATAAGCGCGAAATGAACGCGTTTTGTGAACGGATCGTCAGCGACGACGCGTTTGCGGCTAAGTATGGGACGCTTGGCAACGTTTATGGTGCTCAGTGGCGCGCTTGGAAGACCAGTAAGGGAGAAACAATTGATCAATTGAGTAACGTCATCGACACCATCCGGACGCATCCCGACTCAAGACGAATGATCGTAACGGCCTGGAATCCAGAAGATGTTCCCAGCATGGCGTTACCACCGTGCCACACCATGTTCCAATTTTACGTGAACGACGGCAAATTGAGTTGTCAACTCTATCAGCGTTCGGCAGATATTTTCTTGGGTGTCCCGTTCAACATTGCCAGTTACGCACTTTTGACTAACTTAATTGCAAAAGAAGTTGGCTTGAAACCCGGTGAATTTGTTCATACGCTTGGTGATGCTCACATTTATAGCAACCACATTGAACAAGTTAAGACGCAGCTGTCACGCAAGCCAGCCCCAGCTCCGCAACTCGTTTTAAATCCTGATAAATCAAGCATTTTTGATTATGATATGACTGACATCAGCGTTAAAAACTATCATCCAGCAGCACCAATCAAAGCCCCAGTGGCTGTATAGGAGCAAATCATGATTTTTATTTGGGCAGAAGACCAGCATCACGCAATCGGTCATAAAGGACAGCTACCCTGGCATTTACCTGCCGACATGGCCTTTTTTAAGCAGACCACAACTGGTCATACACTCGTCTCAGGCAGTCGAACGTTTGCTAGTTACAAGAAGCCGTTGCCAAACCGTAAAAACGTGGTTCTCACGACCCGAACGGAAACTGATTATCCCAGCAATGTGACCGTTTTGCACAGCGTGGACGATGTCGTAGCTTATGAGCATGCTCACCCCAATGAAAAGGTAATCATTAGTGGCGGAGCCAAGGTCTTCAAAAGCTTGTTACCATACGTTGATACGCTGATTCGAACGCGGGTTCAGCACACGTTTAAAGCTGACACTTACATGCCGGAAATTGACTATGACCAATTTCAGCTCGTGAGCTCGACCTCGCACCCGGCAGATGAAAAAAATCAGTATGGCTTAACGTTTGAGCGTTGGGAACGTAAACAGCACTAGTAAATGTCGCGATGGCCTAATTGGATTCGTAAAACAATAAAGTAGCGTTAAGTTCGCACGTGCGAGACTTAACGCTACTTTAATTTTATAGATTTCTTCACTTATAATGGAAATTTAAATGTTTATTTCAGTAAGAATTTTCAGAAAACGCCGACGATTCTAATGATTTAAGCGTATAACAGAACTGAAAAATACATGAGAGCGGTTCCCAGCAAAACAAATAAATGCCAAATAACGTGGCCAAATTTAATGCCTTTAAAACTATAGATAACTGCTCCCACGGTAAACGCAACGCCCCCGAGAACCAGCAGGGTAAAGCCTGGAATTCCAAGCCCGTTATAGAGTTGCTTGAAACCAAGGACACAAAACCAGCCCATAACCACGTAAATAATAGTTGAAACTTTTTGGTATTTGCCCAGCCATATCGATTTGTAGATGACCCCCAGAATTGCCATGACCCAGATGACGCTGAAAATGACCCATCCCAGCGTTCCTTTGATCACTACCAAGCAGTATGGTGTATAAGTGCCGGCAATCAACAAATAAATGGCGGAATGGTCAAAGATTTGGAAGAGGTGGCTGGCGCGGGTAAAGTACAGGCTGTGAAAGAGCGTCGATGCCAGGTAAAAAATCACCAGCAGCGCACCATAAATTGAAAATGCGGTAATGCGCATGGCGCCACCTTCGTGAACTGCTCTGATTACTAGGATGACTAAGCCGGCAATGGCTAAAGCGACCCCAATACCGTGGGTCACAGAATTCAGAACTTCGTTAATAATTTGATAGCGACGAGATTCCTTTGGCATCGCTGTCAGATGTTTTGGATGAATCACACGTCATACCTCCCAGAGTAAATTGATGGCTGATCAACTGCAATATGTACGTTAAAGTTGACTGGCATAAGCCTTGAAAGGGCGATTCGTTGCCTTGTTACACATTGGTTCATCTGCTATACTATTTACGAATCGTTTTCATGGAACAAAGATAATTGTAGCATGAAAACACCTACAATGGGGAAGAAAGCGTGGTTATAATCAATCATGGCAACTGTTAAAATTGTAACAGATTCTTCGGCTGGCTTGACCGACGAGGAAGTTGAAAAGTACCACATTACGATCGTTCCTTTAACGGTTATGATCGATGATGTCGTTTACGTGGAACGGCACACTATCACCAATGAAGAATTCATTAATAAAATGGAACACTCCAAGTCGTTTCCTAAGACTAGCCAGCCGCCGTTGGGAGACTTTATTAAGGTCTTTGATGAGTTAGGTGCTGATGGCAGTCCGGTGGTTTGTTTGAACATGTTGGAGGCTATCAGCGGTACGGTTCACACTGCAGAACAGGCAGCCAAAATTTCCAAGTCTGACGTGACGGTGGTCGATAGTGGCACAACTGATCGGGCACTAGCTTTCCAGTGTATAGAGGCCGCTAAATTAGCCGAAAAGGGTGCTTCTGTGGACGAGGTCGTGGCTGGTACAAAGCGTGTGCAGGCACACACCCGCCTGTACATGGGCGTGATGACCCTTGATAATCTGGTTAAGGGCGGTCGAATCAATCGCATGACGGGTGCAATCTCAAACTTGTTAAACATTAAAATCGTTTTACAGGTTGGGGATGGCCAACTCAACATTCGTACTAAGGGTCGTGGGATGAAGACCATTGACAGATTTTACGACCAAGTTTATGAACAGATGAAAAATACCCCGAATATCAAGGCTATCGGGATCTCGCACGTTCACGCGGAACCGATGGTCGAAAAATTGGTGTCACATATCCAACCAATGTTCCCAGATATTCATATTCTGGTTCGTGAAACCGTGCCGATCATTGCAACTCACGGTGGACCTGGGGCGTTTGCACTAGTGTATTATTTTGACGATTAATTGAGAGTTGAATCCGATAATTAGCTGATGAGATGGCCAAGCGACCATCTCATTTGTTATCTTTAAAGTGAAGGGGTTTTAAAATGCGACGTTTGTATAAATTTATAATTGGCATCGTAGTTGTTCTGGCCGTCCTTGCAGGTGGCTGGTTTTGGTGGCAGTCTCAGCAGACCAGTTCATCAATGCCAGCAGCAGTAAAAAGGGTAATCAAGCCACGAACGGTGCGGATCGTAGCAGTGGGAGATTCACTGACCCAAGGGATTGGCTACGATAATGATCATCAAGGTTACTTACCGATTTTAAAACAGGCATTGAATAAAAAGTACTACGTCAAAACTGGAACTGCTAATTATGGCATTGGTGGTCAGCGCAGTGATCAAATTGATAAGCGAATTCGTCAAAATACTAAATTGCGGCAAAGCATGCGGCGTGCTAATATTGTCACATTAACTGCCGGTGGGAATGATCTGTTGCAAAATCTCGAGAAAAACATTCTGGTCAGCAGCGATTCTCAGTTAACCAAGAAAATGGCGCCATTAAAGACCCAATATCAGCAGAAACTGACCAATATGATACGTGACGTGCGGACAGTTAATCCTCGCGCTCAGATTTACTTGTTTGGTATTTATAATCCGGTTTACGTTTACTTTACAAATGCTAAGATGATCAGTACGCAGGTCAATCAATGGAACCGTGTCAACCAAACTGTGGCTGAAACAATGCCACGAACGTATTTTGTGAACGTCAACCAACAGTTAACGTATGGCCAGTATCAATCAGCCAGTGCACAGGCCAAATTACAAACTGAGGATCGCTCTAATAATCAAGCCTTTGTAGATCCCACAAAAGTTGAGAAATTACTCCAGACGCAGGACAGTAAGGAAAAGAACGCTTACCTGTCTACGCACGACCATTTCCACCCAAATCGAAAGGGTTATCAGGTAATGGCCAATAAGCTCATGCAGGCCATATCTAAGCATGTAACTTGGCGGAGCCGGTAATTTAAATATTGAGGTGACATTTTGAAAGAAACCACGAGTCGACAGCAACATCGCAGCACGCAAACAGTTTCAAAAAGAGGCTTTAACCCCTGGAAATGGTGGTTTATTGCGCTGGTGATAGTCTTAGTATTAGGAATTGGGTTCACCGCGGTGAAAATCTATTCAGCACCAAAAGTGACGACGACCCAAACCGCCCAGAAACCAACGGCAGCTAGTTTTAACGTCAATTTAAATAAACAGCAGCTTAACGCCATGGCAGCTTACTATCTAAATCGCTACCAAAATGAGAGTCAGAAAAAAGTTACTTATAAGTTTGAAGTCAACGATGATGTGGTCATTACTGGGCAGACTAAATTACTGGGATTACCAGTCAACTTTGGGCTATCATTAACGCCAAAAGTGCTTGCCAATGGCGATGTGCAACTGACAGCTAAGAAATTGGCCGTGGGTCAGTTAAACGTACCTGTGAAAACGGTGATGAGTTACATCCGTTCCCAGTATAATCTGCCCAACTGGGTCGAATTGAACACCAAACAAAAAACAATTACCATGAATCTTCATCAGTTCAGAACTAAGGGGGTCCAGTACCGCGCTGAAAAGATTGATATGGCGGGTGCCGGTCACTTTGAATTTAAAGTCTTAGTACCAAAGACGTAATCATAAAGGGGGATTATTGATGCGACAAAGTTTTTATCAATTCCTGATGACGCAGCGCAATCCAGAAGATTATGAACCGGTAGCAGAATTTGCTAATAACGCATTTTACGATCAGAGCTTTCCAAAGCAGGAGACGCATTTTGATCCATTATCTAAGTATTTAGAGGAAAATGCTTCGTATCTGCCTTCCATGACGGTGTTTGATGAGGCGTGGAGAATGTATCAAGAGTGCGATCAAGACTAGCAGAAAGGAGTCATTTATGGCAACAATTCAATGGTTTCCAGGTCACATGGCAAAGGCCATCCGTCAGCTGGAAGAAAATTTACACGTGGTAGATATTGTGTTTGAACTGGTGGACGCACGAATTCCACAGTCATCGCGTAATCCAGAAATTGAACGCATTATTAAGGATAAGCCACACCTGATCATTATGACTAAAAGCGACTTGGCTGACCCAGAACAGACTAAAAACTGGATCAAATCGTTTAAAAAGGGTGGTTTACCAGCGATTGCGGTGGACTCAAAAGCTAACATTACCACTAAAACTATTACTCATATTACCCAGGACATTCTGGGTGATAAGTTGGTCCACGAAGAACAAAAAGGGTTGAAAGAACGACCAATTCGTGCGATTACAGTTGGAATTCCGAACGTCGGTAAATCCACCTTACTTAACCGTTTAGTCAACAAGCGTGCAGCTCAAGTTGGTGACCGGCCAGGAGTGACCAAGGGGCAGCAGTGGCTGCGTTCATCGTCGAAATTACAACTACTGGATACTCCAGGCATTTTATGGCCCAAGTTCGAAGATGAAGAGACTGGCCAGGCATTAGCATTGACCGGGGCAATTAAGGATCAGCGATTTGCTAGCGATGATGTGGCACTATACGCACTGAAATTTTTCCGACGGTATTATCCGCAAGCGCTGATCACTCGCTATAAATTAAGTGAAGCAGATTTTGCTTTGAGTGATGTTGATCTTCTATTAAAATTGACCAAACAATTTGGGATGAAAGATGATTACGAAAGGGCAAGTAACCGTCTTATTTTGGACGTTCGGAAGGGTAAACTTGGCCGTTACACATTGAATCGAATGGGGGCTGATGACCTTGAGTAAAGCGCCTTCGATCAGTACACTTCGCCAAGCATTCAAAATGGTCACTTCGACTAATGACTCGCTGTTTAACCAGTATGCTGATGATCCAAGGGTTGGTGTTCAAAGGTTGATTCAAGCCACTCATCAGCGACTGGCAAAATTAGCCGTTGAAAAGCGCGCTTTTAAGCAGCGCTTTTTTTATGAGCAACAGGCGCGACAAAAAGGCTATCAATGCATCGCGGGGATCGATGAAGTGGGCCGTGGACCGTTAGCTGGCCCAGTTGTCTCGTGCGCCATCGTTTTGCCGGCAGACTTTGACGTGATTGAGGTTAACGATTCTAAACAGTTGTCGGATCATCAACGAGAAACGCTTTACCCTCAAATTTTAAATGAAGCCGTTTCAGTCGGTATTGGCGTGGTCTCAAATCAGCAGATCGACCAGTTGAATATCTATCAGGCAACGCGAGTAGCAATGCTGACCGCTGTGAAGCAGCTTCAAGTTCACCCAGATCAACTGCTGATTGATGCCATGCAAATTGATTCACCAATCCCTCAGCTTAAACTAATCCACGGCGACGCCAAAAGTGTCTCAATTGGGGCTGCCAGTATTGTCGCAAAGGTTTTTCGAGATCATTTAATGCAGACTTACGATGTCATGTATCCTGGATATGGATTCACGCACAATGCGGGTTATGGCACAAAAGCCCATTTACAGGGGCTAGACAGTCTGGGGCCTTGTCCGATTCACCGTCAAACCTTTGCACCGGTGTCGAACTATTTTAACTGATTTCTCGTAGTTATTTTTAAAAGAAACTACGAGGTGGCATCAGTGAATCTAAATCAATTTTTGCTCCGACTGCATTTAACACCCGGTATCGGGATCAAGGGTCGTTATTTAGTTGCCCAGTGGCTGGCTGCGAACCCAGGGCGGTTAAAGGGTCTATTGCCCCAAGAAATCAGTGAGATTGCCGGCTTAACCAGTCGAACTCGAAAACTTTTTGAGACGAGTTTTATGAGTCGCAAGGTCACTCAAGAGTTAGAAAGACATGAGCAAGAAACCAAGTATCTCACCATGTTCGACCCTCAATACCCGCTAATGCTTCAGGAAAGTTGGTTACCGCCAGTCGTTTTATTTTACCAGGGCAACCTCGATCTACTGAACGCAGATCGCTTACTGAGTATTGTGGGGAGCCGCGAAAACAGCCAATATTCACAGACAACGTTACGGGACATCCTGCCCGAACTGATTCAAGAAAAGATTGTCATCGTTTCTGGCTTGGCCACCGGTGTTGATAGTCTCAGTCACCAACTGACGTTACGGGAAGGTGGCCATACGATTGGGGTGATTGCGACCGGATTAAATCTCAGTTATCCAGCTAGCAGTCAGCGTCTACAGCAGTATATGGCTAAACACGAGCTCGTTTTATCCGAATACCCGCTGGACGAAGTCGGTAAAAAATACCACTTTGTTGAACGAAATCGAATTATCGCAGGTTTAAGCCAAGCTACAGTGGTCGTTCAGGCTCGCCAAAAAAGTGGCAGCTTGATCACCGCTAATTTAGCCCTGCAAAATAATCGTGAAGTTATGGCTTTTCCTGGCCGGATAGATGACCCGCTTTCTACGGGCTGTAATCAATTAATTCAAGCGGGTGCAAAGGCCGTTTTGACCGCTAAAGATATTTTGGAGGAATACCCGCCTAGACAGGTGGTATAGGCCAGATTCGTTGATTTGTATGACCCCTAACCGACATCAATATTCGGTATATAATAGAAGATTCTCAAATCTTTCTTAGTTGACAATCCAAATTTAATGAAATATGATGTGAAAGATTTAGTATTAACAAATCACTAAATATTGAGAACTCGTTAAAAGGGGTAATTGGATGGCAACATCAACGAAAAAAAGTAAAAAGCGAAAGCCTCAAAAAAAATTGGTGATCGTGGAATCACCAGCAAAAGCAAAAACCATTGAAAAATATTTGGGGCGGACGTATAAGGTCATGGCTAGTTTAGGTCATGTGCGTGACCTGCCAAAAAGTAAAATGGGTGTCGATGTAGACAATGATTACGATCCACACTACATCTCCATCCGTGGTAAGGGTGACGTGATTAAAGAGTTACGCTCCGAGGCCAAAAAAGCCAAGCAAGTCTACCTGGCAGCTGACCCGGACCGTGAAGGCGAATCGATTGCCTGGCACCTGTCTCACTTACTTAACTTAGATCCGAAGGCTAAAAACCGGGTCGTTTTTAATGAAATCACAAAGGATGCGGTAAAGGACGCCTTTAAGTCCCCGCGCAGTATTGATATGGACCTAGTTGACGCTCAACAGGCGCGTCGAATTCTCGACCGGTTAGTGGGTTATTCGATCTCACCGCTGCTTTGGAAAAAAGTTAAAAAGGGACTTAGTGCTGGCCGAGTGCAATCGATCGCGCTCAAGCTGATTATTGACCGTGAAAACGAAATTAAGGCCTTTGTGCCTGAAGAGTATTGGACGATCGATTCTGAATTTAAACTCAAACGCACCAAGTTCAACGCTAGTTTTTATGGTTTAAAAGGTAAGAAACATCCGTTGCCGGACAACGATGAGGTTCAAAAAGTACTCGCCCAGTTGGATCGTGACAAACCATTTGACGTTACTAAGGTTACTCGCAAGGAACGTCGTCGGACCCCACAACCACCGTTTACCACTTCGGCAATGCAACAGGAAGCCAATAAACGGCTAAATTTCCGAACTCGCAAGACCATGATGGCCGCTCAGCAGCTCTACGAAGGTATCAATATCGGTAAGGAAGGCTCACAGGGGCTAATTACCTATATGCGGACTGATTCAACCCGAATCTCGGTGATTGCCAAGCACGAAGCGTCGTCATTTATTCACGAAAAATACGGCGCCGAATACGCTGCCACTAAGCCAATCAAAGGTAAATTACCTGAGGGTGCCCAAGATGCTCACGAAGCAATTCGGCCATCATCTGTTTACCGAACTCCTGCCGATTTAAAGCAGTATCTGACCAATGATCAGTACAAACTGTACTCGTTGATCTGGAACCGGTTCATGGCAAGTCAAATGACCAACGCAGTGATGGATACCATGGCTGTGACTATCGAACAAAACGGTGTAACTTTTAAAGCTAATGGTTCAAAGCTTAAGTTTGAAGGTTTCTTAAAACTCTATAAGGATGGCAAGGAAAAGGATAATCTTTTGCCTGACTTAAAAGAGGGCGATCAGGTGAAACTCGCTAAGACTGATCCGGCGCAACACTTTACTCAGCCGCCTGCCCGTTATTCAGAAGCTAACTTGATCAAAGCGCTGGAAGAAAACGGTGTCGGTCGGCCATCAACTTACGCGCCAACGCTGGATACGATTCAAAGACGGTATTACGTCAAATTAGTTGGCCGCCGTTTTGAACCCACTGAACTGGGAGAAATCGTCAACTCGATCATTCAAGACTATTTCCCAGACATCGTTGACATCGGCTTTACTGCTGGTTTAGAAAAGGAACTTGATGGTATCGAAGAAGGCGATCAAAACTGGGTCAAAGTGGTGGACAGTTTCTACAAACCATTCTCTCATGAAGTGAGCCACGCTCAAGATACGATCGAAAAGATTCAGATCAAGGATGAACCAGCTGGATTTGACTGCGATATCTGTGGTGCACCAATGGTGGTAAAAATGGGCCGTTACGGGAAGTTCTACGCTTGTTCCCGTTTTCCTGACTGTCGCAATACAAAACCGATCGTCAAGGAAATTGGTGTGATCTGTCCGAAGTGTCATGAAGGTCAAGTCATCGAACGTAAATCGAAGAAGAACCGGTTATTTTACGGTTGTTCTCGATATCCGGACTGTGATTTCGTTAGTTGGGACAAACCAGTAGGACGCGACTGTCCAAAAGATGGTCATTTCCTTGTCGAGAAGAAGATCAAGGGTGGCATTCAAGTCGTTTGTCCAAACGGTGATTATGAAGAAGCTATTCAAAAATAAGTTACAAATAGATTAAGTTTGACCAACCTTGACCAAATGTATTGCATCAGGGTTGGTTTTTTGTTAAATTACCATCATGGAGGCGATTTACATGGCAACACCAGTCCAATTGTTTATCACCTACCTGGAAAGTGAACGGCAGTATTCGGCGGATACGGTGAAGGCCTACCGCGAAGATCTGCAGGCGTTTCAAAGCTTCTTAAGCAATACTGGTGGTAACGCCGACCTCAAGCAAGTTACCAAGTTGGACGTTCAAGTTTACCTCAGTCAACTTTACGATGACCATAAAGCGCGTACGACCATTGCCCGCAAAATTTCGAGTTTACGTTCGTTCTACGATTTTTTGATTCGCGAAGATCTGATGCAAACGAACCCGTTTGCTTACGTCACCCTTAAAAAGCGGCCAGCACCTTTACCCCGTTTTTTCTACGAGAAAGAAATGACTGCGCTGTTTAAGGCGGCAACGCAAAATCCCAATTCTCAGCTTGCTGAGCGGGACAGTGCGATTTTGGAAGTGCTATACGGCACAGGCATTCGGGTGAGCGAGTGTTGTGGGTTAACGTTAGCCGATGTTGATTTTGACGGTCAGTTAATGCTGATTCATGGGAAGGGTAATAAAGAACGCTACGTGCCATTCGGTCATTATGCAAAGGACGCCCTTGAAAAGTACCTATCAGGAGCCCGAAAAGCACTTATGGAGCGGTTTCACAAGCAGCATGAGGTGGTGTTCATCAACCACTACGGGGATCCAATCACGTCAACTGGTGTTGAGTATGTGTTGAATCAAATGATTGCCAGAAGCAGTTTAACGGGTGACATTCATCCGCACATGTTGCGGCATACATTTGCAACGCATTTGCTTAACCACGGGGCTGATTTAAGGACGGTGCAAGAGTTACTGGGTCACAGCAGTTTGTCGACGACCCAGATTTACACTCATGTAACTAAGTCCCAGCTGCAACGCGATTACCGACGTTACTTTCCACGTGCCACTCATGATTAAAGAAAGCAGGGGTATAACAGATGCCAGTTAAATTTGAAGCAACAACCATTGTTGCGGTACGCCATAACGGCCACAACGCCATGGCCGGTGACGGTCAAGTTACGATGGGTGAAAAAGTGATTATGAAGGGTACCGCACACAAGGTTCGCCGCATCTACAACGATCAAGTGGTCGTTGGCTTTGCCGGCAGTGTTGCGGACGCTTTTAAACTTGAAGAAAAATTTGAATCCCGATTAAACGAATTCAGTGGCAACCTTGAACGGGCAGCCGTTGAATTAGCACAGGATTGGCGTTCTGATCAGAACCTGCAAAAGCTAGAAGCGCTGTTGATCGTCATGAACGATAAGGATATGTTACTGGTTTCAGGTTCTGGCGAAGTTATCGCACCAGACGATGACATTTTAGCCATCGGATCAGGCGGTAACTTCGCCCAGGCGGCAGCGGTTGCTTTACACCACCACGCACCAGATATGTCGGCTCGTGAAATTGCCGAAACTGCCATCGGAATTGCCGGGGACATCGATATTTTCACCAACCACAACATTATTTCAGAAGAATTATAAACGCATAGACTGAATAGAAAGTAGGGATTCAATTTGGACCCAATTACAAAAACACCACGCGAAATTGTGTCACTGCTTGACCAGTACATCATTGGCCAAGACGAGGCGAAAAAGTCGATTGCCATTGCACTTCGTAATCGTTATCGTCGTATGCAGCTGTCGCAGGACATGCAAGATGAGATCACACCTAAAAACATGCTGATGATTGGACCGACTGGGGTTGGTAAAACTGAACTTGCCCGCCGTCTCGCCAAGATCGTAAAAGCACCGTTCGTGAAAGTTGAAGCTACCAAGTTCACTGAAGTTGGCTACGTTGGTGGCGACGTTGAATCAATGGTTCGTAACTTAGTCGACGTTTCGGTGAAAATGGAGAAGGACTCGCAGTTCGAAAACGTTCGGGCGGAAGCTACTAAACGGGCTAATAACCGGTTAGTGAAATTGCTGGTACCAGGTAAAAAGCCCAAGCAAAATCAGCAAGCAGATTTCTCTAACCTGATGAACATGTTTTCTCAGTTACAACAGGGTAAAGCACCGGCAGCTGATCAGCCAACAGAAGAAGTCACTGACGAGGTCAAAAACCAACGTATGTCAGTGTCTGACCAGCTTGCTAATGGCTTGCTGGAAAATCAGGAAGTTGAAATAGAGATGGATGATCCGCAACAAGCAATGGCTGGCAATAACCCGATGATGAACCAGATGGGCATCGATTTGAGCGATACGCTGGGTCAAATGATGCCCAAACGGCGTGTTAAACGAAATATGCCGGTTTCTGAAGCGCGGGAAGTTCTGATCCAGGAAGAATCTGAAACCTTAGTTAACGAAGGTGACATCAATCACGATGCCATCAAACGGGCGCAAGATACTGGCATCATTTTCATAGATGAGATTGATAAAATTACCTCAAAGTCACAGCAAAATAGTGGTGAGGTTTCTCGTGAAGGTGTTCAACGCGATATTTTACCGATTGTTGAAGGTACTCAAGTTCAAACGAAGTATGGGGCAATTAATACGGATCACATTCTGTTCATTGCTGCTGGTGCATTTTCCGAAAGCAAACCAAGTGACCTAATTGCCGAACTGCAAGGTCGCTTCCCAATTCGTGTTGAACTCGAAGAACTGAGCCAAGAAGACTTCGTGAAGATCTTAACTGAGCCTAATAATGCTTTGATCAAGCAGTATATTGCTTTGATTGGCACTGATAACGTGAAGGTCACCTTTACTATCGAAGCCATCAATCGAATTGCTGAACTGGCATATCAGTTGAACCATGAAAACCAAAATATTGGTGCTCGTCGATTACACACCGTCTTGGAAAAATTACTAGAAGACCTGTTGTATGAGGGACCTGACATGCAGATGGGTGATATTACCATTACTGAAAACTACGTTAATGATAAAATTGGTAACATCGTTAAGAATAAAGATTTGTCTCGCTACATTCTCTAATGTTAAATCGAGAGTGGCACTTAATTGACTAAATTCACACAACTAAAAAGCGATATCAGCGGAATTTTCAGAGGAAAATTGCTTGATATCGCTTTATTGTTGTGCTGGAAATCTAATTAAGCACTTTAAACTATGATATTAGACATGCGAATGTTTATTTGCTTGTCAGTAAATTAATCTTCACCGATCTTCAGAACGCAAGCGCCGCTGATGTCACCTTTCTTAACGTAGCGCAGAGCTTCATCCGCTTTGTCAAATGCATATGGCATCGTCTGTGGGTGAATGTCTAAGCGGTCAGCCAAGGTTAGAAATTCTTCGCCGTCACGACGGGTGTTGCTTTCAACGCTGGTCAGGTTCTTTTCGTGGAAAATGTGATCCTGGTAATTTAATGACGGGATATCAGTTAAGTGAATCCCAGCCAAAGCCAGAGTACCACCTGGTGCTAGAGCTGCTAGCGCGGTCGGTACGATATCACCCACGGGGGCAAAAATAATTGAGGAATCGAGCTTGACTGGTGGCATGTCATACGCCCCAGCAGCTGATTTAGCACCTAATTTTAAAGCAAACTTGCGGGCGTCCGCACCACGGGTCAAAACGTGGACTTCGATGCCTTGATCGATTGCCAGTTGGGCGGTAATGTGGGCTGAACCACCAAACCCATAAAGGCCTAAGCGACCGCCAGCAGGGACGTTAGCCCGCCGATATGCTCGGTAGCCAATAATGCCTGCACAGAGCAGTGGTGAGGCAGTTTGCGAATCAAAGCGTTCTGGAATCCTGTAAGCAAAGCCTTCGGGAACGGTGGTGAACTCAGCGTAGCCACCATCGTGATCCCACCCCGTATATTTGGAATACGGGCACAGATTTTCACGACCTGAACGGCAAAACTTGCAGACACCACAAGTCCAACGCAACCACGGGACACCGATTCGGTCATGCAACTTAAACCGGTTAGCGTCAGGACCCATTGCGACTACCTCGCCGACAATTTCGTGTCCAGGGGTAACGTGAGCTTGATGGACTGGTAAATCGCCCTCAGCAACGTGTAAATCGGTGTGACAGACACCACAGGTCAAGACTCGGACTAAGACTTCTCCCCGTTGTGGCGTTGGCACTGGTTTAGTCGTAAACGTCAACGGGCTTTTTGGACCGTCGATGGGGCCGGGTTCTGTAACTGCCCAGGCCTTCATGGTGGTCGGTAAATTAGCAACAGCAGATGTCATTTTTAATCGCCTCTTGTGATTGATTTAGCATTGTTTTCAAGTTAATTGTAGTCACGAATCATCTCCAAAGCAAGCTTTTGTACGTCTTGAATAGTTTCTATTAAGACCGACATGATGCACTTTTGCTTGAAAAAGGGGAACAAGTGGTCTATACTAATTATTAAAATCCAAGAAAGACGGGGTCTTGAATAGTGATTGAATTAAAAAATGATGCTTTGCGTGTCCAAATCAACGAACATGGTGCTGAATTAAGTAGCGTCATGAGCGTTGACGACCACCTTGAATACCTCTGGCAAGCTGACCCTAAATTTTGGGGCCGACACGCACCAATCTTGTTTCCAATCGTTGGGCGTTTAAAAGACGACCAATATCGTCTTAATGGTCAGACGTATCACATGACCCAGCATGGTTTTGCCCGTGATATGGACTTTATGGTGGTTGAACATGAAGATGACCACGCCGTTTTTCAACTTAACGCGACTGCTGAAACAAAGGCTAAATATCCGTTTGATTTTGATTTGCGCGTCACCTTTGAACTGGATGAGCATACACTTTCGGTGCATTATACTGTGACTAATCCTAGTTCAGATGAAACCTTGCCGTTCTCGATTGGTGGTCATCCAGCTTTCAATGTGCCTCTGATTCCTGAGGAAGGCGGGTTTGAAAACTATTCAGTGACCGTCGCACCAAAGAAAACTTACCCGCAAATTCCGCTGAACGGACCCTATAATGATGTTCAACACGAAAAGATGCTGAATTTAACGACGCCCATGGTTCTTGACCATGATTTATTTGACCGTGACGCACTGATCCTCGACTTGGATCACGTTGAGACGACGTTGTTGCTGAGTACCCAACTGAACGATCATGGAGTGGCACTCACCTTGCAGAACGCCCCGTACGTGGGGATCTGGTCACCATATCCAAAGCGGGCACCGTTCGTCTGTCTTGAACCATGGTGGGGTATTGCTGATAACGTCAATGCTGACGGTGAATTTTTAAATAAAATGAGTCTGCAGCTAGCCGCACCGCAAAGTGCGTTTAACGCTGGTTATCAAATCAGATTTTTTTGATGATTTACGAGATCAAAGCGGAGCTATGCCAAAATAACTTTGACATAGCTCCGCTTTTACTTATAGACTTAGATTTGTGAGTGCGCACAGTACAAAATTTATTTCTCCTGTTGCCGTTGTCGGTGTTTATAGCCTAGCCCGAATGGAACCATATTTTCAGTGCCATTGATGATTCGTTTAATATTGGCACGGTGACGCCAATAGACAAAAATCGTCAGGCCAACCGCTAAAATTGACAGGTAAACATCGTGGATCACGAAGCATAAAATCGTGATGATCGTAAAACTTACCATTGACGCCAGGCTTACCATACTGGTTAAATAGATAAGGCTAACAAATAATGCTGCCGCAATCACAAACAGAATCGGGTTGTACGCAAGCAGCATGCCAGCACTGGTCGCAACCGCTTTACCACCTTTAAAGTGGTCGAAGATCGAAACGGTGTGGCCAAGAATCGCCATCAGGCCAAAAAGTAGCAACATGGGCGAAGAAAAGTTTGTGGTAATATGAAACCATATTGGTAAAAGTGTTGCGACCGTTCCCTTAGCGAGGTCGAGGATCAAGACAGCGCTGCCGGCGACCGGTCCGAGTACCCGAAAGGTATTCGTCGTTCCAATGTTGCCGGAACCTTCAGCCCTGATGTCCGTGTGAAAGAAGCGTTTGCCGATCCACACACCGTTAGGAATTGCGCCTAAGAGGTAGGCTATTAATAATAAAAGTGCGAGTTTCAAGTTCCATTCCTCCATTGTCATGATGACGTGTCACGGCTAATATTTTAGCATGTTTCATAAGAGTTATCAGAATTATTTTTAGATGTTAGGGATAACGTGGTCACAATACTATCCGAAGTTTGAAGGGAGTCTTTTTGGTGGCGAGTAAAAAGCCAACTTATGATGATTCATCCATCCAGGTCTTAGAAGGGCTCGAAGCGGTTCGAAAACGACCTGGAATGTACATCGGTTCTACCGATGCGAGAGGTTTACATCATTTAGTTTATGAAATTGTTGATAATGCCGTTGACGAGGCACTAGCCGGTTACGGTGATGAGATCAACGTTGTGATCGAAGCGGATAACAGTATTACCGTTACCGATCAAGGTCGGGGGATGCCAGTGGGGATGCACGCTTCCGGCAAGCCCACCCCTGAAGTGATCTTAACCGTGTTGCATGCCGGTGGTAAATTTGGCCAGGGCGGCTATAAAACCTCTGGTGGTTTGCACGGAGTAGGGGCGAGTGTTGTTAACGCGCTGTCCTCCGAACTCACAGTCGATATCGTCCGTGACGGTAAGTTATATGAGCAAAAATTTAAAGATGGTGGGCACCCGATCACCACCTTGATCAAAAAGGGCAACACTAGGAAACATACGGGAACCAAACTGCATTTTAAGCCTGATAGAACGATCTTTACGACGACCGTCTTCAACTTCAACACCTTGGCTGAACGGTTACGTGAGTCAGCCTTTTTACTTAAAGGCGTCAAAATCACACTGACTGACAAACGGGCCAACCAAGAACAAGAAGAAGTGTTCCATTATGAAGATGGGATCAAAGAATTTGTGGCCTATCTGAACGAGGATAAAGAAACGCTGGGCGACATCATGTACTTTGACGGCAGTAAGCAGGGCGTTGAAGTCGAGGTCGCTGCGCAATACAATGACGGGTATTCCGAAACGCTGCTGTCATTTGTCAATAATGTCCGGACACCTGATGGCGGTTCTCATGAGGCGGGGATGCGAAGTGCCTGGACGAAAGCGTTCAACGAGTATGCCCGCAAAGTTGGTCTGTTAAAGGATAAGGATAAAAATCTGGAAGGTTCCGATGTACGTGAAGGTTTATCGGCTGTTATCTCACTTCGAATTCCGGAATCGATCTTGCAATTTGAAGGCCAAACTAAAGAAAAATTAGGGACTCCCGAAGCGCGTGCCATTGTGGACAACGTGGTCAGTGAACAGTTGGGTTACTACCTCATGGAAAACGGCGAATTTGCGCAGATGTTAGTTCATAAGTCGTTGCGTGCCCGTTCCGCACGTGAAGCGGCCCGAAAAGCGCGGGATGAAAGTCGTTCCGGTAAAAAGCATAAGCGTAAGGAACGCCTGCTATCTGGAAAGCTGACTCCAGCACAATCCAAGAATGCCGATAAGAATGAACTATTCCTGGTCGAAGGTGATTCAGCCGGTGGTTCTGCTAAGCAGGGGCGAAACCGAAAGTTTCAAGCTATCTTGCCATTACGTGGGAAGGTCTTGAACACGGAAAAAGCAAAGCTCGAAGACGTCATGAAAAACGAAGAGTTAAACACCATGATCTATACGATCGGCGCAGGTGTGGGTTCTGAATTCAATATTGATGACGCTAATTACGACAAGATCATTATCATGACCGATGCTGATGATGATGGTGCTCATATCCAAACGTTGCTGTTAACCTTTTTTTATAAGTATATGCGCCCAATGATCAACGCTGGACGAGTCTACATTGCTTTACCGCCGCTATACATGATTCAAAAGGGCAGTGGCAAGAAACAAGTCGATGAATACGCTTGGACCGATGAAGAACTGGCAAAGAAAACTAAGGGTCTAAAAAGTTACAAGCTCCAACGTTTCAAGGGTCTTGGTGAAATGGACGCTGAACAGTTGTGGGCCACCACGATGAACCCGGAAGGCCGAACTCTAGTCCGCGTTCGAATTGATGATGCTGCTTTAGCAGAGCGTCGGGTAACAACGCTGATGGGTGATAAGGTTGAACCACGCCGGAAGTGGATCGAAGACAACGTTGCCTTCACCATGGAAGAAGAGGGCAGTATTTTAGACAATGAGCTTGCTAACTCAGCTCATGAACCAACAACGACTAAGTAAAAATGAAGTTAAATTACAGTCAGCAGAAAGGAGTCCTTTGAGTGGCTGGAACTAAGATTCAGGAACTGACACTAGAAGAAGTCATGAGTGACCGCTTCGGCCGGTATTCAAAATCGATTATTCAAGAACGGGCACTGCCAGACATCCGTGATGGGTTAAAACCAGTTCAACGACGGATTCTGTTTGCAATGAATAAGGATGGCAACACCTATGATAAACCGTTTCGAAAGTCTGCTAAGGCGGTCGGAAACGTCATGGGTAACTTTCACCCCCATGGTGATAGTTCAATTTACGAAGCCTTGAACCGTATGAGTCAAGACTGGAAGGTACGGGAACCATTAGTCGAAATGCACGGCAATAATGGTTCGATGGATGGTGATCCGCCTGCCGCAATGCGTTATACCGAGGCCCGCTTAAGTAAAATTGCGGGTGAAATGCTGCGTGACATTGATAAAGAAACCGTTGATATGGTCCTCAACTTTGATGATACCGAGTACGAGCCAACCGTTCTGCCAGCTAAATTTCCGAATTTACTGGTTAATGGTGCGACTGGTATTTCGGCAGGGTACGCAACCGATATTCCGCCGCATAACTTGGGTGAAGTGATCGATGCACTGCTTTATTTGCTGGACCACCCCAAAGCAGAACTAGACGCTTTAATGAAATTTGTAAAGGGTCCTGATTTCCCAACTGGCGGTATTTTACAGGGTATCGATGGCATCAAGAAGGCCTATGAAACGGGTCGTGGCCGGGTCGTTGTTCGTTCACGGACGGAAATTGAAGATTTGCGCGGTAATAAGCAACTTATTCGGGTCAGCGAGATTCCTTATGAAGTGAATAAAGCCGCCCTCGTTAAGCGAATCGACGAACTCCGGTTGATGAAAAAAGTTGATGGCATTGCTGAAGTCCGTGATGAATCTGACCGTGAAGGCCTGTCGATTGCCATTGAACTAAAACGCGATGCTGATGCAAAGGGAATTTTGAACTATTTGTTTAAAAATACCGATTTGCAAGTCACTTATAATTTCAACATGGTGGCCATCAACCACCGGCGTCCAGAACACGTTGGTTTAAAGACTATTTTGACTTCTTATTTGGCACACCAGCAAGACGTCATTTCCAGGCGCACCAAGTTCGATTTGGACAAAGCTACCAAACGACAGCACATTGTCGAAGGCTTGATCAAGGCACTGTCAATTTTAGACCAAGTCATTGCCACTATTCGGGCCAGCAAGAACCGCAAGGATGCCCGTGACAACTTAGTTTCAACCTATGACTTCTCGGAAGAACAGGCTGATGCGATCGTTGCTCTACAACTGTATCGGTTAACTAATACCGATGTGACCGCCCTTGAAAAGGAAGCGGCTGAGTTAGCGACTAATATTGCTAACTATAAACAAATTCTAGCCGATCCGAAAGCTTTAAATAAGGTGCTCCGTAAAGAGTTACGCGAGATCAATAAGCAGTATCGAAACGATCGTCGCACTGAGATTCAAGCTGAAATTTCGCCGTTGAAGATCTCCACTGAGGTCACAGTTCCAGATGAAGAGGTCGTTGTACTCGTTAGTCGAGATGGGTATCTAAAGCGCAGTGGCGTTCGTTCATATAACGCTTCTGACCCAGAGGATAACGGTTTAAAGGATGAAGATTACCCGATTTTTACGGCTAAATTAAGTACCTTGGATCACCTTTACATGTTTACAAATAAGGGTAATCTGATTTACCGCCCAGTGTATGAAATTACTGATGCCCGTTGGAAAGACACCGGTGAACATATTTCACAGACAATTGGCTTAGCTGATGATGAGCAAATTATTGCCACCTTTGCCTTTGACAACTTGAAAGCTCCGGGTGAATTTCTAGTTGCGACCGATGATGGTTATATTAAGCGAATCGAATTTGAAAACCTATTACCAGGCAGAACTTATAAATCAAGAGCTCAAGTTTATGAAAAACTGAAGTCTAAGGAGACTAAGGTTGTGCGGGTCATGTACCTGCCACAGCCTGTTAAAACGTCAGTTCTATTGATGTCTCGCTTGGGGTTAGCCCTACGTTATGACGTCGCTGAAGTTTCAATCAACGGTGCACGAACTACCGGAGTTCGCTCGATGAAATTGGGCGATGGTGATCGGGTAGTTGATCTGCAGCTTGTTACTGATGATGATCAAGTTGCTTTGATCACGCAACGCGGTGCCTTTAAGAAGATGCGAGCAAGTGAAATTCCAGTGACTAGCCGAGCTAGAAAGGGCGTTCAAGTCCTCCATGCCCTGAAGACTAAACCACACGAAGTTGTTGATTTCTTACAGCTTGAGGATGAGTCGACACCACTGGAAATCATTACGGATCGACGGCGAATGCACGACATTTTGCCTGCTGAACAACCACTTAGCAACCGTTATTCAAACGGGTCATTTATTGTGGATACAGAATCTGAAGGAACCCCAGAAATGTTACGGAATAAGCCGGTGACTTTAACATTGTCTTAATTTTTATTAGTATTTCGTTATTTTCGGATTACAATAATTGCGTATTTCGTCAAAGATGGTTATTATAGCTTTGATAATAAAACATTAAGGACAACCTACTAGGAGGCTTATCCCATGAAAACGAAACAAGAAAGTATCTTTTCTTCTAAGACTCTGACGTACTTCTTACAGTTGTCAGAGACGATGAATTACACTCAAGCAGCACAAATTTTAGGCATTACTCAACCGGCCTTGACCCAACAGATCAAAAAGTTGGAACGGACAGTTGGCGCTCGGTTATTTTACTCGGTGGGTAAGAAATTACGTTTAACTGACGCCGGCTACACCATGCTAGATGCAACGCATCAGATCTACGATGTGCTCAACCAGGCGACCGACGAGATTCAGCAATCAACTAGTGCTACCCAGGGTGACATTAACATTGGTTTGCTGGCCTCTGTTGAAGACAGTGTCTTTGAAGACTTTACGATTCAGTCGTACCGTGAAAATCCCGATGTCAAAATCACCTTACACATGCTGACTCGTAAAGAGATCTGGGACAAACTTGAAAATAACCAGATCGATCTTGCCATCATGTATCTACCAGACGAATCAATTAAGAACTGGAAGCCATACGAATCAAAGCAAATTATTAGTGATGACTTACTGTTTATCCACCATGATGAAAAACTGGCTAAGAAGAAGCGGATCAAGTTTGCTGATACGCCAAATAAGCCTTGGACAACCTACCCAACTAATTACTATTTGAATCACGTCATGCGCGAAGCTTACAAGAATGCCATGGTTGATTTACCAATTAGTGTTGCCCAGTTTACAACTCCTGAGCAATTACTGAAGTTCTCGAAGCAGACTGGTGCTTACACGGCGTTGCCAAATTCATTCGTGGTTGGTCAAGGTGAACAGGACAATACATGGACGGCAAGGTTTGAACCTAATATTCGTTTCGAACTAGCCTTTGTCTTCCGGACGGGTAAGGATAAAATTCCACGCATCGGACATTTCTTAGCACAGTTTGATCAATATCTGAAAACTAAGGATTATTTGTCTCGTTTACAGGAAATTGAGCAAAATAAATAGTATTATTAATATTGTATAATTCTAAATGCACTGAGGAGCGATAAGTCTATGTCAAAAGAACTTGTTTTTGGGCACAAAAGTCCTGATACTGATGCCATTGTGGCAGCCAAAGCATACGCCTATTTACAGTCAAAATTAGGTTATGACGTTGAAGCCGTCGCACTGGGCGAACCTAACATGGAAACTAACTTCGTCTTGAACTACTTCAGCGAACCGGCTCCACGGGTCGTTAAAACCGTTTCAAACGAAGTTGATTCAGTAATGTTAGTCGACCATAACGAACCGCAGCAAAGTGCCGATGATATTGCGGACGTTACAGTGACTCACGTTGTTGATCACCACCGGATCAATGGTTTCAACACTGCTGCACCACTGTATTACCGCGCTGAACCCGTTGGCTGTGTCAGCACCATTATCACCAACATGTTTGCAGAAGCCAAAATCGATATTCCAGCTCAATTGGCTGGTTTGATGCTGTCAGCAATTATTTCTGATACGCTCTTACTGAAGTCGCCAACCACTACTGACAAGGACCGTGAAGCAGTTAAGGCTTTGGCAGAAATTGCTGATATTGATTACGAAACTTATGGTATTCAGATGTTGAAAGCCGGCACTAATTTATCAGCAAAGTCCGACGCAGAATTAGTTTCTGGTGATGCTAAATCATTTACCATGGGCGGCAAGAGTGTTCGGATCGACCAAATTAATACGGTTGACCTGAACGACGTTATTAGTCGCGAAGATGGCATTAAAAAAGCCATGAAGGATGAAGCTGCTAAGGAAGGCTATGATTTGTTCCTTGTATTAGCAACTAACGTTTTGGACAGTAATTCCGAACTTTTCGTCTTCGGTGAACCAAAAGACATGGTTGAAAAAGCCTTTAAGACGACTTTGAAAGACGATCGTGCTAGTTTGCCGGGCGTGGTATCCCGAAAGAAGCAAGTGGTACCGCCACTTCAGGAAGCTTTTGAAGGTTAATAGTTAGTTCAAATGGCGTTGTGGGTCAACTGCGACGCTTTTTGTTTGTCTAAATACAGGGAGTGCTGATTGTGAAGATTGTCATTGCCCCAGATTCTTTTAAGGGTAGTTTAACGGCTAAACAAGCTGCTGATGCAATTGAGACCGGTATCAAGCGAGTTATACCTGAGGCTGAGTGTGTCAAAGTGCCCATGGCCGATGGTGGTGAGGGCACCGTTCAATCACTGGTAGATGCCACGGGTGGTCAGTTTATTCGAGCAGCAGTCAAAGACCCATTTAACCGGGTCACCCTCGCCAGATATGGTATTTTGGGCGATCATCAGACTGCCGTTATTGAAATGGCAGCGGCCAGTGGCCTTCAATTTACAACGGCGTCAACGGCTGATCCTAGGATCACCACTACGTATGGTACCGGTCAATTGATACTAGATGCACTGGATCACGGTGTTAAACGGATCATCCTGGGCCTCGGTGGCAGTGCAACTAATGATGGCGGTGCGGGGATGGTGCAGGCACTTGGGGTGCATTTGCTAGATCAATCGGGTCATGAGTTATCTTTTGGTGGCGGACAATTAGCGCAGTTAGCAACGGTTGATACATCCCACATTGATTCTCGAATTACACACACCGAGATGGTAATTGCATCTGACGTCACTAATCCGTTGATTGGCCCCAAGGGAGCCTCAATCGTTTTCGGCGCACAAAAGGGTGCTAACGATGAAATGCGGCATCAATTGGATCATAATCTAACCCATTATGCGGCCGTCTTGAAACAACAGTTGCACGTTGACGTTGCTCAAACACCTGGTGCCGGAGCTGCCGGCGGACTTGGAGCTGGCTTGCTGGCCTTTACCGATGCTAATATTCGACCGGGTGTGCAAGTAGTGGTGGCATACACGCACCTTAAAGAGCAGGCAAAGGGCGCTCATTTGGTGTTTACCGGTGAGGGTAGCGTTGATTCACAGACCCAGTTTGGAAAAGCACCAATTGGCGTGGCACAGGCTACGAAATCGGTTGTCCCTCAAGCACCGGTGATTGCGCTGGCGGGTAACGTTGGTCGTCAAATTAATGATTTATACGGTGATTCTGGTATCGATGCGATTTTCCCAACTGTTCAGGGGGTTTCAGCGTTATCTGATGCATTGCAAGAGGCGTCATTTAACTTAAGTCGAACTGCTGAAAATATTTCTCGACTAGTAGTTAAAATTCAAAAAAGTTGCTAATCATACTGTGATTGCTATAATAAAGTTAATTAGTTGTGTACAATCTATTTTGGCAATATGTTAAGGAGCTGACTGAATTGACTGAAAAAGTAGAAAAAGATGAAACCCTAAAAAACCGGTTATCAACGACCCAGTATGAAGTGACGCAACACGCGGCAACTGAGGCGCCGTTCAGTAGCGAATACGATCAGTTCGACCAACCAGGCATTTACGTTGATATCGTCAGTGGTGAACCACTTTTTAGTTCACTGGATAAGTACGACGCCGGCTGTGGCTGGCCATCATTTACGAAGCCAATTGAGAAAAAATCAATTAAACGGCATATCGATACCTCTCATGGCATGTTTCGAACTGAAGTCACTTCATCTAAAGCCGCTTCACATCTTGGGCACGTCTTCACTGACGGGCCTCAGGAAGCTGGTGGACTTCGCTATTGCATTAACGGCGCGGCGTTGAAGTTTATTCCTGCTGACCAGCTAGCACAAAACGGCTACGGTGAATACCAAGATTTGTTTCATTAAGTTAATAAAACCGGTTGCAAAATCTTGATAAGTAACGAATAATAGACTCCAGTATAGGTTATAGAGGAGTGTTCGTCTTGTACAAGAAAACGGTTATTACATCAGCAATTGTAGCCACTTGTCTTTGTTTAGTCACATTGATTATTGCTGCTGTCAAAAGTAACTTCAACTATGAAACGCTGGTGGCTGTGGTCAGTTACATCGGTGTGTATGCGATATCAATCTACCTGTCGCGAAATAACTCCACCGAAAAAATCGTGTTAACATTAGTCAATATTCTGGCAACGGTAATGATGCTAGGGTTAATGTATAGCGCGATAGTGAAATATCACGGCTTTATCATGGTGCTGTTACTGTTGATCAGTTTGATTGGTGTTGTTGCTGGCGTACTGGCAATTTGGTTCAATAACAAATTTCAAAAAGTTGAGTCTAAAAAGAGTTAAACTAAAAAATTGAGTTCCCAGTCCAGGGAACTCAATTTTTGTTTTGTTCCAGGTACACGATCTACGATTGAGTACCGATTTAAGTTGGATAGTCGTGCAGAAATGAGTGATATTTTTACCAGAAAAAACGTTTCATCAGGTTTATAAAAGGGTATTTAGCTTAAAAATGGCCAAAATAAGGTTTATATCAATGGCCAAATTAATTTTTAGAGCCTTCTAACAGTGCTGAATCCTGATTTTTATATGCGAAGCGAACATTGATATCTTGGGGATAATCACCAAACTGGTGGCCAAATAAATTAATGCCGCCCTTAGGAAACTTATCCAAAGTCCGAATCTTAAAATCGATCACTTGGCTTGATTCCGCAACAATATCCTGCAACTTAGTATCAGAGACGTGTTTCCCATCAATTGAGGTGCCTTGTTCTGAAACGTTGATGGTTACTAATCGCCCGTACTCAGTACCTAGAATTTTAATATCTAATCAAGAAAAGTTAAAACCCAAGATACAACAAGCTTTAGTACGGAACTGATTTAGTACGGATCTGAGGATTGAAAAAACACCAAGTTAATTTATGTTATAAATTACGATGAATAACGCGTGAATTACGCAAAAACTACCGATATCCTATGTTGAACAGCGGTAAAACTTAGAAGAACATTTAACCGAGTGTTCGATTTAAAAACTAATATGAAGAACAGCAAAATTCACTTAAGTATTCAATTTGTATTGATAATTAATGATGGTCGTTAACGATTATGGTTCGGCCGCTTAAGTTCACTGATTTTTGTTTAGACTTTAGAGTAAACAGAAAGAATGTGGTTTTTAAAATTAAAGAGAGATGTCATGGGTGTTGGAATAATTCAATGAAGATAAGTATTAATAACACAGGTTATTTGGCTTCATCGTCTACTTTGAATAATATATATTATGTAAAGTAGAGAGAAATTGATTATTAGCTGTTCTTTTAAGTCATTAATGAAAGTCTCCCCCTCTCAATTAACCAGTCGAATCAATTACTGGATTGCCTACACGAAATTTGTTTCGAACTAATCAGTTATGTTAACTTAGAAAACGATTGGCGGCTGTTGATGATCATCTGTCCTTATGAATTGACGAACGTGTGTCTCCCATACGTTTCTAAGACGATAATGTCAGTGCGTTTTATTTTCAAATAAATAATTTAAAGCACTCATCAAATATGCGTTGTGGCGCTCGTATTTCACTTATTTACGAAGAGCAATTTTAAACGTCAACGCGTCTGTGCTGAATTAACCACTAAAAACACCGTTTTAGTTGCTAATTTATACTGATTTGAGTTAACTGGCATCTTTTTGCTAGCCTAAACCAACATCAAAGTCCCCCTGAAGCGTAATAATCTTGCAGGGGGGCTTTCTAAGATAATTTGCGAACTTTAGTAAACTTAATAAAAGTACTATTTTATTAAGTTTATCTTGAAACCTACTTATTTAAACACTAATACTAATTAAATCTACTGATTTTTTTACGGATCCTCTACATTTCTGTCATGAACCTGTGATGTAAATTTATTAAGCTTTAATTGTTGAACATATGTTCGACTTTGGAAACCAAATCTAACTTACCTATGAATGATTTGCTAATCGAGTGGTAATTTTGACCAGTCAATTTTACGTCCGCGGAAATAGGTTTCCCTATCTCGTTCACCAATTGGTCGAATGACTTTACATGGTGTTCCGAATGCCACAACATTTGCAGGCATATCCTTGGTAACCACGCTTCCTGCCCCAATAACGGTATTTTCACCAATTGTCACGCCAGGTAAAATTGTGACATTTGCGCCTAGCCAACAGTTGACCCCGATGTGAATAGGCATATTGTACTGATAGGCTGCTGCTCTTAGTTCCGGCGAAACTGGGTGTGCCGCCGTAGCAAGTGTGACGTTGGGTCCAATCATCGTGTTGTTGCCAATGTAGATATGTGTGTCGTCCACAGCTGTAAGATTGAAGTTAGCGTAAACATGGTCACCCAAGTGCACATGATGACCACCCCAATTGGAGTAAAATGGCGCTTCAATATGACAGTCAGTCCCCATTTCTGCTAACATTCTCTTTAGCAGGGTCTGCCGTTGGGCATCTTGCGATGGTCTCAATCGATTATAATCGTACATTAAATCTAGATACGACTGCTGCTCCTTCAGTATTTTAGGATTATCAGGCAAATAAAGTTCACCATTATGCTGTTCATCTGACATAAGAATTCCTCCATTTCTTTCTGAAACCAGTATAACAAAGGCTGTTATGTTGAGCTAATCAAATTTGTGCGCTAAAAAATACAACCGTCTAGAATGATTTACTAAACGATTGCAATCCCATGGATTATCTTAATTGATTCGGTGGTTATTTATTAAGCCGATTCAGAGTTTCAAAGTCTTCATCGCTTAATTCAATATCTTGCGCCTTAATATTTTGAAGGACGTGATCTGCGTTTGACGTTCCTGGAATTGGCAGAATCACATCTGAACGCTTCAGCAACCAAGCCAGTGCAATTTGGGGGCTGGAGATGCATTGTATTTTTGTGCAATAGTTGTCAGTGTATCACCCTCGGTTAACTGACCAGTTGCTAGTGGGAACCACGGAATGAAAGCAATGTGATTTGCGTCTGCATAATTTAAAACATCTTCATCAGCGCGGTCAATTAAATTATACCGGTTTTGAACAGAAACAATTGGTGCCACCTTTTGGGCTTCTTTGAGCTGATCAACACTAACCTGGCTCAAACCAATATGCTTGATCTTTCCCTCTTTTTGCATCTTAGCTAATTCCCCGACTTGCTCTTGAATCGTATAGTTAGAGTCGATTCGATGCAACTGCAATAAATCTAGGTGATCTAGACCTAATGTAAACAAGTTTAATTCAACTTGCTGACGGAGATAAGCTGGGTTGCCTAACTCAGTCCAAATGTTTGGCCCCTGTCGAGTAAAGCCAACTTTAGTTGCGACCATGACGTGACTGTCCGGGCGCTGTTTAAGTGCTGACCCGAGATACTGGTTAGCAAATAACGGACCATACGCGTCTGCAGTATCTATAAAATTGACACCGGCATCAATTGCAGTTGTAATGACCTTAACAGCATTATCAACATCAGTTGATGGACCCCAGACACCTTTACCTGGCAATTGCATGGTCCCGTAACCTAAGCGATTAACCGTCAATTGTTCATCAAATTTAAATGTTTTCTGCATTCTTTTCACCTTTTCTTATTAGAATAGGATTCATCATAAACCTTGTAGTTAACTCTAAGTCAAACATTTTGTGCTGGTTTAAAACAAAGAATCGGACAAAACTCGCTTAGATGCCAGACTCTAAGTAAATAGCGTTGTAGATTCCAGCCAGGAATCTACAACGCTATTTACAAGGCCAAAGCCTATATTTGACACATATTTCCAACCCACATTAACATTTTCCTAGTAAATTTATTCCCAGTAATTTTAACTGTAGACTTGCTGCCAAAATCTGCCGGCAGATACCGCCGTTAGGAGACGCTGTTCTAAATTGATTCGATGCATTTCGCTCATCCGTTCCACGAAACATTTATAATGACCTGCTCCTATCTCCACTACTGCGTGATTTTGCTCCTGTTCATTATCTAAAATAATGCGGTCAAATTGAACGCCTGACTGATCTTCTAATTTGCAAAAAGCATAGAAGACAGCGAGTTCAACATTATCTAACGCGTGGCGAATTTTTGCCGGCAGTTCACCCTCTTCAATTGCCTCCTCGGCAGTTCCAAGCTCAATTATCGCTTGTGGTGAAATATCATTTTTTAAATGGCCTGAACACTGAAAATGGCCAAACATCTGTGGTTTAGCAACAGATTTGGTATCAATGGCATACAATAATGATTTAGCCACTTCAACTGATACTGCAGCCTTTTGCGCGAGCTCCCTCAATTCTGAAATAGCAAGTTGGTGAATCTTAAAAACCCGTTTGGGACTCCGATGCTTTTGGTAGAAATCTTGAGCGAGTTCAACGATTCGTGTGAATTCAGGGTCGCGGCTCAAAAAAAATGACATTTCGTCGTTCATAAGATGAATTTCTCCTTAATTGTCTTGGTCATGATCGATTGAAACGATCAGTGGCTAGCGGCAGTTAAGCTAGCAATAACTTAACAGATGACATTATGCCATTTGGACTAGTCCAAAACAAATAAGTCGACCGATATTCAGTCGACTTAAGGCTTTCTTAATAAAATTACAAAATGGGTGATAGTAAGCGTGAGAAACCTTGTTTAAAGCGAAGCCAAAGCGACATTTTGTGAAAATCTTTAATCGTGATCAGCCTGCTGTGCTTCATATCCTCTTCAAAAATGGTTCGAAGTTCCTTAGCAACTTTGAAATCGTAGATGAACGAGTTCGCCTCAAAGTTGAGTTTAAAACTCCGAAAATCTAAATTAGCTGACCCGACTGAAGAAATGCCATCATCTATGGTCACCACTTTGGAGTGCAGAAAGCCCTTTTCATAAAAGTAAATTTTAGCGCCATCTTCGGCTAAAATACGTGCGTAATACTGAGTAGCTCGGTATACAAATGGATGATCCGGCATGTGCGGGACCATAATCCGAACATCAACACCTGCCAAGATAGCGCTTCTAAGTGCTGTTAACACACTATCATCTGGAATCAGGTATGGTGTCTGAATATACAGTCGTTTACGAGCACTGTTGATCATTCTTAAATAGCCCATTTCAATTTGCTGAAGGTCTGAATCAGGACCGCTATCAACAATTTGAATCATGGTATCGCCTAGCCGATCATTCTTCTTTGGAAAGTGACTTTGGTTAATATCTAACTCAGTTTCAGAAACGGTAGCGTTCCAGTCTTGAATGAATCGTTGCTGAAGTGCTAGGGAACCATCACCAACAACTTTAATGTGGGTATCACGCCAATTACCGAATTTTTTACTACGGCCAACGTACTGGTCGCCAATGTTAAAACCGCCAATATAGCCAGTCCAGCCATCGATAGCAACAACTTTCCGGTGATTTCTAAAGTTCAAACGAAAATCACGCCAGTTAGAATGAATGCCCAAAAATGGTTCGGCAAACCCACCAGCTTCACGAAGTGGCTCAAAGAAGTCTCGATGTGTCCCCATCGAACCCCAAGAATCATATAGGACTCGAACTTCAATGCCCTCCTGAGCTTTTTCGACCAAGGTACTTAGTATTTCGCGACCAAGCTGATCATTATAAAATGTATAAAATTCAATATAGACGACGTGTTGTGCATTTAATATTTCTTGCTGCATATCTTTAAACAACTGACTGCCATCGATGAACAATTTTGTTTGGTTATTGGAGGTTACGAATGAATGGTCGATATTTTGGAACAACGCGATCATATTCTTCACGGATGATTCTTGATGGGTATCATCAGCGGAGAATGGTGGTAAAGCCGCCTGTTGGCGCTTTAAGGCACCCGTTAATTCAGGATCAGGTTGTCGCTGCACCTGATTTAATTGTCGATGGGTTAATTTTCGACCAAAAAAAGCATAAATTAAAAAGCCTAAAATTGGTAATAGATTTAACACCAACAGCCACGCCCAGGTAGCTGCAATATCCCGTCTTTCACGAAAAACAGTGATAATAGCTGCAATGGTGTTGATACTGAAGATGATAATAATAAACCAATTTAATAACGTCCAACTCATAATAATCCCCCAACTTTTAGCATGCTTTTACGTTACCGCAAATTAACGGTTTGTGAAAGCTAAAAATGCATTTTCAATTAAATAAGTTCGGGGAGATAGACCGCTTTTTCGAAAATAAAAAACCGTCTAGTTACGGCTTTTTAATGAGTAAGCTGGATAACAGACGATTTTTAATATTTCAAATATCAACGGACAGTTTGTAACTGACGTCGATTAGCTGCTTTAGTTAATTCTAGTGTCTGCTGCATAAGTGTTGTAATCGTCATTGGGCCTACACCACCGGGTACCGGCGTGATTGCCCCAGCAACGTGTTGCGCAGCTTCAAAATCGACGTCACCGACTAACTTACCATTTTCATCACGATCCATCCCAACATCGATCACGGTTGCCCCTGGTTTAACATCACTACCCTTGATTAAATGGGCGACGCCAGTAGCAACGACGAGAATATCTGCTGTTCTGGTAAATTCAGACAAATTTTTGGTTAGGATATGCGTATAGGTGACGGTTGCGCCAGCGTTGAGCAACAGAGCGCCCATTGGCCTGCCAACGATGTTTGAGTCTCCGACGATGACGGCATGCTGCCCCTTTGGATCGATATGATAATAATCAAGCATGGTCATGATACCCTTTGGTGTACATGAAACGGGGTAGTGTTCCTTGCTATTAGCGAATAGCTTACCCACGTTTTCAGGCCTAAAGCCATCAACGTCTTTGGCGGCTGCAATCGCACGAATAATCGCCGTTTCATCGATTTGTTTAGGCAGCGGCAACTGAACCAGAATGCCGTGAACGCTCTCATCACGATTGTAAGTGTCGATCAAATCAAGTAATTCATTTTGTGAAAAGGTTTTCGAACGTCGATCAACGATTGACTTAATGCCGAGTTTGATAGCTTTGCGATGCTTATTTCGAACGTAGATTTGACTCGCAGGATCATCACCCACGAGAATCACTACCAGTTTCGGTTCGATTCCCTTGGCCTTCAAAGATAAAACTTCTTTTTTCATACTAGCGTCTAATTCATTGGAGATTTTCTTACCGTTGATGATCATTCAAATTTCACCCTTTCGGATTTTTAGAACAATTCCATTGTAAACAGAAACAGATACATAATATATTTCTTAAAATAGAACTATTTTTAGAAGTGTCCCATCTAATATTCGTATTATAACCGATTCTACTTAAAAATGAAATTCATTGTTGATATTTCTTATTAAGAATTTAATGAAAATACTATGAAAAAATGGGCTAGACAGTTAAAAACAAGCCAATTTTAAGTTAATATTAAATTTATTGTGAGCCAAAACCGATATAATCAAATTGTTGAGTGAATGATTCAAACTGAATATTTCGAATAGGGCGAATAGGGATGGGTAGAATGAGCAATCAAGACAATCATGTTAAGTATTGGTGGTATTTAGGGAGTATCTCAGCGATTTGTTTTTTAATCATCGCCTTCAGTGTGAACCAACAGTTCATTTGGGTCAGCCATTTTGACGCGGTTTTCCAGCAGTTTGCCCATGTAATTCGAACGCCGCAATTAACCCATTTTTTTACTTTATTAGCGCTGTTTGGCACACCGACAGTTAACATGCTGATTTGTTTCGTAATTACCGGCTGGTTTTGGCATCACAAATATCATTTTTTAGCGAGTTGGGCGTTAACTGCTCAAGTTGGTATTGATACTTTAACTTCATTTTTTAAAGAGGTAGTTCAGCGTCCACGTCCACTGGATAAATTAGTCGCTCAAGGTGGTTTTAGTTTTCCAAGCGGGCACACCAGTAGCACTGCCGTCATGGTCTTGATTATTTGCTTGTTGGTAGTGCCACTAATTGAAGGCAGATTCCCTCGACTAATAATTTCGTCACTTGCGATTGTTTGGCTATTATTAATGGGATTTGATCGAATCTACCTTTTCGTTCATTACCCAAGTGACGTTTTAGGCGGTCTTCTTTTAGCACTTGCTTGGTGGGCAGTAATTAGAGTATCGAGCAAACATGTTTACCCTGTCAAGACACAATAAATTACTTTGGAGGAGCAAAACGGATGCGGAGCAGAAAAATCAACGTTACTGCAACCTTGGGGTTATTACTAGCATTTGCCATGCTGATTGGGATCGTTTCCAACGTTGTTATTCCCTTGAATTTAAAGGTTACCAGTTTAGTTTTACTGGGGGTGATCGCTGCGTGGTATGCGAAACCGATCTACCTGAAATGGGCGGGTCGCCTGTCTGAACACCAAGTTACTCAGATCTTGATAACAATTATTGGATTGATGATGATCGTCCAAATCTGGGTCCTTAGATTTACGCCGGCAACCGTTTACCATGATCCATTTCGGGTCTTGGTTCAAGCGGAACAGCTGAGTCACGGCGATTTCAACTGGGGTGAATCGGTTTATTTCTGGCGTTTTCCTAACAACGTCTCCCTGACCGTTTTGCTCAGCTATTGGTTAAGATTGACGAACTTGCTCCATATGAGTACTTCAGCCAGTATCCACGTGCTGTCATTCATCATGCTAGATGGTTTTATCGTTGCTATTTTGCGATCCGTTCGGCGCTTAAGTCGCCAGCATGGCGGTGTTTTACTGGCCGGATCGTTTTTCTTATTCAGCCCGTTTGCTTATACGTACTACTTACAGGTTTTTTATTCTGACTTACCTACCCTAATCTGTCTTGGCATCACTTTTAACGTTTTGGTCGGTTGGCACGGTTTTGGTCGCGTTAAAAAGATTCTTGCCGGAACAGTCCTCGTCTTATCGATTGTGATTGGTGAAGTGGTTAAACCTAACTTAATCGTTTTGCTGGTGGCTGTTGCACTGCTCTCAATCTGGTTAATGACCGTGGACCGAAAATGGTTAAATATCCTTAAAGGACCCCTAATTTTAATTACCTTAGGCTTTATTCTAGCCGGTCCAGTCTCAGCGGGGTTAAAATCCAGCAGTCATTTTAAAAATAACAATGAGTATGCCTTTCCGACCATGCACTGGGTCTGGATGAGTTATAATCCGAGTGCCTCCGGCCGGTATGATTTTCACGATGTCTTGACGTTAAGTTCGATTCAGGGTAAAAAAGCCAAGCAAGCCTACCTTAAAAAAGCTTTGCCGGCACGTTTGAAACGGTTAGGCCCGCTGGGAATTGTCAAACGTTGGTTTCAAAAGGCGGGAATCTTGTTAAACGTATCGTTTATGTCCCGTGCTTACACTGGTGGCTTTATTTCAGCACCTAAGCTTTACCAGCGAGTTGAAGTCCCATTAGCTGTATTTGGTCAAATCATCATGCGGATCGGTTTTATTTTGCTCTATGCTGAAACGCTGCTACGTTGCTTACGGCTATGGCGAACGCGCACAGTAGCACCAGAAGTTGATCCGCGATTGACATTGACAATTCTAACGGCTTTAGGTTACCTAGCTTTTCATACCCTGCTATGGGAAACTGAAAGTCGGTACGGCCAAGTCATGATTCCTCTGCTGGGCATTTTATGCGCAGTACCAAGTTTAGCAACGACTAGTGAACGGCAACCGATACCCCGTGGGCACTTAGCTGGAATGGTTTCAGGGCTTGGCGTCGTGGCCACCCTATTGGTCTATATTGTTTCACCACAGGCTCTCTACCAGACAAGGGGCGTTCTTGTTGCCGGCCAATTGAGCCAGTTATCCCTTCAATTTGACGCTAGACGTACCTGGGTCAAGCCCTTTGATACACTGAGTCAAAGGGTTACTTTAAACCATGTAGCTACCCACTTTTCCGTTTCCTTAGCACCCGCTGCTGAATTAAGTGGTTACTTAGTCAATGAACAGACAAAACAGCATTATGCACTGCTTAGAACAGAAAGTGCGCTGGTACTAACACGGCCGCTAAAAACAGGTCGTTATCGCATCGAATTAAGAAACGATCTGCAGCGACCACAATCAGTTCTGTTGACGAAGACTCGATCCTACTGGTTGGCCCCACATCCATTGTATATTAACCATCAAAACCATCGCTACTGGTCTTTCGTTTACGAATTTCTGCGTTGAAAATTTGGACTATTTTAGGTATAATGTGAACATATGTTCCCTATAGTAAAGGAGAGATCTTCTTGAATCAGGCAGACTATGTTGCGCAAAACGAAAAGATCATTCGCAGTTTACCGGCTTACGTTGGTGATTATTATTTGGCTAAATCTACTGTGCCACTTTCTCCGGCCACGCTATATCAATATTTGAATGAATTCAACCGTTTTTTTAATTGGCTAATTGCGTCGGGAATCTCACAGGCTGCCTCCGTCAGGCAAATATCGCTGACTGAACTAGAGCATTTAAAAAAACAGGATGTTGAACTTTATAAATCAGCCCTTTTGAACCGTGGCAAGCAAACAGCGAAACATCCCAAAGGTGCGCTATCGCATAGAACGGTTAATCGGTCACTAAATGCTTTATCAGCACTGTTCAAATACTTAACGTCTGAATCAGAAAGTGCTAATGGTGAGCCGTATTTTTATCGTAATGTTATGCAGAAAATCGCTCTAGTCCGTGATGGTGAGACATACGCAACACGAACCAAAGCAATTAAAGATCAGCTCATGCTCGGAGACCAGGATCGTAATTACCTAACATTCATTAACACGCGGTACGGTCAAAATTTAGACAGTCGGCACCAGCGGTATTATGAACGCGACCGGGAACGTGACGTCGCAATCAACGCGCTTATGCTGGGAACTGGAATTCGAGTTTCTGAACTCACAAATATGGATCTAAAACATCTCAATTTAAAAAACGGTAGCGTTCAAATTAGACGCAAAGGTGGCAAGTGGGATTCCGTGCCGATTGCCAAATGGGTCCTACCCTATATCGCAGAGTACTTAAAAATTCGTCAGGCTCGATACCTTGCCACTGAAGACACACCAGCGCTATTTTTAACCAAGGGGACAGCCCAACCAAGACGAATCACTACTGCAACGGTTGAACTCTTGGTAGCAAAGTATTCGCAGGCCTTCAACCACGTTCGGATCACACCCCATAAGTTGCGACACACCCTTGCTTCAAAATTGTACCTAGAAACGAAAGATGAACATCTCGTTGCTACTCAACTAGGGCAAAGTTCCACCAGTGCAACTGGGTTGTATACGCACGTAGTCGATACTAAACAGCGAGCGGCTTTAGATGCATTACACGACAATCAAAAGAAACCTTCTTAATACGTTTCACAGCCGATGACAAAACTATCAGTTTCTTGAGAGCAAATGACAACTTTTGATTCAACATTTCTAATGGTCAAAGTGGAATCTGCCTAGTTTCAAGCTAGCTAGTTGATGATTTAACCACATTTTGTCAAATAAGGCGTTACCAGATAAATTTCAAAGTTGGGGAAATTTATCCGGTAACGCCTTGCTGTTAATATAAGCGGTTTTTAAATCATTTTAGGTTAATTTTTCAACTTCAACGCCTTACACTGGCTGCTCATCAGCATCTATGAAAACATCTTTTTTGTAGCTCGAGCTAAAGTCTTGATATCCTTGTCATAGCGAGGTGTGGAGACTAGTTTTGACATTGGAATTCCAGTAAAGTGATACGCGGCAATTTCTCCGGAACGCACCGCACTTTGTTCCGTAAAGACCATTTGGTAAGGCTGCTCGGCAAATTCGCCGGTGAAGGCTAAATTTGTGCTGTGGTCTGGGATGACTTTCGGCCGATCAGTCTTTGCTCGATTATTGAACAGAGCTGAAGCGTATGGCATATAGGCTGGAATGTTATTAACAATGCTATCCATAATGGCGTCTTTTTTATCCATAATGTTGCCAGGACCTGGATCGACCTTCGAAAGCTGCCCAATCAATTCTTCAGCCATTTCTTTACCGGTCATTTTAATGTAGGGTTTTTCAACAAATTCGCCATGCCGACGTGGGTATAAGAAGTATCCCCAGATAACGGATTCGTTAGGCTTCTGGGTAGTAAAGTGTGGCTGATGGTGAACAACAATCGACATATTCACATCTTTTTGTCCCAGCTCGGTGATTGGCTGTGTCGAAAGAAACGAATTCAGGGCGTTCCCTGGTACCTGCGTTGTGATGCGGGTAATCTCATTTAATAACAAATGGTTTTTGGTGGTCAACGTAAAACTGACCCATTCGCTGGCAATTCGATCCGCAAAGAACTTGTCTGGATTGCCAAGGTTATAAAAGTGCTCAGTGGCTTTTTTCCAGAGGCTGGATGCGGCACCATAGTCCATATTCTCTTCAGCCGGAGTATTGAAATCTCCAATAGTGGCTGAGTCGGTGATGGAGCCGTTGGTAAAGATAACGGCTGTTTGTTCATCCACATCAACCGTTTCCTCTTCACCCGTTTCAGTATTAGTCATCACGAGTCCAGTAACCGTGATCTCATCTTGCAGCTTGGTGTTTTTAAAGTGCCAATCGGTTACCCGGCGATTGAGAACAAATTTGCAACCCTGATCCTTCAAATAATTGATCAGCGGTAACATAATGCTTTCAAATTGGTTGTAACGGGTCCGGTTAACCCCTACCAAGTGTTCAATTTGTGTAAATTCGTAAATCATTTGGTGCATGTAACGTCGCAGTTCCTGAGCTGAGCTTTGAATTCGAAAGGCAAATGTGGTTTCCCACATGTACCAGAAATTAGTTTGGAAAATGTGTGGATCTTCTTCAAAATAATCAGCAATGGTGACGTTATCTAACCGTTCTTCTTCACTGTCTGGCATCAAAACTAGCTTTGTCAGCAAAGAACGATCCTTATTGCTGAGACCTAACTTGCCACCGTTAATAATCCCTTTACCGCCCTCCATCAGACGTGCCTTATCAAAAGTTCGATGGTGGGCATCGAAGTTACGGGTATCCTCGGCAGCCGTCATGCCTGTTTCAGTAGCGGATGGAATTCGTCCTAGCAGATCCATCAGGTCTACATAGGTGCGATAATTTAACATTCGTCCACCACGGGCAATAAAGCCTTCATGATTCTCGGTCGGATGATTTTGATTCCAGTAGTCATCCTTTGCGTGCTCTGCATCATCACCATCATTTGAACCATGATCATCAATTGAATAAAAAGTGATTTGACTGCCAGCCCAATGTGCTTCTTGAATGAGGTAAACTGCGCTGGCCATATTTGCCAGTCCGGCACCAATCATAATTGCTTTTGTCTTAACCATGAATAAACGCCTCCTAGTTGTCTGTTATCGATTCATCTTAATTATAAAGCGCTGACACCAAAAACAAAATGCTAGAGTGGAGATTTTAATCTAATCATTAATTCCTTGATAAGTCATGGAAAGACACAAACATAATGGACAGCATTTCAAAAATTGGTTAAAAAAGCATGCTGAATAGGATATACCCTTTAACCTTGACAAAGCCACCAAGAAAGTTAGTTTCTAAAGCCACAAAAAAAGCCTCAATTATCACTGAGACTTTCATAATCAATATGATAATAGCAAAACATTAATTACGCTTTATTGGTATCAAGCAACCAGGCTAATGCCAGCGCCTTTTCACCCAAATGAGTCCCAATGACGGGGCCAAAATAACTATGTTCAATCGGAATTCCGGGAAACTTTGTCTTGATCTGCTTGACCCAGTTATCGCCGCCTTCAGGATCATTACCGTCGATTACCAGTGCGCGTAAAGGATAATCGACCTGTGACACGGCGTCCGCAAAAATATCCTCAACTCGCAACAGCGCCTTTTTGCGGGAACGGACCTTTTCAAAGGCAACAATTTCGTGACTCTGGTCATCAAAAGTCAATAGCGGCTTGATTTTTAAAATACTACCAATGAAACCTGAAGCGTTTGAAAGCCGGCCACCCCGGACTAGGTTTTGCAAGTCATCCACGACAAACACTTCATCGATTGTTGCCCGAACTTCATCTAGTCGCTTGATGATGGCATCAACATCTTGGCCATTAGCTGCCATTTTGGCCGCTTCAATCGCTAAATACCCCATCAGCTTAACCGTAATTTGTGAATCGTAGACGACCACGTGGGTATTGGTTAAATGTTCGTTGACTTGTCTTAGTGAGTTAACAAACCCGGAAATAGTGCTTGCTAAGTGAATGCTGATAATCGTGTCATAACCTTCATCGCCAAGCTTCTGGTACAGTTCGATCATCTCACCAAGTGGCGGTTGCGAAGTGCTTGGAAAGGATTTCGAGGTACGTAGTTTCTCCCAGAATTCAGTAGCAGTGATATCGACCCCTTCATTATAAGAACGACCGTCAATCACCACTGGTATGGGAACAACGTGAATGTGATAGCGTTCAACGTCTTCTGCCGATAAATAGCTGGTACTATCAGTGACGACAGCTATTTTCATTGTAAACACCCGTTTCTATTTCAGATTAATTGCTGGATAAAAATGTCTGGGATTAATTGTAACGAATACGAGTGCCGAAAGCAAGGAAGCATTATTGTAAGTCATTAATGCTTGTAAGCTACAATTGACCACTATTTCTGCTGTTCAGCTAAAAATCCGCTGGCCCGGTCCAAACTGCGGTTTAAGCGGTTTAACATAATCTTCATCATTTGCTGCTCATCTTCTGGCCAGTAATGGAAAACAGCATCAATTAAAGCATCATAACCTTGGTTGATATTTTTCAGAGTCTCTTGTCCCTTTAGTGTTAACGCATACTCTAGCTGACGCCGATCTTTACCAACGGCAGTCTTACTGGCTAATTCCTTTGTCGTCAGACTTTTTAACTGCCTACTAAGTGTTGAGGTGTCAAGTTGCAGTGCATCTGCCATTGAATCCTGCGTGATGACTTTGGCATCGATCTGGCGTAGCAGGCGCCATTCAGCAATGGTAACGTGATAATGGCGTGTGATTTTAGTTGTTTGGACCTGCAATGATTTGGCAGCCAAGCTTAAATTATCCAAAATTCCCTCCAAAGCAGGTACCTCCTTTAAATTTAATTTACTTGTATTATACATCTTTTTAGTTTAAATACCTACGGATTGCATTAATTAATTCTAGTCGATCTGCTTTACTCTGCGTTGAAACACCGGTATACTAGTAATCGTGTGAAAAAAGAACGAAGGAAGTGAGACCATGTCATTTGATGGTGCATTCACCCACGCAATGGTCGGTGAACTTGATCGGCAACTTAATGGTGGTCGGGTATCAAAAATCAATCAGCCTTATAATAATGAAGTTATTTTAACCATTCGGGCAAATCATAAGAGCTTGCCCCTATTATTATCAGCCAACCCAACCTTTGCGCGTATTCAAATTACGGATATTCCCTATGTGAATCCGGCAACGCCAACTAACTACACCATGATGATGCGTAAGTATCTGAGTGGTGCGATCCTGACAACAGTTAGTCAAGCCGCAAATGACCGGGTCGTTTACCTCGACTTTACGAGTCGAAATGAACTGGGAGACCAAGTTGCTCTGCGGTTGATCATCGAAATCATGGCTCGTCACAGTAACGTGATTTTAGTTGATTTGGCTTCGATGACGATCCTGGACGCTATTAAACACGTTGGTTCAGATCAGAACCGCTACCGGACATTATTGCCTGGCGGCCACTATATTAATCCGCCGGCTCAGGATCTGATCGACCCCTTTCAGCCAGAAGCAAAAGAACGGGTGGTTGAATTAGTTCGTGATTATCCAAATGAAGACGTCCTGGCTCAAGAACTGCGACATAATTATCAGGGATTAGGACAGGATACCGGGCTGGCACTGGCTAAAGCCCTTCATCAACCAGGAAAGCCTGAACAAAATTTCTCAAACTTTTTCGAACGTTTTAATCATCCGGACCCGACTTTAGTCACGGCAGCAAATGGCAAAACAGCATTTAGCGCCTTTCCCTACCAACAAGACGAAGTTTCTAGCCGTTCCTTTGACTCGCTGAGTGCCATGCTTGATTTTTATTATCAAGACCGTGCGGAACGAGATCGGGTTCAACAACAGGGCAGTACCCTGATTCACGTGGTTCGTAACGAACTGAAAAAAAACCGGACAAAGCTCAAGAAGTTGCAATCAACTTTAAAATCCGCAGAGGGAGCCGATGAATTTAGAATCAAAGGCGAACTGTTAATGACCTATTTATCCCAGGTTAAACGCGGTATGACAAGTATTACGTTACCTAATTTTTACGAAAACGAAAAACCTTTAAATATTGCCCTGTCAAATCAGATCAGCCCTTCTCAAAACGCCCAAAAATACTTTAAGCGATACAATAAAATGAAGAATTCGGTCACTTACGTCAATGACCAATTGGCCAAAACTAACGCCGAGATCGACTACTTGGAAAATGTCAGCAGTCAAATCGAACTGGCGGCGCCGAAGGACCTGGTCGATATTAAGCTGGAATTACAGCAAGGCGGTTATTTACGAGATCATGAACAGCATCGTAGCGGAAAGAAGAAGCGACATCAAGTGTCAAAGCCAGAAGTTTTTCAGGCTAGCGATGGCACAAAAATTGAAGTTGGCAAGAATAACCTACAAAATGAAAAGCTGACGTTACACAGTGCGGCTAAGACCGACTATTGGCTACACGTGAAAAATATGCCTGGATCACACGTCATTGTCCACGACCCAGACCCCTCACAGACCACACTCTTGGAAGCTGCAAACATTGCGGCCTACTATTCCAAGGCACGACAATCGAGTTCCGTTCCGGTAGATTACGTTCAGGTTAAAAAAATTCGGAAACCAAATGGCACTAAGCCTGGCTTCGTGATTTACGAAGGTCAGCGGACCCTGTATGTCACGCCTGATCGTGAATTTGTTGAAGGGCTCAGTCCGACAAATCAACGGGCTTAAACTATGCGGCTTACTTAATTGGAGCTCAATCCAAGTTGGTTAACCCAAGCTTTTGAAGGATTGAATCAAACTGACTGTTTTTTATTTAGACTTAAATGAGATCGTGCCGCTTATTAGAATCAAGAAAGCGATACCAGATGAAATTTCCAAGCTGAGGAAGTCATCTGGTATCGCTTTTGTATTTAAATGATGTGACGATTCGCCGTCATTTTAATGCCCTTTTTATTCATCAGGTTCTGGATCTAAGGTTCCAAAACTGATCCTTGCGCCGACTTCTTGAGTCGTCAGCCCGAGCTGATCTGGCAGCTGGAGTTGTTTGAATGGGAAAGTGCCTCGCATTTGGGAACGACGATCTGAGCGGATATCAATGTCTAGTTTAGCAATCAGATCCTCGTCAATTTCTCCCAATGCTTGTCGAACCAGCATTCTGACCCAGTTGATCCCAGTAACCTTATTCAAAAAAGCAATCGTCGTCAAACGGGTTGGCCGGACACCCACAAAAACTGGGGGCTGAGAACCATTAGTTGTATACAGCAGTTGCACCATTCCAGTTCGTTTATGACTAGCTAGATATTCATTGGCGTGATCAAGCAATTGGCTCAACTGTTGTGGATTCACACTGGCAGGTGCTCGCATAAGCGTGATCTGTGCGAGAGTGGTTGCAATTCCTTCATCTGAACGCAAGTCACTTGCTAAAATCGGCACCACGTGATGTTCAGTGACAAATAGATCTAAGCCAATGGTAGCGTGATCCGTAAGCAGTTCACTGCGGCCTTCTTGATCGGGTGGTAAAACCGAAACCGGAAATTTTCGGCGACGTAATTCGCGGGTGAGAAAGTGTCGGTTGCCAGGAACAAAAATTCGAACCGGATGTTCCATATTGATCACGTTCATAATGTCACCCAACTGAACAGGATCAATGATCTGTTTATCCGTCAGCATGGAAGTTAATGAACCCGCGTTAGGGTTAGTATTCATAATAACGGTTTCATAACCTGATTTATGCAACTGCTTTAACATCTCGGCAGTGAAATAATCGGCCGAAGCGTTAGGCCCCAACTGATTGCCGCCACGTCCCAATACGAGCACGGTGTGATCAGAAAGCTGTTCACTTTCGTTTTCAAATTCAAAGGTGCTGTAATAACCGGTTGGTGATTTAAGTAATTCTCCAGCAGAAGGTTCAATTCCCTTATAAGTGGGTAAAATGTTATTTCCGCGACCTATTGAGCGGACGGTATCAATGTCTACTTGCCACATCCGAGCAATCATACCATCACCAAAACCATAGTAACGACCCTGCTTTAAAGCTAACGGATCCAGTGGATGAGATTGGACGTTTTCTCGAACGTCCAAAATATGCTGTAAAATGACAAAGTAAAACGGATCAATTTTGGTTAATTCAGTCAGCTCATCGACTTGATAACCACGGCGAAGTGCTTCAAGCAGCACTAATATCCTGCTAGACCGCGGATGAATCAATTGCGAGATGATCTGAGAATCACTGAGATCACTCATTGATGGCAGCTCATCCTTAGGGCTAAACTGTGACGAACGAATGGCTTTTAAGATTGCTTCTTCGGTGCTTCGGCCAATGCCAATCGTAGAGCCAACGGATTTCATGACCGTTCCCAGGTGCTGATCAGCATTGGGGACATCTTCAAACGGCCAAATCGGAATTCGAACCACCACGTGATCTAGACTTGGTTCCAATAACGCGGTTTGTTTAAAATGATAGATATCAGGTAAGCGGACTTCTGTTAAGCGCTGATTTAAATAGAGGTTAGCAGCGACGTAAGCAATTGGATACCCAGTTGCACAAGCCGCTAGTGAAGTCCCGCGATCATTGTAAGGTGTGACCTTGGTCACGTAAAAATTTTCCGGATTAGTCTGTAACGCAAAGTGCGTGTGAACCACACCAGTAAAATTAAACTGATTGTTGATGGCAAATGCAGTATCGCGTAACTCCTGATATTCCGCGTTACTTAAAGTCAAAGTTGGTGTGACCACCATCGAATCCCCAGAATGAATGCCGATTGGATCAATGTTTTCCAGACCGGCAATCAGGACCTGCGTGCCCATTGCGTCGCGAACAGAGACTAGTTCGACTTCTTTATAACCAACGATACTTTGCTCGATCACACACTGTTTAAACCGCGACCACGAAAAGCCCCGGGTCACAGCACTGATCAATTCAGCTTCACTTTCACACAGGATTCGGTTCGTATCAATTCGTGGCGCAATCGGTTTAACAATGACCGGATAACCAATTGACGCAGCCACGTTGACTGCTTCATCCAAAGTGCCAACCGTTTCAGAAGCAATTATCGGCACGCCGACATGCTTCAAAACACTATTGAGACGGTCGGGATTATTAATATCCATAATGGCATTGCCTGGAATGCCTAGGGTCTGAACGTTGTTATCCGCCAGCACCCCATTTTCTTGAAGTTCTTGAATGACACTGATTGCCAAGACACCACCAACGGTTGGCAAAATTGCGTCTGGGTGTTCCTTTTCAATGATCCGTTGGACGTTATCAGCGGTCACCGCTTGAATAAACATGTTGGTAGGCTGAACACTTTCCAGAGCTGAGGAAAATGGATTATTGTCAATTAAGAGCGGTCTGATCCCCTGCTTCTTAAAGGCTTGAATCACTTGTACACAGGCTGCATCCAACTCGGTTTCGTGACCAATTTCAGTGGGACCACCACCGATTATGAGTATTTTTTGAATTGCATTATCCATCTCATCACTCCCGTGTGCCCATAGTCTCCATAAATTCATCAAATAAATCAACGGAGTCATTAGGTCCTGGCGCCCCATCCGGGAAAAATTGCACTGAAAACGCTGGGTAGTCCCGGTGCCGTAACCCCTGAATCGAGCCGTCAACTAAGTCCACATAGGTGGTAATTAAACGGTCGCGATCAACGGAATCGGGATCCACGACGTATTCTTGTCCTTCGGTGGCGTAAATAATTTCATTTGTGATAATCGTTCGAATTGGGTGGTTAGCTCCGTGGTGGGCCAGCTTTAATTTTTTCACTTCTGACCCGTTCGCCAGTGCAAATAATTCATGTCCCAAGCCAATGGCAAAAAGCGGGATTCGTTCCTCAATCGTGCGAATCATATCCAAAACACTCTCAGGTAAGTCCAATGGAGAACCCGGGCCAGTTGACAGCAACACGCCGTCTGGATCCAGGTTGATCACGTCTTGAGCAGTCGCGTCCCATGGCAACACCGTCACGTTACAGTCGCGCTTTGAAAGCTGTCGCAGGATCCCATGTTTTAGCCCAAAATCAATCACCACCACGTTATACCCCTGATTAGGGTTCGGATAAGGTCGCGGCGTAGCAACTTGGGCCACCTGCTGGTTGGTCAGGACGGTCGCGTGAAGCTGATCAAATGCATGGTCATCGGCCACGTCAACAATGCTGCCCTTGATCGTACCAGTCTGCTGCAGTTGTCTAATCAGGTGACGGGTATCGATGCCGCTAATTCCTGGAATATTATGCTGCTTCAAAAACTGATCTAGGGAAAGTGAACGCTGCCGATTCTTAGAAATATCAGTGACGTCGCGTACCACCATTCCCTTAGCAGTCGGTAATATTGATTCGTAACTATCGTGAGAAATGCCGATGCTACCAATAATTGGCTGAGAAAAAACGATGATTTGATTGTGATAGATCTGGTTAGTGACGATCTCTTGATAACCCAGCATACTGGTATTGAAGACGACCTCGCCCGTTGTCGTAGCGCCAGCACCAAAACCGATACCTGGATAAGCTGAACCGTCCTCCAATATTAAAAAGCGTTGTGCCATCTATATCATTCCAATCTCTGCTGCATTTACCGTTCAATGATCTCGACGCTATCGTGACCATCGATCTCACTGACTGAAACCTTGATTCGCTCGTGTTGCGAACTGGGGATATTTTTACCAACGAAATCTGCGCGAATTGGCAGTTCCCGATGACCGCGATCTACTAGGACAGCCAAGTTAATTTGTTTTGGCCGACCCAAGTCCATGATGGCGCTCATTGCCGCCCGAATCGTCCGACCCGTATAGAGGACATCATCAACTAAAATCACCTTTTTATCAGTCACTGGAAAATCAATTTTTGAAACGGTCACTTTCGGGTCGTTTTCGATTGCATCGTGTTCGATATCATCCCGGTATCGTGTCACGTCCAATTCACCCACCGGAACAGTGGCGTTTTCCAACTGTTTAAGACGATCAGCAATTCGTTGAGCCAAGTAGATCCCACGGGTCTTGATTCCAAGAATCACTAGGCCATCAATGCCCTTATTATGTTCAATAATCTCGTAAGTAATTCGGGTCAATGCCCGTTGCATTGCCATTGCATCTACGACTACTTTTGCCATGAGTGGCCTCCTATTTATTTTTGAGTTTAGTGGAATCAATCATTGCATTTAACTTAAGAATATGACGGAATTTAGTGGGGTGCAAGTTTTACCGTTTTAGACCGGGTGTCTGTTCGCGCAACCGGTTAACCACCCGCTGAAAATCATCTGGTAACGGCGCTTCAAACACTAACTGTTTACCCGTTACCGGATGCTTAAACCCTAGTTTAGCGGCGTGTAAAAATTGACCGGAACCTGAAATCGTCTTGCGGGGTCCGTACAGCGGGTCACCAGCTAGCGGATGACCGATTGATTTCATGTGCACCCGAATCTGGTGTGTACGTCCCGTTTCGAGCCAGCAGGCAATCAGTGTATAGTTCAAATAGCGTTCAAGTACCCGAAAATGTGTTACCGCATGCCGGCCATCAGCCACGATTGCCTGCCGCTTTCGATCCTTTGGCGAACGGCCAAGTGGCGCATCGATCACGCCAGTATCCTGCTTGATCACTCCGTGTACCAGTGCGATATACTCCCGCAGATTGGTTTTATTCTTAAGCTGCTTTGCGAGTGAGCGGTGTGCATTGTCATTTTTGGCGACCATCAATAGGCCGGAAGTATCCTTATCGATCCGATGAACGATGCCGGGCCGGTAGGTACCATTGATCGTTGATAAGGGTGAATGGTAGAGCAACGCGTTGACTAAGGTGTGATTCGGATGGCCTGGTGATGGATGAACCACCATGCCAGCTGGTTTATTGACCACGATCACATCATCATCTTCATACACAATGTCTAACGGAATGTTCTCCGGTTCCAAGTCCAAGGAAACGGGATCCGGAATGGTGACTGTGATCTGATCGTTAGCCTGAACTTGATACTTCGGTTTCTCCAGTTTGTCATTCACCAGCACCCGGTCTTCATCAATCGCTAGCTTAATTTGCGAGCGACTTTCATCAGGCATCATCTGACTCAGCACTTTATCCAGCCGACCCGTTTGATCTGTGATTTCAAGCTGGACTTTTTTAGCCATGGTGCGCCCCCGCTGAATCTTCAAAAAACAGGACGACCATGATCCAAATCACACCGATCGTTAGACAGCTGTCAGCAAAGTTAAAAATCGGAAAATTAACAAAATCCAGTTGAAACATATCGACCACAAAACCGTTGATCAGCCGGTCATAGAAATTACCGAGCGTGCCAGCAATCATAAACGCAAGACCAATTTCATAATGCCAGTTTCTACGGTACCTCACAAAAAACCACAGCATCACCGCTAAAGCAACCAGTGAGATGATGATAAATAACCACTGTTGGCCTTCCAGCATGCTCCAAGCGGCGCCATCATTGCGGATGTAAGTCAGGGAAAGAATTCCCGAAACGACAGTATGCGAGCCGCCCAACGCAATGTTTGCCACCACCAGATGCTTGATCCACTGGTCGGCAAGAAATAAGATAATAATTAATACCGTACTAAGCCCAATTAACACGTTGGCAACTCCTTTTATTCGGTGAGATTCATAAGCTAATGCCTAAGTAGTCACAGCTCATTTCGATAACTTCCATTATAGCAAAAAAAGCGGTCGATAGACTAATTAGACTACCAAATCGCTTATTGATCCGTAATTATTTTTCAAATTAGAATAGACCGGTAATTTTACCGTCGGCATCGATGTCCATATTTAACGCCGCGGGATGCTTTGGCAATCCAGGCATCGTTAAGACGTTGCCAGTCATCGCCACAATGAATCCCGCCCCTAGTTTGGGTACGAATTCGCGGACGTGAATTGTAAATCCAGTTGGTGCACCCAAAGCTTTGGCATTATCGGAAAGTGAATACTGGGTTTTGGCCATGCAAACCGGGAGTTTATCCCAGCCAAATTTAGCAAACCTTCGTAATTGCCGCTTAGCCTTAGGTTCAAGAACCACATCACGGCCACCGTAGATCTTTTGCACGATTGCCGTCATTTTAGTCATCAAATCGTCATCTGTTTGATACAACTGATTAAACGTGTGTGGTTGATCGCAAGCTTTAACAACGGCATCCGCTAGGTCAAGCGCTCCGCCACCACCGTTAGCCCAAACCGTCGTATCGTAGGCCGGAACGTGCAGTTCATTTTTGATGAAATCTAAGAGCTGGTTGACTTCCGCATCCGTATCCGATGTAAAGCGGTTTACAGCAACCACAACTGGCACGCCGTACTGGCGCATACTTTCCACGTGACGTTTCAGATTAACTGAGCCAGCTGCAAGCGCCTCTAAGTTTTCAGTTTCCAGGTCGTTTTTATCGACTCCACCGTTGTATTTTAAAGCCCGAACCGTCGCTACGATCACCACTGCATCAGGGGTTTTACCCAGAACTGGCGTTTTGATATCCATGAATTTTTCGCCACCGAGATCCGCACCAAACCCGGCCTCAGTCACCACGTAATCTGCTAGTTTAAGGGCTGTCTGAGTTGCTAAGACCGAGTTACAGCCGTGCGCAATGTTCGCAAATGGGCCACCATGAATAATGGCTGGCGTCTTTTCTAGGGTCTGCACTAGGTTAGGCTTAATGGCGTCTTTCAGCAGCAGGGTGATCGCACCGCCAACCTTCAAGTCTGCCACAGTTACGGGCTGTTTTTCATAGGTGTAACCGATCACGATTTGATTGATGCGCCTCTTTAGATCCATTAGGCTTTTACTCAAGCATAGCACCGCCATGAGCTCGCTGGCCACGGTGATATCAAAGCCGTCCTGCCGCGGGACACCCGATGTCCGGCCACCTAAACCGATCACCGTTTGACGCAGTGCGCGATCGTTAATATCTAACACACGCTTCCAAATAATTTGGCGCGGGTCAATGTCTAGTTCGTTGCCCTGCTGAATATGGTTATCGATCAGCGCAGCCAACGTATCATGTGCTTCAGTTAAAGCGTGCATGTCACCGGTAAAATGCAGGTTGATATCCTCCATTGGCACAACCTGCGCATAGCCACCGCCAGTCGCGCCACCTTTCATCCCCATTACGGGACCGAGTGAAGGTTCGCGCAGTGCAATTGCGACTCGCTTACCCTGACGCTTCAAAGCATCGCCTAAACCAACTGTGACCGTTGATTTACCCTCACCAGCGGGTGTCGGATTGATCGACGTCACTAAAATTAGTTTTGATTTAGCAATATCACCCTTCACCGGTAACTTAATCTTGGCTTTAACAGCACCATAGGGCTCGATTTCATCACTTGAAAGGCCCAGTTGGTTAGCTATTTCGGTAATTGGAGCCGGTGTTGCTGCTTGTGAAATTTCGATATCGTTCAAAAAAACAACCTCCCTGACAAATTAAATTTGGGTTTCTTTAATAATATTACTCAGTTCAATCGTTGAATTGACTGGCATCAGGAACTGGTAGATCTTACCGGCGTAAATAAACCCAAGCCGGTATTTGGAGACGTGCAGATTCTTGACGTCTTTCAATTCAATATTGACCCAATTATGGTTAATCACTCGACTGACGCGGATCGTACCGTTATCGAGATAAATATGGCGAAAATGCACTTGAGCCCAAGTTAACACTAAAAAGATGGCGCCCAAAAGGTAGGCGATCCACTGTAAATTGGACGACACTTCCAAACCAATGATCAACGCTAAAAATAGCAAACATAGCGTCCAGCTCCACAGTATAATGCTACTGAGTGGACCAGGCTGATACAAAAATTTACGTTTTTGATTTATGATAGAATTACCTCATTTCGAAAGGTTTGATTCGATGTATACGCTCTATACTGACGCTGCTACCGATACTGATACGGCCCAAAGTGCTGCCGGAATTCTGATCGTTCACGCCGGGCAGCAACAACAATTAAAAGCGGTTTTACCAAATGGTGATAATCATCATGCGGAGTTCTACGCCGCTTTAGCTGGTTTTGACGCCCTCTTAAAACGGCTTGATAATCCCCAAAGCGTTTCCGTTCGGTACTTTACCGATTCGAAAATCGTCGCGGACAGTCTCGCAAAAAGGTATGCTAAGCACTATCAGAAGTTAGTTGATGAACTGCTCAGCAAACAAGCTCAATTTAACTTAGTGATCAACCAATGGGTACCGGAAAAACAAAATCAAGGTGCTCATAACCTTGCTCAACAAGCCCTACGACAACACCGTGAAGCTGATTAGCTGAGGTAAGTACTCAGTGGTTTTTCATAGTTTGACCAGTCAGGCGTGCCACCATAGATCAGCGTACCAGCCAGCAAACGGCCGATCAGCGGTCCAGTCGTCAATCCAGACGCACCTAATCCGCTGGCAACGAGTAGGTGTGGGTGGCTTTGCAGCCGACCAAAGAAGGGTGCAAAGTCAGACGTGTAAGCTCGAGTCCCCACCTTCGACCGGATGATATTATCCGCTGACAGTGAATCAACGAATGCTTGTGCACTTGTCATTAAGTCCTGGGTTGCCTCAGGGGTAATGCTGAGATCGAATTGACCTTCATCGTCGTGGGTCGCGCCCACAATCAATTTACCCTGACCAAATGGAATGATGTCTCGTTCGCCTTCAGGCATCATCACCGGCATATTCTCCTGGTTCGGAAAATCGGGAATCGAAAGCTCCAGTAACTGACCCTTTTGTGGCCGCACATCAACGTTGATCCCCATCGGTTTAAGCAGCTCATTGATCCAGGGACCAGCTGCAATGATAACCTGATCGAATCGTTGCGGTCCCATCGACGTGATGACTTTGCCATGGTCATCAAGTTTAACGCGTTCCCGCTTGACTATTAGATTAACCTGCTGGGCTTGTGCCAACAGTTTCTCCACCAGAGCTGCACCATCAACTCGGGCACCGCCACTAATGAAAATGCCAGGTTGTGAACGGGTTAAAAATGGCATCCGCTGCTTGACTTGCTGTTCATCGAGCTGTTTTATCTCACCCATGTCAGGGGCGTCTTCGCGGCGTTCCTGAGCCAATACGTAAAGGTCGTGAAGATCTTTTTCATTGGTCCGAGTCACGATGGTACCCGTCTGGTGGTAAACATCCGTTGAGAGATTTGCCCGACGAGCTAGCGTCATCAAGGTTGTTGCCCCATCTTTAGCAAGTTGGTACCACTGCTGATTTCGTCGTTTTGACAACCACGGGGAAATGATACCAGCCGCTGCACTGGTTGCTTGGCCGACACCATCATCATAGAGCGTCACATTGATTTGGTCACCACCGGGTAAAGTGCTGAGATAATAGGCAGCGCTGGCTCCCACGATACCGCCGCCAATAATTGCAACTTTTTTGTTCATCTTGCTTACCACACTCCTGACATGAGATTAATAATTCATAGCTTAATTCTAGCATATTATCACTGTGACCCGTTAGTTAGGCAACAATAAATTTAGGTAAAAATATCCGCCGCAATTTACTCGCTGATAGCCCTTTGATACCGCAAAATACAGCGGTTTAAAGCATTAATTAAAACGGTTTATATTTATAAAAAACGTCAATCCCAGCAGTAGGAATTGACGTTTTTTTGCGGTACTTAAATTGATTTTAACGATTACACTTTACTTGTGACGAACTAGTTAAACACCTTAAAACGGTCGCTGTCAGCCATGAATTCTTTTTGGCCAGCTGGAGCTTCAATAGAACCAAAGTCAAGCTGGGCACGTAACTTCCAGTTATCTGGAATATTGAAGGCTGCTCGAACTTCATCATCGATCAGTGGGTTGTAATGTTGGAGGTTGGCACCCAATCCATTTTCAGCGAGGGCAGTCCAAACGGAAAACTGTGCGCTACCTTGTGCCTGTTCTGACCAATCAAAGAAATTATCAGCGTACAGGGCAAAGTCGTTTTCAAACCGGTGGACGATATCCATGTCAGTAAAGAACATCACGGTACCATAAGCTGACTTGAAACCGTTGATTTTCTCCAAAGTTTTTTGGTAAGCTTCCTCAGTGGGAACTTCAGACTTTAACCGTTTGCCAACGATGTCCCATAACTGTTCGTGACTGTTTCCAAATAAAATCACAGCACGAGTTGTCTGGTTATTAAACGATGTTGGGGCCCACTTAATATTATCCTTGATCAAGGTAGATAATTCGTCGTCACTAGCAGATACGTTACGACCTAAAGCGTAAATTGAGCGGCGTTGCTTTGCCAAATTCAAAAGTTGTTCTTGCATTAAAAAATTCCTCCAGTTGTGTAAGTCGATTTGTTAACAATAAAGAGTATACCAGCTTACTTTTAGTAAGTAAAATCAAAAAGCCATTTCTTTTGTTAAAAATGAATGAGTTCTTTTTTAAACCGTCGTAAAGCACCTTTTGTCATGCCAGCCAACATGCTACACTATAACTACTGAAACGATTAAGGATGTGACAGAATGCTTCGTCAACCCGCTGGCCGACGACTTTTAAGTCAGTACGGCTACTTTTTACTGCTCTGGTTTGTGATTCAAGTTTTTATTAACGTACCAGTTCAAAATTTGACCCATGGCTGGACGCAAGAACTGATTATCGATGCCGTAAAAACGGTGATTTGGCTGAGCGTCGGTTTATTTATGATCTGGCGGACGCCGGCTGACCAATTGGCAGTCGCGCACCCCTACCATCTGAATTTAAAGTTCAAACCGCTCTACGTGACGTTAGCCGTAATCGTCTTGTATATGTTCACGATGGCTCTTATCCAGCGCCATAGTATCAGCATCGTAGCCACCTTTAAGCCAACCATGTTCTTACAAGATTTCTTGGTTGTTGGCATCACGGAGGAGACGATTTTTCGGGGATACTTATTGAACCGGCTCCGAAAAATGCTGGCTTCCGAACAAAATGCTCTAATTTTGCAAGCCATTTTGTTTGCTCTGATTCACCTGCCGCGTTATTTAACGACTTACCCGACGCCCTCATTCCTAACCATCCTCGGACAATTGGTCACCGTTGCACTTCTAGGCTACCTGTTTGGCTGGCTCTTTTTACGCAGCCGCTCATTGTGGCCCAGCATTATCGTCCACTCAGTGTGGGACCTATTGATCGTGCTCCTGATTGGCTAAGCGCAAATGGCCATTCATCTGATCAGAAGTGGCGGAAACCGTTCTCGGCTGCGTAAAGATCGCCAGCATTTCCATAAAGCTTTCGGCGGTGTTATCAGCATTTAGTGCCGTTAACGGCAACCAAAAAATGCGTCCTTCATTGCCCTGTTTTAAGTGGCCATGAAAATCACTTGTGCGGTACAAAAAGCCAATTTTGCGGTAATCTTTGGTTTCATCAAACCATTCGACACAACCACAGGCCTCCAGTGAATCGACTTGGAGGCCTGTTTCTTCGTATATTTCACGCCGCATGGCATCCGCGACGGGTTCATTTTTTTCGACGTGACCACCGGGAAAGGTATGACCAAATTTCCAAGCCACGTCAGTCTTATCTTCTACTAGTACGTTTCCAGTCTTTGGGTCATAAATCATACACATGTTCACTAATTCGACTGGTTCAGTTCGTTTAAGTCCCATTTTGCCACCTCATTCAAGCTTGATGGCTCCATTATAATCGATTCAACTCAGTCCCGTAAATGGGCAGTTTGCCCACGAAATTCTTCAGCGTACAAGTTGAGATCGCTTTGGGCCTTAGCCATATCATCACTTAGATCGATGGTATAATCAGCTTCCTCACCGTGTTCACCCTTATCAAGGCCAAGCGCTTCTTCGGCCCGGTCAACACGCATCGGCATGACTAGTTGTAAGCCCTTGATAATGAGCATACCCATGATGCTGACAAAGGCAATCGTGATGCAAGTGGCCGCCAATTGAACCAGGAATAAATGGGCTCCCCCACCGTAAAACAGCCCGTTTTCAGCCAAACTGCTATTAACGGTTTTTGTGGCAAACAGTCCGGTCGCAATGCTGCCAATAATACCACTGACACCGTGGCAGCCAAATGCATCTAGTGCGTCATCGACACCAATACGATCCTTCAAAACGTTGACGAAGAAGTAACTGCCAAAGGTGGCAACCATGCCGATCCAAAATGACCCCATAATGGTGACGTAACCGGCTCCTGGAGTGATTCCAACTAGTCCACACAGTGTGCCCGTGCAGACACCGACCAACGTTGGCTTGCCCTTAATAAACATGTCCAAAAACATCCAAGTGACCATGGCCGTGGCGGTTGCAACGGTGGTCGTAATGGTCGCCTGAACTGCGACTGAGTTCACGCCCAGTGCTGAACCGGCGTTAAAACCGTACCAGCCGACCCACAGGATCGTGGTCCCTAACAGAACCCATGGCAAGTTATAGTGGGTATGCGGAATATCGCCAAACTTAATTCGTTTACCTAAAAACGCGGAGAGCACGAAGGCGGTAACCCCAGCATTGATGTGTACCACGGTGCCACCGGCAAAATCAACCGTGCCAAGTTTAGCTAACAGCCCGTTTGGACTCCAAACCAAATGAACCATTGGGTAGTAAACCAGAATTGACCAAGCAACTAAGAAAAGCAGTAAGAATTTGAAACGAATACGGCCGACCACTGCCCCAACGAAAAGGGCCGGCGTAATGATGGCAAACATCATTTGGAATAATGAATACAGGCCAGTCGGAATATGAGTACTTGTTAAAGTATTCAGGTTTAGGTGACTCATGAATGGATGTGTCAGGCTGCCCACGATGCCGCCGTGATCCCCAACAAAGGAAAATGAGTAGCCAATGATGATCCATAACATAATGGCAACGCCAGTCATCACGAAAACCGAGAGCATCGTATTGACCACATTTCTTTTCGAAACTAAACCGCCATAAAAGAAGGCCAACCCAGGTGTCATGAACAAAACTAAAATGCTCGCTAAAACCATGAATGAGACGTTAACAAGACTCATCAAATCACTTCTCTCTTTGGATTATGTTATGAATTCTAACATGTCTCAAAACCCTTTACCAGCAATACTTTTACGATGTAAAGTCAGATTTTTAAGAAAGTTGACCAGTAAACGCCTGGCAGTCTAAATGAGAGACTGATTAAAAAAGTTTTTAAAGTTCCATCTGCATGTTATGTTTATCCACACCCAAAGGTTCGTTATTGCATCCAAATAATCAGGAATTTAACCGGGAGTTAAAAAATAGCCGTTAAGAATATCGGGTTCATTATGAAATCTCCTGATATTCTTAACGGCAATTAAGCATTAGTAAGACGCAGTAAGTGCTATTTTCTGTGCGTTGCCCAGTACTGGAAATAATCCGTTCTTAGCGCGCCATTGTAAAGTTTTCGACGCTTCGTTGCTTTTTGACCATAGAAGTTTTCAAACTGTAAGTCGGCCGTCAAAATGTATTTTGACCAGGTCGTTAACGGTTTAAAAACCTGTCCCATTTGCTTATAAAGCTCGCGGACACTCTTCTGGTCTCCCATTCGTTTACCGTACGGCGGATTAACGATGATGACGCCATCCTGCTTATCGGTTCTGAAATCCTTAACGGCAATCTGTTTAAACGTGATATCGTGCAGAACGCCTGCTCCGTTGGCGTTTAATTTTGCAATATCGATCATTGAACCATCGATATCAAAACCGCTAATGTCGAGTTTTTCCTCGCGTTGCTGGGTTTTTGCATCTGCTTTCAGCTCGTCCGCCATTTTGGCGTTATCGGGGTGCCATGCTTCACAGGCAAAGTGTCGATTTAACCCTGGAGCAATGTTTCGCGCCATTAAGGCTGCTTCGATTGGTAGCGTCCCGGAACCGCACATCGGATCGATAAACGGCATGTCTGGATGCCAATTTGTAAGTTCGATCAACGCTGCCGCAAAGTTTTCCTTCAGCGGCGCCTCACCCTTTTCCTGACGATAGCCTCGTTTAAAAAGGCTGTCCCCGGTGGTATCTAAGGTTAACGTTGCCTCATCCTTGTTAAGCGCAATTTCCAGTGAAAATAGTGCGCCAGTCTCAGGAAAACGGGTTTTTCGATGGTAGGCAGTCGCCATTTGGCTCACGATTGCTTTTTTGGTAACCGCTTGAATATCTGGGACACTGAACAATTTAGAATTTTTAGAACGGCCATTGACCGGGAATTTGGCATCCATTGGTAGCAACTGATCCCAGTCCATCGCTGTTATGGTATCGAAGATATCATCAAAAGTGGTCGCTTTAAAAGTTTTAAGAATGATTTTGATCCGGTCTGCCGTTCTTAACCACAAATTGGCGCGTAAAATATCGTGCATAGTGCCTTCAAAATAGATTCGGCCATTGTCGACTCGAACCTGATAGCCTAAATCACGCAATTCTTGACCTGCTAAGGCTTCTAAACCACTAGCAGTAGCTGCGTATAGTTGGAAACGTTGTTCTGTCATGATCTGCCTCTTTCTACATGGTGAGTGACCGTTTAATTGCAAAAAAAAGGTGAGAGTCACCTCTCACCAATCCTGACCTGTAAATTCCTATAAGCCATGTTCCGTACTGAACCAAGTGTCAGGGACAGCTTGATACAGCGGTAATCATCTATCTCGAGAGTGAAACACTCTCCCCCCACATTTAGTTCATTTCCAGATGTGAAGCGCCCCTACCGTAGTTTGGGTTGCCCGCTCGAGGGGTTTACCAACGTTCCACCGCACCCGTTTCCGAATACGTCATCGTCGCTGTGGCACTTTCAGGGATATTAACGCATAGCCGAAACCTTAGCGCGTTCTCCCGCCGTAACTTCCAAAGAAGTTCCCCGGCTTATTTTTTCACCGAGCACGAACACTACAAGCATCGCAGCTTGTGCGGGCATGGACTTTCCTCAGCCGACATTAGCCGACCGCGATTACCCAAAATTTACAGGTAACTATCAAATGATTATAGACGATGGGATGCGTTAGCACCACTGTCTAACTGTGATCCGAAAACGTGTCGTTCCAAGTTTGAAAGCCGTTTTAAAATGTCCATGTTAGTGACATTAGTTGCTGGTTGACTTGGTTGAGCAACCGTTGAACCACCAACTGATAATTGCTTAGTCAGTTCGTCAACTTTCGCCCGCAGACGTTCGTTTTCGTCTTGAAGGTGCTGATTTTCCTTTGTGAAAGCTTCATAATCCTTAATGACATTATCCAAAAAGCCGTCAACGTCAGCGGGATCATAACCCCGCATCTTCTGGCGAAATTCCTTTTGCAAAATATCCTTAGGAGTAAAATTAATGGTTGCCATGTTTAAATACACCTCATTATTTATTCAACACCAACATTTAAGATGTTATCAAATTTTAGTTTGAATTGAAACCTTTATTTGAATTTTCTTCAAATTCATACGAAAATTCTTGTAATTGATCGAAATCGATGACTTGGACGGGGTAGTCATGCTGCTCCTGCCACTTCATAATCACATCATAATCGTACCTCGATTTGCCTTCGTTGTCTACATCGTAAACTAAAATCGCACCATCGGTATGTGTCAGCATGAATTCTTGGTAATTTCTTAATTGTTGTGGTGAAGAATAATCGTGATCGCTGACGCTAGCGTGAAAATCCACCAGGGACGTGATTGTTGCCAGTTTGGCTTGATTATCCGGCTTCCAGCGGCTACCAAAGTGAGTAAAGGGCGTCATCATCGCAACTTGCAATTCTGGATAGTCAGCCTTTAAACTCACCGCAACTTGAGCAGCCCACTGTTCGATCCCCATTTGTGGTCCTGTGATCACCCAGGTCGTGCCGTCTTCAACGGCCTGCGTGATCAATTTTTTTAAAGCGTATTGCAAAACAGTATATTTAGGGTCTTTTTCTGAGAAAACGCCCAGTTCATAGGCTCGATAGCCTGTTATCCAAACCCGTTGCATATCTACTGCCCCCCATTTGTGGTATGATTTCAAGCGTGAGTACTTCACCCACGGTATTTTCCATTATACTTTACTAATTGTTACACATTCACAGTTTTTATTCATGTTGCAACTTGGTATAATAACACTAACTGGGTATGTACATGCATTTCACACCTTACTATAGAAAAGAGATGATCCAGCCAGTGACAATCCATTATCCTAACGGGACTAGTTACCGTCCGCAGCAACCCGAAAAACCAGCTAATTATAATTCCAGCTTGATTCGGCATGGTGGCCGCGGAATGACATTAGAACAGGAAATTAACGAAAGTAATCAATACTACCTTGCACACGAGATTGCAGTTATTCATAAAAAACCGACACCTGTTCAAATCGTTAAGGTCGACTACCCGAAACGAAGTGCTGCGGTGATTCGGGAAGCTTATTTCCGACGCCCGTCTACCACTGATTATAACGGAATTTATCGTGGCCGGTATATCGATTTTGATGCGAAAGAAACTAAGGAGACGACCCGGTTTCCCCTGGATAACTTTCATGAGCATCAAGTAGAACACATGCGCAGTTGTTTAAAACAAGGCGGAATTTGCTTTGGCTTGATTAAATTTGTGACCCTCGATCAGCTTTACTTACTGAAGGCCAGCGATTTAATTCATTATTGGGACCAACAAGGTGATCCACACGGTCGTAAATCGATCCCGCTTGCTGCCTTTCAGCAACAGGCAATTCCAGTAGCCTACAGACTCAACCCCACCATCGCTTATCTTGATGCAGTTGATCAGCTTATTTAACGCCCTATTCAAAGGAGTCTATCTATGTCAAGTAATCAATCTGATCCTCAGACACGTTCAGAATCGCGAGTCGCACGACGTCGCCGCCGTCCAAGACGGCCCCATCTTTGGCGCCGAATTTTGACTTGGGCCGTGGGCTTGTTCCTAGCCGCTATCCTGTTCGGTGCCGGGCTATTCTTCTATTACGCTCAAGGAGCGCCGGACATTACCCAGTCGCAACTAGAAAGTGATACTTCAACTCGGGTTTACGACGCTAATAATAACGTCATTTCACGCTTAGGTGCACAAAACCGGGATTACGTGAAGTCGAAGAATATCCCTTCCACACTGAAAGCCGCGGTCGTCTCAATTGAAGACCGACGTTTCTATAAGCACCACGGTGTTGACCCGATCCGGATCTTGGGAGCCGCAATGTCAAACATCACCGGTTCTTCACTTGGCTTGCAGGGTGGCAGTACTTTGACCCAGCAACTGGTGAAATTATCCGTCTTTTCAACTGCCCGCTCCGATCAAACTTTAAAGCGAAAAGCCCAGGAAGCTTGGCTAGCTATCAAAGTCGAACAGAAGTACAGCAAACAGCAGATTTTGGAATTCTACATTAACAAGGTTTACATGGGTAACGGTGTTTACGGTATGCAGACCGCTGCTCACTACTACTACGGCAAATCATTGTCCAAGCTGAATTTACCGGAAATGGCAATGTTAGCAGGAATGCCGCAAAGCCCAACCGACTATGACCCGATTCACCATCCACAATATGCAACTTACAGGCGAAATCAGGTGCTGGATGCGATGGTCAAAAATAAGCAGATCACTTCCAGCCAAGCAGCAACAGCTAAGGCGGTCAGCGTCAAAACTGGGCTGGCAAGTACTCACCCGGTCAGCACGATCAATATGACGAATCAAAAGTACATTGATGCATACCTGAAGCAAGTTTACGCTGAATTAAAAGCCAACGGGTATGATACCAATAATGACGGTCTGCGAGTCTACACCAATCTGAACATGTCAGCTCAAAAACACTTATACAGCATTGCTAATACCTCGAATTACGTGCAGTATCCAAGTAATAAGTTTCAAGTTGGCGCAACCATGGTTGACCCGAATAACGGTAAGGTGGTTGCGATGCTTGGTGGACGAAAGACTGGTAATGTCACCTTCGGCTTAAACCGTGCTGTTCAAACGGACCGCTCTAGTGGTTCAACGGCTAAGCCAATGATTGATTATGGTCCGGCGATTCAGTATTTAAAATACCCAACCTATCAGCCGGTTCAAGATACCCAGTTCTACTATCCTGGTACAACTCGTGAACTCAATGATTTCGATAATAAGCATGAAGGCACGATCACCATGCGGCGAGCCATCGTTGAATCCCGAAATATTCCGGCGGTTCGCACGCTGGACGCCGTTGGGATCAACCGAGCAACTGACTTTATGAGTAACCTCGGCATGACGTTTAAGGACAAGCTGACACTGCAAAACGGAATCGGCGTTTACGTTTCAACCGAGCAGGAAGCCGCTGCTTACGCGGCCTTCGCTAACGGCGGGACGTACTACAAACCGCATCTTCTGAACCGCGTTGTCACGGCTGATGGTCAATCGCATTCTTACAGTTCCAAGGGGACGCGAGCAATGTCTCCAGCCACCGCCTTCATGTTGACTGACATGATGAAGGGTGTTATGACTAGCAGCAACGGTTCGGGGACAGCGGCCAACATTTCTGGTCTTTATCAAGCTGGTAAGACGGGAACTACTGCTTATCCTGACGATTACGCGTCATCGGTTCCCAGTGATTCTGCCATGGATTCATGGATGACTGGCTACACAAAGAACTATTCCCTGTCGGTTTGGACCGGTTATGATAAACAGTTCCAGACTGGTCACTACATTACACAATCAGAAACTGAGATCGCCCAGCAGATTTATCGAGCTGAGATGAGTTACGCGCAACAAAATGCAAGTAACACTAACTGGACGGCTCCTAGCGATGTGGTTGCTACCCGGCGGAATAACGTTACTGAGTACTACGTCAAAGGCTACCCTGGCGATGCTAACACGGCAACTAACGACTCGGGGTACAGCAGCAGTACCAACAGTGGTGACCGCTCAGGCAGCAACGACACCAATACCAACACCAACAGTAGTTCGACCAAGACGACCAGTTCTAGTGAAAGTTCATCAGTTTCAACTGAACAACGACCAACTGGTGGTAGTGGCAATGGTGGCAATAATAATAACAGCGATACCAACACCACTAGTTCCAAGACTTCTGAAAGTTCGTCGAGAACGCAAAGCAACACGAACAGCAACACCAATAATACTGGTAATTCCGGTAGTACTGCCAATTCAACGCGATCTAGTCAGTAGTTGATTGTTATAAACCGTAAAGCCACACAACAAAGCGCCAATTGATTTTCCAATCAATTGGCGCTTTTGTTGTACCTCTAGGCCGGTTATTTTGAGGGGTGTTGCTGCGAATCTTCACCAATTTTAAACATTGGAATATCAGGTAGATCGTTAGTCTTCTTTTTCTTAACCGCTTGGGAATGATCAGCTTGACTTTGCTGCCGTTGATTACGGTCCTTTTGAATCTGCTCAGGCGTAGTCAAATGCTTTTTTTGCCATGTTAGAAGAATTCGGTCCATGTATTTTAAACTGAACGCCTGGCTCAGAACGGTTTCTCTCAGTGCTAAGCGAATTATTTCTGGTTGATAGTGATCCTCATCTAGCCACTGTGAAATGGTTTCTAGCTCGATGGGTGACAGCGGACGGCCAAATTCTTGTTCAATTTGGTTAAAAATAGTCTCCCGCGCGTTGTCAGTTTCTTCCGTGACCGCTTCAGTTTTGGCAGTCTTCACAAACTGAGCCAATTTTTCATAAAGCTGTGTGAAATCATAAGAATCGCGCGCTAACTGACCCGGTTTTTGCACCGTGTTGATCTGCATCAAATGCTTCGCAATCATGGTGTGTAATTCTTGGAAAATCTGGTTATTTGACAAGCCAATCGCTTTGGCGATGGTATCAGTTTGAGGAAAACTCACGCCCCGGTCAGTATAACTTTTAATTTGCAGATAGATCAAGAACTCAGTGTTGCTCATACCAAGTTCACGATAATGCTGCACTAATAACGTGGCAACTGTGGTATTGCCCGTTTTAAGTAGGTCAGCTGCAAATGAATCCATCCTGACTCCTCCCTTCGGAAAGTGAAGAAACTTCCCCAGTACCCAGATTCGGTTTTGGAGAAGTTTCGAGTTGAAACGTAGATGTCATTTAATTTACGGGTAAATGCGGTTTAGCAAACGTGGGAACGGAATTGCTTCTCGAACGTGGTCTTCACCTGTGATCCAAGTAATTGCCCGTTCCAGTCCCAGTCCAAATCCGGAGTGAGGCACACTGCCATACCGCCGGAGATCCAAGTACCAATCGTACTCTTTAGGATCTAAACCAGCTTTGACGATTTGATCATAGAGGTAATCATAGTCAGTGGCCCGCTCAGAACCCCCGATAATCTCACCATAGCCCTCTGGTGCCAATAAATCAGCACAGATAACGACATCATCGCGAGTTGGATGTGGCTTCATATAGAATGGCTTGATTGACTTCGGATAGTTCAGTACAAAAACCGGTTGGCTAAAATGATCGGCCAGGAAAGTTTCTTCTGGTGAACCAAAGTCCACACCCCAATCAACATCAAAGTCGTTTTGCTTCAATAATTCGACGGCTTCATCATAACTGATTCGCGGATAAGGCAACTGGGTGTACTTCTTGAGTGTCTCAATGTCTCGACCCAGCGTTTCTAACGCATCCGCACAGTGATCAATGACGCTTTGAACTAGGAAAGCAATGTAGCGTTCCTGAATCTCAAGGCTTTGCTCTTGGTGCATGAAGGCCATTTCTGGTTCGATCATCCAAAATTCAATCAAGTGACGCCGAGTCTTTGATTTCTCAGCCCGGAAAGTGGGGCCAAACGAGAACACTTTATCAAAGGCCATCGCCCCAGCCTCTTCATAGAGTTGACCTGACTGAGACAGGTAAGCGTCCCGGTCAAAATACTCCGTGTGGAAGAGGTCAGTTGTCCCTTCTGGCGCACTCCCAGTCAAGATGGGTGCGTCGATTTTAGTAAAGCCTTCCTTGTTAAAGAATTCGTAAGTTGCCCGAATCAGCTCGTTACGAATGATCATTGTAGCGTGCGGACGAGATGAACGTAACCATAGATGACGGTGATCCATTAAGAAATCGATTCCGTGTTCCTTTGGCGTGATTGGATAGTCATGACTTTCACCGATCACCTCAATGGTTTCAACGGCAATTTCATAGCCAAACTTTGAACGGCTATCCTCGTGGATCACACCCGTGATCCACATGCTGCTTTCCTGCTTTAATTCCTTAGCAAGTTCGAAAACTTCCTCCGATACGTTATTCTTCAAAACGACTCCCTGGAAAAAGGCCGTTCCGTCACGAAGCTGCAAAAAAGCAATCTTACCACTGGAACGTTTGTTAGTCAGCCAAACGCCAATCTTCACCTTTTCGTCAACGTGATCCTTTGCGTCAATGATGTTAATCTGTTGCACGATGTAACCCCCAATAAATGATTAGTCTTTAAATTGTACCATGAATGTATTGATTCGAGCCATAGCTGTTTTTAATGAATCCAGATCGGTAGCGTAACTGATGCGGACATGGTTATCAACGCCGAATGCAGTCCCGTCCACAAGTGAAACGTGAGCCTCATTCAATAATCTGCTGACCAGTTCACCAGTCGTTTTAATCCCCGATAATTTAAGTGCTTCGCTAACGTCCGGAAACAGATAAAAGGCACCCTTCGGCTTGATTGGCAAGCGAAAACCAGGAATGTCTGTCAGTAACGGATAGATCGTGTTGAGCCGAGTTTCAAACGCCTGGCGCATCACCTCAACTTGGCTTTGATCACCCGACAAAGCGGCTTCCAGCGCATACTGGCTGACCGCGGTTGGATTGCCAGTCGCGTGGGACAAGAAGGCTGAAATCTTACTGATCAACTCGGCGTCAGCTACAACGTAACCCATCCGCCAACCGGTCATTGAATACGTTTTGCTGGCACCATTAATAATAATGATTCGTGGATCTAACTGCTCTGATAATTGCGCGATTGAAGTAAAGGTTGCCCCGTTATACGTCAACTGACCATAGATATCATCCGTAACGACCATTAAATCATGCTGTTTTGTCCAACTGTTAAGTGCGCTTAACTCAGCTTGGTCGTAAATCACACCAGTTGGATTAGCCGGACTGTTCAGCACAAGAGCAACCGTCTTAGCGGTTAAATACTTGTCCAGATCTGCTGGCGTGGCTTTAAAACTATCGCCTACCACAACTGGCACGGGGACCCCACCGGCCAGCTTAATCTGTTCTGAATAGCTGACCCAGTATGGTTCTGGCAACAAGACCTCATCACCGGGGTCCAAAATGGTCTGAAAAACGCTATAAAGTGCCATCTTGGCACCCGTCGTGATAGCGATATTTTCGGCTCTTAAGTTGTTCAAACCGTAGTCTTGCGAGGTTCGGTTGGCAACTGCCGTTCGCAGTTCTGGTAATCCGGCCGATGGCGTGTAAAAGCTGGCTTTACCACCTTTAATAGCTTCGATGGCAGCTTGTTCGATGTTCTTGGGGGTTTCAAAATCGGGTTCCCCAATGCCCAAATTAATCACATCAATGCCATTGGCAATCATCTTTTTAGCCTGCGCCGAACTTTTCATTGTCGCTGATGGTTGAATCTCTTGACTCCGTTTGGAAATTTTCATTTCAATGGCCTCCCCGCCTGGCTAAATGTTCTCAATCGACTGTAATACTTTGCCCGACTTAAAGCTCAGTGTTTCGTAACAGAGCTGGCCCTTTTGATTCATGTAGCTAATGATCCAGGCTGGCCGATTATTGAACACACTGAGCGCCGCTGATAAGACTTTTTGGGGCTTATGTTTTGTCCAGACCTGACTGAGTGCTTGGTTACGTGTCATACCGCTGCTCTGGTTAAGCACGCGAACGTGACCGCCCTTTTGCGGCACAATAATGTAAACGGCTTTATTTTGCTGATTGGTTCCCGCAACCGTGTAGTAGGTGGCGTTTAGATTCGTCCAGTAAAAACCGTTGCTCGTTTTTAACCCCGCGTACTTTTTAGCAATCGAGATCGACTGCGTTTTAGCTTGATTGACCGGCGCCGTAGCATGATGAACACCCCACACAGTGGCAATGATCAAAACTAAAATGACACCGAGCACCGTCCAAATAATGCGGTTGCTTAATCGACGGTGACTTGCATGTTCTCTTCTCATGTTTCTTAACGCGCCTTCCTTCAGTTGTCACTGCCAACAATTATATCAAAGACTTACCCGTCGTGACCGTTACTTTTGTGTTTTTTAAAGAATTTTGTGATATCGCTCAATAATTGTGGCACCTGGCCTGCCATGGTAGGCAAACTGGCCGGTAACGTCTTCAATATCGTTTGACCATAATGCCTGGTCACTAACCGGCTATCCAAGACGATCACCGCCCCATAATCTTGACGAGTTCGAATCAAGCGGCCGATCCCCTGCCGAAGCCGCAAAGTAGCCTTTGGTAACGATAAATTGTAAAACGGATTCTTTCCCTCAGCTTTCATGCGAGCGTACTGAACCCTGGTTTCCAGCTGATCTGGTGAATCAAACGGTAGCCGAGCAATGATTAAGAGCTGCAATTTTTCCTGTGGTAAATCGATGCCCTCCCAAAAACTGGCTGCACCCAATAACACCGCGTTATCTTCATCCATAAACCGCTTGATCAATTTGTCTTTCGAGCCGGAGATACCCTGAGCTAAAATTAACCGTTCACGCGGATGGATCGCTTCGGTTAGACTTTCATAGGCGGCTTCAATGGCCGAAAGCGAGTTAAACAGCACCAGTGTCGGTCGGTTGATCCGCGTCAAAGTCTTGATCAGCGTCTCCGAAACGTACTGATTGTACGCCTCATCATCACGAATATCCGGGGCATCGTTAGTCATGTACAACTTGGCCTGGGTCTTAAAATCAAAGTCCGACTTAAGCCGCCGCATTTTGACACTACTGCGGTCTAAGTCCAGTTGGTCGTATAAGTACTGTGACCGATTGGATGAAAAAAGCGTCGCGCCGGTGAAAGTTGGCGCCTGAAAATGGTCGTAAACGCGCTGGGATAAGAAACCAGCCACCGTCATCAAATTGGACGCGACCATAATATGGGACAAATCACTGCTTATGGTCAACCAATAAAGGTAGCTGCCACCGCCAGCCTGTTCATGCTGGGGAGCCCTTCGAATGGCAATCAGTGTCTGCCACGCATCCGTCAAAGCGGTCAAAGCATGCGAAAAGCGCATAAACAATTCTTCGTCGCTCTTTAGCCACCGATTCGACTGTTTGTAAAACGTGGCCGTGATGTCGCTGAGCTGGGTCTGGAATTTGCCAACGAGAATGTCAAGCTGTTCAAAGAGTCCAGACCGTTGCTCAAGGAAGGCAGTCCAATCGTCTTCAGAGATCACGATCTCCTTGTAAGCCGTACTGAATTTGCCACCGAACTGATCTTTAAACCGACTGATCAGATAGTCGCTCAACGCGCGTAGCTGGCGATGAAATTCGATCAGCCACCGATAGACCGTGTTCAATTGGTCATTAATGGCCATGCCCTGGGTAGCAACCGTCAGCCCATACTCATTTTCCGGATTAAGCTGGTCCATTAGCCGACGCGCGGTCGCCAACGAAACCTGAAAATCAAATTTTTGTCGTTGGGTCTTCAGTGCGTAGTCAGCGAGGTGTTGTGCTTCGTCCACGACGAGGTATGGCCGGTTAAAATTATCGCCCAGCAAAGCAGCGTGTTGAATCAAAAAGGCGTGGTTCACAATAATAAAACGCGAATAAGCCAACCGTTTATAAAGCCGGCGCAAGAAATCGTCCTCGTAAAACGGATCGGTCTCAGATAAATCGTCCAGTCCGTGGTGGTAAACACCATCCAAGTAAGGCGGTTCATTTTTAAAATGCAGTTCGTCCAAATCACCAGTTGTAGTCTGGGTCAACCAAACGAGTAAGCGTAATTTGATCAACTGGGTCTGCTTGGAATGATCCGCCTGACTCAGTGACACTTTAAAGCGTGAAAGGTCCAGGTAATGCCCATTGCCCTTAACCACTTCAGCGTGAGTCTCAAACGGCAGCATCCGTTCTAGTAGTGGCATTGTTTGCGTCATGAGCTGATTTTGCAGGAGCACTGTATCAGTAGCGATGACAACTTGCTTATCATACTTTTGAGCCAGATAAGCCATCGGTAGTGCATAGCCTAGCGTTTTGCCGGTCCCAGTTGGTGCTTCGACGATCAACGGCTGGTCAGCCGTGTCTTGATCCGTATACTGGCGGTAGATCAGGTTCATCATCTTTGCTTGGTCAGCCCGCCACTCAAAGTGTTTGGGAAACCGTTTTAACTTGTTTTTCTTGGTCCTCGGGTACGTGTAGTCACGGTCATCAGTTGACGTTAAGACCGGCGTTTTTCGCAAAGCCAAACCGTTTGACACGTACATAAAGTCCGGTAAGCTGCCGGGATGTTTACGCACTTCAGCCAGTCCCCACTTGAAAACGTCAGCCGTATTTTGCGGTAGATCGGCATCTTCAGCCACCATTTGTTGCAGGGTGATAATTGGCAGTTTTAACATCCGCTGAAACAAAACGATCAGTAATTGACCAGTTACCAGTGCATCATCGTTAGCTGAATGCGGATGATTATGAGTAATATTTAAGTACTGAGTTAAGTCGTGTAGGCGATAACTGGGAACCGTCGGGAGGAGGATTTGACTCAAAGTCACCGTGTCAATGGCTTGAATATTTAGGGTGGGATATCCCACTCGTTCAAGTTCAGCATTCACAAACGGAAAGTCAAAGTTCACGTTATGAGCGACAAAAACGGTGTCTGACAAGAGGCTATAGATTGAACCCGCCACATCATCAAAAAGCGGCGCCCGTTTAACCTGGGCTTCAGTAATGCCCGTCAAGGCTTGAATTGATTGTGGAATTGAAGTCTGAGGGTTCACGTCGGTATTAAAGTGGTTAATGATTGCCCCATTTTGGACCAGCACGCACCCAAACTGAATTATTCGGTTGCCTTCAGCAACGTTGGTGCCAGTCGTTTCAATGTCAACGACGGCATAGATAGTATTTGCATCCATTAAATTTCACCAAATTCTGTATGATCTTTTCCTTGTTCAATAATACTACACTTACCCACGTGACGGTAGTGTCGCTTAAGGTCGGCCTTTTCAGATGGTATTTAACGCCCTATCACTGCGAGCCTAAAGATGGGCATTAGTTGCTGAAGCTTGTCGCGTCGGCTTCAATAAAATGATTATTCTTAATAAAGCATTAAAATTCGCTATTTTTACGGTTTCAAATCCGGCTATTTCTTGTATCAATAGGCTAATTGTCGTATGATACCATGTGTTTGAATTATTACAGTACAATACTCAGTGAGTTTAGCAACTCATCATACAGGGATCGAAGGGAAGTCAAAATCGTGCAATCACCAGTCAGCGGCAGCAGTCATGCCAAAATTATTCTTATCGGTGAGCATAGCGTCGTTTACCACCAGCCCGCAATTGCTCTGCCACTGCCTGCTGTACGTGAAAGCGCCACGCTGACTGCCCGTCAAGACGGGCAGCAGCAACTGGTCAGTCGCTACTATCAAGGCCCCCGTCAGGATGCACCCGCCTCGCTTTACGGAATCAACCACCTCATTGACGTTTTGCTGAAGCAGTTCACTTTTCACGGTGGCTTCACACTGGATATTACCAGTCACTTACCTGCCGAACGGGGCATGGGCTCGTCTGCAGCCACCGCGGTTGCTATCATTCGGGCACTGTACCAGTTTGTTGAACAGCCGCTTTCACACGACCAACTGTTAGCGGACGCAGACATTTCGGAACGAATTATTCATGGTAATCCAAGTGGCATTGACGTGGCGACGGCTAGTGCTCAAGATCCGATCTGGTTTATTACTGGTGAGGAACCGGTTTCGCTGCCCTTTCACCTGCATGGTTATTTGGTGGTTGCTGATAGCGGCATTCACGGACAAACTGGTCAGGCGGTAAAGGCCGTTGCTGATCTGCGACGGGCACAACCAGCGGTCGCCACACCAATTATTAACGAACTAGGCCACTTGACTTATGGCGCTAAATCCGCACTGGCAAATGACCAGTTGATCCGCCTAGGTACGATTTTTAACCGCGCGCAAACTTTATTAGCGCGCTTAGGGGTTAGCCATCCCAAGCTTGACGAAATGATTACTTTGGCCAACCAAAATGGCGCACTAGGCGCTAAGCTGACTGGTGGCGGGATGGGCGGTTGCATGATCTGCCTTGCTGCCGACGAGTCTTCGGCAGCCCGCATCCGGGTGGCCTTAGCCAACTCAGGCGTTACCCAATCATGGGTTCAACCTTTGATAAGTGAGGAATCAAAATAATGGCAATTGCATCGCATCCGATTACGGCAAAAGCACATACAAATATCGCACTGGTCAAGTACTGGGGCAAGTTAGATCAACAGTTGATCATCCCACAAAACGACAGCTTGTCGATCACCCTGGACGAATTTTACAGTGAGACCAGCGTTCAATTTTTACCCTCACTAACTAACGATGAGGTCACCTTCGACCAGCAAAGACTTGCTGATCAGGCTAGTCTTAAAATTCGGCGTTTTCTAGACGGTGTCCGACAACTTGCCGGCGTTTCTGAACGTGCTAAAGTCGTCACTCATAACCACGTGCCGACTTCGGCTGGACTTGCCTCTTCCGCCTCTGGATTCGCAGCATTAGCGGGCGCAGCCAGTCGCGCAGCTGGCTTAAAGCTCAGTCGACGAGAGTTATCGCGATTAGCCCGGCGCGGATCTGGTTCAGCTACACGATCGATCTACGGTGGCTTCGTTGCTTGGCAACAGGGACACGATGACGCAACTTCTTTCGCCTATCCAATCGATGAAAATCCTGACTGGGACATTGCAATCGTAGCGCTGGTTCTTGCCAAGCAGCAAAAGAAAATTTCAAGTCGCCAGGGTATGCGTTTAGCAGTTGAAACCAGTCCCTTTTATCCGGCTTGGATCACCACCAGCAAAACTGATTTTGCAACCGTCAAACGGTCCATTAGCGACCGCAATTTTGATCTACTTGGCCATACTTCGGAACAAAATGCCATGCGGATGCACGCACTCACGTTAAGTTCCGATCCCAGTTTTACATACTTTAATGCTGACAGTCTTCAAGCGATGGACATGGTCCGAGACTTACGTTTGCAAGGCTTGCATTGTTACTTTACAATGGATGCTGGTCCCAACGTTAAAATCATCTGTCGGGGTGTGGATGCACCCAGGATAGCAACGGCATTTCAGAAGCGCTTCGGACCGGATAATGTCTTAGTTACCCGGCCTGGTGCCGGCATCACAATTACTGAATAGGAAATAAATAGTTAAGATTAACAATTAGGGCGGTTCATGTTGATTGCTACTAATGAAAGGACATGATGTTTTGATTTCTGTGAAAGCTCCGGGGAAACTTTATATTGCTGGCGAATATGCCGTCGTTGAAACAGGATTTCCGGCGGTCATCGTCGCACTGGATCAATTTGTGACGGTTAAAATTGAAGAAGCTGAGCAAATTGGCAGTATTGTTTCAAGTCAGTACCAGGAGAATTCAATTTACTGGCGGCGTGAAGACGGTGAAATGGTTTTTGATAACCGCGACAACCCCTTCCACTACATCCTGTCTGCAATTCGAGTTACGGAAGACTATGCAAAAACGGTGGGCAAGGCACTGGGCATCTACCATCTCACGGTCGAAAGTGACTTGGATAGTCAAGACGGGCGTAAATACGGTCTAGGTTCCTCCGCCGCCGTAACCGTGGCAACAATCAAAGCACTTTGCCAATTTTATGATTTACCAATGAATCACGATAAACTATTTAAATTAGCTGCAATTGCCCACTTTGATGTCCAAGGCAATGGTTCACTAGGCGATATTGCGGCGAGTGTTTACGGTGGCTGGATCGCCTATCATTCCTTTGACCGCGACTGGTTGAAACTGGCCGAAAAGCACTATAACTTTGCTCAGCTGCTGTCAATGGACTGGCCTGGTTTAGACATTGAACTGCTGACCCCGCCAGCCGACCTCCGCTTACTGATTGGCTGGACTGGCACGCCAGCTTCGACCTCCCACTTGGTTGACCGCGTTGCCTTGAATAAGGCTAAGCAACAGCAAGCCTACCAGGAGTTCCTAGTGAAGAGTAAAGCCTGCTTAAAGCGGATGATCAAGGGTTTCAGAGATCAAAATTTAGCTGCTATTCAAGCGGAGATTGCATTGAACCGAACCTTATTGAATGAACTTGATCAGTTTACCCACGCCCACATCGAGACCCCATTACTAAAGAGATTGTGTGAAATCGCCGAAGATTTTGGTGGCATTGCAAAAGCTTCTGGTGCTGGTGGCGGTGACTGTGGGATCGCCATTATTGACGCTCACAAACACTTGCACCAATTAGTCAATAAGTGGAAAGATAATCAAATTATTCCGCTGAGTTTTAACGTTCACCACGTAGAGGAGTGATGACATGACGTCAAAACAGTCGCATCGAAAAGATGAACACGTGTCGTTGGCAGAAAAGTTTCATCAGTCTGCTGAGATGACTAGTTTTCGACAGGTTCGAATTCTTCACCAGAGCCTGCCCGAGCTGGCTTTGACGGATATTGACCCCACCACTGCATTTAACGGCCAAAAGATCCCCTTCCCATTGCTGATCGAAGCAATGACTGGTGGCAGTGAGCAGACCGGCAAGTTAAACGCGCGCCTGGCGCAATTAGCGGCTGCTACTGGGCTGCCAATGGCGGTTGGTTCTCAAAGTGTGGCGCTGAAAGAACCCAACTTAGCAACGACTTTTTCGGTTGTTCGACGATCCGACCCCAATGGCATCATCTTAGCAAATATAGGTGCGGGTCACGGCGTCTTGGATGCGCAAGCCGCCATTGAAATGGTGCAGGCTGATGCTTTACAAGTTCACATCAACGCCGCCCAAGAGACCATCATGCCTGAAGGCGACCGCAATTTCTATTGGCTAGATCAATTAGCAGAAATCGTCGCCAAAATTTCAGTGCCCGTAGTCGTTAAAGAAGTCGGTTTTGGTATGACGGCTAAAACGGTTCAAAAATTAATGGCAATTGGCGTTAGAAACGTTGATCTTAGTGGCCGTGGCGGTACTAGTTTTGCTAAAATTGAAAACTTTCGGCGACCAGACAAGGAAATGGTCTATCTGGATGACTGGGGGCTGACAACACCGGAATCGTTGCTTGAGATGCGCAAATTAGCAACCCGACCGACCATTACTGCTAGTGGCGGCATCAAAACACCATTAGATGCAATTAAGGCTTTAGCCATGGGCGCAGACTTCGTGGGTATGGCTGGTGAGATCTTGCACCATGTCCTCCACGAGGATCAAGACACAACTTTGGAGTGGTTAAATCAGTGGCTGGCTGATTTTAAAGCCTTAATGCTGTTGACTGGCAGTCAAACACTCCGCGACTTACGTAAACAATCATTGGTTTACTCACCAGAATTAGAAGCTTTCGCCCGCCAGCGGTTTATCACGTTAGAATAATCTGCAAACTAGAAATTTAAAAATCGAAAATATCAAAAAAGCGTTTTGACAGCTGCTGTCAAAACGCTTTTTAAGTGGTGACGTCATTAGTTAGCCATAAACCGTAAACCCTTGGGAAAGTAATTTTTAACCGTTTGGTCAACCACTTTGCCAAACGCCACCGGTTGATGTCTACAAAACAAACGTACCCAGCCCTTTTTAATCGGCAAATCGTTGCGCTTAAAGATCTCACCATGAACGACCTTTTTCCAGTCGTCAAGATCAATTTCAGTTTCGTGAGCAAACTGTCCTCGATCAAGTGCTAAAGCTAAGGCGTAACTTGGTTCGAACCGTTTCTTTTTCAAGGTTCCCAAGTGCAGTCCTGGTCGAACGACACGCAAATGGTTCAATGGCGGCGTCCCCTTTGGCATCACATAAAGTTGATCACCAAACGCCATTAACTGATGGGAATCAACCTTAAACTGGAGATTTTCCTTCGCAAAATCGGCAAATAAGTTTGACTGGTCTCGGCTGACGTTTGACTCCTGTCGTCGTGAGTAACCCGCTTCTTCAATGGGGGCTGTGAGCCGTAACTTGGCAACAAAATGACCTTCCCCACGCATCAGGTGCGGGAATAAACGGGCAGCATTTTTCAATCGCTCATCACCGTTTGCCCACTCTGGCTTAGCATCAATGATCCCGGCCGTTTTTTTGATTGGCACCATGTCAAATTGTGGGTATGTTGAGAGTAACCAAGCGATGATCTGTTCATCTTCTTCTGGTGAAAAAGTGCAAGTCGAATAAATCAACTCACCATCTGGCTTTAAAGTTTTGACCGCTTCAGTTAGGATCTCCCTTTGCCGTTTGGCACAGGCCTCCACGTAATCCGGTGACCAGTATGCCATTGCGTCAGGATCCTTTCGAAACATACCCTCGCCAGAACACGGCGCGTCAACCAAAACTTGATCAAAGAAACCAGTGAAGTTTTTTGCAATATGCGCTGGATCTTCATTCAGAACTAGCGTGTTCTGAAGTCCAAAACGTTCAGTATTTTCAGCTAAAATTTTGGCCCGTTTGCCCATGATCTCATTACTGACCAGCATCCCACTCTGTTGCAGAAAACTACTCAGGTGAGTGGTCTTGCCGCCAGGTGATGCACAGAGGTCTAAAACTCGCATATTAGGTTTAGGATGAGCCACTTCACCGACAAACATGGCGCTCGGTTCCTGGCTGTACACTGCACCGCTTTGGTGGTCAAGGCTTTTGCCACTAACTTTGCCGTAGTAGCCCCATTCAGTATATGGGATCGGATCGCTAAGATCGAGATCAGCTGGCCTGTCACGACGCGGATTGAGTCGAAACCCGTTATTTTCCGGTTCATCGAAGCTTGCAAAGAAGGCGTCAGCTTCACTGCCTAATAATGATTTATATTTAGTTTTAAATGCAGCTGGTAATTCCATGATTCATTCCTTTCAATCCATTCAGGTAATCTGAAAGCAGTATACCTTTTCATCGTTTACCGGTCAATCAAGGCCCTGATTAAAGTTTCGGTAAAGATTTATGTTTGTCAGGTCAGCAACACCGTTCAAGAACCCCTTAAAACTGTCAATACTAGCGTTTCTGCCTGTCAATTTCCATTTAATGGTCACTTGCCCTAAACTAATCATCTGTGATAGATTAGGAACGTTAATTTACAAGAACGGATGTGGCATATTTTGACCCGAAAACTAATTGCACTTGATTTGGACGGTACAACTTTAAACAGTCATGCGGAACTTTCACCTAAAACAATCACGACGATTCGAGCAGCCATCAAGGCTGGTCACATCGTCAGCATTGTGACCGGTCGACCTAACCGGCTGTCACAAACCTATTATGATCGACTTGGTTTGACCAGTCCAATGATCAATTTCAATGGTAGCCTTGGTCACGTCCCTCACCGACACTGGGCGCGCGAATACCAATATACGTTTGACCGAGAGATTGTTTTAGATGTCTTAAATCATCAACATGATTTCCAGATTCAGATGGTCGCTGCAGAGGGCAAGCACCTGTTTTTAGCTCATCAGACTGCACCGACGCAGGTGGGGTTCTTCCCGGCGGTATTAACAGCGGATGAACAACTAACTGCCTCTTCCCTGAATCAAGATCCGACCAGCATGACAATTGCAGTTGCTCGCTCGAGCCAAAAGAAGCTCCAAAACTACATTGAACAAAGCTTTGGTTCCGCGGTTGATGTGGCACCTTGGGGCGGTCCTAATAGTGTCTTGGAAGTTGGCGCTAAGGGGGTTCAAAAAGCGGTTGGGCTCAAACGTCTAGCTAGCTTCTATCACGTTGAACGCCAAAACGTCATTGCCTTTGGCGACGAACATAATGACAATGAAATGATTGCCTACGCTGGACAAGGGGTCGCCATGCAAAATGCAACCGTCCACTTGAAAGCCATTGCTGACGATGTAACAAGGCTTGATAACGATCATGATGGTTTAGCTGATTATTTGTCACGCACCTTAAAACTAGCCTGATTACAAATTAAAAAGCGTGCGGTGGGGAACCGCACTACTTCTAGCACTGATTTGAACCGTTCAAAAACTGTTAACGTGAGCGGTCAAAACCGCCTAGTTCCAATTTGACTTTGAAACCTGCCGAATTTGATTGTTAGTTTTGCCATCGTCAGCTGGCTGTGCAACCACAAAATAAACGGCTTCACCCTGCAACTGAATGCCAGTTAGCGTTGCCTCTTGAGAGACGTCATCTAAAGACAGATCATGAAAACCGTTTTTCAAGAGCCAAAAACCTTTGCTGATTGCCCGTTGATCACCGTGGCTCTTTGTAGCGTAAAGCGCGCGGCCATTTGAAAATGCAATGCTTTGAATACTGCCAATCGTTTCTGGGGCTAGTTGCTTAGCAGTTGGTTTAAATGACTGATAGGCGGTCGCCATGATATGCAGATCACCGCCCTGCATATCTCGCACATCATGATTCGTTAATTGCCAAATCAAGTGAGCCATCTTGCGCACATCATAGATGGTTGCCTGTAAGTGCTGAGACTGATCAAGGACTAAAAGGGCCAGTTCATGACCGTCACTGGACAAAGCCGAAACGGAACCAATAACCGGTTTTGGTAGCGGCGTCCCCGTGATGTTGGCGGCTTCTAGATGGGTAACTCGAAAACTGCGCGGTGTGGGTTGCTGACTGTTAAGATCAATGGTTATCCAGCGAAACTCTGGTAAGCCAACTTCACCAGTTTTAGTAACGGGTTGGCCACTAACAACCACCGTTAATTTTGGGGCGCCATGAACCAGCGATAAACTGTTGACGCGGCTAAGTTGCTGAAGTCGAAAGCTCATTTGATTATCAGCGACGGCTAGGTATTGTTTAGGCTTTAAACGACACGGCGTAATAATGGTATCTTGCTCATCAGTTTGGGCGACATAGCAGGTATCGCGGTCAAAACAAAATGCTGTGACCGGAGCAAAAGACGCTAGGTCTTGAATCTGATAGGCTAAATCTGAATGCATTCAAAAAACTCCTTTTTAGCGAGCAGTCTCCCTTCTTGTATTTACAGAAAGGTTGACAGCCCGCAGATTCCATAACATGATTATAACATACGTAATTTATGAACGGCGGTGACTTCAATGAAAGAACGACAGCGCAACTTTACCAGCAACTTGATTGATGGTCAAAAACTTACCCTGGCTGGATGGTTCATTCCCAGTCACTTTCTGGTGAGTCGAAAAGCGCCAAATCTAATCAGCAAACGAGTTCGAATCTACCCTAAAAACAAAATGATATCGTACCAGGGGAAACTGAAAAGTGATGGTCATTTCTGGTTGATTGTTGAAAATGAGTACCTGAATGTCGCCGACTACCGGCAAAAATTAGCCGGCAATGATCTGAACCCAATTTGGGGCACAAAAACACCAGCAAAAAATGAAAAACAAACCCGAAACCGACCAATACCCGTCATCGCAAGAACAGGTCAGAAATACTTTGTGGCTGCCGAAACACTGCACTTTCGCCAGCTTCCTGAATGGACAGCAATCACCAAAAAGCATAAATTGCTATATACAGGTCATTCTATTGTATATAGCAGAATCCATACATATAGAGGGATTCAATACATTCAAACCGATTCGGGCTTTCTACCATTATTGAATCAAATAACGGGCCACCGATTTGGTATTTTGACAGATCAACGATTTAAACCACCCGTCCTGGAGCAGTCCAAGGTTCCAGAATTGTTCAAGATGCATGGCGTTTATTGCTTCACTAAACGACTGGTGAAGGTATACCAACTGCCGGATTTAAATTCAACAATCGTTGGTCGTCTAGACCGTGGGAGCATCGTTAACTACAGTGGAAAATTAGTTGATCCTCATCGTGGATGGTTGCAATTGATGGTTACTGGCCGACCATATTACGTACCATTCATGACTCGTTTTCCGAATCACGAAAATGAATATGGCTATGAAATTACCGGTTCAAAGAGTGTCACCCATTTAGTTCAGCCCTGGTCGTTTACCAAGGCGTCGCACCAGCATTTACTTTTAAACGCGACGGCCGCCGAAAAAAAAGCCCTTTCGCGATTAGAATTAAAGTTAAATCAGGTGCGAACTACTGATAGTATCGTTGTCGGTCTGATCAATGACACCCATTATGATGCGCGCCAATCCTCAGACTCGCAGCGGCCATTACACGATCTGTTACTGATGGCTCACTTTGCAAAGACTCAACGTTTTGATGCGGTCGTGATGAATGGCGACTTAGTGGACGGAAATCAAATCTTAAACCGCACCATCATTGATACCGCAGACGCCGTAGCAGCGCTGCATGAAAGTCACGTTCCCACCTTCATCACCCAGGGAAACCATGATGATAACTCGGGGTTTGGTCGTTACCTGAATGGCTTACGAAACGAACAAGTCATGACTGAAGCCACGGAAAGAAAACTTCATGACCTTCAGTGGGAGAACTTGTTGGATACAGAAAATCAATTTTATGGCAAATACAGGGTGCCTGGTACCGATGTCACGTTAATCATGCTCAATACCTTTGATATTCGCGACGCAAGTTCTAAGACCTATTTTGACCGTAATTACCACGACCGACCAAATGGCATTCACTGGACCGGTATTCTACAGAATATTCGGCATAGCCGTTCTCGAATCACGACTCAGCAGGTTAATTGGCTGATCAAAACCTTAAATCAGTTAGCACCAGATGAACAAGCCATCATTTTTACGCATGACTCGTTACGGTCCGCCACTGATAGGCAAGCCGTTACCCCCTTTTGGACCTACGACTGGTTTGCTAACAACCAGCAGGGCGATTACGCTCGAGCCTATCAAACCATTGTCGCCCACCGGCAGCAAATCATTGCGGTCATGTCCGCTCACACCCACGTTGATGACTGGTCGAAACAAGACGGTATCAACTGGGTCACAACGACCAGCGATATTACCAATCGGCGCAAAAGTGCACGCTTGGATTCCCAGTCGATTGGTGCTTGGGACGTGTTAGTGATCCAACCAAGTCAACGTCAGTTATTTCGCCTGCGTTACGGCTGGCAGGACCGTGCTGGACGGCTGCCAAACTGGCAGTACCGTTTGTTTGGTGATGGTACCGACACCCAACACCACGTCTTAGCTGCCCTGCTCAATCAGTTTAAACGTCAGCCCCCTTTAACTGGTAACGGTTTTTATTATCAGAATCAAAATAAACAAGTTAATCAGCAGTGGCGCGGCTTTCGTGGCTACTTTAAGTTTTAGAATGTGATCCCAGACAAAAAGAGCTCTGAATCATTTTAGGTTCAGAGTTCTTTTATTGCCACAAATCAATTGATTACCGTTCATTTTCCTTTTTTCGACGTTTACCTAAGAAGCCAAACAGGGTCAACAAACTTATTAAGCTGAGGCCAAGTTGTACAGATGAATTCCGTTGCTCATTCGTCTGTGGCAATTTTCTGGTCTGTGCTTGCTTGTTAGTCGAGGTCGTTGAACGTGTTCGAACTGCATATTCAGCCGTCCTGGTTACAGTAGCATTCTCTGCTGACAACTTTGATTCAGCCGCACTTCCTAGCGATTCATTTGACGCCGGCGTGTTTGAGTTCGTGGTGCTAGATACCTTGACATTTGCACCACTGACATCTGTTGAGATTGTGTTCCTGCCATTAGAATTGGAATTGGCGCCGGTTAAGTGCGAACTAATCTGATTTTGACCACTGGCTGAGCCCGACTGTGTCTCACCCGTTGTGCCAGTTGAGCTAGTCGTTCCTGTCGTACCCGTAGTAATTGACGAGCCAGAATTATCACCTGAAGAAGTGTCAGTTGTCGTGTTTAGCGTCACGTCAAGTGTACCAGGCAAGAAATCATTTTGCGTGAATTCATAACCCTTGTTAGCGGCTTCCACAGCTTGCTGACCCGCTTGGTTCAACCGAATGAGATAGTCTCCAGGCGTCAGTGCCCCCAGTTGTGCCGTACTCAAGGCATCTGCCGCGACCCACTGACTCCCATTAATATTGATATCAAAATCTGCGTTAGTGAGAGTCACTGGTACTAGACCAGAACCATATGCTGCATTAGCGCCCGTTTCAATCGTCAAAGTTGGTATCTCAGCCCCATAGGTCATACTACTATCGTTAACTTTCACCTGAGTTGTCTGGTTATTGCCTGCAGGAACAGCTGTCACGCTTAAAGTACCAGCGTGAAAATCGGTCGTCTCGAAGCGATAACCTGGATTTGCATTTTGAACTGCTGTTTGGCCGGCATTGGTCAAGCGAACCTTGTAGTTTCCAGGAAGCATTGTTTGCTTTTGAGTTGGCGTCAAATCGCTCAATTTTACCCAAGTAGCAGGATTACCGTCCACTCCTGGTAATTGTACTTCAAAATACTCATTGCCTAAGGCCGGTAACGTCAAAAGTGAACCTGATTGTTGAAGGGTAAAGTTTGGCGTGACTCCGCCATATGGCATTGTTTGATCACTGACTGACGGTTGCGTATCTACGCTATCGCTGGCTGGTGCTGGATCAACAGTCAAGTTGCCAACAATGAAGTCATTTTCCGTAAAGCGATAACCGCGGTTTGCATTTTCAATCGCAATCTGGGCACTTGGGGTCAGCTTAACCTCATAATCACCAGGAAGCAGGGTCTGCAACTCATCAGCAGTGACACTTGTCGCTTGAACCCACGTGGTTGAAGTCCTATTAGGAATTGCAATATCAAAATCGGCATTGCTCAAAGTCGGCAAATTCAATGCTGAACCAATCCCATCAGCAGTCGGTTGAATACTAAAGGTCGGTAACGTACCCCTATAAAGCATTGAACTTGGATCAACAGCTACCTGAGTAGTCTTACTATCGTTGGCATTCAGAGGTTTAACCTTCAGATCACCAGCATGAAAGGCGGCAGCGGTAAAGGTGTAGCCCGGATTGTTGCTGGCAATGATTGCCTGACCAGCCACGTTAACTTGAACGCTGTAATCGCCCTGAGTGAGTAGCGCTTTTTGCGTATCCGTTAGACTTGTTGCAGTGACCCAAGTTTCTGGTGCACTGCCATTGGTCGGGAACAGAATATCGAAGTCATTATTAGTTAAACCGTCAACATCCAGTGCTGAACCAGTCTGATTATTTTGTAGAATCGTAAACGTTGGCAATTCACCGTTATAATTCATTTGGCTGTCACTTACCGTTACTTGGCTGACTGAGCTATTAGTGGCAGATACTGGCTCGACCGTTAGTAGGCCGGCGTAGAAATCAGTATCAGCAAAACTATAATTAGGATTAGCAGCCTCAACGGCAGCCTCACCAGCCGCTGTCAAGCGAACGCTGTAACCGTTTGAGTTAGGCAACAAAGCTTGTTTTTGAGCTTCAGTTAAATCGTTAGCGTTCACCCAAGTTGCAGTCTGACTATCGGAGGCTGGCAACTGAATTTCAAAATCAGCCGCCGTCAAAGCTGGAACCGTCAATGCTGAACCAACTGTGGCATCTTTTTGAATCGTGAAGTTTGGCAAGGTACCATCGTATGACATTTCACTGTCTTGAACTTTTGCATGCGTTGTCACACTATTGCTGGCTGGCGCTGGAATCACCGTTAAAGTACCTACTTCAAAGTCGCTGTCCTTTAGACTGTATCCTCGGTTGGCATTTCGGATCGCAATTTCAGCGTCCGGAATCAACTCAACTTGGTAAGTACCAGGCACCAGCGTCTTTAACTGATTGGCACTCAACATTGAAGCTTGAATCCAGATAGTTGAGTTGCCCCCATTAGGAATGGCCACATCAAAATCGGCATTGGTTAAAGTTGGGATGTTCAAATTCAAATCTGATGTAACCGTCTTGACGGTAAAGTTCGGCAGCGTACTATCATACTGCATTTGACTGTTATTTACACCCACTTGGGCTTCAATTGGGGTCACCTGCAATGCGCCATCATGGAAAGCAGCCGCTGTAAAGGTGTAGCCCGGATTGTTGCTGGCAATGATTGCTTGACCAGCCGCGTTCACTCGAACGCCATAATAACCTTGAGTCAGCACTGCCTTTTGCGCGTCCGTTAAACTACTTGCAGTGACCCAAGTTTCTGGTGCACTGCCATTGGCTGGAACCAAAATATCGAAGTCATCATTGGTTAAGCCGTCAACATTCAGGGCCGAACCGGTCAAATCATTTTGTTGAATCGTAAACGTTGGCAAGGTACTGTTGTAATCCATCTGAGCATCGATAACCGTAACTTGACTAGCAAGTTTATTAGTCGCTGGTACAGGATTGACAGTTAATGTACCAACATTAAATGCTGTGCTATCAAAACTATAATTAGGATTAGCAGCCATTACAGCAGCTTCTCCAGATGCTGTCAAGCGAACACTGTAACCGTTTGAGTTAGGCAACAAAGCTTGTTTTTGAGCTTCAGTTAAATCGTTAGCGTTCACCCAAGTTGCAGTCTGACTATCGGAGGCTTGCAACTGAATTTCAAAATCAGCTTTTGTCAAATCTGGCACCGTTAATGAAACCCCACTAGTACTGGTCTGAACAATCGTGAAGTCCGGCAAGGTACCATCATATGACATTTGACTATTAGCTACGGTGGCGTCAGCCGATGCTTGGGTAACGGTTAGAGTACCTACTTCAAAGTCGCTGTCCTTTAGACTGTATCCTCGGTTGGCATTCCGGATCGCAATTTCAGCGTCCGGAATCAACTCAACTTGGTAAGTACCAGGCACCAGCGTCTTTAACTGATTGGCACTCAACATTGAAGCTTGAATCCAGATAGTTGAGTTGCCCCCATTAGGAATGGCCACATCAAAGTCGGCATTAGTTAAAGTTGGGATCTTCAAATTCAAATCTGATGTAACCGTCTTGACGGTAAAGTTCGGCAGCGTACTATCATACTGCATTTGACTGTTATTTACACCCACTTGGGCTTCAATTGGGGTCACCTGCAATGCGCCATCATGGAAAGCAGCCGCTGTAAAGGTGTAGCCCGGATTATTGCTGGCAATGATTGCCTGACCAGCCGCGTTAACCCGAACATTATAATAACCTTGAGTCAGAACTGCCTTTTGCGCGTCCGTTAAACTACTTGCAGTGACCCAAGTTTCTGGTGCACTGCCATTGGCTGGAACCAAAATATCGAAGTCATCATTGGTTAAGCCATCAACATTCAGGGCCGAACCGGTCAAATCATTTTGTTGAATCGTAAACGTTGGCAGTGTGCCATTATAATCCATTTCACTATCATTCACGGTGGCTTGACTAGCTTGCTTGCTGGTTGCAGATACTGGACTGACTCTCAAAGTGCCTGCATTAAAATCACCATCAACAAAACTATAGGATGAATTAGCACTTCGTACCGCATTTTCACCATCCGTGTTCAAACGCACGCTGTACCCCGCACTATTCGGTACTAAAGTCTGCTTCTGAGCTACTGTTAAAGTCGCTGCATTGACCCAAGTGCCAGCTTGATCATCAGTAACCGGTAACTGAATTTCAAAGTCAGCATCTGTCAGATCTGGCAGTGTTAATGAAACCCCACTAGTACTGGTCTGCTCAATCGTGAAGTCCGGCAAGAAACTGTTATATGACATTTGACTATCGGCGACAGTGGCATCAGCTGATACCTGATTGACAGTTAAAGTCCCAGGCACAAAATCACTGTCTGGCAAACTATACCCAGCGTTAGCATTGCGAATCGCAATTTTGGCGTCAGGGATCAGTTCAACTTGGTACGTCCCAGGAACTAGTAGCTTTAATTCGTCAGCGTTTAACATTGAAGCTTGCATCCAGAAGGTTGAATTGCCTCCATTAGGAATAGCGACATCAAAATCGGCGTTCGTGAACGTCGGTAAGGTTAAAGCCGAGCCGGATGACCCATTAAATTCAACTGAAAAATTCGGTAACGTCCCCTGATAAGACATTGATGTTGGTACAACTGTAACAGTTGTTGCTGTCGTAGCGCTAACCGGGTCTTCAGCAGCCTTTGCACTGATTAATTTTGAAGTTGCAGCGTTTTGCGCCGTAACAGTTGAGACCGCGTCAGAAGTTGCTTTTACCTGGTTAACTTGGGATGCCACAGACGCAGTAGAATTCACTTGTTTAGTCGCTACCTGGTTATCAGTCAATGTGCTGGCAGTCGACTTGCTGGTAACAGAAGAACCCGGCTGAGCACTGGTCGCTTGCGACGAAGACGCACTAGAAGACGATGCAAATGAAGCTGGCGCGGTCGAGGTACTTGTCGCGGCAACTGAACTGGTGCTTGATAATGCGCTAGCGGCACTTGTCGCACCGGTATCTGTCGAACTGGCCGCCGTCGAATTAGCTGTGGTATTAGCTGAGGAAGTGTTTGAAGCCGCGCTCTCATTGATTGTTTTGGCAGTTGAATTAGCTTCCACTGCAGTCGTCGGTTCAGTTGACGTTTGTGCGCGTGCCACCAAGCCGCTATTCAGCAACACTCCAGCACTAAAGGTCAAGCCGAATAAAGCCGCATATACCCAGTGCTTTCCCATTTTATATGATTTATAATGCTCCCGTTGATTGGCGCGGACAAAACGTTGAAGATTATTCTTTCCTGTCAAAGTAACTGCCCCCCCACATATTAAATACAGATTATATAAGTCAATGCTATTGTAATTCATCTCTTTAGCTAATAGCAAGAATAAAAAATGAATTTTAGCCAATTATCCTGATGTACAACTGAGTATTTACCTGAATCAAAAATCAAATTGTCGTGATCCTAAAAATTAAGGGAACTCTGACATTGACTACCTCTGAAACATGATGATTATACAAATTATTATTTCCGACTATTGAACCAAACGAAAAAGCCGATACCCACTTGAAATGGGTATCGGTGTAAATTTCTTTTCAATTAGCCCTTTGGTTTGAACATTTGGGTGGCTTTTACCGCTGCTTGCCAGCCTTTATAACAAGCTTCACGGGTCTTAGCATCCATTTTCGGATCAAATTCTTCACTTGGTTTGTGCATTTTTTTGATTTCCGCCATATCCTGCCAAAAACCAGTGGCCAAACCGGCGAGGTATGAGGCACCCAGAGCCGTGGTTTCAGCAATCGCTGCCCGTTGAATGTGGGTATCCAAAATATCAGCTTGAAACTGCATTAAGAAGTTATTATTCGCTGCCCCACCATCAACACTCAGCGTTTTAATATCGATGCCAGTATCAGCACTCATAGTATCCACAACATCACGTGTCTGGTAAGCGATGGCTTCAAGTGTAGCTCGAATAAACTGTTCGCGAGTAGTCCCCCGGGTTAGCCCAAAGACTGCCCCACGAACCTCCTGATCCCAATACGGCGCACCCAGTCCCGTAAACGCCGGCACGACATAAACGTCATTCGTCGTTTTGGCTTCAACCGCTAATTTTTCTGACTCTGAGGCGTGCTCAAACAGCCGCATACCATCCCGTAGCCATTGAACAGCTGAACCAGCAACAAAGATGCTTCCTTCCAAAGCGTATGTCACTTCGCCGTTGATCCCATAAGCAATTGTCGTCAATAGACCCTTATCAGACAGGGTCGGTTGGGTACCCGTATTCATCACAATGAAGGCACCAGTACCGTACGTGTTCTTGACTGATCCGGTTTCAAATGCAGTTTGGCCGAACAACGCTGCTTGCTGGTCACCGGCGATGCCAGCAATTGGCACCTGAATCCCAAAGAAGGTAAAACCGGCTGTGTAGCCATAAGTATATGAAGATGGGTGAACTTCTGGCAGCAAGCTGGCTGGAATGTTCAATAGATCTAAAATTTCCTGATCCCACTTCAGCTCATGAATATTAAACAGCATTGTGCGCGAGGCATTGGTATAATCCGTAGCGTGAACATGGCCGCCCGTTAACTTCCAGAGAATCCAAGTATCGATCGTCCCAAACAGCAGCTCACCCTTTTCTGCCCGTTCACGAACACCAGGCACATTATCCAAAATCCACATGATTTTAGTGGCCGAGAAGTAAGAATCGATTACTAAACCAGTCTTTTTATGGATCAGATCAGCGTAACCCTTTTCCTTGAGCTGATCGGCAATTTCACTGGTTTGCTTGGATTGCCAAACAACGGCGTGATAAACCGGCTCACCGGTATTTTTATCCCAAATGATCGTGGTTTCACGTTGGTTGGTGATACCGATGCCACGGACCTTGTAAGGCTGAATCTGGGCATTGATCACTGCATCTGAAACCACCGATTGGACGGCACCCCAAATTTCGTTAGCGTCGTGCTCAACCCAGCCCGGTTTAGGAAAATACTGGGTGAATTCCCGTTGCGCCTGACCCACAATCTGACCATCCCGGTTAAATAGAATTGCTCGTGTACTCGTGGTACCCTCGTCAATTGCCATTATGTACTGTTCGTCATTCATCGCTAAGTCTCCATTCATTTTTGTTTCCTGTTAGTCAATCTTCTATAGTATACCGAAGATGTTTGAATTAGCCAACCTGTACAATTTAAAAAAGCGTTAATATCGGTACTGGAATCGGTTACATTAACAGCCATAAAAAAAGGGTAACGCCAAGACGTCGACCCTCAAGAATTATTTTTCGTCGCTCTTCAGGATGCCGCCAACACTATAACGGTTAGTGGCCATTTCACTTAAGATGACGTGAACGTGTTCAGCGGGAGCGCCAGTATTTTTAGAAACCGCGTCCGTAACGTCCTTAACCAAATTCTTCAATTGTTCTTGGGAACGACCTGCAATGAGGTCAATGTGTACGATTGGCATGTTAGTGCCTCCTTGTATAGAATGCTCAAATTATACCGTTTTTTACCTCTGTGAGCAAGCGCCCTTCAAATTTCCAGAACACATCCGGATTAAATAAGACAACGGTTTTCACTGTATTTATCAACAATCATGATATGATGGACGTATTAAAAATTAATGGAGGGATTCACATGTCGTTTGAACCTTTTTCTGCTTGTACCAGCATTTTGATCGGTAAGGCAGCGAGCGTGGACGGTTCGGTGATGATTGGCCGAAATGAGGACTCGCGCGCTGCGTGGCCAAAGCACTTCGTTGTTCACCCTGAAACTGTCAGTGCCAACAATCAGTTCGTCTCAAAGAATAATGGTTTTAAAATGCCACTGCCAAACCAGGCTGATAAATACACGGCGACTCCCGAATGGACTGAGAAATACGGTCTGTTTGAAGAGGACGGCATCAACGGGCACGGTGTCGCAATGAGCGCTACCGAAAGTACTTACGCAAATGATCGGGTACTGGCGGCTGATCCATTGATCGAAGCCGGGATCGGAGAAGAGGCCATGGTGACCGTAACGTTGCCCTACATTAAGACGGCTCGGGAAGGTGTGAAACGTCTCGGAGCAATCATTTCTTATTACGGTACGTCAGAAACCAATGGTATTTTATTTGCTGATAAAAATGAAGCTTGGTACATGGAGACCGGTTCTGGACACCAATGGGTCGCCCAGCGAATTCCCGATGACGGTTACGCCGTTGTCGCTAATCAAATGGCGATTCAAGACGTTGATTTCGATGCTCCTGAACAATTTATGTGGTCGGCTGAGCTCCGTAAATTTGTCGCTGATAACCATTTAAATCCTAATCGCAACGGTTTTAATTTTCGTGAGATCTTTGGTACGAATAACCAGATGGATGCCTACTACAACTTACCACGGGTCTGGTACGGCCAAAAAATGTTCGATCCAAGTATCGAGCAGGCCATCAATAGTCACACCATGCCGTTTATCCAGCGAGCAGAAAAGTTACTGGCCGTTGAAGATGCCCAAGCCTTTTTGAGTTCTCACTATCAAGAAACACCATATGATCCAATTGGCACGGGTTCTGACACCGACCGGAAACGGTTTCGGCCAGTCAGCCTGGCCTCGACCCAGGAGTCTCACGTCCTGCAAATGCGGCCGTTTGAACAACCTGAACTGTCAGGTATCCACTGGTTAGCAATGGGTGTTGCAGCCCAAAGCGTTTATGTCCCCTTCTTTGCAGGTATCACCAGCACACCTGAAGCGTATCAACTTGGCCAGCAAAACTACAGCGCCGATAGTGCCTACTGGGTCTTTAAACATGCCGGTGTCCTTGTGGATGCGCACTACCATCAATTTAACGAAGAGTTGAAAACTGTTCAGCAGGAATTGAATCAACGGTTTGCGCGTTCGGTGACGGAAACGACGCGCCGGGCTACCCACTTATCCGGTATTGAATTAACCACGCTGCTGACCAAAGAAAGTAATCAAAATGCAGCGTTAGCTCTGAAAAAGTATCGCGACCTAACGGCTGATTTGATTACTAAAGCAACTGCCCTTTCTCCTTTGAGCTATAAACAGGATTTGAATTTGTAATAACCGATTTCTTTCAAAAAGCGGTTACTGATCTCCCTAAAAGAAAAAGCACGACAAATTCCCAGTTAGGATCTTGCCGTGCTTTTTTAACTTTAAATCCTTATTACTGAACCAAAAAGAAAATACCTAAAACTAAAAATAATGCTAGTTCAAACGCGCCCGCCAATTTTGCCATCCCAGGCCGCTTGACACGCGGAACCGGACCGACTCTTTTAATGGCTGCACTCATGAGTGATCCAAGCAGCCACTGGAGTAAAATGATGACTGCTAAAGCAATCAAAACATGCATTGATAAAAAGGTCAAATGAGACCCGATAATTTTAATTAACAAGCCAATTAATGCCACGGTGGCGCTGCCTTGAACCACCAACTGGGCACGGAATAGTCGCTGTTGGCCTGCTGTCAACTGTTTTTCAGACAACCAGATCACTTCCCTAAACTCGGTTTCAATTCATATTTAGCATACAGTGCTAGCCATCGAAACTCAAGTTTAACCGGCCGTCAAATTAAAAAGTTCCCAGTTAACAAATTGCTAACTGGGAACTTTTTAATTGAAACTCTTGCCTACTTACGAGGGCGACGAGCTTCTGGGATACGAGCAGCTTTACCATGCAAAGCACGGAGGTAGTAAAGCTTGGCACGACGGACACGACCGTAACGTACAACTTCAACTGAGTCTACTCGTGGTGAGTGAACTGGAAAAGTCCGTTCAACACCGACCCCATTAGAGATCTTACGAACAGTATACATTGCTTGGATACCAGTACCGTGACGCTTGATCACGACACCTTCAAACAATTGGATACGTTCCCGAGAACCTTCAACAACCTTAGCGTGGACACGAATGGTGTCACCGGGACGGAAGTTAGGAATGTCGGTACGTAATTGATCTTGGTTGATCTTTTCGATTAATTCATTCTGGCGCATAATGTTTCTCTCCTTCAATCAACATTCATACTCGATCTCGACAGCGGAATATTGTTAGTTGTGGCTAAACAGCCATCTAATAGAATATCATATCTGGCCTGCAGAGTAAAGAGAAAATCTAATCTGTCAGACAATCACGACTTGTTTCTCATTCAATCTGTTAGCAAAAAATGACGAAACGATGCAACTCGAAACCAAAAAAGACCGATTACTCCTGATCCTCATCCGCTTCGTCCAATTCGATTTGGATGTCTCGTAATTGACGTTTCTGATTCCCGGTCAATGTCAATTTATCAAGTAGATCTGGCCGCCGCATTAACGTTCGCTTTAACGACTGAATTTCTCGCCATTCATCAATTTTTTGGTGGTTGCCACTGATTAAAACAGCCGGCACTTTCATCCCTCGAAAATCCGCTGGACGGGTATACTGCGGGTATTCCAGCAGACCAGTTGAAAATGAATCACCTGGTGCAGAAGCTTCATTACCCAGCACACCAGGCAGTAGCCTGGAAATGGCATCGATCATAACCATTGCGGGCAGCTCGCCGCCGGTCAGCACGTAATCACCCATTGACACTTCGTCGGTTACGAGGGTTCGAATCCGTTCGTCATAACCTTCATAGTGACCGCAAATAAAGGTCAAATGATCTTCTTTAGCAAAGTCTTCAGCCACTTTTTGGGTAAATTGCACCCCCGCCGGATCCATTAAAATGACCCGTCCCTTTTCGTGCCCTAGCTTGGCCGCCTTTTTTTGCGTGGCAGCCATGGCATCAAAGATTGGCTGTGGCTGTAACAACATCCCAGCACCACCGCCGAACGGGTAATCATCGACGTTGCCATGTTTATCAGTAGAATACTGCCGAAAATCAGTCACTTCGACTTCTAGTTCGTCCCGGTCCAGTGCCTTGCCAACAATCGAATCATGCAGCGGGCCGTTAAACATATCCGGAAAGAGACTTAAAACATCAATTCGCATTACTCTAGTCCCTCCATCAGTTCAACCGTGACCTGACCAGCATCTAAGTCCACCTTCTTAACGACCTGATCAATTACTGGCAACAAGAGGTCTTCTTTATCTGGACGGGCAACGACCCAGACATCGTTCGCACCCGGTGCCATGATTTCTTTAATGGTGCCCAGTTTGCGGCCATCTTCCGTAATCACATCCAAACCAATGATTTGATGATAATAATACTGACCATCTTCAAGATCATCGTCCGAAAGGTTTTCTTCTGCCACCTTGAGAACGGTTCCCTTGTATTTTAAAACGTCATTGATATTATCATAGCCCCTTAGTGTGATCAGCATGAATCCCTTATGCTGGCGGGCGCTATTGATGGTGATCGTATCAAAGGGGGTCGGTGCTTTATCATCCTTAAAAACCGCTAACTGGCTGCCCTTTTTAAATCGCTGTTCAGGGAAATCAGTGATGGTCACAACACGCAGCTCACCGGCAATCCCATGGGTGTTTACGATCGTGCCAACTTTATAGTACATCTGGGTACCTGCCTTTCAATTAATTTGATTTTTGTAACAAAAAAGCTCCCGAGACCTGAGTCTCATTTGGGAGCTTTAGACTCATCGTTAATGACAAGCCGCACACGCTTAGGATCATTGATCCGTACGCTATATACGATTGTGCGGATCGCAGAGGCAACGTGCCCCCGCTTGCCTATCACCCGGCCTACATCGTCACCAGCAACCGTCAAATGATACTCGTAAAACCGATCAGTTTCGACGCGCTCAATTTGAATGGCTTCTGGATGTTCCACTAGGGGGGTGACAATCGTGGTGATTAATTTTTTAAAGTCGGTCATGACTGATCACTACTTCTTTGTGAACTTAGCTTCGTGATACTTCTTCATAATCCCTGCTTGGGAAAGCAAGGTCCGAACAGTATCTGAAGGTTGGGCACCGTTGTTTAACCAGTTCATAATGCTTTCTTCTTCAAGCGTTACTTCTGCTGGTTCAACAAGTGGGTTGTAAGTCCCAACTTTTTCGATGAAACGGCCATCACGAGGACTTCGTGAATCCGCAACAACGATACGATAGAATGGGCGTTTCTTCGAACCCATCCGCTTTAAACGAATCTTTACTGACATGCATGACACCTCCTGTTAATTCTTTCAACGATAAATAATATACCAGTTATCTAAGAGGTTGTAAAGGTTTTTTTCTTTACACCTGAAAACAAAGTCGCAGTAAGCACGAATGACACTTTGACCCAAGCAATCGTCACTCAAAATCCCGCAGTAGCCACTCCTGGCTGCCAGCAGCTAGTTCACCTTGATGACGGCGCAAAAAAGTCATCACGCTCTTATAATCTTTGGGATCAAAAACCCGTGGCAGATTACGATCAGTCTGAGTTTCCTGTAAAGCCATCATAAATTGCAAATCCGCGACAGTAATCATTTCACGCATCAGCGGGTTGGCTTGATTGACGTTTTGCCAGTCGTTATGAAGCAAGTTTTGCGCGCGTTTAAACGGTGCTGTTTGCTGAATAACGGCCCGTAATTGTTCTGCTGTCAGCATTGTTAACTCCTTTCGTGGATCACGGTCACGCGACCCACTGGTTGTTTGATTGACAAGTCGGCAACGCTGGTTGTCAATCCCCAGATAATGTTTGTCAGACCATGGGTGTCGACACGTTGTTCACCATGGCCATCCGTTAAGATCAACACCACAGCGTTTAAATCATTAGCCCCCTGCATCTGCAGCCAGTCAAAAATGGCCTGAAAAGTCGTCCCACCGCCCGCAAAACGCTTAAATTCTAGTTGTGAGGCCACTGCCAGGCGCTGCTGATGATCGGCATGAACCACAGCGTCAAATGGCAAGACGGTGACTTGATCTCGGTAGCGTCTTAGCAGTTGCGCGACTTGAGCTAAAATGGTTTGCACTTCAGAGTCACTCATGGATCCTGACTCATCAATGAAAAAGTAAAGCCTGCGTGTACTCGTCAGCGAACGACCAGGCAACTCCAACCGGTAGGGCTGACGACGATTAAACCGGTTAAAGGCCGGTTGTTGCCGTTTGAGCGGTCCATTCAATCCCAGCATGATCAGTTGGCGCCAGTCTAAGGCTAAATGGGTCGTTTGGGGTGCTAGTTCATGTTGGAGACGGTTGGGCAGTATGCCACGCTGCTTATCAGGCGTACCTTGCCAAGCACCGTTGCGAATCTCTGCTAGCTGCATCTTAGCGGTCTGTGATAAGGGTTGCCAGCCACGATGATCTTCTGGCGACTGGCCTAAGATACGTTTGACCTGTGTCGCTTTATGACCAGTTTTATCTGTCGCTAGTGCGGCTTTGATTCGTCTCAGATAATCCGCTGAATTCAGTTCAGGTGGCAAATGCAGTCCAAGCTTAAAATTGAGTTTAGCCCGTGTGATCGCCCCTGGAAAAAGTGTCTGCAAATGGTCGTTAACCACGATGTCAGTCGCCAGCCGAACTAGGGATGAATTACCCTGTGCAGCGTATCGTTTGGGGTGTTGCCAAGCCAGATGGGCGACTACATGGGCCAACATAGCTGTCAGTTCACCATCCGTGTGGGCCACTTCCGCCAACTGATCTGGATTGAGCACAAGGGTCAATTTTTCCCCAGTAGTCAGGGTCATAGCAACTGGTAACTGACGGTCGATTCGTTTGTCCAACCGAAGCAGCATTTCACCATAGAACCGTTGACTATTCAACATTTGGCGGGTAAACTGCTGAAAAATCGCTCTGAATTGGCGTGTGTATTTTTCATTATCCGTCTGTTGCTTTAATTCCTGTAGCTGTGTCACAAGCACCTGCCGTCACCCTTTCAATCGAGATCATTATTCAAGCCGATTGCTGTCAGTTGATCATATAACTGCTTGACGGTTGGCAGCCGTTGAGCCGCGTCATACATCTCTTCAAGGACGTTCGGCTTTTCGGCTAACTTAAGTGCAACAGCATACTGACCATCAGCTGGCATCATGTTTAACAAGGTATTAAAACGGGTCGCATATTCTGCATCTGTCAACGGGTACTGGTCAAGCTGCTCAATTAAATTATTCATAATTGACTGCTGCTGATCGATTTCACTTGTTCGAAAGCGGTGACTCACAGCGTCTTCGAGCTCATCTCCACCATAGATATCAGTGGCACTGAGTCCTGCTTTTTGACGGCGTAAAAAGGCTTCAAAACTCTGCCCCACAGTCATCCCCAAATCCCCTTGTAAAAGATCTAAGCGCAAAGTGAGTTGCTGTTTTTCCGGCAGTTCGGCCAGCGCCTGCAGGTTTTTTGAGACCCGCTGCCAAGCTCGAGGAGTGGGGTAAAGATCCGCGTCATGGTCGGCGGGTGCAAGCTGCCCGGGATTTTCTTCGATGTAGCGTCGGACCCGGGGATCGATTTGGCCAGCATCATTAGCCCACATCAACCAGTCTTGAACATCTGCACGCATCACCAAACGGACTGTCCGGTCGCTAATTGCCGCATCGCCAACGGTGACACCATAGTCACTATTCTCAAAACCCGCCATCGTTGCATCGGGATTTTCAGCCAGTATCAAATGGACTTGATCTGGGAGTCGCAAACTATTGATCTGCCGTTGTAAAACGAGGTTCATCAGTTCGCTTTGAACGGCTTGGGTCCCCCGATTGAACTCATCTAGAAACCAGATAATCGGCTGTTGTGGATGCCTTTCAGCCCACTGAATGATTTCAATCAATGTATGGGTATAACCATACTTTACGTCCGCCAGCTCACCATACTGAGAAGTTTTAACAAAGGCCGAATCACTTAAAGGGGGCACCGGAATGGCCAGATCGCCCTTTTCCGACAAGCTGACTACGGTGGTAAATAGTTTAGCTTTCAAATCAGTCGCCACCTGCGCTACAAGGGCCGACTTACCGATCCCGGCTTCACCCACGATTGCCGGGACATTGCCAGCTTTCAAGACTACTGGAATTACAGTCACTAATTCTTGAAACGATAACATTAACACACCTTCCCTGTCGTCAGATTTTTAAAAAAGAGCCCAAGGCAGACGCCCTCGACTCAGTTTAGACACGCTTATTTACGACGGCGTCTCAGCTTACTACGACGCTTCTTGTTCTTTTTCATCCGACGAGACATTGACTTCATCGCCATTTGTCCCATCTTGCCACCTAAAGCACCACCCATGCCGCTCTGGTTCATTAATCCTTCCATACCAGAAAAGTTGCCCTTGGAAACTTGACTCATCATTTTTTTCATTTGGTTGAATTGCTTGATCATCCGGTTGATCTCTTGGATCGGTCGACCAGAACCAGCCGCAATTCGACGCCGACGAGACGGATTCAACACGTCCGGATCTGTGCGTTCTTGTTCGGTCATAGAGTAGATTGCAGCCTTGATATGATCCATATCTTTCGGATCCATCGAAGCATTGGCTAAGGCCGGATTATTGGCCATTCCCGGAATCATCTTCACTAACTGATCCATCGGACCCATTTTTTGAATCTGCTCCATTTGATCCAAAAAATCGTTAAAATCAAACGTGTTCTCACGCATTTTTTCGGTGAGCTCTTGAGCCTGTTTTTCATCAACTTCTTTTTGGGTCTTTTCGATCAGGGACAGCATATCGCCCATCCCAAGAATTCGAGACGCCATTCGGTCGGGGTGGAAGACGTCTAAATCGGACATCTTCTCACCTTCACCGACGAACTTGATTGGCTTACCAGTCACCGCCCGAATTGAGAGTGCGGCACCACCACGGGTGTCACCATCTAACTTGGTCAAACTTACCCCGGTAACATCCAGCTTATCATTAAATCCTTCAGCAGTCGCCACGGCGTTTTGACCGGTCATTGCATCCACGACCAACATAATTTCATCTGGATGGGCTAGTTCTTTGATCCTTGCCAGTTCGTCCATCAGCTGTTCGTCAATTTGTAATCGACCAGCAGTATCGATGAAAACATAATCATTATGATCCTCTTCAGCCTTGGCTAATCCTTGGCGGACAATTTCCACCGGATCGGTGTCAGTACCCATTTCAAAGACTGGCACGTCGATCTGCTTGCCCACGGTCACCAATTGATCAATAGCGGCAGGTCGGTAAACGTCGGCGGCAATCATTAACGGACGCGCCTTGTCCTCAGTTTTTAGCCGGTTAGCGAGTTTGCCGGCAGTCGTCGTTTTACCAGCACCTTGAAGACCGACCATCATAATGATCGTTGGGATCTTGGTCGACTTATTCAATGGGGTGGCTGTTTCCCCCATGGTTTTAGTTAATTCTTCGTCAACGATTTTGACGATTTGCTGGGCCGGGTTCAAGCCCTCCAGCACTTTGGCGCCGGCTGCCCGTTCCCGAACCGTTTTAACGAAGTCTTTCACCACATCAAAGTTAACATCGGCTTCCAGTAAGGCCAGGCGAATCTCACGCATGGTATCACGCAGGTCAGATTCGGAAACCTTCCCCTTGCCGCGTAAACGTTTCATGGCGTTCTGTAAACGCTCGGTCAATCCTTCAAATGCCATCTATCATGCACCTAACTTTCATTCTTCTTCAGCTGATTCTAACTGGCTGACCAGTTGATTGAGTTGATTATCGTTTGGATAGTTTTTAGCTACATAAGCCTGAATCTTATCCGCCAGCTGATTACGGGTGGTAAATTCGGCGAATAAATGCAGCTTTTGTTCGTAATTTTCTAGAATTTTCTCGGTTCGCCGAATATTATCGTACACCGCCTGACGGCTAACCTGAAAATTCTCTGCAATCTCACCCAGTGAAAAATCATCACCGTAGTAAAGCTGCATGTAGTCATCTTGTTTCTTGGTCAACAACGGCTGATAAAAGGCAAACAGCGAGTTGATCCGGTAGTTCTTTTCAATCTCCACGTTGGAACCTCCATTCAACCTGCAGACTAGTGTAACCTAGCCTATCCATTATATCAAATCATTGGGATACTGGGACTCTAAATCACAAAAAAGTCGCCAGCCACTTCAGACTGCGACTTTGTCAAACTAGTCAACATCAATGAGTCCCTTGAATAAGCCGTATACAAATTCGTCAGGTTCAAACGGCCGCAAATCGTCAACCTTTTCGCCAAGGCCAACGTATTTGACTGGTAAATGCAGTTCGTTGCGGATCGCCAGCACGATACCACCGCGCGCAGTGCCATCTAGTTTGGTCAGTACAATGCCAGTGACATCCGTCGTCTCTTTGAATAATTTCGCTTGATTCAACGCGTTTTGGCCGGTAGTTGCATCCAAAACTAGCAGCACTTCCTGCGGTGCGTCGGGAATCTCACGGGAAATGACCCGCTTCATTTTAGCCAGTTCATTCATTAAGTTAGCTTTGTTTTGAAGCCGACCTGCGGTATCCACAAATAAAATATCGTAGTTCTCAGACTTGGCCTTTTGCAGCGCATCATAAACCACGGATGAAGGGTCACTTTTTTCCGGTCGCTTGACAATGTCGACCCCGTCACGCTGAGCCCAAACGTTTAACTGCTCGATGGCGCCCGCTCGAAAAGTATCCGCAGCAGCCATCAGCACCTTTTTCCCCTGTTGCTTAAAGAGGTTGGCCATCTTACCAATCGTAGTTGTTTTACCGACCCCATTGACCCCGACAAACAAAATAACAGTTGGACCTTGTTTGGCCAGATTCAACCCGTTTTGCTCGTTTGTGCCAGCTTGATCATACAGTTCGATCAGTTTTTCAACCACCACGTTTTGAACGTCCTTAGACTTCTTGACGTTTTTCAACTTCACTTCTTCTCTCAATTGGTCACTGATCTGCATGGCCATGTCAAACCCAACGTCTGCACCAATCAAGGTTTCTTCCAAGTCATCAAAGAAACTTTCATCAACGGAACGAAAATTAGCCAGCAAATGGTTCAATCGTTGGCCAAAGGTTAGTCGAGACTTTTCCAGTCCCTTATCGTAGCGTTCAGCGTCCGTTGTAACCTCTGGTGCTTCGTTTGCCGCAGCTGACTTATTATCGCTAACAGCAACTGTTTGAGTGTTGCTGGCGTCATCGCTGCTCTCCGATTGAGTGTTGGTGACACCTGCTGAAACCGTTTCATCAGTTTGAACAGCCGATTCTTCAGACTGAATTGCCACTTCTTGTGATGATTCTGAGACTGGTGCTTCGCTACTGACCGTTTCCGAAGCGGCATTGGCTGCTGCAGCAGCTGATTTAGCTAATTCAGCAGCCTGTTGAGCAGCATTTTGAGCCATTTCAGCAGCTTGCTGTGCCGTGTTTGAGTCATCTGATTGCGTATTGGCTGCCGGTTCTTCGATTTGAGTTTCTGAGACTTCAGACCGTTCCTTTTTCTCTGTTTCTTCAGTGGTACCTAAATCAGCAGATTCACTAGATTCAACTGGTCTTTGAGTTGCCACCGCTTCTGAAGTGGTTACTTCAGCTTGGTTATCCGATTGCTGATCAGAATCATTTCTCTTTGTTGCCTGTTCTTCAGCAGACGCTGTAGCGTTTTCAGCCGTTGACTCGGCTGTTTTCTGCTCACTCGTCTGTTTTGATTTCGCTTCTTTTGAGCGTCGTTTAAAGAAATCAAATAGCCCCACAAGATCACATCCTTAGTCATTTTAACTTTGGGCTGGTACTGTATTTAAATCAACTGAAACTAATTTGGACACCCCTGACTCCTGCATGGTAATGCCGTACAGGCGGTCAGCTTGGACCATAGTTTCCTTTCTGTGCGTGATTACAATAAACTGTGTGTCATCATCAAAGTGATTGAGATAACTGGCAAAGCGCCCCGTATTAGCTGGATCTAAAGCGGCTTCTGCCTCGTCTAGCACGCAAAACGGCGCCGGTTGAACTTGGAGGACCGCAAACAATAGCGTGATAGCAGTTAGCGCCCGTTCGCCTCCTGACAGCAACCGCATACTTTGTAGCCGTTTACCAGGCGGTTCTGCCATGATTTCAATCCCGGTTGTCAGCAAATGTCCTGGATCCGTCAATACCAGTTTAGCATGCCCACCACCAAACATTTTCGTGAAGGTCTTTTGGAACTGCTGGTTTAAGACTTTAAAAGTTGTGTCAAACCGTTCGATCACTTGCTGGTCCATTTCGTTCATGGTATCAAGCAAATTGGTTTTTGATGCGCTGAGATCTTCTCGCTGCTGACTTAAAAAGTCGTAACGCGTTTTAACCCGGTCATACTCGTCGATACTTGAAACATTTACTTCGCCAATATCGGTCAAACCACGTTTAAGTAATTTTAACTTCTGCTTCACTTCATCATACGACAAATTAACTTGATTTTGTTTAGCAAATGCCAAGCTAACGTGATAATTTTCAGACAACGACTTTTGATGAGCATCAATTTGGGAACTGACCTTTGAACAGACCATTTCCAGTTGCTGAGCAGCTAGCTGTTCACTATTAAGTGTCTCTGTCGCTAATTCATTTGATCGTTCCAAAGTTGCTTGTTGATCGTTAGCCGAGTCGAGATGCTGGTTTAGTTGTTCAATCGCTGCTTTCAGACGCTGCTCTTCCTTAGCTAGTTCAGCTAAATCAGCCTCGTGGGACTGCGTAGTTTGGCCGGTATGGTCGCGCTCTTCTTTAATGGCATCCACACGGTCTTGCAGTGATTGAATCTCCGCTTCAATTTGTTCAAGCCGTTGCTTTTGTTCCTTAGATTCCTTAGTCAGTTGTTTGGCTTGAACCGTCTTCGTTGTAACAACGGCACGTTGATCCTGATACTCGGTACTTAATTTTTCAACGGTTTGGGCACGCTTTTCTTGCCGTTCTTTGAGCTGCGATATTTTAGCTTTCAGATCGACTAGCTGCTGCTGTGCTGACACCGTTTCACGTTCATTTTGCTTTAGTTGAGCAACATAGTCCTCATCATTTTGATTTAAGCCCCACTGTGCTTGATGAACGGCAATTTGTTTCTTGATCGAATTCACGCGATCAGTCAGGAGTTTCACCTGATTTGCTGCCTGCTGTTTAGTCACGTTCAAGTCGTTTAACTGCTGCTGTTGTACAGCCTGGGGATCCTGTTTCTGAAGCGCTTTTAACTGCTCAAGTTCTTTTTGTTTAGCAGTTAATTGATCCGCCATCTGGGTTACGTTCAACTGGAGCTTTTTTAATTCCTGACGCTGACTCAAAACACCATGACGTTCGTGCTGCTCGCGTCCACCAGTCATTGCACCACTGGTAGAAATCACTTCACCATTTAGTGTGATGACCCGGTAGCGGTGCCGAACGAGGTTGGCGATTGATACCGCATGATCAAGACTATCAGCAAATAGGACATTACCTAATAAATGGTCTAAAACCGGTTGCAGTTTATCGGCTGAGACGGTCACCAAGTCGGCAGCCACCCCCAGAAATCCCGTTGCCTGCTGACATTTTTGCAGGATCTCTGAACTCACATATGTGGTTCGAATTTTGGTGAGTGGCAAAAACGTGCTGCGGCCTAACCGATTTTTAGACAGGTAATTGATTGCCGCTTTGCCAGCGACCTCGTCCGTCACAACAACGTGTTGCTGCTGTGCTCCGATAGCCGATTCAACGGCTTTGGTATAGCGTTCTGGAACCTGCAAAAGTTCAGCCACTGGACCAATGATGCCAGCCAATTGATCTTTGGCCTTTAACACCGCTCGCGTACCTTGGTAGAAACCAGTATAGTTTTGTGCCAGTTCCGCCATGCTCTTTAACCGTGCTTTGGCCTGCTGACTTACTTCAAGGGCCGAGAGCCACTGATCATTAAGCTGATCGATCTGTTGCTGCCGTTTTTGATGCTCACTCACCAGCTGCTGACAGTGTTTTTCTAGCGTTTGATACTGCTGTTGATCACGGGTTAATTTTTGGTTGGCAGTTGTTAAAGCTGACTGCTGCGCCGCAAGGTCTTCTTTTAGCCCCTGTAAGCGTTGGTCAGCTTGCTGATTTTCCGAGGAGGCCCGCTGCTGGTTTTTTTCTAAATACTGTTTTTGGTTATGCAAAGTCGTGATCGTCTGCAATTGATCAATATAATCAGCCTGCAAACGATCTTGCTCACCAGCCAGTTTCCCTTCGTCTAAATCAGTTAGTTGCGTCTTTAGTTGGCTAGCCTGTTTCCGATCCTGCTGCAGATCCTGATCGAGCTTGGTTAGGTCAGCATTGGTTTTAGCTAAGACTGACTGTGCTTTTGCCAAGTTGGTTGACGCTGTTTTAAGCCGAACCGTTAACTCACTTAAAGTTTGTTTTTGATGCTTTTGACGTTCTGAATCAAGGGCTTGTGCGCCTGCTACCCGTTGTTTTTGAGTAGTTACCGCGAGCAGTCTTTGATTGGTTACATCTTTTTTTGCGGTCAGCGCCGCGGTATTTTTACGGGCCGCTTTTAGTTCCGCTGTATTATCCGCTAACTGCTGCTTGGTGTCTGCTACTCGCGCTTGTTTATCGTGTAATTGAGACTGCTGCGTTTTTAACTTTGCTTGTAGCGATTCAATCTCTAACACTAGGCGAGTCTTATCGAGCTCGTCAAACTGCTTTTTTTGAGCCACGTATTCTTTAGCAAGGCTACTCTGTTGCGCCAGCGGTTCAATTTGACTGCTCAGTTCAGTCATTAAATCATTGACTCGGTCAAGATAACCGGCAGTTTGATCTAGTTCTCGCTGGGCCTTTTCCTTACCCTGACGGTATTTAGAGACACCGATCAGTTCTTCAACGATAAACCGGCGATCTTCTGGTTTACTATTAAAGATTGCTTCGACACGGCCTTGGGAAATCATGGAAAAGGCATTATCGCCGATTCCCGAGTCCATGAACAGGTTTAAAATATCTTTCAGCCGACATTCCTGACCGTTTAACTCATAACTACTTTCGCCGTTACGAAATAGCTTTCGAGTGACGTTGATCTCGCTATAATCAGTCTTTAAGTACTGGTCGGAGTTGTCCAAGACCATTGTCACTCGTGCCCGGTTCAGGGGCTTTCGTTTGCTCGAACCCGCAAAAATAACGTCGGGCATCCGGTTCCCACGTAAATTTTTAGCAGACTGCTCCCCAAGCACCCAGCGAATAGCTTCGCTAACGTTACTTTTACCGCTGCCATTAGGGCCAACAATGCCCGTCACGCCGTCTTCAAATTCGATTTTCGTGTCGTCTGCAAACGACTTAAAACCACTAATTTCCAGTGATTTGAGCTTCATACCTAACTCCCCGTTCGTTCAATAATTAAGCTTGGTTTGGTTCAAGTTTCAACAGGGCCTGTCGTGCAGCACTCTGCTCAGCATTTTTCTTGGAGTGACCTTCCCCGATTCCAAGTTCTTTACCATCGATTTTAACGGCGACCTTAAACGCTCGGTCATTATCTGGACCGTTCTCAGAGAGTAATTCATAATCAATTGAGACAGGTCCATTTTTTTGAGCCACTTCCTGAAGTTCAGTTTTATGGTCAAAGAACTCGTCAAAACGACCCTCATCAAGTTTTGGAAAAATAACCTGAGCTGCAAAAGCCCGGACTGGTTCCACTCCTTGATCAAGGTATAAGGCGCCGATAAAGGATTCAAAAATATCACATAATAGTGAGTCCCGTTGCCGAGCGTGCGCTTTTTCTTCGCCCTTGCCCAGTCTGATATACTGGTCAAAATGGCACTCACGCGCGAAGCTCGCAAAGCTGTCTTCATTCACCATCGCCGCCCGTAAACGCGTTAAACGACCCTGCGGTAATTTTGGATAACGGCGATAAATATACTCGGACACGACTAACTGCATGACCGCGTCACCTAAAAATTCAATTCGTTCGTAAAACTTCAAATTTTGATTTGGATGTTCATTCACGTAGGAAGCCTGTGTAAAGGCTTCGTCCAGTAAACTTTTATCCTGAATCACAATGTTAAATTTCGACTTTAATAAGTCGTCTAATCCCTCGATCAATATTCGTACTCCTTTGCCTTTGATACAAGGAAAAAGGCTGTGACAAAACGATTCGTTTCACCGCAACCTCTCACCCAATACTCAATTTATTGTTATTACTTGCTGTCGGTGTTGGCAACGATATAATCGACTGCTTCACCGACCGTGTTTAGATTTTCGGCCGCCTCATCTGAAATCTCAGCACCAAAAGTATCTTCTAACTCGAGGATAAATTCGACAAAATCAATTGAATCAGCATCCAAATCGGTTTTAAAATTCAGTTGCGGCGTGATCTTATCCCGATCAATTTCGAACCGATCTGCAATAATATCGGCTATTTTGTTAAAAACTTCATCTTTAGACATAAATTTACCTCACTCAATTTATTACAATTGCCAGTTTATCACAAACCACTCTAAAACGGTAGCCAACTTCAGCCTACTTCTGCATGTCAGCCTTCATTGCAGCCATTTCATCACTGTGATCATTAAAGTAACTGACAACGTTATCAACAGAATGGTTTTCAAGCATACTTTTAATTTGGCCAATGGTGTTAGCGATGGTCTCTGCTTTGGCCGAGCCATGCGTCTTGATGACCGGCGCTTTCACACCTAGCAGAACTGCCCCACCGTATTTTGAATAATCCATTTTATTTTGAATGTTTTTGAAAGTCGGCTTCAACATCGCAGCCCCTAACTTACCCGTTAAGCTGCCTTCGAGGATGCTGTTCTTTATCAGTTTCAGGACCGATAAAGCGGTCCCTTCCGTGTTCTTGAGCACGGCGTTACCAGTGAAGCCATCGGTCACGACCACGTCAGCAGCGCCATTCAGTAGTTCACGGGATTCAACGTTACCAATAAAGTTTAGATCTTTGGCACTGCCCAAAATGTCGTGAACAGCGCGGTGAGCCATGTCACCCTTATCAGCCTCGGTGCCGTTATTTAAGAGCCCGATTCGAGGATTATCAAAGCCCATGACCGTTTGCGCATAGTACTTGCCAAGAATGGCGTACTGGTATAGATTGAACGGCTTAGAGTCAGCGTTTGCACCAACGTCTAACATTAGAAATTGATCCTGTTTTGGATTATTGATCACCGGTAAAGTCGTAGTTAAGCCCGGCCGATCAATGCCCTTGATCCGGCCGATGATCAATAGCCCAGCAGCCAGGATAGCCCCGGTGTTGCCAGCAGAAAAGAAAGCGTCATCAGCACCGTCACGGACAGCCTGAGCAGCCAAAACGATACTGGACTGCTTTTTACGACGGATCGCACGGACTGGCTCGTCCTCCATAGCGATCACTTCATCCGCTTGAACGAGGTCGATCCGTTCGGCGTTGTTCAAAAGTGGTTTGACTTTGTCATTTTGACCAAACAAGTCAAATTCGACTTCCGGATAACGGTCGCGGGCGATTTCAATTCCCGCAACAACTTCTTTTGGTGCGTAGTCGCCACCCATGGCGTCAACAGCAATTTTCAAGATTTATTCCATCCTCTCTTAATCAAACATGTAGGCGTGTTCTTCAGCCTGTTTTAGATAGTTTACAAGTGCAGCATTCCCGGGCTCTCGCTGCCAATCAGGCGTGCTCGTCAGCTTTTTAGCTTCATCTTGAGCCACGCTAAGCATGGTCAAGTCCGCCACTGGATCACCAACTTTGAAGTCGGGCAGACCAGACTGTTTCTTACCTAATACGTCACCGGCACCGCGCAACTCTAAGTCCTTTTGTGAAACCACAAAACCATCGTTAGTTTCTGTCATCACGCGCATCCGATCGACCCCATTTTTATTTTTGGGGTCGGCAACCAAGATGCAGTACGACTGTTGATCAGAACGACCGACTCGACCTCGAAGCTGATGTAACTGTGCGAGCCCAAAGTGATCTGCATCGTAGATCAGCATCACGGTCGCATTCTTAACGTCCACGCCAACTTCAATAACGGTGGTTGCCACCAGTACCTGATACTCATTATTTTTAAACGCCTGCATCACCGCATCTTTTTCGTCGTTTTTCATCCGGCCGTGTAACAGTCCAACCTGGTAATGATGCGGCGAAAAATAAGCCGAAAACCGTTCGTAGATTGCCTGAGCATTCTTCATGTCCACCGCTTCCGATTCTTCAATCAGCGGTGTGACCACGTAAGCCTGGTGACCAGCCGCTAATTCACGAAGGACAAACTGAATCGCCGAATCAATCTGTGAATTCTTGATCCATCTGGTAGTCACTGGTTTGCGGCCTGCCGGCAGCTCATCAATCACTGAAATGTCCATTTCACCATAGCTGGTGATGGCTAAGGTCCTGGGAATCGGCGTGGCGGTCATTGCCAAAACATCTGGATTATCGCCCTTTTGCCGCAAAGCTTGACGTTGTGCAACACCAAACCGGTGCTGTTCGTCCACCACGATCAAACCAAGCCGGTGGTAATCAACACCATCTTGAATCAAGGCATGGGTGCCAATAATGAGGTTGATCTCGCCGGAAGCTAAGCGGGGCAAGATCTCTTTTCTGACTGCCGGCTTGGTGGATCCCGTGAGAAGCACGATATTAACTGGCAAACCTTCAAACAACGCCTGCAGGTTATTAGCGTGCTGCTCAGCTAGAATCTCTGTCGGCGCCATCAGTGCGGCCTGAAAGCCACCTGTAATCGCCGCATACATACAAATCGCAGCCACCACGGTTTTACCACTTCCGACGTCACCTTGAAGCAGTCGGTTCATATGGATCGGCCGTTTCAAATCTGCGCAGATTTCATTGACTACCCGCTTCTGTGCTGCAGTCAACTCGTAAGGCAGTGACCTGACAAACTCCTGCAGCCGCTCATTGTCAAAAGAAATCGCCGTTCCAGCTTGCGTTTTATCCCGTCTACGAAGTAGCTGCAACTGCATTTGAAACCGGAAAAATTCTTCAAACTTAGCGGATCTTCTGGCAGCTTTGGCCGCCGGTAGATCCTTTGGAAAATGCATATCGTGAATCATTTGTTTTCGATCCAATAATCGGTAATGCGTCTTGATTGCCTGTGGCACTAAATCCTGAATCTGTTCGTGGTACTTGTCCCAAGCCGCCACAACTAACTGACGAATGGTCTTCTGCCGGATACCCGAATTAGACGGGTAGACTGAAGCCATTGGGTCTGCTTTGCCACTGCTCAGGATCTTCATACCATTTAATTGTTTCCGATTAGCGTCAAAGCGACCGAAAACCATGATTGGCTGCTCAACTTCGATTTGTTTTTGTAACCAGGGCTGATTAAAGAAAGTCACCGGCACCACATCATTGTCGATCAACAAACGGAAGTTCAAGCGACTTTTTTTGCGACCAAAATGACTGACCGTCGGAGGTGCCGCCACGATGCCCTTTAACGTCACCTGTTCTTGGTCGCCAATTTCATTCAGTGCTTTGACCCGCAAATCCTCGTACCGAAAAGGATAGTAGGTGAGTAACGATTCAATTGTTGTGATACCTAAGTCTGCCAAGGCTGTTTGCCGTTTAGGACCAACTCCTGGTAGCACTGTCACCGAATCACTTAAAGCCACGCTACTTCCCCCCCATCCAATAGTTCTCGATAAACAAAGTGCCGGTTCGATTAGGAGCCGCCACTTTGCTAAACTACATTTATATCACTTATTCGACACTAATTACAAATGGATAAACTGGCTGGTCACCCTCGTGAACTTCAACTTCTAGTTCCGAGTCCATTTCCTGAACTGCGGCCTTAACGCGGTCAGCAGCTTCTTTAGTCGTGTCCTCACCATAGATGATGGTGACGATCTCGCTGTCATCATCAAGCATCTTATTGACCATTTGAATCGCCGCTTCTTCAGTATTATCGGTGACCACGTTAATCTTACCATCGATAATACCCATAAAGTTGCCCTCCTTGATCTTGAAGCCATCGACTTCAGTATCACGGATCGCGTGGGTCACTTCACCACTTTTAACCATGGAAAGGTTATCTTCCATCGCGCTTTGGTTCTGCTCTAAAGTGTGGTCTGGTTCAAATCCCAGCATCGCTGTCATACCTTGTGAGATCGTTTTACTGTGAACGATTACTGCCGGAATATCGACCACTTTAACGGCCTGTTGTGCCGCTAGGAAAATATTGCCATTATTTGGGACAATGATGGCCTTTTTAGCATGACTATCGTTAATTGCGTTAACGATATCTTGAGTGCTTGGGTTCATGGTTTGACCGCCGGAAATAACCGTGGTCGCCCCTAAACTCTCAAATAAGGCCTGCATCCCCTTACCGGCCGCAATCGTGATAATCGCCGTGTCGGGTGCCTCAGCGGGCTTTTCAGTTTCCTGCTCAGCAGCCTCTTGTTCATCATTTTCAATAATCGTTTCTTGTTGAAGACGCATATTATCAACTTTAACTTTAGCTAGATCACCAAATTCTTGACCCCAAGCCATCACTTTACCTGGGTGTTCCGTATGCACATGGACTTTGACGATCTCGTCGTCATTCACCACCAGCAAAGAGTCGCCCAATTTGGCTAAATAATCATAAAACGTGTCATAATCGAATTTTTTATCAACTTGTTTACCCTTACCGATTCGCACCATGATCTCGGTACAATACCCATAAACGATGTCTTCAGGGTTGATTTTACCCTGAACACTGCGGTGATGTTCAGCGTCCACCATTTCATCCATTTCAGTCGGATTTGGTTGGTGAGCTTTTTTGGCTGCAGTCTCACGACCATTTAAAACGTCATCGAAGGCTTGGAGAACAAATGTCAATCCTTGACCCCCAGAGTCAACAACGCCAACTTGCTTTAAAACTGGTAACAGATCCGGGGTCGTTTGAAGAGCTGCTTCAGCGGCTTCATAAGTTGCATCCATTACAGCCACCACGTCATCTTCACGTGCAGCCGTTTTTCGGGCCGCTTTTGCCGCCTCCCGCACCACGGTCAAGACGGTGCCTTCCGTGGGCTTCATGACGGCTTTATAGGCCGTTTGAGCACCAGCTGCAAAGGCATCCGCCAGATCGGCTGCCGTTAGGGTTTGCTTATCAGCAACATCCTTTGAAAAGCCGCGAAAAATCTGCGACAAAATAACACCAGAGTTCCCTCGAGCGCCCATTAATAAGCCCTTCGCAAGTGCTTGAGCAAGGTCACCGACTTTGGTGCTAGATGATTCATTAACGTATTTTAAGCCGCTATCCAACGACAAGCTCATGTTGGTCCCAGTATCGCCATCTGGCACTGGGAACACATTTAATGAATTGATGAATTCAGCGTTTTGGTCTAAAAATGCAGATGCAGCTTCGATCATTTTGATGAATTCCCGATTCGTTATTTCTTTCGTTTGCAACAACTTTATCCTCCGCTTCTTACTCGCTCTGAACTTGGACACCTTGAACTGTAACGTTTACAGCATTAGCAGTGATCCCGAGCATTGTTTCTAAATTATATTTCACTTTTGCTTGAACGGTACGAGAGACTTCAGAAATCTTGGTACCATAACTAACAATGATGTTCACGTCAACGGCAACACCATTGTCTTCTTGACGAACAACCACTCCCTTAGAGTAGTTGTTGCGATTAAGGATAACATTTACGTTATCGCGAATCTGATTCTTACTTGCCATTCCCACGACACCGTAAGAATCCGTAGCAGCACCACCAACGACTGTAGCGATTACATCGTTATCAATATCGATCAAGCCATGCTTTGTTTTTATTTTGACAGCCATCTTGAGCGGCCTCCTTGTATCCTAGTCTTCACGATAATTTATATTACCACATTTTTCGCAATATCGTTATCATATTAATCAACTTTCCGAGTGTCAAGTAAAATTACTTGAAAGAAAACTATTGCATTCCGCGAGGGTCTATGCTAAATTATTTTAGTGAGCTAAAAAAAGCAACGATTTTTAGATAAGTCTAAAAGGAGGTAGTTACCATGGCAAAGGATTTCATTAACGGCAAGCGCACCCGGTTCGGTAACAAGCGCTCCCACGCCTTGAACTCATCACGACGTGCTTGGAAGCCAAACTTGCAAAAAGTTCGGATCTTAGTGGACGGCAAGCCTAAGAAGGTTTGGATCTCTGCACGGACTTTGAAGTCAGGAAAAGTGACTCGAGTTTAGTTAAGAAAGTTTGGCAGACGCCAAGCTTTTTTTGTCAAAATTGATCAAAAATATCTTTCAACCTGAAAAGACCACAGTCAGCGAGTATCTCGTTGACCGTGGTCTTTTTTGTTCGTTCAGTTTTCTTTCCAAGATGGTGTGACCTGATCTGCCATCAAACTAGTCATGTGCAGAGAATAGCAATTCAAGAGTAAAATTCATGAGTAATTAGTTCTGTTAATCATATTTTAGTGCATAGCAATCAAGATGACTTAGACAACCTATCACTGAAATGATTCATTTTGCTGAGAAAGTAAAAGCATCAGAAACCTTTTAAACGAGTCAAAAAATGATACTGCAAAACGCTATCTTCTGTATTCTGCTATAAAATACAAAAGTGCTGACGAAATCATCCATCAGCACTTAATTAAACACTTTTTCCTACTCAATCTCTAGCCTAGCGTGTGATCAATCTTTACTTTGAATCACGGCAACCGTGCCACTTTCAAAGGAGAAGTGACCCGTATTACCGATAAATTCATTACTAGCATAGGAGATCGACCGGGTAACATTAGCGTCCTTTAAGGTGTATTTTTCATCCATCAGATTCAAATGGTCAACTTTTTCCAGGGTCACAAACGCCAGGTACTTCTTATCCGGTTCCTTTTGAATCTCATAGGAGCCAGGAGCGTAAAAAGTGATCGTATTTTGCTTATCGATAAACCGAATTCGTGGTGCGTATTGACGATAGCGCGGTTCAAGCACCATCCATAAATTTGCCAGGAAATGGTCTAATCGCCCACCGGTAGCACCATAGATATCCAAGCGATCATAGTTGAATTCCTGGAGTGCCACCGTGACGGCTAACTGGGTGTCAGTTTCATCCTTTTCCGGAATCGCTTGTCGAATATCTGAAACGGCAGATTTAACGCGCTTTAGTTCCTCCGGCGATAAAGAATCGAAATCACCAATTGCCACTAATGGCGTAATTCCCATGTTCAATAGTCGCAGGGTGCCGCGGTCCACGCCGATCCAGTCACCACTGACCTTACCGGCGCTTAACTGTTCCGGCCATTCACTAGTTGGACCCCCGACCAGCAAGTTCAGATGTGTCATCTACTTCGTCGCATCCTTTAAGGTTTTGACCATGGCTGCCGGATCGTCGGCGTCAAAAATGTATGAGCCGGCAACGGCCACTGTAGCACCAGCCTTTTGGCAGTCTTTGATCGTATTGTCCTTCACGCCACCATCGACTTCAATATCGAAATCATAACCTTCCGTTTGCTTTAGCTGGTCTAATTGTTTGATCTTCTTGAGCGTTTCAGGTAAGAACTTTTGGCCGCCAAAACCGGGGTTGACCGTCATAACAAGGACTTGATCGACCATGTAAAGTACTGGCTTGATCATTTCAACGGGAGTGCCCGGGTTGATGACAACTTCAGCTTTTGCACCGGCGTTTTTAATCAGCTGTAAAGCCCGGTGAATATGGGGCGTCGACTCAACGTGCACACCAATGATGTCGGCACCATTTTGCGCGAATAATTCAACGTAGCGTTCGGGATTTTGCACCATTAAGTGAACATCAAGGGTCATCTTGGTGATCGGCCGAATCGCCTTCAACCAGCCTGGACCATACGAAATGGCCGGTACAAAGGAGCCGTCCATAACATCAATATGCAGGTATTCAGCACCCGCTTTGTCGACTTTTTCGATGTCTCTTTGAAGATTAACATAATCAGCACTTAGAATCGATGGTGCGATTTTCATAAATAATCCCTCATTTCTTAGATTTACGATAATTTGGTTTTTGATTCTTCAAAGCTTGATACAGTAGCAGATAATTGTCATAGCGGCTCTGCCGAATCTCACCAGAGTTAACCATTGCTTTGACAGCACACCCTGGTTCGTTCACGTGAACGCAGCCCCGAAAGCGGCAGTTAACCGATGCACGGCGAAATTCTCGGAAATACTTTCCCAGTGATCTGGCATCAATCGAAAAAACATCATAGGAGGAAAAACCAGGGGTATCGGCAATCAGACCGCCAGCCACGGCTAATAACTGAACCCTGCGCGTGGTGTGCTTGCCACGGTTTAGTGCCGCAGAAATTTCACCAGTAGCAAGCTGAAGATCCGGTGCAATATGGTTCAGGAGAGTTGATTTACCAGCTCCGGTCTGCCCCATGATCACGCTGACTTTATCCGCCATTAACCCGTTTAGTTCACCCAAAGCAGTCTTGGAAAAAGGCTCTGGCGTATAAATCACCTCATAACCAATTTTACGATAATCTTCAGCCAACTTCGCGAATTCCGCTTGCTCTGACCCTTTCAACAAGTCCGTCTTAGTCAAGTAGATTACTGGCTCAATGCCAGCAATTTCTAAAGCCAGCAGTTGTCGATCCAGCAAGTTCGTTGAAAAGACTGGTTCGCGAACTGCGGTTGCCACGATTGCCTGATCCACGTTAGCAACTGGCGGTCGAACCAACGAATTACGGCGTGGTTTAACCTCCAGAATATAACCTTCTTGGTCATTTGGCGCATCAATGACTACTCGATCACCAACCAAGGGGGTAATTTTTCGACTTCGAAAATTACCCCGTGCTCGCGTTCGCACTAACCGTCCGTCATCAGTCATAACATCGTAGAAGCCACTTAAAGATTGTCGAATTTGGCCTTCCGCCACATCAACGCCACCCTTCCAAATTTTGAATAATTAAAAACCAGTTCTGTTTCATTATAAAAGAACTGGTTTTAAAATGCAGTAAATTAATGCGAATTTTTCGTCACATTATTATCGGATTGAATGACCTTGCCATTTCGAACGATTCTATAACCGCCACTCTTACCCGATTCCACCGCAAATGGGATCGTCACTTGAGTATCTTGCGAAATGGTCAATTGTTTGTAGACCGTGCTGTAATCATGATCATGGTCACGGACGTATATCTGAACCGTATTCACGTCACTCTCTGAGGCCGACGAACTACTACTGCTGCTGTCGCTGGAACTAGAACTGGATGCCTCAAACGGGATATCAACACTGACGCTAAAGTCTTCCACTTTCGGCTGAGAACTGTCCACCGGCCGTTTACCACGCGACAGGGTCACGCTGATCGTAGAGCCTTCCCTAACGGTACTGCCGCCACCGGGTGATTGCTCGATCGCGGTATCTTTCTTGTCGTTTGAGTACTTATAATTGAAGGTCACATTTAACGATTCACTGGTTGCATAACGTTGAATCGCTGACTTCGTTTTACCAATTAAAGTGGCCAAGGTCAATTCTCTTTGGCCTGCCGAAACTGTCAGCGTCACGGTCTCCTTTTTCGGATCAATCCGCTTGCTGGTGGCAACGCTTTGCTGCATAACCGTACCAATTGGTACCTCGCTGGAAGATCGGTTTTGCCGTCTAACAGTCACGCCCTTGGCCTCTAAAACCGCGGCAGCCCGAGTGTAGGATTGACCAACGTAATTGCCGATCGTCACCAATCGTGGCCCATCACTGACAAAGAGGTTCACCTTGCTGTTCTGCTTGGCTTGGGTACTAGCTTTAGGCGAGGTTTTAATGATCCGGTTTTTCTTCACTTGAGTGCTGGTTTGGCGTTTAACTGATCCGGTGTCTAAATTCACTGCCGTTAATTTATCGCGCGCCTGCTGAACTGTCATGCCACTCAAGTCAGGAACTGAAACCGTCTGCGTACGTCCTAGCCAAAATGCTAGCCCAACCGCGGCAATTAAAATGATCAGTAGACCAGCTAATAATGCCACCCATCGCCGACGATGACGACGTTTCTTCTTTGATTTACCCGGGCTAGAATCAGCAGTCGCCTTTGGCTCTAATGGCTGATTAACGGCTTCAGAATGCAATTCTGACTTATCCAGTACCTTGGTCTCCCCATCATCAGCGTCCAGATTAGGAACAAACTTCGCCTCGGAAGCTCGCCGCGGCGATAAAGAAGTCTTTAAGTCACTCGCCATATCCGCTACGGTTTCGTAGCGGTCAGCAGGCCGTTTGGAAGTCGCTTTTAAGACCACGTTTTCCAAAGCCTGCGGGATCCGGGGATCAAATTCCCGAACCGATGGGATCTCAGACTGGAAGTGCTTGATAGCAATTGAGACCGCCGTTTCACCCTTAAATGGCACCGTTCCGGTCAGCAGTTCATAAAGAATGATACCTAAAGAATAAATATCAGACTTCTTGGTCGCCATTCCGCCACGCGCCTGTTCAGGTGACAAATAATGCACCGAGCCTAACACAGTGTTGGTCTGCGTCAGCGAATTTTCAGACATTGCGACCGCGATTCCAAAGTCGGTAATCTTGGCAGTGCCCTGTTCATCGATCAAAATATTTTGCGGTTTTAAATCGCGGTGAATAATATTATGCTCGTGAGCGACTTGAACGGCCGACAGAACCTGTTCCATGATGTTGATGACTTCCTGATATGGAATCGGAAAGTGCTTCTTGATGTACGCCTTGAGATCCATTCCCTTCACGTACTCCATTACCATGTACTGCATGCCGTTTTCTTCACCCACGTCATACACGCTGACGATATTGGGATGAACGAGTTCCGTCGCTGCTAAGCCCTCGCGCTGAAAACGTTTGATAGTATGCGGGTCATCGCGGAGATCCAAACGGAGCAGCTTAACGGAAACGTCACGGTCAAGAATCAAGTCATGGGCCAGATAAACGTTAGCCATTCCGCCTTCGCCAAGTGCTTTTAAGATCTTATAACGGCCGCCTAAAACGTAATTTGGTCGCATTAGTCAGCCACCTCCGATCCATTATCGACGATGATGACGCTGATGTTATCCAGGCCGCCGGCGTCGTTTGCAAGTGTGATCAATTGATCACACTTAGCCTGTGGCTTGCCTGGGCCTTCCAATACGGCTTGAATCCGTTCATCCTTCACCATATCGCTAAGTCCATCTGAGCACAGCAGTAGCGTATCGCCAGTGGTCAGTTCTAGGTAATGAAGGTCGATTTGAACCGATTTTTCAATTCCTAGGGAACGCGTGATCACGTTTTTTCTTGGGTGGACACGAGCAGCTTGCTTTGACAATTCACCGCGTTTGACCAGTTCATTGACTAAAGAATGATCTTCAGTCACCTGTGAAAAGACCTGGTCACGGAGCAGGTAAGCTCGGCTATCGCCAATATTTCCAACCAGAACCGTTTCATTGGACAGGATGGCTAACACCACCGTTGTTCCCATTCCTTTCAAATCGGCAAACTGTTGCGATCGCTCCCGGATATCCTGGTTTTCAAAACTAATTTGTTTTTGCAACCAGTCCTTGCTTTCATCGATATTTTGAGCTTGGGTGGTCTCAAAAGAATGGCCAAGGTGCTCCACAGCCATTTCAGATGCAACGTCACCACCCTGGTTTCCGCCGATACCATCAGCAATCATTGCTAGTTTAACGCCGTTTTGGTTAGTAAATACGCCAACGCTGTCTTCGTTATCCGCGCGACGCTTCCCTATCGCTGTTCGATAAGCAATCTGCATGAGTATCCTCCACTAACGTACCCGCTTGAACTGGCTCACAAAAAAACCGTCAGAGTCATAATCATCGGGATAAATTTCAAGGTAATCAGTTTGCCGGTCAGCCTTCAGATCACGGGTCGTTGTCACCCTTTGTGATTCAAATTCTGGGTGGTTAGCCAAAAAGGCCGCCACCACATCTCGGTTTTCCTGATTAAGTATCGTACAAGTACTGTAAGTTATTATACCGTTAATTTTTACCTTTTGAGCAACTGCATTTAAAATATCCAGTTGAATCTTCGCTAATGCCAGAACATCTTTTAACTCTTTTTCGTAACGGATCTCTGGTTTACGGCGTACTAGACCAATTCCAGAGCATGGTGCGTCAACTAAAATTTCATCAAACAAATCGTTGTCAAATACCTGGTTGACGTTTCTAGCATCTAACGCTTGGGCGACGACCCGGTCGTTAACATGCATCCGTTTGGCATTTTGCTTAATCAGCTTAACTTTATGCTCGTGAATGTCCAACGCAACGACTTGACCACGCTTGTTTGCGTCAAGTTGAGCAGCCATCTGAACGGTTTTGCCGCCCGGTGCCGCACAGGCATCCAAAATCATCATAGCCGGTTGAATTCGCATACTTTCGGCTGGCAGCATGGCACTTTCATCTTGAATCGTCATTTTGCCCTGCTTAAATAACGCCGCTTGATTAGCCGGCTTACCATGAAGTACCAAGCCATCACCAGCCACCTGACTGTCAGCTACTTGATAACCCTCATCGCTCAATGCTTGCTTCGCTTCAGTCAAACTGATTTGGTCAGTTGCGACTCGAACAGACTGATTGGCCGGATGATTAATGCTTTCAAAAACGTGGGTGGCCTTTTGAGCACCTAACTGGGTAGTTAGTTCCTTAACTAGCCATTCCGGAATCGAATACATCAAGCTTTGTCGCTGAAGTGGATCTTTAATATCAGCGGGGTCATAGATTCCTTGACGATCCATTTGATGTAAAACGCCGGTGACAAATCGACGAATACCCTCATGGCCCCGATCCTTAGCAATTTGGATACTTTCATCAAAGATCGCTCGTTTTGGTACCCGTTCCAGATACTGCATCTGATAGACCGCAGTCTCCAGCAATATCATGACCCAGTCCTCGACTTTTTGCGGGTGCTTAATGAACGGTGCTAATTGGTAATCGATCGTCATTCGATGCTGGATCACACCGTAGACAATGGTCGTTAAAAGACCAGCATCCCGCTGTGAAATCGGTGATTGATCGATCATTTGATTCAATTGCAAATTTGAATAGGCACCCTTTTTGACCCGGGTGAGGGCGGTCACCGCCATGGACCGCGGATTACTGTCAGTTCTACTCATAGTTTAACCACCTGTTCGCCTTCGTTGAGCGCGTCTTCCGTGCCGTTTAAAAAGTCAGTGATGCTTTGTTTGGGCTTCCCGGCAGGCTGTAACTGGTTAATTTGCAACGTGCCATGCTCACCGGTTGACAGTACTAACTCGTGTTTACCACGACGAACCACCTTACCGGGCGTTAAATCAGTCTTTTCTGGTAAAACAGTCACTTTCCAAAGCTTGGTGCGACGACCAGCCAAAATAATGTAGGAGGTTGGAAATGGGCGCAAACCACGAATCTTAGCATCGATCATTTCCGCTGGCATTGTGAAGTCTACCGCTTCTTGTTCCGGCTTGATGGTCGGTGAAAAAGTGACCTGCGTTTCGTCTTGTGGTCTAGCCTGAGCCGTACCGTCAATTAATTTAGGCAGCGTTTCTAGTAATAGATCACGTCCTAAGAGGCTTAATTTATCAAACATACTGCCAACGTCATCCGTTTTTTCAATCGGAATCGCCTGTTGACTGATAATGTCGCCGGCATCCATTTTTTTGATCATGTAAATGATAGAGACACCGGTCTGAGCATCGTTATTCATGACAGCGTAGTGCACTGGAGCACCACCACGGTACTTTGGCAGTAACGATGCATGCACGTTGATAGCGGCCGTTTTAGCAGCGGCTAACAGTTTGGTTGGCAAGAACTGACCAAACGCTGCGGTCACGATAAAATCAGGTGCCAGTTCAATGACTCGATCCATTTCATCACTGCCGGCGATTTTTTCGGGTTGAAGGACTTCGACTTGGTGTGCAACAGCCACTTTTTTGACTGGTGAAGCGGTCAAAATATGTTTCCGCCCAACTGGCCGATCCGGCTGAGTGACCACCGCCAAAACGTTGTAGTCATGCTGAATCAAAGCTTCTAAAATGGGAGCTGCAAACTCTGGCGTACCCATAAATACAATTGATGTCATTTATTTTTCTCCTTTAAAACTAATAAGCTTTAAGCTGACTCACATAAAGCTCATCGGATTACGGTCGATAGCAATCTGTAACCCGCCTCGGCTGACCTTTTGTGCCTGACTAAGAATCTCAAACAAGGCCGAGTCAAGCTGCGGTTCTTTTTTATATTTGATGACAAGCTGATAATAGTAACGTTTATTGACCCTGGCAATGGCGCTGGGAGTCGGCCCCAATAGAATCGCTTTGGGGGTCAAGACTGTTTTAAGCTTCCTCACAATGCTGACCATCGCTTCAGCCGCTTTGTGCTCGTCAACGTCACTGGCTGTCAACTTGACCGCAAAGTAGTACGGCGGGTAATTACCGCGATGTCGCAACTGCATTTCCCGACCAAAAAACTGTTCATAATTCTGTGTCTTAGCAAGTTGGATCGCATAGTGATCTGGATTATAGGTTTGAATAAACACCTGGCCAGGCTTTTCGGCCCGGCCTGCTCGACCACTGACCTGCGTTAACAGCTGAAACGTGCGCTCACTAGCCCGAAAATCCGGTAACCCGAGCGAGGTATCCGCATTTAAAACACCCACCAGCGTCACATCTGGAAAATCAAGTCCCTTCGCAATCATTTGAGTCCCCAGTAAGATGTCTGCTTGGTGGCTGCCAAAGCGCCTTAAGAGTCTTTCGTGAGCACCCTTCCGCCGGGTCGTATCCACGTCCATACGGATGATTCGAGCCGCTGGCAGCAAGCTCTTTAATTCCTGCTCCACTTTCTGCGTGCCGGTACCATAATAACGAATGTGGCGGCTGTGGCAGTTAGGACAGATGTGGGGAATCGGTTCTTCATGACCGCAGTAATGACACTTCATGGTTTTCGTATCCATGTGCAATGTCAGTGAAATATCACAGTTTGGACACTGGAGCACAAAACCGCAGTCACGACACATCACAAATGAAGAGTAGCCCCGTCGGTTCAGCATGAGCAGCGTTTGTTCACCACGTTGCAGCCGGTCTTGAATCGCGGTCATCAGCGGTGTCGAAAAGTTAGATTCCTTATGGTGCCGTAACTCTTCAGTCATGTCGACCACCGTGACTTGCGGTAGTTGTTGCTGATTAACACGGTGGGGCAATACCAACCGCGTATAAACGTTTTTCTGCGCCCGCGCCCGGCTTTCAAGCGAAGGTGTGGCACTGCCTAAAACCACTGGGCAGTGATGATATCGACTCCGCCAAAGCGCAACGTCACGGGCGTGGTAGCGTGGATTATCTTCTTGTTTATAGCTGCCTTCGTGCTCCTCATCCACAATGATAACGCCTAAGTTTTTAAGCGGTGCAAAGACTGCGGAACGGGCACCAACGACTACCTGCGCCTCTCCGCGCTGAATCCGACGCCATTCATCAAAGCGTTCACCAGCCGATAAGCCACTGTGCAGCACAGCGACCCGCTTACCAAAACGGCCACGAACTCGGCCGACGATTTGTGGTGTGAGTGAAATTTCAGGAACTAGCATCAGTGCCTGTTTGCCCTGTTTTAAAGCGTTTGCCATGGCTTGTAAATACACTTCGGTTTTCCCGCTACCCGTCACGCCTTCCAGCAAAAACGTTTCCGGGTGCTGCTGATCAGTTGCCTCACAAATGGCATGGACAGCTTTTTCCTGGTCGGCGTTAAGGTGCAAAGCAGCCGTCTGAGCGACCGCTGTTTGGAACGGATCCCGGTAAACTTCCTTTGCCTGACGGGTGAGCCAGCCATTAGCTTCACCAGTGTTTAAAATCGTACTCGTTACTTTCAGATTGTGTTCCAGTTCGGGCTGACTAATGGGTTCGCGGTGCGCAATCAAATAATCGATCAACGTCGCCTGTTTAACGGCAGTTGACCGAAGTGCTTTGCGTGCCCGTACGAGTTCATTCGTACTCATAGCCGGTTTTACCATGGTGATTTTTTTCACATGAGACTGGTTATTCACCGCGTAGTGAACTTGAACTAGATGCTGCCGGTTCAACGTTAATAACTGTTTCACAATTTCGGGCTTCAGTGAATCGTCCCATAATAATTCAGACTGTTCACCAAAGATTTGCTGACGAACCGGCTGCGACAATTCGGGGCTTGGCTTGACCCATTTTTGGTATTTTGCCTTCAACGCATTGGGCAACATCGTTTGCAAACAGGTAATCGTAAACGCATAAGTTGTGCGTGCCAACCAACCTGCCAACTGCATCAATTCGGCATTCACAACTGGTGTCGGATCCATCACTGTATCGATGGTCTTTAACGTCACTTCCGGATCTGGTTTGGCATCCGGTTTAACCTGCCAAACAAATCCCTGAACCTTACGGCCACCATTACCAAAAGGTACAACGACCCGCATACCGGGCTGTAACTGGTCGGACAAAGCGGCCGGTATCTTATATGAATAAGGCGTGTTGGTCTGCATCGTCGGAACGTCAACGATGACCTCAGCGATTTGCGTCATACTATCCCTCTCTTTGTACTCGTTGACTGATCTGATCGACCACTTGTTGAGCGATGGTCTGTTTATCAGCCAGTGCAGTTTTAATTGGTGCGTGATCTGGTTGCAGAATAGTGACTTGATTGGTGTCGCCATTAAAGCCGACACCCGGTTTAGAGACGTCATTTGCAACTAACAGATCGAGTTGCTTACTCGTTAATTTCTGATTGGCATTATCAAGCAAATTTTGGGTCTCCGCCGCAAACCCAATTGTCATTTGCCCCGGACGCTTGAGCTTAGCCACGTCTTTTAAAATGTCTGGGGTCTTTGTTAATTCTAATGTCAGATGGTCATTATCAGCGGATTTTTTAATCTTTTGATCCACGCTATTAACCGGTTTAAAATCGGCTACTGCGGCTGCCATGACCAAAATATCACTCGTCTTAAAGGCTGTTGTGACGGCCTTTGCTAAATCTTCGGTAGAACGGACGGAAACCAGTTTAACTCCCGTTGGCGGCGTTAATTTAGTGGGTGCACTGATTAAAGTAACGACAGCTCCGCGCGACTGCATCTCGCGCGCAATCGCGTAACCCATTTTACCCGATGAATCATTAGTAATAAAGCGTACTGGGTCGATACGTTCACGCGTTCCGCCAGCGGTCACAATGACCCGCTTGCCAGTTAACGGTGTGTTATGCGGCGTTAAATCGGTAATCATGTTCATGATGGCTTGCGGTTCTGGCATTCGTCCACGGCCAGTGTAACCCTCAGCGAGAAAACCGGTGGCTGGCGCCATGATTTTTACGCCATCCTCAGATAGTGTCGCCAAATTACGCTTCATTGCTGCACTATCTAACATGTGCTGATTCATCGCTGGCACGACCAATTTAGGTGCGGTAGTTGCCATCAGTGTCAGACTAGCCATGTCATCCGCAATCCCGTTAGCCAACTTACCGATCAAGTTTGCGCTGGCAGGCGCGACAACAGCCAAGTCGGTCCAGTCAGCCAGTTCAACGTGATCCACGGCTTTGACATTCGTGCCCGCAAACATATCCGTAGCTACGGCATTTTTTGACAGCACTTGAAAGCTCAGCGGTGTAACGAAATCTGTGGCGGCTTTTGTCATCACAACTCTTACAGAGGCACCACTTTTAACCAGCAGCCTTGTTAGCGTCAAGGATTTATAAACCGCAATACTACCCGTTACGTATAATGCGACGTGTTGTTCACTCATTTTCAGTGCCCCCATTGGTTAATTAATTACCCTTAATTGTACCAGAGTCCGTCTGCCCTTGCACAAACAAACCGCCGTTCCAACCCGAACCACGGGGTTAAAACAGCGGTTTAAATATGACAATGATTCAAATTAGTCGTGATCTTCTTCATCTGGGTCTATAATCACCTTACCGGCAGCAATTTCTTCAAGTGCTCGGCCGATAGTTTTAGGTGACTCATACGAATCAAGCAGCGGCTTAGCGCCGGCATCCAATTCGTGAGCTCGCTTGCTGGCAAGCATGATCAGCGAATAACGGGAATCCACACGTTCTAGTAACTTATCAACTGATGGGTATAATAACATTTTATTCGTCTCCCTCTAATAGCATCTGTTCATAGTCTGGCATTACCCGTGAGACCCGCAATCTTTCCGAACGAATAATCGTCCGAATACGGGCAACGGCGCTGTCGACTTCATCATTGACGACCGCATAATCGTAGTTGCGCATCATCTTGATCTCTCCAACCGCTTTCTTGATTCGCGCATTAATAACGCTCATCTCTTCAGTACCACGATTAATCAAACGGTGTTTCAATTCCATCAGGTCAGGCGGTGTCAGGAAAACGAAAACGGCGTCGGGACAGTTAGCCCGAACCTGCATCGCTCCGTTGACTTCGATCTCCAAAAAAACGTCCTTGCCTGAATCCAAGGTCTCATTAACATATTTTAATGGCGTGCCATAGTAGTTGTCAACGTATTTGGCATATTCCAGCATTTCACCATTCTTAATGTTCTCTTCAAACTGATGCTTCGAAACGAAGAAATAGTCGACCCCATTTTTTTCACCCTCACGTGGCTTACGCGTAGTCATTGAAATGGAGTACTGAAAGTCAGTATCCGGTTCGTCAAAGAGGGCCTTACGAACGGTTCCTTTGCCAACACCAGAAGGACCGGAAAGCACAATCAACATACCTCTTTTTGTCATTACATGAGATCCCCTTACATATTTTCGGCGTGATAATAAGACCCATTATCGCACGTCACGCAACGATTTGACAAGTTATAGATGATAAATAATAAAATTAATCATTTTCAGCTTGCAAAATCAAACATAGGTTCGTATAATAATAAATGCAAACAAATGTTCGAGGTGATAAAAATGTCAAACCAAGTCTCCGCAATTAGAAAAATTTCATCACAAATTAATGACCGTTACCGTCAATTTTTAGATTTAGATCCCCTTGATCCATTACAAATGCCTGACAGTCAACTCGATTATTTCTTAACACAAGCATTGAACCGTCATTACAATGTCACGCTACATCTTAATACCAATTCAAATGAGGATGGCGAAGACGCTACGATGGCAGGATATTTAACCAAGGGGCCAAAAGATACTTTCCTGGTGAGCGTGGCTGATCAAAAGATCACCCAATTAGTTCACACTCCTCAAATTAAATTTATTGAACGTAACGATTACCGCTAAATTGAAGTCATCATTTTAAAAAAGCCACTTGCTAGTTTGATGCGCCTATCCGCCCATCGAACTAGTTTTTTTGTGTTTAATCCCAGCAGCCTTTGAAAGTGACCGTAAAATTGTCAACACTAAGGGGTTCTCAAAATCTAACGCGATTGCTTTGCACTGATCTTGAGAGCCCCGTTAGTAATTATTTGCTTTTTACCCGTTGTTTTTTTTCGTCAACTGCCATATCCAATAATTCTTTAGCGTGGTCGAGTGTTAATTCCGTGACCGTCGTCCCGGCCAACATCCGTGCTAGCTCTTTGACCCGAGCTGGCCGATCCAGGCGGGCAATGTGCGTTTCGGTCCGGTTGCCCTTGATCTCTTTAGCTATGAAGTAGTGGTGATCACTCATGGCGGCCACCTGTGGTAAATGCGTGATGCAAAGCACTTGGGAGTTATTGGCAATGCCACTGATTTTTTCAGCAATTGCCTGGGCGACCCGGCCGGATACCCCAGTATCCACTTCATCGAAAATAATCGACGTTACACCCTGCGACTGAGAGAAAATCGTTTTAAGTGCCAGCATCAATCGTGATAACTCACCACCAGAGGCGATCTTAGCCAACGGCCGAATCTCTTCACCTGGATTAGGCTGAATGTAAAACTCCACGTCATCCATTCCAGTCGCAAAAAACTGATCTGCTGAGACTTCTTTAAATCGAACTTGAAAGACCGTTTTTGCCATGTAAAGATCCTTTAATTCCGACTTAATGGCAGCTTCGAGCTTAGTAGCCACTTGATGGCGTTTTGCAGATAGCTTTTGCCCGTATTTGACCAATTGCTGCTGCTTTTGATCCAGTTGTTCATCCAGGTCACCTTCGTCAATTTCGGCGGCTTCCATGTCTGTCAACTCTTTTTTAATTCTATCTAAATAGGTCAAAATCTGCTGCTCAGAATCACCGTACTTGCGTTTGAGCTGATGAATGACATTTAAACGTTGTTCGATCTCATCCAGCTTATTATCGTCATATTCCAGCAAGTCCACCTGCTTTGATAGCTCTCCAGACGCGTCTTGTAAGGCATAGTAAGCCGATTGCAGTGATTCAAACAACTGCTTAAAAGCGGGGTCTAAGTCAGCAATTGTCGACAGCGAATTCATCGCCTCACCGCTTAAATCGAGTGCCCCAGTGGCTTCTTCATCACCGTTTAGAGCCAAAAAGCCCTCCTGCAAAGCGGTATTGATCTTTTGGTAATTCATCAATCGATCGCGCTGCTGGGTCAACGAATTTTCTTCATCTGGTTGCAGTTGAGCATCTTCAATTTCTTTGACTTGAAACCGCAGCATGTCTAAACGTTGGGCCCATTCTTTTTGGTGTGTATTTCGCGAAACCATTGAATGGTGCAGACGCTGATAATCTTGATAAGTTGTCTGATACTGTTGCTTGATTTTTTGGAGTGGCGTGCCGCCAAATTCGTCTAGCAGGCGTAAATGCTTATCTGGTTGCATGAGCTCTTGATGTTCATTTTGACCATGAATATCAACAATCGTCTCGCCCAACTGTTTCAGAGTCGACGTGTTGACCAACATCCCGTTGATTCGGCAAATATTGCGTCCACTCCGGTAAATTTCACGTTGTAAAATAACGGTTCCGTCATCGTGGTCGATACCAAGGTCATCCAGTTGCTGGTAGGTCTGACCGTTTTTGGGAAATACAAATGCGCCCTGAATGACTGCTTTGTCAGCACCCGTTCGGACAAAGTGCTGCGAACCGCGACCGCCTGCTAGCAAACCAACCGCGTCGATAATGATTGACTTACCAGCACCGGTCTCACCAGTCAAAACGGTCATGCCTTCCTCGAATTCAACATCCAAGCTAGCAATGATTGCAAAATTTTTGATTGAAAGTTCTTGTAGCACCGTTTTACCCCCTGTAATTTGTCTAGGCTAATTATAACCGATAACTCAAAAACGAGCTAGACCAGAAGTTTAACTCAAGTCTAACTCGCGCCTTAATTTAATAGTTCTTCAATGGTTTCCTGCAGCTGCAACGCGCCCTCCGCATCTTTACAGATTGCCAGCACCGTTTGGTCATCACCAATCGTCCCAAAAACGTAATCGTACTTCATTTGGTCGATCAGAGTCGAGATGGCGGGACCGTTACCTGGAAGGACCTTGATTAAAACATCCTTGTCCTGAACCGCGATACTGACGTAGGCATCTTGCAAAGTATGCTTCAATTTCTTTTTAGTGTCCAATTTCTTTTGAATCGGCATATTATACCGGTAACCGCCAGAAGCGGCCGGCACTTTCACCAATTGCATCTCTTTGATATCCCTTGAAATGGTAGCCTGAGTTACATAAATATTTTGCTCCTTTAACAGGCGAACAAAATCCTCCTGACGTTCAATGTCTTGAGTCGTCAATAATTGGCGTATCAAGCGCTGTCTGTCCTGTTTCTTCACGTTACCATCTCCTTAGGATATCATTTAGTAACATAATACCGCTAAGAGGCATATTTTAAAAGCTATTTGATAATTTTATGCAGTTAATATCCGATGGGCGTCACTGACAGTTTCGGCTACATCAATAGTTGGGGCAATCGCAGGCGTCCCAGTAGCTGATTTCAAGTGGATCAAAAACTCGATGTTACCTTCGCCCCCAGTGATGGGTGAAAAGTCCAAATGCAGCGGGCTAAACCCGCTATCTAAGGCGAGTTGAATCACTTTTTGAATCACTTCTTCATGAATCTTTGGATCCTTGACGATCCCGTGTTTGCCAACGTGCTCCCGACCGGCCTCAAACTGCGGTTTGATCAGGGCAACAACCTCACCATTTTCGGCCAGGATTTGCTTTAACGGCGGTAGGATCAGGCTAAGGGAAATAAACGAAACGTCGATGGAAGAAAAGGTTGGCCGTCCCTGGCTAAAGTCCGCCGGTTTGCTGTAGCGGAAATTAGTATGTTCCATCACCACCACACGAGGATCCTGACGCAGTTTCCAGACCAATTGGTTGCTGCCCACATCCAGTGCATAAGATAATTTAGCACCATTTTGAAGCATGACGTCAGTAAAACCACCCGTCGAAGACCCAATGTCCAGCACGATACGATCTTGAACGCTGATTTGAAAGACTTTCAGTGCCTTGGCCAGTTTTAAACCGCCACGGCTAACGTATGGCAGTGGCTTACCCTTAATATGTAGATCCGTATCCACGGGGATCTTGACCCCCGGTTTGTCGAGCCGCTCCTCGTTATCACCAAGAACTTCACCGGCCATAACTGCCCGTTTAGCTTGTTCACGGGACTCAAAAAGCCCCTTAGTCACTAATAAGACATCAACACGTTGTTTCTGCATGATTTCTCCTATTCCTTAATTTGAAAATAACTGCAAAATGACAATAATAATTGATAAGAATGGCCGGTCTTGCTTGCCAGATCAGTTAAACTTTGTTCAGCTTGACCAACAACTGCTTTGAGGCGCGTTTTTGTGCCTTCGATCCCAAATAACCCGGGATAGGTATTTTTGGCTTCGCTTGCGTCCTTATGCGTCTTTTTGCCTAACTCGGCAGCGGTTGCTGTGACGTCCAGTAAATCATCATAAATTTGATAGGCCAGACCAAACTGATCTGCAAATTGGAGTAGTGCCACCCGTTCAGTCGCTGGTACTTCAGCCATAATGCAGCCTGCTTCAACTGCGTAGTGCAGCAAAGCACCCGTTTTTTGACGGTGAAGTTTAGCTAGCTCTTCAATTTTAAGCTGGAGATGCTCACTAGAAATATCCTGTGCCTGGCCAGCGACCATTCCAGCAGGCCCTGCAGCATGACTCAAAGCGCTAACAAGTGCTAATTGTTGGGTCGCAGGTAAGTCAGCATGGCATAACCATTCGAAGGCCAGCGTCAAAAGACCATCTCCGGCAAGCGTCGCCATACCAGCACCAAATTTCACGTGGTTAGTTGGTAAGCCACGCCGCAGCTCATCATTATCCATTGCCGGTAGGTCATCATGAATCAATGAATAAGTATGCAGAAGTTCCAACGCACTGGTTGCCATTAGCTGGCCATCAGTGGGTTGATCGTGATAGGTTTGCAAAACAGCAAGCGTCAGCAACGGCCGCAACCGTTTACCACCTGCATTTACCGAATAGATCATCGCTCGCTGTAAAATTGGCTGGTCGATCCAGTCGTGGTTGAGCTGCTGAAGGGTTTGGTTGATGCGTGGCACGTAGGTCGCCTCAAACTGTTTAAGTTGCTGCTTCAGGTTACTCTTCTTTACCATCTGTATCATCCTTTGGGGCTTCAAACTGTTCCGTCGTGTCATCATCTTTCATCATTTTGGCCAGCGTTTTTTCGGCTCCTGTCAGCTTGACTTGGAGATCATGGCTCAAGGCGACCCCCTGCTTAAATTGTTCCAAAGCCTGTTCAAGCGGTACATTACCCTTTTCCAATTCCGTCACAATTTGTTCTAGATGGTTTAGATTCTCTTCAAAAGTTGGTTTTTCACTCATGATTATTCGTCCTTTTCGTTTGGTTGGATTGATTTAATCGTTGCGGCTGCTCGACCATTGACTAAGTGCATAGTCACATCGTCCTTAGGGTGCAGTTGCGAAACATCGGCGATCACTTTGTCATGACTGGTAACGTAACTATAGCCCCGGCCCATGATTTTAAGAGGACTTAAGTAGTCTAGGGACTGCGCTAATTCAGTGACGCGCTGTTTTTGCTGCTGGTAATCCTGTCGCATTGCCCGTCTTAACCGGTCAACTAGGTCGCGCCGACTCTGCTCTAACTGTGAAATTTGATTCGCCGGGGATGCCATGCGTAATCGCTGGTCAATGGCTTGAATCTGAGTGGTCACAAGGCTCAAGCGATGGGTCATATTTTGCTGCAATGCATTGGTCAATTGATCGACTTTTTGACTGTAGCCTTCATAGAGTCGTTCGGGTTGTTGAAATACATAGGTGTTGCGTAACTTCTTTAACCGTTCCTGATACATTGCCAGCTCGTTTTGAAAAGCATTCAATAAGCGAACCCGGTCCTGATTGATCTCCAAAAGGACATCACTTAAAACCGGCACAGCTAATTCAGCCGCAGCAGTTGGGGTCGCAGCACGAACATCCGCAACCAAATCAGCAATCGTCGTATCAGTCTCATGGCCAACAGAAGAAATCACTGGAATTTGACTATCAAAAATGGCTCGGGCGACGGCCTCTTCATTAAAGGGCCAGAGATCTTCTATTGAACCACCGCCACGACCGATGATCAGGGTATCAAAGTTACCGATCTGATTGACCCGCTGAATCTGTCGAACTATGTCACCGGCTGCTTCATTACCCTGAACCAGGGCAGGAAACAAAACAATCTGGGCAATTGGATAGCGTCGACGAGTAGTCGTGATAATGTCTCGAATCACTGCCCCACTGGGACTCGTCACAACGGCAATTTGTTTTGGAAAACGTGGCAGGGGCTTTTTAGGGGCGGAAAAGACGCCTTCCTGTTCCAACTTACGTTTTAATTGTTCATAGGCCTGGTAAAATTGACCAACGCCATCCGGTTCCATGTGGTCCACGTAGATTTGATAACTGCCACTGGGTTCGTATAGCGAGATGCGTCCCGTAACCAGTACCTTCATCCCCTCTTCAGGGGTAAACTTAACCTTTGCAAACGCCGACTTGAACATGATAGCGTTAATTTTAGCGTGGTCGTCTTTGAGGCTAAAATACTGGTGAGCGTTCGGCCGTAACCGAAAATTGGAGATTTCGCCAGTCAGATAAACTTTACCCAAGTAGGGATCCACGTCGAATTTACGTTTGATATAGCTTGTCAGCGCGCTGACAGTCAAATAGTCCTTAGGTTCCAAATTATTCACTCCATTTTGCAAGTTCAACAGTCTGCTGCATCAACGTCGCAATGGTCATGGGTCCAACACCACCGGGAACTGGCGTGAGCTTACCAGCCACACTGAACGCGCTATCAAAATCGACATCACCCGTCAGTTTACCGTTGGCATCGTGATCCATACCAACATCGATCACCGTTGCACCAGGTTTGATGTCACTGCCCTTGATCAGGTGAGCAATGCCCGTTGCCACCACCAAAATATCAGCTTGGCGTGTATAGTCAGTCATGCCTTTAGTTTGGGTGTGAACGACCGTTACCGTAGCACCTGCATTTAATAACAAAGCTGCCATCGGGCGACCCACAATATTGGACCGACCGACGACCACAGCGTTGGCGCCAGTAAGTTCAACGTTTTCAGCCCGTAACAGTGTCATGATGCCCTTAGGGGTGCAAGAGACGGGAAAATTCAGTTTGGCATTCGTATACAATTTACCAACGTTGACCGGATGAAACCCGTCAACGTCTTTAGCCGGTGAAATCGCCCGTGTGATAGCCGCTTCATCAATCTGTTTTGGTAGTGGCGACTGAACTAAAATAGCGTGAATACTTGAATCCCTATTATAGCCATCGATGACACTCAGCAAGGCCTCTTGACTAGTATCTGCAGGCAGACGCTTAATTTCTGACAGGATCCCGATTTTGTCAGCCTTTCGATGCTTATTACGAACGTAAATTTGACTCGCTTCATCACCACCCACAATGATTACTACAAGTTTAGGTGAAATACCACGTGCCTTTAAATCATCAACTTTCGCTTTCGTTTGAACGTTTAGTTGCTGAGCCCATTGTTTACCATCAATTATTTCTGCCATCGCATTCACTCTCACTATCTGCCCTGATTTGAAAAATCTACTGCCTACCATTTTATCACATTTCAATCTCTAAAGCGGCAACGAGAGCGACTTTGAAATCGAAAATCACACTGATTTTTTAATGAGCTGAGTGACGATTACTTAGGCGTGCTGGTCTTCAAAAGCTCATCGACATGCCAACCAGTCAATTTCAAAAATCCCGGTAACAGTTAAGGGGTGTCTCAAAGGTATCAGCAAGCCTCATTGACAACCAACAATTAATCCGCACAAAAAAGGCAGCCCAGTTGAAAAAGCTTCACTAGTCTGCCTAACGCACTTTGCGAGATTGATCCGCATGAATACGTCATTTTTTTGAATCTTATTTTTCGGTTTCATTTTTATCCGGTTCGATTTCATGGGACAAAACACCGTTCACAAAGCGGCGTGAACGATCATCACTAAATTGTTTTGCCAATTCCAAAGCTTCATTAACTGCAACCCGTTTTGGAATATCGGTTTGATAATCTAGTTCATAAAAGGCAATTCGTAAAATCACCAAATCAGTTTTAGCAATTCGCGGCAATGCCCAACCCGCACTCAGATACTTGGTAATCTGCTGGTCAAGCTGATCCTGGTGATTCAAGACACCCTCAACCAGGGTTTCAAGGTATGCTGGGACAGCTACAGTTTGATCGTCTTCATCCGACAACAACTGCTGAAAGATCACGTGCCGATCTGCCTCCGGGTTAGCATTCATTGCAAATAACGTTTGAAAAGCTCGAATCCGAATCTGGTGTCGGGTTAATTCTTCAGTCATTTATCGTCACCATTTTCACTTTCATCATCTTCAAAAATGTTGTTTGGATCAACAGTCGAAGTTGTTTTTTCAGGAATCACACCCTGAATATGGACGTTAACTTCTGAGATTCGTAAATCCGTCATGAATAATAACTGCTGTTTGACCTGCTCTTGAATTGCTAAAGCAACCTTTGGTACGGAGACGCCGTAGTTCAAATAGACGTAAACATCAACGTTTAACGCGTCACCATTTAATGATAGTTTAACGCCCTTACCGCGCTCTTTTTTGCCAAACAGTTCATTAACACTGTTAGCGAGCGAACCGCGCATTCTGGCAACGCCCTCGACGTTACTAGCAGCAATACCGGCAACAATTTCAAGAACTTGTGGTGCAACTTCAATTCTGCCTAAAACAGGCTCGGTTGCTTTTAAAACAATGTTCGTATCTTCAGCCAATTTCAAGCCTCCGTTTCAAAAAGATCAGTTGGCACGTGAGATGTATGACCCATCCTGGGTGTTAATTGAAAGCTTGTCGCCCTCGTTAACAAAGAATGGCACTTGAACCACTAAGCCGGTGTCCATAGTAGCGGGTTTTGAACCGCCAGAAGCCGTGTTGCCCTTGATTCCTGGTTCAGTTGCCGTGACCGTCAAAACAACCGTGTTCGGCACTTCAATTCCTAACGTCTCTGAGCCATACTGAACCAAGTTCACTTCCATATTCTCTTGCAAGTATGGTAATTGATCCTTGATGGTGTCATCTGGGACAGCAATTTGTTCGTAATTATCAGTATCCATAAAGACCCGCGAATCACCGTCAGCATAGAGGTACTGCATCTTACGGGTTTCAATAGGTGCCTGTTCCATCTTAGCACCAGCACGGAAAGTCTTTTCTTGAACGGCACCGGTTCTCAAGTTCTTTAACTTAGAACGAACAAAGGCGCCCCCCTTACCTGGCTTAACGTGTTGGAATTCAATGATGCGCCAGATTGCGTTGTCAACTTCAATTGTTAATCCATTTTTAAAATCTGCTGTAGAAATTGCCATATTGTGTTTCCTCCTAAATAATTCTTTCTAATGATACCAACTAACGGCCTATAATTGCAAGCTCACCGTTAAATAAATCACGAATCATAAGATCATCAAGTCCGTTGGCTCATCAGTTAAAATCTGCTGGCCAGTATTCGTCACCAAAACATCATCCTCAATTCGAATACCGCCTAATCCTGGTAAATAAATCCCTGGCTCAACGGTCACGACGTTATTGACCGTCATTTGGTCTTCTGAACGGGTTGACAGGGCCGGTCCTTCATGAATATCAAGGCCGATGCCATGTCCCGTACCGTGGTTGAAATATTTTCCATAGCCAGCGTCCGTAATGATCTCACGACCAATTTCATCCAAGCGTTTGCCTGAAACTCCGGGTTTAACGGCTTGAATGATGGCCCTTTGTGCTTCACGCACGATTTGATAAACGTGTTTCAATTTATCTCCCGGATTGCCTAGTGCAACGGTTCGGGTCATATCTGAAGTGTAACCATTGAATTCATAACCGAAATCGATCGTGATCATTTCTCCGTTTTGGATTGTTCGGCTGGTTGCAGCTCCATGCGGTAGTGCGGCACGAGTCCCGCTAGCAACGATCGTGTCAAAACTTGGCTTTTGCGCTCCGAGAGATTTCATGATCGCGTCTAATCGATTAGCCAGTTCACGTTCCGTTACACCCGGTTTAATGATGGGGAGTAACTGGTTAAATCCGGTCACGGTCAACTGGCACGCTTTTTTGATATCCGCTAATTCTTCAGGTGATTTAACCTCACGCATTTGTTCGATCAACTGGGTCATTGGCACGATGTCAGCTGCCATTATCTCGTCAATCAAATCGTAATCATGATAGGGTAGCGTATCTTCAAAGCCCATGACAGCAACGGCTTCACGAGTGACTTGCTGAGCTGCTGCGTGAAAGTATTGCCGGGTAATAATAACGTCAAAGTCATGTGGTTTTTGCGCTAATTCAGTTTCATAGCGTGAATCAGTGATCACAAAGGTGCGTGCACCCGTGATCAGAACCACACCATCCCCGTCAAAACCCGTTAAGTATTTTTTATTCACCGTGTTAGTTACGAGAAAAGCATCAATCCTCAAATCCTCAAACTGTGCCTGCAGTGCTCGAACTCTATTTACCACTTGCGTTACCCCTCCCTTTAAATCAAAATCACGTCAAATAAAAAAGGCCCTCACGGGGCCTTTTTTGATTATCTTGCTGCGGCTTCTGTTACAGGGTAAACAGAAACTTGGCGTTTGTCACGGCCCTTACGTTCAAAGCGAACGACACCGTCGACCTTTGAAAATAAAGTATCGTCGTTTCCACGCATAACGTTGGCACCTGGATAGATGTGCGTTCCACGTTGACGGTAAAGAATTGAACCACTGGTTACAGTTGAACCATCAGCAGCCTTCGTACCCAGACGACGTCCAGCTGAATCACGACCGTTGGCAGTAGAACCACCACCTTTATGGTGAGAGAAGAATTGTAAGTTCATTTCTAACATGAGTTTCACCTCCAGAAATTAGTTGATTCGAATGTAACTCGAATATTGTTTTTCAACATCTAAAAGTCCATTTTGAAAACTTTGTAATAATGCCTGACTAATTCGATCTTGAATATAGTCATCGACCGGCGGCATTCTTAGGCTTAAATAGCCACCTTCATCGGGCTTAGAAACCACGACTGGCTTAATTGAAGCCACTGAGGCCAAACCATTAACGGTACTGATTGACAACGCCGAAACAGCAGAACACACAATGTCACTGCCGTATGGGCTACTGTCCGCATGACCAGTTAATTTGAAACCGACGATTCGATCGTCATTATCATAATCAAATGCTGCTTGAATCATGAATGATCACCCACAGAACTTAAGCATTGATAGCGTCGATAACAACCTTGGTATATGGTTGACGATGACCAACCTTCGTGTGTTGACCCTTCTTAGGCTTGTACTTGAAGGTCACGACCTTCTTTTCACGGCCTTGCTTTTCAACTGTTCCTGATACCGAAGCACCGGAAACTAACGGTGTCCCAACTTTTGTTGAATCACCACCAACGAAAACAACTTGGTCAAAAGTGACCTTGTCGCCAGCCTTGGCGTCGAGTTTTTCAACGTAAACAGTTTCACCTTGTTGAACGCGGTATTGCTTACCGCCAGTTACGATAATTGCGTACATGTATGTGCACCTCCTTCTTAATTAAACACTCAGACTCGCCGGAAACAAGCGCCAAACTGCCGATTCAAAGGAATATAGGCAGCGATCTTAATACTTGGCCCGTGCGGTTGTAGCTGTGGAAGCCCACAAATACAACAAACTGTATTTTACAAAACATCCAGCGGTTCGTCAACCCCCCGGGCTAACAAATCGCTAGAATTTTCTGAAGAACGCAGCTCTTCTTGTTAGCCGCTGTTCAACACTTTGTTGACTTAATCGCTCCAGAGTGGTTGTCATCGCCGTTTGAAGGGACCCGTCCGCCAACATATCTTCTGGAATGATTCGGTGAATCGCGTGCTGCTCGAGTAGCCACTCAGGTGTTAAGCGCATCAAATCAGCCGCCTTATCAGCCAAGTGCGCATCCTTCCACATGATGGAAGCAAACCCCTCTGGAGATAGAATTGAATACATACTATTTTCAAACATCCAAATCTCATCCGAACAGGCAAGCGCTAGCGCACCGCCTGAACCAGCTTCGCCAACGATCAGCGTCAGAATCGGTACTTTTAACTTTAACATCTGCCGGATATTTTGCGCAATCATTTGCCCTTGTCCGGAAGCTTCCGCATCCGCACCCGGGTATGCACCTGGGGTATTAATCAGAGTTATAATAGGAAAGTTTAATTTTTCAGCCGTTTCCATGACCCTGAGTGCCTTTCGATACCCAGTGGGTTCAGGGCTACCAAAATGGGTGGCCATTCGTTCCTCTAGGGTATTGCCCTTTTGAGTAGCCACTAGTGCAACGGGATGACCACCAAGTTTAGCTAGGCCGGCAATGATTGCTGGGTCATCACCTGCCACTTGATCACCATGCATTTCAAAAAAGTCGCTAAATAGGCGGTCAATGATATCAGCCATGTTTGCTTTCCGGTCACTCCTGGCGCCCGCAATGATCGATTCTGTATCAGACATTAGTCACCACCCCACTTTTTAGCAGTCAAAATTCCCAAAAGTTGCTCCAGTCGTCCGGGTAAAGCCTCACGACTAACAATTTCATCGATAAATCCGCGCTTATAACCGTTCTCGACGCTTTGAAAATCAGCTGGTAGCTGCTTGTTAATGGTTTGTTCGATGACCCGTTTGCCAGTAAATCCTAACAGGGCTTTGGGCTCCGCCAAAGTGATGTCTGCCTGACTAGCAAAGCTAGCGGTTACTCCGCCCGTTGTGGGATCCATAATGACAGAGATAAAGGCCAGGCCAGCGTCAGAATGGTCGTTAACAGCCTGCGAAATTTTGGCCATTTGCATTAGAGAATAGATGCCTTCCTGCATCCTTGCCCCACCTGAGGCGGTCAGTAAAATCACGGCCAAATGCTGACTGGTCGCTTTTTCAAACAGACGCGTAATTCGTTCACCGTTTGCTGTCCCCAAACTGCCCATAATAAAAAGTGGATCCATAATGCCTAACGCTGCTGTTTGGGAACCAATCTGCGCCTTACCAGTTAATACACCATCTTTGAGGTGGGTGGTTGACTGGGCCTTTTTGATTTTACGTTCATAATCAGGAAATTCTGTGGGGTCAGCGGTTTCAAGGCCTGCATCCCACTCGTCAAAATGGTGCGTGAGCATGCGCAAACGTCGGTGAGCTGTCACGCGAAAGCCGTAACCACACTCGGGACAAACTTTATACTGGCCTGCCCGCTTGAAGTAAAAACTCGCCCCGCAGTGTGGGCAGACCATCCAGATTCCGTTTGGCACCTTGGCCTGATAGTGTTTCAGCATGGAAACGGAACGCGAAGAAAACCGCTTCACGTGTTCGCCAAGCTGTTCACTAAACGACATCTAACCCACCTCCTGAATCGAATCTTTGGTGTATTCTGGCATAAAACTGCTTGTCACATAGTCGGTAGTGGCCTGCCCTTTACGAACAACAGGATCATTTAATAACGCCTGCAAAAAATCTTGATTACTAGCGGTCCCAGACATTTCAAATTCAGCCAGTGCCTCGTTTAATTTCTTTAAAGCTTCTTTGTAAGTCGATGCATGGGCAATGATCTTAACCACCATTGAATCATAGAACGGAGAAATCATGTCACCAGCGTGAATGCCGCTATCAACTCGAATCCCTGGTCCACCAGGTAATTTCAGTTGCTTAACCACCCCTGCTTGGGGCATAAAATTCATTGCTGGGTCTTCAGCGTTCACCCGCGCCTCAACAGCAAAGCCGTGAACTTGAATATCGGACTGCTTAAAGGATAATGGTCTGCCCGAGGCCACTCGGACTTGTTCTTTAACCAGATCAATGCCGGTGACGGCTTCAGTAATCGGATGTTCAACCTGAATTCGGGTATTCATTTCCATGAAGTAGAATTGGTGATCCTGATCCATTAGGAATTCAATTGTACCGGTATTCAAATAACCAATCGTTTTTGCTGCGCGCACAGCAATCTTCAAAATGTTTTGTCGCTCTTCAGGTGAAACCACCGGGCTGGGGCTCAATTCGAGCACTTTTTGCTGGTGTCGCTGCAGTGAACAGTCCCGTTCTGGAAAAGCAACGGTGTGGCAAAAGCGATCAGCAAAAACCTGCACCTCGATATGTTTTGCTGGAGTAATGATTTTTTCCAAATACATCCGCTGGTCACCAAATGAAATTTTGGCTTCACTGGTTGCATCTCGGTAGGCAGCACTCATATCGTCTTCACTTTCTACGCGACGAATGCCTTTACCACCGCCACCAGAGGCAGCCTTTAGCATGACCGGATAACCAACTTGCTTGGCAACCTTAACCGCATCAGCTTCATCCTTTAAGAAGCCGGTGCTACCAGGGATTACCGGAATGTCACCCGCCTGCATTTGAACTCTTGCGTTGGCTTTATTCCCCATTAACGCAATGGTTTCAGGCTTTGGGCCGATGAAGGTAATATGGCAGGTTTCACACAGTTCGGCAAAGTCTTCATTTTCAGAAAGAAACCCATAACCAGGATGAATGGCTTCTGCACCAGTTAAAACGGCCGCACTCACAATATTTTGCATATTCAAATAGGAATCAGCAGGCTGGGGACCGCCGACACAAACTGCTTCATCCGCCAGTTTAACGTACTGGGCATCAGCATCCGCGGTCGAATAAATAGCGACCGATTTAATGCCAAGTTCACGTAGAGCCCGAATGATCCGGACCGCAATTTCACCGCGATTAGCGATCAGAACTTTTGTAAACATGTTATTCACCTACCCAATCATAAAGGTGAGATCTCCAGAGCAAACCCGTTTGTCATCTACGTAGGCCGTTCCGTGACCCAGTCCTGCGTTACCGCGAATCTTATCTAGGGTTACTTCTAACCGTAACGTGTCTCCAGGCCGAACCATTTGACGGAATTTAACTTTATTCATGCCACCAAAATAGGCCGTCTTGCCCTGAAATTCCGGTTTTGTCAACAGAGCGATGGCTCCAGCTTGGGCCATGGCTTCAACAATTAAAACGCCAGGCATAACTGGATTGCCAGGAAAATGGCCCTGGAAGAAGGCCTCGTTCACCGAAACGTTTTTCTTGGCAACGACCTTTTCGCCTGGTACAAAATCCACCACGCGATCAACTAAGAGCATCGGATAACGGTGCGGTAAAATTTTCTGGATCTCAACAACATCTAATTCATGTTTTGTTTGTTCTTCTGACAAGCTCTATCACCTCATTTAGTTACCTTAAACAGTGGCTGATCAAATTCAACCACCTCTTCATTTTTAACTAGTACTTCAGAAATCGTGCCCTCAACCTTACTCTTGATCTCCGTCATCATTTTCATGGCTTCGATCACGCAAACAACTTCGCCTACTGAAACATGGTCACCCACTTGTTTGTAGGCCGGCTTATCAGGCGCGGGCTGAAGGTAAATAACGCCGACTAAGGGGGCCTTAATGGTTTCACTGTTATCTATCGGTGCAGCTGACGCTTTGGGTTCGGCTGACTCTGAAGCGACAACGGCTTCACTTTGAACCCGCGGCGCCTGAGTTGTCCCTGCTGGTGACGGAAGAATCGAAGAGGCAGTGGCGTCACGATGACTGGTTTTATTTTTGTTCAAATACAGGTGGATATCTTGATAATCTAAATTGATCTCACGAATATCACTGTCGTTGATCTGCTTAATAATGGCTTGAATTTCTTCCAGTGTCATTATTCCGCCCACTTTCGAAACGCAAGGACGGCGTTATGACCGCCAAATCCAAACGAGTTGCTAATAGCGTATTCAGCCTGAGTATCTCGATTTTTAGCACTAACTAAATTGACGTTGCATTCTGGGTCCTGTTTGGTCACACCGACGTTTTCGGGTAACTGGCCAGACCGAATGGCACCCATCGTGGCAACGGCTTCAATTGCTCCGGCAGCACCGAGTAAGTGTCCAGTCATGGACTTAGTACTCGATACCAGGACGTCACTGTCAGTGCCAAAGACCGTGTTGATCGCCTTTGATTCAGCACTATCATTACCCATCGTAGCCGTGCCATGGGCGTTGACATATTGAACATCCGCTGGTGTCACCCCAGCTTCATCAATAGCCAACTGCATGGCACGTGCAGCCTGAGTGCCAGCTGGGTCTGGTGAGGTAATATGGTAAGCATCAGCGGTTGCACCGTAACCGACAATCTCGCCTAAAATTTCAGCGTTACGTGCTTGTGCGTGTTCCAGTGATTCCAGAACTAAAGTCCCGGCACCTTCACCCATTACGAAACCAAGCCGATTCTTATCAAATGGTAACGAAGCTTTTTTAGGATCCGTCGCAGTCGAAAGAGTAGAAAGGGACGCAAAACCCGCAATGCCAATTTCGTTGACAGAGGCTTCAGAGCCACCCGTCAACATGACCTCAGCCCGGCCCTCCTTAATCTGACGAAAAGCTTCACCGATTGCATTGGTTCCCGAGGCACAAGCTGTCACAATGGTGGTACAAATATTTTTAGCGTTGTAACGGATGGCCATATTCCCCGATGCCATATTTGAAATGGCAGTCGGAACAAACATTGGTGAGACTCGTTGTGGGCCCTTATTGGCCATCTTTATCACCTGTTCTTGAATCGTCGTTAGACCACCGATCCCTGAACCATAAATCACTCCCATATCTTCAGGAACGGTATTGGTGCCATCAATACCTGCCTGTTCAATGGCCTCCGCTGTGGCATACATCGCGTACTGAGTAAATGCATCCATCCGCCTGAGGTCTCGCTTTCCCAACCGCTTTAAAGGATCAAAATTGGAAAGTTCACCGGCCAGTGTGATACCAGTCTCCGTTGCGTCAAAGTGTGAAATTGGGTTAAAACCAACTTTCGAAGCCGCTAAACCGTCTTCGAATTCTGCGACGCTATTACCAATCGGTGTCAACGCACCCATTCCTGTAATGACAACTCTACTCATAAATTAAAATCGCTCCTTACTGCATGGTCAGACCGCCGTCGACGGTAATCGTCTGACCTGTCATGTAATCATTTTCCGCCAAAAAGATGGCCGCTTGTGCCACTTCATCAGTTGATCCCAAACGTTTGAGCGGAATCTGTTGTAAGATACTTTCTTTCACCTTGTCACTCAGTGCCGCAGTCATCGCAGTGTCAATCATTCCTGGGGCAATGGCATTGCAACGAATGCCTCGCATTGAAGCTTCTTTAGCAACTGACTTAGTCAGGCCAATGATGCCAGCCTTACTTGCCGCGTAATTTGCCTGGCCAATATTACCTGTCAGACCAATCACACTTGCCATGTTGATGAAGACCCCGCTGCGAGCCTTATACATCGAACGCAAGCAGGCCTTGATCACGTTAAATGTCCCCGTCAAATTGGTATTGATCACCTGACTAAAGTCGTTTTCGCTCATTCGGTTCAACAATTTATCATTGACGATTCCAGCATTATTGACAACGACATCTAAGTGGTCTGAAACCGTGTAGACGTGGTCGATCAATTGTTTGATCGCATCAGGATCCGTAATATCAGCAGAAACGTCCCAACAAGTGACGTTCTCATTTTGAATCAAATCAATCACTTCTTGGCTAGCTGCATGACGGCCGTTTAGGACAATATTAGCACCCCGTCTTGCAAATGCTTGGGCGATGGCTAAACCGATGCCCTGTGTACTGCCAGTGACCAAAACCGTTTTATCCTTTAGATCCAAACCTATTCACTCCTTAAAGCTGTTAGCGTCTCGTCTAACGTCTTCTGGTCATCAATATGATAATAGTTAATGCCCTTAATCGTCTTTCGAGCGAAACTCATTAGCGTTTTACCTGGTCCCAATTCAATCACGGCGTCAATTTGCCCTGCCAACTGCTGAATTGCATCGGCAAACCGCGTGGTGGAAACCAATTGATTGGTCAACGTAGTTGTTAAGCTGGTCGTCTTAAACGGTTCATTAGTCGTATTACTGATCACCGGAAATGACCCCTTTTGCCAGTTGACCTGTTGCAAAGCTTGATTTAACCCCGTTTGTGCCGGAGCCATTAGCGGCGTATGGAACGCACCGCTGACCTGAAGGGGAACCATTCGTGAAACATCATGGTTGGAAAGAAAATCAACTGCTAAATCAACGGCGGCCACCTCACCACCAATGACAACTTGCTTAGGCGTATTCACGTTTGCAATCGCGACCACGCCCTTTTGCCTGCCACTCTCGCAAGCCGCTTGAATTAAGTCGATTGGGGTACTCATGATGGCAACCATCTTACTTGGCTTTAGATCACTAGCTTCCTGCATCAACTTGCCACGACGCTTGATCAGTTGCAAAGCGGTGGTTTCAGTTAAGAAGCCACTGGCCGCCAGAGCGCTATATTCGCCAAGACTCAACCCAATACCGGCCACGATCTGGTGTAGGTCGGGCTTCACAGCCTCGTAAAGCGCTAGGCTCATCGCTACGATTGCTGGTTGAGTGAATGACGTTGCGTTCAAGTGAGCGCTCTCAGCTTTGTCAAAATACAGTTTGGGCAGATCCATTTCGAGCGTGTCACTCGCCTGATCGATCACTTGTCGATAAGTCTCATTATGGTCGTAGAGGTCCTGCCCCATTCCCGTTTTTTGAGCCCCTTGACCGCTAAATAACAATCCAACTCTCACGCTAAACACCACCCATCAATTTTGTCGCTTGTTCAAACACCTCTGCTAAAATTTCAGCAGCTGGCTGCGTCTGTTTAACTAGGCCGGCAATTTGACCCGCCATGTAGGCCCCAGTTTTAGCATCACCCGTCAAAACCGCTTGCCGCAGACTACCGTTCCCGATTTCTTCGACTTCTGAAAAATCAGGGTTGGGCTTTCCAGCCTCTGCTTTTTCCAGCCGGAGAAACTTTTTGGCCATTGGGTTTCGCAAGACTCGGGCTGGATGCCCAGCATATTCACCGGTAATCACAGTGTCAATATCCTTAGCCTTTAAGACCGCCTGCTTATAATTAGGATGAACCCGGGATTCAGTGGCCACTAAAAAGCGGGTTCCCATTTGAACTCCTGCTGCACCCAGCATGAAGGCAGCAGCCATCCCACGACCATCAGCAATTCCACCAGCTGCGATCACCGGAATATCGACGGCATCGACCACTTGTGGTACCAACGCCATGGTGGTCAATTTGCCAATATGGCCGCCGGATTCCATTCCTTCAGCAATGACAGCGTCAGCGCCGACACGAGCCATCCGCTTTGCCAAGGCAACCGACCCAACAACGGGGATCACCTTGATATTAGCAGCGGTAAATTGCGGTAGATACTTGGAAGGATCTCCAGCACCTGTAGTCACAACGGTAATGCTATCCTGAGCTGTTAAAATCACCTTCACAACGTCTTCTACGTGCGGTGACAGTAACATCACATTGACGCCAATGGGTTTATCAGTCAGTGATTTAGCCCGTTTAATTTCTTGAGCGACTACCTCACCTGAAGCGTGTCCCGCACCGATGATTCCTAGTCCACCGGCGTTTGATACGGCTGCGGCTAACCGACCGTCAGCGACCCAGGCCATACCGCCTTGAAAAATGGGATATTTTAATCCCAGCGTTTTCATCAATGGGTCTAATTGCATCGAACTAACCTTGTTCCTTAGCGAGTTGTTTCTCAACGAAAGTGACTAAGTCAGAAACGGTTTCGATTCCTTCCTCAGTTTCAATTTTAATGTCGAACTCATCTTCAATTTCGTTGATAACTTCGAAGATGTCTAAGCTATCAGCATCCAGATCTTGCTTGATGTTAGTCGTCATAGTCACTTTGTCATCGTCTTCACCAGTTTGGTCCACAATAATAGCTTGTACCTTTGAAAAAATTTCGTCGTTTGTCATGATTAATAATCTCCTTAAAGTTGTTAGTATCTAATGATTTGCGTGCCGACGGTAAGGCCACCGCCAAACCCGCTTAAAACGATGGTTTGACCACGCTTGATCGTCCCTGATGCCAGTTCTTGATCCAGCAGCATGGCCACGCTGGCAGCTGAAGTATTGCCATATTCAGCAACGTTACTGAGAAATTTGTTTATCGGTTGGTCTAGCCGCTTAGCAATTTGATCAATAATTCGCTGGTTTGCTTGATGTAAAATAAAATAATCAACGTCATTAACTAATAGTCCCGCTTTGTTCAACGCCCGTTCGATGGATTCTGGAACACTGTGGGTTGCAAACCGGTACACCGCTCTGCCGTCCATTTCAAAATACTGTTGATGGCTGTCCGTCGCATCCGTATTAAAAACGGAATTAACTGGCTGATAACCAGCGGTCAAACTATCACCAAGTTCACCAAGAGTTTCAAGATCTGATGCTATAAACTGGGATCCTTGCTCTGGTGAATTGGCTAGCAAAACACCACCGGCTCCGTCACCAAACAAAACGGCTGTTGACCGTTCATGCCAGTCAACTAACTTTGACAGTACTTCGCCGCCGATCAACATCCCTCTGGCGTGTGGTGTTTGCAGTAGTCCTTCAGCAATTTTTAAGCCATAAATAAAGCCTGAGCAAGCAGCGTTGATGTCGAATGCATAGGCCGACTTGGCACCAATGCGCCCTTGAACAATTGCGGCCGTCGCCGGTGTCAGATAATCCGGTGACATGGTTGCAACAATGATAAAATCTAAATCTTTTGGTTGCCAGCCTACTTTATCCAGCAGCTGCTGAGCAACAATTGTACATAAATCACTCGTTTTTTGACCAGTTGAAACGTGTCGTTGCGAAATACCAGTTCGCGATTTGATCCACTCATCAGAAGTGTCCATATAGTTGGTCAACTCGTCATTTGGCACTACTCGCTCAGGAGCAACGTGCGCGCTCTGGACAATTCGGATGTTTGTCATGAATAACCCCTCACTTATTTGGAGTAGTCGGATCAGCTAGTTCAAGAAACGCTTGTAGGTTTAATAGCGCCTTTTCAATGATTTGAAGCTGTTCATCGTCCATATCCCTAGCGAAGCTTTCAACCATTCGACGGTGGAAGGATTCGTGAGCCCGATAAATCAAGCGGCCACGTCGAGTCAGTCCAAGGCGGACAAATCGGCGATCATCATCGCTTCGAAGGCGCTGCACATAGTCCTTTCTGACCAGGTGATTCACCATAGTTGTTAGCGTTCCGGGGGTAATTCGCAGTTCGCGGGCGACTTGGGAAGTCGTCTTATGTTCATACATTGAAATGGCCGCAATAGCGTGCACTTCTTTGATCGAGATATCTTTGAACTGACTCTGCCTTAGTGCCAGTTCTTCGACCCTTAGTACCTCACCGTAAACCGTTGTCAATAACTGATTAATTCGTTTCGCCCTGCCGTAATCCATACACTCACCACCCATTTCGATCGTCAAATTGTTCCATTATCAAAATAATAGCAGTGAAAGCTGAAGAATCAAAGTTCGGTCTCTTCGGGCTCAACGATAAACATCAGTTCAGCGGTCAAAACGACTGTTTCTTTGACAACGGCTTCGCAGGAAACAACACCCATGTTGTCACGCTGCTTTTTCATCCTGACTTTTAGCGCTAGTTGATCTCCAGCGTGAACGTCCTTAATAAACTCCGATTTTGGTATGCCACCCAAATACGCTGTTTTATGAGCGAATGCAGGTGATTTTAAAATTAAAATCGAGGCTGCTTGTGCCAGTGATTCAACGATCAATGCAAATGGCATAGTGTACTCACCGGGACGAAAACCGTTCACAAAGCTTTCATCGGCTGTCACATTTTTTATGGCAGTAATTGACTCGCCAGCAACCAAGTCGGTTACCCCGTCCATATAGAAGATGGGAAATCGGTTGGGAATCAGCCCCCGAATCTCTTGAGAAGTTAATTGCATACGATGTAAAGCACCCCCTTCAAAACTATTTCAAACATCAAAGTATTTGATGGCAGTATCATATTCTAAAAAAAGGGCTCATGTCAAGTAAAAATTCAGATAAACGCCTTTAAATAACCGTTTAAATCCTTCAAATACAAGAGATAATCAAGTTAATCATCTTTCTAAATGCTTTGATTATCAAACCAATTTGTTGCATTTTCTAGAATTTTAGGTATGCTAGTCTTATCACAAATAAGGAGTTTCATCATGACAGACGCAGAGATCAAGCTTGAAATTGAACGCGTGATCAGGTCAAAAATAACTTTTTGGCATTTCAGTACAATTGATTCCACTAATGCCTACGCCAAGATCATTTGTCGACAGCGTCAGCTAAACACACCCGTTATTATTTGGAGCGATCAGCAAACTGCTGGAGTCGGGCGTTTCAAGCGTCCCTTCTATTCATCGCAAAATGGTGGCCTATATCTGACCGTTATTTTCCCCCACTCACGGCCTGATCCGCAGGCCATCGGTCTTTTGACCACTGGTTTAGCTGTCGCAACGTTTAACGCTATTCTGACGGTCTTCAAGATCACGACTGATTTAAAATGGGTCAACGACCTTTACTTAAACCATCGAAAAATTGCCGGCATCCTCACTGAGATAGGCGCTCAGGGCGCTTTGATCGTGGGCATTGGTATCAACCTTTATCAGCAGGATTTTCCGTCAGCTTTAAAAGCCATCGCGGGTAACTTACTGACTAGCCAGCCAAGTGATGAACAACGAACCAGCTTCTTAATTCAGCTAGTCGCGGAAATTACCCGCCTAACTCAAACCTATACCAATCATCAACATTTAGCGATTTATCGCCGGCATCTCAGTTTCTTGGGGCAGTCTATCCAAGTCCAGTATGGAAACCAATTGTTTACTGGTATTGCAAGTAATATCAACGACTTCGGTGAGCTAGAAATGATCGATGACCAGGACCATCAGCTGCACACGTTCAACGCTGGTGAGATCACCAAAATATTTGACTAACCAATTGGTTCTTTAAACAGCCTATGTTACAATAAGCACAGTTTTAAAGGAGGAATCAAAATGGCAGACATTTTAGTTTCAACCACGGAACATATTCCCGGACAAGACTACGAGATCATCGGCGAAGTGTTTGGGCTAACCACCCAATCAAAGAATGTTGTTAGAAACATTGGCGCAGGCTTAAAAAATATCGTGGGTGGCGAAATCAAGGACTATACCAAAATGATGGTTGAAGCCCGTGATGTAGCGATTCAGCGGTTACGACAAAACGCGGTGGACATGGGCGCAGATGCCGTCGTTATGATGCGTTTTGATTCGGGTTCAATTGGTGCCGACATGCAATCGGTCGCAGCCTACGGAACAGCAGTTAAATTCAAAACGGAATAACTCATAAAATCATGGCTGACAACCACACCGTCAACCATATTGATAACTCATTTTATGTTAATTTTTATCGTTAATTTTTGGCGTAATCAACCTAGGATATTCAGAGTTTAGTCACACTTTATTTTAATTATTCAGGTATAATAATGGCAACTTAAGGGAATGAGGTGATGATGATGGCTGACCATAAATTTGATGATCATACTGCTAATATGGCAACTTCAACCATTTTAAGGGCTTTGAACAATGCAGCGGATACCAAGAGTCTTCCTGCAGACATGAAGAAGGAATTTGCCTCGATGTTGACCGCTGCATTAAACGATGAAACCGTCAAACGTTCACTAACAAGAATCATGGTGCAAGAAATTGATTATTTGCGTGACACCGACCCAGAAAAACACCTACCCAATCATGATACTAGGACGTCCATTCTAAAGTTAGACTAATTTTTAAAGGGTTTATCAAGCTGATTAATGGCTAGTGAGCTGTCTGTACTTCCAGATCACTAGCCATCTTTTCTCGAAACATTAAGGCTTTTTTGCTCTTCACACAAAGAACAACTAAAATAATAAAGCAGCGCTAAATTCCGAAAAACGAAATTCAGCGCTGCATTATTATCAGTCGCGTTAAACACAAAGGCTCAATGAGTCTGTGTTAACTGACGGTTTGTTTTTGCTTATCTGATTTGTGCCAATATAGTGTCTCAGCTTCTTTACGAGCGTGAATTGCTTCAGTTTTAGTTTCAAAACTCTTCAATAATACATAGCGTCCTTGATACATTAACCGAGCTAACCAACGCTCAGTCGCTTTATCATACGAGACACCCACCACACCTGAGGTATTCCGCTGTGATTCCTTCATTGAAGAAACCATAATACCGTCGCTATTTCGTAAGTTCTGTGGGTTACCCATATTGCGGGTAAAGCCTTCGTTCTTCGAATAGCGCTGACGTGCTAACTCTCGACGTAAGCAACCGCAACTGCGAACGTAACCGCCACGCAGTCGAGAACCATCAACAGTGACAATGTTGCCACAACTGCAGCGACATTCCCACAACAAATCAGCATTCTTCGGATCTTGTCCATTCTGGCGAATAACGGTCAAGCGGCCAAACTGCTTGCCCTTCATTTCTATCATTCTGCTCATCGCGTTCCCCATCCTTTTAGTCATGGCTGACACCCCTGTCAATCATAGACTGAAATTTTTGACACCTACAACGAAAACTAAAAACATTCGTGACCAAGTCAAACAGCTCATGCTCCTGATCACAAGCCAACTGGGAACAACCTCCCAGACAGGTTCAAAAAACGTCCCTCCAAGTAACGTTTCCCGAAGCTGTACCTCAGCTTAAATTCATTTTATCAGTGAATTTTTTCTATTTCAATTGTAATTTACGAATCTAAGGATAAAATTTAAGTTTTTTCTTATTTAAATACATTTTTTACAAAATATTTACCTTTTTGTACATGAATATTTGACTAAGACAAGTGAATGCAACACGAAGATTCCCCTCTTAGTATGAGAAACGTATAAGTTTTTAATGAGTATTAAACCATTTCAGATTGACTTGATTCCCCCTGTCACGTATACTTATACATGTTGTTTTATTGCACTGCGGCAATAGCTCAGCTGGATAGAGCAACGGTCTTCTAAACCGTAGGTCGAGAGTTCGAATCTCTCTTGCCGCATAGAAATGAAAAAAGCGTTTATTTCCAATATCAGATTAATTAGCACAATGACTCTAATTAGAATCATCGTGCTGATTGATTTCTAGAAGGAAGTAAGCGCTTTTTTGAATTGCTTTTTTTAACATTTCAATGTTTCAAGAGCCGATAACATCAGTAATCTGTATGATACAAACATTAAGGAGAAAGTTTCCTGTGAACCTCAATCAATTTCTTGTACAGCGAAAACTTTTTGAATAAAATGCTTGCTTTTTCATCGTCATAAAACGATAATGAAACTGTAACGAAATTGACATCTTTATTTTGGAGGGATTGCGATGATCTTTATCTCATTTATTATCGGTTTATTTGTGATTGCCGGCGCGTGGGAAATGTATCAGAGCGCAAGTCGTCAGCGTGCGCAATCAAAGCACTTCATGAGCACTCCCAAGCGCGAATATGTGCACTTGTTCTTCAAACTTCTTCATCTTAGCTAACGGCTATCATTAATAAAAAAGTCCGTTTATCAACTGGTCATAGTGCCAGAATTGATAAACGGTTTTTTAATTTAAAAAGGTTTTTTGAATTGTCTCTTCATCAAAACCTAAATCAACTAAACCAAGTTTCAAAATCAGGTGCCAAGCATGTCGAAATGCATCTTGTTGCCGTTCAAATAAGGACTGATCAATGAAGTGCTGAATTGACAAGAATTCCTGACTCAAACTCTTTGCCTTTTGCTTTTCCTTCAGTGCTTCAAGGTCGTCCGGTTTAATCACTATTAAGTGTGACCAAGTTTGTCTGGCTGCAACGTGGAAGACCCGATTGATCAAATCTACATAGCTCGTCAGCAGCGTTTCCGAATCAGATGGATCAACATCTTCACCTAATTTATACCAGCCCATCACATTTGCCAAGCGTGCGAGGGAAACGTTCAGAGCAACATAATCAATTCGTAACCCCTCCTCCGGCCGAACGGCAACTTGGTGCTCATAATTAAACTGGTTGCGGCGCTGAATTGACGTTTGAAGCATATTCGCTAAATCAAGTATCAAAATGTCACCTCTAAAAAACTAAATTATCGGATTGAATTTGCAAATCTGCGAGATCATCCAAATACCAGTGACGCAAGAACGGGTACTGAAGTAAAATCTTAAACCAGGAAACCTCTTGCTTGCTGTCTTGAACATAAAGGCCCCAGGCAGCTGCCCCAGTACTATTATGACTGGCAATTTTAAGGGTGACGTCTGGTGTCAGCTCCAAAACTGCACCATCCTTGTCATGTTTTAGCATGTAATCCTCAGAAGCAGCAGCCACGAATAATTTGTCAACGATACCACTTGCTAAATTGCTGGTCTTGAACGCGTAGAATTCATTGTTGCTGGTATCCAGTAAATTAAAGTCGACATCAAAACCAAAATCAGTTTTCAGCGATTGTCCAAACGCAATCAGCAAGTCAGTAGCAGATAGCAGATGGTCAGAATCGATTTTATCCGCGTAGGTCTCAATAAACAGCGTCGTAATCGCACTGCTATTGAACCGCATAATCTGGCGTTTCAGGTTCAGGTAAAATACTGTTTCATTCGTCACCTGATCTTGATAGTAGACACCGCCAGTGGAGTCGTTGGCAGCTGTGAAGGCAAAGCTGGCCAAATCACCTAAAGCAGAAAGCGACTGTGTTAAATGTTGATCTCCTTCATGAGACTGCAAAGTAATTGCTTCACCCTTATCGTGTAATTCCAACAGCCGACTCATAAAAATCAAGTAGTAGTCCGCATTGTTATACTGGTGCGGAAAAGTAACGTAATCACTGTCGAGTTCAAAAACGGAGAGCGCTTCTGCTGCCTCTAGTAGCACCTTTGGATCCTTAGTATTAATTAATTGATCCATCAAATCGGTAAACTTTTCACCGGTTTTAAGCCCTTCTTTAACGGCGTCATTATACGAAAGTAAGCGTCCACTTGTACTAAGTGTCGACGGATCGTTATCATTAATCATCAGTCTTCACCTGCCCTTTGCCAATCAAATTATTCAAATAGTCCGCGTATAAACTCAGATTATGTGATTCAAAATGCGAAAAGTCTTCAAATGATTTTTGAATACTTTGCTTCTCATAAGTCAGAATTGTATCCTCTTTGGACAGGGTCAGGATCTGTTCATCATTTTCTTTAATCTGTTTATTGGCATTGATGGCAGCTTCGTCATCATCAGCCAGCTTAGAAAGCTGGTCAACAATGGTCTGACGCTCTTCTTTGACTTTACCAGAATCCCAGGGGAGCGTGCTTCGTTGACTGATCTCTTTCAACTGATCACGTAAACTCTCCTTTTGATGGTCCCGTTCGTCCTGTTGGTCAATGAGCTTTTGCAGTTCAGCACTTTTAGCCGTAATCTGAGCAATATTTTCGGTATTGTAACGTTGGTTAGCCGAATCGAGTTCAAAGGTTCGCTTCAACTTGTTATACTCGGTCTCATCAAATTTAAAGGCCACGTTTAACACATCTAACTGCCCAAACAAGCGACGATCCCACCAGTTACCAAAGTAGATATCAAACTCACCGTCCTGGACCTCATCGTAGTAAAAGAATGGGTAAGTCTTGCCTAAATATTCAATTAAATTTTGACTGAGGTAGTGACTTAACTGCGGGTGATCATCGGCCACAAGATCAGCCAAATTCTGGGTCTGGGTAGTCGACCGGGATTTCTTGATTTCACGTGCGTAGCGCGTGTTATCGATCAGTTCATAGATTTGTCGGTCATCACGATCGTGCAAAGCATCCTGCAACGTCTGCAAATAATTGATTTTTTGGGTGATCGACGAATCTAGTTGAGCTTGACCCGGCGTCAGTTCTTGATTTGATTCTTCGTTATTATTTTGCATATTATCCCTCGTTTGCTATTTCTCGCGTATATAGTTTAATCTTAAATGATATTTTGGTATTAATAAAGCTGTTTTTCCGAAATTTGTCAGAAATTATGAGTTTTGCAAACTGCTGAACTTAAAAACCAATGCACAGTGAGGCTTGAATCATTACAATCTTGAATTCAAAAACGGCTAGAACACCATGCCAGATGTCTTAGCCGTTTTTGGATGTGTACATATTTAATTGAACATCTTTTACCCAGTAATAACTTATATTCGGTTACTGAAACCACAGTTTGATTTTATTTGCGTGAAAATGGAGGTTTGAAGCATTGACTTCTTTGCCCCTAGTCGCAAAATAACTGCAACAATCAATCACTGACTTCATCACGATTTTAGTACAATTCTAGGTACTGGTCTCTTTCCCACTTTGAAACCTGGGTCCGATAGGCATCATACTCCATGTTTTTGGCTTCAAGGAAGCTTGGATACAGGTGTGGACCCATAGCCTTCTTCATGACATCATCAGCCGCCAGATCTTTTAATGCGTTGTGCAGGGTGTCTGGTAAATTGGTAATGTGACTTTCCGTTCTTTCTTCTGCATCCATCCGGTAAATGTTGCGGTCCACACTATCCTCTGGTTCAATCTTATTTTTAAGACCGTCCAGGCCAGCTTCCAAGACTGCGGCAATGGCCAAGTAAGGGTTAGCTGACGGATCAACACTCCGGAGCTCCAGACGCGTGGACAATCCACGGGAATTTGGTACCCGAACCAGTGGTGACCGGTTTGAACCGGACCAAGCCACGTAAACAGGGGCTTCATAGCCTGGAACCAAACGCTTGTAAGAATTAACGATTGGGTTGCAGATCGCAGTGAAACTACGGGCGTGCTTCAGCAGACCGCCTAAGAAGTAGTAGGCGTCTTGTGACAACTGTAATTCGCCCTTGGCATCGTAAAATGCGTTACCATCTTTATGGAACAAAGACATATTCAAATGCATCCCGGAACCGTTGATACCAGCTAATGGTTTCGGCATAAACGTTGCGTACAGACCGAACTTCCGCGCAACGGTCTTAACGACCAGTTTGAATGTTTGGATGTTGTCGGCTGCTTGCAAGGCATCGGCATACTTAAAGTCAATTTCATGCTGGCCTGGTGCGACTTCGTGGTGGGCTGCTTCAACATCAAAGCCCATTTCTTCAAGTGTCAGCACGATTTCACGGCGGCAATTTTCACCAAGATCCATCGGTGCCATATCGAAGTAGGAACCCTGGTCATTCAGCTTCATCGTTGGCTTACCGTTGTCATCCATCTTAAACAGGAAGAATTCGGGTTCTGGCCCAATGTTGAAGTCGGTGTAGCCAGCTGATCGCATATCTTTCAAAACCCGAATGAGGTTGTTGCGGGGATCACCAGGAAACGGCTTTTGATCCGGTGTATAAACCTCACAAATCACCCGAGCAATCTTGCCACGATCACTACTCCATGGGAAGATCATCCAGGTCGACAAATCAGGATACAGATACATATCACTTTCCTCGATCCGGACAAAACCATCGATCGAAGAACCATCGAACATCAACTTGTTGTCAAGTAACTTTTCCAACTGAGAAATCGGTACTTCAACGTTCTTGATCGTTCCGAACAGGTCCGTAAACATCAACCGTAAAAATTGAACATTTTCGTCTTCAGCCATCTGACGGATTTCGTCTTTGGTGTAATCGTGTTTTGGCATAAAATCGCTCCTTGAAAGATAGAATTAATGTAACGTGACAATTTACTGGAGAGGATGCTGTGAATGCAATGACGTTCCAGAATTACGTTCGAACCCGCTAATGTTGAGAAATTCATCGTGCAGGATCCGTCGCACATCACTATCAGTTAAAGGCTCATTCTTACGTTCAGCAGCCCGTTTCTCCTGCTGAGCATAAATTGTTTTGATACCCGCCATATTGATACCATCACTCAAATAATCCTTAATTTCTAAAAGCTTATCAATATCGTTTAAAGAATAAAGCCGTCGATTGCCTTCTGTTCGTTTCGGAATCACCAGTTTCTGTTCTTCATAATAACGAATTTGACGGGCTGTCAGATCGGTTAATCTCATGACCGTACCAATTGGTAAAACTGACTTAGAACGTTGTAGTTCTTTTTCTGCCATCACACTCACCTCCCTTAACATGGTTTAATCATACCACTGATTATTTGCGTGTCAACACTTCATGTTATATTTTATTACATCATTTTCCCAACCATGTCGAAATATCTGAAATGATCGCCTTCTTGACACCTGGATCTTGGATAATATCGTACCAGTGAACCGGAATTTGGTGTCGAAACCAAGTCAATTGCCGTTTAGCATAGTGCCGCGTATCCTGTTTTATTTTTTCAGTCGCTTGTGACAGTGAGACTTCACCTTTAAAATACGGGAATAGTTCTCGGTATCCAATCCCCTTTCCGGACTGCCACTGCGAACCGCCTGCTTCAAAAAGCTGACGCGCTTCAGCCAGTAACCCGGCTTGAATCATGAGGTCGACTCGGTGGTTAATACGCGCATAGACCGTCGGCCGATCCGTATTTAAACCGATTACAAATGCATCATAACGCGGTTTAAGAGTCGTTTGCTGTTTCGAAAATAAAGTGCCAGTTCGTTCATAGACTTCTAACGCACGAATGACCCGGCGCTGATTACTCACCGGAATTTTGGCTGCGGCATCCGGATCAACAGCGTTCAAACGGTTCCAAAGCGCTTGACCACCCTTTTCATCTGCGAAATGATGCCACCTGTTTCGAATCTGCTGTGACTGGTCAAAGGAATCACCGCCAAGATTCATATTGTACAGTAGCGCTTTGAGGTAAAAGCCGGTGCCGCCAACCACCATCGGTAACCCGCCACGTGCAGTGATTGATTCAATCAGTGATTGACTCTCACTCACAAAATCAGCCACAGAATAGCGCTGATCCACGTTTCGAATATCAATTAAATAGTGGGGAATTCCCTCCCGTTTTGATGGCATGATTTTGGCCGTGCCAATATCAAGTCCACGATAAACTTGCATGGAATCTCCCGAAATGATCTCGCCGTTAAATTTGCGTGCGAGTTCCAATGATAACTCCGTTTTACCAACCGCAGTCGGGCCAATGATGGCAAGTACTTTTTTCAAACTGATCACTCCGCTATAATTTTGTTAATTACTGGATATTTAGGCCTAAAACCTGCATAATGTAGGTAACAAACTATATTTTAACCTGTAAGGGGGGCCTTTAACAATGAAGCATTTCATTAAGGGATTTTTATTTGGTTCGGTGGCCACTTTAGGAGCCGTGGCCGGTGCAGCAATGTCCTTCAAGAAAAAGGTTGTTGAACCAATTGAAGATGAGGAACAACGTTTTGAGGATAACCGAAAAAAAGCTGCGAGAAAGAGCCGTTCAGCTCATCAATAAAAATCGCGGCAACCTAAAATAGGATTGGCACCTAAACTCATTTGACACGCTTTTGAAACTACTTTCAAACGTGCCAAAACAAGTTTAGGTGCCAATTTTTTAGCTATAATTTGATGTAAGCAAAACCATTGGACTGCAGTTCAGCAATTCTTAAGACTCCAACGGGCACAATTTTAGTGCCAGCAACTTGGTCAGCAGTAATATGATGTGATTTCATTGAATTTCGGCAGGAATCAAATTCCACCGTTTGATGATTGGCCATAAACTGTTTCGCTTCAGCGGTTAAATAGGCTTGGATTCCGCTACCGTTAGCAACGACTACGATTGCTGTTGACGGCTGTGCTGCCAAGGCGTTTGTGATGTTGGACTGTAAATGGGTCCACTTTGCTGGATCATCAATATGAAATAAGATTTTCAATTTAGTGACTTCTTTCCTATGAATCAGAACTTTATTGTTTTAAGAGCATTTGCCAAAACTTGGCTAGTTAAATATGTGACCAGTGTCTTTACTCGACATTCAAGCTTAATTTTAAAACCTCTTAAAACTGGTATCTAGAGCCAAGGTAGGCCAAACTCAGATTTTGGCCGAACAGGCACAAAGAAGGAAACTTCCTGAGTACAGGAAGTTTCCTTCTTGATTACGATACCCAAGAATCTACCCGAGTTTGGTCACGCTTGCTCTTGATGAACAAATCGATCTTAAATAGCAGATTTCTTAGTCTTACCTTCCCAACGTGCATAACCCGTTTTCAGAATGAAAATCTGTTTGTAACCGTGCTTTTTCAACAAAATCGCTGATCGAGAACTCATTTCTTTGCCCTGATCATACAGGTAAACTGGTAAGTCCTTCCTAATTTGTTGATAAAACGACCGCATCGTTGAATAGGGAATATTTCGGGCGCCCAGAATGTGACCAGCATCAAAGTCCTTTTTCTCTCTGACATCGATCACTTGAGCCTTACGCATGCCCGCCTGAAACGTTTTTTCATCGATCAGTGTTGCTGCTTGATTGCGTTGATAAACACCCCATAAGCGCCAGAGTGCAAACACCACGATCAAGATCAGTAAAATAATCGTATACAAACTTAGTGTAGAAATTGCTGCAGTTAACATGTATCTCGTCCTTCCAACCCGAAATTAAAATTAGGCACGCGCGTTTTCAAAACGTAATGCCAATGAAGCTGCACCAATCGCACCGGCGTCATTTCCAAGTTGTGCTAACTTCAGTCGGGTCGAATCACGAACGGCTGGGAAAGTATTTTCCTGGAAGTAACGGGTCGTTGGCTGCAGTAAAGTGTTGCCGGCAGCTGAAACACCGCCACCAATGATGATGTTTGCAGGGTTCAAGATGTTGGCACTGTTAGCCAAAGCTAAACCTAAATAAAATGAAACGCGATCAACGATCCGGTTAGCTAAAATGTCACCATTGTCGGCTAAGTAAACCACCATCTTGGACGTTACTTCTTCGTTATTATCAAATAATTCTTTCAAACGTGATTTGCCAGTAAATTCAGCAGCCATGTCCTTTGCAACGTGGACGATACCGGTTGCTGAAGAATACTGCTCAAGGCAGCCACGCTTACCGCAAGTACATAAATAGCCGTTCGGTTGCACGGTAATATGACCCAGTTCACCGGCACCACCATTGATGCCGTGAAGTAACTGACCGCCGGCAATGACGCCACCGCCGACACCGGTTCCTAAGGTAACGAAGATCACATCTTGGTCCTTTTCACCGGCACCCTTCCAGAACTCACCTAAAGCAGCAACGTTAGCGTCATTTTCCAACACTAACTGAAGACCTACTCCGGCCTGAATCTGGTCACGAATATGTTGCGTGGTTTTCCAGTTTAAATTAAAGGCACCAATAACGGTTCCTTCTTCAATATTGACAGCACCGGGCGTTCCCATGCCGATTCCCATGAACTGATCCTTGGTGTAACCCGAATCAGTCATCGTTTTCTTTAAAGAAGTGATAATGTTTGGCACAATATGCTTCCCATTTTCACTCTTATCGGTTGGGATACTCCACTTCTGCATGATGTCACCATCTCGGGAGACAAACGCAATTTTGGTGGTGGTACCACCTAAATCAATACCAATCAAACTCTTTGCCATGAACTTGTTTCCTCCAGACTTATTTCGTTTTCTCACGTGCTTCTTCGATACGATGCTCATGCGTTAGAACCAATTTAGCGTGAGCAAACGTTGCGTGATCAATTAGGCTGGCATCATGGAGATGATCCAGTTCCAAAGCCATTACTTCAATGTCCCACAATCGCTTACCAACGTATACATAGATGCCGAATTGTTTCAGCAACTGTTGTACATCATAGAGCGTTTTCATTTCGACATCCTCCGATACTTCACACGATTACTATATCATTCTACAACGTATTCCCATAATAGTATAGCCCAATAATTATAAGAATGGTAACGATTACACCCAGCACCCGTTTGACGCGGTTGACGGGGCCTAGCTTCGGTACGCCAACGATGTAACCGGCCAAAAAGCCGACGACCAAACCACCAATATGACCGACCAAATCCGTTCCAGGTGTCAGAAAACCAAAGACCAGGTTCAAGACGATAAATAGCAAGAACGTTCGCGTCATTTGGCGGATGTAAGGATTCTCCCAGAAGGACTCACCTAACATCAAAAAAGCGCCAAATAAGCCAAAAATCGCGGTACTTGCCCCGGCTGAAATGGCATTAGGGTTAAACGCAAAACTGGCTAAGTTGCCACCAATCCCCGACAGCACAAAAATCACTAAATAACGCCAATGCCCAAAAATGCCTTCGATTTGAATGCCGATAAAGTACAGAGTGACCATGTTCAGTAACAGGTGTTCAAACCCCATATGCAAAAATACCGGCGTGATCAGTCGCCACCATTGCCCCGCTAAAATCAGTGGATCATACTTAGCACCAAATTCTATCAGTACCTGAGCATTCTGTGAACCACCCATAACTGACATTAATCCATAGATGATCACCATGATTACGATCAGGGAAACGGTGATATACGGCCCTGCAAGCCAGCGTCTGATTCGTTGTTGCATTCTTTGCCCCCTTAGTGAGCAGAAATGACGTGCTGAACATAGATATCGTGTTCAGCAACTTTCCAGGTTGGTTCGTCAAATAACTGAGCATCAAACGCCAAGCTCACTGTTCGACCCTGATAATCACTTAAAAAGCGGTCATAGTAGCCACCACCAAAACCTAAACGAACACCTTGCTTCGTGAAGCCTAAACCGGGCACAACAACTAGATCGATCTGGTCTTTCGTGACTGGAATACCATTTTCCGGTTCTAAAATGCCAAATTTAGACGCTTTAAGCGTAGTGCTTTCGGTCAGCGGCACAAAGATCATCGACCGATCAGAATCGAATGTTTTCGGCACCAAAACCTGTTTGCGGGCCTGTTTAGCCGCATCGATAATTGGTTGAGTATCTAACTCGATACCCGTTGAGAGCGTAATGGCCACCGTTTGACTGCGTTCCCACTCCGGCGAATCCTCTAACCGCTCGTATAGCGCATCGGCCTGAAAATGACGGACGTCATCAGGCATTGACCCTAGGGCTGCAATAATTTTTTCGCGAACTGCCTTTTTACTTGCCATCGTTTATCTCCTTCGGTCTAATAAAAAAGGCGCAGGCTCATCGCCTATGCCTTTATTTTGTTTCTCTGTGTAACGTCACCTTGTGTTGACGTGGGCAATACTTCTTGAGTTCTACCCGGTCAGGATTGTTACGACGGTTTTTACTTGATAAGTAGTTTTGTTCGTGACATTCAGTACATTCTAACGTAATGTGTACGCGCATAGCTTCTGACCTCCCAACGTATATAGAATTTGGCAAATAGCCTTAACTCGTAGTATTTTATCATTTATTGAAATCAATTACCAGTCTAAATACTAGATTTGTTAAGTAAATTTACTTTACAGCTTCTCTCCATTTGCCAAAGACGATTAATTTATCGTCGATGAACCGGAATTAGCAGTCGACGTTGACTGAACCATGCTCCAGTATGCTGAATAGATCTGCTTTGCCAGTTTCATGTTATTATCTTCGGCGTTATAGTTCAGGTTTGGCATTGCTAAAGCAACAACTACCTGCGGATGTGTGGACGGTGCATACGAAGCCAAACTTAACGTAACCGTTTCAGTCTTCTTATAGTAGGTCTGAGCAGTCCCAGTCTTACCTGAAATTTCTGGCTTAATGGTGTCCAGTTCGGCACCGGTTTTATAGGTATTTGTCCCGTGAACCACATCGTACAGTCCATCAGTGACCAATTTACGCTCGGCAGGCGTCATGTTGATCTCGTTTAACACTGTTGGGGTGACAGAAGCTTTAACAGCTCCCAGACCACCATTTTGACTGGTCCCACGAATCGAGCCTAAAACGTGTGGTTGAATTCGATAGCCACCATTGGCGATCGTTGACATGTATTGCGCAACCTGCATGGTTGTATAGGCATCGTAGTTCCCGTATGCCTCATCAAGTGCATTTCCAATATGCGACTTAGTTGAAGCACCTTCAATACCGGTTGTTTCACCAGGTAGGTCAATCCCCGTCTTAACGCCAAGGCCAAATTGATTGAAGTAACCACGCAGCTTACTGAAGATGCTTGGACTCATCGTTAAAGCAGCGCCGGACGAATACTTAAAACCAGCTTCCTTCATCGCCAATTGCATCATATACGAGTTAGAGGAAACCTCCAGCGCTGTTGAGGCATTGATGGCCATATCAGCACTACCACTTTTATTGAACCAAGAAGCCTTCTTGGTCCCACCAACGGTAATTGGCATATCGGTCAACGTACTATTAGAAGGCGAAATGACACCATCCATCAAAGCGCCAGAGACCATTGCGCCCTTCACAACAGATCCCATTGTAATCGAGCTGTTAATTGTCCCTAATGCGTTATTGGTCACCTTACCAGTGGAGGGGTCTCGATCCACACCGGCCATACCAATCACCGCGCCATTATTAGGGTTCATGACCACGGCATAAACACCGGTAGAATCGCCACCAGCGCCACTTTCAGCAGACCTGACTAAAGACTGCAGCCGCTTTTGAAACTGGGCATTAATGGTCAACTGGAGGTTATCACCTTTTTGACCGCCGTATTTTTTAACTTCCTTCATGATTTTAGTTCCCGAAACTTCAACGTCGGTCTGCGATTTCGTCCCCCGTAAAACTGGTTCATACTGCTGTTCCAAGTAACTTTGACCAACTGAGTCGTTCCGCGAGTAGCCCTGTGCTAGGTATTGATTGACTTTATTGTCTGGTAACCCAACCTTTTCGGAAGAAACGGTTCCCAAGATACTCTTCAATGAACTGCCATACGGATAATCACGTGTCCAACTTGTGCCGACTTTCACACCAGGCATTTCCCCCAAATGTTCACCAACTTCTGCTAGTTCTTTACTGGTGACACCAGTTTCCTTGATGTACGTTGTCGATAACGAATAAGCCCCACTCATCTTAGCGTAGATCATCGCATCGTTGGTTTGGCTTTTGGTCAGCTTGAAACTGCCTGGGTGAGCATATAGGTACTGCAGTTCTTTATCGTAAGCCGCAGAGGCAGTATCTTGCGAAATATTTGGAATTTGAGCTTTGACCTGCTTAAGTCGCGACGGTGATGCTAAGTAATAGTCGGCCCGATTTCGGCGGGTCAGACTACCAGTTGAAACCGTCAAGTAGCGCCCTAACCGATTGGCAATTCGATACATATCAGAGGATAAAACGTTGACCCCCTTTGTATAACTAATTGCCTGGTGGGTCTTGTTACCCACTAACACACGACCAGTGGAATCAAAAATCATCCCTCGTTGGACGTTGTTAGTTTCAACGGTACTGTCAGTCCGATTCACTTCAGCTTTGAGCTGGCTACCGTGAAGAATCTGCAAATAAGCGAGTTGTGCAATTAACGCCGCAAACAAAAGACCCACAACAATGAACAGAAAGTTCATCCGAAATGGAATCTGCTCTGTAGTTGACTTTTGGTTTCGTGACGCGTGATTTCGGTTAAATCGACTGAAGAAATTTTTCACTTTTCTAACGCTCCTTACCTAACTTCATCATTCTACCAGAATTTTCTTAACGAAACCATTAACCCTTAAAGGATTTAATACTTTTTATGAATTTTTATGATATGCTTTGTAATTAGAATTAGTCTCGTTTGGGCAATTTAATTTTCGAGTTATCGGAGGGCTTTTTTTGAAAATAACTATTCAATGGATCAAAAGGCATGAGAAATTAACGTTGCTGACCCTGAGCTTCCTCATTCCCGCGCTCGTAATGAGTGGCTATTTTATGTATCGGCAAATGGCACCATTTGGATCTTCAACATTATTGACCGTGGATCTCGGCCAGCAGTACGTTGACTTCTTCGCCTATTTCAGACACACACTTTTAGCACATCCGAGTGGCTTCTTCTATACCTTCCAAAAAGCCTTAGGCGGCGAAATGTTTGGTGTTTGGACCTATTATTTACTCAGTCCGTTCAACCTAATTTTACTCCTGTTTTCAGATCATAATCTACCGACCGCCATCTTTTGGTTAACCGTTTTAAAATACGGGGCAGCCGGTCTGAGCTTTGCATGGTTGCTTTTAAAAACCAAGGTTCAAAAACACCTACCAGTCCTGGCATTCTCCACCAGCTACGCTTTAATGGGTTGGATGATTGCAAATCAGTTAAATTTAATGTGGTTAGATGCCATTATTATTTTACCGCTAATCATCTGGGGCGTGATCCGGCTCATTGATACTGGCAAAATTAGGACCTACGTTGGCTGGCTCGCTGCTTTGCTGATCATTAACTATTACATGGCGTTTATGGTCTGTCTGTTTACCGGCCTCTTCTTTATTTGGTACTGGCTCTCAAACTCTGCAGACTTTAAGGCCGCCGTGGCCAGTCTCCGCCGCTTTGTGATTGGATCGTTGCTGGCCGCGGGGATTGCGGCTATCACACTGCTGCCAACTTGGTACTCACTGAGCATCAGCAAGACTCAGTACACGCAAACCGACTGGTCGTTTAAATTTGAATACTTCCCACCCAAAATGTTGGCCAAGTTTTTCCTTGGCAGTTTTAATTTTAACCAAATGCCAAAGGGCACACCAAACTTATTTATTGGTAGTTTAATGGTACTGGGTGCACTATTCTTCTTTCTGCAAAGAAACCGCAAGCCGCTGACACGATGGGTAGGCCTAGCCATCACCGCCATTTTAGCGTTATCACTTTGCTTTGAACCTCTGGACCTTTTATGGCATGGTTTACAGTTTCCAATCTGGTATCCGTACCGCTTTTCCTTTGTGGTCAGCTTCTGGCTTGTCTGGCTAGCAGCTAACGCATTGCAACCCGAATTTGTACCAAAACTTTGGCAACTGGGCGCGGTGACTGGTATTTGTGCAGTCGTCGTGGCTTACGTTTGGCTAAACCTAAAGCAATTTTCCTTCCTTGATCAAAGCCAAATGCTCATTGGGACGCTCTTACTCGTTGCAGCAACCTGCCTGATTGCGTTGCCAGACAAGCGACCATGGTTTTACCAGCTGGCCTTTGTCTGTTTTGTCATCATTGAAATGTCCAGCAACGCTGCAACGAGCTTGAACCGAATTAGTTACGTCACTGAACCTGAATATCAAAATTACCAACGTGTTTTGGCAACCCAATCTAATCGTGTGACATCAGCAGACCATGGCTGGTACCGGATGACACCAACGTTTATGCGGACTAAAAATGATCCGTTATCCGGACAATTCAATGGTGGCTCAGTCTTCTCGTCAACGCTGGAGAAGTCAATGCCCACTTTCATGGGTGACGTCGGAGAACCCGACGGCGATGGTTTTGTCACTTACACAAATGGTACTTTGCTGACCGATTCACTGCTTAATATGCGCTACATCATGAATCAGCAGACTACTGGTGGTGAGTTATCAAATCCGGACATCAATAGCGTGTCAACGCGCGCAGACTTAGTTGATTACAAACCGATCAGAAAAGATGGCCTGATCACGACTTACAGGAATCCGTATGCCTTACCGGTAGGCTTTCTAGCAAATAGCCAGATTCTATCGCTGGAAAATACGACCAAGGATCCCACTCAGTACCAAGCTAATTTATGGGCCGCACTCACCGGCAACGCCAGGGATAGACACCTCTTCAGCGCGCAGAACTTTGACCGGGTCGTCTTTGACAATGTCCGTCAACAAACTAAACTAACTGGTGCAATCCTGCAGAAAACTAACTTGATCAAACCAGGTAATATCACCTTCTACTTTACTCCCAAAACAAACGATGCATTCTATCTAACCCTCGGCTCAAACTTAATTGATAGCAACGTTTCAATCAGCTTGAATGGTCGTCCGTTAGCCCAATATCCAACCTATCGCAACACGATTGTTGTCAACATCGCTGACCATCAAAAAGGACAACAGGTAAAGTTGCAACTGCATTTAAAAAAATCAACCCTCTGGCTGCAAAACTTTACATTGTACCAGTTAAACAATCAGCAATTTAAGGCGGGTCAGCAAAAATTAGCCGCACACCCAATGACCGTCACCCATCACAGTCAAAGTCGTATCACGGGTAAAATCAAAGTTAACCAAGCTTCAGCCACTTTGATGACCACAATTCCATACGCCAAAGGCTGGCACGTGACGGTGGATGGTAAAACCGTTCAACCTAAACGGGTTGCTGGAATCTTCACTGCCTTAAAATTAGGCCGTGGTACACACACAATCCGCTTTAGTTATTGGCCACCACTGCTCAATTTAGGCATTCTGATTTCTGTACTTAGCCTAATGATCTGTTCGGCCTACATTTATTGGCATCGTCGCCACCAAGCATAAAAGTGAGAAAATAATGTTTGTCCGAATGATGGAATTAATCAAACGGCAATTTTTTCATTGTTCAACTTAATAAGAGGCTGGGACAAAAGTTAATTTTGGTAAGTATCGAACCGATATTTTAATGCAGAGGTAGTTAAAAATGTGACTCAACCTTCAAGACTGTATTTGGCCTAAAGGTGCGTCAAAGCTCAGATTCTGACCATGCAAGCAAAGAGTGCCGCAGATTCCAAAACCAGGAATCCACGGCGCTCTTTGCTTGTATTCTGGGATCTAACCGAGTTTTGCCCTACTCTCCCATTTTTTGATCGTTTGACCCTCCTAGCAATGGATGAATCAAAGTTCACCATTTTCCACGTAATTATACCGTGGACCATCCTCGCTTTGGTCGTAATCGATCACGAGATCATAGCCCTTAAAGAACCAGCGGTCATCTTCTGAAACAAAGTAGTTCACACCATCTTTATTGGTAATCGCATACGGTTCCTCCGGATGATCATCCGGCGTCATGGCTAATGAAAAGCCTTCGTGAACGGGTGTATTGCCGTAGACCTTTCCGAAGAAGCGAAGGCCGCGACCCTTTGATAGTCCCATCTCATTATGAAACCACTTACTAACTTGATCAGTAACAATAATTTTCATTATAAATTGCTCCCTTGTTTCCAATATTGGTTGCGCTTTCATCACCTTCATTTATAACCTGAAATTCATAAAAACGCAAGTCCATTAGTTTGCAAGCAATTTGATGGCGCAGCCAGAATTAGCAGACAACAAACAAAAAGGCCACCTTCAAAAGATGACCTTCGAAAACAGTTTAGATGATTATTTTTTTGAAATTCACTAGGCCGATTCAACCGTCAGAATTTTGACTTTCATATCACCGGCTGGAATTTCAATTGTGACTTCTTCGCCAACTTTATGGTTCATCAAGCCCTTCGCAATCGGTGAATCGTTAGAGATCTTACCACTCATTGGATCAGCTTCAGCAGCCCCTACGATCGTGTAAGATTCTGGATCCTCATCAGGAAGTTCCTTAAAGGTGACCTTCTTACCAACGGTGACTTCATCCTTGTTGGTCTTGTCACTTTCGATCACATCCGCGTATTGCAACATGTGTTCAACCGTTGTAATCCGACTTTCAAGCATACTTTGCTCGTTTTTTGCTGACTCGTACTCCGAGTTTTCGGATAAGTCACCATAACTGCGGGCGATTTGAATACGCTTGATAACTTCTGGACGACGGTTCATTTTCAAATCTTCTAGTTCTTTTTCCAACTTGACCTTTCCATCGGCGGTCATTGGATACGTTTTTTGTTCAGCCAAAAATAGCACCTCATTACAGTTAAAATTTTTTGTCTGTCGCCTACATTACCATGCGACGACTCATCACGCAAGTTAAAATTTTTCAACGGTGAAATTATTCCTGACGACCAGTCTTTTTTTGGGTCAAAATCGAGCGAATCTTGGTGGTCAATAAATCAATGGCCACTTGATTTTCGCCGCCTTCTGGTACGATCAGGTCTGCATAGCGCTTAGTGGGTTCCACAAACTGATGATACATCGGCTTGACCGTTGTCAGGTACTGAGAAATAATACCATCAAGATCACGTTGCCGTTCCTTGATGTCCCGTTCAATTCTACGAATAATACGAATATCATCATCCGTATCAACAAACACTTTAATGTCCATCAAATCACGTAACCGTTCGTCATCCAGAATTAAAATACCTTCCAAGATGATCACGTCTTTGGGCTCTTGATGAATGGTCTCAGCACTGCGAGTATATTGCGTATAATCGTACACCGGCCGTTCAATCGCTTGATAAGCTTGAAGCTGTTTCAATTGCTTAATGAGCAAATCAGTGTCAAAAGCCAGGGGATGGTCGTAATTGACGGCTTTTCGCTCCGCCATCGTCATATTAGCCTGATCATTATAATAGGCATCCTGTTGCAAAATCATAATCGATTCGTTTTCTAATTCATTGTAAATGGCACGGCTAACAGTCGTTTTCCCACTACTGGATCCACCGGTAACACCGATGATTACCGGTTTAGATTGTTGTGCTGACATCTTCATTATCCCTTCAAGATTTTAATTATTGACCTTGCTTAGTGCAGCAACCCGTTTATTATGTTCTGCTAACGTCTTTGAAAAGTAGATTTTGCCAGTCTTAGTGTTGGCGACAAAATACAGGTATCCCTTACTCTCATCAGACGGATCAAGAACCGCTTTAATCGCTGACATACTTGGATTATTGAATGGTCCAGGACCATAACCGGCAAACTTGTACAAATTATATGGCGAATCAGTCTGCAGATCCTTATTGGTCAGGTGTTGCTTATGGTGTCCAATGGCGTATTCAACCGCCACATCAGACTGTAACGGCATTCCTTGCGCGATACGGTTAAAGAAGACCCCGGCAATTTTGCGCCGGTAAGATTGGCTGACGCCTTCTCGCTCGACTAGCGAGGACAGTGTCAATACCTGTTGAACCGTCAATTGCTCCTTCTTGATTCTCTTATAGTAAGGTGACAGTTCCGCATTCGTATGCGCCACCATCTGATTCACTAACTGCTTCAATGACATATGTTTGCTAACAATGTAGGTGGCCGGATAGAGGTACCCTTCCAAATGGTATCGAACCTGTTTAGACGCCATTGATGACGACAACAAAGCTGGGTACTGCTTAGCCAGATGCTTAATATAAGATTGGTCCTTCATCAAGCTCAAGAACTCGGCTTTACTAAAGTCGGTAGTCGAAGCCACGTTATTAGCAATGTCAGCAATGCCGGCACCCTCTTGAACTAAGACCTTACCCTTGCGACTCTGGATCGGCTCACTGCTACCACCCTGTTGCAACCGCTTAGCGACTTGTTTAAGCGTCATAGAAGCCTTTAGTTGATAGTACCCAGCGCGAAAATCAGAGAAATTATTTGATTTAACGTAGTAGTTAAAGACGGCACCGCTTTTCACGATACCTTCATTTTGCAAAATTGAGCCGATTCTTTTGTTTGACGCGCCCATTGGAATATCAACTTGAACGACCTGTTGACTCTTTGGATTCAATGGTTTTAAGGCCGATTGAAAATAATTATAAAAAACAATGCCAGTAACCACTAGCAAAATCACTAGTAGGCTGACAACCCCCGCAATAATTTTTTGACCAATCGACAGTTTCTTCTTCCCCGACTTTGGGGGAGTGGGCTGTTTGTCGTTATCCAAAGTATTTCCTCCGTTCCATTCATTCAATATCTGGACTATTATACAAGATTTTGATTGGCATTGCAGTAACAATCTTAGGAACTTAAGAATTTTGAAATACAGTTATCAGCTGGTTCATTAATCACCGCACACAAAAACGTCAGGTCGACCGTGAGACCGCCCCAACGTAATTGTATTGATTCAGTGAATAAGATGCTTCAAATAGCTATTATCAAAGCCAGACAGGAAAACTGCGCAATCAAATTAAATTCATGTTAATTACCGAATTTCAGCACCCAGTTCACTAACCAGGCTATTTTGAACCTTGTCGAAAGCCTTAGTGACTTCTTCGTCGGTCAGCGTCGCGTTCGGATTCTGATAGGTTAACGTGTAGGCTAACGATTGCTTACCATTCGGTAAATTCTTACCCTGATAAACATCAAACAAGTGGACCGACTTCAGGTAGGCACCACCCTTTTTGTTGATCTGAGCCAGAATTTGAGCGTTGGTGACGTTCTTATCGACAAGTAAAGCAACGTCTCGAGTAATAGCAGGATACTTGGAAATTGGCTGATACTGATTCATCTTCTTCGGCATTTCTAACAAAGCATCCAGATTCAGTTCAAAAACATAAGTTTCATTAATTTTGTATGCTTCAGCGACTGATGGGTGAACCTGACCGATGAACCCAACGTTGTGACCATGAATCGAAATATCTGCTGTTCGACCTGGGTGCATCTCTGGGTAGCGATCGGTAGCAACGAATTCAATGTCGCCCTCGATGGCTAAATTTTGAAGATACTGCTCAACAATTCCTTTTAGCTGGTAAAAATTAACTGCATTGCGCTTCGCATTTTGCAGCGGATCAACCACTAACTGACCACTAATGGCACCAGCAATGTGCTCATGTTCACTCGGCCGAACTTCATCGGCGGAATCCTTATAAAAGACCCGTCCCTGTTCGTAAAGGGCAACGTCTTTAACGTAACGGGCGTTGTTATAAGCAACGTCGTCCAGCAAACCACTGATCAAGTTCATCCGCAAAGTGGTATGGTCATTGGTCATCGGCCAACTCAACTGGGTCTCAGCACTCTTGCGCATCATAAATTGGCCAGCCTTTTCTTCGGTTGTCAACGCGTAAGAAATCGCCTGGTTTAATCCAAGCGCCTCAAAGAGCCGGCGGGAATCACGAATTAAAATCTGCTTTTCAGTCAATTTTCCTAGTGTGGTTGGCCCAGTTGGTAACGTTGCCGGAAGATTATCATACCCGTAGATCCGGGCGACTTCTTCCAGTAGGTCAGCAGCAATATGAATGTCCCAACGAGTCGATGGCACTGTTACCGTATAGGTATCCCCATCCAGTGTGACGCCAAATCCTAATTGTTTAAAAATGGCACTTACCTGGTCACTCTTTAAATGAGTTCCCAAAACGTGGTTGACCCGTGAAAGCGTCACTTGAACAACTTCATCTTTCACATCATAGCTTGAACCGGTCACGATACCCTTTAAAATATCGCCGTCAGCTAATTCGTGCATCATCTGGGCAGCTGCGTCAACTGCTTCATCAACACCACCGCGGTCAACGCCACGCTCGAAATGTTGTGAGGCACTAGTGTGCAAATTATGACGTTGCGCAGTCTTTCGAATCATTGTAGGCATGAACACGGCTGATTCAATGGCGACCGTCGTTGTGCGGTCATCGATTTCAGAATTTAAACCACCCATGACACCGGCCAATGCGATTGCTTTGTCGGAATCAGCGATCACAATATCCTTAGCATCAAGTTCACGTTCTTCTTCATCCAAGGTGGTGAGCTTTTCGCCTTCATATGCTTGACGGGCATAAATCGTGTTACCAGAAACCTTGTTAAAGTCAAACGCGTGCAAAGGTTGACCATACTTCAGTAAGATGTAGTTAGTGACATCAACAACGTTATTGATTGGTCGAACGCCAGCGTTCCACAGCTTGATCTGCAACCAAAGTGGACTTGGTTGAATCTTAACGTTTTCAACGATTCGCATCTTGTAGATTGGGGCTAAGTCAGCGTTGACATCCAGTTTAACCTTATCAGCGGCTAAACTGGAAACTTCCTCAACGCTTGGGTGATTCAGCTTTGGCTTCTGCGCGTAAATGGCACCTAAATCACGGGCCACGCCGTAGACACTCAGCATATCACCACGGTTGGGAGTAACGTCAACATCAATCAAATGGTCATCCATTCCGAGATATGAAAAGACGGGTTCGCCAATCTTAGCGTCATCAGGTAAGAAGTAAATGCCATCTGACCATTCCTTTGGAATCACGTCTTTTCCAAAGCCAATTTCATCTAAGGCACAGATCATCCCATTTGAGGTCACACCACGCATCTTGGAACGTTTGATCTTCACGTTGCCGCCGATTCGAGAACCAGGTAAGGCAACGATCACTTTATGTCCAGCTTCAACGTTAGGTGCACCACAGACGATCTCTGACAGCTCTTCTTCGCCAACATCAACGGAACAGATCTTTAAATGATCTGAATCCGGGTGATCTCTGAGGGATTCGATTTTACCCACTACCAGCTTTTTCAGGCCGTCACTAGGTTGTGTCACGGAATCGACTTCGACTGAAGAACGTTCGATTTTTTCGGCCAAATCCTTTGGCGAAACTTGGATATCTAAATATTCTTTTAACCAATTGTAAGAAATTTTCATTTTGGCTGATTATCCTTTCTTTGAGAATTGGGTAAGGAAGCGGACATCGTTTAAGTAGAAATTCCGAATATCATCCACACCATACTTCAGCATTGCAAAACGGTCGGGACCAAGCCCAAAGGCAAAACCACCAAAGACTTCTGGGTCGACTCCAGCCATCTTCAAAACGTTTGGATGGACCATGCCGGCGCCGAGGACTTCGATCCAGCCGGTGTATTTGCAGACTGCACAGCCCTTGCCACCACAGTTAAAGCAGGTAATATCAGCTTCGACTGATGGTTCAGTAAACGGAAAGTAGCTTGGGCGCAACCGAATATCAAACCGGTCACCAAACAATTCGTGGGCCACCAACTGTAAAGTCCCCTTTAAATCAGCCATGGTAATGTGCTTATCGATCACGATACCTTCCACCTGGTGAAACTGGTGAGAATGAGTGGGATCATCCGTATCACGCCGATAAACGACTCCAGGGGAAATCATTTTTAACGGTCCCTGACTAAAATCATGTTTTTCCAACGTCCGCGCCTGCATGGGTGAGGTTTGGGTCCGCATCAAGATTTCCTTTGTGATGTAGAACGTGTCTTGCATATCGCGGGCAGGGTGATCTTTAGGCAGGTTCATCATTTCAAAATTATACTTATCTTCTTCGACTTCTGGGCCAGTCAAAACTTGATAGCCCATACCGATAAAGAGATCTTCTATCTGGTCGATAATTTGTTGGATCACGTGCGGTTGACCCTGCGCAACTGGTTTACCCGGTAGCGTCACATCAATCTTTTCTTCTTGTAATTCTTTATTCAGCATCGCCTGTTTCAACTCGTCACGGCGACGTTCAATGGTCGTTTGCAGTTCATCGCGAACTCGGTTAGCAAACTGGCCAAACTGCGGCCGTTCTTCAGCCGGTAAATCACGCATACTTCTTAATGCTTGGGTAATGGGTCCCTTTTTTCCGAGCAGCTCGACCCTTAGTGCATCCAGTTTCTTAAGGTCACCAACGTCTTTAATATTTTGCTCTCGTTCTTGCCGAATTTTTTCCAGCTGATCTCTCAGTGTCATGTATGACCCTCCTTAAAAAATAAAAAAACTCCGTCCCAAAATAAAGGGACGAAGCTTTCGCGGTACCACCCTTGTTTACTTAATCATTAAGTACACTCGGTAATTTAATAACGGTTAATCAACCGGAAGATTTTTTATCATCCTGAAGATGATTCCCAATCTCTGCTCAAAGAGTGAATTCGTTCTTATTGACCCAAGTGCTTTCACTAAACGCACTCGTCTCTGTGATCAAATCAGAATTACTGGTCTCTTCTCATTGCATTTATACAATTTCACAACCACTAGTTTACAGCGGCTGATGGCATTGGTCAACCTCAGAAGAGGATTCGTTAGCACACCATTTTTCGGCCCAACTGTGGATCGAATGCATCACACCGGCTAAATCCTGCCCCTTTTCAGTCAAAGCATACTCGATCAATGATGAATTACGGTACGTCTTACGCATCACTAAGCCGTCACTTTCGAGTTCTTTGAGCCGTTCGACCAAGACCCGATCAGAACACTTGGTCACCTTACTTGCAATGTCCTTAAAACGTTGCGGGCCAAGGTTTAATAATACGTCAATAATTAGACCGTTCCACTTTTTACCTAAAATTGAAAACGTCCACTCAAATTTCGAACACAGTTCAAAATCATTTGGGTCGATGGTCTTACTGATTACTTGATCCATTCCTACACCCCCAAATCTATCCTTACTTATCTAACAAATTCAAAACTCGGTCAAGATGACGCTTACGCCATTCTGAAACCCGTTTACGAACGGGCGTGAAAAATTCCGAAATAGCTTCCTTATCATCTACCAAACTAACAACAACACTTTCGCGATACTTGGGTAACGCTGCCGTTGCCCCCCACATATGTTTAAGAATAATATCTTTTTCCATGGGGCTCAGTTCAGTTAATTTTTCTGCGTTCCGTAACGCTACACGAGGATGAATGAAAGCGTGCGAACCAAGGTTGAACTTGGTCGTCCGCCAATCATAGTAAAACAGGTCGTGTAACAGACCCGCACGTGCAGTCGCACGAACGTTTAAATGATGCTTCTTAGCAATTAAATAGCTATCATAAGAAACGGAGATCGAATGATCCAACCGATTGGAGTGGTGATGTTGGGTGTAGTCAGCCAGTTTTTGGACTTCTGGCTTAGCCAACAAATCACTGACTAAAGCAACGTACTCTGAATCTTGGCGCCAATCATTTCGTGACATACTACGCTTCCTTTACTTTAAGTAAGTTCATTTGTAACAAACTATACTTAATCTAACACATTTTGGCAAGCAAAACACCTTTTAAGTCTAAATTACACCAAATTTTGATTTAATTTAAACATTAGGATACCAGCAGCGACGGCAACGTTCAACGATTCCGCCTGCCCCTTAATTGGAATGTATAGATTAGTAGTCGTTTGGCTCATCAGCCGCTCGGACATGCCCTGCCCCTCATTACCCATGATCAGGCCGAATGCCGGCTGTGGTTCGACGGTCTGGTAGTTTTGAGCATCTTTATCTAACGCTGAACCATAAACCGGGATCTGCCGAGCTTCGAAAGCACTGACCCAATTGCCGAGGTCATCCTCACTCAAACGAATGTGAAACTGACTGCCCTGCATTGCACGAATGACCTTCGGTGTATAACGACTGGAAGTCCCGTTGCCAAATACAACGCCGGAGAAGCCTGCAGCGTCGGCAGTTCGAACCATCGTACCAATATTACCAGGATCCTGGATTCGGTCAAGCAAAAGCCAAGCACCGGTTGCCTCATCTGGATCGACGTGTTCAGCAGCTAGAATATCGATCACAGCAAAGATCCCCTGAGGCGTAACGGTGTCGGATAGTTTTTTGGCAATCTCGTCCGTAATTTCAAAGCGTTCCACGTCGTCCGGAATATCTTGAGCGTGTTCATCCAGCTGCTCTGGTGTGGCAGCAACCTGAACTACCGGCTGTTCAGCGGCAATGGCATCACCGACCGTGTGCCAACCTTCTACTAAATACTGGTGAAATTTATGGTGACCCTTTTTAGTCGTCAGATGCTGCCACTTTTTCACCTTTGCGTTTTGCGTTGAGGTAATTTTTTCAATCATGTCCTGCCTCTTCCTTCCGTTTTTTGTTACTATGGTACATAATATCACGATTAGAGGTGCTATGATGGAATCTGTACTAATTTCAGTCTCCGGTCGCGTTCAGGGTGTAGGGTTCCGCTGGACGACCGCTCGTTTAGCCAACCGCATGGGAATTACTGGCTGGATCAAAAATGAAGCTGACGGGTCAGTGACCGTTCGTGCGGAGGCTGAAAAGGCCGACTTAACTGCATTTATCAAAGCATTACGCCACTCACCTACACCCTACGCAAGTATTAGAGACGTTCAAATCACTTCCAAAAGTGTGGAAGACTTTAAAAAATTTGTCATTACCGATTGAAAAGCCCCCTCATATCAAGTAATATTTACCCTGTTGTGATTGATTGGAAATCATCAGTATTAAATTGTTCAGAAGGGAAATGAGACAAACTAAATGAAATCTAAAAAACCTTTACAGATCGGGCTTTTACTAACCACACTGGCCCTGCTACTTAGCGGGTGTGTGCAGCGAACTAAGGGTGGCAAACCCTACGGCCTGGTCTATGATTACCTAGCCGTTCCCGGTCAGCACGTGATGGAATGGATTGCCAACTTTCTTGGTCACTCCTACGGCTGGGCAATTATTGTTGTGACCGTCGTCGTGAGAATGGTTTTGTTACCATTAATGGTTCGCCAGCTGCGTAATTCAACGGTTCAACAGGAAAAAATTGCCGCAATCAAGCCCCAGCTGACAGAGATTCAAGCACGCCAAAAAGCGGCTAAAACTCAAGAGGAACAAGCAGCAGCGGGTCAGCAAATGATGCAGCTTTACCGTGATAATGGCATCAGTATGACTGGCGGTATCGGCTGTTTGCCACTGCTGATTCAAATGCCAATTTTTGCCGCACTCTACGCGGCCATCCAGTATTCACCAGAACTTTCCTCCTCCACTTTCATGGGGATCGCTTTAGGGAAATCTTCAGTGACACTGGCCATCTTGTCCTTCTTGGCGTACTTGCTTCAAGGCTACCTGTCAATGATTGGTATGCCAAAGGAACAGCGTAAAGCAATGCGGGTCACAATGGTGATCAGTCCAGTGATGATCCTGTTCTTTACGATTTCAACTTCGGCTGGCTTAGGCCTGTACTTCTTTATTGGTGGGATTTTCGCCTGTATCCAAACCCTGATCATTAATCTCTACCGCCCACGTATTCGGCGAGAGATCGATGAACAAATGAAGAAAAATCCGCCGAAGGTACCGGCTGCACCGCAACCTGCCACAGCGGCTTCAACCACTGCTACCGGTTCAACTTCAAACGCTGCGTCAAGACCAGCAACTGTTAACCAAGACAAACGTAATCGAAATCGAAATGCCGGTAAACAGCGACACCATTAATTTGGTTTTTTGCAATACTAAAGAGAGTCGGACAAAACTCGGTTAGATTCTAAAATATAAGCAAAGAGCGCCGCAGATTCCTGGTTT